>NZ_OZ253671.1:0-1642448 GCF_965263415.1 Candidatus Nitrosopumilus sp.
TCCAATTTTTGTTGTGTGTTTTCATTTTCAACTTGAATGAATTCAGAAAATTCTAGCCTTATTTCATCAAGAATATTCTTTCCAGTTCCTTTTTCAAGCAGTATTGATGCTTCATTCAAATTATAATTTTCAGCAATATTTCTTCTAGATTCAATATTAGGATAGACGACTTCTTGATCCCATTTTTGATATAATTTACCAATAGAGTAAATCAATTGGAGGTTTTCTTCATCATCTTTTAGAATATTTTCTAAATTTTGAATGTTTTCACGTAATTCAATTTTGACATTATTAAATGAAACAAGAAAATCATCATTTCCTGAGATTAAATATTCTCGTTGAGACACTTCAGTATCATAGATATCTGTCTTAATTTTTGCAATTAACAAAAATCCATCTATATTTTCAGAATCTCGTAAATTCCCTTCTAATAACAAAATTATTTGATATATTTCATCTAAAATCATATCAGATTCATTAGATAGTATTGATTCCAAAGCATTATCTTGGGAAGAATGGATTTTTCTTGCAAGTTCAATTTCAGGAACTGCAGCAAGTTCTATCCAATCTGAAAATAATTGAGAAATATGTTCCAACTTCTTTACTTGTGAGGGATTGTCAGATACCAGTTCCTTTTCTTGTTCAATTAAAACAAAGAATTCATCCACACCTTTAGTATATGGTTCTAAAAATGATTCATCACCAGTAATGATAAATCCTCTTTGACCATTTTCAGAATCAACAGCAAGTCTTTGTAGTTTTTCAGCATTTTGTATAACTAAAAGATCACGTTCTGCAATTGACTGAAAATCCTCAGATGCAATATTTGATTGAGAGTTTGTCAGTATTCCTAAAAATAATGTAATTGCTACAACTATTGTAAAACCAAAAAATAGTTTTGACTTTATTTTCATACAAAAAATCTACATGAATGATATTTATTTTGAATTATTTTTGGAAAAATCAAATTCAAAACAAGTTCCCAGTATTGGGAAATTATTCAAAACATAATTTACAGCCTTGAAATGGATTTTTCCATCAATGGGAAGTAGAAATTAACTATATTAACAACAATACAAGTTTTTTGTTTAATGTACAAGATAGCTTCTATGGGACTATTAGGATTAATTGCAATTCTAGTAATTCCAGTAGGAACACAATCAATGACTAATGATGGCTTTAACCTATACGGACAAGCCACAATGACATACAATGATGCAAATGGAAATGAAATGCTTTCACAAACAGTACATAATCAATTGTTTGATGAAGGTGAAGATTTCTTAATTGATAACGCATTTACAGGATTGACTGATGTAGCTGATAACATCGACATTGGTTCAATTTGTCTAAGTGCAGCAACAGAACAAACAGATGAAACAACAACAAACACTACTTTCAACACTGATCACGATTCAGCTGATGATGCTTCAGCATCTGCAGAGAAAAACTGTAAAACAGACGGCACTGTTACCAAATCTGCACAAGTTGCAACAATTGGACCACTAACATTTACCGCCACAGCATCTACAGGTAATTGGTATCCAGGCGATCAAATCAAAGCAATCGGAATTTGTGATGCAGAATCAACAGATGCAGATATTCGTGGCTGTACAACAACACTATTTGCCCTAGTTAACACATCAGATGTTACTCTAGCAGATGGTGAGACAGTAGATATCACATACACATTTGATTTGTCATCTAACGGATCTTAGTCAAAATACATTTTTTTATATTTTTATTTAGTATCAAATAGAGGATGTTGCGTTGAGTTCAAAAAATGACAAAATTTTGTTTGCAGGATTAGCAGTCATGGCAGTTGTAATTTTGATTTTTGCAACAAATGAAAATAGTCTTGTGTTTTTGTTCTTTAATCAATATACGCCAGTTGATTGGGAGGAGGTACTTGAAAGAAATATTGTTCGCTCATCCATTCCAGTTGAAATTCTAGTTATGGAAGATAATAATTGCATAGTATCTGCAAAGAACTTTGATAAAATAGTTGATCATCAGTATTTTACAAAAGCTGATCAAATCATCAAAGAGTTAGAATATGATAGAGATGCTGAGGCATTATCACTCCCATGCAATATTTTAGAGGGAGATAAATCCAGACTCAATGTGTGGTTTGTGGTAGAAGAATCAGCAAAACATTCTAACAAATATGAGTATTTTGTTACAGCATGGGAAGAAACTAGTACAAAAGACAATACATAATCTAAATCATAATTTTAAAACTAGAATCATGGAGAAACTACAGGTTCTGTTTTTGCCACTAAAGTGTAATGACGTTTACCATCTTCATTTACATCAAAATTTTGGTTTTCAACATCAACAATTGCATCATCACTAATAGCAGGATTACTAGAATCAATAGTCATATCTATAACTGATTCAAGTTTTTCAGAGCCAGAGGTATCCACAGAAGAGTATGAAGCAGCAAACGCAATTCCAACTGCCACTGCAATTGCAATTCCAACAAATATTCCAGCCTTAGCATTCACCATCAGAAAAGGTCATCTCCATTATTTAAATGCGATTTATCATTTTTTAAACATTTTATTTTTTGAATTGGAGAGGCTAAGAAGATTTGAAGGTTAGATGATAAGACACTAATCATAAGGTTTCCAAATCTTATTTTCACATATCATTAGAATTTCAATAGTTTTGAGAGAACCTCAAAGAATTCAGATATTGAATCTAACAAAGATTTTGATTTGTTTACATCAACACCAGGTTCTGGATCCATCTGTGTGTTTATGTCAACACCAGGTTCTGGATCCATCTGTGTGTTTATGTCAACACCAGGTTCTGGATCCATAGGAATTCCCACATATGTTCCAAGTTCAGGTTCAGATGGAATTTTGATTTTTTCTGATTCAGGTGGAACATCTGGAGAAACAATTTCAGATTCAGTTGGGTCGACTGGAGATATGATTTCAGATTCAGGAGTATTTTCTGGAGAAACAATTTCAGATTCAGTTGGGTCGACTGGAGATATGATTTCAGATTCAGCGACACTGCTTTCTTCAGAAACTGATTCTCCTTTGATCACCATTAATGCATCAGGCAAATGTAATTCAACTGAATTTCTATTTTTATCCCATACTCTAAACAAGACATCAGATTGTTCAATTTCTTCTTCAAAGAATACTTGGAAATAAAATTGAGATTGAGTATCTAAAAGTGTAGGTAATACAGTGGCACTAGAAATGAGATCATATGGGTCAAGAATTTCTATACCAGTGGATTTGTCATAAATAATAGCAGTCTCAGTTCTGTCGTTAAGTACTCTAGTACCGAAATGATTGACATACATTTCTACGTGTTCAATATTTTGAGCACCTGAATTTTCATAAAGACTCAAAACTACATCCAAAGGTTGTTCAGTTTCAAGGACTGCAGTACGAACAGAATCAAAGCTGTTTTCATCATATCCAATTCCGTCAAATACAAGTGGATAATTTTGGATTTCTGCTCCAGGAATTTGTGGTTGACCAGTACCACCAATAACGCCTCCAAGGCCACTATCAGTAATAGAAGGTCCAAGATCAGTAGTTATTGAAGGTGCAGAAGTATCACCGCTTGAACCTCCTCCAGAACTACTTGTAGATGCAGGAGTTAATGTACCAAATACTGTAAAGTGAGTAGTCCAGATTATCATATCAGAACCATCTACAAAGTAACATTCTCTTGTACCATCATTAGATATTGAGACTCCATTGACTTCTGCAGTGTTAGCAGCATCACAAAGTACAGAAATCTCTTGCCAAGTTGCATCATCAGAGCTGTAATAAGGTGTCAAATGTCCTTCACCAGAAATTGTGATTTTTACAGATTTGTTAAAGGTTAATTCATCACCAGATAATCCAACATCAATACAACTCACTATACTACTACCATCTGGATTTATTGGACATGAACTGCCAACCTTTGGTTCAGGCAAATCAATTTCACCAGTAAACGTGTCTTCAGGACCAGATACCAAAACATCCTTTGGAATAACTATCTGAACTTCTTCATTGGTTCCATCAGATGCGGTAATTGTCATTTCGCTTGTAATTTGAACTCTATTCTTTGTAACGCTATTTTCTGTTACAGTGGTTTTTGTTGGGGATTTACTAAGATCAAGTTTTGCATCAACATTTTCATCAATTAAGATTTCTTTAATCTCAATTTCTTCAGTTGTGATTATTAATTCTGAGAAATCATCATCTAATTCTACTGGTGCTTCCTCAATATTGGATATCACAGATACAGGATTATTGCTAGTATCAAATTCATTTCCAATGGTGTCAGTTAGACCAGATGAAATCGTTACAGTACCATCAGCACGTGCAGTGATATCTCCAGAACCTACTGTTAACGTCACCACATTATCAGAAGCAGTATGGCCAGAGATGGTCTTAGAGGTTCCTGTTGGGATCTGTAGATCTGAATAATCAGATTGTAGCGAAGTAACATTCTTGTCAAATAGAACCACTATGCTAGATTTTGTTGTAGCATATGCTTTGATTACCTTTGGTGGAACTTTATCAGTTGAAGCAACAGTTACACTATCTACGGTATTTCCATTTACGTCTCTTACAGTATCTCCAGTAATTGCAATTGTTGGGGTTTGACCAGATGTAATTGCAGAATCAAGAATTAAAGATACTACATTATCAGATACTCTTGTTTCCTGTATAGTTGCTGAAGGGTTTGTCAATGTGAAACTAGATGGTTTTGTGTAGAATGGTTCCATGTTTCTCTCAAAGGCAATATCAATTTGGGTAGTAGATGTAACATTTGCAGAGGTAATTCTAGGAGACATGTTACCAGATTCAGATATTATTGGGATAGAGTTAGCTGATAGTATGTATTGTCCAGCAACTAATGCAAAGTCTGTGACTTTTGGAACAGATGTAGATGCCATCTTTGAGTGTTTTAATGGATCATATGATTCTGATAAAATAGGCGTACTTGCTGCATTAATTGTCAATCGTTTAAGTTGATTTTGTGATTCGACTACATCTAAAGTATCAGTTACGGATATTCTAAACACAACAGCACTTGTTGCACTATCAGATACAGTTGGGGTTGATGAAGAAGGCAATGATGTTTTTGAACCACTTGACATTACAGGTGTAGAGTTGGCGTTGATTGTGAACATTCCAGTGACTTGAGCATTATCTGTAACTGATGGAGTGGAGTTGGCGTTGATTGTGAACATTCCAGTGACTTGAGCATTATCTGTAACTGATGGAGTGGAGTTGGCGTTGATTGTGAACATTCCAGTGACTTGAGCATTATCTATAACTGATGGAGTGGAGTTGGCGTTGATTGTGAACATTCCAGTGACTTGAGCATTATCTGTAACTGATGGAGTGGAGTTGGCGTTGATTGTGAACATTCCAGTGACTTGAGCATTATCTGTAACTGATGGAGTGGAGTTGGCGTTGATTGTGAACATTCCAGTGACTTGAGCATTATCTATAACTGATGGAGTGGAGTTGGCGTTGATTGTGAACATTCCAGTGACTTGAGCATTATCTGTAACTGATGGAGTGGAGTTGGCGTTGATTGTGAACATTCCAGTGACTTGAGCATTATCTGTAACTGATGGAGTGGAGTTGGCGTTGATTGTGAACATTCCAGTGACTTGAGCATTATCTGTAACTGATGGAGTGGAGTTGGCGTTGATTGTGAACATTCCAGTGACTTGAGCATTATCTGTAACTGATGGAGTGGAGTTGGCGTTGATTGTGAACATTCCAGTGACTTGAGCATTATCTGTAACTGATGGAGTGGAGTTGGCGTTGATTGTGAACATTCCAGTGACTTGAGCATTATCTGTAACTGATGGAGTGGAGTTGGCGTTGATTGTGAACATTCCAGTGACTTGAGCATTATCTGTAACTGATGGAGTGGAGTTGGCGTTGATTGTGAACATTACTGTGGTATTTGCAGTACTAGATACTGATGGTGTTGTAGATGCATTGATTACATGCATTACTGTTTGTTGTGAATCGTCAGTTACTGTTGGTGTTGATGAACCTGTTAATGGTATTGTTGCATCACTTGTTACTGCGGGTGTTGTGTTTGCTGAGATTGTAAGTGTTCCATAGTTTGCAGTACTAGATACTGATGGTGTGGAGGATATCGACAATGGTATTGTTGCATCACTTGTTACTGCTGGAGTGGAAGAAGCTGATAGTATGTACATTACTGTGGTATTTGCAGTACTAGATACTGATGGTGTTGTAGATGCATTGATTACATGCATTACTGTTTGTTGTGAATCGTCAGTTACTGTTGGTGTTGATGAACCTGTTAATGGTATTGTTGCATCACTTGTTACTGCGGGTGTTGTGTTTGCTGAGATTGTAAGTGTTCCATAGTTTGCAGTACTAGATACTGATGGTGTGGAGGATATCGACAATGGTATTGTTGCATCACTTGTTACTGCTGGAGTGGAAGAAGCTGATAGTATGTACATTACTGTGGTATTTGCAGTACTAGATACTGATGGTGTTGTAGATGCATTGATTACATGCATTACTGTTTGTTGTGAATTGTCAGTTACTGTTGGTGTTGATGAACCTGTTAATGGTATTGTTGCATCACTTGTTACTGCGGGTGTTGTGTTTGCTGAGATTGTAAGTGTTCCATAGTTTGCAGTACTAGATACTGATGGTGTGGAGGATATCGACAATGGTATTGTTGCATCACTTGTTACTGCTGGAGTGGAAGAAGCTGATAGTATGTACATTACTGTGGTATTTGCAGTACTAGATACTGATGGTGTTGTAGATGCATTGATTACATGCATTACTGTTTGTTGTGAATCGTCAGTTACTGTTGGTGTTGATGAACCTGTTAATGGTATTGTTGCATCACTTGTTACTGCGGGTGTTGTGTTTGCTGAGATTGTAAGTGTTCCATAGTTTGCAGTACTAGATACTGATGGTGTGGAGGATATCGACAATGGTATTGTTGCATCACTTGTTACTGCTGGAGTGGAAGAAGCTGATAGTATGTACATTACTGTGGTATTTGCAGTACTAGATACTGATGGTGTTGTAGATGCATTGATTACATGCATTACTGTTTGTTGTGAATCGTCAGTTACTGTTGGTGTTGATGAACCTGTTAATGGTATTGTTGCATCACTTGTTACTGCGGGTGTTGTGTTTGCTGAGATTGTAAGTGTTCCATAGTTTGCAGTACTAGATACTGATGGTGTGGAGGATATCGACAATGGTATTGTTGCATCACTTGTTACTGCTGGAGTGGAAGAAGCTGATAGTATGTACATTACTGTGGTATTTGCAGTACTAGATACTGATGGTGTTGTAGATGCATTGATTACATGCATTACTGTTTGTTGTGAATCGTCAGTTACTGTTGGTGTTGATGAACCTGTTAATGGTATTGTTGCATCACTTGTTACTGCGGGTGTTGTGTTTGCTGAGATTGTAAGTGTTCCATAGTTTGCAGTACTAGATACTGATGGTGTGGAGGATATCGACAATGGTATTGTTGCATCACTTGTTACTGCTGGAGTGGAAGAAGCTGATAGTATGTACATTACTGTGGTATTTGCAGTACTAGATACTGATGGTGTTGTAGATGCATTGATTACATGCATTACTGTTTGTTGTGAATCGTCAGTTACTGTTGGTGTTGATGAACCTGTTAATGGTATTGTTGCATCACTTGTTACTGCGGGTGTTGTGTTTGCTGAGATTGTAAGTGTTCCATAGTTTGCAGTACTAGATACTGATGGTGTGGAGGATATCGACAATGGTATTGTTGCATCACTTGTTACTGCTGGAGTGGAAGAAGCTGATAGTATGTACATTACTGTGGTATTTGCAGTACTAGATACTGATGGTGTTGTAGATGCATTGATTACATGCATTACTGTTTGTTGTGAATCGTCAGTTACTGTTGGTGTTGATGAACCTGTTAATGGTATTGTTGCATCACTTGTTACTGCGGGTGTTGTGTTTGCTGAGATTGTAAGTGTTCCATAGTTTGCATCATCAGAAATAGTTGGAGTTGAGGAAGATGACAAGGAGGTTGTAGAGTCACTTGTTACTGCTGGAGAAGTGTTAGCTGAAAGTACGTGCATTACTGTTTGTTGTGCGTTGTCAGTTACTGTTGGTGTTGATGAACCACTAAGTACGAACATTACTGTTTGTTGTGAATCGTCAGTTACTGTTGGAACAGTAGAACCAGTTAGTGATACTGCAAAGTTACTTGTTACTGCTGGAGAAGTGTTAGCAGAGATTGTAAATGTTCCATAGTTTGCATCATCAGAAATAGTTGGAGTTGAGGAAGATGACAAGGAGGTTGTAGAGTCACTTGTTACTGCTGGAGAAGTGTTAGCTGAAAGTATGTACATAGTAGTAGTGATTGCAGTACTAGATACTGACGGAGTAGTTGAAACAGATATTGTTAATTCTGTGTTATCTGTAACAGCTGGAGCAGTGTTTGCAGAGATTGTAAGTGTTCCATAGTTTGCATCATCAGTTACTGTTGGAACAGTAGAACCAGAGATGTCAGCTGATGGTGTTGCGTCACTTGTTACTGATGGTGTTGATGAACCACTAAGTACGAACATTACTGTTTGTTGTGAATCGTCAGTTACTGTTGGTGTAGTGTTTGCTGTAAGATCAGCTGATGGTGTTGCGTCACTTGTTACTGATGGTGTTGATGAACCACTAAGTACGAACATTACTGTTTGTTGTGAATCGTCAGTTACTGTTGGAACAGTAGAACCAGAGATGTCAGCTGATGGTGTTGCGTCACTTGTTACTGATGGTGTTGATGAACCACTAAGTACGAACATTACTGTTTGTTGTGAATCGTCAGTTACTGTTGGTGTAGTGTTTGCTGTAAGATCAGCTGATGGTGTTGCGTCACTTGTTACTGATGGTGTTGATGAACCACTAAGTACGAACATTACTGTTTGTTGTGAATCGTCAGTTACTGTTGGTGTAGTGTTTGCTGTAAGATCAGCTGATGGTGTTGCGTCACTTGTTACTGATGGTGTTGATGAACCACTAAGTACGAACATTACTGTTTGTTGTGAATCGTCAGTTACTGTTGGAACAGTAGAACCAGAGATGTCAGCTGATGGTGTTGCGTCACTTGTTACTGATGGTGTTGATGAACCACTAAGTACGAACATTACTGTTTGTTGTGAATCGTCAGTTACTGTTGGAACAGTAGAACCAGAGATGTCAGCTGATGGTGTTGCAGTGCTTGTTACTGATGGTGTTGATGAACCACTAAGTACGAACATTACTGTTTGTTGTGAATCGTCAGTTACTGTTGGAACAGTAGAACCAGAGATGTCAGCTGATGGTGTTGCGTCACTTGTTACTGATGGTGTTGATGAACCACTAAGTACGAACATTACTGTTTGTTGTGAATCGTCAGTTACTGTTGGTGTAGTGTTTGCTGTAAGATCAGCTGATGGTGTTGCGTCACTTGTTACTGATGGTGTTGATGAACCACTAAGTACGAACATTACTGTTTGTTGTGAATCGTCAGTTACTGTTGGAACAGTAGAACCAGAGATGTCAGCTGATGGTGTTGCGTCACTTGTTACTGATGGTGTTGATGAACCACTAAGTACGAACATTACTGTTTGTTGTGAATCGTCAGTTACTGTTGGTGTAGTGTTTGCTGTAAGATCAGCTGATGGTGTTGCGTCACTTGTTACTGATGGTGTTGATGAACCACTAAGTACGAACATTACTGTTTGTTGTGAATCGTCAGTTACTGTTGGTGTAGTGTTTGCTGTAAGATCAGCTGATGGTGTTGCGTCACTTGTTACTGATGGTGTTGATGAACCACTAAGTACGAACATTACTGTTTGTTGTGAATCGTCAGTTACTGTTGGTGTAGTGTTTGCTGTAAGATCAGCTGATGGTGTTGCGTCACTTGTTACTGATGGTGTTGATGAACCACTAAGTACGAACATTACTGTTTGTTGTGAATCGTCAGTTACTGTTGGAACAGTAGAACCAGAGATGTCAGCTGATGGTGTTGCAGTGCTTGTTACTGATGGTGTTGATGAACCACTAAGTACGAACATTACTGTTTGTTGTGAATCGTCAGTTACTGTTGGAACAGTAGAACCAGAGATGTCAGCTGATGGTGTTGCAGTGCTTGTTACTGATGGTGTTGATGAACCACTAAGTACGAACATTACTGTTTGTTGTGAATCGTCAGTTACTGTTGGAACAGTAGAACCAGAGATGTCAGCTGATGGTGTTGCAGTGCTTGTTACTGATGGTGTTGATGAACCACTAAGTACGAACATTACTGTTTGTTGTGAATCGTCAGTTACTGTTGGAACAGTAGAACCAGAGATGTCAGCTGATGGTGTTGCAGTGCTTGTTACTGATGGTGTTGATGAACCACTAAGTACGAACATTACTGTTTGTTGTGAATCGTCAGTTACTGTTGGAACAGTAGAACCAGAGATGTCAGCTGATGGTGTTGCAGTGCTAGATGGAAGTGGCGTAGAAGTTCCAGATAGAGTAAATGCTACATTTGCAGTACTAGATACAGATGGAATAGTTGATGGGTTTAGAATAAACATTGCAACTGTTATTGCATTATCGGTTACTGTTAGTGTAGTAGAACCATGGATGTCAGCTGATGGTGTTGCAGTGCTTGTTACAGATGGAGCAGTGCTTGCATTAATTGAAAATGAAATTAAACCACTACTTGTAATGTTTGGTGTTGATGAACCAGAACGTGTGTAATTTTTAAATTCAGTATTTTGTTCTACAACATCTAACATATCTATTGCAGTTCTTGTATATTGTGCAACAGTATTTCCAGAATCAGAAATGTTTGGAGTTGAATTTGCATTTAAGAAATATCCTTTGTATGCAGTAGCAGAAGACGTTACTGTTGGAGTCGAATTTGCATCATCAATAATAGAGTTACCAGTTGTGACTACTGAAAATGTTACTGCAGGTGTAGATGTTCCAGTTAATGCATATTTTTTAACCAAATCTACAGATTCTGCAACATCCAAAGTATCAGAATCAGAAAATGCTAATTCGTTTGATGTATCAATTGTAGTGATAAATCCATCATTACCATTTCCTCTATGTGCAATTGCATACGTGTTAAGATCAACTGTAATTATGCTAGGATTGTATCCATTTGATGTGTTGTATTCAAGTGATTCATCAACAGAGCTTCCAATGTTTCCTGCATCATCAATTGTCACAATTACGAAAAATCCATCATTACTTCCACCTCGATAAGATATTCCATATTTATCAGAACCTAGACTAACAATGTCAGGGGTCTGACCAGTACCAGTATCAAACTCTAGTGTATCAGTTATAGAATTGCTAATGTTACCAGAGCTATCAATATCAAATGTATCGATAAATCCATCACTGCCTGCGCCTCGTGATGCCACTACGAATGTGTCTGCATCTATTTTCAGGATTGAAGTATCATAGCTAGCAGTAGTATCATATTCTAATGTATCAATTACGCTGCTAATTACACCAGCACCTGTAATGTCAACTGTCTTTACAAATCCATCATTACCATTACCAGTATATGAAATAACAAAGGTGTCTGAATCAACTGCGACAATATCAGGCGTTAATCCTTGGGCAGTGTCAAATTCTAAGGAGTTACCGGTGTCAGTGATCGCACCTGATCCAGTAATATTTAAAGTTTTAATGAATCCATCGTTACCAGTTCCAGTATATACGATCGCAAAGGTGTCTGAATCAACTGCAACAATATCAGGATAAAGACCATCCACAGTATCAAATTCTAAAGAGTTGCCTGTGTCAGTTATCACGCCTGCGCCACTAATATTTAAGGTTTTAATGAATCCATCAGTATCTGTGCCGTTATACACAACTGCAAAGGTATCAGTGTCTACAGACACGATATTTGGTGTCCAACCATCGACAGTATCAAATTCTAAAGAGTTGCCTGTGTCAGTTATTGTACCTGTGCTGTCAATATTGACGGTTTTGATGAATCCATCAGTATCCACGCCTCTGTAAACCACAGCAAAGGTGTCAGTGTCTACCTGTACAAGATCAGGCGTATCTGTGTGTGCATTATCAAATTCAAAGGTGTCATTAGTCTTGATGGTTGAGATCATTACCTCATGGGCAGGAACAGGCGTAGATGAGGCATATATAGCCAAAGAAAATCCATGGGCAGGAACAGGCGTAGATACAGGATTGAGTACAGGATTTACAGAGTTTATACCATTACTGATGACGGTAGGTGTAGATGAGGCAATAATTACTGCAGTTTTTGTAGAATCATCAGTTTCAGATACAGAAATGGTATCCGTACCTGTAAGCTCGACATCAATGAAGATTGTGTCTAACCAACCATCACTGCCTGGGCCCCTGGTTGCAATTGCTACAGTGTTTCCATCAATGTTGAAAATTGAGGGGTATTGTCCTGCACCACCATCAAATTCATAGGTGTCAGTCATGGCACCAATATCACCTGAAGTAGTAATAGGAATGGTCTTGATGAATCCATCATTACCAGTTCCTCTGTATGCAATTACAACTGATTTATCATCTAATTTGATAATATCAGGCCATGATGCATCTACTGTCTCATATTCTAATGTCTCAACTAGTGTAATTGTGCCTGTACTAGCAACATCAAGCGTTACTAATCGTCCATCATTATCTACATCCCTATATGCCACTGCAAATGTGTCTGAATCAATCTGGGTTACATCGTTGTAAAAGGCATCAAAAGTTGGTTCAAACTCTAATGTGTCTTCAATGGAATTAATTGTACCATCAGTTGAGACGTTAATGGTTCTTGCAAATCCATCATTGTCTACACCTCTGTACACAACCAAAAATGTGTCTGAATCTACGCGTATAATGTCATTATCACGTCCATTTGAATTATCATACTCAAATTGGTCTTCTTGTGTTATTGTAGAACCATCTGAAGATATGTTCAGTGTTTTGAGCCAACCATCATTGCCAGCTCCTTGAAAAGCTACTGCAAATGTGTCTGAATCTACTGCAACAATGTGAGGGTCATTTCCACTGCTAGTATCAAATTCATATGCAGTTCCATTTGTAATAGTACCAGTACCACTAATGTCAACTGTTTGAATGAAACCATCACCACTGGCAGTATCTCTGTATGCAATTGCAAATGTATCTAAATCAATTTGAACAATACTAGAAAAAGTAATACCATGTGGTTGGAATTCTAATGTATCTTTTGATGTAATTATTCCTGCACTGGTAATATCAAATGTTTGGATGTAACCGTCTTGTTCATTATTAACTCCTTGATATGAAATTGCAAATGTATCTGAATCAACCTGTACAATAAATGGATAAGAACCATAAGAATTGTCAAATTCAAATGAATCAACAAGAGATTTTGTAATATCACCAGAATCTGCATAAACATGATTGGAAATTGGAATGATTAAAATAACAAACAACAACAAAACAAGGATAATTTTTTTGGAAACAGAGAATTTTTTTAAAGAAACTAGAACATTGTGGTGGTTTTGGAAGAAAATATTTGAATTAATTTGTAGTTTTGTGTCTGGTGAAAATAAAATTACAAGAGTTTCTTTTAGTTTAGTTTTGTTTTCTGTAAATAATGTTTGTGCAAAATTATTTTTCAAAAACAAATTGATGTAATCAGATGCAAAGGTTTTTAGTACAGATTGTTTTACTTGCAAAACGAAATTGCTACGATACAGTAAAACCAACAACAACACGAACAAAAAGAAAACAAAATACGGATCTTGTTCATCAAAATCAATTTCACGATTGTATTTAGAAAGAGATGTTGCAACAACATCAAATGATGAAATGTTTTTTTCAGGAGTTAGAACATAATGTTTCAAACCATTCTCATCAACTGTAAAATTGCCATCAACGACGGGAAATGACGAGAAAATTCCGAGCAAAAGCACGAAACTTACCAGTAGAGGTATCTCCCATTTCATAGTAAAAAAAATTTTTTGACGACTAAAAAGGCTTGAATGTATTTTCCACAAATGGAAAATTTTTACAAAAAAATTTCCAAAGTTGGAAGTATGCCCATAACTATATTAGTAAATTTTCAATTTTCACAAAATATAATGCAAAAAAGGACATCGTATACAATTAGTGCCGCAGTACTTTTTACAATATTTACAACAGCAATAATTCCATTTGATTTTGAAAAAAATGATTTTGATCAAAAATTTTACGGATTTGCAATAATTGAAAAGTTAGATGCAAACGGAAACAATGTTTTCACACAACAAGTTCACAATAGATTAGTTGACACTGGTGAAACTTTTCTCTTAGAACAAACATTTCAAGATTCAAATGGTGCATCAGATAACACATCAGTAGGTGCAATTTGTGTTAGTGATGAAGCACAAACACCAGCAGAAGGAGATACAGCGTCATCATTTGATAGTGGAAACAGTATTGCAGAAAATAATTGTAAAGAAGACACAACAGTAACAATTTCATCACAAACTGCACAGGTTGGACCATTAACATTCCAAGCAGGGTCTGTTAATGTTGCAAATGGAGATACAATTAGATCAATAGGAATATGTACAAATCGTGCAGCAAGTGATGCAGATTATAATAATTGTGCAACGTCTTCAGGAATATTGTTTTCAGTAATAGATACTTCAGATGTAACACTAAACAGTGGTGAAACAGTACAAATTACATACACATTTGACATTACATCAGCTACAACATAAAATATTTAGTTAGAAATTATTTTTTATTCTTGAATTATTGGAGCGTCTCCAACTTCAATAACATATTGTTTTTTTCCATCCTCATCAACAGTTACTACAACATCAGAACCTTCAACAAAGTTTGAATGAGATACAGTAGGTGAATCAGGATAGGTTAAACTCAATGATGCATCATGATCAACTGATAAATCACTTTCAATTGAGGGAGTCATTGATTCTTCAAACTGTTGTGTAGATGACATGTATGCAATACCAACAACAGATATTACAATTACACTAATCACAGCAATCCCTTTTGAGTTCATAAATCTACAAGTTATTGTAATGCTAAAAAATGTTGTTGTTTGTTTTGTACAATCAGTTTAAAGAATATCAAAGACAGAACTTGATTCAAACAGTTTTTTGTTAACAAATATTTCTAAAGATAGATCATCTTTCTTTACTTCAAAAAGTATTTTGTGATAAAATGTTGTATATTGATCAACAGGACGTCTGTTTTCAACCATTTTGCGTTTTGTTTGAATCAAAAATCCATCACGAATTAGTGCATTAACTTTTCTATAACCAGATGTTGTTGAAATTTTTCTCAGTCTTAAAACATCAGAAGTAGTACGATTTTTGTCAGTCATTGCTGTAAGAACATTTCTTGACTCATCATCACCAATAGTATCCACTAATTTTCTTTTAAGAAAGTCATCCAGGATTGTAATGATGTAATATTTTCCATCATCAGATTTTTTGAAGGTACATATTTTACTCAAGTATTTTTTTAATTGAGAGTAATCAGACTCGCCAAGAAGTTCTTTTCGAATTTGATGTAATTTCTCTATATCCTCTATTGATTGTCTAATTGAAATACCATATTTTGCAAACATTATTTTTTTCATTTGATATTCTGCTTCTGCTTTTAGGTTCTTCTTTATTGCAATCTCAAGGGATTCGGATAGAAAACGATCAATGCCGGGCATAATTTAATAACTAATATTTTGTTATAAAAACATCATGAGTGATTCTAAAAAGAGAATAACAGGAATTGTTGTTGATGATGAGCCTGACATAGTAGATGTATTTAGTGAAATGTTAGAAGACAGGGGTATTGATGTATTGGGAAAAGGAGGTAATGGAAAAGAAGCCATTGATCTTTATTTTGCAAATAATCCAGACATTGTCTTTGTAGATATGATGATGCCAGATGGTTCAGGGTTCTATGCAATCAAAAAGATTCGTGAGAAAGATCCCAAAGCTGTACTAATTGCAGTAACTGCAGATGTGACAGCATTAACTGAAGAAAAACTCAAGAAACTAAAAGTAAATGGCATTGTTTACAAACCCATAGACATGGATAATCTAATGGAAATCGTAAAAGTATCCCAAATTTCTAAGATTAGTAAGTAACTGTACAAGACAAGTGTGTACAAATTTTTGAAAAAATGTTTCTTTAAATAACAAATTCAATAGTGAATGCTGTGGGATTAAGAGATATAGAACTAAAAGAAGAATATCGTTCTGACATTGATGATATTGTTGCAGAGTTTTTCTTTCCGTGTCTTAGTCAATGCATAGAATATGATAGATGTGTAGATTTTCTATCAATACAAACATTGGCAACAATTGCCATGGCTTTTGATAATTTTGCAATAGGAAAAGCAAAATTGAGAATGGTTACAGGTCACAGATTTAGAACACAAGATTTGAACTTGTTTACAAAACTATTTTCTGAAAAATACACAAAATCATTTGAAGGAAAGTTCATCAAAGATTCTAAAATACAAAGACTGCAAAATATTGTAAACAAAGGACAAATAGAGTTAAAGATTGCAATTCCAAATTCAGAACAAATAGCTGATTCTTTTTCAGAAAGAATCGGAGTGTTTAGAGATGACAAAGATGATGTAGTTGCATTTACAGGAACGTCAAGAGAATCATTTTCAACTCAAACAAGAGACTTTGAATCAGTTGACGTGTTTACATCATGGAATGATAAATCAAGAGTGCAAAGAAAGATGAAAGACTTTGAAGAGTTGTGGGAAAATAAAACAAAACACTTGGAAGTTTATGATTTTATGTATGCTGAAGAAAAAAATTTACTAAAATATTCTTCAGATTGGGTTCTCAAAGATTAAATGATTCTTCTAGTCTTGCTTTGTTTTCAAAAAAATTCATTTTGTTAATTTTGTAATAGATAACCTCACCGCGGCGTTCAATTACTGCAATTATTGGTTCTTTTCCCATTTGAGTAATCTCTTGAATCTTTTTTTGTAGAGCACCCATCTTTTCGTGTTGACCTTCATTTAGACCAAATATCAAAAATTTTGCTCCTTTCTCACCAAAATGTCCTCTTTCATACACTCTAAAGTCAGAACCAAATCCAAATCCATCTTTTACAACATACCCCCGATTCCTCAAGTCACGATATATCAAAAATTTAGTTAGAATTTCAGAATCAGTCTTTTGACAAACATTCATGAAAAAATCAAAATCAATTTGCTTTTTGCCTTTCTTTAGAATCAGTTTGTGAGTATACAGAAGATAGAGAGTTTCAAATTGTTTTAAGAACAGTTTTTCTTTTTCAATTTCTCCATATCCTTTTAGTTCAAGTTCATGAATCATTTTCTTATCAGAAATGCAGGCTTGATCTGAAACCAATATGCCACGGACCAAAGGGGTTTCTTCCATGATGAAAAGAAAACCAAATGATTTCCATATAAGCATTGGAAAATACGAACAAATATCTTCTAACCGTTAAAATATGGGGATTCAGGCGTTATCATATCATGCATGGAGCCAATTATAGAGAAGGAAACGGCCAAGTCTTTACCAGAAGAAAATACATCAAAGGTAAGCCACAAATCAAAATTGCAAAATTTCAAGGTGGTAAAAGAGGAACTTACCAATATTGTGTACAATTATGCATCAATGAAAAAATGCAGTTAAGACACATGGCAATTGAATCAACAAGATTGGCAGCAAACAAAACACTAGAAAAAACAACTGGTGAATCAGGATATTATTCCAGACTTAGAATTTATCCACACAACATGCTAAGAGAAAATAAACAAATTGCAACTGCAGGTGCAGACAGAATTTCAGAAGGAATGAGAAGAGCTTGGGGAAAAGCAACTAGTTTAGGTGCAAGAGTAAAAGAAGGTCAATGCATTATGGAACTTTATGTTAACGGTGATGCACACTTGACAGCAGCAAAAAAATCACTCAAAAGTGCATGTGTAAAACTACCAGGAACACCAACAATCAAAGTTCTTGATTGGAATAAACCATCACCATAGATTTTCCAAATCAGATTTCTTGTTTTGAACATATTCTAAAAATTCTTTAAATTCATCTTTTGTTGGTTCTCGATTCAAAATTCGTTTTGATTGATAATAAAATGCATTGTAAATTCGTCCAACAACAATACCCAAAGCAAAAGATTTTGAATTATCAATAGTAGACAATAGAGAAATTAATTGTTTAATCTCATCTTTGTTAGAAATTGTTTCTTGAATTTTTTCATCAATCTTTTTTAGAAGAGTTTCATCCATAGTTAATCTGCATTAAAATAGTTAAAAACAGTTTAATATCCAAATTCAGCTTCTAGGTTTGTTGCAGTTATAGTACAGTCTGGTTAGTACTCGTGCTTGCCAAGTACGTGACCCGGGTTCAAATCCCGGTAACTGCACCATCTATTGATTTTTAGGCACAAGGGCAGATTTTATGATTTCCAGTGCATCATGTGCTTTCTCTGGCCTAGGTAACTGAATTGCAATAACATTGTCTTTACCATATTGGGATTCAGGGGAATTTAACACAAACATGGAAGTATTGGCAAGAGTTTCAAAGAACTGCAAATCAGTCTTTGCATTAACAAGGAATTTTTCAAAAATATTTCCAATTGAAAAAGTCAAAACAACTTCGACAAAGACATTTCCCAATCCGTCTTGCAAAATATTCAAATCAGTGTTTACTGCAAATGGTTGCCCTTCAACTTTTGCTCGAATGTTTTCATATTTTTTTGGATCAATTACAATACAAGGGGTTTCTTTTCCTTCAAAATCAAAAGTAGTAATACCAGTGTGTACTTGCTCTAGCATTCGTTTTAGTTCATCAGACATCTTCTTCTTCTAATTTCTCTACGACTTTATCTCCTGCTTTTACTAAGAATGGTGAAAGGAATGCGGTAATTATTGAGATGATGCCTATCAATGGGAACAAGAAAGCACTAACTGCACCAATATCAACACCAGCTTTTACAATTACAATTGAGAACTCTCCTCTTGGAGCACCTAAAGTAAATGCTGAACGAAGTGCCTTACCACGCTTTTGTCTGAATATAATATTTCCAATCATGTTTCCTCCAAATTTCATACCTGTTGCAACTGCAATCAATGCAATTGCTATCCAGATGTAATCTCCAAGTTGTGAGATATCCATCAAAGCTCCAACTGAGATAAAGAAGATTGCAACGAACATGTCTTTAATTGGACTAGAAAGGAGTTTTGCTACTTCGGCAGATTTTGATTCTGCTACCAAAACACCTGCCAAAAAGGCACCAATTGCGACTGACAATCCTACAATATTGGCAAATAATGCATATCCAAAGCAAACGCCAAGAACACTAAGAAGTAAAATTTCACGATGTTCTGCAGCAGCTACTCTATCAATTAATGGTGGAATTACACGAGTTCCAACAGTAAATGTTCCAACAATTAATCCAGTTGCAACAAGAACAACTACAATTATTGATTCAATAGAAACACTTCCGACTAAAGCGATTGATTGTAAAGATGAAATCAAGATAACTGCAATAACATCTTCTACAATCAAAATACCCAATACAAGAATTGAAGATTCTTTTTTGATCCTCCCCATGTCTTCCAAAATTTTGACAATGATCGCAGTACTGGAAATAGATAATGCTGCGGCGATAAATAATGCATCCATAAATTGCAGACCCAAAGCAGTAGCAGTGTAAAACACCACACCCAAAGTTGCGAACAAACCAAGAGTTCCGACCCCAACTGCAACTCTACCTATGCTCTTAATTTTTGCATAGGGGAATTCAATTCCTATTACAAACAAAAGTAAGATCACACCAATCTCAGCAAAAAGATGTAATGCAGAGATATCAGATAAAATTCCAACACCCTCCAAAACATCACCAGGAGGTCCACCTTCAGGTAGTAACCAGGACCAAAATGGGGAAAGAGGGCCAAGGAGCATTCCTGCAAAAAGATATCCAATGATTAGTGGTTGTTTAATTTTGAAAAATGCAAGAGTAACAACTGCACCAATAATCATGATAAAGGCCAAATCAGTAACAAATGATGTGTGAGGAAGTTCTGGAGTAATCTGTTCAATCAAGCTAGAAACTGTATTGTTGAGTGAGCTTTGGATTCCACTAGGATTTAGTTGAAGTGGAATGTTTTGCATGTTTTCAGTTAACAAATTTGTTTAAAAATGATTGCGGATTGAAAATTTGAAAATAAAATTGTACAAACTGCTAATAATTGAACACAGGCTCAAAATAATTTCAAAATGTTAATCTCTTTATTCCAAGGAACAATTATCAAAATGCAGAGTGATGATTAGGTCAACTGAATCAAATGTAGAGATATGACCTGGGGTATCTGACTGCATAATTGGTTACGTCGTCATAACCTTGTTATTAATAGTACGGTACCATACCGTACTATATGATTCAATGTGAATATTGTACAAGAGGTTTTATTGAAACAGCAAATGGTCTTGCTGAAAAGACCTTTCATGAGTTACTTCATGAGCCAGAAGTTGTAAACAAGTAACTCTTTACATTTTTTATTTTAGACCTAACTTTTTTATCGTTAATTTTTAACTTAATTGATATGGCTACAAAGACTGCAAAGAAAAAAACTACCAATAAAACAAAAAAAGTTACAAAAAGAGAGCCTAGTCCATCAGTATTACTAAAAAAAGTAGCATCAGTATCAGATTCTAACAAGGCATTACAAAAAGAGATCAAAGTAATGTCAAAGATTTTTGGAGAAAATCAAAAAGTTCTAGTTTCCATGAAAGGTATGATCGATTCATTAACATCAGCATTAGAGCACATTCAAAAACAATCAAAACAGCTTAACTTAATTGAAGATGACACACAAAAGCTATACGCAGGGTTAAATCAAGTAAGAACACAATCAAATTTGGTAACTAAGATTAACAATCAAACTGCAAAATTACAAGAAGAGATCAGTAGGATTTCAGAAGAGCAAAAGCTGTCAAAATCTCAAGAAATTTCCCAACAAGTAGAAGACAGTATGAATTCAATTAGAAACAATTCACAAATGATAATCAAGATTGCACAAAGAATTGATGAAGTAAGAGACGATTTAAGAAAAGTTTCAGGTAAAACAGACTCATTCTTAGAAGTTGGTTCAGAGATGGACAAACTAAAAAACAGTATTGAAGAGATTTCAGGTAAAACGGCAAAACTTGAGACAGGTGCACAAATAATTGAGAGTCTAAAACAAGAGCTTTCAAAGATTACTGATGGAGTTTCAGATAATTCCAATCTTAATTCAGAATTAGAAGCAATAAAGATAACAATTGATGCAATTTCGTCTAAAGCAGCAAAGATTGATTCACTTGGAGGGGTAATTGAGGGTCTAAAACAACAATTTGAAACAGTATCTTCAAAGGCAAATTCAGTTGATAATGTGAGCCTAGAATCAATAAAAGAACTATCAGGTAAGATTGACAAAATTGAAACTGAGATAGGGGCGCTATCACACAGAGCAGATTCAACTGCATTTGTGGGCGAAGGTCTCAAATCAGTTCAAGAGGATCTGTCAGAATTCAAACAAAATGTCTTTGATAAAACAAATAGCATTGAACAAAAAATTTCCTCAGCATCAGATATCATTAAAAGACAAGATGCGTCAACTGCAGAATTTCATAAAAAGACTGAAAAATTGTTTGAAGAGATGCAGTCAGTTAGAAATGTCACAAACAAAGCATCAGATGATTCATCAAAAGAAATGATGGCTTTGCTAAAACTTTCAGAATATCAATCAAACATCAGAATGAATGCAGAGTCAAAATACGGAGAGGTAAAAGATCTTGAAAAAATGGCAGCTCAAACTGCAGACATTGTAAATCTATTTGATAGAATTTCAATAGAATCAGGAGAAAAAATTCCATTACCGCACGAAGTAAGACAATGGGCAGTAAGCAAAATTCTTGATTGTGCAGACAAGTGGGAGATTAGATTCAGTGATGTATATTCAATTTTAACAAACGCAATAGGACGAGATTTGTTAAAAGAAGCAGTTAGAATTCAGCAAATTAGAGACATTTATGGAATAAGAGCTGTTGATGAAATCAGAAAAGATCTAAATATTTCTTAGACTCCAACGTCGTCGACTTCTTTTAGTTGATCTTTCTTTCTTTTTAGTGCAGCAAAGATTCCCAATATTGCAGCAATCCAAATAGTACTAAATGCAATATTTTGAATACTGACATACATGTATGGGGTTGCATCCATAATGTCAGTTTGCAATGAAACTGCTCTACTGTTGATATCAAGCATTCCGGTATGATATGCAGAACTATCCTTTGGAACTGTAGAAATTTTTTCAATACTTGCAGTCATTGTTTCTACAGCATTTTCAATTCTAAGGAAGTTTGTAGATTCAGTTGGGAACATCCAAACAGGATTTTTAGAAATAACATCACCATTAGCATTTGTTGTTTCAGGTAAATTCTCCATCACGACAGTCAAATCAGTTTGAATTGCTAACAGGTGTGCCTTTATTGCAACAGGATCAGATGAGCCAATAATTCCATCTAGATTTCCTCTCATTCTATCAAGTGGATAGATATCAGTACTATAGCCATAGATAGCCATAGAGCCACCAAAGACTATGATTGCAGCAATACCCACCATGGAGAGCTTGTAAACTAGATTAGCCATTTTCTCTTTCTTGGTTCTAATTCTAGAAGTACTTGATTTATTTCTTTTAAATCGAGTGTGTGAGAGACTCAGGTATGCAATATAGAAAAATCCTATTGCTTGTAATGCAATAATTGGTGCAAATATAGGATTGTTTGAAAATATTGAGATAAAGATTCCTAAAATTCCATACACTCCAAAGAATAGTTCAAGAAGAGTTACTTGAGAGAAGGGTAAATTGTATGCATTATCTTTCCAGTCATCTTTTTTCTTGAGAACTCCATATTTTGGAGTTCTAAGAAACTCATTCTTTTTTCCAAGAACTGCATCAAATACAGCTACAGTGTTGTTAACTGACATTCCAGCATTATAGACCAACAATGTAGGGAGTATCTTTGCTTTTGATTTCCACGACTTGTGATACATGCTTTGCATAATCATGATGTATGCACCAGGACCCATTGCAAGATATGTTGCAATTGTTAATGCAGGAAGAAAACTAATCACATAAAGATTGACATTTGCTGCTAACAGAATCGGTAATGATAGGAATTGAATCAGCATTAATGGGTAAACAATATGACGAGTAAGTTGAATGAAGGCTTGAATTTTTGCTTCAATTGCAATTTTTCTTTTTATTGTGATATCAGTAAGTAGTTTTAATGCACATTGGATGGAGCCTTTTGCCCAACGGAATTGTTGTCTCTTTGCAGCATTCATTTGAACAGGTAACTCTGCATCAACTACAACATCAGGCAAGAAAACACATTTCCAACCTTTCATTTGAGCTCTGTAACTAAGATCAAGATCTTCTACCAATGTTGCAGTATGCCAACCACCAGCATCTTCAATACAATCACGTTTCCAAATTCCAGCAGTACCATTAAAGTTCATAAACAAATGGGAGTTACTCTTTGCTTTTTGTTCAATTAGAAAATGAAAATCCAGACTGAGTGCTTGAGCTTGAGTAATTGCAGAATAATTTTCATTTACATGACCCCAACGGCATTGTACAAGGCCAATATTTGATTTTGAAAAGTGAGGAATAGCACGTTTCAAGAACCACTCTGGAGGAATAAAATCAGCATCAAAGATTGCCACGAGTTCTGTGTCAGTGGTCTGCATTGCATACTTTAGTGCACCAGCCTTGTACCCTTTTCTAGTTCCGCGGCGTACATGTTCAATTTGAAAACCTTTCTTCCGATAGTCATCAACAGTATCTGCTAAAAGGTCAACAGTATCATCATCAGAGTCATCCAATACCATTATTCTCATTTTGTCTTGAGGATAGTCCATATTACATACAGAGTCTACCAATCTTTTTGCTACATACTTTTCATTGTATATTGGTAGTTGAATTGTAATTGAGGGAGTTCCCAAATCAGCAGTTTGTAAATGGTCTTTTCTTTTTCTTGAAAGAAATGCAAGATAGTAAAAATTGCAAGTATATGCAGTGATGATTATAGCAGATAGAATAAACAGATCAAATACAAATGCAGTGAAAGGGTTGATTGCCATGTTCCCTAGCTCTGAGAATCACTACTCGCTATTTATACTTGCAATAAATTTTGCGCTATTTTTGTTCGAAGATCTTGATTGCTTGTGGTGGACAAACACCTTCACATGCAAGACAGAAAATACAATCAGGTTCTTTTGACATTAGTGGTTTCTTGTCAGATGCAGGATTTCCTGGAGAATCAAACCACTCATAGACACCTACTGGGCATGCTTCAATACATCCACCATCAGCTACACAAATATCATAATCTACAGATACAAACTCTCCCCAAACACCCATGATTCCATTACTGGTGCCTTTTCTACCCCAAGTTTTGATTGTATGTTCTGCTGCCTCAAAAGGAGAGGATGCTTTCATTTTTTGTTTGTAATCAACATCAATTGGTCCGGGTTTTGCACCATCTGGAATTTCAATGTCACCTTCATCTTCTTCTTCTGCATCTTCAGTAGCTTCAACCGGTTTTGGTTTTGCACCAAGAACAATCTTTGCCAAGGGAGTAAGATCTTCAAGTTTTTGAATTGCTGCAACTTCAGAAATTTTATCAGCCTTTGCAAAATAAGAAATCATCTTGTCTGCCAAGATTGTATTACGTAAAATAGTATCAATTACCATTTTTGCAAAATGGTCTGCTTTCTTTCTATAATCCTTAACCCAATTAGGATCACCAAATTTTTCAATTGGGAAAATCTGATAAATGATATCTACAACTTCGCCAGTAACAATTTCAACTGTAACTGATAGTTCGACTTCTTCGTATCCTTTGGCATCAGGATCATCCATGTTTTGTTCTGTCCAACGATAGGTTGCAAAAACTCTATCAGCATATTTATCCATCTCAAATGCTTTTTTGAGGCCGTCATGAACTGACTTTATCTCATTAGGATCTTCAAGATTAATTGGTAATCTGTACAATCCAAGTTTGAATCCATGTAATGGATAGACACCACGTTTTGCAGTAGGGGCTTCCATTGACCAAACTCGATCTTTGAGAAGTAAGGACATCTGAGGTTTGTGAGTCGATTTTATTTAAAAAGGTTATCAGTCATCATCAGGACATGTGAGTTCACGTAGTTCTGTGTATTTTTTTTCCATTGCTTCAGCATGTACAGTAACTACATCAAGATCGTACGAATCCTTTGGAAAATACCATCTAATTGGAACCCAATGACCAATGCCATCCATATCGTGAATCATGCCTTTGTCAGCCTTAACATTCAGTTTTTCATCAATAGATGTCTCTTTTACAGTAAGTCCTCTTTTTGTCTTGTCTTCCATAACAAGATCGGTGTCAGAATCTTTGATAAAATAAAAAGATCCCTTTTTTAAAACAGGGAGGTCTAGTAACATTTTATTTTTCCACAGGATTTCCTATCATGTTTCCCCATTCAGTCCAAGAACCATCATAGTTTCGAACCTTTGGATATCCAAGTAAGTACTTTAGAACAAACCAACTGTGTGAAGAACGTTCACCAATTCTACAATAACAAATTACATCTTTGTCAGGTGTAACTCCTTTTGGTTCATAGTTTTGCTTTAGTTCATCAACTGTTTTGAAAGTTCCATCAGCATCGTTGACGGCAGTTGCCCATGGAATATTATTTGCGTCAGGAATGTGTCCACCTCTTTGTGCATGTTCCATTGGATACTCTGGAGGTGCAGTAATCTCTCCTGAAAACTCAGCTGGAGATCTAACATCAACCATCACAGTATCTTCTTTTCCAAGTGCACGACTTACATCAAATAGATATGCACGTAGTCCCTCATCTGGAGGTTGTGCATCATATGTAACTGATCCAAATTGAGGTTCATCAGTTGTAT
Source organism: Candidatus Nitrosopumilus sp. (assembly GCF_965263415.1). Lineage (GTDB taxonomy): Archaea > Thermoproteota > Nitrososphaeria > Nitrososphaerales > Nitrosopumilaceae > Nitrosopumilus. The sequence continues at coordinate 26,020 of NZ_OZ253671.1, forward strand.
AATCTCTATTTTCTAATTCCCACTTTTTTCTTCCACCATTCATAATCTTTAGATTTTCGTGTCCGTAGATTTTGAAAACCCAGAAAACAAATGCTGCAAACCAATTGTTAAAGTCACCATAAAGAACTACTTCAGTATCTTTTGTAATTCCATTTTTTGTCATTAACTCTTCAAATTGTTTTTTGGAGATAATGTCTCTTGTAACTGGATCATTAATGTCACGTTTCCACCAGATAAGACTGGCACCACTAATGTGACCTTTTTGATATCCGTTTACAGGATCATAGTCGACTTCAACTAATTTTCTATTTTCGTTTGGGGGATTTTGTGAAACCCATTCCGTATCAACTAATACTTCAGGATGTGCGTAACTCATGAGTTTATCGCAATTGTTTTCATAATTAATTGTTTTTCCAAAAAATATCATTTTTAAGTAAATGCCATTTCTAGAAAACTGCTTGAAACTACAAAATGTTGCAGTGGTGAGTAAAGTAGGAAATAAAGAATCCGAAAAAGCCGCAACTGATGTTGCAAAAAAATTATTGGCAAAAAAATCCAGAGTATACACAATATTACCAATTCAAGTTGAGGGTGCAAAACAGATTGAAACCCTTGAGGAGTTAAAGAAAGTAAAGTTAGATTTGGTAGTTACTTTAGGTGGAGATGGAACAACACTACGAGTTTTTAGGAATTTAGAAAATGAAACTCCAATTTTGACAATAAATGTAGGAGGAAACAGAGGAATTTTAGCTGAAATTACAATTGAAGAAATAGATGATGCTTTAAATCAAATTCAAAAAGACAAATTTTTCTTAGACAAGAGAACCAGAGTAATTGCATCTTGTGGAGGAAAAGAGTTTCCACCAGCACTAAATGAGATTTTTATCAACAGGGCAAACTTGACAAAAACTGCTGAAATCGAAATCAAATTCCAAAATGATACGGTAAAACAAAAAATGGATGGAGTGATTGTTGCAACACCAAGTGGTTCAACAGGTCATTCGTTTTCATTAGGAGGACCAATTTTGCATGAGAGTTTGGATGTATTGATAATTACTCCAGTTGCACCAGTGTATAGATTAGAATCAATTGTGGTACCTGATGAAAAGATTGAGATTATCAGTTCTCATGATTGCAACATTGTAATGGATGCACAAGTTGTAAAGACTGCAGGATTTGAGGAACCAATAACAATTAAAAAATACAAAAAACCTGCCGTGTTTATTAGATTGAAAAAACGCGGTTTAAGACAAATGAGTAAACTTGGATTTTAGAATTTTAGACGCTAGTGCATTTTATGCAGGTGTTCCATTTAGATCATCTAATGATTGCTATACAACATCACTAGTCTATGATGAAATCAAACACATAAAGAAAAATCATGACGCATTAGGAACATTACTTGAAACAAACAGACTAAAAATCAGAGAGCCTGACGCTGATGCTACAAGAGCTGCAATAGATGCAGCAAAAAATACTGGAGATTATCCACAGTTATCAAAGCAAGATTTGTCAATCATTGCATTAGGTATTGAATTGGATGGGGAGATAATCAGTGATGATTTTGCCATTTCCAATGTTGCAAGAAATCTGGGCTTGAAAATTTCACCAATAATGACTCAGGGGATCAAAGACGTTGGAAGATGGGTACATTATTGCCCAGGATGCAGGACAAATCATGAATCAGGAAAAGAATGTCCAATGTGTGCAACACCACTGAAAAGAAAATTACTCAAAGACTAGCATTCATACATCAAGTTATGATTTTTTTGAATTCGTTAAGTGTTCTAATCCCTTCAAATTCAATGTCAAATTTTGCTTTTTCCTTGAATGAAAAATCTAATGTTATAACTTTGGATAAAATCTGTATTCCTTCTAAAATTCTTCCAGATTTTATCAAAGAAGATGCTTTGTTGTAAAGAGTAGTGGGGTTGTTTGGTTTTTCTTTCAAGACTTTTTCATAACAATCTAGAGCAACATCAACTTGTCCCAAATAGTGATGAGCCAATCCTTTGTTAAGTAATGCCAAAAGATTTTTTTCTTGAGAAAGAACATTATCGTATTGAATAATTGCATCTCCATATCGAGCCAATTGCCCCAAGATATGTCCCTTCTTTAGTAATGCTACAATGTGTTTTGGATTCTGTGCAAGAATTTTGTTATAAATTTCAAGTGCATCTTTTGGATTTCCCAAATTCATCAATGTTTGACCACTATTTAGTAAAGATTCGATTGTTTCAGTCATCATGTAGAGTTTTTTGATTTGATTTTTTGAGATGTTTGCTTTTTGTATCAAGAACTTTTTTGATTTTTTTGGCTCTTGCATCCCCTAGACCTTCAACTTTTGCCAGTTCTGCAGTAGTTGCTGTAAATACTTTGAGAGGAGTCCCAAACTTTTCGAGCATCCTTATTGCAAATTTTTCTCCAATTCCAGGCAAACTGCAAAGAGAGGATAGTTGTTGTCGCTCTAAATCAGAGGATTTTTTTATTTTTTTAAGATAAGGCCCTTTTGGAGCATCTTTTCTTGAACACATTGATACCAACAATTTAGCAGTATGTGCTGCACTAGGGGTAGGAATCACTGGAATTTTAAAATCAAGAACAACAGTAGAAATTGCACCATAAAATATCAAAGGGTTTTCTGTAATCTCTTCAATTTCATCTACATTTCCTTCCATTAGTACAACAGGATTTTCAAAATGCTCCTTTAGTCTAGTGCATTGATCAAATAATCTACCATCAAATACTGATGCCATCAAATCACGAATACTTTTTCGCTCTACAATGGTTTCAGGTGCAACAATGTAATCACCAATTGGAAGAGTTTTCATCTCAAGATTAAGGCCAACTGATTTTAGTAAGTCAGGAATTCCACTTTTACGTTCTCGTTCATCTACAATAATTCTGAGATTTTCTAATTTCACAAATAATGGTTGGATTGAATTGTTAATATCTTATATGAAAATGGTTTTTGAGATTATTTTCTAGGATTGTCTTCTTCTGGTTTTGGTGCCTCAGAACCACTCTTCATCATTTCAGTGATCTTTGCTTCTTGTTCTTTGAGAGTTTCTTTAACACGTGTTTCTTGTTTTTCAAGTACCGTGGCACGTGTTTTTGCCATTTCTTGTTTTTCTTCTAATTCATCAACTAGTTCTTTTTTAGTTGATTTTAACAAGACAGTTCCTGCTTGCTTGTAAACTGCATCAGCATCACCAACTTTCTTTAACTCTTCAAGGGCCTTTTCAGTCTCTGCCTTTTCCATCTCAAGATGTTGTTTTTGAGTCATTATGGATTGGAGGTTTTGTTGAGACTGTTGTAGTTTCATTAATTGTTCTTGAAGCCATGGTGGCATTTGTCCTGCTGACATGATTTATCACAATTTTTGTTTCATTATATCTTTACCGATTCTATAGTCTCATTACTTGCTTGAATTAATCTCAAAGTGGAGTTAAGATTAGCCCTCAAATGAGGAAGGTGTTCAGATTCTACAGAAATTATCATTTTTTTGTCTAGTTTGATTTCAGTCTTTACAGGATTTTCAGGATAAAATTCATTATCAGTATTTACAGAATCAAAAATTGCTTTTGTATTGTCTTTTGCATCAACTATAATTTTTGCACTAAACTTTAACGTCATATGCGGTTCCAGCTATTTTGAAGCTGCATTTTTTGCAGGACCAAATTCCTACTGCATCTCTACTAAATGTTTTAGAACCACATTCAGGGCATGCTCTTTTTTCTTTTAGTTGAAGATGAATTTTGGTATACTGTTTTCTAATTTTAATTCCGTATCTTGCGCCAAGACCTTTGAGTGATTTCTTACCCTTTGCCATTTTACTGACCTCCTTGCTGAGCTGCTTTTAATTTTTCTCTTATTTTTGCGCCTACTCTGACTGAGATTTCACCACATTGTACGATTTCATCTTGTGTGAATCCATCATTTCCACCTTTTTGCAAGGCACAAATGTTTCCATCAGAATCACTAGTAATTGTAATTCTTGCATCCATGCTTGCCCATTCATCACCGTTAGGATCAACTATGATGTGATTTCCAATTTTGGCCATAGTTACAGATACAGGGATTGTAGTGATTGGGACATCAACGTCTTCGCCTTCAGCTAGTGTAGGTGCTTCATCAACCCAGTTCCATTTTGGACTTTTTGATGAAAGTAATGCAGCAGTTGCAGCATAAGAGCATGCATCAAAGAGGTTACCATCATAATCAACAACAACATTGTCTGCAAAGACACCAATTACAGATTTGTCTTTTTCAATAACTAATTGAGAAACATCAATCATATGACTTTCTCTGATTCCCCTATCAACAACCCTAGCCAATTCAATTACTTCAGGTCCTGGAGGTCCTGTTTCAACTGTAGGATGAGATAATGGTAATAGTTCAGCAGTACAAATGAAAAGTCCTTTGTCACCAGTGTCTGGGAAAGGTCTGTCTGGTTGAATTTTTACACCACATACAACTTCGGTGTCACCTAATCGAACTCTTGCAGAACCATTTGCTTTTGGAATTGCATTGGTTTCAATAGAAACTTCTCTTGTTTCATCAAGAGCTCTGCCATCTACTCTTTTTCCTTGTTCCAACAATTCAAGAATTTGGTTTCTCTTTAATTCGTCAATAACTGTATGAGATGCCATTTCTAATCTCCCTTGTTTCCAAAGTATTTGTCGTTGAGTGCTTTCTTTTGTAATTCATAAACTAGTTTGCATCCATCAACTCCAACTTGAACACATTTTTTGTATTCTTCAGGAGTAAGAACACCGTCTAATTGTAATAGTGTAATTTTTTCAAGATTTGGCATGTAACCAATTGGCATGTCTGCTTGACCTGCTTGGTCTTCTTCATTGTTTACATCAAGAATTACAGTATCTGCAACTTTACCTGCAGCAATTGCTGCAACCATATCTCTCATTGGGATTCCTGCATCAGCTAATGCAACAGATGCTGCAGTAAGTGCAGCACATCTAGTTCCGCCGTCTGCTTGTAAAACTTCGATAAATACATCAACTGCAGTTCTTGGGAATTTTTCTAACATAACTGCAGGTTCTAAGGCTTCTTTGATTACTTTGGAAATTTCGATCTCTCTTCTTGAGGGTGCAGGATTCTTTCTCTCACCAACAGAGAATGGTTCCATGTGATATCTAACTCTCAAAATTCCAGTGTCAGTATCAGACATGTGTTTTGGATGAACGTCTCTTGGACCAAAAACTCCAACTAGAATTTTATTATCACCAAATTCAATGTAAGATGAACCATCTGCATTTTTGAGTCCACCAGCTTTAATCATAATTCGACGTGGTTCATCAACTGTACGTCCATCACAACGTTTTCCGTTTTCGTCCATAAGGACCATTGTTGCTTCTCGTCCACCCATTATGATTCACCTTTTTTGTCTAACATTTCTTTCACTTGATCAGTCAAATTTGCAACATGTGCTTGCTCATTAACCATTTGAATTGCTTTTTTAGCCTTTAATAATCCCTCTGGGGATTCACAGGAAACTACAACCCAACCATTTTGACCAATTGTAATTGCAGCGTCAGTAGCCTCTTCAATCATCTGAATCATGCTACCTTTCTTTCCAATTAGGCGTGGAACTTTGCTTGGAGAGATTTCCATAAGAACTCCTGAGTCAATCTTTCCCAAATCTCTATCAGATATTGAAACGAGTGGATCCCTTGTTCTATCAAAGTTTGCAATTCTTGCAGCAACTAGATCTCCTGTTCGGAGTTTAGTTGCAAGTTCATCAGCATGAGCAGAAAAATCACGTCCAAAGACATCTTGTGCTGGCAAAAATCCAACATAACAGGAATTGATGTCCAATTCCCAAGACAAGGATGTATGGGAATTGACTTTACCAATTACAAGATCATTAATTTTTGGAATATATTTTCCAGTTAATGGAATTACACGAACAGAGTCATCATAAATTTCAGAAATACCAATAGTAGTTGAAACTATCTTATTTCCATCAAGTACCACATTTTGTTCAGGTCTAAAAGGTCCTGTGGTTACAACATCGCCAGGAATAACATATTTTCTCTTATCTGCCATTATTGCATTACCTCAACTGAAGCAGAACCTTTGGTTATAGAACCTAATCTGTCTATCACGTTTGGCCTTGCTGCAGCGGGTATTTCAAGTATTGCTTTTAGAGAACCATTATTTTGCCATTCTTCTTTTTTCAGAGAACCTACTGACTTTAGAACAGCATACGATTGTGAAGCATATTGTGCAGGGATGATAATCTCCAATTGCAAATTCTCAGACTTTAGAGCAATTATTGAACGAAGTTTATCTACAATATCCTTTACTTGTTCTTCTACATTTTTTTGAGGATCAACTGAAACTCTTCCATCTTTCATTGCTTGCTCAATTCTCAAAGGTGGGTGAGGCAAGTGAGTTTTAGGATCGACATACGTCTTTGCAATATATGCGACAATTTGTTTTCTCTTGTCTTCAATCATTTTTCGTCTTTGATCAGTTGTAAGATTTAGATCACCTTTTTGCATAATTATTTGAGCAATTTCAGTTTGATCTTCAGTTTTGAAAGCTTTGAGTAGTTTTTCAGTGGAAGGTTTTGTACCCTTTCCTGAATCAGTATAGATGTCTTCAGAAACTAAAATTGCAGAAATATCTTTTTTCTTTCCAAGCTTGTACTCTAGTGCTGGATCAGGTTTTACTAATATCTCAAATTTCTCTCCTTCAAAAGAGAATCTTGCAACTGTTACATCGGCCATTTCTATTTTGATGTATGATAATTTGGTATTTATCTCTACACACTGCAAATTGTGTAGAAATCATTACAACCACATCACAACATCAATTCAAAAGAAAAATTCTCTAATTACGAATTAGTTCAAGTATTTTTTTGATGATACCAGTGTGATCAGCATCAATTTCAGTAGTAATCATCAAAAGATGTTTTTCATCAACTGGAAATGTGACTCGTTTGATTTTGTCGTATTCAGCTAGTGCATATTTTGCAGGACCGATTTTGTGTTCAATGTTTTTTCTAGTCTGCCATCTTTGGGAGGCATAATAGTGCATCATCTGTAATTCTTCATCACTTAGAATCGGAGTAACCTCAGATCTAAAACCACCAGCAATCTTGACACCAGTGTTATTTTGGATTGCGGCATATCTGATTGAAGGATCTAGATTCAAAATATCAGAATATAGTTTTTCAAAATCCATGGGACATCTAGAAGAAAATCGGACTTAAGCATTATCTCAAAATGGACGTAGTCCATACACAAAACTAGCTAGATTTTTATGTGGACTTTGAAGATTTTCATCAAGATTTGTCATCATTAGAAGTAATTAGTAAAGATAATCAAAAAATAGCTTTAAAGCTCAAAGGCGTACCATTACAATATGCAAATGCTCTAAGACGTGTTTGCCTCAATGGTGTCCCAGTCTTTGCAGTTGATACAGTTGACATTATTGAAAATTCATCAGTTTTACCAGATGAGGGTTTAGCACACAGATTAGGTCTCATACCACTTAAAACAGACTTGAGTAGATTTAACGAGCCATCAAAGTGTGAATGTCAAAGTGAGACAGGATGTTCAAATTGTAAGGTAATGTTAGTTTTAGATTCTGGAGATTCAGATGTTACAAGAACAGTTCTATCAAATGAATTATCATCTGAAGATGATTCAATCACTCCAATATCAGATAAAATTCCAATTGTAGAACTTGCACCAGGTCAAAGAATCAAAATTGAGTGCTATGCAAGACTTGGACGTGGTACAGAACATGCAAAGTGGAATTCTGCAAATGTTTCAATGTTAACTGAGACAGACAAGGACGATGAGAGAATTCTTACTGTTGAATCAACTGGCGCACTTAATCCTGAGCAAATTATCTTGTCAGGAGTAGAAGAAGTAGGTCACAGATTGGGTGAATTCAAAGATACAATCAACCAAATCAGCGAATAGAAAGCATATACGTTATATTTGGGTTTTAAACCGCATTATTCACATGACTAATCAAGTAGTTATACGCATGGCAAAGGATCTAAAGTCTGCATCAGCTAAAAACGATGCTCCAATTTGGGCAAAACTAGCTGAATATGCACTAAAACCATCTATTGCCAGAAGAGACATCAACTTGAATAAAATCGCTAAACTAACTAAAGAAAACGATACTGTCGTATTCCCAGGAAAAGTTCTTGGAACAGGCAATGTACCTCATAAAATCACATTATGTTCATTTTCAATTTCAAACTCTGCAGCAACCAAAATTATTGAAAATGGTGGAAAACTAATCAGTTATTCAGAACTAATTGAGCAAAACCCAACTGGAAAAGGAGTAGTATTACTTGGCTAATCAAGAGATAGTTGTCAGAACCGACAGACCAATTGTAGTTGATGCAACCAATCACATTGCTGGCAGATTATCATCAAATGTTGCAAAATTACTAAAACAAGGACATAGAGTGTCAATTGTTAACTGTGAGAAAATCATGTACAGTGGAAATAGATCAAATTTGATTAAAGAGTATAGAGAATTTTTAGAAATTAACAGCATCATTAATCCAAAACACGGACCTGTGCACTATAGAAGACCAGATACAATCATCACAAAAATGATTCGTCAAATGTTACCATACGACAGAAAACCATCAGGTAAAGAATCAATAAAAAGACTAAGAGCATACATTGGTTCTCCAAAAGAATTAAAATCACTTGAAAAGGTTCAATTCGAGAAAGCAAAAATTAAAAAAACTCCATCAAACTATACCACAATGGGAGAACTTTGCAGAGTAATAGGGTGGACTGAATGACAACACCAAAAACTGAAATATATTTTGCAACTAGAAAGACATCTAGTGCACATGTTTACATTACTAAAGGACAAGGTAAAGTTAGAATTAACAACGTACCAGTTGAAATGATTCCACAAGAAACTGCTCGTGAAGTAATTTTAGCACCACTTGAAATCACTGGTGAATTGAGAGATAAAATTGACATATCTGTTAGAGTAAGAGGCGGAGGTTTCATGGGACAAGCAAGTGCTGTTGCAACTGCAATCTCTAGAGCACTAACAGGATGGACCAAATCAAAGAAAGACCCAAAAGATCATCCATTCCCAAAATCAACCAGAGAAGACCTTAGAAAAAGAATCACAGATTATGACAAATACCTAATCAGCGGTGATGCCAGAAGAAAAGAACCAAAGAAGTTTGGTGGACCTGGCGCAAGAAGAAGAAAGCAAAAATCATACCGTTAGACTGTGAAGGCAATAATTTTAGCCGGTGGCAAAGGTACACGAGGTAAGCCATATACAGAATTCTTTCCCAAAGCTATGACTCCAATTAAAGGAAAGCCAATGATAGATTATATCATAAGATATCTACAAAAATTTAATTTCATAAAAGAGATAATCATAATTTCAGATTTTAATGGACTTGGAGGACAAATCAAAAACTATTACGGAAATCAAAAGAATATCTCCTTTGTTCAAGACTCTCAAAGTGGAACAGGAGGAGATTTGTTACATATTGAGAGAAAACTTAAAGGAGAATCAGAGTTTGTGTTATGGTTTGTAGATAATTTGTGTGCAGTAGATCTAAAAAAGATGAAAGAGACATTTACCAAAAAGAAGAGTTCTGCATGTATTGCAACTAGAACAAAAAGAAAAGAAGAGACAGGATTTGCAGTTGTAGAAGATGGAATAATTACAGAATTCAAAGAAAAACCAGTAATGAAATTACAGTTATCTGAGTGTTTTGGAGTGTATATGCTTGGAAAAGATATTATTCAAAAAATAAAGGCAAAGAAAAAACAAAAAGAGATCAATCTGTCATACGATATTTTGCAGCAATTATCAAAAGAAGGAAAGATTAGTGCTTTTGATGTAGGGAATAAAGAATGGATGGATGCCGAATCCCCACCATATTTAGAGAGGAATCAAAAAACTGTAAAGAAGATCATAAAACAGATGGGATTGTAGACTGTTTTTCAAATTCAGAAATCTTTTCTTCAAATTGGTATGTTTGTGCAATGTCATCTAGTCCTTCTAGGAGAATCTTTTTTTTGTGAGAGTCTATATCGAAATGTACATCAGTTGAAGATGTTTTGATTAATTGACTTTCCAAATCAACTTCAATTGGTTCTAACTCTTGTTGTAGTTTTTCTACAATGCTTTGTTCAAGCGAAATAGGCAAGATTCCATTCTTGAAGCAGTTACTAAAGAAGATATCAGCAAATGAAGGAGCAATAATTACTGAAAATCCATAATCTTGTAGTGCCCATACTGCGTGTTCTCTACTTGAACCACACCCAAAATTATCTCCTGCAACCAAGATTTTGGAATTATCGTATTTTGAATCATTTAGTACAAAATCAGATTTTGGTTTTTCATTTTCATCATATCTCCAGTTAAAGAACAGGAATTTTCCAAACCCAGACTTTTGAACTAGTTTTAGGAATTGTTTTGGTACAATTTGGTCAGTATCGACATTAACTTTGTCAAGTGGGGTTACAATGCTTGTTGTTTTTTTGAATGGTTCCATACTAATTCAAATCCATCTTCCTTACATCAACAAAATGTCCGTTAATTGCAGCAGCTGCTGCCATTACAGGACTAACCAAGTGAGTTCGTCCACCAGTGCCTTGTCTTCCTTCAAAGTTTCGATTAGATGTGCTTGCACATCTTTCCCCTGGAGATAAAATGTCAGGATTCATTCCAAGACACATACTACATCCAGCTTCTCTCCATTCAAAGTTAGCATCAATGAAAATTTTGTCAAGACCCATCTCTTCAGCTTGTTTCTTTACCATTTGAGAGCCAGGCACTACCATTGCACGAACATCTGGAGAAATTTTTTGCCCTTTGATTACTTTGGATGCTTCAATCAAATCTTCTAGTCTTGCATTAGTACAAGAGCCAATGAACACTCTATCAATTTTAATATCCTCAATGGGAGTTCCAGATTCAAGATCCATATAATCAAGTGCTTTTTCTGCGCCTTTCTTTTGATTAGCATCACCTTTTGAAAACTCATCAGGTGTTGGAACTGTTTCAGTTACATCACAAGTCATTCCAGGATTTGTTCCCCAACTTACTTGGGGGGCAATATCATCAATGTGTAATGTAAATTGCTTTTCAAATTTTGCATCATCATCAGTCTTTAGATTTTCTTTCCAGTATTCAACAAGAGATTCATAATTTTTTGGAGTGTATTGTCTTCCTCTAAGATATTCATAGGTCTTTTCATCAGGGGCAATTAATCCAGCACGGGCACCTGCCTCAATTGACATGTTACAGATTGTCATTCTCTGTTCCATAGAGAGATCAGTGATTCCCTCACCACGATACTCGATTACAGTTCCAGTACCACCACCAGTTCCAATGTTTTTGATTATAGATAACACAACATCTTTAGCAGTGACTGCATGAGGATTCTTGCGCTTTCCTTCAACTCTAATTTCAAATGGTTTTGGTTTTTCTAACCATAAAGTCTGAGATGCCAATACATGCTCTACTTCACTTGTTCCTATTCCAAATGCTAGTGCACCAAATGCACCATGAGTAGATGTATGACTATCACCACACACAATGGTAGAACCAGGCAAAGTGATTCCTAATTGAGAGCCAATTACATGAACAATCCCCTGATTAGGACTGTTGATATCAAATAGTTTGATTCCAAAATCTTGGCAGTTTTTTTCCAGTGTCTGAATTTGAACAGATGATGTTTGGTCCAATATTGGTAGTCCTCTGTCAGTTGTAGGAACATTATGATCCATTGTTGCAATGGTAAGATCAGGTCTTCGAACTTTTCTGTTATTTATCCTAAGACCATCAAAGGCTTGAGGGGATGTAACTTCATGAACTAGGTGTCTGTCAATGTAAATTAGTGAAGGGCCTGATTCTTTTCCAACTACAACGTGTGCATTCCAAATTTTTTCAAAAAGTGTTTTTCCCATTTTGAATCCTATGGTTTGTAATTGAAAAGTCCACCAGCTTCAATTATTTTTCCAATAATTTCAGAGAAGGGTTTCATCTTGTATGTTTGGTTTTTTGTCAAGTTTTTGATTTCGTTGTTACTAATGTCAATATCAATTTCATCTCCTTCAGAGATTCCAGTGTATGCATCTTCTTCAATTTCAATTGGTAGCAAAAATGCACCATCAACAGAATTTCTGTAAAAGATTCTTGCAAAAGATAATGCCAAGACAGCTTTGACTCCAGAATGAGACAATGCAATTGGAGCATGTTCACGTGATGAGCCACATCCAAAATTCTTTCCAGATAAAATAAAATCACCTTCCTTTACTTTGGAGTGAAAGTCAGGATCTAGGCCTTCCATTGCATGGGTTGCAAGTTCGGCATAATCATGAACTTTGAGATATTGTCCAGGAATAATTACATCAGTATCGATGTTGTCTCGTTCGTATTTTATGACATTTCCTTTCATTGTAAATCCCTCGGATCAGTGATTTTTCCAGTTACTGCTGATGCTGCTGCAACCATTGGAGATGAGAGATATGTTTCAGATTCAACATGACCCATTCTTCCAGGGAAGTTTCTGTTTGTAGTACTAATACAGATTTCATTTTTGGCCAAGACACCCATGTGAGCACCACAACATGCACCACATGTTGGAGGACCCACAGTTACACCAGCATCTAGGAATATAGTAAGCAAACCATTCTCCATTGCACGTTTGTAAATTGAGATAGATGCTGGAAGGATTTCTGTTCTAATCTTTACAGTCTTTCCTTTGAGAATTTTTGCTGCAGCCTCTAGGTCTTCATATTTTGCACCAGTACAAGAACCAATGTATGACTTATCTAATTCTACGGATGGGGCTTCTCGGACTGCAGAAATATTTTCAGGTGAAAAGGGTTTTGCAACAAGAGGTTCCATCTCAGATGCTTCATACTCATAGACATTTGCATATTGGGAATCATCATCACCTTTGAATATATGTGCATTTGTTGCACCTCTACTTGAAAGATAATCTACAACTTTTTGATCAGCTTCTACAATTCCATTTTTTGCACCAGCTTCTGTTGTCATATTACATAAAGTCAATCTACTTTCAACGGACATCTCATCAATTCCAGTACCACCAAACTGCATTGTTCTGTAATTTCCTCCATCAGTTCCAATATCACCAATGATTTTCAATATCAAATCTTTGGCCATTACATGATCTGGTAGTTTTCCATTTAGTTTGAAATAATCAGTCTCTGGAACCTTAAACCAAATTTGTCCGTTAAGCAAAACATATGCAATATCAGTATGACCTAATCCACAAGCAAATGCACCAAGTGCACCTGTAGTGTTTGTGTGAGAGTCACCACCAACATAGACATCTCCAGGCAACACCATTGCCTCTTCATGAGATAGAGTATGGCAAATTCCATACTGACCCATTCCATACTTGAAATGTTTTTCAATTCCATAGTTTTTCGTGAAATTTGATAGTTTTACAATATTTTCAGCAGATACTTTTTCAGCAGAAGGAACAAAGTGATCTTCTGCTACCCATACTTTTGATGGATCCCAGAGTTTGCTAACATCAACACCTTTGTTTTTTAATTTGTCAAATACCTTGAGAACTCCAGGTCCAGAAACATCATGAACCATTACTTTGTCGACCTTTGCAAATATTACATCATCAGGAGCAACTTGGGATTTTCCTGATGCACGTGCAAGAATCTTCTCTACAATGTTCATAATCAAAAACCACTCTTTTAGAGATTAAAAGCTTTTCAGAAGATGTCCAAGTGTCAGATATGAAAAACCATACCCTGACGGTTACATGCAAAAACACTGCAAAAAATTTTTGGTATAACCTTCTTTTTGGAGGCAAACCTGCATGAAAAGACCCATTCTCATATCTTGAAAGAATGACAAACTCGCCATACTACAAGTTTCGAGTTGGAATGTATCGTGTAATAGTAGATGTCATTAATGACAAACTGATACTGCACATGGTAAAAGTAAAGAAAAGAGCACGAGTATATGACTAGTCTTCATCAATTACAGCCCATGACAAACCCAGCATGTTTTCCCATGATTCATTTTCAGACATGCTAGTAGTTGGCAAAATTTGCTTAAAACCCTAATGAACGATTTGTTCAGATCAATGATCCATGTAAAGAAGGGAGAAAGAGTTTACGATTAAAAATAAAATCAGGTGCGCTCAAAGTTCAGAATTAAAGTGTAGATAAGGGTGTTGTATCTAGCATAAGAAATTTCTCCACCTTTGTCATCGATTTCTTTTTCCACGTCTTTTGCCCAATCACGCAACACTTTAACAAAATTAAAGGCAGTACTCCATTTTTTGATTTTTTCATCATAGTGTTGATCATCAGGAATGTCGGGTTTTGCTATTTCCATGTGATGATCAAATTTATCAGAATGCAGTACAGAGAGCACATCATCTGTAAAATCTCTTGTTACTTTGACATCGTTTTCAGGTATGTTTTGATTGTACTTTCCCGCCAAAACTATCGTATTGGCTAAATCCACAACATACAGGTTCAGTCTTTGAGGAAAATCAAATGCCAACTGCCATGATTCAATTTTTTTAGCATATTTTGGGTCTGTTTTTTCAGGTTTGATGCTCATCATGCCGTCAGAAAATTTATTGATAAAGGCTTGATGTATTTTCTGAATTCTTGTAGGTTTGTCTAATATCACAAGTATGATAATATGGACATATTATTTTAGTCTGATCAAAGACCCTATCAGAAATAACGAGGCTAATTCACGTAAAAAATTTAAAAGAAAGTATTAAAGTATGAACATATTGAAATATCAACTAATTTTTTTCGTACTTTTAGCTATAGTCACCATATCGCCAGCACTGGCACAAGAGACCTCGTCGGTATTTCTCAACAAGTCAGTCAGCCAGACTGAAATAGAGTGGTCAGACGAGATTACAGTCAAAGTTTTGGTATTTGGTGTTGGAGACAAGCAGATATCAGACATCAAAGTTGCAGATGCAATTCCGTTTGGGTTCAAGCTTGTCTCAAATGACGGAATCAAGACAGAAAACGAGTTTGTTGTTTTCCAAATTGACAGCATGCAGCCAGGAGAGCAAAAAGAATTCTCCTACAAGATAAAGCCAATAGACGGGATAAAGGGAGAAAAGTCAGTTGACACAAACCTGCCAAGGGCAAGTGCAACATATGTAATTGAGGGCATAACACACAACAAGGAATCAAACGCCGTACAGATAACAATTGAGCAATCAGAGAACTGGTGGGAGGAAAACACTGTAGCTGCAGTGACATTATTGATAACATTGGCGTTTGGTTTTGGAACGCTTGGAACAGAGATACACAACCAGAACAGCAATTTTGGAAAAAAGAAAGATCAAAAACCAGTAGAAAAACAAAAGCAAGGCCAAGGACAGCAGGTATTGACTTCTCAAGGAACGCCAGTAAAAAAAGAAGATACAAAAAAAGACAAACCTGCCACAGACAATGAAAACACCACATATCCCAGATTGATTGGAGGAGTTGCAGGAGTCATAGTATTAGCATCATTTGAAGGGTTGTCATCACTTTTTGCAAATGGCCAGTTACAGCCAACAGTACAAAACATGGTAGTATTAATTGCAACATGCCTAGCAGCTGGATTCACACCTATTGCAGTCATTGACAAGATGACAAGCAAGTTCAAGGCAGAGGCCAAAAGCGCAAAAGACGAAAAAGAGGTAGTCGAGGAACTAAAGACAAAAGTTGAGAAGGAAAACGAAGAGATAGAGACTGAAAACAAGAAAATAGAGACTCAAAATAAAGAACTCAAGAAAAAAGAGAAGGAAAAGACCGAAGGTCGTGATGCCACATTAAAATCAAACAAGCAGTTGGAGTTAGATAACAAGGCACTAGAAGATGCATTCTTGCAGCTAAAGACAGAAAACGACGAGTTAAAAAATAAGTTAGGGCAATTAAAACCAAAGAAGGGGAAGAAATAATGATGCAGATAAAAGATATCATGACAAGAATAGAAAAACCTGAAAATATTATTTCAGTTGATGTCAATGACAAAATGGAAACGGCGATAAACAAATTCAAGACAAGTGGCAAAAGCAGAATCATAGTTAGTCAAAATAAAGACCCAATCAGAATTCTTCGAGTGTCAGACATTGTGAAGTTCAAACCAAATGTCAAGATAGCCAAGATTGTTGAAAATCTAGATTCGATAAACAGGGCATCTCCTGATGACAACATACAAAAATTAATCGCTGCGCAAGATTGCCAGCCAGTTACAGTGGTATTTGATAAAACAAACAACAACCCAGTCGGCATTGTCACACCAAGTGATGTTACAAGATTTGTTGATGAAAGAAAGCAAGAAGAAGTACAAACAGAATAATTTCACTTTTATCCCATAGAAAAGATAAAAAATGCTTACAATTATGAGTATAATAATTTATTAACATTGCATGTATTCATAAAATGTGAAGCAGTACACACATGCATGGCTTGCGTTGATGGCATCAAAGAGACTGTATGAAAAAAGAAACACGCTAAGTGAGAAAAACAAAAAGACTGCAAACAGGCTGTTGAAATTTCTCAGACAAAACAATGACGGGATTGTACAGGGTGCGTGGTTTCCAGACAGCATAATTCATGATAACAGTACAGGTCACATCTGGAAGCTAAGGGCACCAGAAGCAGGAGAAGAGTACCGCCAACAAAGGCATACGCTTCCCTCACGCTCAAAGATGCCTGACTTGGTATCATCAAGGCCAGATAATGAGAGAGTAGTGCTAGAAAAAGGCAATCTGCCAGACAGGTGTCAGGCATTGGTGTTTCAAATTAGAGACCAGCTAAAGATTCTCTACGATGTTGCATATGACAAAAAGAATGCGGGTTCTGCAATCATTGCTACAAACAACCAGATTGCATTAGGATTTTTCATGCTAGCCCACTATGTTTGTGATGCACACATGCCACTGCACTGCGATGCAAGGGGATTTGATAGTAGAATTCATGACGATATTGAGAAACAGTGGGAGGATGTAATTACTGACAACTATGACTTTTTGACAGATCCAACACAAAAAGAAAAAAGATTCAAGCTAGACTATAGGGGATTTCCAAGACTGGCAGATGATGCAGATATTTCAGAGTCATTTTTGGAACAAATAATAGATGATGTAGAAAATCGGAGTTTTCAGATAAGCTTTGGTTCTGATAACGGAAATGTTTGGGACTATATGGTTGATATTTGCTATTACTCGTATCTCGTATCAACTAAAATTATTCCAAAGAACTTGGGTTCAGATGATGTCACATTTACAGAGTATCGCAATAATTACGAGCAAAAGTTTCTTGATATAGCTCCTGAAATATTGGGAGATTCAATTGACGCGCTTGCAAGAATTTGGTTTGATGTGTGGCGGCAGTATGAAGAGATTCAGGAATAAATCATGGAGTTTGATTTAATCTTCTTTGTACTTGGAGCATTTGCTTCGTTTCTTTTAGATACATACTGGTGGGTAAAGCCATCATTTAGCAAGTATGAGAAAGGGGCACTGGTAAACCATGAGCACTACCATTTTGGACTGGAACTAATCATAGTTGCAGTTGCATTGATTCTGGTATCAAAGACATATGCCCTAGAACTCTCAATTGTTTGGTCAGCCCTTGTCGGAGCGGGATTTGGATTCATCATTGCTGAATGGCGGCAGATAGTTGAGCCACACAAGGGTTCAGTCAATTTGGGTCATCCATTTGCATATGGTTCAGAGCACTTCAAGGAGAGTACTCAGATAGGGGTGGTTATTTTTGGCATACTTGTAGGATTTCTAGTGTTTGTGATGGTAGTATGAGCGAGTTTACTGTAGGAATCAACCTTGCATGGATTGGGACACAATATGATCATGATTTAGGTACAAACCCGACAAGGGATTATGACAATGGTAGCCACATTCCAGTGGCATATGATTCTCAGGAATTTGAGAAAATAATCAAGGACATCTCAGAGATGAACATCAAGGCAGTAAGATTTTGGCTTTTTGAGAGATTCGAGGGATTGACTTTTGGTCCGACTGGAACCATACTTGGAATTACTACTGACTTTTGGCACAACCTAAGGGATGCCTGCTCCATTGCACAGAGATATGGAGTGAAATTTTATTTCTGTCTGATGGACACATGGGCAATTACAGACAGCGGTGTAAGTCAATTCAGACAGCACTATGCAGACATGATAAATGGAGTAATAACAACAGATGAGAAACGCCAGACGTTTTTGGATGCAGTAACGGAGCTGCTCAATGACGAGATAGTAAAAAAATCGGTTTGGGCAGTTGATGTGATTAATGAGCCAGAGGGAATAGAGCACGAAAAGATTCTTCAAGACAGAGGAGTTCCAACAAACATTTACTGGAATCAGATAATTCAATACATCAGAGAGTCATGCAATCAGATAAGACAAAAAACAGGACACAGGGTTTCTTGTGGTTTTCAGGAAAGTAGTACCATTAAGAGATTCAAAGATGAGTTAGAATCTGCAGTTGATTTTTTTGACTTTCATAGATATGATGATGATGGTAATCTGCCATCATATCAAAGCCTTGGAATATCAAAGCCGTGCATAATCGGAGAGTGCGGGCAAGAGTCTCATGATGTGAATGATCAAATGCAAGAAGATGCAGTGATGACATTTTTGGAAAATGCAAAAAGCAATGGGTATGAAGGATGCATGCCGTGGAGATACGGGTACGCAAATTACACAGATGACTATGACAGATGGAACTTTATGGTAAATCCCGATGGCACTCACAGGGAGGTAGTTGGAAAGATCAGGGAATTTGTAAATGGGTTAACACAAGATTAACAGAACCTTTTACAATAGAGATGTTAGGTATAACAAAACACTACATGTTGTGCGTGAATTGCTACATGTAGAGTGTGTAGCGGTTTTGTAGAGAAGATGTAGAGATTGTAGAAGGTTGTAATGCCTAACAACACGAGATTTTGTTATGATTTGAAAATTATGTTAAAGTTGTAAAGTGTAGAGGGTGTAATGCCTAACACGTAGTTTATTGTTATGATTTGTGCAATCTGATAGTGTATCTGACATGTTTTGTCAGATTTTGTACGTAAAAGATGGGAAAGCCTTATTTCAGAACAATAAAAAAGAAAAAGAACATTCACAGTATTGTGCAGTTAACCATTTTACCACTTTTAGCAGACAGAATGAATGAGAAATTCGATGTTTTTGAGGTCTTTTTGAAGACATTAGAAAAAAACAAGACAAAACTAGAAGAGGGGGATGTTTTAGTAATTTCAACAAAATACATCTCAAACTCTCAAGGAAGAATTGTTGATCTTGAAAATATTCAAATCTCTGATGAAGGACTAGATGTCTCAAAAAAGTATCAACTAAAACCAGAGATTGCTGAAGTTGTAATTAGAGAATCAGATAAAATTTTTGGTGGTATAGGAGGATTTGTCATCACATCATCAGATAACATCATGGCACCTAATGCTGGAATCGACAAGTCAAATGCAAAAAAAGGCAAAGTCATTTTGTATCCAGAGAATCCATACTTGATTGCAGAACAACTTCGAAGAAAAATATTTTTGAAAATGTCAATTCATGTTGGAATCATTCTAGTAGACAGTAGATTAATGCCTGCAAGAATTGGAACATCAGGTGTTGCAATTGCTTGTGCAGGGATTGAACCAGTATTAGATATGAGGTCAAAAAAAGATCTTGATGGTAATCCACTCAAAGTTACATTTCAAGCAGTTGTAGACAACTTGGCTACAATTGCAAATCACAAGATGGGGGAAGGTGCAGAGTCAAAACCATTTGCAATAGTTAGAAACTCTGGTGCAACTCTTACAGATAGAAAAATCAATTCTTTGGAGATGGCAATAGATCCAGATCAATGCGTGTATGTTAGAGGTTTATCAAATCCACCAAAAAATCAGTAATGTTGTTGTTCTGCTTTAAATAGAGGTATTTTGTCCACCAAAATGTTGGAATATCTCACAACATATCCAAAGACAGTATCATTTCTTGATGGATTAAAACACAAGATTGGTGTTGATAGTAAAGAAGGTGTTGAACAACTTCATGTTGTTGTAAAGAAGAGTTTTGATGAAATGATGAAGATCTTTACTGAAGAGGGGTTTACCAAAGTAAAATTTGAACACAAACAACCTGACCAAATAGGACATGGTCTTAATTTGAAACTAAAGAAACCATGGGAGATGCATGTAAGAATGGTAGACCTCAAAAAAGGATTAATCGGGATTCATGCAGAGGTTGAAGTGTCAAGAGATTATCTTCAACACTTGTTTTCTCAAAGAACACCTGTTGTTTACGAAGTAGAAGAGATTCTAAAGAAATACCAAGTCGAATATAGTATCTGGCATGATAAAATTAAGAAAAATGTTAATGCAATTGTAGATAACTATAAAGTAAAACTTGCAACTCCAGCACTTCCAGTGTTTGCATGGAAACCAATGTTATTTGTCATTGGAACTGTTGCAGCATTTTATGGTTGGAAATATTTCAACACAATACTCTAGGTTATACACCAAGAGATTCTGCTTTACTTAGTTCTAGAAAGACTTTATCTCCAACAGAAAGACCCATGTCTTTGTATTCATGCATCTCTAGTTTTAGTTGAGTAATGCCACTTTGCATTCCCATTCCACCACCCATTCCAGAAAGCATCTTGTTGAGGTCTTTCATCATATCATTCATGTTTGAAAAGCCCATAACTTTTGGACTACCAAATGGAGATTGTGGATTTTGAGTTCCTTCTTTGAGATCTTTTACAGAAGATAATGATACAATGACATATGGTGCACCATCAGGGGCAGCATCAATGCTTCTTACTACATATTCTTTTTTCATATCTAAAATGACTGGCTTTCCATCTAATTTTAATTTTAAGGTCAATTTCTTCTAGTTTTGGAATGTTGAAGCTTTAATTACAATTTTTGAGTCTAAAAATCATTGGCGGACAATTTAACTACAACACTAAGATACTATGGGATTTCACCATGGGAGATTGAAGTGTTATATGGATTTCTAAATTCTCATTTTACTATTAATCAAGAAGAAATAGAAGCAGATGATGAAGATTTTGTCAGTTTCTTAGATGTAAATATCCCACTTACATTCAATGATGCATTTTTTGAGTGGTTTGATTTCAAACGTTGGGAAAAAGTCAAGGCAGTGTTCAAAGAGATGAAGCGAAGAAGAGGCAGTGGTAATGCCATAAAGATTGTAATCAATTTTTCAGGTGTTCCAAAAATTGGATTTACGATCGATACAGAAGACAAACAATGGTTTGATAATGCCATTGAAAAGATTGATTCTGTTTTAGAGTTGTTGCCTTATCATTTTGATCCAGAAAAAATTCCATCAGAAGTAACAGAGGTGCATTACAAATTTGATTCAAAAACAATTAGATGGAGATTAAACACAGCAATGTCTCCACAAAAACAATTTTCGTTTAAAGGCGATGTGTGGAAGGAAATCAAGTAAGATCTTTTTGTAGTGGTTCAAGTAATTCGTGTAGTTCTTTGTATTTTGATTCTAGAAACTCTATAGCGTTATCAAGTTTCTTTGATTTTCCATATTTGTATCGGATTAGTTCACGATGGTGCCAGTATGTTTTACCATTATCAACTGAAAGAGTTGTAAAATAATCGGTTCCCTTTAGACTGTCAGGCAGTTTGATATCATGTGGAAATAGCATATCTACAATAAACCACTCATCACCATCTGGATAATCAGCACCAGTTTCCACATCAAAGAATATGTGAAGTAAATCAGATTGCATTAGACCATCATCACTTATTGCAGGATGTTTTACAGATGATTTTTTGAAATCAAGGTTTACCAGTTGGGGTTCAAAAAAACCCTTGATGATTGACTTTCTAAAGATAGTATTTGCCTCGTTGATATTCAAATGCAAAATACACTTCTACAAAACTTGCCTATAACCTGTTTGGTTTTAGGATAGACTAGACTTCAAGTGAGTCTAAGATGTGCGAGATATTAGTATTAGAGATTCCATTTTTTGATATGTTTTGTTTTGCAGGTGGATTTTCCATATAATTTGGAATCTTGTCTCTTAGTCTAATAGTATAAGGAGTAATGATTTCATTTTTGTAAAATACACCAGTTGGAATCTTGTTTCCCCACTCAAGGGATTTGATTAGAGCTTGCGTGAGTCTTTCATTAACTTCTGCTTCTTCATTGTAGTGAACAACAGGATCATAACCATGCTCTTCTAATTTGTAAATTCTTGAATGTCTCTTTTGAGCTTCATCCATCAAATCAGTTCCAGCATACCAATCTCTAGTGTTAAGATCATTGTAAGTTGGACATGGCTGTAAAACATCCAAAAATGACAATCCCTTATGATTTACTGCTTGAATAATCAAATCTTTGAGATGACGTACATCATAAGAGTATCCACGTGCAACAAATGTGAATCCACTTGCAACAGCTAATCCAATTGGATTAACATTGTAGTTAGTATTTGGAGATGGAAGAGATTTTGTTTGTTCACCAAGTTTTAAGGTAGGAGATGCCTGTCCCTTTGTTAATCCATAAACTCCGTTATCGAATATGATGTATGTCATGTTTACATTACGTCTTCCTGCTGCAACAAAATGACCTGCACCAATTCCCAAACCATCACCATCACCACCAACAGCAACTATGGTCATCTCAGGATTTGCAATCTTTGCACCTTGTGCAAATGTCAAGACTCTACCATGAAGAGTGTGAACGCCATAGGTATTGATGTAGTGAGATGTTTTTCCAGAACAACCAATTCCGGAAAATATTGCAGTCTTGTCTCTCTCTACACCCATTTCAGCAAGAGCCATCTGGATAGCATTCACAATTCCAAAATCACCACATCCAGGACACCAATCATTATGGACATCTGTTTTGAAATCTGCCATCTTAAGCGCCATGCATCAAAACCTCCCTCTTGTCAGCATTGTTTTCAACAATTTTCTTAAGTGAATCATAAACTTCAGTACTAGTCATTGCTCGGCCAGTGTATTTTAAGATAGAATAGTCAATGTCTCTTTGTATATTTTGTTTGAATAATTTTCCTAGTTGTGCTGAATGATTTGCCTCAACATCAATGATTATCTTTGCATCTTTTAGTAAAGATGCAACATAATTACTAGGGAATGGGTGTAATAGTTTAATTTGTACAAGTCCAATAGAGATTCCTTCTTTTTTGAGCATTTCAATTGCATCTAGAATTGGTCCCTTTGAAGAACCCCATGTAATTACAGTATAATCTTCAACACCAAAAGATACTGCTTTTTCTGCTTCTGGGATTTCTTTTAGAATTAAATCAAGACGAGACATTCTCTTATCCATCATCTTTACACGTAATACCGGATCTTCTGTGATGTGTCCTTTTTCATCAGATTCATCACCAGTATCCCAAAATATTCCGTTGTCAAGTCCCAATCTAGAACGAGGAGATATACCATCTTCAGTAAATGTAAATCTCTCATATTCGCCTTCAATTTTGTCTAAGAGTTTTCCACGATTAATT
The DNA here is from genome assembly GCF_965263415.1 of Candidatus Nitrosopumilus sp. Lineage (GTDB taxonomy): Archaea > Thermoproteota > Nitrososphaeria > Nitrososphaerales > Nitrosopumilaceae > Nitrosopumilus. Next base: position 49,577 of record NZ_OZ253671.1, read on the forward strand.
GTAATTTTAGAAGGATCAAATCTTGGACAGGTAACAACAGAACTTGCAATGAATTTGTCCATCAAGTGAATTACTGGAACTTGAAATACATCTGCATAATTGAAGACATTACCAGTATCATAGAAACTCTCTTCAACATCACTTGATGCATAAACAATTTTTGGGAAATCTCCATGTCCTGCAAATACAGAAAAAAGTAAATCATCTTGTCCGTGTCTTGTTGGCAGACCAGTTGAAGGTCCACTTCTTTGGTAGTTTGTGATCACTACAGGCACTTCGTTTATGCCTGCCCAGCCTAGCATTTCAGTCATTAAGGCAAATCCAGGGCCAGAAGTACAGGTTGCCGAGCGTGTTCCAGTTAAGGCACTTCCTATAGTCATCCCCATTGCACAAATCTCATCTTCAGTTTGAATTACAGCTGTAGAGCCAGGGCGGTCATCAATTATTTCTAAGATTTCATTTGATTCTAAAAATACAGATTCATCTGAAGCTGGAGTTATTGGGTAATAAGGTTGCATTCTACAACCACATGCCATCTTTCCTAATGCAGTTCCTTGGAATCCTTGAACCAAAAGTGTTCCTGGTTCTTTTTGAATACCAGTTAACGTATGGTGAAATTCTTCAAACTTTGCAGTTGCATAATTGTAAGAATAGTTTGCGGTCTGTTGATTAATTTTTGCAATCTCTTGTTTCTTTGAAAAGATTGTTCCAATTGTTTTTTGTAAAGAGTCAGGAGGCATCTTGACTAATCCCAATGATAACGAGACACCAATGACATTGAACATTCTAACTAACCCCTTTAGACGAGGGTTTTCAGTTTCTTCGGCAAGTGCTTCAAGTATTGCTTTGAATGATACAGGGTATAATTTTACACCATTTTCTTTTGCAATTTCCAAAACACCTGCAATGGAAAATGGTTTGTTTTTTGATTCTAGTTTTTTATGTAGTCGTTCCCTAAATGGTGCATCAAGTGTATGTACTCTATCAGTAGTAATATCTTCAAGATCTGCATCATAAATTATTCCACCTCCAGAAATCACTTCATTATAATGACGGAAGATAGTTTCAGCATCAAATGACGCCATTAATGTTACATCATTTACATTTGAATGGATTTTTTTATCAGATATTCTTACTGCAAAGTAACTGTGCTCTCCTTTGATGTTTGAATAAAATTCTCGCTTTCCAAATACCTGATACCCCATCTCAGCACAGACTCTAGAGAAGATATTAGCACCAGATTCAACTCCACTTCCCTGAGGTCCTCCAATTAGCCAAGTAAAATCTGTAGAACTCATAGTAAGTCACCTATGAAATGAATAGTAATAGTCAGTTTTACCAAATTCCTATCCTCCAGTTGCTGCATCAAATAATGCACATTTACACTCGTCTCGCTCTCCACAATAAGGACATACACAAACGCATTTTTCAATAGCATTTCCACATTCTACACAAATTGCAAATTCTTCCTCCTCTTGTGTTTCAGAAGACATAGAGAAATTAGAAAGAAATCGTATAAATGGTTTGAGATAAATCTCATCTTTATGAGAAAGAAAGTGTTTCTAACAAGAGCACTTCATAATTTTGCTTTAAAGGAATTAAAGAAAAAATATCAAATTGAAGTTCATAAAGGAAAGATTCCAGTTCCACAATCAAAATTACGATCTAAAATTAAAGATGCAGACGGATTGATCTGTTTTCCATATGATATAATCAACAAAGAAACAATAGACTTGGCAGAAAATCTCAAAGTCATTAGTACCTACAGTGTAGGTTTTGATCATATTGATACAAAATATGCAAAAGAAAAAAAGATTAGAGTAGGATACACTCCTGAAGTATTAACTGATACAACAGCAGATTTGGCTTTTTCATTATTACTTGATTCATTAAGACGAGTTTCAGAAGGGGATAGAATTATTCGAGAGGGAAAGTGGAAAGTAATCTATGGTGCACAGGACTATGTGGGAGTTGACCTACAAGGAAAGACTCTAGGAATTTTAGGATTAGGAAGAATTGGACAAACGCTTGCAAAGAGAGCTAAAGCATTTGACATGAAGATAGTTTATCATAACAGAAATCGCATATCAAAGACTAAAGAGAAATTATTGGGTGCAAAATATGTCTCATTTGAGAGGCTAATTTCCCAGAGTGACGCCATTTCAATTCATGTTCCACATACAAAAGATACAGACAATATGTTTAGCATGAAAGTATTCAAAAAAATGAAAGATGTAGCATTTTTGATAAACACATCAAGAGGCAAAGTGGTAAATGAAAAGGACTTGGTTGTTGCATTAAAAAAGAAGATCATTGCAGGTGCAGGACTAGACGTCTTTGAACAAGAGCCAATAAGCAAGAGTCACCAACTGACAAAATTGCAAAATGTAGTATTGGCCCCCCACATAGGGAGTTCAACTAAGGAGACAAGAGCCAAAATGGCAGAAATTACTGTAAAAAATCTCAATTTAGGTATGAATGGAAAAAAACCGATCTTTTCAATAGGATATTGAATTTCACGCTCAAGGTACTGTTAAAAGAAATGTGGAGTTTTTATATCTAAACGGCGAATACAAATCAGATTGAAAAAATTCAAACATACAAACGAAGAATTAGAATTAGCTAAACTACAATCTGAAAAAGAAAAGAAGAAGAAATCTCAAGAATAATATTTTTTCTCCTTGTCTTTTTCAGACAAGGTTTTTTTTAAAAATTAATTTTGGAAGAAAACTTTTCGTTTAGTTGATCATACATTTTTTTTCGTTCAGGAATTAGTGTTTTAGAATCATCATACATTTTTGTAAAAAATGCAGCCAACACTCTTTGGTTATCTTTATTGTAAAATCTAACACTAAAACTTGTACGTTCAGATTTTTCTTCTTGCACAAACTCTGCATGGCTAATTAGTTCTGAATCAACGTGCATGTGAGCAGGATCATCGTTTTCACCCAGTGTAATCCACTTTTCTCTTTGTCTAATACTAAGAGGACTCCTAACCTCACTTGTTGCACCACCGCTTTTTACTACAAACAAGATATTCTCAATTTTTACGATATCAGATAATAACTCAAAAAGCAATACTTTCAAAAAGACTAGAAATTATTTCAGTTTTTACTTCGATTCATGTCAATTTGGATAAAATCATCCTCATCGCCATGAATACAGTCAGTTCCAACCGCCTTGACAGGTGAAAAACTAACTTTTCCTTCATGGATTTTACCTTCTTTTTGCAAAAATCCAATTTTTCCAGAGACAACTTGTTTGTGTCTACCACATGTTACTCCAACCATATACTCGTCTTTTCCATCTATAATGGATACGATGAATTCGGGAGGACTGGAACACTGTTTTCCTTCTTTGCTTACAGAACACTTGTCAGGTAACACAGTTTGATTTTGAATTTTATTAGATATTAACCTTGATTGTTACTAATTCCATTTATTATCCACTAAAACGAAATTAAATTGAAAATATTTGGCAAAGAATTTTGATGTTGTAATTATCGGTGGAGGTATTCTTGGCACATCCATATCCTATTTTCTAGCCCATCTAAACAAATCAAAAAAAGTAGCAGTGATTGAGCAAGCCCAAAATGTTGCTTTTCACACAAGTGGAAGAAACACAGGCAAAGTGCACGCCCCATATTTGTACAATCCTGAAAAGAAAAAGCTGTTTGCAAATGCTGCATTTCATGGGTTTAACATGTGGGAAGAATATTCCAAATTGCATGACTTGCCATTCAAAAAAGATGGCGTGATAGAAGTTGCGCTGGATAAAAAGGGAATCAAAGTTCTTGAGAAATATCTCAAATGGGCAAAACAAAACGGATTAGAAGAAAAAGATATTGAATTGATGAATAAATCAGAAATTAAAAAAATAGAACCAGAGATAAAATGTGAAGCTGCACTCTATGTTTACAGAGATGGTTCAGCTGATTATTCCACATATACAGAATCATTAATGAAAGACAGTAAAGAAAACGGAACAACATTTCTTTTAGACACCAAAGTCACAGAGACAAAAAGAGAAAATGGAAAATGGAAAATAACATTAAATGATAAAGATGAAATTTTTACAGAATTTTTGATCAATGCTGCAGGCGGAGAGGCAGTAGACATTGCACATAATGTAGAAATTGCAACAGAATTAACTGATGTTCACTTTAGAGGAGAGTATTGGAAGGCGCCAAAGCAATACAACAACCTAACAAAAACTAGCATTTATTCAGTACCAGAGTTCCCGGACTATCCATTCTTGGATCCACATTGGATAATTCGAGTTGATGGAAGTTGTGAGATAGGACCAAATGCAGTTCCTGTCTTTAGCCCATACGGATACAGTAAAGCTGAAAACATCAAAGAATTTGTACCAAAGATGTTAGAAATGTTGGGTTCTGGTGCAAGAAAGGCAATCTTTGACAAACAATTCCAAGAACTTGCAATGAATGAAATTCAATCATCAATGTCAAAATCAACAATGGTTGAAAGAGTAAGAAGATTTTTGCCAAAGATTGATGCAGAAAAGATCACAAATAAAGGAACTGCAGGCATTCGTTCATCAATAATTAATGAAAAAGGAAAGTTCGAGCCAGATGTAATTTTGCTTGATGAAGAGTCATCATTTCATATTCTAAACTATAACTCACCGGGAGCAACTGGTGCATTGCCATTTGCTGCACATATTGTAAATCATCTACACAATTCAGGGTTATTCCCAAGTGAAACCACTGATAGACAGTGTGGACCATGGAAATTTTCTGAAATTATAGAAAAAATAGAAAAAAAGTAGTGTTAGGATAGATCTGCACTGCCAAACAATACACTAAATGCTTGACACCAAATCAACACCTTGTTGTATTTGGTTAAATCAGCATCATCAGGAATCCCATAATTTTGATTTCCCTTGTTTGCTTTGAGTTCACCTAGATTGATAAATTCAGAAGCATTATCATCAGTTGCCAAATAGACATACAAGTCAGGGCCATTAGTTGATTGGAAGTTCTCTAATCGTAAGACATTGCTGCCATCCTCAAGTGGAATAGTATATGCATTACCCTGAGCGTCATGAATTCCATCACCAACACCGATAAAAGTTCCCGAATAAGAAACAGGAGTCATTTCTTCCATCATGGTTTCTTCCATCATGGTTTCTTCCATCATAGGTTGAACAACTGCACCAATAGGCAATGCCTCATCAATACTAGATTCTGTAAAGTATGGGGATATTGCAAATGCTGATACAGAACCAACGATTGCAATTGCAATAATTGGTATCAGATATTTGTTCATGAAAAAAAGATTAGATTGTTAGTATAAAGGAGATTTTCCAAATGATTACCAGATGTTTTCCAAATCTTTAAACATGTTTTTTGAGAATATCAGTGACAGTTTTGGAAAAACTAACAGCTGTTGCAGTTTTTTTTATTTCTGCAGCTTGTTTTGAACGTAATTTTTTGTAAAGATCATCATCAATTAGTAATGTAACCCTCTTTGACATGTTTCTGTTATGCGTTTTCTGTATTTAATGGACACTGGTTTTTACTAATCTAGAAAATCAACATGGACATTTAGATTATTTTCAAGTTTTTACAATATCAAAAAATCTAGTGAGAAGATCAAAAATCATCATCAAATTAGAAAATAATGGCGCCGGGAGGGAGATTTGAACTCCCGTTCCCTTGCGAGAACGCGCTTTATGGTTAACAATTTCCAGGCGCGCGCCCTACCAGGCTAGGCGACCCCGGCACAAGTCTTGCGACAAATCTAGTTTTTAGAATCTGATTATAAATGGTATTACTATTTCCAAATAGTTACAGTTGTGGAACGTTCAACTTTTTTTCCCTGATCATTGGTTGCAGTAACAGTGATTTTGTACAATCCTTCCAATGCAGGATCACCGTCATTGTTTATCTGATCCCATGAAATGTTAATCTCTTCATTTGATTCTAATGTAGAAATAACTTTTTCAGCAGAAAATGAAGGCGAATACATTAAGATTCCAGATAACCCAGTAATTCTTAGACCAAGTGATGCATCATATGTTAATGGAACAGTTCCAGAATTTATAATTCGAATCTTAATTTCTTCTCCTTGTTTAAAATCAGTTTTTTCAGTGACAACTGAAATTCCAGAACCTTCAACATAAACAAGTTGGCTAGTGTTTTTGACATCAATAAGATAAATTCCAAATAACAATCCAGAAATTATTCCAATTCCAACAAAAATAACTAGACTTTTTGAGAGCAATTTCTTATTCTTTAGAAGAAGGTTTTGTTCTCCATTTTTTAGGATAAGTATTTGGAGCCATGATTATTCTTTTTGTTTCAAACGCATATCCCTTTACTGCATCTTGAATTTCTTGACCAGACATTGTTGCTTCTGCTAATGCTACTGCTTCTCCTTTCTGAGTGTAAATTCCAACAATGTCGCCTTGTTTCAAATTAGGAGATACTTGTAAAATTCCAGGAATTGCAAGTTGTGCACCGTGACACATAGCATCAATTGCAGAATCTCGAATTACTACAGATTTTAATTCACTTAGAGCATGTTCTACAGGCTGTATCATACTCTTTAGTTTAGAATCATCTTTCTTTTCTTCCCATAACGCAAAAGCATTTGCAAGTTCATGTAGAGTCACCAATCCATCAGTTTCTCGGAACTGATCAACCCTAGTTCTTCTAAGCTCAATCATAGTTGCGCCAGGTCCTAAAATCTCACCTAGATCATAGTATAATTTTCTAATGTATGTTCCAGATTCACACAATACTCTAGTTAGCAACAATCGTTCTTTCTGTTCTAATACTTCAAACTCGTAAATTGTTCTTGTTCTTGTTTGTCTAACTACTGCAGAACGTTGTGGAGGTTTTTGATAAATTTCTCCAGTTAGTGATTCAATTACTTCACGTAATTTTTCTTTGGAAGGAAGAGAATGAACACGTCCTAAGGCATGATATTCTTTTGGACCAAATAGTAATACACCTAGAGCTTTTGTTGCTTCACCTAATCCCAAAGGAAGTACTCCTGAAACTTGTGGGTCTAGTGTACCACTGTGTCCAATCTTTGGTAGTTTCAGTATTCTTTTGGTCCAAGCTACTGTCTCATGACTTGTAGGTCCTGGTGGTTTGTCTAGTAAAATAATTCCATAGTTTAGTAATTGTTCTATCGTTCTTTTGTCATAGTATGTGCCATATGCATCATCAGTAATATCCTGATCAACTTCAATTAGATTTTCTAGTTGCTTTAGAGTCATAGTAGTTTTCTCACCGTTTCTTTTGCAACATCAATTACTTGTTGTGCTGTAAGATTATCAGTGTTAATTATAACATCAAAGACTGATTTGTCATCACCAAAATCAAAATCATATAGTTTTTTGTAGAGGGCCTTGTTCTTGTCAAATCTCTGTTTTGTGATTTGATATGCATCCTCAGAACTCATGTCATCTCTTGTTTGCATTCGTTTTGTACTGCTCTCATGAGAGCCTTCAAGCCATATTTTAATCCCATTTTGGATTAGCCAGGGAAGCGTATAACTGGTAATTACCATTCCTCCATCATTGAATAGTTTGGTTAGTTTTTCATCTAGTTTTTTGTCAAATTCGGAATTTTCCTCTCGTTTGTTTAGAAACTTCATTCCTTCTTCTGTGTCCCACCAATCATCACCAGCAGAATCAAAACCTTGTTCTTTTGCCATCTCTTTAAGGACGTCACCACCACTAAGATATTGTAATGAAAATTCTTCTGCCAATCCTTTTGCAACAGTTGTTTTTCCTACTGCAGGAGGGCCTGAAATTACTATAGATTTTGTCAACTGAGATCCATTGAGGTTTTGGTGAGTCTCATAATAATGCCACTAAATGCAATCGAAGACAAGAAATACCAAGCCCAAAGATACAATGCATTTTCTGTTTGACAAACATGTTCAGGATCTGCTGCTTGTTCTGCAGTACAAGTAAGTTGGAACATATCTCCAGGGATTACATTTAGAGGAATTGGGGACACAGCTACAGTATAAGCAAATAGTTGTGGCAACACAAGATAGAATATCAAAATCAATGGAACAAATGTAATCATCATTGGTCTCATGTTCATCTGCATCATCTCCATGGACATCTTGTTCATGTATGCAGATTTCTTGTTGAGTTCAGCTGCTCTTGCAGTATCTTTTTGACGCATTGCAGTCATTCTTTCTTTTTGCCATCCACGTGTTTCTTTCATAATTCGTTTCAGTTTTACTTGATCAACCATCTTCTTTCTAACTGCAGCATTGAAGATGTTAAGCAAAATACCAAATCCTGTAACTGCAAACATTGAGAGAATCAATCCTTTGATTATTGGGTCATCACTTCCTAGTGCACCCCTTTCACCTCCAAAGAAATCAAACTGGAGAGGTATTGATTCGATAAATAGTAGAATAAAGTTAAAATCCATTTTTTACAGTCCTAATGAATTGATTATCTTATCTGCTGCTTCATCAACCTTTCCCTCACGATTGAGAATGTACTTCACAGGTGAGCCTGTAATTACTGCACATGCCGAAATCATGCCTGACTGGACGTCTAGTTCTTTCTTGACATTTGCAAGGGTGATTTTGTCACGGTTTCTAGTATCATCACTCATTCTTCTGCTGTAGATTTCCTCAGGTTTTGCAGAAACTGATACAAAGTTTGAGGGCTTGATAATTTTGAGAACATGTTCTGGTAATCCCGGATAGTATCCTTCGGGAGAGCTGATAAATGCATGAGTGTCAATAATCACAATTTCTTCAGTGTGTGCAGCAATCTTTTCAGCTGCGAGTTTTTGCAGTTCTTGTTGTTTTATAATTGGAAGTTTTCGTAGCTCGTCTCTATCATTAAGACCGTTTTCTTTTGCAACTTCAAGCATCAATGTTCCATAACTTACAACGCTGACACTTTTTTGATGATCTTTAATATGATCTACAATCTTTGATAGCAGGGTTGTTTTCCCAACTCCTGCGATTCCAACCAGAACTATTTTCTTATTTTCTGCCAAGTAAAGCACCCAATCGCGGCATTACAACTTCGACTTGTTCTCTAACTAATTGTGTATAGTAGTTGATGAGAATATCTACCATAAGTAAAACTCCAATACCAGAACCAAATACACCTAATACATCAGATGCACCAGCTAACAGGCCCAAAATGGCTGAGCCAATAATAGTAACTGATGGAATGTACTTGTTCAATAATGCTTCAACTGGTTTGTTTGATCTTCTAAATCCAGGAATCTGTACATCTGCATCAAGTAAGTTTTGAGCTGCACTCTTTGGTGAAAGACCACCAAGTTCTACCCATAACCTGCCAAATACAATTACAATTCCAATCATAAATAGTACATAACCAACTGCACGACCAGGATCCAAAGCCGCTACATCTAGACCTCTAGGTGGTGTTATGTAGTAGATAAGACCACCAATTGGAGTCGACGGGCTCGTCGGGTCAAATTGCGCTATGAAATTCATGAAGAAATTATTGTTACGTGGGTTTGCATTTGCCCATAACATCTGGAAAATAAAGACGGCGTTTGCAGTAAGTGCAGAAGCCAAGATAACTGGAATATTTGAGACATACATCATCTTAATTGGATAGACTGCAGAGAATCCCCTGTATTTTGTAGACACAATTGGAATCTCAATTTTCATTCCTTGTGTGAATACAAGGATCAATATCACACCAGCTGTCAGACACAGACCAAATATGCTCGGCAACTGGTTTGAACGGAACATGATGTTTGAGAGGTCACCTGCCATGATTGATTGTCCAATATATGGAAGGATACCAATCGTTCCACCATCACCAGCTGGTAACGGGCTAAACAGACTCCACAGAATTTGTTGAGCAACACCTGCCATAATGAATAGACTGATTCCACTACCAAGACCCCAACCTTTCTGAATTAATTCGTCTAAGAACATGATAATAATCGACGCGGCCATCAGCTGCCCGACCATGACATACAGTATCGAGGGGTCTGCTACTCCAGGACCATACACTGCTACACCATATACAATAGATTCAGCTACGATTACAACATAAGTTACCAACTTTGTTGCAGTTTGGAAGACACCTCTTTCCTCGGGTTTCTTAAAGTCAAATTTGAGAATGTCTGAACCTCTCAACAACTGCATCAAGAGTCCAGCTGTTACAATCGGCCCAATACCTAATTCAACAAGGGTACCTTGTTGTGATGCAAAAATTACTCTAGCAAATGCTAGAAAGTCAAATTCAGGGGTTGTTGCTCCAAATAACGGTGTCTGTCCCATTACCATGTAGATGAGTAATGCAACTCCACACCAGAGCAATCTAGTTGATAATGGAATTTTCTTTTTTGGTTTTGGAACTTGAGGAAGATATGGTTCTGCTTTAAAGACGACTTTTCGAATAATTGTGGTAACTGTACCCTCAGCCATCTTCTGTAACTACCTCTCCCCCATCAGTTTTTTCTTTTGCAGCAGAGATAACTTCGCCGCCAACTGCTTTGAGTTTCTCTTCTGCAGATGCAGTATATTGTGTGACTTTGACAGAATAAGCATTTGATACTTTTCCGCCGCCAAGGAGTTTCTCGTATCCTACACTTTCAAGATCTACGACTTTTTTTCCTCCTTCTTCTTTACCGAACTTAGTAAACAAGTCATCAAGATCACGGACGCTAGCCCATTTCTTGGTAATATTTGGGTGAGGTGGTTTAGTTGAATCATGGCCATAATGATCTGGTTCTTCTTTTAGTGTTGTACTCCAATGATGTTTCATCATTCCAGTAACTCCAAGACCACCCTTGTGACCACTTGCACGATGTTGACCTACCTGGCCCCATCCCATGTGGCGTCCTCCCCTAAGTCGTCTTGTTTTTCTTAATCTTGTTGCCATGTTAAATCATATTCCTTACAATTGTTCCAAGTTCTTTGTTTCTTCCAAGGATTCCTTTTTGTCCATACAATTTCTTTGTACTTCTTTTGAATCCGTGTCTTGGTGGTGCTAATGCAAACCAAGGCTTTAATGGTTTTAATTTTGACAACATTGTTTTTCCTTCAGTTAATGCTGCAGCTAATTCTGTAGAACTTGCATATCCTAATTCTTTAAGATCTTCTGGTGTTACTTTTTTGTAGCCTGCTTTTCTTGCTTTTTTGTCAATGAGTTCTTTTGCTAGATCTGCATCAAGGTCAACCCATGAAACATAATGTTGTACTTTTTTTAGCATTCCAAGTAAGTTGTCTTTTGCAGGAAGAATAACTGCACGATATTTTCTTTCAAGTTTTAACAAGTCCATTGTTGTTGTTGCCCAATAAGGACAGTCTGCTTGGCCTTTGATTCTAACAACTAGTACTGCATTTGCCATTTCTCATCAACCCTGACTAAATGTCTGTCTAAGACAGTCCAAGATAGCTTTAGAAGTGGAATTCATTGTAGGTGTAGAACCTTTTGCTGTAGTCCAAGCGTCTTTTAGACCAGCTAATTCCAATAATCGTTTAATTTTACCACCTGCAACAAGACCTAATCCACGAGGTGCAGGAATAATTTCAATTGTAACACTTCCACCTTTTCCTTTTACTTTGAATGGTACAGAATGTTTTTGATCACATCTGCATTCCCAACTGCCACATCCCAGTTTGATTGGATTGACATTAAGATAAGCAGCGTTTGTTGCTTTTTCAATTGCAATTCTCATTTGTTTTGATTTTCCTTGCCCAATTCCCAAGTAACCATTTTCATTTCCAGTTGCAACGATTGCTTTGAATCTAGTTGATTGACCATTTGATGTCATCTTTTGGATAATTCCAACATCAACTACTTCACTTTTCAAGTCAGGGAGTAATTTCTTGATAATTCCTGCTTCTTGAATTCTTAATCCTAATTCAATAATTTCTTCTAATGTGGAGATTTCTCCTGATGCAACTTTTTGTCCTAAGATTGTTTTTGGAACCCAAATTTCTTCTTCTGGTTCTCTTCTTCTTCTTGGTCTATCTCCACCTTTTGATCCACCAGGTGGACCTCCACCATAAACAGGTGCAGGCTTTCCTCTGTGTCCCCCTTGTTGTGGTTTAGATTCTGTTTTTTGACTCATTCTATTTTACCTCAGTATCAATTGTAGATTTCATTTTAGAAACTTCGTTTTTAACAGTAAGATGCTCGCCATTGATTCTCTCTTCAGATGGAAATGTTTCTTCGTTTGCTGGAACCTCTAAACCTGCATCAATAACTCCTTTGAGAGCTGCTGCCATCCTTTGGGTGTATCTTTTGGTTCCAGTATACAAGATTGCATCCTTTGCACCTTGTCCAAGTGCTTTCTTTCCTGCCAAGTATCCGGTTAGATATGCTGCTGGAACACTCTTTCTAGAACCCTTCCAACCTTTTTCAAGAAGATATCTAGAGTGTGCAGATGCGACAACTTTGTCGCCAGTCATTCCAGGTTTTAGAATTTGGACTTGAGTGTTTTCATTAGTAATATTTACAGTGATAAAGTCACGCTTACCCATCAACATTGTACTACGTTTACGATAATTGGTCTTCTCCTCACGCAGTCTCCTCAATATTTTTGAATAGGCCATGTATAGAATTCGAGTTTGAACGTGCTCTTATATACGTTAAGCGCGAATGAGCGAGACAAGCAATGCCTTTTGAGAATGAAGACGGTTCTCTGCCTCATCCCAAACAACAGACTGTGGACCGTCAATAACTGATGATGTAACTTCTTGATCTCGTTTTGCCGGAAGACAATGCATAAAGATCGCATTTTTCTTTGCAGACTCCATCAATTTGGGGTTAACTTGGTATTTTGGAAGGAATTTTTTGATTCTCTTTGGATCATTGTTGTGAATAGAAGAATAAGTATCAGTTACAACAACATCAGCATCTTTAACTGCATTTAGTGGGTCAGTTGTTAGTTCGATAATAGTTGATTTTTGGGCTACTTTGATTGTCTTTTTGTTTGGCTCAAAGCCTTTGGGAGTTGCAATAGACATTGTTGCACCTGCCAATGCTGCACCATAAATCATGGAATTGCAGACATTATTACCATCACCAATCCATGCGATCTTAATTCCTTTGATTTTTTTCTTCTTTTCTTTTATTGTCATAAAGTCAGCCAAGATTTGACAAGGATGAAAAGTATCAGAGAGTCCATTAATTATCGGAATGGTTGCATTTTCAGATAACTGTTCTAACAATTTATGATCATAGACACGAGCCATTATACAATCAGTATATCGTGAAAGAGTTTTTGCAGTATCTTCAACAGATTCACCGCGTGACAACTGCATATCATTTGATGAGAGATTAACTGCATAACCTCCAAGTTGTGACATTCCAATTTCAAAACTAACTCGTGTTCGAGTAGACGGTTTTTGGAAAATCATTGTTAGTGTTTTGTTTTGTAGAACAGGTTTGTTGCCACCTTTCTTGAGTTGTTTTTTTAGTTTGATTGCATCATCGATCAAACCCATAAATTCCTTTGGGGATAATTCCGCTAAAGTGAGTAAATTTTTTGTTTTTAATTTCATCTTCTAAAGAACCCGAACCTACCCTTTTTCTTTTTTGGTTCTTCTTTATCATGTTTGTGAATCTCTTCTTCATCTTCTTCTTCATAATCATATTCTTCATCATCTTCGTCTTCATCATCGGGTTCTGGTTTTCCGTCTTTAATCCATTGACGAATTTTTTTGCCTAGTTTGAAAGCTTCATCATCATTTTCTGGCGGAGGTACATCAAACAAATCTGAATAAGTTGTAATCTCATCATCTTTGATTCCTTCAAAAGGATCATCAGGTTCTGGTGTTGGTTCTGGTGTTGGTTCTGGTGTTGGTTCTGGTGTTGGTTCTGGTGTTGGTTCTGGTGTTGGTTCTGGTGTTGGTTCTGGTGTTGGTTCTGGTGTTGGTTCTGGTGTTGGTTCTGGTGTTGGTTCTGGTGTTGGTTCTGGTGTTGGTTCTGGTGTTGGTTCTGGTGTTGGTTCTGGTGTTGGTTCTGGTGTTGGTTCTGGTGTTGGTTCTGGTGTTGGTTCTGGTGTTGGTTCTGGTGTTGGTTCTGGTGTTGGTTCTGGTGTTGGTTCTGGTGTTGGTTCTGGTGTTGGTTCTGGTGTTGGTTCTGGTGTTGGTTCTGGTGTTGGTTCTGGTGTTGGTTCTGGTGTTGGTTCTGGTGTTGGTTCTGGTGTCGGTTCTGGTGTCGGTTCTGGTGTCGGTTCTGGTGTTGGTTCTGGTGTTGGTTCTGGTGTCGGTTCTGGTGTCGGTTCTGGTGTCGGTTCTGGTGTTGGTTCTGGTGTTGGTTCTGGTGTTGGTTCTGGTGTTGGTTCTGGTGTCGGTTCTGGTGTCGGTTCTGGTGTTGGTTCTGGTGTTGGTTCTGGTTCTTTCTTTATGTCAACATCGTCTAGATTTCCAAAAACAGTTTCAAGAAAGATTTTCTTATCAAAAGGCTTTAGATCAGGGTATTCTTGTCCAACCCCAACATACATTACAGGAGTTGATGTTACTTTGACAATAGATAATGCAGCACCACCTCTTGCATCAGCATCACTCTTAGTAAGAATTGAACCATGAAAGTTTGTGTGTGCATGAAATTCACGGGCTTGATTGACAGTATCATTTCCTGCTAAAGAATCACCTACAAAAATTTTCAAATCAGGATTTACAACTTTGGTAATTTTTTCAATTTGTTGCATCAAGTTTTCACTTGTTTGCATTCTTCCTGCAGTGTCAATCAAAACAACATCTGTTTTGTGAGATTTTGCATACAATACTGCATCACGTGCTACAGCTGCAGGATCAGAATTATAATTTTGTGCAACAAGTTTTAGGTTAAGTCGATTAGTGTGTTCTCGTAATTGTTCAATTGCACCAGCCCTAAAAGTATCAGCAGCTGCAACAACAACAGAATATTTTTCTTGTTGCAACAGGTGTGCAATTTTAGCTAGTGATGTTGTCTTTCCAGTGCCGTTAATTCCAAGGAACAAAATTAGAAATGGTTGACCTTGTTCTTTTTTTTCATTAATTTTTCCAAAAAGATCAATTTCTCCGGCTGCATCAAAATGTGCAGATATACTTGAAATCAAACTATCTTTAACAAATTTTTCAATTTCTTTTTTGTCAACTTTAGAGCCAACCAGTTTTGCTTTTAGATCATCTTTGATCGAATCAATAACTTCAGTTGCAACATCAGATTCTAAGAGTGAGATTTCTAATTCAAAAAGGATGTCTTCAATGTCTTTTTCGTTGAGTTCTTTTTCACCAAAACTTTTCGCTGCAGTAGAAAACGCATTACGAAGTTTATCAAACATCGCTTATCCCGATTGTGGTGGTTGTCCAGGTTGCTGCATGGCTTGCATCATTTGATTGACTTGGGCCTTACCTTGTTCCAATCTTTGGGCAGCATCTTGTTTTTTTGCTGTAGTATCTTGTATTGCAATTTCAATTTCCTTGATTCTTTCTTCAAGATAATTAATTGCAGATGCAAAGTCTTTTTCAACTGCTACTCCTGCACCAATGTTTAGAATTATTTTGCTATCAGATGAAATTTTTGTTGGAACGTAAGTTCCCAGTCCAATTGGAACAAGAGTGTCAGATTCAGGATTTTTACTAAGAGATTTTATCGATTCAATAGCTGCAGTTGCTTCTCTAAATACACCAAGAAATGTATTTTCTCTTTGAGATAAATCTGCAAAATATGTTTCAAGCATTTGCATTTGCTGCATCAATTGTTCTGCTTGTTCTTGACTCATTTACAACATGGCTCTCTCTTATGGTTATAAATTCATTCATAGAAAGTGAATCAAAAAATGAATAAAAAATAAAGAATGAACTTTATTTTGCTTTAGAGAATCTGCTTTCTACCTCATCCCAGTTAACTACATTCCACCATGCTTCAATGTAAGCAGGTCTCTTGTTTTGGTAGTTGAGATAGTATGCGTGTTCCCAAACATCACAGCCTAACAATGGTACTAATCCTTCAGTTCTAGGACTTGTTTGGTTCGGCATTGATTTGTACTCAATCTTTCCAGAAGAAGGATTGTATACTAACCATCCCCAACCACTGCCTTGAATTACTGCTGTAGTGGATGAAAATTTCTCTTTGAAGTCGGCAAAACTTCCAAAGGAATCGTTGATTGCATCAGCAATAGATCCTCCAGGTTCTCCGCCTCCATTTGGTTTCATGTTATTCCAAAATAGCCTGTGGTTATCATAACCGCCACCGTTGAAATTAATTGCACCTCTTTTGTCTTCAGGAACTGAATTGATATCAGATAAAATATCTAAGATATCTTTGTCTTGAATTTCAGCTGGACATGCTTCAAGAGCTGCATTTAGTTTGTCAGTGTATGTTTGATGATGCTTTGTGTGATGAATCTCCATTGTTCTTGCGTCAATGTGAGGTTCTAATGCATCATAAGCATATGGCATTTCAGGAAGTGTGTATTTTCCCATGGATGCATTTGAGAATTTATTCCATTTATTGGTTTACAGGTAATCATTTTTACTTACTAAAATTGTTAGAAGATTTATGAAATTCTTAGTGATTTTTTCTTTTATTGTTGTAATTTTGATGGGGTTAGTTTTGACTCAAGCAATGAATTCTGAAAATCAAATCCACACATACTTGGAAAGAAGTGTTCCATTTGTTGGAACAGACATTCCAAGAATTCAAGGAATTGACGGAACAGGAATCAAAATAGCAATTATCGATACGGGTGTAGACTTTAACCATCCTGACTTGTTTGGGTGGGGACCAGATGGAAAAGTCATTGGGGGATACAACTTCATTCAAGAAGGTAAACCGCCAATAGATAACAACGGACACGGCACCCAAGTTGCAGGAGTAATTGCCGCTGACGGTCAAGCAGTAGGCGTAGCACCCAAGGCAAAAATCCTTGCTTACAAAGTTTCTGAAGATGGGGAAGGAGTATCATCAGATTTGATAATCAGGGCAATTGAGAAAGCAATTGAAGATGATGCAGACATTATCAATATCAGTTTAGGAGTTAACAAGACTAACACAAAGATTGAGAGAGCAGTGAATCAAGCACTAGAAAAAGAAATCTTTGTAGTAGCTGCAGCTGGAAATGATGGTCCAGATTTAGGAAGTATTGGAAGTCCTGGGAGAAACTTCGGTTCAGTTACAGTTGGTGCAACTTACAACAATCTCACATCAAGTTTGGTTGCAACACTAGAAGTCAATGAGAAGCCATACACAGTAATTCCAATGGCGGGAAACAAAAAGACAGAAGATGCAATTTCTGGAAAATTGGTTTTTGGAGGATACGGTAAAGTAGATGAACTAAAAGATCTTGATGTCAAAGATTCCATACTAATTGTTGAGAGAGGTAGTGATGTTGAAGGAGAGTTGTTATATTTTTCAATAAAGGAAACTAATGCTGCGGATGCAGGTGCAAAGGCAATGATTGTTTACAATAACATTCCAGGAATTTTTCTTGGAGAACTAGTACATGAGTTTATTGAACCAGACTATTCACCTAGAATTCCAGTAGTATCAATTGACAGAGAAGAGGGCTTAGAGATTGTTGAATCAATTAACGGAGATGAGGCTACACTGAATCTGTTTTTTAATCCAGACTATCTTGCACACTTTAGTTCAAGGGGACCAGTATCTCCATTTTACATCAAACCAGAAATAGTAGCACCAGGAGCATACATCAATACTACACAAAGTAATGCAGGATACAATTTTACCAGTGGAACTAGTTATGCGGCTCCTCACGTAAGCGGTGCTGCAGCCTTATTATTGCAAAAAAACCCTGAATTGCACCACCACGAGATAAAATCCCTATTACTTACCACAGTTGAGCCTGTATCTGATGCCTATGGGGATGAATTCTCAATACAAGAGTCAGGAGCAGGCAGGCTAAACATTGCAAAGGCATTTGATGCAAAATTGATCATAGAGCCCCCAAACTTTGTTGCACAAGCATCATCAGATAACAAAGTAGTCGAGAAGCAGTTCCAACTAAAATCATTAGATGGAACATTGGGGAGTTTTGACGTTACATTTGAAGGACCCAAATTCATAAAGTTCGGAGAGGAATTAATTGATGAAAGTATTTTGAATATAAGGATGAGTATGTTAGAAGATAACTTTGGAGAACATGAAGGAAAGATAAGACTAAGTCATGAAGGAACACAATATGTTGTTCCGTTTGTGTTACACTATACATCGGGTTCAATTTCAATAGTTCAACAAAATGAGAAACTGTTCTTTGATGTTTACCATCCAGAAGAGTGGAGTTTTGCAAAAATTTCAATTACAAACAGTAAAGATGGAAGAATTGATACAACAACTGCAACACCAAATAAAGCGGCATCAATTGATGTTTATGAAAATGCAGAGTATTGGGTTGATGCAAAAATTAGAGTCAACGGAAACACATCAAGTGCATACAATACCATTGATGTTAGAACACTTGAAGAAAGAGAAAGATTGGATCTGGGCATTCCAGAGAGACAAATGACAATAATTGCAGGTGCAGTTATTATAATTGGAATAATAGGTGTTGTTCTAAAAAGAAGATAGTTTATTGTGGTGGTTTTGGACCAGCATCAACAATTTCTTGTGCAACTCCATCAAATTTCTTAAAGTTCTCAACGAACATTTGAGCGAGTTTTTTTGCAGATAAATCATATTCGTCTTTGTCAACCCAAGTGTTTCTTGGATCTAAAATCTCAGATGGCACTCCTTCTACTTCAGTTGGGACATCTAGATTAAACAATTCATTGTGAGTGTATTTTACAATGTTAAGACCACCAGAAAGGGCAGCAGTAACCATTGCACGACTATACTTTATCTTGACTCTGCTTCCAACACCATATGGACCACCAGACCAACCAGTGTTAATGAGATAGACTACAGTGTTATGCTCATTGATTTTCTCTCCAAGTAATTTAGCGTAAACAGAGGCAGGTCTAGGCATGAATGGTGCTCCAAAGCACTGAGAGAATACGGATTTTGGCTCTTTGATTCCTCTTTCAGTTCCTGCAAGCTTGCTGGTATATCCAGACATAAAGTGGTACATTGCAGCTTCTTTTGTTAATCGAGATACAGGAGGCAATACGCCCAATGCATCTGCTGTCAAAAATATAATCACTTTAGGATTTCCACCAACACTTGGAATCACAGCACCTGGAATGAAATCCAAAGGATAGCCAACACGAGTGTTTTCAGTTAAAGAGTTATCATCATAATCAGGAACGTTGTCATTTAGAACTACGTTTTCTAAAAGTGCACCAGGTTTGATTGCATTCCAAATTTCTGGTTCTGCTTCTTGACTAAGGTTGATACATTTTGCATAACATCCACCTTCAAAGTTAAAAGTTCCATTGTCGGACCAACCATGTTCATCATCACCAATTAGTTTTCTATTTGGGTCTGCAGAAAGTGTAGTCTTTCCAGTACCAGATAAACCAAAGAACAATGCAGTGTCACCTTTCTCACCAATGTTTGCAGAACAGTGCATTGGGAAAATTCCTTTGTCAGGTAAGAGGAAGTTCATTACGCCAAACATTGACTTTTTCATTTCGCCTGCATATTCTGTTCCACCAATCAAGACAATCTTTCTTGTCAAGTCAATGAGAATGAATATGTCAGTTCTTGTTCCGTCAATCTCAGGATCTGCCTTAAAGTCATTAATACAAAGAATTGTAAATTCTGGTTCGTGTTTTTCTAGTTCCTCATTTGTAGGACGTATAAACAAATTACTTGAGAACATGTTTTGCCAAACATGGTCATTGATTACTCTAATTGGTAAACGGGTTTCAGGATCAGCTCCTACAAATCCATCAAAGACAAAGAGTTCTTTGTTATCAACAAAATTCTTCATTTTTTCTAATAATTTTTCAAATTTGCCACTTGGGAACTGGTGATTGATTTTACCCCAATCGATTGTTTCATGGGTTTTATCATCATATACGATAAATCGATCATCAGGTGAACGGCCAGTATATTTTCCAGTATCTACTGAAAGAGAGCCTGTAGAGTTGACTACACCCTCTTTTCTCTCAACTGCAAGGCTAACCATCTCGTCTGTGTTGAGATTTCTGTGTACTTTGGCAGGATTTATTCCAAAGTCCTTGAGTTGGGTTAAAAATTTGTCAGTTGTAGCATTACCTACTACTTGTGTCAGAGGGTTACGCCTCCAAAAATGGTGTCATTAATCCCAGGCTTGTTCATGAGATATTTCGATCCGCCTTCCATTTCCTTATTATCTCTTACCAATTGAAATTATTTTGACCATCTAGGAACGTATTTATTCCAAAATTCAAGAGTCAATCTGATGCCGATCAACAAAGACAAGATTGCAAAGAGACAGGAGATTAAAGAACACAATCCTGATTTTGAAAGACCAGAGAGCTGGCGTTATGTTAGACTTCAAACTGGTTGGAGAAAACCAAAAGGTATTGATCATCATCAGAGAAAACAATGGAGTAGAGGTCGTCCAGGTCTAGTTAAAGTTGGATTTGGTGGACCAAAAGATGCAAGAGGATTACACCCATCAGGATTTACAGATAATTTAGTTCATAATTTAGATGACTTGGCAAAACTTGACCCAAAGAAAGACGGAGTCAGATTAGGTCACGGCGTCGGTACTAGAAAAAGAAAAGAGATTGTTTCAAAAGCAGTTGAACAAAAATTCAAAATTTTCAATGCGAGAGTGAGTGCAAGTGGTAGTAAATCTTAAAGCTAAGAAAAGACTAGCATCCAGAGTTACTGGTGTTGGTATTCATAGAATAAAATTTGATTCAGACCATCTTACTGATGTAGCAGATGCAATCACAAGAGAGAACATCCGCAGTCTAATTACAGCTAACACAATTAGAATTGATTCATTCACTGGAACTTCTAGAGGAAGGGCACAAACTAAGAAGGATCAAAGAAACAAGAGAGGTACCAAACAAGGTTCAAAACAAGGACGTAAAGGTGCACGTGTTGGTAAGAAAGAAGTCTATGTTGCAAAGGTCCGCTCATTGAGAAGATTGCTAAAAATTGCAAAAGACAGAAAGGAATTGACTAATCCAGAATTTTGGGCACTCTACAAAAAAGTAGGTGGAAACACAGTCAGAAACAAGGCCCACTTGAGACAGTTAATGGAAGAGATTGTTGCAAAAAGAAAAAACTAGAACTTTTCAAAAATCCTTTTAATTCAAAAAATCTAGTTTAGATTAGGACAGATGTTCTCAAGGCAACATCCATGGATCATGTCAACATGAATGTAAGAGATATAGCAAAAACAGTAGAATTTTACAAAAATTTGTTTGGATTTGAGATTAGAAAAGATGACAACTCACCAAACAAGATGGATGCACCTTCAAAGATCATTGGAAATGATTCAATCAAACTTTGTTTGTATGAAGACCCACAAGTAATTCCTACTGGCGGAATTGCGCATTTTGGATTTCATGTTGAGAACTTTGATGACATTATGCAAAAATGCAACGAGTTTGGAGTGGAAGTACTTTATGACGGACCAGTAGAATTTGAGAAATCAAGTTCAGTATACATTAAAGACCCAACAGGGTACGACATTGAGTTAAGTAAAGTATCTGGTGGCGGATTGTGAGTTAGAATCTATAAACAGTTTTTTCCCAATCTAGAATTTTACCATTTTCAATTTTGATACCTTCATCATTTAGCATCTTTGTTTTGATATGCTCACCATATGCATATCCACCAACCTTGCCATTGGACATTACAACTCTATGACATGGAATTATTACAGGGTAGGGATTCTTGGTCATTATTCTGCCAACTGCTCGTTGTCCATTCTTTAGACCAACTGCCTTTGCAAGTTCACCATAAGTTGTGATTTGGCCTTTTGGAACTTCTAGTAATTTTTTGTAAATCTTTTTCTCAAGACTCAAAGTTTGACTACCTCAAGTTCTGTAGATTCTAGAAGGTCAAGAACTTTTTGCTTGTTTGGTCCCAATCCATTCCAATCTAGCAGAGCAAATTTAGCCATATTGTTTTGTTTGAGAATATGTGAGAACAACTCTTCATCAAGATTGTCAAGGGCATGTTTTGGAATTACTGTTCCAAGGGCATATTTACCATCAAGTAGTTGTTCTGTAAACTTTGTTGGATAGTGAGTTCCACCAAAACATATTGCAACTGGGTTTTTTGGAATATTATTTGACATTACCTCATGAACTAGCTTTGCAACTCTATGACACAGATTCTCATCAGTCCATTGTTTTTCAGTGGTTCCAATTTCAATGAATATTGCAGGTTTTTTGAGATCTGTGGGGCCATGATGTGTTGCCTCTATCGTAATATCAAACTCTGCAAAATCAGATTGATGATCACGTAAAGTTTGAAGATATTTTTTTTGTAAATCAGGATGTGGGATTGCTACTTGTCTATCTTTTCCACCAAACTTTGCTTCTGAAAAATTTCCGGTGCTGTGACAAGTGAGTGCAAGAACTCCAGATTCAGCTGCATGTTTTGATAAAAATACAAATCCATCATAAGCATATTTTTCTTCTAACCAATCTGCAGAGATTGCAGGAGTCGAAATAATTACCAAATCATAACACTTGCCGTGAAATACATCTCCTTCTTGAGTCATATTCTTGGAAAGAAATTTTGCCATATTGTGACCAGCAGGATCATCAGCGTATGCAATTAACAGTTCCATGAAATAAGAGATATAAAGAGACCCTATTAATTTCCACCAATGAACCCGAAGCAGAAATTGAAAGATATGGCAAATACTCTAAAAATGGCAAAAAAGCCAAACAAAGATGAGTATCAACAACATCTCAGATTAGTGTTGTTAGGTATTGGCGGTATAGGTTGTATTGGATTTATCATTCAGTTTGTCTTTTCGGTAATCACGTTTGGAAGGTAAAATTGTCAGAAGAAGTAAAATCACATTTGTTTGCAATTAGAACCACTGGTGGACAAGAAAAAGTGGTAATGAGGTTATTAGAAGCAAAAGCTAACGCTAATCAAATCAATATTCAATCAGTATTTTGGGTAAATGATCTTAAAGGATATGTTGTCATTGAAGCAGTTAATCCAAGTGACGCATACATGGCAGTAGAAGGTGTTAGACACATCCGAGGTCAATTAAGAGGAGAATTAGAATTCAAAGACATAGAAGGATACCTGGTAAAGAAATCAACAGTATCAACATTAGCAGTAGATAATGTTGTAGAAATCACTGGCGGCCCATTTAAGGGAATGAAGGCAACAATCACCAGGATCGATCCAGATAAGGAAGAAGCTACTGTTGTTTTGCTTGATGCATCATACCAGCTACCAGTCACAGTTGACGCAAACTATCTAAAACTATCAACAGAGGGTTAGGAAGGATTAAATTTTCATTTTAAGGCGATAAAATATGGGAGAACAAAAAATTTCATCACTTGTAACAGGAGGAGGAGCATCTGCAGGTCCACCTTTGGGTCCAGCACTAGGTCCACTCGGCGTTAACATTATGGAAGTTATCAATGCAATTAACGATAAAACAAAAGACTTTGAGGGAATGAAAGTTCCGGTCACCG
Organism: Candidatus Nitrosopumilus sp.; assembly: GCF_965263415.1. Classification (GTDB taxonomy): domain Archaea; phylum Thermoproteota; class Nitrososphaeria; order Nitrososphaerales; family Nitrosopumilaceae; genus Nitrosopumilus. Next base: position 73,084 of record NZ_OZ253671.1, read on the forward strand.
TTATTGTTGATAGTGATACAAAAAAGTATGAGATTGAAATCGGTATCCCATCAGCAGCTGCACTCATCATGAAAGAGGCAGGAATCCAAAAAGGTTCTGGTGCTTCTGGAACTGAATGGGCAGGAGATGTTACAATGGAAGCAATTGTTAAAGTTGCAAACACTAAACTAGAGAATTCTTATGCATCATCACTAAAATCAGTTGCAAAAACTATCGTTGGTACATGCCTTGCTTTAGGAGTTAAAGTAGAAGGAAAAACTCCAAAAGAGATTACAGCAGAAATCAATGAAGGTAAATGGGATGAGAAATTCCAATAATTAAACTCGAGTTTTATCTACATCATCTAAAATTTTCTGCATACAATTATGACAAATCACATCATGGATAGATAATTTTTGAATCGCATTATGATCTTGTACTTTTGAATCATAAGTTGCAGATATCACTATTTTGTTGCTCCAGACTTCAAAGTCTTCTTTTTTCTTAGAGCATACAAAACAATTCATGATGCAGTTACAGGTTTTGTGTATAAAACCTAAACATCATTTCCTGTAACTACCCATTCAAGTGCCCTGAGAACACCCTGATAGTACTTCATTGCATCCATAGATTCAGCACTAACCAATCTTTGTTCAATTTCTTTTCTATATTCTGCAACCTCATCTTCTGTTTTCATAAATTTACAAAAAAAATTAGTATAAAAAAATGCAGATGACCATAAACCTTGTTATAGCAGATCAGGGAAAATATATCATGGACCCACTTAACAAAAATTTAGTATCTTTGGCAGTAGAAAAGGCACTACTTGAGATGGGAAAAATTGAACTAAAAATGGTAGAATCAAAATTAACAAATGAGTATCAAATCAAAATTGATGAATGTATGGAAAATCCGACTTGTTTAAAGCAAATACTACAAGAGATGTTTGGAAATGCATATACAGACATTCTAAAATCAATAGAAAACAGTTTTGAAAAACTTACTCTTGATGAAGAAATGACTAATTTCATTACTGTTTTGAGAAACTGATGATAAAAATTCAAAATTCATCGCGTATTATAGATAATGTAATTTTTGCAATTTTCGGATTTGCAGGAATTTTACTTTTTTTTCTAGTAGTTAATGCATTTGATCTAGAAGAATATCCAATAATAGAAAACATGTATGCAACAGATATTCTATTCATAATTTTACCTGTTATTGCAATAATCTTAGGTGTGATTCTTTCTGTAGAATATAGATTCAAAGGTAATCATGGAAAGGCTTGGATATTTTTCACAGTAGCAATAACTATTTGGTTTGCAGGGGAATTAACATACTCGTATGATACAGAAGTTGATCCTCAAGACATATCAACACTAACTAGTGACATTTTCTATATTTCTGGATATCCAATATTTTTTGTATTTACAATTTTTTATCTAAAATCAAGATCTAAAATAATTTCAAGAAAGACGATAGTTGGTGCAGTTATACTAAGTGCTACTTTTGGAATACCTACACTATACTTGACAATAGGTATTGATGATGAATTATCGGACTTTGAGGTACTGCTGTATGGAACATATCCACTTTTAGCTACATTACTTTTAGTGCCATCAATAATCGCCGCATCTTTGTTTTTCAGAGGCCATGTAGGACTATTATGGTTATTAATGATGATGGGGGCTTTCACAGATGTTATTGCAGATACATTATACTTGACACAAGAAATTGAGGGCAGTTATGGAGCAGGGAATTTGATAGATGTATTCTATTTGTGGTCGTATGTGTTTTATTCATTAGGAGCTTGGAGTTTTATCAAAACATATAGAGATGCAATAAAAAAAAATCAGACTTGATGTTTTACATTTAATTTTTATTTTTTCTTCAAGACTGTAAACAATGCTTTAGGTTCAAACTCTAAAGTACCACGAAAAACACTATCTTCAAATTTTTTTATATCAAAATTATCTCCAAATGAATCAACTATATCTTGTTGAGATATTTTGTGAGGCATGTCATTGTCTGGAAGATTTTTTTCATTAACACTCATGCATTTTAAAAACATAATTCCATTATCATTTAAAATTCGAGTTATTTGTTTCACATATTGAGGTCGTTGGGATACATCAAAAACGTGGAAAACACCTCTATCAAAAATAAAATCAAATTTACAGTCAGGAAGATTAGAGTTTAGAACGTCATCTACTAGAAATTGGATTTTTTCAGATAGTTTGTGAGCTTTTTCTATGGCATGTTTAGAGATATCTGTTCCAGTTACAGTAAATCCATATTTTGATAATTCCAAGGCTTGAGTTCCAGGACCAGTACCTAAATCCAGAAAATTTCCAGAATTGTAACTATTTGATCTAATTTCATGTTCAACGTCATGATCTAAATTCTTTTCAAACCACGGCATTGTAGTTACATCTGTTTCTTTATAGTAATCATCCCACCCAGGAAAAGTTTCTTTGAAATTCTCTAATTCATCATTTTTCATATTCATAGTTGTAAAACATTAGATAAATGGATTTTTGATAAAACCGTTTGCCAAGAGAACTACAATTCCTACGGCAGTTCCTGTTCCTCCAAGAATTCCTATCAAAAAGGCAGCATCACGTTTATCCATTTGAAATGAGTCAGAAATTTGCAACTTATGAATTTAGAGTTTTGGGAGTTGCCCTGTTTTATCTAGATTTGATTTGCACACCTTACAATACAATCGAATTTCACTCGAGGGAAATTCAGCACCACAATTCTTACAAGTGTAGAGTTTAGTCTCTCCCATGAATCTATAACACAGGTTAAAGACTTAAGCATTGATAATTTTGTATTTAGCGTACTTTTTCAGATTTTTCTTGTGCAGTATCAATTCCATACTGTTCTTTTCTCTTCTTGTTTGATAATTCACAATAGAAAATTTGTTTTTCTTCAGACATTATGTGTATTAGTTTGTTTGATTATTAATAGATGATGTATGAATTATGCCAATTCATTAAGATATACTGGATCTTTGTCAGTCTTTTGTAATTCAACAAAGGTTTCGGTATTTTGTATTCCTTCAATTTTTCCAATCTTCTCGATTACTACTGCGTGAAGGGATTCAAGATTCTTGGAATATACTTGAATCATGATATCGAATCTTCCAGTAACTTCTGAAATTGATACGACCTCAGGGGTTTCCATGAATTTTTTGTGGATTGTGTCTTTGAATTTTGGATCTCTGTTGATTCCAACGTTTGCCTTTACACCAATTCCAAGTAAAGAATCATCAATTTCGACTGTGAATTTCTTTATGAGTTTCTTTTTGACCAATCTCTTGATTCGGCTGTAAAGCACAGATGCATTGATTCCCAGTTTCTTTGAGAGTATTGGAACTGAGATCGAACCATCTTTGGTTAATTCAAAGAGTAATTTCATATCAAGTTCATCGAATCTATGCAAGGTATTCGAAAATTCTCGTTGTGATTTAATATATGTAGGTTTTGAGAAGAATTTGATGTGTATTTTCAATTATTTTGGGTAAAAAATGAAATTTTTTAAAATAATCAATACCAAGAGAATTCCTGCCTCTAAACGATTTTAAGTAGGCTCTCTCGAAATTGTTCGTAATGATTACAGAGGCCCAATTAGTTGATATGGTAAAAGAGGCAAAGACTACAACTAAAGCAAAGAAATTCAAGCAGTCAATAGAGTTGATTGTAAATTTCAAGGATATTGATGTCAAGAAAGGATTTGCACTCAACGAAGTCGTTCAGCTTCCAAAAACCAGTTCGCCTGCAACAGTATGTGTTATTGCAACAGGAGATATGGGAACAAAAGCTAAAGCAGCAAAAGCAGACTCTGTTATCGGAAATGAAGAACTAAACAAGTTTGGAGCAAACAAAAGAGAATCTAGAAAATTCATCAACAAGTATGATTTCTTTTTGGCAGATACACAAATCATGCCAACAGTCGGTAAAACCTTGGGTCAACTATTAGGTCCTAGAGGAAAGATGCCAACGCCAGTTCCATTTAATGCACCTATTGAATCATTTTTGTCAAGATTTAGATCATCAATTAAAGTTAGAACAAGAGCATCACTTTCTGTTTCATGTAAAATCGGCGATGAGACAATGGAAGATGCAGACTTGGCAGTAAATGCACATGCAGTTCTAAGTGCAATTGAAAAGAAATTACCAAACGGTGAGAAGAACATGAAAAGAGTCATGATCAAAACCACAATGGGAAAACCAATTAAACAACTACAAGAGGTTAAGAAGAAGTTTGCATGAAAATAGAACCACTTATCCCAAGAGAAAAGCTCAGATGTATCAGCAATTACAAGAGCTTCCAAAAAAATACAAAGTAATGGCAATTATCAAAATGAGCAAGGTACGTTCTACTCAGATACTACCTTTAAGAAAAACTCTCAAAGAAGATGTAGAGTTTTTTAGCATAAAAGACAAAGTTGCACAAAAAGCATTAGAGAATTTAGATATTCCTGGAATGAAGGATATGATTGGAGAGTTCAAAGGACAAATAATGCTCATGTTTACAAACATGTCACCATTCAAGCTTAACGTACTCTTGGCAAAGAACAAAATCATGATGATGGCAAGAGGAGGAGACATTGCAAGTATTGATGTGGTGGTTCCAGCAAAGAATACTGGAATTGCACCAGGACCAATGCTTACAGAATTCAAAGAGGCAGGAATTCCAACCAAGATTGACCAAGGTACAATCTGGATTGCAAAAGATTCCACACCAGTAGCCAAAGGTGAGGCAATCAATGAGAAACTTGCAGCAATTTTAGGTAAATTAGATATCAAACCAGTAGAAGCTGGAATTACATTATTCACAGCACTTGAGGACGGACTCAAGTATGCCGAAGAAGAGATGGTAATTGATGTTGAGAAGATTAGAGATGAATTTGCACAAGCACATCAAGAAGCAATTTCACTATCTATTGAGGCAGCATATGTCACACCAGAAAACATCGAACAGATATTGGTTAAAGCAGCACAATCAGCACGTTCTGTATCCGTTGAATCAGGTTACATGACTGATGAGACTAAAGAACAAATCTTGCAAAAGGCAGATTCTCAAGCAAGAGCAGTTGCAGGTCAAGCAAAAGATTACACTCCAGCATAAACCAAAAACAATTCTTTCAAGTGGTAACTAGTAACAAAAGAGAATCATTTATGAACATAATAACTCTGGTTTGAACTATTGGTAACAGAATGTTTGCAAAAATCTCAAGTGAAATTTCCTGCAATTGTATTTCTTGTAGCATTATCTGGAACTACGTTAGCAATGTGGGGAGCAAGTTGGGACATTACATCACATCTACTTAGAACTCCTGAGACATTTTTTACACCATCACATGGAATTTTGTATCTCGGTGTAGGGATTAGTGTGATTAGTGCAATAATGAGTTCTGTAACATATCTTAGAAAAAAAGAACTCAGAAATGAATCATTTTCAACGGGACTCAAGCTGATAATAATTGGTGCTGTAATTCAAGTAGTTGCAGGACCTGGAGATTTTTACTGGCACGAATTATTTGGAATAGACGGACTACTTAGTCCAACTCACATCACACTTGCATTAGGAATTCTTACTACATTGGTAGGTGCAGTAATTGGTTTTTCAAGAATCAATTTCCATCTACAAGGAAATAATTTCATTAAAATTATCTTATCAATAACTTATGGAATATTTTGGTTTAGCATAATGTGGTTAATCTTTTTCTTTGTTTTGCCAATTTCTGAAGGAGATACTCACAACTTTAATCCAGATCCTATGGTAGCAGTGATTCTGAGTTTTATTTTGATTCCATTTGCATATTCTTTAATATTTTGGACATCATCAAAGGCTCAAAACAAATTTGGTGCAACCAGTGCTACAGCATTAACATTCATTGTAATGAATGTAACATCAAACATCTTGACATCTGAAACCATCATGTTCTATCTTCCATGGTATGTAGCACCAATGATTAGTGTAATAGCAGCAGATTTTGTGTTTAACAAAAGATGGGAATCAAACATTATGCAAAAACATTCAGGAAAAATTGCAGGAGCAATATTAGGTTCGATGTTTTTTACATTTAGTTTTCCAATGTTATCAATGACATTTTTAGAAATTTACCTTCATAACGACATATTCCCATACGATGTTTTGCCAACATCATCTGATGTGGTGTTCAAACATTGGATGATGAGTATGCCTGGAGGAATTATTTCAGGAGTGGTAGGAATGATTCTTGCACCTAAAATACTAAAATTTAACCCAGATTAGTATGAAACTAATGTTCTCTGCCATAGTTGTGGCAGTCATTATTTTTTTCTTGATTCAGATAATTTTGCCTTTTCCATATGGATTGATTATAGGTTCAGGACTAGTAATAGGCATTATTTGGTATGGAAAAAAACAAACATCATTGCAGAAAGATTCTGTATTAAATTACAGAAGAATCGATCCAATTAATGAAGAAGAACGAACACAAAATGATGAAGCATTAAGAATTCTAGAGAAACAATACATTGAAGAAAGAATATTAAAAGAAGAATATCTAGAACGTAAAAAAGAATTTGAAGATTTAGAATACAATCCAAGAAAATGTGAATCATGTGGGTCAGAAGATTTTGAATTTATCTCAGAAGAGAGAGTAGAAGAGCCAGGAGAACATGCGTCTGATATAGGGCATTACAAATGTAAGAAGTGTGGCAGAAGATGAAGAAAAAGGAAGTGAATGAAATTCTAGAGCACATTAGTAAAAAATTTGAAGATGATGTTCCAGGAATTGTCAAAATGTTAGTACGAAAGAAAATTGGCAAGTTTCAGTCATTTGATGTAGAATCTTTACCTGAATCACTACGAATTTGTACCATTGAAGAACTAATAGATATTGTAAAAAAAGGATTAGAATCAGGGAAACTCAAGATATGATTCAGACACAAATTTTGTTTTTGATTGATAACTGTTACTATACATAACATATTTTCCTTTAAATGTAAAAATTCATTCATCATACTAATGCAAAAAATACTTCCGATACTTGGACTATTTGCCATTTTGATTGTAGGATTAACTACACCAGCAATGGCAGAATATGATAAGTGGGATGCCAAATACGAACAACTAGAAGATGAATTTGAGGAAAAGAGACATCAAATCGACAAGCAATTTCAAGAAAAGTTCGAAGAGTTAGACAAACAATATGAAATACTAAAGGAGGAGGTTTATGAAAAAATAGATAACAGTCCAGATCTTAGTTATTCAGAAATTGATGCAATGTTTTATGAATTGTTTTTAGAATTTGAGAAAAAAGAGCAATCTTTGGAATCAGAGATGATGAAACAATTAGAAAAGATAGATGAAACATTTGAAAATGAATTACGTCATCTTGACGAACAAACAATGCAAGATTATGAGGAATATGAAAGAGACGAAGATGAGTTTTATGAAGATGATCCTGAATGGAGATCAATTGAACCACTAGTTGACAGAATTATGGAACTAGTGTCAATGGAGAAAATCCAAAGACTTTGGGAAGCTGGAGAAATTGATCAACTAGTAGAATTAATTGTTTCTGAAACTGACTTGAGTCAAGAAGAAGCAAAACGGGTGATATCATTCTTTGAGAAATATGAGTATGAAGAACATGGTGAGGATTACTACTATGAAGATGACTACAGAGAATATGATGCAGCAGGCAATCCAAAATATGACTACAGAGAATATGATTTTGAAGAGTATGAATATCCAGAATCACATCCTACAGATAGCGAACAAATTGTTAGACTAGAGCAAAGAATTGCAGAACTTGAAGAAGAAAATCAAATGCTTCTAGAGACAATTGAAGAATTAGAAGAAAAAATAATTCAAGTAAATGCAATTCTGATGGAGCAAGTAAAATTCATCTACGAATGGGTGCAATCCCAATAATTTTTCTTTTTTAATCAGAATCAAGTTCTAATTTTAATTCATTTTTTAAAAGTTCCAGCAATGTACTCATTCGAAATGGTTTATGAAGCACAGCAGATGGATTGAATTCTAATAATGGGTCAATTGCATCATCATCTCCACCAGAAATCATGACTACAGGTATGTCTTGATGAACAGTTCTAATTTCTCTTAATGCATAACGGCCATCAAATTCAGGCATCATGATATCCAAAAATACTAAATCGGGGTTTATTTTTTTAAATTGTTCTATAGCTTCTTTGCCATTTTTTGCAGTTCCTGCAACATTGATTTTGCATATTTCTAATAAATCTACAAAAGTATTCAATACATTTTGATCATCATCAACAACCAAAGCTCTTATTGTCATAATTTTGCAGATTGAAATTTACTTAAAAATGTGTGGAACATGGAAAAAATAATTAAATTGTAAAAGAATAATTTTAAAAAATGAGGCTATTTTGGGAATATATTAATTCAAGATTCTTTGGCTTTAGGCAGATTCCAATTGTATTTCATTGCAAGTAACCTAATTGTAGTGGTTATAGATATGCCAACAATTGAAGCAATTTGAATATCTATACCAGATGAAAGTATTACATAAAATATCACAATTCCAATTACACTTGCTACGGCATACACTTCCTTTACAAATACAATAGGGATTTCTCTGACAAACACGTCTCGAAGTATTCCACCACCAATTGCAGTGATTACTCCAGCTAATAACATAGGTAGAAATTCTAAACCAACTACTTGGTGTGCAATAGAAGCTCCAAGAATTGAAAAAACACCTAGTCCAACTGCATCAAAGACTAACCAAGTACCCATTCGTTTTTGGAGTTTTCTATACAAAAAGAACATTGTAATTCCAACTACTACAGTTAATCCAATATAGATTGGATCAGAAAATGCATTAGGAAATCGCCCAAATGTTACATCACGAGTTATTCCACCTGCAACTCCAACTACAGTTGCCAAAACAATAATTCCAAAAATATCAGCTCTATGTGCAATTGCTTTTGAAGCTCCAGTTACTGCAAATGCGATTGTTCCCAAATAATCCAAAATGGCAATAAAGGATCCAAGTTCAAAAGAAAAATCTACCATTCAATGCAGACACCGAGATATTGGTAATTAAGAATTGATAAAAATAGAGATCAAAAATAGGTTTTGAGAAAAGTAAACTCGTTTAGCCAAATAATGAAGATAATCCTTCCATGGCTGCTTCTTCGGTTTTACCTTCTTCTTTAGGTTTTTCCTCTTTCTTTGCTTCACCACCGGCTGCTGCATCTCCGCCCTCTGCTGCTGGTGCGGCTGCTGCTGCAACGGCTACAGGTGCGGCTTTAACTGCCTCATCGATGTTAACATCGGCCAAGGCTGCAACTAGTGCTTTAACTTGGGCTTCATTAACCTCAGCACCAGATGCTTTGACAACTGAGCTGACGTTTGCCTCGTTAACTTCTTTTTCTAGCTTGTGAAGAAGTAAAGCAGCGTAAACATATTCCATTGTATCGGGATTTTCATGCTCGATAATATAAAACTACTGTGAACTTGTGCCTAATTTAGAATTTTAAGACTTCTGCATACAGAATAAAGTGTTCGTTTGAGATTTTTATCAATCAAAGTATCCATTCTATTTTTGAGCACACGTTTTGCCTCATCACGTTCTGCACCTGGTGGTAAAGACAAGACTGTATTGATAAATTCGGGCAGAGATTCTCGAATCCATCCATCTAGCATAGTATAGACTTTTGGTGGAATAAGATCACATTTATCTTGATCAAGATCCAACACATCTGCAAAGTTTTCATGTTCAATTCTATACACTAGAGCCAAAACAACATTATCAGGAGTGGGATTCTGCAATATTTCCATTGAACGTTCTCCAGTCTTTCCTTGCTCTACTTTATTTTTGAGGCCAACTGGATTTACAATAACTCCACTAATTCCTACTTTTCTACCTTCAACACCTGTAACTGTTGCAAAAATAAAGTCTTTAAAATCACCATTATCTCTTACAGAAAATACATGAACACCTTCTTTGAGTTGAGGTTTTCTGCTAAACATGAATACATTGAGAGATATTCTGTATTTATGGGTATCAAAAAGGATTCAATTTATACGGTTTAAAAAAAAGAAGGCATTGATGAAGAAGGACAAAAAACCATGGGGTTTGATTATTTTTTCAATAATAGCAGTCATAGTTATCGGTAGTTGGACACTAGTTGCGACACAAATGCTGAAAAATAGTCCTACAACATTTGAGACTGTTCAACAGCATATTGGAGAGGTTAGATATGCAGGAAGTATAGGAACTGAATTATCAGAACCAATTATCTCAAATGATTTTGCAAAAAATGAAGTTATAAAACAAAATGGAAATATTTTGGAGATAGAATCATCTTATGTTGTCACAAATGTCATTACCAGTGAAACAATAGGTGAGAATGAGAATACATATTTTGTTGATGTCAACACAGGAAAACATGCGGACAATAATCAATGGTATTTCAAATTCCCACCAAATGTTCAAAAACAAAATTATGTTCTATTTCACCCAAATATGGGAGTACCAGCTATGTTTGTCTTTGAAGGAGTAAAAGATACAAACAATGTAGAGCTTTACAAGTTTTCATGTCAAAGTATGAGAGATGATTTTTCTCATGCATATGAAAAATTTTTGCCAGAGATTGTATATGGAGATCAAACATGCGTAACTAGCATAGAACCAGTAACAGGTAAAACTGTAGAATTTACAATTTCATGGGACCTTTATGTAATTAGAAATGGAGAATATATTTCAGTAGAGCAAGGAGAATCAGAGACTACAGAGTTTTCAGAGAGCACACTGTTACAATCAGCACTAGATACAAAACAATTATTTTTCATCTATGATTTCGTTGTTCCAGTATTTTTAGTTCTAGTTTTTGTATCAGTATTTTTTACGATAATGTACATTAACAAATCCAGAGAAAGAGGACAAATCATCATAGAGCAGTTAGAGGAGATGCAAAAAACTGAAAAGATTACCACAATAGGACACCTTGCATCACGTCTTGCACATGACATACGAAACCCACTGTCAGTTATCCAAATGACTACAGATATTCTGAATAACAATCCTGAGATTTCAGAGAAATTCCAAAAATATGCTGGCTCAATTACGGAATCCATACAGAGGATAAGCCATCAAGTAAACAATGTGTTGGATTATGTACAACAAAAACCTCTAAACCTAACAAAAATACCAGTATCAAAAATAATCGAGTCTGCAGAAAGCAGTATAAAAATTCCAGAAAACATAACAATTGAAAAAAACACAACAGATGACGAGATAATATGTGATTATCATTTAATTGAGATTGTAATAATCAATATCATAACAAATGCAATCTATGCAATAACTCCTGAAAAGGGAAAAATAAAAATCGATACAAAACGTGAGCATAAATTAATTAAAATAGAGATTAGCAATACTGGCGAACCCATACCAGAGGAATCGCTTGAAAAAATCTTTGAACCACTATATACTACAAAGCAAGAAGGTACGGGATTGGGGCTTGCAAGTTGTAAGAGCATCATAGATCAACATAAAGGAACTATTTCAGTTAAAAACAACCCAACCACATTCATAATAAATCTGCCAAGAAATCAAGAAGATACATAATAATTGTGAATTATTTTTTATTATTTATGGTATAACAAACATGAATGCTTAATGTACAATAAGAGATACATGTATGGTATGAGAAACATCATCTTTGTAGTTTCTGCAATTATTTTATTTAGTGGTACAAGTGCACATGCAGAATCTTTTCCAGAGATTGGTGTAAAAGTTGAGGTAGTGACAGACAATCTAAAAGTTCCATGGGGAATTGACTTTGCTCCAGATGGGAGAATTTTCTTTACGGAAAGATCAGGCATGGTAAGTGTGATTGAAGATAAACAAGTAAGTCAGATCATGTCATTAGGTGTAGGAGGAGGAGAAGGGGGAATGTTAGGAATTGCTCTGGATCCTGAATTTGAAGAAAATAATTTCATCTATGTTTACTATACTTACAACGAACTACTTGGAATCAAGAATCGACTAGTACAATATGTTGAAACAAACAACATGTTAACAGATGAAAAAGTTTTGCTGGAAGGGATTCCAGGGGCACCATATCATGATGGAGGCAGAATAAAATTCGGACCAGATGGAATGTTGTATGTTACAACAGGAGATGCAACAGAACCAGATCTGTCACAAAACTTGAATTCAGTTGCAGGAAAAATCTTGAGAATCAATTCAGATGGAACAATTCCAGAAGACAATCCATTTGGTTCAGCAGTTTATTCCATTGGACATCGTAATCCACAAGGAATTGCATGGGATAAGTATGGAAATTTGATTGCAACAGAACACGGGCCTTCTGGATGGCGTGGAGTTGCACATGATGAAATCAATTTGATAGTATCAGGTGCAAACTATGGATGGCCAGATATAATTGGAGATGAAACATTAGAGGATGTAATAAATCCAATTTTGCATTCAGGTGATGAAACTTGGGCTCCATCAGGTTCTACATTTTACTATGGAGAAGACATGCCAATGTTTGATGGAAAATATTTTGTTGCAGCACTAAAAGGACAACACATCCACATCATAGAATTTGATGAAAATTACAATGTACTATTTCATGGAGAATTGTTTTCTGGAGAGTTTGGAAGGATTAGAGATGTTGTAAATGGTCCAGATGGATTATATTTTATGACAAGCAATCAAGATGGAAGAGGCAACCCAAATCTTTATGATGATAAAATTTTGAGAATTTCACCAATGTACAACTATGATAACAATCCATGGATACAAAACATATCAGAATGGTACATGAAAGGAGATATTTCAAAAGAAGAATCAATTAATGCTCATTTCTATCTAGTTGAGAGAGGGACAATTTCTCAAAATTAAAGACTATCAAATTCAGACCAATCTCTACCCAATTTGTTTAGAACATCCCAGGCAAATCTATCTATGTTGATTCCAGGGTTTGCCATCACCAAAACAATGTATTTACCAAATGGAAAACTCAACATAACTGCGTTTTCTCTTCTAGACGCAGAATATTTTACCCTACCAAGATCTGCGTCAAATCCTTGTCGATTAGCAACTCTATGTGCTAATTCTTGATACAATTGCCTTCTCTGTTTGTCATTTAGGAGTGGGACAATACTACTATCAAAGCCACCTGCAATCAATTCTCCTTTAGGATCAATTAATCCACAGAACCTAATTTCAGGATCAGTCAAAATGTTATCTATTCTTTTTTTGATATCGTCAAGGGAAAACTCTCCTGCCATGAGTTCTATCACATTTTTCTATATTTAATGAAACCCAATTCAAGTTAGGGCTTTAAGAATACTTTGAGAGTGTCAGGTTTTTTGGCATATTGTATAGCATCAGAAATCTTTTCTAAAGGAAAAGTAGAATCTATCATAGAGTCAACAGATACAATTCCAGTTGCAAGAGCATTAATTGCGGGTTTGAATAATCCACAACGAGAACCAACCAAAGTAATTTCATTTACTACAGTTGGAGTCAAGTCAAGGTTTTCCCGTGATGCAATTGTTGATTTTAGTATCACAGTTCCACGTGGTTTGATTAGTTTCATAGTATCATCAAATCCAGAATTGCTTCCAGTAGCTTCTACAACCAAGTCATAAGATTGTAAATCAGAATTAACTATTCCAATTTTAGTTAGAATCTCAAATTTTTCTAAATGGGATAATTTAGTTTCATGCCTTCCAAAGCATGTTACATTAGGACAAGATAATTTCAAAACTTGACATATCATCTGTGCCAGTCTTCCATCACCTACAACTGCTATTTTCCAATCAGGGTTTAGAGGTATTTGCTCTTTGATTTCAAATGCAGCTGCTAAGGGTTCTACAAATACTGCCTGCTCGTCGGTAATTGAATCAGGAAGTACATGTAAATTCTCTTTGGGTAATGACAAAAATTCAGCAAATGCACCATCTCTTTTCAAAATACCCAGTACTGTTCTGTTTGGACAGTGTCTTTGCATTCCATTTTTACAAGAATCACAGTTGTTACATCCTGCATTAATTTCACCTACAACTCTTTTTCCAATCAAATCAGGATTTTCGGATTTTTCTACCACGCCAACAAACTCATGACCTAATACACCATTGTATGCCATATATCCATCTAGAATCTCCAAGTCAGTTCCACATATTCCAGCAAGACTAACTCTCACCAAGGACTCATCAGGTTTTGGATCTGGATAATTTTCATCATATTTCATTTGCTTTCCATCAAAAGATGTGGCTTTCATGGAATTGATTATCATTCATTCCATTTTAAAATATAGAGATGAGTCATTAATCGACAGTTCTTAATATTGGAATATGGCAGGCATCAACATTGGACAAAAAAGAGATTCTAAAAGAATTTTCAGCAGATCCTGAGAAATACTATAATGTCAAATTATTCTCTGAACAAGGATTTGTTAGAAAATCATGTTCCAAGTGTGGTAGATTCTTTTGGACTCTAAATGCAGACAGAGACTTGTGTCCTGATGATGGATTAGATACCTATTCTTTCATTGGTGAGCCACCAACATCAAAGAGGTTCGATTACACTCAATCATGGAAACAAGTTGAAGAGTTTTTTGTGAAAAATAATCACACTTCGGTTAGTAGATATCCGGTGGTATGTCGTTGGCGTGATGACTTGTACTTTACAATTGCATCAGTTGTTGACTTTCAAAGAGTAATGGGCAGCAAGGTGGTTTTTGAGTTTCCTGCAAATCCTCTTGTAGTTCCACAGACATGTTTAAGATTCAAAGATTTAGAAAACGTCGGTGTAACTGGCAGACATTTTTCATCATTTTGTATGATAGGGCAACACAGTGTTCCTGATTTGGGAGGATATTGGAAGGATGAATGTGTTGATTTGGATTATAGATTGTTAACAGAACAGTTTGGAATAAATAAAGACGAAGTAGTCTTTGTTGAAGATGTATGGGCAGGTGGAGGTTCATTTGGTCCATCATTGGAATACTTTGTACGAGGGTTGGAGCTTGGAAACGCAGTTTTTACTGAATTTCAAGGTGAGTTAGGACAGCATACAACACTTGATCAAAGAGTAATTGACATGGGTGCAGGTCTTGAGAGATTTGCATGGATTACTATGGGCACACCTACTGCGTATGACTGTTGTTTTGGTCCTATTAATGAAAAATTATTTGATACTATTGGAATTGATCCAGACTCAGAAATTCTACGCAAGTACTTTACAGAAATTGCAAAAGAGATTGATCATTACGATGATCTTAACCAAGTAAGACGTCTTGCAGTAAAGAATGCAGGAATCACAGATGTTCAAATGAAAAAGATGATCACTCCACTAGAAGGAATGTATCTAATTGCAGATCATTTGAGAACACTGATATTTGCAATTACTGATGGAGCTTTGCCAAGTAATGTTGGTGGAGGATACAACTTGAGAATGATGTTGCGAAGAATCAATGCAACCATATCAAAACTAAACTTGAAACTCAACATTGATGACTTGATTGACTTGCATGTTGACTATCTCAAAAACACATATCCTGAATTGGATGAGAAACGTGATGATGTAAAGTCAATACTCAAACTAGAATCTTCAAGATACGAAGAGTCCAAAGTTCACATGAAGAAAAAGGCAGACAAGATCAAAGAGAAAGGAGCACCATCAGTTGATGAATTAATCACATATTACGAATCTGACGGTATCACACCTGAATATCTCAAAGAAGTTGATGCAATTTCTGAAATCCCATCATCATTTTATTCTAAACTATCTGATTTGCACCAATCAGACAAGAAAAAGGCAATGACAGAACTTCCACTAGAAGAATTGTCAGAGACTGAAACTCTGTTTTATCAAGATGACCCAATGGAGTTTGATGCCAAAGTACTCAAAGTAATTGATGACATGGTTGTGCTTGATAGAACCTCATTTTACGCACGAGGTGGAGGTCAAGAGCCAGACTTTGGCAGCATTGCAGGATTCAAAGTGGTCAATGTCGATAAACATGCAGACATTATTATTCATCAGTTAGAAGGCGGAGTTCCAAAAGAAGGAGAGACAGTTAATTGTAAAGTTGATGAAACACGTCGTTCCAACATTACAAAGAATCACACTAGTACTCACATCATCAATGCATCATCACGCAAAGTATTGGGTTCATGGATTTGGCAGCATTCAGCTTTTAAGGATGATGATCACGCCAGACTAGACATTACACATCACTCTTCCCTAAGTAATGACGAAGTACAAAAAATTGAAGATGAGGCAAATGATATGATAAAGAAAAACTATCCAGTAAGTATCAATTATTACGATAGAGGAACAGCAGAACAAAAGTATGGATTTAGAATTTACCAGGGAGGTGTTGTTCCAGTAAAGTCTGTAAGAATTGTATCAATTGAAGATAAAGACATTGAAGCTTGTGGTGGAACACATGTCAAAAAAACTGGAGACATTGAACTAATCAAAATTACAAAGACTAAACGTATTCAAGATGGTGTGGTTCGTTTAGAGTTTGTATCAGGTCCTAATGCATTTGAGTATGAGAAACAACAAGAAGTTGAAAGTAAACATAAAGCTGAAGAAGCAATAGCTAAAGAACAACTAGAAAAACAACGTGAAGAGAACAAAGCCAAAGCGAGAGAGAAAATTCCTGTATTGTTAGAAAAGGTTCTAGCTGGAGAAAATGTAGAATCAGATGAAATCAATACCAAAGGAAAGTTATGTTTTACAGCAAGTTCAGATTATGATGATTATTTCCATCAAAACTTTGGAAAGAAACTAGTTGGTAAGGACCAAACTGCTGCATTTTGTGGAATCTTTGAAGCTGGTCCAACAATTCGAGTTATGGTCTTCTCAGGGGAACAATCAGGCGTAAATGCAGGCGAGATTGTAAAGGAAATAGCCTCAATTTTGGGAGGTTCAGGTGGAGGAGATGCCAAATTTGCTCAAGGTGGAGGAAAAGACACATCTAAAAAAGACAAGGCAATAGCAAAAGCAAAATCTATGATTCTTGGGTGATATAATGACGATTAACTGGACGGATATTGAAACAAAGTGGAGAAACAGGTGGCAAGAAAACAAAGATTTTGAAACAAATCCAAATGATAAACCAAAAAAATTCATTACAGTAGCTTATCCATATCCAAATTCACCACAACACATTGGACATGGTAGAACATACACACTAGCTGATGTTCATGCAAGATTTTACAGAATGAAAGGATACAATGTTTTGTTTCCAATGGGATTCCATTATACTGGAACGCCAGTACTTGGAATGGCAAGAAGAATTAAAGCTGGAGAAAAAGAGATTCTAGATGGTTTGAGAAATATCTATCATGTTCCTGAAGATGCAATAAAATCATTTGTTGAACCAATAAAGATTGCCGATTACTTTCATGAAGAGATAAAATCTGGAATGATCGAGATGGGGTATTCCATTGACTGGAGACGAGAATTTACTACTATCGTTCCAGGTTATCAAAGATTTATCGAATGGCAAATCAGCACATTAAAAGAAAAGGGTAGAATCATTCAAGGTTCTCACCCAGTAGGTTGGTGTCCTGTTGATCAAAACCCAGTATCACAACATGATACAATGGGCGATGTTGAACCAAAAATTGATGACAAGAATTTCTTGATTAAATTCAAGTTAGGGGATTCTATATTTCCAATTACTACACTAAGACCTGAAACTATCTTTGGTATAACGAATCTTTGGGTCAATCCAAATACTGTTTACAAAAAAGTTTCAGTTGATGGAGAAGAGTGGATTGTGTCTGAAGAATGTGCAAAAAAGATTTCATTCTTTGAGAAAAAAGTAGAGATAACAGGTGAGATTCCAGGATCTGAAATCATCGGCAAGACTTCTATTAATCATGATGGACGAGAGATTCCAGTATTGCCTGCTGAATTTGTAGAGCCTAGCATGGGCACAGGGTTGGTAATGTCCGTGCCAGCACATGCACCAAAAGACTATCAGGCATTGATGGATTTGAAGGCTGCAAATCACGAATTAGCCTCAAAAATAGAGCCTATTCCAATTATTGTAACCCAAGGTTACGGAACTATTCCAGCCAAAGAAATTTGTGAAAAGATGGGAGTTTCTGATCAATCTGATGACAAATTAGAGGAAGCAACCAAGGAATTATACCTCAAAGAGTTCACAGATGGGAAACTGAACGACAAGTGCTCACAATTCAATGGAGAAAAGGTACAGTTTGGACGAGACAAAATTCGAGTTTGGCTGCAAGAAAATAATCATTTAGAAAAATTCCCAGTTTTAGAGAATGCACCAGTAAGATGTCGTTGCGGAGCTGAATGTGTTGTTAAAATATTGAATAATCAATGGTTCTTGAATTATGGCGATGAAGAATGGAAAGAATTAGCTCGCAATTGTTTAGATGAGATGAATATCTTGCCAAATAACATCAAGACAGAGTTTGTTGAAGTAGTTGATTGGTTGCATGAGAGAGCTTGTGCAAGACAACAAGGATTAGGAACTAAACTTCCATGGGATAATGACTGGATTGTAGAATCACTTTCTGATAGTGTCATATACATGGCATACTATACATTGTCACGATTTGTAAATGATGGAACTGTTTCACCTGAAAATCTTACAAAAGAATTCTTTGACTATGTATTACTTGATAAAGGAGATGTTTCACTAGCTGCAAGTACATCAAAGCTTTCTGAAGAGATAATCAACGCAATGAAAAAAGAATTTACATACTTTTATCCAGTTGATTCACGTCACTCAGGTCGTGATTTGGTACAAAATCACTTGTCATTTTTTGTTTTGAATCATGTTGCAATCTTTGAGAAGAATTTGTGGCCACAAGAGATTGTTGTTAATGGTAGCGTAATGATGGATGGAGCTAAAATGTCAAAGAGTATGGGAAACATCATTCCATTGCGAGCTGCAATCAAAAATCATGGTGCAGACCCAATTAGGTTGGCTATAATTTCATCAGCAGAATTACTTCAAGATGCCGACTTTAACATGGAATCAGTTTCAGGCATTCAAAGCAAACTTGAATCGCTTTTAGAGACCTGTTCTAGCCTTAAAAAAGGTGAAATTGTGGAATTACAGGCTGAAGACAGATGGATTCTATCTAAAACTCAAAGCAAGATTGTTGAAATTACAGAAGCTGTTGAAAAAATGAGATTGCGTGAAGCACTACATGATATCTTGTTTACATTTGAGACAGATTTGAGTTGGTATCAAAAGAGAATTGGGGCCAAAGGACGTGATGATGTTTCAGGAATTTTACATCAAATCAATTCAGCTCGAGTTGCAATGTTGTCTCCATTTGCACCACATGTTGCTGAAGAGATGTGGCAAAATCTTGGAAACTCTGAACTAGTTTCAAAATCACAGTGGCCTGAATATTCAGCAGACAAAGTTGATGCAGTATCAATCCAATCTGAAGAGTTGCTCAAAAGTACAATAGACGATATTGCAAATATTCTCAAAGTTACAAAAATGACTCCAAAAAAGATTGTAATCTATGTAAATTCAGATGAAGTAAAATCCAAAATCTATCGCAAGATGCTCAGTATCATGGTAGGTGGTCAAAATAACATGGGAGTTGTAATGAAGGAACTTATTGCAGATCCAAATACAACTGATGCCAAAAAGATGCCAGACTTTGTTCAGAAAACAATCAAGGATTTACATTCAGAGTCAGAAGATATTAAGAAGATGAAGCTTGAATCTGAATCATTCAATGAAAAAGAATTTTTGAAATCTGAATTGAGTAGTATAGGGCAAAAAGAGTTTGGCGTAAATATTGAAGTTTATTCAGAATCAGATGACAATATCTATGATCCTAAGGGTAAAGCTAGACATGCAAGACCATTCAAACCAGCAATATTGATTGAATAAAAATTAAAATGAAAATAGAAAGTCTCAACAAAAAAATAAAATCATGTCAAAAATGTCCAAGATTATCCACATACATCAGAGAGGTTGCCAAAAACAAAGTTAGACGATTCAAAGATGAACCATATTATGGTAGACCACTATCAGGATTTGGAGACATCAAGGCCAAATTACTCATTGTAGGTCTAGCTCCAGCTGCTCATGGTGGAAATAGAACAGGCAGAATGTTTACAGGAGATTCCTCAGGGGATTGGGTAGCTAAAGTGATGAACAAGACAGGATTTGCCTCAATTCCAACTTCTCAAACCAATGATGATGGATTAACTCTGAATAATGCATACATTACAGCCGCAGTTAGATGTGCTCCACCCCAAAACAAGCCAACAAAAGAAGAGATGCAAAACTGCTTTTCATTCCTAGAGCAAGAGTTCCAAATACTAAGTAACGTCACAACAATACTATGTCTTGGAAAAATAGCATATGATGCCACCTGCAATCTTTTAGATGTGAAACCAGAAAAATTTGGACATAATCAATTATTCCAATACGATTCAATCAAAGTGATCACGTCATATCACCCATCAAAGCAAAATACACAGACAGGGAGATTGTTGTGGAAGGATTGGCATGCAGTATTCAAACGTGCAAAAAAATTTGTATCATAAAACTCGAATCAAAAATTTATGGATAAATTATCAGTGCCCCTTATGTACTAAAATCTAATCTCAAATCATTAGATATGGTCAGGATGCAAAATGTTAGTATTGTAGTAATAGTTCTACTATTCACATCCATAACTCCAACGGCTTTTGCAGAAAGAACAGTTGACTTTGTCAAAGTAATTGACGTAGACAAGAGTTCAATTGACAAATATTTCAAAGATTTTCAGAGCATAAAACAGATCTTTCCAAAAAGCATCAAAAGCATAGAACCAATAAAACAAACAGAAAATGAGAATATCTTCAAACTAAATCTAAAGATGAATGGAGTTTCATTAAACCCACAAGTATTATACAAAAATTCAGACGATAAACATCTCCTAAAGATTCTAGATGGAGAACTAAAAGGAACTGTCATTTCAACAGAATTACATGAGATATGGGGATTTGATGGTACTCCAAATCAAGGAACCATAGTTAATGTCAAGACCAAGTTAAACACATCAGGATTCTTCTCTATAATCAACCTCATTCCAGAATCTGCAATTATTTACACATTAGACTATGGCTTCTCAAGTATTGCCTCAGATACAAGCAAAGACAGTTTTAATAATTTCAGCGAAAAGTCGTCAAAAAAAGCAAGATCAAGATAGGCGAAAAAATTGTGTACATAATTACGTGAATCAGAAATTTAAATTAATAGTACAATTTCCAAATTTCACGAAACTACAAAACCAATCAAATTAGAAAAACGCGTAACATAACACATGTCAGCAATACCAAATAAACAAACAAAAAAATCAAAGGATTACAAATCATATTTTATTGTAGGCGGAATCCTTGCAGTGATTGGACTTGCACTACTAGCATATCTAATGTTCTATGTTGCACCTGCTGAAACCCTAGAAACTGTCAAGATAGTTGCAATTACTAATGATGGTTGTATAGGACAAACCCTAGATGGTTATGCAGTAAACATCGGTACATGCCAAGGTGAACCAGGTGACTATGTCAGTGCACTAGTTGATCAGAAGGTCAAAGAAAGAGCAGCGTTGATGAACCCAACAAACTAAATTTTTCTTTTTAATTTTCTTTTATTCTTATTTCATCCATACATACAGGACAAATCTTTTCATTCTCATATTCAATTAAATTTCCCCTTAGATGAGCAGGCTTGCCACATTTAGCACAAGTTACAGAATAATACTCATCAAGCTCTGAAATGCATGCAAAGCAAAGTAGCTTGTCTACCTCATGTTTGTCATATCTAGCAGTTTCATCTACGGATTTATTACATCTCTCACAGATTTCAGCCATAAACCAAATATCAAAAATTTACAAGATAAAGACTAGAGCTAATTCTCATCAGTGGTATTTTCTACATCATATCCACCAAGTGTAGTATGTGCATCTTTCTCTATTGTAAATTTTTTAGATTTTAGAGCAGCTTCTGAAATAATCTCCAATCTACCAATTATGATATAGTCAGTCATGTTTTGATAGGTTTTAGAATCAGCAGGATCAGCAGCATATACAATCTGAATATATGCACGTAAAGGATTCCACATTGAAGATTTTTTTTCAATCATCTGTTTTATTTTGCCATAGGTTCCTGTTTGACTCATACCAGAACGATAAAGTCCAATATTTTCACCTGAATCAGCCTCTTGGTAAATACAGATAGCATAATTACCATCATCTTTTTCAATGAATGTAAGATGGATGTCTTTTGGCTTCCATGTTTTGACAATATCTGCGATTTTTTGAGATTCATCTTGTTTTACAAATAATGGAACTGCAATTGGATTTCCTGCATGGGTTCTCCAAGCAATTCCATAAAAGTTCCCATACCATGAAAATTTTGCATCAACCATTATTCATACTAGGAAAAATTGTCAACTTAAGATTATTGATCATCAATTGCATCTTGGATAGAATCAACCCAACCGCCCACATTAAACACTCCAAACTTGTAGGTCTTCTCGCCATCACTAGTTCTAGCAGAAATACATGCCTTTTTCATCAATAATCCTTCACGCCAAGTATGAGTAATATCAGATAATGGGATATCCAGTATTGTCTCACCCATATGCTTTGAAAAATCCATTATTCTGGATCTGGTTTTATCAAATGCAATTCTTTTGTTAGTTAATGTAAGAACTCCTTGACCAAGATTATCTTCATGACAATCTTCTTGTTTAATTTTTTTCTCATCCATGTCTCTCTTTGATAATTCGTGTAACTTCAGCAACCAATTTTTCGTCTTTTTTTACTAGTTCTTGTAAAGCTTGCCGATATTCTTCATCTCCCCATTTGTTTTGGGCAAACATTTGTTTTACCAAATTTACAATGTCTGATTTATTTTTCTGATGATTATGTTTTGCATTATCTAAGTTATCCATAATTCTCACACAAATTTAATCTGATTAAATTCCTTCTTCATTAACGTCAGGTTCAGGATTTACACTCTCAAAGCTCATCTCTTTTTTCTGGCAAGATTCACATTTTTCCCACATACCAAACTCGTTTCGTACTTTTCCTTTCCCATCACAACGTAGACAGGGCATAAAGTATTAAGAATAATTTTGAACTTAAGGATTTAGGCACCAAAACCTTGAAAAATTGTTCATAGATAATAAAAGATCCTCTACAAAGATACGCATCTCTTTATATCAAATACTCTAAAAAATTTCAATGAAAAGTACACAACGTCTAAGCGTTGTTTTATCCATGATTCTAGTGCTTGGTGTATCTGCAGGACCTGCATTTGCACAAGTAGATGATGATATGGATGAGGACCATATGGATGATACTTCAATTGAAGAACATGATGATGATCGAGACGAAGATTATGATGATCTAAAAGAAGTTCATGACGACGACAGAGACGACAAGCATGTAGATCTTGATGATAGACTAGAATATTTCTGTGATATGACTGATGAGGAAAAACGTCAGTTGTTTGCAGACCATCCAAGAATTGCACAGTTTGAAGACAGACTAACAAACTATTGTGAAATGTCAGAAGATGAAAGAGATGATGCAATTGATGATCTTGTTAGAGAGCATTTTCCTGAACATGTAGATCTTGGTGATTTACTTGACAGATTCTGTGCAGCTACTGATGAGGATAAACGCAAACTATTTGCAGACCGTCCCATACTTGAACAATTCAGAGACAGACTAACAAACTATTGTGAAATGTCAGAAGATGAAAGAGATGCAGTAGAGGATCTTTTGGAAAATTACAAAGGTGAAATCAAAACTGCCATCAAAAAATATGCAGTTGATTACAAAAGAGATCATGCAGTAGACTTTAGAGAAAAACTGGAGAACTATTGTGCAATGTCTGATGAAGACAAAGCAGCATACATTGTCAAGCATGATAAAACAGAAGAACATCAAACAAAGATGAACACATACTGTGAAGCAGACGAAGATGAACGAAAAACCTTCATCAAAGACAATTTAGAGACATACAAAGCACACATGAAAGAAAAAATGCATGACAAAAAACATCATATGGATTATGATAAACTATGTACAATGTCTGAATCAGACCGTGCTGCAGAAATTACAGATGTAGCAAAACTTGATAGAATTTCTAATTGGTGTTCTATGACTCCTGAGGAAAAAGCAGACTACAAAGAAAAACATCATGATTCGATGAAAGACAGAATGCATGCTAACATGGAATGTGATTGTCATAAAGCAGATGATGGAACTATGAGTTGCCCTATGATGGATGATGATTCTACTATGCAATGTTCTATGATGGACAGACATCATGACATGAAACTTTCAGAAAAATCAAAACATCTCAAAGCAATGATTATGACAAAATATGATATCTCAGATGAAAGAATGGATGAAATCAAGAAAAAATACCGTGAAAAACATGGAGATCTTGATAAGAAACATTCTGAATTAAAAATGAAGTTCAAAGAACATATGAAAAAAATGAAGCACGACGTCTCTGATGAAAGAAAATCTATGATTCATGATAGAATTGCAGAGATGAAAGCCTTCAAAGCAGAACTTCGTGAAAGAGCAGCAGAGATGACTGATGAAGAGAAACAACAACTTAGAGAAGAATTCATTGAAAAGGCAAAAGATATGCAATTAGCATGGATTTCTCCACGAATTCAGATTGCAGCTGGTGTTGATGCATCAGAGGTAGAATGTCGTGAAGGATACAGCCTTGTCATGAAAGCATCAAATGGTGTAGCAATGTGTCTCAAAGCAGATACTGCACTGAAGATGATAGATAGAGGTATTGCAGTTCCTGCAAACTAATCTTTTTTTATTTTTATAATCTAGACTTTTTGCCAGCAGTTAGTAGCACCACATTGACCACAGCTTGACTTTGCATTCCATTTTGAAAAGTCCTTGTCAGATGGAATCTTGACCACGGTAATTCTCTGGCATCCAGAACATTGTACCTTGATTGGAACATTTCCCTCATTTCCACCAACAAACAAATCTTTGAATCCCATAATTATTACTAAACAAATACAGCAAAAAAATCTATTGCATCTTTTTTGGATAGTTCCTTGTTTTTTGTCTGGCAGTAAATGGTAGTAAATGTGCATTTTGGGCACCCTCCCCATTTTTCACCCTCAGAAAATGCCTTTTTCTGCGCAGAATCAACCGGGCAGTCACAATCACGTAACAAGGAATAACACGTCTCAAGTATTTTATCAAAATCTTCATAGATTATCTTACTGCATCCATTGAATCCATCCGAGGAATTATCATAAAGATAGATTATCCCATTCTCATAGTATACATCTATATCATTTGATTCAGATTTTGTGATAATTTTTGCAGCATTAATCATGACATGACAAATCGTATGAATTCTAGAATCAGATGCAATCTGATTTTTAGACGAATCACCAGACATTACAAACTCTGAAGGAATTACAATACTTACTGAAGAGTGTTTTGACTTCCAGTTAAAGTTCCGCCAAGAGGGAACCGTACTTCCATTAAATGTATGGAAATTTTCTGTTGAATCATTATAGTTTCCTTTAAGATATCCTGTAATGGTTCTGCTAAGCTCAATTATGCCATAACGTAATTGTAGTATTTTATTATTTTTAGTAATTTCTTTGTGTATGGCATTTCTTTCAGATGTCTGAAGAATTGATGTTCTAACAATTGGAATTGTTCTTTTCTGATATTCATAAGATCTTTTCAGATAAGCTCTAGCACCATTTTGAGACTTTCTCAAAGAGATTACCTCATAGTTTTGTTTGTTGAAATGATAAATTGCATTTTGATGTAATTGATAATATCCAACAGGAACACCACGGGTTCCAATCTTTTTAGAGTTTAGATAAATTGCAATCTCGCCTGATGCTCCACGAAGATTAATGCTGTTTGCAAAATCAAAGAACTGAGATTTGTCAGAGTTTTCAGATGATTCTGCTTCAATTTCTATTGATTCAGCATGTTTGTCTGAGATTATCGAATTTTTCTTATTAATTGGAATGACATGATCTTGTGATAGATACTCTTCAATATGGCGTGCAAAATAGTGACATGCTGCATCATCAGGATCAAGCACGCAAATTGCATATGATTTCTGACCCATTCTCCCTGCACGTCCAATTCTCTGAACAAAGGAATCATATTCATTTTTGAAGGCAGAAATCACCACATCAACGTGTCCAATATCGATTCCTAGCTCCAAAGTAGGGGTACAAGAGAGAGCATCAAGTTCCCCTGCCTTCATTTGAGCCTCGTATAGTTTTCTATTATTTTGGTCCAAACCACCTCTATGAATTTGGATTCGTATTCCATCATTTGCAGTTTCTACATTTGATGCAATGAATTCTGAATCATTATGAGAATTACTAAAGATTAGTTGTGTGGAATGATTCTTGTAGCATATTGATGTTAGCATCTCCATTGTTGTTCTCTGTCCAAACTTGCGCGGCATGACAAACAACATGTGCATGTTTCTTTTTCTTCGGGTTTTGCTTTTGATAAATGAAAAAGATTCTGCAGGCAAATCAAACATGTTTGAGAAAAAGTCTTGAGAATTATCAAGAGTAGCTGAAGATCCAACAAACTGTACATCTCCCATGTACCTCTTCATTCTTTTTAGAACATGATACACATTAGAGCCATGAAAACTGGTGTAAGAATGTGCCTCATCCATAACTATAATTTTTGCGTTCTTGAATAATTCATTCCATTTTTTGTCTTGTAAGATCAAATGATAATTGATAAAATCAAAGTTTGTTGCAATGATTAAGGATTTTTTGGCAGCATCTGCAATTATCATGTTTTTGTATTCTGAGCTCTGACCACCATGAATGGAATAGACATCTACTGAATTTTTTAATCCACAGTTATCGATTAGTTTTGATATTTTTGATACCTGATCATCAATTAGTGCATTAAGTGGATAAACAAACATTGCAAAGACTCCAGGTTCTTTTTGTTGTGAGATTTTTTCTAATATTGGAATGGTAAATGCTTCAGTCTTTCCGGAGCCAGTGGGAGCAGAGATTATAGAATTTTTTCCATCCAAGATTGAACGGATTGATTCTTCTTGGAATGAAAGCAATCCAGTAAAACCATACTTTACAATTCCTTTGAGAATTGATTCAGATAGTACTTCATTTAGGCTCGAAATAGGTATCTTTTGAGGCTCTGGAGAGACCATGTTTTCATAGTGAACTATTCCCAAGGATTCTTCTTCATGTCCCTTAACTATCTCACGAATTATCAAATCCTCATCAATTAGGGATTCTGGAATTTTTGTAATATCAAAAAGAATCTCTTGGGGGATTGGAATGGTTTGTTTTGGAGAAACCTCTTTTTTCTTTACTTGTTTTATTTCATCAGGGAAGTATTCTGATTCAATAGGTCCATCGCATCTATGTGGCTCATCAGTTCTAGAGTCAATAGGAATGAACTTGCCGCTATCTGATTTGAATTTCTCATCCCAATAGATCTTAGATCCACATCCTTTGGAACAAGGTTTTGTCTTTCCAGAATAGTTCATTCCATAAGTTGGTCTTTTTGTAACAATCAACTCAGGATTACATTTTGGACAAATTCCAGGTCCACCAACATCTTCAAAGTTTTGAGTAAGTTTAGTATCACATTTAGAGCAAAATTTCATAAATGAATTCGGATAGGGTCTTTAATGAAGATATGATAAGTTTAGAGTTTACATGAGATCAAATTTGATTCAATTATTCATTAGTAGTTTGTAGTTGTCAAAATAGATCCTGCGATCAAAAATTAATTTTCACTCTTGCTGCTAAATTACAATTGCAAAAAGTGATTCATGAAAAATACAAAAGAAGAAACTATTATAGAAAAACCAATTCAAGACAGACTAAGACAGGCAAGTCACATTACAATAGAGTCTGCACTCAGAAACAAAGTAAATCTCAACATTGCATGGTATGATGTCCATGGAGAGCAACAGAATCAAAAATTCACAATTTCAGCAGGTTCAGTCATAGAATTTTAGGAATACTCCTATTCTTTTTTTCTAGTTTACACCTTTTCTTCGAGAAAGTTTTTCGCCTGAAAACTTGCTAGTTCTCTCAAACTCTTCTGCTTTAACCTTGATTTCATCTCTTTCTTCTTGGGTCTGCTCACGAATAATTACATCTTCAGAATCAGTGTAATTTTGACACTTGTTACACAGCCACAAGGTTCCCTTGTCATTAGAATTGTATATCGGATAACGTCTTTCTTCACATTGTTTACAGTAAAGAGGCATGATTTGTCTAGAAATATTTCTCAAATTAAGCGTATTGGAGTTATTTCAATTCAGATAGAATGAGATCACGTTTTTTACGCAAATTCTCTAGGTTTTTTTCTAATCGTCGTAGAGTTTCTGAATTAAAATCAGACTTTTTTGACTCGGATTCTTTATGTTCTTCTAATTTTTTGATTCTAGAATTAGTATCATTCAATGCTTCTTGTAACGCTGCTACATTCTTTTCAAAAGACAAATCACAAAATTCTGAACAATTATCAAATTAAGGGTTTATGGAAGAAAGGTCTCTTTGATTCCATTGTTCTTTTTGATATTCTGTTCCAAATACATCAAGAGATTTTGTAATACAGTCTTCTTGATCAGTCCCTAGTGGGAATAACTTTTTGCAGTCATCAACTGCAAGTTGCAGATTTCTTTGATCACGTTCAGCAACATACACGTCATAGTTTGAGATACCCATTATTCCAACAATTATTGCAATTATAGATACAATTGATAGAGGAATTATTGGTCTCATCGTCCTGAGATATAAGTCACATAGAGTATTATGGACACTATGGTAGACACTCCAATAATTATACCAAGTTCTTTTTTAGAAAAAACTGCAGTTCTGTAACTCAATGAATAATTTACTTTATCATAGAATTTAGGGTTTAGGATTAACAACCAATTACATCAAAGTTGTGAGGGTTGGTACTTTTAATTCTCTTAATTAAAAATATCTAGAATTTGTTCTCAAAGGCTACATCATCTAAAGGTAACTGGCCTCCACGTTGTGCTGCATCTTCTGCTCTTTTACCAACTACAACCATCATCACTATAAGATGATTATCTGGTAGATTGATTACTTTGGCCAACTCATCATACTCAAAGCCAACCATTGGACATGAATCAAGTCCCATATCACGAGCTGCAAGCATTATTGTTTGAGCTGCCATACCACAAGATCGAATTGCTTCATCTCTTTGAGCTTGTGTATCAGTGGAATATTTTCTCTCAAGTGAAGCTTTAACCAATTCTTGTTTTTCTGTTGGATGGTTCTTCCAATAACGTAGTGGTTCAGTCTTCCATGCAGTCATATCACCACACAAAATAACAACCAAAGAACCATCTTTTGGTTGAGCTTGTCCACGAGCAGCTTCAGAAATTTTCTCTTTGACATCATGATTAGTGACATAAACAAATCTCCAGTTTTGTTGATTGTAACTAGTTGGAGATAATATTACATGCTCCATGAGTTTCTTGACTTCTTCAGAAGTCATCTTGTGAGTTGGATCAAACTTTTTAATTGCACGTCGTGTTGATACTGCTTCGAAAACATCCATGGAGTAAATCCAAAATTAATCTAAAATAAATTAAACGAAAAGACAATCGAGATTAAGACCAAGACCAAATGAGCCTTGATGACATCTCTTATCACTTAAGATCAGAAACGGTTGTCCTCTGATGACAGTGATTTCATCTTAAGGCCTGAAACGATTGTTTTCAGACGACAGACTTGTCTTTTCTTAAACATATTATGTGAATTTGGTATTTAACCAGTACTGATAATTTCTACTAATGGGAAATAACCCGAACAAATTCAGATAGTCTATTTATTACACCCCAATGATTCACAAAATATCTTGAAAATTGCAGTAATGGGAATGGGAGTATCAGGGTCCTATCTTATGGCTAGATTAAAAGACTCTGAACATGACGTTACTGGATATGAGTTAAACCCAAAGGAGAGACATGATTCCATTTGTGCTTGGGGTACAATCAAGCCAATTCTTACTGAATATTGTAAAAAGACTGGAAGAGATTTTAACGACTTTCTAATCCATGATGGAAAAAACATGCATGTCAAGATGAACAATGATGTTAAGTTTGATATTGGGTTACATGGATTATGTACTTATGACAAGATTGGTCTAATCAAAGATTTCATTAAAGATTCTAAAATTATCTACGGTAAACCACCATCACTTGAAGAATTAGAAAAAGAGTATGATATGATAGTTGATTGTACTGGATTTCACAGGGTTTACTTGCCAAAGCTAAAGGAAGATTTCTTTTTGCCAACATATGAATACAAAGTAGAATATGAAAATGGAGTTCCCTATGATGACTTTTACATTGAGCCATTTCCTGGAATGTCAGGATATTTCTGGTATTTCCCACTAGGTGAAAAATGGGCCCACGTTGGTGCAGGAGATTACAACAAAAATCACATCAAGGCAACTGATGACTTTTTGAAAAAACACGGAGGCAAGGTTCTCAAAACTAAAGGTAGGCCAATTAGATTAGCAACTCCTGACAGATGCAAACCATACTATTCAGGAAAAGTAGTAGGTGTCGGAGAATCTATTGGAACAGTCTATGCATTGTTAGGTGAAGGAATAATTCCATCAATGCAATGTGTTGAACTTTTCTTAGAGAACATGCATGATGTCAAAGCATATGAAAAGGCAGTTGAAGAACACTACAAAGTGTATGCCAAAGTTTTCAACTTTGTTAGAGCCAAAATTAAAAAAGATTTCAATTTCTTCAAATCACTACCAGATTTTCTTGCAATCTTTCGTTACATGAAAAAGAACGAAGATAGATTTGGAATGGACATCAAGATTGCTGACTTGATGAAAGTGGCCAAAGCCTAAATCTATCTAAAATTCATCACCACAAACTGAACAATGACAATGCCCATCAGATTGTGTATGGTTTCTGCATTTTGCACACCAATTTGTTGACATGAAACAAGATCTAGAATTTGTCATTTACAAAGAAATGTCAAAGAAATTTGAGTTATGAAAGATTCTTTGTAAAAGATAGCGAAGATTGTTCAAAACCTATGTGTTTGTAGAATTCATGAGATTCTTTGCGTGAATTTCCAGAGTCTAGTCTAATTCTATGGCATTTTTTCTCAGTAGCAAAAGCAATACAAGAAGTGATTAGTTTTTTTCCTATTCCTTGACCTTGATGTTTTCCAAGAACAATTAATTCTGGAATATACATCTCCAATGCATCACGATTCAATCTTGATAAGAGCATCATACTAATCATGCCAACAATCTTCACATCATCAAGAATTGCAACAAGAAGTTTTTTGTCAGAATCTTGTATGTAATTTTTTACAAGTTTTCTAAATGAATCAACATCAGAGTCTTGGTGGGGTTTAGGACGTCCAAGATCATATAACAATCCAAGAATTATTGGAATGTCTTTGTCTGTTGCATCTCGAATCGTTACGTTTGCCATCTTAACTAAAACTCACAGAACCAAAACCTTCTCTGTTTGTTCTATTTGATGCCATGTTGTAATCATAAATTATTTTGGAATATTCCTTGAATTCTTCTTTCATTGGTTCCAAGTCTTCTGCCAAATAAAATCCTGGACAGTCTCCTGTGAATTGATATGTTGCATGAACACGTGGTTTTCCTTTCTCATTTTCAAGCCAGCTAGAGAATGGATACAAATAACACACACCAGGTCGGTCTGGATGCATAGAACATCCTCCTTCTTCATTCAAAAATCTACAAGAAATGTGAGTACCATCATCAGCCTCAGTTTCATCTGTTTTTCTTTTGAGATTAATTGTAGTCATTGTGGTCATCTGTCCAGATGGTCCAGGTTCAGAATAAGTAACAGTCAAGGTTTCATTTTTGATAAACTCTGAAGGCTGTTGATATTTCAAACCTTTACCAATTGTAATCAAATCATCAGAAGTAAGTGGCAATCTTCCTTGTCGGTCACAGCAGTTATGACAATCAGGCCAAAAACATTTCCACAAAATGAATTTTTTTTCAGAATTCAGATAAGGTACATGAAATACAACATCTTTTACTTTGATTGGTCTATCAGAAACATCAGTAATTTTTCCCAGCATAAAGTTTCGAAGTATAGGGTCAACGTCCCAATCTTTTTGCAGTAAATCTAATGATTCCTCAATCTCTTTGTGGGACAATAAGTTATAACATCATTTGCAGATATTATTAATGTTGAGTGAAAAAGGCAAATATGCTTCAGCTACAGGAAACAGAAGATTTGTTTGGTCAGAAATAATTTGGCCTTTAATTTTAGAAATAAATGATGTTGCATTTACTTTGAAACAATTCCAAGACAAACGTGATAAAATTTGCCAACAATACAATCTCTCAATTAATGTCCCATCAAGAGGGTTGGCATCACTTCAACAAAAAGGAATCATACTCAAAGAAGGAACCATTTACTCTATTCATTACAAGTTGATTCCATACATGCGACTAAGAGCAGATTGTGATTATGCAACTGCAATTAGAGAAGTCAGACTAAAGTAATTACAACAAATGATTATATTCTAAACATTCAAAATTTCTTTCAAGTAGCCCGATAGTCTAGCGGTCAAGGATTCTGCCCTCTGGATCTCACAAAGTGGATATAGGCGGAGACGGCAGTTCGAATCTGCCTCGGGCTACTGGATTATTTTTAAAAGGTCTATCTTGATGCTTGTGCGATTCTTTCTAACTCGTTCTTCTTCTTTACAGAAGGAGCATTAGGATCGTTTTCTGCAGCCAAAATTAGTTGTTCTGCCATATGTTCTTCAATTGGTTTTGGATTTGAGAATGTAGATTCTTTGATTGCATCAGCAATGAATCTCAAAGCCAAGTCTACTCTTCTAATCGGTGCAACATCAACTGATACGTGGTAAACAGTACCACCATAAACAATTCTTGTTGTGTCCTCGTTAGGAGCTGAATTTTCAACTGCTCTAACTAGTACCTCTACTGGATTTTTACCAGTTTTGAGTTCAATAATTGTAAATGCAGTTCTAACTGTATTGAGAACTTTGGTTTTCTTTCCAGTCATTCTACCAGTATTTTTTGCGTATTTTTTACCAAAGTGCATCGTCTTGTTGATTAATCTTTCAACAATGTTGACATCTGCTTTGTTGAATCTTTTGAGTGCAGATCGACCAAAAGTGTATGGTAAGATTTGTTTTCTTAGAGAAATCGCAGTTTTAAGACCAGGATCTTTGACTTCAATATCAGATAAATCCCATTTTCTAAATAGTAACAAGTTTTTTGTTTGTGCCATTTCTCTATCTCCTTGGTTTCTCCTTCTTTCCAATTACTAGTTCATGTAATGAAGTGCCATTTACTTTGAATACTTTGAATCTAACACCAGGAATATCACCCATTGCACCACCTTGAGTTGCACCCATTCCTTGAATGTGAACTTCATCATGTTCATCAATAAAGTTCATTGCACCATCTCTTGGCAAGAATGCTGTAACAGTTTTACCATTTTTAATTAATTGAACACGAACACATTTTCTAATTGCAGAGTTTGGTTGTTTTGCTGCAACTCCAACTTTTTCTAAAACAATACCTCTTGCCTGAGGAGCACCACCAAGAGGGTCTGCTTTTTTATCAATACCCAATTCTCTTCTTTTGTAAGTAGAGATTGCCCATCTCTGTTTCTTCTTTTTAGTAGTTAGAACTCTGCCTGCAAATAATCCAAGTGGTGATTTTCTCATAATCTACATCTCCAAAGTTTGTCTTTCAGGACTGTTAATCAAGACACTAGTAATATCAAAATATCGTTTTGCAAGCATTCTTGCCTTCTCAGCGTTTCTGCCCTCTCTGCCTACAACAATTCCTTTCTTTCTTGGGTCTACCATAACGATTGCCTGTTTTGTCCCATCTGCCCGTGTATTTATTTTTACTTCAGATACTAGTTTAGAATTAAGCAAATTGGACAAAAATTTTGCTGGATCCTCGTCAAATTCTACGAGTTCAACATTTCTCTTTACAATGTTTTGTAATGATTTGATATGCATTCCACCCTTACCAATTGCAAGGCCCATCTTTCCGGTGTTAACTACAAAAATCACTCTATCTTGTTTTTCATCTTCGACACAATCACGTGCTGTTGCACCTGTAACATTTTGGAACAAAGACATCATACGCATTTGATCCGTTGTTAGTTTGATTGATTGTGTCATAATTCTTAATGTCTCCAAACAAAAAATGTCTCATTTAAACTTTCAATAATATCTCTAATCATTTTTTTCCTCAGCTTCTGTATCTTTTAAAATTGATTTGATGTTTGCGTCATCAATTGATGTGAATGAAATTGTTGAAATTCTAAATTGTAAGCCACACAATCTACCCAATGCGACTGAAGTTCCTTGGAAGTTCACTAAAGGTATTTTTTCTTTTTTTGCATCTGATTCAATTTGCCCAATCATTTCTTTCTCTACAGATTGAGACAATACAATTAGCTTGGAATTTTTTACAGAGTTCAAAACTTGTTTAGCACCCATTGTTAGTTTTCCTTCTTTACGGGCATCCTTCAAAGATTTTTCAAGTATCTTACTCATGTTTTTCCTTATGAGCATCGTCGCAACAGGGCTTTATAGGTTTATGGAAAAATTACGCACACAAAAACAAAGATCATTCAGTAAAACCAAACAAAGATGAAAATACACGAGATAATTCTTCAAAAAAGTTAGGTTGTGTTTTATTTTTATTCTCTTTTGGAATTATTTTTTCAGGTAAAGTTTTTTCATTTGGTAAAACTTCAATTTCAGATTCAGTAATACTAACTACAGGGATTTCTGGAGTTTCTGAATTTAGTAATAATGCAGTATTAAGATTTGTTCTTGCGGTATGGTAATCGGGGTTTTCCTCTAGGATTTCATTGTAAAGTAAAATGGCATCATCAAGGTTTCCGAGATTTGCCAATGCATTTGCTTTGTTGTTTTTTGCAGGTAAGTATTCAGGATCAAGAGCAATAGCATGATCATAATATGCAATTGCTTCAGAGACAGATCCAACTTTTCCTAGTGTAGAACCTTTATTGACAAGAATTTCAACATTATCAGGATCATTAATCAAAGACTCATTAAAAAAATTCAATGAGTTATCGAATTGACATAATCGATAAAGTGCAGGGCCCATACCATCATAATAAGAAATTGTATCAACAAAAGTACTAGAATCACAATCAAGATTAATTTGATTTAATAGTTTTCCAAGTTCAATATCTTCTACTGAAAGGTTATCATGTTCATCATTTTTTAAAATATTTTCAGAGTTATTATTTATTTGAGTTTCTTTTTCAACAATTTTTATTTTAGTTTCTATTTTTTCAGTTGTTTCTGTAGTGTCTTCAGTTGTTTCTGTAGTGTCTTCAGTTGTTTCTGTAGTGTCTTCAGTTGTTTCTGTAGTGTCTTCAGTTGTTTCTGTAGTGTCTTCAGTTGTTTCTGTAGTGTCTTCAGTTGTTTCTGTAGTGTCTTCAGTTGTTTCTGTAGTGTCTTCAGTTGTTTGTGTTGTTGTAGGAAGTGCTGTAGAATATTCAAAGAAATATTCTACATCAGTTTCAGCATAATGTGCTTTTATTGAATATGTTCCCTCAGCTTTAAAATTTACACCATCTTTTACAAGAAAACTTGTAGAAAACTCCAAGTCATTGTTTATGTTTCCAAAATAGAATCCAGTAGGAGTTCCAAATGGATCATGAACCCCAATTAAGACAGTAGGTGAATTCAAAATCGAAACACTTCCAAAAATTTTGATTGTGTCGCCATCAGAATAACGATCTTTTTCAGTATAGAAAGATGTGATTTCAGGTACGATGACTTCTTGAGGGACGGTTTCAGGTTCAAATTCAACAACATCTCTTGTGATTACAAAGTTATGTTCTTCAGTAACTTGACCATAATCAAATTTTATGAGATATTCACCAGGTATTTCATAGAAGGGGGGTTCTAAAGGAATTGTTTTTGAAAAACTACCATCAGATGAAAGATCCAAATTATTTGCAGACAGAATGTTCCCATCAGGGTCAAATATGCTCATAGCAATAACAGGCATTCCAAAATCAATTATCTGACCAGAAATTACTAGTGTGTCACCAGTTTGAAAACTATCCTTGTTAAAACTCACATTAAATGAATCAGCGAAAACATCATTGAAAACAAGTGGTGTAAAAGCTGCTAACACTAGGGTTATTCCTAAAATTAAGCGCATCACAACAAAAAACACGTAATTTTCTATTTAATAATCACGTATAATTGATACTTTTTCATTCTATAGAAACAGATCTTGTTATAGAATTAGATAGTGCAGTTGGATCTTTTAGTGAAGTCCAAACAAATGTTTCAATAGTATACTCGCCAGAATTTTTTGGGATCCAAGATTGAGATACATCAAGATTTTGTCCTGACGATAACTGACCTTGAATCCAAGAAAGAGATTCTACATAGTTTTGAGAATTTTTTACTTGAAATAAATAAACAAACTTTTGATCAAATTCTTGTGTGTTTGATAGACTTCCAACAATTTGAATTTGTTGGTTAGGAGAAAGAGAAGTGAGATTGTTTCCAAAGCTATCAGAAATATTAATTTTAGAATTTTCTAATCTCAATGTTGAAGGTACTGATGATTCAACTCGTGATTGAGTCTGAATTTCTAAATTATCAGATTCAGAATAGGGTTTTGGCAGAGTGTAATCAGAATATCTAGCAGAAATTACATCACCAGGAATGGCATAGAGTCTATTTCCACTTGATGCAGAATTTTGAGTAAGTGATATTATTGCAACAAAAGAGCCCGAGTCTTCAGATGTTTCTATGGCATTTGCAGTAATTCCACCTACATCAGAATCTGAAAAAACTTCTACAACAATATGATCAATTGCCTCAGGATTAAGATTCATGTCAAGATCAATTATTCTAACTATAACAGAATCATTGCTCAAGAAAATGTCATTTTCAAATTCTACTGTTCCAAGATTCCAAGATACGGGTACAGATTCAGATAATACTACACCATCAGCAAATTCAAAGGATACAGTAATTGCTGAATCTCTTTCAACTTCCAAGAATCCACTTGTAGGACCAGTACCGATAGTTCTAGGAGTAGTATCATAATCACCATCACCATCAGCATCATGTAAAAAACCAGTTAGAATAATTTCACCAGTAAATATTCCACTTGATACGTCTGTTTCAGTTAGTCTGTATGGTTCTAGTGAATGACTTCGTGTTGAAATTTTAATTGGATTGTCATTGTCATCTCCAATGGAGTCAATCAAGTTTTTGTCTGTGTTCCAACTAGGAGCAATTATTTTGACTTGTATTTTATCAGTCCAAGAATAAATTGGTTTGTCAAAAAATATTGGAGCATATGGTTTGTCATAATCTGGGATTTCTTGAGCAGTTGCAAATGGTAAAATGAAAATTAAAAATAAAATTTCAAACAATACTTTTCATATAGAATGTTTCAGATTTATGGTTTGTTAGTTTGATTCTTCTTTAGGAAGAGATATTGCCAAAATGTTATCGCCACGAAGCAAAACTTTACCTATAGAAGTATGTTTTTCTTCAGAAATATCCTCAGCATTTTCTAGAGTAAGATTCATGTGGATATCAAAATCTTTGAGAGTTCCTTGAATTGTTTTGTTATTTCTTAATCGAAGTAATACAACTTTGTCTTTGGAGTTTGCCATTAGTGTTGAGATTTCATCGGCCATAATTATCATCCAACTATTTCTTCTTGCTTACTTGCATGTACAAATCAACTGTACCACTACCAATTGGAATGTTACTTCCAACAATTACATTTTCAGTAATACCTTTGAGTTGTTCAATCTCTCCACCAAGCGCAGCATGTGCAATTGTTGGAACAGTAATCTCAAATGCAGCTCTTGCCAAGACACTATCTTTAGTTCCAGCAATTCCGTGTCTTCCAATTTGTTGCATGTAACCACGAGAACACATCAAATCAGCTACTAACATAATGTATCTGTTATCAACTTCAAGTCCTTGGTCTTCTAGAGTACTGTTAAGTTCATTGATTAATGCATTTCTTGCAGCTTCAATACCCAAGGTTCCTGCAATCTCAAATACGTTGTTTGTTCTAACGTTTTTCTTATCGATTCCTTTGACCTCTAAGACTTTGGCAACATTAGAACCAGTTGTTTGAATAACCCACTCATCATCCTTTTGGACAAGTGTGACACGTTCAATGTCAGGTACACCTTTGACAGTTGTATTGAGAACCTTGTTTCTAATTGCAATTACTGTTGCAGTATCAGATTCCTCAACTAGTTTTAGAGTGATTAACTCGCCAGTTGTCTCCATCTTGAATTTTTTGTTAGAAGATAATGCGGCTTCAACTTCTGTAATAGAGCAACCTCTCTCTCTGAGCCTATTTTCACTTAAAATTAATTTAATTTCAGTTGCATAATCAGTCTCACTATCTGCAATCAAAGCACTTACTTTGGTTTGCAAAACATTTCTTGCAACTTCTATTGCTTTTTCTCTTGATTTCTTTGATTCTTCATCAAGATAGATATCCATAGTTGGAGTTACTGGTTTCTTTCGTGCATCAACCAATTCAATTAATCTTGGAAGGCCTAATGTTACGTTTCGTTCTTTAATTCCTGCAAAGTGGAATGTTCTTAATGTCATCTGAGTACCGGGTTCACCAATTGATTGTGCAGTGATAATTCCTACTGCTTGTCCTGGTTCTACTTTTGCTTTGTTGTAAAGTAATAGTCCTTTCTTACATACTGCCTCAGTACCATCTTTACTTAATTCTGAATTTTGTAATGTATCAGTTACAAGTTTTGTTAATCTTGGATTGAATGTCTTTGTGTATTTCTTGGCTAGAGTTTCAATCTCTTCTTTTGTTGCCTTTTTGCCAGAATCAATAATTTTTTGAGATTCAATTAATCTACTTGGATTAAATGCTTCACCATGATCACTTTTTTGTACATCAATTCCATCTTCACCATAGAGGAATTGTACGATATGTCCATGAGGATCTCTTACTGTTCCATCATATTCTAATCTAATGTGTTCTAATGCGTTAATCAATCTACGCTGCATGTAACCGCTTTGTTGTGTTCTAACTGCAGTGTCTACTAGTCCTTCACGGCCACCCATTGCGTGGAAGAAGAATTCCAGTGCAGATAGTCCTTCTCTATAATTGGATTTTACAAATCCATGTGCATCAGGATTATCATCATGTTCTTGATAGTGAGTTAATGCTCTGTTGTTGTAACCATCATGAAGTCTATTTCCTCTTCTTGATTGTTGTCCAAGAGCTCCTGCCATCTGACCTACGTTAAGTGAGGAACCTCTTGCACCAGTTGTAGCCATAATTTTTCCTGCATTATCTGCTGGAAGACAATCATTTGCTAAAGATCCTGCCTTGTCTCTTGCTTTACCTAATTCATTTACAATGTATGCCTCTAAGGCTTCTTCAGGTTTCATACCTCTAGTGAGTTTGAGGGTTCCTTTCTTGTATTGATCAGTGAAATCACTTACAATATCATAAGTTCCTTGGATATCATCAAGAATCTGTTGTTTATCTTTGTCAGGTACAATAAGGTCACCATAACCATAACTGAAACCATAATGGGTGATGAACTGTTTTACCATAATGAGAATAGAGTTGAGGAAACTTTTTCCTACTGCATTACCATAGTCTTTTGCAATTCTGTGAAGAACACTTTCTGGTTCTTCTGCACCAATTGAAGATTTGTCAATTACACCACTGATTAATTCACCATTTTTAATTACAACATCTTTTGCTTGTCCTTTTGTTCCCTTTGACCATTTTGAGGTGATAACATAGTTGAAGTCTTTGGGTAAGAATAATGAGAAAAGTTGTCTTCCAGTATATGTAGGACCATCTTTAGTTTTGGTTCCAGGTTTTGGTAAAGGATCGGCATAGCCACCAAGCATTGCAAGGTTTGAAAATTCTTGAACAGTTAACACAGTATCGTCTTTAGTTAGAAGATATGCTCCAGTTACAAAGTCTCTTAGTGCACCAATAATTGGACCACCATATCTTGGAGAGATTAATTGATCTTGAACTCTCATTAAGAGAATTGCTTCTGCTCTTGCTTCCTCACTTTGTGGGACGTGAAGGTTCATTTCATCACCATCAAAGTCTGCGTTGTAAGGAGGACAAACTGATGGATGTAATCTGAATGTTTTTCCGGGAAGTACACGGACATAGTGTGCCATGATGGACATCTGGTGAAGTGATGGTTGTCTGTTGAACATGACAATGTCACCATCTGCAAGATGTCTTTCTACCAAGTATCCAATCTCAAGTGTTTCAGCAATTGTGGAACGATCCTCTACGAAATCAAGTCTAATCTTTACACCGTCAGGTCTGACAATATAGTTTACACCTGGGAATTTCTCAGGTCCATTAATTACGAGTTTTCTCATTCTCTCAATATTCCATTCTGTGACGATTTCAGGAATGGTTAGTTTCATGGCTACTGCTTCTGGAACACCAACCTCACTCAAGTCCAAGTTAGGATCAGGTGAAATTACAGTTCTACTTGAAAAGTCAACTCTTTTTCCAGACAGTGAACCTCTGAATCTTCCTTCTTTTCCTTTGAGTCTTTGAGTTAAGGTTTTAAGAGGACGACCAGAACGATGATGAGCTTGTGGAATTCCAGATACCTCATTATCAAAGTATGTTGTGGTATGATATTGTAATAGGTCTACCAAGTCTTGAACAATTAATGGAGGAGTACCAGCATCTTTACTTTCTTTTAGTCTCTGATTAACCCTGATAATATCTACCATCTTGTGAGTTAAGTCATCTTCTGATCTAATTCCAGTTTCTAGAATGATTGAAGGTCTAACAGTTACTGGTGGAACAGGAAATGCTTGTAAGACAAACCATTCAGGTCTTGCAGTTACGGGATCATATGATAATAATTCTAAATCTTCATCAATGATTTGGGAGAATCTTTCTCTTATTGTGATTGGAAGTAATCTGTGTTCACCAATTTCTGTTTTTTCTACAAAAATAGTTGGCTTTGTAAAGATTAGTTCGTATTGTGTTTTACCACAATGAGGACATTCTTTTGCTTTCTTTGCTTTTTCAATGATTTGTTCTGGAATACGTTTTTGGGAAATTACAGTATAAGCTGCATGTTTCTCTTTGATAGTTTTGAAAACATTAAGATCTTCTTGTGGAACTTTTAGTCTTGCACAAGAACGACATGTTGATTGTAATAATTTGTAGATATTATCAATAAATGCAATATGTAAAACTGGTTCTGCTAATTCCAAATGTCCAAAGTGTCCAGGACATCGTGCTGCAGTGTTTCCACATGTTAGACATTTTTGTCCAGGCTCTAATGTTCCCAGTCTGCCATCCATCAAACCTCCTTGAACAGGCATTCCATCTTCATCATAGGTTTCTGGAGCAGTGATTTCTGCAACTGAATATTTTCTGATTTCAGTTGGAGACCAAACGGAGAATCTAATTCCATCAATTGCTTTTACTGCTTGAATGGACATTATAGTTTCTCCTTGATTAACAATCTTGGTGCGACGTTAAGACTCTGCATCTCTTGTAAGAGTAACTTGAATGCATATGCAACTGAAACTGATGAGACTTTGGCTTTGTCACCACAAACTCTACAGACATATTTTCTTTGTTTAACATCATGATAAGCAACAAGACCACATCTCTCACATACAAAAATATCAGATTTATCAGACTCATCAAGTAATCTGTCTTTAAGAATCATAGAAGCACCATAAGCAATCAAACAGTCTCTCTCCATTTCACCGAATCTAAGACCACCGCCTCTTGCTCTTCCTTCTGTTGGTTGTTTTGTTAACATCTGGACTTGCCCACGTGCTCTTGCATGAATCTTGTCTGCAACCATGTGATGTAGTTTCTGATAGTACACAACTCCAATGAAAACTTCTACTGGAAATGATTTTCCAGTTCTTCCATCATACATTATTTCTTTACCAGAATATTCAAAGCCATGTGCATCCATTACCTCTCTTACTTCATCCATTTTTTCTCCAACAAATGCAGACCCATCAAATCTCTTTCCACGTAATGCGGCAGATTTTCCACATATGGATTCCATCATCATACCAACAGTCATTCTAGATGGGAATGCGTGTGGATTAATCAAAACATCAGGAGACATTCCATTTGCAGTATATGGCAAATCTTCTGCTTTAGCTAAAATTCCCAAGACTCCTTTTTGTCCGTGTCGTGATGCAAACTTGTCACCAATTTCAGGGATTCTCATATCTCTTGCTCGAATCTTGTACATCTTTCCACCTTCATTTGATTGAGTCATAACTACAGTATCAACAACACCAGTTTCTGATGGCCTAACACCAATTGATGTATCTCTTCTATAAGGACCAGAGGATTCAAACTCTCTATATTCTTCCATAAATCTTGGAGGACTAGTTTTTCCAATTAAAATATCTCCACCTTTTACTGGAGATTCTGTTGCAACAACACCATCTTCTTCCAATAGTCTGTATGCACGTTCTCCTTTGTATCCTCGAATGTTATCTTCAGCATTTGGAATTTCAAATGCATCACGCATTCCACCAGGATATTGTTTTGCTTCAGCATCATAAATTCTAAAGAAGAATGTTCTTCCTAAACCTCTATCAACTGATGCTTTACTAAGAACAATTGCATCTTCAATGTTGTAACCATCAAAAGGCAATACTGCAACAACACAGTTCTGACCTGCAGGTCTGTCTTCTAATCCTAAAAGTTTCATTGCTTTTGTGTTGACGATTGGGACTTGAGGATATAGCATAAAGTGTTGTCTAACATATGTACTAGTATTCATCATTGGTGTTGAAAATCCTAAACTCTGTTTTGCCATTGCAGATTCGTATGTGTTTCTTGGAGATTGGTTATGTTCAGGATATGGAATGATTGAAGCA
Organism: Candidatus Nitrosopumilus sp.; assembly: GCF_965263415.1. Classification (GTDB taxonomy): domain Archaea; phylum Thermoproteota; class Nitrososphaeria; order Nitrososphaerales; family Nitrosopumilaceae; genus Nitrosopumilus. Next base: position 116,110 of record NZ_OZ253671.1, read on the forward strand.
CCTGCACCAAGTATTGCAGGTGGGAAAACTTCAAGGTGAGTGTATTTCTTTGTGTCTTTCTCATTTAGTGTGACATAACAGTTTTCTTCTTCATTTGCATCAATCATTTCTAAGACACCCATCCTCAAGAGATCAGTCCATGAGATGAGTTTCTTTGATATTTTATCGAGTAAATCAGCAGTGAGTAGCGGTTTGTTATCTTTTATGATGATTAATGGTCTTAAAACACGTCCTGCATTACAATTAACGTAAAGTCTTCTTGTAGAACCCTCAATTTCAGATTTGTGGAATGATACACCAACATGTGGATGAATCTTTGAGTTTCTTCTCAAGTCTCTAAGTGACTCTGCTAGTTGTTCACCATCTTTGTAGTATCCAATTAATCTACCATCTACAAAGATTCTAGTTCCATCTTTCTTCAAATCTTCTTTTGCATCAAAAAAGTGAACAGTTCCAAGATCATAGAGTTTCTCTACAATTTCTTCAGAAGGAACATTTACAGAAATAATTCCAGACAATGCCAAATTCTTTACAAGGCCACAGTTAGAGCCTTCAGGAGTTTCACTTGGACAGATTCTTCCAAAATGTGTTGCGTGCAAATCTCTTGCCTCAAAGTTTGGCTGAGTTCTACTAAGAGGAGATTGAATTCTTCTAAGATGACTGATTGTTGAAAGATAGTTTGTTCTATCAAGTAGTTGAGTAACACCGACTCTACCTCTACCCCAATTTCCAGTGGCAATTGCATTGTTTAATTTATCAGTAATAATTCCAGGACGGATTGCAGCTGCTACTGCATTAATTCCACGTTTTTGTCCAGAACGTTCTAATTGGTATTTCATATCACGGACAAGATTTCTAAATGCAGTTCTAAACAAATCTGCAAGCATTTGTCCTGCAAATTTGATGACTTTATTTCCATAATGGTCTTTGTCATCTGGTTTGATCCAATCAAGTCTTAATTCTAATAATTTACAAGCTGCTTCGCCTAAGAATTGCGCCTTTTCTTTTCTGTTTTCAGGATGTTTACCCAAATGAGGCAAGAGACCCCAATCAAGCAAAGTCTCAGCACGTTTGATCTGGAACTCTTCAAGCATTCCAGGTGCAATTCTCTTACTGATGTAAACAATGGCATCTTTTGCAGTTGGAACATCTCCTGCTTTTTCAAAAGATGCTTCTAATTCATCTTGGAGTTCATCTACCAAAGAAACTGCTGCTGCAATTTCTCTATCAGATTCTAAACCAAGTGCTCTCATCAAAGTAACTACTGGGATGTCAACGGGTGAACCAGGAATTCTGGCAACAATTAATCCATCATTTTTCATGACAAGTTCTAATTTTGCACGATAGCCAACAATTGAAGAATATACTTTGGCTTTGTGAACAATGTTTCCACCTACTGTTTCTCTGTCAACAATAATTTTGTTGTAGGAGAGATCTTCTAGTCCAACAATAACTCTTTCAGAACCATTAATGATAAAGTAACCACCGGGATCGTTTGGATCTTCACCGTGTTCAACTAATTTTTGAGTAGAGAAATTGTGCAATATGCATGCATTTGATTTTGCCATAACTGGAACATCACCAATGTGAACAAATCTAGATTCAAGGATTTTTCCATCTTCAACAACACTTGCTTCCATCATTACGGGTGCAGAATAAGATACATTTCTCAATCTTGCTTCTGCAGGAGTAATATGAGTAATAGAACCATCAAGTTCCATCATTCTAGGTTGTTGAAGTTTAACTTTTCCTAATTGAATTTTGTAAGGATATTCAGCATTTTCAATATCAATCTGACCAACTTCGTTGATAATACTTTGTAATCCTCTTTCTAAAAATTCATCAAATGAGTTTAGGTGTTGACGTGCAATACCTTCTCTTTTCAAGATATCTTGAATTACTGGCCAACGTTTGGTGGATGAATCTGCCATCTATACTTCCACCACGTATCGGTAATAGAGTCCCTCACCGGCAGTTGGGCTTTTTCTTGTGATTTTTATCATATCACCTGGTTTTACGCCAAGTCCCAAAATTGCAGGATCGTTTACAAAGATTAAGGGTAATTCAGTTGGTTTACAGTTGTATTTTTTTAAAACATCTTCAGCCTCTTTTTTTGAAATAATTTCATGTTTTGGAACATAGATGTGATCAGGTACAAGAATTTGGTTTTTCTTAGTTGCCAATTACAAAACCCCCACGTCGAACATTAAATGTAACAGTAATGAATACACACAAACTGTCAAAATCTCACGCTCAGGTTAATATATATCTAATCTGAAATTCGTCAAGAAAGTAGTTATTTTTCTACTTTGTCAATTAATCTTTTCACAACCTTAAATAGGATAAATTCAAGCGTAAAATCAATGAAATCACAATTGATGGTGTTTGCATTATCAGCAATTTTAGTTGCCGGTATTGGTATGACACCAGCATTTGGACAAATACAAAGTACGATTGTTGTTACTACAGATAAGACATCCTATTCACAGGGTGAAACCATCATGGTAACAGGTGAAGTCAGAGATCTATATGCAGGAACTCCTGTGAGCTTAATTGTTACATCTCCTAATGGCAGTATTGTAGCCATTGATCAGGTGACAGTAAGTGCAGATAAGAAATTTAGTACTGAAATTACTGCTGGAGGAACAATGAAAGTAGAAGGAACTTACACAGTAATTGTAACATATGGAAGCGAGAACAGAGTTGCAGAAGCCACATTTGAATTTGGAGGTTCAACAGCACCACCAGTTGAGAATGTAGTTAGTCCTGATATCACAGACACAACCGCTTCAGTTGAAGGTTCAACTGATTTAATAGGATACGAGATCACAGGTGGTAAATTACTTGGAATTATGCCTGACGTGGATGCTAATTCATTGATTATTTCAATTGATGCCACAGAAGATGGTTCAATCACACTGACAGTTCCTAGATCCGTATTAGATGCAACATTCCCAGATGGAGGAGATGATGAATTCTTTGTCCTAATTGATGGAGAAGAAGCAGATTTTGATGAGTCAAAATCAACAACAGATAGAACACTCACTATATCATTTCCAGCTGGAACTGAACAAATTGAAATCATTGGTACCTTTGTAGTCCCAGAGTTTGGTACAATTGCAGCCATGATTCTAGCAGTAGCAATTATCTCAATAATTGCAGTATCTGCAAAATCAAGACTTAGCATTATGCCAAGATACTAAAATCACATCTTTTTTCATTTTTTAAATATACATAAATACCAAGGTAACTTGGGGAAAATTAGGATGAATTTTAAACGTTCAACAACATCAATGGCAATAGCCCTTTTGGCAGTGTCATTAATTTCAGTGACCTCAATTCAACAAGATGCATTTGCTCAAACGCAAGGAATGACTCTAACAGCTATGGCAGACAGTGGTTCTAAAACAATTACCGTAACAGGTAAAACAATTTCATCATACACTGATGTTTCATTTACTGTCAAGTCCCCAAGTGGAAATAATGTAGTTGCTGTTGGTCAAACAACACCAGATGCTGAAGGAATGTTTGGTACAGAATTCAAAATAGGCCCAACATGGACTGAAGATGGATTCTACGAAATCAAAGCACAGCAAGGCACCGCAGCATTATACACAATGGAAGTTCTTGTTGAAGTAAACGGTGGAATGGCAGAACAAACTTCTGTAACTGAATCCAGTTTCAGCTCAGACGTTTTTGAACCAATCGAACCAATGGTTACAATAGATGCAGGAATTGAAATTAGTACCGCCGAAACCGAAATGGGATCCGATACGATTGTAGTTACTGGAAATACAGATAGAGTAAGTGCAGATATCACATTAACCGTAACTGCTCCAAATGGAAATGTAGTATCAATTGATCAAGTATCACCAATGCTTGATGGAGAGTTTACAGCAACCATCACAACAGGAGGTCCATTATGGACACAAGATGGTTTTTACACTGTTACAGCACAACAATTCAACGATCCAAAATATACTGCTTCATCTGAAGTAGATATTCAAGACGGCGTGGTAGTCCCAGAGTTTGGTACAATTGCAGCCATGATTCTAGCAGTAGCAATTATCTCAATAATTGCAGTATCTGCAAAATCAAGACTTAGCATTATGCCAAGATACTAAAATCACATCTTTTTTCATTTTTTAAATATACATAAATAGAGACAGATTCAAATCGCAACAAGATGAACAGCCGTACGTCGTTCGCGCTACTAGCCGTTTTGACTGCAGTCGGTACTTTAACCGTGTCATCAGCATATGCTGAGGAACTTCCACAAGCATGTGTTGGATGTTCTATGGAGGATGCAAGAGCAACAGCAGAGAAGATGTTGCGTGCAGATATCCCAGTATCTGTTTGGACAGATAAAACAAGTTATGGACATAGTGACACGATTATGGTAAATGGGCAAGTAGCAAATGTAGCATCTGGATTTCCAGTTACAATTACTGTTGTGAGTCCTCTAAACTCTATTGTCACAGTTGATCAAATCGATACAGCAGATGATGGCAGTTTTGAGACTACATTAAACACAGCAGGTGCAATGTGGAAATACGACGGTACCTACACCATTAAAGCAAATTATGGCAGTGCTGAAAAAAGCAATAGTGTCAAAGTTGAATTAATGGGAGGAGTTGCATATACACCAACCTATGAAACACCACAAACATCCAAACAATGTGGTGCTAATGAAATTACTGCAAATGGTTATTGTGTACCATTTAGTATTTCAGGTGGTATAATTACAAGTGCAACTCTCAATACAAACGATAACTCAATCGTTATCAATATCAGCTCCACAGATGATGGAACATTAACTGTAACTCCATCAAAAACAGTCCAAGACGGTATCTTTATGGTACTAGTTGATGGCGAAGAATGGGATGATGTTGAAATTGTTGCAAACAAAGTAACAGTTATGTTCCCAGCTGGAACTGAACAAATTGAAGTTATAGGTACCTTTGTAGTCCCAGAGTTTGGTACAATTGCAGCCATGATTCTAGTAGTAGCAATTATCTCAATAATTGCAGTATCTGCAAAATCAAGACTTAGCATTATGCCAAGATACTAAAATCACATCTTTTTTCATTTTTTCATTTTTGATAGTAAAAGAAATATACAAACATGCTATTCAAAATTTGTGAATTCTAAAATATTTTATGGAATAATTTCCTTATTGATAATTTCTACAAGTTTTGCACATGCACAAGAATCTCCAATTACAGTACAAACAGATGATAATAATTATGATGAGGGAGATACGATTGTTGTTTCAGGAAAAGTAGCTACAATGATAGAGGGGGTAGATGTAGTACTTCAATTATTTAGAGAGGGAAATATGTTAGAAATTGCACAAATTACAGTAGCCCAAGATGGAACGTTCTCACATACAATTCTTGCAGAAGGGCCATTATGGACCAATGCAGGAACGATAGTAGTAAGAGCATCATATGAAGTAGCGGGTGGAACCATAGCTGAATCTGAATTCAGTTACACTCCAGAGTCAGAAGTAGTGGTAACCACAACCAATTTTGAAGTGGATGCGGGGAGTCATGGAACGTTTGATGTAGAGTATTCAATTAAAGGAGGGGAGATCGAAGACATCGTAGTTGAATCAGAAAATTTTGCACTAGCAATAGACATCAATTCTACAGATGAAGGTTCAATAACATTAGAATTACCTAGAGAATTCATAGGGGCTGAAAAACAAGATGGGAAAGATGAAAAATTTATCATTTTAATTTCAAACCCAGATAATCCCAATGGAACTGAAGTAGATTATGAGGAAAAGCCAGTTCATTCAGATCATAGAACAATTACAATTGATTTTGAACAAGGAGATACAGATATTCAAATTATTGGAACCTATGTTGTCCCAGAATTTGGGACAATCACAATGATGATTTTACTAGTTGGAATTATGACAACAGTAATTCTAACAAGAAACAAATTTCAAATGAGAATTTAATTTTATGAAAAAGAATATTTTTCCTTAAATGGTGATACAGATCTTAATTCTTCAACAACTTTTTTTAAAATTTCCACAGTTTGTTCAATTTCTTTTTGATCATTATACATTCCAGTTGTCAATCTTAGTGAACCAGTAATTTGCTCGTGTGAGAATCCCATTGCTTGTAAAACATGAGATGCCTTTTGAGTATGAACAGAACATGCAGAACCAGTAGATGCAGCAATACCATACTCATCAAGTTTTATAATCAGATCCTCGCCATTTACACCAAGAAAAGTAAAATGGGCATTATTTGGTAAATGAAATTCAGGATGACCATTGACAGTTACTTGAGAGATTTCATTAGACACATTTTGAACTAATGCATCTCGAAGTTTTTTCAGGTGAGAAATATTCTCATTCAAATTTGATTGTGCAATATTACATGCCTTACCAAAACCAACAATATTTGCCACATTTTCGGTACCAGAACGTAAACCATGTTCTTGTCCACCGCCTAAAATCATAGGGTTGAGCAGAGTACCTTTTTGGATATACAAAGCACCAATTCCCTTAGGACCATAGAGTTTATGGGAAGAAATCGATAGTAAATCCACTCCTAATTCATGTACATCAATTGGCACTTTTCCTACGGCTTGTACCGCATCAGTATGAAATACAACATCATGTTCATGACAAAGTTTAGCGATTTCTGCAATTGGTTGAATTGTACCTACTTCATTATTGCCAAACATAATTGAAACAATTCTAGTTTTTTCAGATAGGGAATTTTTAAGATCAGATAGACTAATTGTACCAAAATTGTCCACAGGGAGATAAACTACATCAAATCCTTCTTGAGACAATTTTTTGCACGGTTCTAAAATTGCATCATGTTCAATTGAAGAAGTTATGATTTGACCTGAAGAGTGTTTTGTTGTAATTCCTCGTAACGCAGTGTTGTTTGATTCTGTGCCTCCAGAAGTGATAAAAATTTCAGAAGGGTCAGCATTAATCAAAGATGCGATTTGTTTTCTTGCCTTTTCAATTGCCTTTCGAGACAATCTACCATAACGATGAATGGAAGATGGATTTCCATACCGCTCTTTGAGATATGGAAGCATTGATTCTAAGACATCATCATGAATTTGAGTTGATGCAGCATTATCAAGATAAATCAATCTGCAATCACGTTAATTTTTCCTGGTTTATATCCTTCTGGATCAATTTCAACTGAAGTAAATCCAATCATCTTCAGTTTTTCTGTGATTTTATCTAATACTAGAGTATCAAATTCAGAAATGTCATTTTTCTCTACTTCAATTTTTGCAGAACCATTAAAATCACGAACACGGACTTGTTTAACTTTGGTTAGTTGTTTGATAACGGTTTCACCAAATTCAATTCTAGCTAGTCTCTCAGCAGTAACTCTCTGTCCCCAAGGAATGCGGGAAGCTAAACAAGAGTTTGAAGGTTTATCATGAACAGATAATCCAATTGATTTCGCAATTTGTCTGATTTCAGATTTTGAGAGATTTGCTTCAACAAGCGGACTCCTAATTCCGTTCTGGCGTAAAGCATCAATTCCAGGTCGATAATCACCTAAATCATCTAAATTAGTTCCATCAACAATTACATCTACATGATGTTCTTTTGCTAATTTTAAGAGATGATCTCCTAATTCAAGCCTACAGTGAAAACATCTAGTCGAATCATTTTTTGTAAAATCTTCATTTTCAAGTTCATTATAATCTAAGAAAAGTTGAGTTATGCCTATCTCAGAGCAGATTTGTTTTGCTGTTTGAAGTTCTTCTTCAGAAAGTGTTTTGTAATCAGCAGTTACCGCAATTGCAGATTTACCTAATTTTTGATATGCAGCATATGCAACAAGTGCACTATCTACACCGCCAGATAATGCAATCATAACTTTATTTTTATCAGCAAACCAATTTTCTAATTCAGTTAATTTTATCATTTAATTCTCCAATTTTTCAATTTCTTTTCGAAGTATTGATTCTGTTTCTTTGATTGATTTTTCAATAGTGTTTGAAATATCTTTTAAATCATCAAATTCTATTTTAAAATCAGTTTTTCCTTTGAATGTTGATTTTTTGTATCGAACATCAAATGATTTTCCGTTGATTACTAATGAGATATTTTCATTTGTTCTAGGTACAACAAATCGATTAGACTCAGATATCCTAACTCCTAAAGTACCAGTTTCAAGTACCAAAGTATCAACAATTTCATCAATATTTTGATCATCACATATTACAGATATCAGATTTGTAGGTCTTCCTTTTTTTGTAATTCCGTGATAAATAGAAACATCTCTAGCACCTTTTTGCATAATCTTTTCAATCAGGTTTCCAAGTATTTCACCTGAAATATCATCAACATTAGTTTCAAGAATCTTTACGGAATTACTTTCCAAATTATTTGTAGAGCCTCTAACTAGTTTTAGAACGTTGGAGAAATTTTGAAAATCTTTTTGTCCTGCACCATAACCAATTGAATCAATTTTCATTGCAGGGTAATAGTCCATACAGGTATTTGTCAAATTAGCCAAAATGCATGCGCCAGTTGGGGTGGTCAATTCCGCATTAGCATCATTGCCTTTAATTTTTAGATAAGAATTTTTGAAAATCTCTAAAATTGCGCTTGCAGGATTAGACATTGTCCCATGGGAAAAAGTTACACTTCCACCACCTACAGAAACAGGCAGGCAAATAATTTTTTCATCAAATAATCCCAAATCATCCAAGGCAATTGTAATTCCAACAATGTCAACTAGCGTATCAATACTAGAGGCCTCATGAAAATGCACAGAATCTTCTGAAACTCCATGGATTTTTGATTCTGAATAAATTAGTGAATCAATACAGGATTCAGCAAATATCTTTGCTTTGTTAGATAGACCCAAGTTTTGTGTAGAGTCATTAATTGCTTTTTTTATTTCAGAACCCTTTCTTTCATGAGAGTGTTCATCAATCTCTAAAATGAGTTGAAGAGATTCAATACCTCTTTTCTTGGTTTTTTGAAAATCTATTTTTTTAATAGCAGAATCTGAGAAAAATTTTTCAGACTTTTTGATTCCATCAATTACCTTTTCCTTATCTGCTCCTAAATCAATTAGGGAAGAGAGAAGCATGTCTCCAGATATCCCTGCAATTTGAGGATCAATTACCAAAACCATTGATTAAAAATTATCAAAAATGCTTATAAATTCGTCTGATCGGTCTAAAATTTCATTAGATTTAATTATTGAAAATCAACAGTGATTTTTATGATTACTATAATTGGTTCAGGTAAAGTAGGTGGAGATGCGGCATTATTTTCAGCATTAAAACGATTAGATGATCAAATTTTGTTACTAGATGTTGCTGAAGGACTTCCTCAAGGCGAAGCAATGGATATCAATCATATGCTTTCAGAACAAGGAATTGATGTTGAAGTAAAAGGTTCCAATAATTTTGAAGATATGAAAGGTTCCAATATTGTTGTAGTAGTTGCAGGTTCTGGACGAAAACCAGGAATGACCCGTATGGATCTTTTGAAAATTAATGCATCAATTGTAAAAAGCGTTGTAGAAAACGTGAAAAAATATGCAGATGACTCCATGATAATTCCAGTAACTAATCCATTAGACCCAATGGCATACATCACATACAAAGTCTCAGGATTTGATAGAAGTAGAGTATTTGGAATGGGAGGCATGCTTGATTTATCAAGATTTAGACAATTTATTCATGAAGCAACAGGACACTCTCGTGATTCAATTAGAGCACTAGTAATTGGAGAACATGGAGAAAACATGTTGCCTTTGCCAAGATTTTCATCTGTTTCAGGAATTCCACTATCATCATTTCTTGCAAAAGAAAAGTTAGATGAATTAGTTCAAAACACAAAACAAGTTGCAGCAAAAGTAATTGAACTAAAAGGTGCTACAGTACACGCACCAGGAAATGCAATTTCTGCAATTGTTGAATCAGTTGTAAGAGACAGAAAACAAGTAATTCCAGTAGCAACCTATCTTGATGGAGAATATGGTCATTCTGATGTCACCATTGGGGTTCCAGCAGTAATAGGAAAGAAAGGTGTAGAAAAAATCATCGAGTTGGATCTAAACAATGAAGAAAAAGAAGTCTTTAACAAAGCAGTAGAAAGTGTTAAAGGCGCAATTTCAAGTGTTGAAATCTAAGCCTTTTTTTATCCATAAAATAAAAACACATTATTGGAAACTCATGAAATTCTCAAAGCCGTAAAAGCAGGAAAAATTTCAATTAATGATGCAAAAAAACTTCTGTCAATATATTCAATTGAAGAGATAGAAGGGATTGCCAAAATAGACATCAACAGAAGAAAAAGACGAGGAATTCCAGAAATAATTTTTGCAGAGACAAAAGAACTAGAAGATACTAAAAAAATCATAAAAAGAACTTTGGAGAAATCAAATTCTGTAATTGTTTCAAGATTAAAGAAAACAGATTATCCAAAGATTCAAACATTTGCAAAGAAATTAAAAGTCAAAGTCAAGATAGGGAAAAAATCATCCACATTGTTATTGTTTAAAAAACCAATTAAATTTCAGGGAGGCAAGGTAGGCATTCTTACTGCAGGAACCTCAGATATCGGAGTAGCTGAAGAAGCAAGACTAGTTTGTGAGGCAATGAATTGTAAATGTATTACAAGTTATGACGTAGGAGTAGCAGGAATTCAAAGAATTTTTCCAATTTTAAAAAAAATGATAGAAGAGGATGTTGATTGTATTATAGTAGCTGCAGGAATGGAAGGTGCACTAGCCACACTAGTTTCTACGTTAGTAGACATTCCAATTATTGGGATTCCAACATCAGTTGGATATGGTTATGGAGAAAAAGGGATTGCAGCTCTTGCTTCAATGCTTCAAAGTTGTTCGTTAGGATTATCTGTTGTAAACATAGACAATGGTATTGCAGCAGGTGGAATTGCTGCAAATATTGCAAATAGAACAATAAGGAAAAAAGAATAAGTAAAATTTACAATTCAAGAGGCAAATTAACCTCGTAAATGATATATAACATAGCAAAACGAAATGTGATAGTTGGCCGGCAAACGTGTTGTACTTACTGCTGATCGTAGTTTAATGACAAATTATAGAGGAAATTTTCTGTATGGATTTATTGCATGTGGACCATATGAAGTTCTACCAGAATGGGTTTTTGACAAGGTATTTTGTCCATCAGTTGAAACAGACCCAATTACTGGTGAGGCAAAGGTTGCACAGATTGGGTTAAGACGAATTGAAAGTTCATTGATTCAAGGAGGTTACAATAGAGAAGATGTATTCATTGGACATCCAGATATGTTGCACAAATCAATTGGTCCAGATACCAAAGTTGTAGGTATCAACGTAATGGATCCATTAGGAATGGCACCAGTTACCACAACAATGTCACCAGAAAAATTGTCATATGTTGCAATGAAATTCAAAAAAATGTGTGCAAGTATTATCCAACTCAAAAAGAAATATGATTTCAAAGTTGTTGTTGGAGGAAACGGAGCATGGGAATTAGCAAAATCAGATAGAATGAAGATTCACGGAATAGACACAGTAGTAGTTGGAGAAGCAGATGAACTAGCAATTGATTTATTCCAAGATTTAGAGAAAAATGATGCACCAGAATTAATGCATTGTTTTGTAAGAAATCTTGAAAATATTCCAGTTATTGAAGGACCTACAATCAATTCTTTGATTGAGGCAATGAGAGGGTGTGGAAGAGGTTGTGATTTTTGTGATGTAAACAAAAGATCAAAGAAAGATCTTCCTATAGAAAGATTACAACATGAGGCAAAAACCAACTTAGATTATGGTTTTGATTCAATATGGTTACATTCTGATGAAATGTTACTTTATGGATGTGACAATAGAGACTTTGTTCCAAATAGAGACGCAATTACAGATTTGTGGAAATCACTAAAAGGACTTGGCGCAAACTTTATCGGAACAACACATATGACATTTTCTGCAGTTGCAGCAGATCCTACATTAATGCAACAAATTTCTCACATAAATGGTCAAGACAAATCAGGAAGATGGCTTGCAACTAATTTAGGAATTGAGACAGTAGCACCAGACATGGTAAAGAAACATCTTGGTGTCAAAACAAGGCCATTTTCAACAGAAGAGTGGGGCAGTGTAGTTAGAGAAGGTGCAAAAATTCTTAATGAAAATCACTGGTTCCCAGCAGCCACCATCATTATTGGTTGGCCAGATGAAACACCAGATGATATTCAATACACAATTGATATGATGAGTGACTTTAGAGAGATGGACTTTAGAGGATTAGTAGCTCCATTATTGTATCAAGACTTTAGTGAAAAAAATTCAATGCACTTTGGAAACTTGAATGAAGCTCAATTCACACTATTTTGGAAATGCTGGGAAAACAACCTTCGAGTAATCAATGACATTATTCCAATCATTCTCAGAAACAAGACGTATGGTCCACCAATGAAAGTTTTCATGTATGGAATTTTGAAAGCAGGAACTTGGGCAATTATGAGATACCTCAGAGGGTTGTGTAAGGATCTCTTTAATGGAAGAACTCCTGATGAGATAATTGACAAATACGCTAGAAGTAGATCAGTATCTGCGCCTAAAATTCAAACAAAGAAGTTATAGATTTGCGATAGCTGTATCTGCAATAGTATTTCTTTTTGGTGTCAAAGATATGAAGTAAACCTTGTCTGCTCTTTCAATATTATCTACTTTTTTGTAAGATTTTGAAGGGACATCAAATTCATAGATTCCAGGTTCCAATGAACCTTTGACATATAACATCAGATATGTTTCTCCAGTAGAAGGACTAAGTGGAATAAATGACATAATATGATCCTTGTAGGAATTAATCGGAATTGTATTTTTCATAGGAGGGGCAGCTGATGCCAGATACATGAAAAAATCTTCAACAGAATCAAATTCTTCATATTCAATATGCATGAAATAAGATAATGTGTTTCAGTATAATAACCTAGAGTAATTCTAGAAGATTATTTTCTAGATTTGAGTGATTTGTGAACCTTGAATCCAATTAATGCAGGTGCTGCAATGTACATTGCCAAGTTAAGTGCAATAACAGAGATTCCTAATCCTAATACTTCAACTTCGGAACCATCATCAGCTAATGTCATGATAGACAATGTTGAAATCATTGGAGTAATGAATGCCCTAACTGATTCCTTAAACATTGGATTTTCTCTTTCCCAGTCAGCAACAGTTGGTGCAAACGAATAGTATAGTGTATTAAATCCAGTCATAAATGTGGCTCCAGAAGTAGTAGACAATACAGTGTTATCTCGAACTTCTCTAAGTAATTGAATTTGAGGTGCTAATTCAGTTCCATATGCAGCAGTTGCAATAAGACAACCACCACCATCTTCAACACATACCCCGTCACTGAATGAGTAACCTGCAGGACATTGTGGTTCTGGTTCTGAAACAACTTGACAAATACCATCAACCATTTCTGTTCCAGCTCCACATGTTATTGGTTCTGGCTCTGGTTCAGGTACAGTTGGTTCTGGCTCTGGTTCAGGTACAGTTGGTTCTGGCTCTGGTTCAGGTACAGTTGGTTCTGGCTCTGGTTCAGTTGGCTCTGGTTCAGGCGCAGTTGGTGTATCACCGCCAGTATAATCTACTGTAGCATCACCTTTAGTAGGACCATAAAAGAATTTGACAGTATATTCTCCAGTAGTTTTCCACAAAGGACCACCTGCAGTAAGATTCATTTCAAATGTGCCATCAGAACTTACACCATCCATAACCTGACCAATTTGCACTATACTGTTATCAGGAGATATAATTGTAAAAGTAAGTGCATGGCCTGCATCTTCAAAATCTACAATACTTCCAGATATGACAATGGGATCACCATTACCAACATTTCCAGAACTAGAAGATGCCTCTATGAATGAATTTGCTGCAAATGCAGAGTTATTTGCACCATAAGATAGAATTGAAATAGACAATAAGGTAATTGCGATAATACTAGATAATTTCATTTTCAATTTTTTCATGGGTTGTGGGTATTTATGTATTAATTGAAAGAAAAATTGACCAGATCATACTTGAATTATACCTTTTTTGACCAAGTACTGAATTGACTTTAAAAATTCTTCTTCTGGGATTTGATCGTCTGCCCACCATCTTGCAGTATTTTTGATCCAATCAGGAATTTCTTGTTCTATTGAACTTTGTTCAGAAGGTTCAATAGAAATTATTCCTGTTTCAATAAGATGTTCGATTCCACCAATAAATTCACCATCAGAAATATCGTTTGAAGACCACCAGCGAGCATTATTTTTTATCCAATCAGGAACATTTTCTGAAACTACATCAAATGAAAGAGTTCCAATATTTTTACCATCATATGAAAGATATACAAAATATGTTCCAAGCAAAGTGTTTGTGTTAATAGTAAATATAGAACGATAACCACCACTATTACTTAGAGACGCACCAAAGTTTTGTTTGATACCATCAGGAGTTGTAAGTTCAATGGATAGTGGAATTCCTCGTTTATGATTTTCAATACTTCCTGTCAAAACTATTTCTTTTGAACCAGATATAGGAAGTGTTACTTTTTCTAAGCTTAATTTGGCAGGAGCGTAAAACGATACAGATGATTTTGAATCAAGTAAGCTGAAGATATTTGAATTTCCAAAAGTATCCCGAGAATCATGATAACGTATATCTAAACTTCCACCAGAAGTGTAGATTAGTTTTGAGCTTGTTTTATCACAAATCTGAGATGGTATTTTGAATACTCCTGTAAATATTCCAGTGCTAGGTCCTGTTTCCACAAGCGTAAATCCAGTAGATGCTAAACCACCATGCTCAACACCATTAATAGTACATCGTTTATAACGAACATCTTTGAGTTTTATCTCTAACAAAATTTCTCCATCTTTACCTACAGTATCAACATTGTCAGAATTTGAATCATTAATCACTTGATAAATTTCAACGGTGTCACTTTTCAAATTAAGATCAGAGTCGCTAAGTGTAATTGTTACTGGTTGTCCAAATCGAAATGTTGTTGAGTCTATAGAAACAGTTCCTGAATGCGTTGCGACATCAGATTTACTTGTAGTTGTAGTTGTTACCCCAGCTGAATCTAAATCAGCATAAGATATTGCAATTCCTTCTTCATCAATTAGTCTATCAGTAATGATAATTTTTATTTCATCATCAATTGTTTGAATGGTTTGAATAAAATTTGAATCAAGAATATTCAGTTGGTTTGTAACTGCATATTCAAAACTACCTTCAAAAGTAGATGAATTATCTTGAGTCTCTTCTAATTCAAAACGATAAATAGAATTGTTTATACTGTTATTATTTTCTAATCCAAAAGAAAAAAAGTCAAAAACTATTGGGAGTTTGTTTGATTCATTAGAAATTGTAACTGTGTCAGAAGAATCAAAATCAATAATTAGAAAAACATTACCAGTTTTAGTTTTAATGTCTTCTACATCACCATTATCAATTTGAATAAATCCTTGAGATGATGACACATCACCATCATCTGCAATTACAATCTGAGTAGAATCACGAGTTCCAAATGCAAGGGCAAATGTAGTACTACTAAAATCAGAAATTCCTAGTTCGTTTTCAAGAGATCTCAAATCATAATTTATCCAGTTTGTTCCATCAGTATTAGATTCTGAAGAATCTATGAAGGAGGATGCCAAAGACGAGGCAGAAATACCTAGATTAATTGAGATCATCTCAAAAGAAGCATTAGAGACATTTGAGGTGTCAATTAGTAAAATGTCAGAATTTGAGTCAGGAACAGAGGAATTAGAATCATCACCCCCAGAGATAGTAGGAGAAGTAGAATGGAACTCAACACTGTTTGCATCCTCTAAAGTTATAGGATTCCCTATTGTGAGGGTAGGAATAAGTGCAGAGTCTCTAAAGACATCAAGATCATCTCTGGCACCAGTATTCAGATTTTGATCAGGATCAACTAACAATACAGGATATTCAGTACCGGGTCTAAGTGAATCACCATTTCCTATTGTTAACATAGGTTTATCATCAAAAGAAACAGAAGCTGTAGAAGATCCAGTAACTACCGAAGTGGATTTTTGGTCATATGTTATTTGTCCAGATTGTCCTCTAGGTGCATCATCTTTGATACCAATTGTTGATTGATCATTAGAATCAGAACTAGAGAAGATTCCTGAGTTAGGTCCTTGTTCAACTAGTGTAACAATTTTAGAAAATGTATTTGACACACCATCAGAATCAACAGAAGAATCAGGTTGGTCATTGTTTGTTTTTAATTCCATAACATTTCCAAGATTCAAAGATAATTTCCCATTATCTTCAAATCCTAAATTTGAAAGATGTGGAACAAGATTTACCAATCCAGCATTTCCATTTGCATCGTCATTTCCAGAATTATCAAATGCTTGATAAAATGTACTTACCGTAGAATCAACGTTAAATGTCCAAGAGTCCTCATCGGTTGGATCTTGGTTTAGATGAATGTCATTAAGAGTCAGAAAAACTTGTGAATTTTCAGGATATAGTTCTCTATCAAGTCCTAAACTGATATTCTCAATTTCATCATAATCAAGATATACATGTTGGGAAGGTCCACCAGGATTGTATTGTATTGTTACATCATCAAAAGAATAAAGCTGGATTAATGGCCATGCATCAGCATCTAAACCAATTTGACCAACGGATATGTTAGAATTTGTATTAATGGATTTTGCATTTCTAACGACATTGTTATGATTAGAAGTATTTGTAGGACTTGAAGTGCATTCAGAAAAAGATGAATTGCCGTTTGTAGATCCAGTAACAGAATCAGGTTTAGGAATTGCAAAACCATCAGTTTCACTTAAAGAAATTCCAAAAACAGATGTTGTAGTATCACGACTACAAAATTCTCCAAAGTCTAATCCTTTGCCCGCTAGACCTACAGTAGCATCAGCAATTTTTGCCTTGTCAACATTTGCAAAATATGCATACCAATTTCCATCTGTGGCTTGTACCATACGAAGTGTTTTACCATTAATAGTGACATCAGGTTCGCCTTTACCTTCATCGGTGTCAGAGATATTGGAATTACGAATGACTACTTCAATTACCATAGAACCTGCAAAAACATTCCCAAATTCTGAATTTTCAGCAGACACAGATAGATTTGGATTAGAAGCGTCAGCATTAATTAATGGAATAATCATGATTGAGAAAAAACCCAATAAAAATAGCCAATTTCTATCCAATATCAAAAATAAAGCCTCTTTCCAAATAACATTATCGTATGATTTCTTCTTAGAAACTTGTAATATGTGATATAGATTATTAGAAAATAAGATGTTTGTTCAAAGAACCAAAGTATTACAAATTTCACTTTTAGCTATTTTTTCAGCATTTGTAGTAGAACTGATTTTTGGTTTTGTTTCTAATAGTTTAGCATTAATCACAGACAGTATTCATGCGTTATTAGATAGCGTGGTAACTCTTGTGTTACTCTTAGCTGCAAGAATGGCAATAAAGCCACCAGATGCTGAACACACCTATGGTCATGGAAAAATTGAATCGCTAGGAGGATTAATTGGAGGAATTGCAATTTTTCTGATTGCATGTTTTTTCATTTACGAGTCGATTAATAGAATTCAGAGCCCCCCACCAAATGTATTACCTGGAATGTTTGCAATAATTGGCGGATTATACACAATAGGAATTGACATCTTTAGAATAATTCTTTTGAGAAATTCAATTAAAAAAATTGGAGGTACAACTCTCAAAGCAGATTTCTATCACGCATTTATGGATCTTGGTTCAACACTAGTAGCAATTATTGGAATCGTTTTGGTATCTTATGGTTTGTATCACGGTGACTTTGTTGCAGCACTAATTTTAGGTGGATTATTAGCAGTACTTAGTGTCAAACTAGTCTACAAAACAGCTCTTGATTTAACAGATATTATTTCACCAGAACTCGTCAAAAATGTAAGAGACATTGCTACATCAACTCAAGGAGTTATTGGTGCAGATTCAATACTAATGAGACGTTCAGGGGACACAACTTTTGCAGATGTTACAATATCATTAAGAGGAGATACGAGTTTTGACAGAGCACATGAAATAAGCAGTAATGTAGAGAAAAATATCAAAAATAAAATTCCAAATGCTTCAATTACAATCCATTTTGAGCCCAATTGGGAAGATGTTCCATTAGATGCAAAAATTCTAGATATTGCAAAAAACGTAGAAGGGGTAAAAGGAGTACATAATGTCAGCACCCACAAAACCAAAGGAAAAACATTTTCTAATTTGCATGTAATGGTTGATAGAGAGAAAAATCTATCATCAGCTCACAAAATCTCAGAAATCATAGAACAGAAAATTCAAGATAGCATTCCTGAAATAGAACATGCCACAATTCACTTGGAACCATTTGTCACAATTCCAGAAAATTTCAATCTAGAAGACAAAGAAACTAAGGAAAAAATAAAGACAATTTTAGAAAAATATCCTGAAATCAAAAAGATTGGAAGGATAGTATCTTTGAATTTTGAGAACATACTCAAAATAGATATTGACTGTTCATTTGATAAGGAATTATCAATTGAAAAAGTTCATGACTTGACATCAGAGATAGAACATATCATTAGAGAAGAAATCAAAAATGCCGTAATTACAATTCATCCAGAACCAGAATAAAAAAAATCAAGAGAGTAATCAGGTTGTTGAGTAATTCTCTGCTTTTCTTTGTCCGAGAATAGTTAGGGTCAGATTTCCATGTTCATCCTTTTCTACAAATTTTTTTTCTTGAATAAATTCACTTAATTTTTTTGAATAATCTATTGTCCATCCTAAAGCATTTGATAAAATTGAAGGAGTTACTTGACGATTAGCATTAACCTCATCTTGAATGAAAGTTAATACTATTCCTAAATCTATCTCAAATCTTTGTTTTGAAATACGTCTCCATCTGCTAATCAAGCCTCGATTTGGTGCAAATACCCAGATTAATCCAAATATGACACCAGCAATTGTGGCCATCGAGCCTGCAATTGAGACATCAAATAAGACTGCAAACAGATAACCGGCAACAGCACTAGCAATTCCCAGTGTTACAGACAGTGCCATCATGTGAGATAACCTATCTGTTAGCAGGTAAGCTCCAGATGCAGGAACTATGAAAAATGCAATAACAAGTATTGCGCCAACTGATTCAAAAGCAATAACAGCAGTTGTAGCTACCATTATCATTAACAAATAATGAACTAACATGGGCATCAACCCAACACTTACTGCAACTGAAGCATCAAAAGTGCTAATTTTTAGTTCCTTGTACAGAATTGCAATAAAAGAAATATTTGCAATTGCTAAAATACCAAGAACCCAAAGAGATTTTGATCCGATATTAATTTCATCAAGATACAGTGTATCAAATGGTACAAATTCAATTGAACCATACAATACATGTTGAGCATCTATGTGCACATTACCAGCTTGTGTAACAAGTATCACACCAATTGCAAAAAGGAATGGAAAGACAATACCAATTGAGCTATCCTGTTTTAGTTTACCTGTACGATAAAGCATCTCTACAATTGAAACAGTTAAGATGCCAGACAATACACCGCCAATTATTACTGGAATAGTTTCTCTACCTCCAACCATAAACACAGCAATGACTATTCCCAACAATACTGCATGACTTATAGCATCAGACATCATTGCCATCTGTCTTAATACTAAGAACGTACCTATTGAAGCACAATTTGCTGCAACTAGTACAGCAGTTCCAATAATAATTAGATCATTAGATAGTTCTATCAATTCTTTGAATTTTCTCCTGAAATGGTACTAATTTCATTAAGGTAATTTTGATGTTGTTTTCTCTTGCGGACATATTGGAAAAGATATCCATTTTTTGGAGAAAAGAAGAGGGAAATGTCCAAGATGGTAGTAATTGTAATTACAATAACAGGACCAGTAGACATTCCTTCGGCAGTACTGCTAATCATAGAACCAATTACGCCACTTACACCTCCAAAGATTGCAGAAAGGATTAACATACTTTTCAAACTAGATATCCATTGTCTTGCTGCAGCCGCTGGAGCTATGAGCATTGAAACCATTAAGACCACACCAACAGTATGCAGACCAATAACAACTGCTACAACTATTACAGATGTCAATAGTGCACTAAGATATTTTGTTGGGAATCCTAAACTTTGTCCAAATGCACTATCAAATGTCGCAATTTTGAGTTCTTTGAAGAATATTATCAAAACGACAAAACAGCCTGCTGCCAAAATTCCTAGATTAATAACATCTGTTTCTATCAAAGATGCTGCCTGTCCAAATAGAAATCTGTCCAATCCACCTTGACTTGCACCTCCAGTACTCTGTAAGTATGTAAGAAGAACAATTCCTAAACCAAAGAAAACTGAAAGGGTTATCCCAAGTGCAGCATCTTGCTTAATTCTTGTTGTACTTGTAATTGCTAATGTAATAATTCCACCAAACCATGCAAATACTGCAGCACCCAACATCAAAAGTAGAGAATCTTTTGTTCCAGCAAAAAGATATGCAAATCCAATTCCAGGTAATGCAGCATGAGATAAAGCATCTCCAAACAAGCTCTGTTTTCTCAGTACAGTAAAACATCCTAAAGCACCGCTAGTTACTCCTAAAATAGCAGAGCCAAGAGCAACATATCTGAGAGTATAATCAGTAAAAATTCCTAGAAAGATAGATAGTATTTCTTCAAGAACCATTTTTGCACCTTTCTACATTATTGAAAAGATATGCGTTGTTTTTCCCGATACGCAATATCCAAATTTTCTTTTGTAAATACTTCTTTTAGTGGTCCAGCAGATATTAGATTTCGATTTAACATTACAACCCAATCAAAGTACTTATCCACAGTTTGAAGATCATGGTGAACCATCACAATGGTCTTTCCTTCTTTTTTTAGATCCTCAAGTATTGATAGTATGGTCTCTTCAGTAATTACATCAACTCCGTTTAGTGGTTCATCCATAAGAAAAATTTGAGGATCCTGTGCCAAAGCTCTTGCAACAAATATTCTTTGTTGTTGACCTCCAGACAACTGACCAATTTGTCTATCTGCATAATCTTTTAGCCCAACTTTTCTCAGACATTCTTTTGCTTTCTCTCTTGTTTTAGAATTAGGACGACGTAACCATCCAAGTTTTCCGTATAGCCCCATCTCTACAACATCTAATGCATCAGTAGGAAAATCCCAATCAACCGTTCCACGTTGTGGAACATATGCCACTTTGTTTCTTTGTTTTGAATATTGTTTTCCATAAATGCTTACTTTGCCTGCAGTGATTGGAACTAATCCCATCACTGCTTTTATCAAAGTTGATTTGCCTGCACCGTTAGGACCAACTATTGCAATTAGTTTTCCTTCAGGTAAATTTAGATCTATATTCCATAATGCAGGTTCAGTACGATAGGTAACAGAGAGATTTTTGATTTCAATTGGGAATGTTTGTCGATCATCCATGTTTCTTCGAATCGATTTTTGTTCCATCATTTCAACGCATTCACAATTGTTTCTACATTGTGTGTAAAGGCTCCAACATAGGTTCCTTCATGTGTTCCCTTTTCACCTATTGCATCTGAAAATAATTCTCCACCAATCACAACATCATGACCTCTATCCTGAGCTGCAGCCGTTAAAGCCTCAATTGTGGCAGGGGAAATAGAAGTTTCTACAAACACGGCTTTTATCTTTCTCTCAGATATTTCATCAGCTAAATTTTGAATCTCTCTTATTCCAGCTTCGCTATCAGTGCTCCACCCTTGAATTGCCATTTCCTCTAAACCATAAGCATGACCAAAATACTGGAATGCATCATGAGCAGTTACAAGAACTCGTTGCTCTTGCGGAATAGAATTCATCTT
This sequence comes from Candidatus Nitrosopumilus sp., assembly GCF_965263415.1. Classification (GTDB taxonomy): domain Archaea; phylum Thermoproteota; class Nitrososphaeria; order Nitrososphaerales; family Nitrosopumilaceae; genus Nitrosopumilus. The sequence continues at coordinate 138,018 of NZ_OZ253671.1, forward strand.
TTCTAGACTATCTTGGTTAAGTGAATCTAATTGTATCAAATATTCTTGAAGATTTTTTTCATATACTTGGGAATTTTCTGGATCATATTCACTCAATCCAGTTGCAACAACTTTAGCTGCCTCCATCCACAATTCTGCATCCCACCAAATATGAGGATCAAAATGACCTTCATTGTCAAGACTCAATAGTGATTCAGGGGGAATATTTTCAGATACTGCCCATACTGCTGTACCTTCCCTTCCAATTTTTACAAAGATATCACCCATTTTACCTTCTAAATCTAATCCATTGTAGAATACAATATCAGCATCCTGAAGTTTTTTTACATCATTTGCACTAGGGCGATACAAATGAGGATCCACACCAGGTCCCATCAATCCTGTAACAGACACATGTTCTCCACCAATATTCTCAACAAGATCAGTTACAACATTGGTGGTGGTTGTAATCATAATTGTTTCAGGATTAGCAGCAGATTGTTCTATATCATTAAGAATAATTTCATCAGAATTGTTGTTTTGGGTAAAAACAGTAAATGATAATCCTGCAATTATTGCTACGATTACTACAGATGCAATAATGATCGGTTTTTTCATTGCTGAAAAGAAGTCATGAAAAGTTTATTTAAATTTAACCTAAGCTAACTTTTTTAGCCTAATCTAACTTTATTAAACAGGGTTAAATTTCAAAATTAGAAAAATTAGGTTTAAAGTAAAGAAAAAGAAGTCAAAAATATGCAAAAGGCTGGAATTATTTTAGTTGTTTCAGGCGCGTTAATAGTAATTGGATTAATTTTGCTTGCAGCTGGAAATCAGATAATTCTAGAAGGTGTTTTCCAAGGTAATGGGAAAATTAATTCAAGCCAAGTTCTGACTATTTCAGGAGAGTTTGATTCTTCTGAGTCAACCGTAGGGGTTTTTGCAGTACAAGTAATGGAGTTTAAGGAAAAAATAATTTCAGCCAAAATATTAGATCCATTTGATAATGAAATAGTATCCAAAAATGTGGATGAAGAAACTATTGAAGAAGAGTTCGATATTGTCGATACAGGGTCTTACAAACTAATCATTCAGACTGATTCTAATGAAGACATCCAAGTGTTTGGTGCAATAGGACCACTTCCTGATGCAGGAAAGAAATCACTTAGTTTTGTTTCAGCATATATTTTGATAATTGGAATGGTTGGGTTAGTAGGTTCTGGGATTTACAGAATTAAAAGTAAGAAAAAATCAGTTTAGATAGCTATCCATTTTTTCAAGACCACTAATAGTTTGATCAAAGTTATCACCACTCTCAACAATGCTACTAAGTTTTTCAGAATTTGCTGAAAGAGTAGTTTCACCATCAGTATTTTTTATGATAAATTCATGTTCTATCAAATAAGACAGTCTTTCCAATACCTCAGATTCAGAAATAGAAGCTTGTTCTGCCAAAGATGAACACGTTTTTTCACCGTCTTCTAATTCTGCCAAAATCGAAGATGTCACTGGATCAAACATGGAATCTACGACTTTTTCGCGATCAAAAGTATCTGCCATTTCAATAAAGATGAGAATATTGAAAGTTATAACTTTTCAAAATTCAATAAGATAATTAAGAAAAAAGCCTCATACCATAGTATGCAAAAACTTTGTGGAAATGACCCATCAGGGAAAGGAGAACATTGTTTTTGCATAGACATTGATGCACAAAGAGGGGTCAAAAAATGCTGTCAGTGCAACCAGTGGAACGTACAAGGGAATGATTGGACAGATGATGAGGACTTTAGATAACATAGCCCAATAAACAGTCACAATCAAGCACATAATGCACAAAAAGTGAAAATCAACTCAAAATGGTGCCTAGCATGGTTTTTATCGGGGTTTTCTTGAATTTTGGAATACTTGAGCACTCAAGAATATAGACACATTGTTAGGATTGTGGGTAACGATATCCCAGGAGAGAGAAAAATGCTAGTTGGACTCACTCAGATCAAAGGTATAGGATATAATTTTGCCACAGCAATTCTAGATACATTAAAGATTGATTCAAACTCCAACATAGGTCATCTTACTGATGAAAATGTTCAGGCAATTGAAAAACTAATTACAAATCCAGTTGAAGGTAACTTCCCAATATGGTTCCTCAACAGAAGAAAAGATATTGAAACAGGTAACGATTTACATTTGCTAACATCAGATATTCCATTTACATTAAGAAATGATATTGAAAGAGAAAGAATTACTGCAAGTTGGAGAGGTTATCGTCATCTTAGTGGTCTCAAAGTAAGAGGGCAAAGAACAAGAACATCAGGTAGAAAAGGAGGGGCAGTTGGTGTTGCAAAAGGCGGCATGGCAGCTCCTGTAAAGAAATCATCTTCTGATGCTCCAGCAGCAGATGCACCAGCTCTAGCAGCAGATGCACCAGCTCCAGCAGCAGATGCACCAGCTCCAGCAGCAGAGGAGAAAAAAGAATAGGTGTTTTGAATGGGAGATCCAAAATACCCACGTAGAGTTTGGAGAAAACCAAAGAGACCTCTTAATTATGAATTAAAAATGGAAGAGTTGAAAACTCTTGGAACTTTTGGATTAAGAACTAAAAGAGAATTATGGAAAGCACATACAGAATTATCGAGAGTAAGACATCAAGCAAGATCATTACTTGCATTAAGACAAGAAGTTAGAGCAGAAAAAGAACCAATTCTAATGAAATCATTAGCTAGAATTGGATTGGTTAGTGGAGATGCAACATTAGATGATGTACTTAACTTGACTGCAAATGATTTACTTTCAAGAAGATTACAAACTATTGTTACAAAAAAATTAGGATTCAAGACACCATACCAAGCAAGACAAGCAGTTATTCACGGTCACATTATGATTGGTGAGAGAAAAGTAGACATTCCATCATATACTGTTACAGTAGAAGAAGAAAACAGTATTCATTTTGCACCAGAATCAAAGATTCCAGAAGTTTTAGAAAAAACAAAAAGCGATACTCCTGCTGAAGAAACAGTTGAGGCTCCTGCTGAAGAAAAAAAAGATGAAAGTTCTTCAACAGAATCAAAGAATTAGGCTTAAGTAAATAGCCACACCACGATAATAGTAATAATTACTTAGTTAAGCAGTAAATAACCCCAATTATCAGGTAGAATAGATATGTGTTCAATTATCGGCTATTACGGAAAAGAAACTGCAGCTCCCATAATCGTAAAGGGCCTAAAGAGAATGGAGTATAGAGGATATGACAGTGTAGGAGTTGCAACAGAATCAGAAAACCAAATTGGATTGAAAAAAGGAATTGGGAAAGTTCAAGAAGTCAATTCAAAAGTACAATTAGAAACATTACCTGGAAGAATCGGAATTGGCCACACTAGATGGGCAACACACGGAAAGGTAACAGATGTAAATGCTCACCCACATCCTAGCAATTCAGGAAAAATTGCAATTGTCCATAATGGAATTATAGAAAATTTTGAAGAGTTAAAAAAAGAGTTAGAAAATGATGGGTATATTTTCAAAAGTGAAACAGATAGTGAAATAATTTCAAATTTACTCCAAAAACATCATGATCAAACAAAGAATGTAAAAGAAACAATTCTAAAAACAGTTTCTCAACTAAAAGGACATTATTCATTTGTCGCAATGTTTGAAGATGGACAATTAGCAGCTGCAAGATTTCATGAGCCATTAATTATTGGAGTAGGGGATGAGGATTATTTTTTATCAAGTGATGTTTTAGGATTTATTGAATTTACCGATAATGCAATTTACATGGAAAATGGAACTTTTGTATTGTTTGAAAAAAACAAATTCCAAATTTTAGATTTTAGCGGAGAACAAACAGGATATGAAATTACCAAAGTTTCAAAAGAATTTGGAGATGCATACAAAGGAGATTATGCACATTTTACATTAAAAGAAATTTACGAGCAACCTGAAACGATTTTGAAAGCAGGAGAGAAAACAATTAGTGAGATCGAGGTAGCAACAGACTATATCAGACATGCTAAAAACATCTACATTACAGGTAGTGGAACTAGCTATAATTCAGCATTAATTGCAAAGCAGATTTTATCAAAATATGTAAAAATCAAGGCTGAACCAATCATGTCTAGTGAGCTTCAATTTGATCCAAACATGATTGAAGAGAATTCTATTCTAATTGCAATATCTCAAAGTGGAGAGAGTGCAGATGTATTAGAAGCAGTGAAAATTGCAAAAAATACAAATTGTAAGATTATTTCAATTGTCAATCTATTGACATCTTCACTTGCACGAGAAGCAGATGTGATAATTGGTTTGAATTGCGGTCCAGAAATTGGAGTGGCTGCAACAAAAAGCTTTACATCACAACTTGTGATCTTGTACAAAATTGTACAAAAATTAAGCAACAATAACATAACAATCAATTTTGAAGATTTTTCAAAATCAATTTCGAAAACATTAGACAATCCAACCAACATTCAACAAATTGCAAAAGAATTGAAAGAAATTTCAGATATTTACATTCTAGGAAGAGGAATTAATTATCCAATTGCAACAGAATCAGCATTAAAACTCAAAGAATTGACATACATTCATGCAGAAGGAATTGCCGGTGGCGAACTAAAACATGGACCTCTTGCATTAATGGATTCTAATGTATTTGTAATTATTCTAAATCCAAATGATTCAACATATTCAGATACTCTAACTAGTGCAAGAGAAATCAAAGCTCGTGGCGCAAAGATCATAGGAGTGTCAGATATTAAAAGCGATGTTTATGATTACTGGATTGAAATGCCAAAAATCAATGAAGTGTTGTATCCAATTTCAGAAATAATTCCAATTCAATTGTTATCATATTATGCAGCACTTGAAAAAGATACAGATCCTGACTATCCAAGAAATCTTGCAAAATCAGTTACAGTCAAGTAAACAATTTTTTATATTCTTTTTCAACTAAATTCAAAAAATTCTCAGAATTGTTACCAGTTTTTAACATTGAAGAAATAATACTGCCACCTGCTCCAACTCCTTCTTTTGCAAATCCTTCAGAAAATGCCTTTAAACCAGAAAATTTGGAATTTTTCATGCCTGGATCTACAGAAAGAATTGGAATATCTGAAATTTCTTGAACAAGTTCTTTAAAGTTTGCAGTGTTGTCATTTGTAATGTAAGATGTAGTTCCAATTGCAGTATTTTCTTCATTAAATCCAATTTTTGATGCGAATGCTAAAACTGCAGCCATTTGTGTTCCACCTGCCAACATTACTTTAGATACACTAGAGGCAGAGCTTAGCATTCCAGCAACAAAAGGAATCATTGGATCACCGATTTTTGCAACAATACTGTATGGATGTTCTGAATCAATTCTTTCAAGTGCAGATGTTACAATTTGATTTTTTAATTCAACAGGGTTATCAGGAATACTAGAACTAACTTTTGCGTCATAACCTAATGCCTTTAGTACTGCTAAAGCAGTAGTTGTTCCTCCAGGAATACATTCACCAATTATCAAACAATCAGTTAATGACGCTAAACTTCTACCAAGAATTTGTCCATATTCAACGGCATGAGAGACGATAGTATCAGTCAGTGCATCTTGAGCAGATATATTTTTGCCAAAAGGCAATCCAGATTCAATAAAAGGTAACTGAGGAACAATCTTACTTCCAGCATTAATTGTTAAATGAGAAATACTTGCAGATTCAAGAGCAGTTTTAGTTAATACTCCAGGAGTAGGTTTTCCATCAGGAGTCATTGGTATTTTATCAATAGTTTTACAATATCCATAATGAAGATATTCTGCATCAGCTGGAGGAGTAAATTGAATTGAATCCTTATCAGCACCAGCGAAAGTTATTCCAGGGATTTCGGAAGTTTCAGTGTATGAAATAACAAATGAAAAAAGAAACCTACCAGATTTTACAGAATCAATGAAATTTTGAGCCAGATCAATATTCCCAAATAATTTCAAATCGTCCAACAAATCACTAACCCATCATATCAAGAAATTGTTGTTCAGTTCTCTTTTGCAGTACCATGTTTGTGATTTTTTCTTGTCCTATTGTAGATGTCTCTTTGTGACCATAATTGTGCCCAGGATACAGAACCAGATTATCATCTAATGAATAAAGAACGTCAAATAGACTATGATAGAGTTCTTTGGCACTACCACCAGGTAAATCAATACGGCCACAATTTCCAACAAACAAAGTATCACCTGAGAAAATTTTTCCATCACCTACCAAACATATGCTATCTTTAGAATGACCAGGGGTGTGAAGTACTTTTAATTTTGAGTTACCAAATTCGATAATATCTCCGTCTTTTACACTAATGTCATGTTTTAATTCTGAATTTTCATGTTGAATAAGGGGAGCTTTAGTTGATTCTACAATTGCTTCGTTTCCAATGGTGTGATCAAAGTGATGATGAGTGTTAACAATGTATTTAATTTTCAAATCATGTTCTTTGATTACCATCTCTAATTCAAGTAGATCCCAAGATGGATCAATTATGATAGATTCTCTTGTATCATCATCCTCAATAATGTAACAAAAATTTTGCATATTTCCAACTTGAATTTGATGGACTATCACAAAAATCCCTCCTCAGCTTCTGGAGGAATTCCAATTTTTTCTGCAAATAATTCACCTGTCAAATCTTTTCTTTTTGGGATTCCTTGTTTCATTTTATGAAACGTTACAGTCATGTTACACTTTGTGAAGATATTTGCAGTTTCACCTGTTTGAGGATCCAAACCTGATGGAACATCCACAGCAAATTTGTAACAATCAGTCTGATTGATGTAATTAATTGCAGACACATATGGTTCTCTTATCTCTCCAGATATGCCAGTTCCCAAAATTCCATCAACAATCACATCGGGTTTAAAATCAAAATTAGTTGAACCTCCAGTCATTAGTTTCACAGAAGGCATTTTCTCTAAAATTGACCAATTCCAATTACTTTCTTCGGTCTTGATATTTTCAGGATTTCCAAGAAGCATTACGGTAACTTTTGCATTGTATCCAGCAAGATGTCTTGCCATAACTAATCCATCACCACCATTATTTCCCATTCCTACAAAAATCAAAATATTTTTTGAGTCTACATTTTCAAGTTTTTCAACTAATCTTTTTACTGCTGCAGCCCCAGCATTTTCCATCATGAATTTTTTTAAAAATCCCATATCATGACCTTTATTTTCAATATTGTACATTTGTTCAACTGTTATTTCCATAATTTACGTGAGAATCATATCCAAAATAAGAGCTTTGAAAGTACGAATTATGGCTAAAATAGGCTAAATTTTGGATATAAAGAAAAGTATAGTTATCAAAATTCCAGGTATTCCATTATGGTTAGTGGTGACGAATTAGAATGTCACACGTCAAAATTCAAAATTAGTGAGGCTGGATTTTGGCGGGATGAGATGAACAATATTGAGCATTACAGTAACGAAGTAGAATTCTTATTTTATTTGAACGCGTTTTTAGCAGCAAGTTTTTCTGCAGTAGAATATGTTTTTGCAGATTTTATGTTTCACCATATTAAAAATCGACAACATACAGATCCAAATATATGGAAAAATTGGAATAAAGATGAAAGAAAAAAACACAGGCAACAACATCCAAATGCTAGTGCAATAACGAAATTTTATTCAACATATCAATCAGAGAAAAAGAAATTAGAAGAAATCCCGTTTATAGATTATTTTTTGCAGAAAAGACACTTAATCACACATACAAAATTAGAATTTGGTGGAAAAGCCAAAGTTAAAGTCAACGTGAATACAGGAAAAGAGATTGTAGAGCAGAGATTTTTTTGTAATGATATGGAATCCAAAGAAGAATTTTTGAGTAAATTTTCACTGAAAGTACAAAATGATTCATTAAATGAAGTCATGAATGAGATAGAATACTTAATGAAAACAGAGGCAAGAACAGTATTAGACAGAGTAATAAACGAATTAACAGATTTTATTAAAAAATTTGAAGGAAAAGATTTTTTCAGTTAGTTGGTTTATTGACCGTCGGTTCTTGTAGCTCTACTCTGTACTTCTTCAGGGGAAGGAATAGAACCAAATAATTTTTCATATTCTTTGATTTTTTTGCCCAACCAATTATGCAGGGATTTCATTTGCATTGGGTCTATGATTAGTTCGCATTCAACAATTCTTTTCAATGTTGCACGCTGTGGTGAAATCGGTTCTGTTTCAAGAGATCTGTCTATAACATTTTGAGTAGAATACACAAAAGTTTCTAAACCAAATGGTTGAACACTACCAAAAAATCCTGTTGCCAATACACGCTTATAAGTCTCAGAATAGACGCCTTGAATTTCAGGTAAAGACATAATGTTAGTAAATGTGTGTGCTTAATATTATTTTTTAAAAATTCGGACTAATGAAACGATACATATTTTTATAAACAAAATTGCAAATCACAGTATATGAGCAATATTGCAATGTATGGTCAGTCAAGTGAAGTAATACAATTAGTGGATTTCAAAGGAGATGCAACCGTACCATTTATTGGAAAAGTAGAATTTGCAGGAGAAGAACCATTAAGAAGTAAATTGCAAAACATCAGAAAGGAAAACTCTACTTTCTACGAAGCACTTTCTTTAGACAAATTTGATTAAATCGAAATAACTCGTTGTCTTACATATTGTTCTATTTCAGGAATTATAGTAGGATCATTTTCAAATTTAAAAATTGTCTTAACTAGAAGATCAAACAATTCTTTTTGCGATTGTTTATCCGTTATTGGTAAATCCATATCATTTTCTCTCAAGAAAAAAATTGTAAGAGACACAGCAATTTCCTTATTTCCATCACAAAATGGTTGATAAAATGAAATACCGCCCAAAATCCAAGATGCTTTTCTAATAATTCTGTCTTGAAAAATAGTAATTTCATCAAAATTATTTACATTAGTAAAAATAAAAGATAAATCCGAATTATTTACACAAAAAGAATCACCACGTTGTGCAACTAATTGTTTATTATCTTCAATTATTTCATTGATTTCAAAGTCTGTAAAAATTTCTTTCAACGATATTACATAGAACGTGTAAATAAAATCTTTAATTATTCAAAATAGATCTAATTGAAGTTACAAAATAAGATCTTTGAAATATAAATTATAACTAAAATCGACTATTCATCTTCTACGAAACGTATGATGACATAACCTGCCATAATCATGAAAACTCCAATTATTCCAAATTGAACAGTTCCAAGAACTAATGCCATTATCCCAAAAAACCCTAAACCAGACACGATCAACCCCACTAAACCATGAGTTTCTCGAATATTTCGAATAGTGAAATACAAAATGAACAATTCCAAAATGGTCACTATAATTGCAGCTATTGAAATCAAAGTGGTGTTATATCCAAATGCTTTTGCCAAAGCCTCTAAGATAGCAAACAGAATACCAGTTTCAGAAATATCAACTTGAGTTGAAATTAAAACCGCTAACATTAATCCAGTGAAAATAGACCAAGAAATTACCCCATCAAGTTTTTTGAGGTTAAATCTAGGGGAATTTTTAGTACTCATCAAAAAAACCTATCATTTTTTCCTAACTTTTTTTAATGGATCTTTTGAACCAAAATCTTTCAATTTTTCCCATTCTCCAACTACTCCAGATATAGCAATTGCATACAATTGAACCAATCTACATTTGTAAATTAATTCTTTTACAGAAAGCAAATGACCATTTTTTAATCGGGCATTATTAAAATACACAAATTTTTGTTTTTTTCTGTAAAACCATCCATGTGCTAAAGCATTTCTAAATTTTATGTCAATAGCAGTCCAATCAACATATTTTTTAAATTCAAGAATTTCTAGAATTGTTTTGAGTTTTCCAAGAGTTTCTGTGCCCTGAACTATTGTACCTTTTTTCCCATATTCTACACCTCGCAATAAAGCTATCAAACTTGATTCAATTGCCCAATAACATCTAAGAGTTGAAAAAACGAGTAAATCAAACCAAATTTCATCTAATAAATCAGATTCAATATTTGGGTTAATCTCAAGAAATTTTTTTCTTTCAGAGGGTTCCCGTACTATTCCATCAAATTCGTTAAGATACAAAGCTGATTGATTTGCAAAATTATACATTTTGAAATAATCTCTCATTTCTTTTGCATGTTTTGGATTGATTTTGTCTTTTTTCTTTAATTCAGTTATTAGATTCAAAAAGTATTGAGCCCATATTCCACCTGCTTTACGTTCAGCTTGAGTCATTTCTATTGACATATTTTTTGATGAAATTTGTATGAACTTAAGCATGTTGGAGTGAATCTGGATTTTCAGCTAAAGCTAGTTCAAGATCCTTAAAATCCACCAATCCAAAGTATGTTCTGTATGGGGGAGCCACTGGATGGACTGAATAATGAACAATTTTCTCAAAATCATGCCCACACAGAGGACAAACTGTGATTTTTTCAGATTTTTGTCTTGGCATTTTGCTATATGACAAATTTCCGTACCAAGTTACTGACTGAGAGTGCTGTCTAATTCCACAGTGGGATAACAGATAACAAAATGTCTGAAATACTGATTTTCTTTCTTCTTTGATTTTAACATACCATCGATATTTGCCAAATGCCTGCTTGATTTTTTGCTCTGAACCAAATCCTACAAAATGAAAGTGAGGTTTAGGATACCACATACCAGTTTTCTTATCTCTAGCAAATGGATGAAACACAACTGCTCCTCCTTCAAACTTTGCAATCTTTAGAATATGGGCTAATCTCTGTCTCAGAATTTTGATTGGAGTTTGTGCTTGCAGGGGATGAACAGAAAATATCACATGAATTGGTTTGTGATTTTTTGAATTTCCATAATATTCTATTCTCTGTTTTGCATTATCTGATTCTCTTGCAATCCATTTGAGATAACAAATCTGACATGATGCTCTGTAACATGATCTTTGATATTGTTTTACGTATGCTCTTTTTCCAAAACCTGATGCGTTATGTCCTTCAATATTTGTACAAGCGTCTGTATTCCAAATACTGCACCAATAATGTGGAGGGGCAATAGATGGAAAATGCCAACCTTGATAGTTTACAGTTTTCCAGTTTGTTAAGAATTTGAAATCATCAACATAATCTGCCACATTTGATAATGTGGATTTACTTTGCTTAAAGGCAGGAGTGATGTATGGAACTAAAGTTTTTTGCATTGATGCAATGTTATAAACAAAAACTAAAAGGACACAGATCGTATGGTTAAAAGTTATTTTTTGGGATTAGTCTAAAGATATGGGATCAATATTAAAAAATTCAGAAATAATTCTCAAACGTTCTTTAATAGAGCTTGCATCATTTGTTCCCTGGATACTAAGATTATGATATTCAAGTAATTCAAAATCAGCTTTAGCAATATCCTGTTCAGCAATTTCTCTATTTTCTCGAACTTTGTTATGGAATTCTTCTAATTTAGATTTTGAAATATGATTAAGTCTACCTTGTTTATGAGCAGAACGGAATAATAAAAAGTAGATAGGTAATGCTGATTGAGAACGTAATAAAGAATCACATTCCTCAAAAATATTAGTCATTTCGTTAAGTATGAGTTTGACAGAATCTCCAAGAGTTTTGGAGTTAAGAGTAGGATCGGTTTTGTGTCTATGTACCATTAAATCAAGAAGTGGTTTTTTTGTATCGTAAAGTTTCTTTTTCATAAGACTGTCTTCTAGGAATAGCAGTCGTGCAGCAACCTCTTTGTATTGGTATCTAGTATTACGGAGTTTAACTTTTTTATCAAAGAAATCATGAGCGGCAACTTCATTTATCATGACTGCCATTGGACCGCCAATAGCATTTCGTTTTTCAGCAGCATTTAGAGGCACCGCTTCATTTAATCTAGAAAACATGTCTTCAATAAGATCTATTTCACTAGTTTCAACGCAAATTATTGGTAAAACAAAAGAATCAAAGCGAATCTTCAGTTTAGGGTATACATTAGCTAATTCAGAGTATAACAAACCGCCAGCTTCTATTTTATTATCTTCATTAAATTTAAAATCCTCAGACAATGGAAATTTATCTTCCATAAAAGACCAAATGGCTTCTAGTCTTTGTCTACCATCAATAATAGAATATCTTACTTCTCGCCCATCATCCAAGGTAACAGGCTTTTGTAAGGCATGAAAGTAGAGTTTTGGCACATCATAACTGTTCATTATAGAATCAATCAAAAGTTGTTTTTTATCTAAACTCCATATATCCCCAAGTCTCTGATATTCAGGAGAAGTGTCAATAATATCACGATCATCAGTGACTCTCAATATTGCACTGTTGTTGTATGGATAAGTACGAAAATTACTCATAATCAATCTCCAGCATTTAATTTATCACCAATACTTTCCAATTCGGGGTATAATTGAAATTTTCCAACTTTAAGTATTTTTAATTCTTCATGAATAGTTCGTTTTGCATCATGAGGAATGATGTATCTCCAAATATGGGTTCCTGTTTCCATTTCCTCTAAAGGTGTCTCATCACTATGATTAATGGTAAATACAGACAGTTGAGATTGCATTCTAGGAGTATTCCTAGGTGCAAGAAATGCAATAGGAAAAGCAGATGTTCTATCTTTATCTTTAGAATAATTATCTGGACGGTACATATCCATCACTTCATCTTCAATAGAAGGCAAATGAGATGATTTATCCATCAATCTACCTTTTTTATTATTTAGTTCCAAAGGAAGCAATACCCAAATGGCACCATCAGAGTCCATGCAGTCATTTGTTGCAAAATATGATGCAACCAAAGGGCTTTCAGTCCAATCAAGCAACCTTGTAGGAACATTATGATGTCTCATAATAAACAACCATTCCCAGGAATTTGTAGGTCTAGGATTCAACAGTAAAGTAGCATCCTGTTGGAATTTTCTAAGATAATTAATCTCATCATCAAGAGATCGTCTAAAAATTGAAGGTACTAAATTCCAGGTTTCATCACAATGTCCACGAAACCAAATTGGTCCAGTAGAACCATCATAATCAGCTTGTAAATTAGACAGTAATTCAGATATATTGTGAATTTCTTTATCAGTTATTCTTACATTCATAATGGAATAAAATATCCTAAATTAATAATGATTTCTAATCTTAGAAATTAATCACATACAACACGAGTCCAATTTTCAATTACGGGGTCAAGTGCGGCTTTATTTGCAGGTTGCACGAATAATGTTTCAGATTTGTTAGTTTTTTGATCTGTCACAACTATCGGAATGCCTGTTGTCTGAGCCATCCGTTCCAACATAAATTCAAACTGAGCAAGACGCATATTATTTGATTTTAATTCTTCTTTGATTTCATCAATAGTAGATTTTTCTTTTTCAATTTTTTTGATTTTGACTTCTTGTCTGTGGGTAGGATCTATGGTTAATTGTTCTATTGCCTTTGAAAATTCTGCAAAGCATTCTTCTTTGGTGGGTTTAAGATAAGAACCGTCAAGTCCATTTTTGTGAGCCATTAATTTCTCAGCAATGTTAGAGTTGATATTTTTGTCAAGCTTCAAGATAGTGTTGAATCTCTTTCGAAAGCCATAGATGGATGCCTTATCATATCGATTTCCTTGCTTAGTTCTTTCAACTCCAGCTGTTCGAATCAATCTTTGCATGATTTGTTTTGCAGATTTTTCAGAAAGATGATGATTTTTCTTAGATTGGTTTGCATGTTCAAAATTAGCAAAAACAGGAGATTCAGGAGTTAATGTTTCGCCATTTAGTTTTCGGGAGTTAAGATAATGGTTTAGCGACCTACTGGCTTCAGGGGTAAGAAATGCCCAATACCCCTCCTTTGAGCCATCATAGACTTTTACTGCCTTGCAATCATTTGGCATATCTTCAATATGTTTCAGCTTCAAAATTGGATCAACAATACTAGCTGGTCTGACACCAGTACTTGCAAAAAATAGAACAAGTGCTTTAGTTCTAGGTTTGGTCGTTGCTTTGAGAAAATTCTGAATATCCTCAGTTGTGAATGGTTTTTCCCCACCTGGAATGTAATCTGATGATGGAATGAGTTTTCTTACGATTTTTTTATAGTATAGAACTTTATTCATTTCCAAGAATAATTCTACTGCAGACAGTTTTCCTCGAATTGAACTAGCTTTGAGACCTTTTTGAGCAAGGTGCATTACCCAATTCTCAAGATGAGCCTGAATTGTATTAGTATCAAGTTTAGGTACATCATCATAATTTTTGGCTTTGATAAATTGCATAAATTCATCAAGCGAATACATGTAGATCTTTCTAGTCTCAGGAGACTTTATTGCAGAATCAAATAGTGTCAATGACCTGTTATGCACAATTCATGTATTTGAGTGATTTATTTTAAGCCATATTTCGTATGTGTAAGCTAAGAGTTTAGAAAACGGCTTTATCCGGGTTATTACGAACATCAGACATGACATTAAAAAATGTAAAACCATCACTTAACAAAATTGCGAAGTCTTTAAGCAATGTTCAAGACTCAAGAGAATTTTTATTAAAAAATACTAGAGAGATTATTGTTCTTTGTAGCAGATCAATAATTGCAGTTCACAAAAATGACACAAAGACAGGAAAGAGCAATCTCAGAAAAGCAGAAACACTATTAAAAAAATACAAGAAAAAAGCAACAGGAGATCTCAGAAGATACATCATTACACCTGAGCAAGAATTTGTTGAAGCAGCATGTCTAATTGCAGTTGTAGAGAAAAAAGAAATTCCATCAGATAAAAAATTAGGAGTTTTACCAGAATCATATGTTTTAGGATTACTGGATTGTATTGGAGAGTTAAAGAGAATGACATTTGATAAGATTAGAATTGGTGAAATTGAAGAAGCCATAAGAATTTTTGAAATAATGGAAAATTTGTATCTTCAACTTTATACCTTCTCAATGTATGATAAAGTAGTAAAAGAAGCTAGAAGAAAAATTGACGTAAATAGAATTTTAGTAGATGATGTTAGATCTGCAATTACTGAAGAAAAGAGAAGAACTGAATTAATCAAAACATTACAAAAATTCGAAAAATAATTTTCAAAATTTGTATGCGGGCGATGGGATTTGAACCCACGAACTCCTGAGAGACTAGCCCCTCAAGCTAGCGCCTTTGGCCAGGCTGGGCGACGCCCGCAAAGAAATTTCCATGTATGGTTTTTATAATCCTTGATTACTTTTTCGTTCGTATGTTAATTCCTGTCAGATGTTTTACATGTGGAAACCTAATTGCTGACAAATTTGATGATTATCAAAATAAAATCAAATCTGGAGAAGATCCAGAGAAAACTCTAGAATCCATTGGAATCGAGAGATATTGTTGTAGAAGGATGTTACTAACTACTGTTGAAACGATTCAACAAGTAATTCCATTCTATGAAGCAATTCAGAGAAGAAAGCAAGAAGTTCAATCTGAGTTAGAATAACTTGGCCAAGATCACTTCAATTGAAGGACGTATTCTATACAATAGCAGAGGCAATAAGACAATAGAAGTAGATGTTGAATCTGATGGAAAGTTTGTAGGAAGAGTTTGTGCTCCATCAGGTGCAAGCGTTGGAAAATATGAGGCAGTAAGTTTTCGCAATGGAAAACCACAAGAGAGTCTTGAAATTTTAAAAGAGAATTCCCAAAAATTTATCGGCTTAGAATCATCTGATCTGAAAGGAATTCACGATACATTGAAAAGTTTTGACAATTCATCAAATTATTCAGAAATTGGAGGTGCACTTGCTTTTGCAGTAACAATTGCATCAATGGAATCAGCATCAAAAGCACTTGATCAACCACTATTCAAAACACTATCAAATGAATCATCATTCAAATTTCCATTTCCTTTAGGAAACATCCTAGGAGGCGGAGCTCATGCAGGGCCAGGAACACCAGATATTCAAGAAATATTGATTTGTGCAACAGGTGCAAAAACTATCGAAGAAGCAATTGAAACTAACTTAGCAGTACATAAAGAATTACGTAGTGTTTTAGAAAAAGAAGATCCTAACTTTACAAACGGAAGAGGAGATGAAGGAGGATGGGCACCAAAGTTAGAAAATCAAAAAGCATTAGAAGTTTCTGCAATGGCTTGTGAGAATTTGGGATTTACTTTAGGAAAAGAAGTATCATTAGGAGTGGATTTTGCATCATCAACACAATGGAATGAAGAAAAATCAAAGTATGTCTATGATAGAGCAGGTTTTGAAAATACAACATCAGAGCAAATTGATTTTGCAGCAGACATTATTGAAAAATTCAAATTAATTTATGCAGAGGATGCAGTTCATGAAGAAGCATTTGAAGATATGTCAGAATTAACAGCTAAATTTCCAAATACTCTGATTACAGGAGATGATTTGACAGTAACAAATAAAGACATTCTTTCAAAAGCCATAGACAAGAAATCATGCAACGCTGCAATTTTGAAAGTTAATCAAGCAGGAAGTCTTTATGATGCTCTAGAATTTGCAAATTTGGCAAATGAAAATAATATCAGATTAATTACATCACATAGATCAGGGGAATCTACTGATTCACAAATTTCCCACATTGGTCTTGCAACAAAGTCCAAAATGCTCAAAGTTGGCGTTATAGGAGGGGAAAGAGTGGCAAAATTAAATGAGTTATTACGCCTATCAGAGCATGATTTAATACGCGGTATGGCAGAGGTTTAAAATCGCTATGAGTCAACAAGCAGAAACAACAGACATCAAAAAGAAGATCCTATCTACAGGAATTAGAGTAGGAACTCAAGTTAAAACAAAATTCATGAAACCATTCATCACCAAGGCTAGTCCAGAAGGACTCTACATGCTTGATTTAGATATTACATTAGACAAAATAGAAACTGCAGCAAAATTCATCAACAGATTAGGTGTTGAGAACCTCATTGTATGCTCAGGAAGACAATATGCAGAAACCCCAATTGAAAAATTCTGTGATACACTAGGTTCAAAGAAACTACTTGGGAGATTTATGCCAGGAACATTAACAAATCCATCATTACCATATTACATAGAACCAAAATTAGTTTTAATTTCAGATCCTCAAGTTGATGAACAAGCAATCACTGAAGCAACTAATGCAGGCATTCCAGTAATTGGAATTGCAAATACAGACAACATTACATCAAATCTAGATGTCATCATACCAGCAAACAACAGAGGAAGAAAAGCACTAGCTACAGTTTACTGGTTATTGGTACGTCAAATTCTCATTGAAAAAGGAGAATTAAAAGAAAATGACCCAATGAGTGTCGAAATTGATGATTTTGAAACAAAGATTACCGAAGAGGAAATCGAATAAATAAATCAAAACCCTAAAGTATTTACTTGAAATCTAAAGCATCTGCTCCTGGAAAAGTTATTCTTTTTGGAGAACATTTTGTTGTATATGGAGTTAAAGCAATTCTTTGTGCAATTAACAAAAGAATTACAGTTACTGCAGAAGAAATTGATGAAAGAAAAATTTCAATCAAATCTAATATTGATGAGCTTGAATTAGAACCAAACAAACCAATTTCAGAAATTAATTCACCATTAAAGCCATTTTATTATTTGGCAAATAAAATAATTCAAGGAAGAAATTCTGGAATCAAAATAGAAGTTGAATCAGAAATTCCATTAGGTGTTGGTTTAGGTTCATCATCTGCTTGTTGTGTAGCAGGGGCAGCTGCAATTTCAAAACTATTTCAAAACAATTCAAAAGAAGAAATTCTAAAACTTGCAATAGAGGCAGAGAAGACAATTTTTCAAAATACATCAGGAGCAGACTGTACAGTTTGTACTTTTGGAGGATTAATGGAATACGATAAGGAAAATGGGTTTTCCAAAATAGAATCCAAGCCTAATTTTCATCTAGTTATAGCAAATTCAAATGTAGAACACTCAACAGAAAGTGTTGTTGCAGGAGTAAGAAAATTCAAAGAAAGTAATGAAGAGGAATTTTCAAAATTATGTAAAGAGGAATTTCACCTTATTGAAAATGTGTTAGAGTTGTTGAAAGAAAATAACATTAAAAAACTTGGTCAAAGAGCAATTCAGAATCAAGAATACCTAGAGAGAATTGGAATTTCAAATGATAAACTTAGAGACATGATTCAGATTGGACAAAAGTCATCATTTGGTGCAAAAATTACAGGTGCAGGAGGAGGTGGGTGTGTTTTTGCACTTACTGACGAATCAAACTTAGAAAATACAATAAAAGAGTTCAAAGAAAAAAATCATGAATGTTTTTCTGTTAAAATTGATTTCAAAGGACTGGATACTTTTTAATTATATAGATAGTTTGGAACAAACATGATTCTAATAAAATTAGGTGGTTCAATTATCACAAATAAGGAAAAACCACTGTCAGCAAGGAGGAAGACAATAGACAATCTTGCAAAGAGTCTAAAAAAGATCCAAGAGCCAATAATAATAGTTCATGGAGGAGGGTCCTATGGACATTTTTGGTCTGTTAAGTACGACATGCATACTAAAGAAAAAAAATACGATTTGAGAGGAGTTTCAATTGTAAAAAACTCTATGATTGAACTAAACAAGATAATTTTAGATTCATTTCTAAAAAATAAATTAAAACCATATTGTCTACCACCTACAGATTTTATGACAGGGAACAAACCAATACCAAAAAAAGTGAAAGAAATTGAAAAGATTGCAAAATCAGGCTTGATTCCAGTCACTTTTGGAGATGCATTATGGTATGGACAAAACAAGACATTCATTTTATCAGGAGACAAAATAATGACACACCTTGCAAAAATTCTAAAACCCAAGCTTTGTATTTTTGCATTAAATGAGGATGGGGTATATTCAGATCTTAAATCTAAAAAATTAATTCATGAATTAAAAGGAGAACGTCCATCAATATCTGAAAATAAAATGGATGTGACAGGAGGGATGACTAGAAAAATAGAAGAGGCATCAAAAATTTCAAAGATAGGAATGAATGTATTTTTTGTCAATGGAAACAAACCTGAAAGGATCGTGAAAGCGGTTAAAAATAGGAAATTTGAAGGAACAGTGTTTAGAGGAAAATAATGGCTGACGAATTTGTTATACTAGTTGATGAAAATGACAATCCAATTGGAAAAGAAGAAAAAGTAAAATGTCATTTACCTAATGGAAAACTTCACAGAGCATTTACAGCATTATTGTTTGATGAAAGTGGAAGACTAGTACTAGCAAGAAGAGCAAAAGAAAAAATGTTATGGCCAGGAGATTGGGATGGTACATTTGCAAGTCATCCTAGAGAATCAGAAAATTATGTCTCATCAGGTGAAAGAAGAATGCCTGAAGAATTAGGAATTGAAGGAAAATTAGATTATTTACACAAATTCGAATATCATGTGCCATACAAAGATGTAGGTTCAGAAAATGAAATCTGCGGAACGTTGATTGGAATAATTGACAAATCTACAGAATTAAAAGAGATTGAGGGGGAGATTGATGAAATAAAATGGATTTCATCTAGTGAGTTACTTTCAGAAATCAAAACAGAACCGGAGATTTATTGTCCATGGATGTTAATTGCATTAGAATTACTTGAAAAATCAGATGAATCTATGCTTGAAAAACATGCAAATGTCTTATCTACATGGATGACAAGCGATATTCATGAAGGATTGCAAAATGCAATCAAAATACATTTGCCACAAGAAAAATGGAGATTAGTAAATGAAAAAAACTAAACAAATTGAAAAAAATGCAAAAACGGTAAACAAGTACCTTAAATCAAAATTAAAAGGAAACCCAAAAAAACTCTATGATGCAGCAGGTCATCTAATAGTTCATGGTGGAAAAAGACTCAGACCATATATGGTAATTAGAAGTTGCCAAATTTTAGGTGGAAAATCTTCCAACGCAATGCCAGCTGCTAGTGCAGTAGAAATGGTTCATAATTTTACTTTAGTTCATGATGACATTATGGATAATGATGAAATGCGTCATGGGGTTCCAACCACACATAGGAAATATGGTATGCCAATTGCAATTCTTGCAGGTGATGTATTATTTTCAAAAGCATATCAAGTAATTTCAGATACAAAATTATCTCCTGCTGCAACTACACATCTAATTTCAAGACTTGCAAAAGCATGTGTAGATGTTTGTGAGGGACAATTACTTGATGTCAAAATGGCAGAGGAGAGAGAAATTCCTACACAATCACAATACATCACAATGATTGGGAAAAAAACTGCAGCATTATTTGATGTATCTTGTGCAATGGGAGCAATATGTGCTACAAATAAAGATAAAGATATTTCAAATCTTTCTTCGTTTGGAAGAAATCTAGGAATTGCATTTCAAATTACTGATGACTTGATTGGAGTAATGGGAGATCCAAAAATTACAAAAAAACCAGTAGGCAATGATCTCCGAGAGGGCAAAAAATCACTTCCAATACTAATGGCAATAAAGCTTGCAAAAGGTAAAGATAAAAAAATTATTTTGAAGGCATTTGGAAATTCAAAAATTTCAAGAAATGACCTTAACAAAGCAGTAGAGGTAATTCGTTCTCTTGGCATTGAGGACAGTGTTAGGAAACAGGCACTAAAATACGCAGAAAAAGCTGAAAAATCACTCTCAAAATACTCCGGTTCAGCAAAAACTGAACTTATTGCATTATTAGATTTTGTAGTTAAGAGAAGTGTCTAGACATCATATCAGGTAATTACAATGGATGAAGAAATAAAAAATGAAATTAGAAAAATGGCTCTTCAGAATGCCTTTGAACATGGAGGGCAAACTCAAGATAAAATAATTTTAGGAAAAATTCTTGGAACAAAACCAGAATTTAGAACAAAAGTAAAAGAAATTTCAGGGGTGATTTCAGAAATTGTTGCATCAGTTAATCAATTGTCATCAGAAGAACAACAAAAAGAGATGGAAGAAAAATTCCCAGAGGCATTAGCACCTAAAGAAAAAATTGAAGAAAGAGAAGGCCTACCAGAACTAAAAGATGCAATACAAGGAAAAGTTGTTACACGATTTCCTCCAGAACCCAATGGTTATCCACACATAGGACATGCAAAAGCTGCAATAATTAATTCAAAATATGCAAAGATGTATGGAGGAAAATTCATACTTAGAATGGATGACACGAATCCAGAAGCTGAAAGAATGGAATATCATGCTGCAATCAAAGTAGGGCTTGAATGGTTAGGAATTGAATTTGATCAAGTAAAAAGTACTTCTGATGACATGGAATTATTTTATGAAAAAGGAATGGAATTAATTAATTCTGGTAAAGCATATGTTTGTACTTGTAAAAGAGAAGACATTAGTCAAAATCGTAGAGAAAGAAAAGCTTGCAAATGTAGTATGGGAGATGTTGAAAAAAATAACAAAAATTGGGAAAAGATGCAAAACAAATTCAAACCAGGCGAAGCAATAGTTAGATTTCGTGGAGATATGAAAGCAGATAATGCAGTTATGAGAGATCCAGTGCTATTACGAATTATTGATGAAAAACATTACACAACAGGTGACAAATATAGAATTTGGCCTAGTTATGATTTTGCAGTAGCAATTGAAGACAGCATAGATGGTGTCACACATGCTTTTCGTTCAAAAGAATTTGAGTTGAGAAAAGAGCTCATTGATGCAATTTTGGATGCCCTAGGCATGAGAAAACCTCAACAAGGCTTTTTCTCTAGGCTCGAATTCAAAGGAATGCCCATATCAAAGAGAATAATCAAGCCCTTAATTGAAGAAGGTAAAGTTTCATGGTATGATGATCCCAGACTTCCAACTCTAGAGGCACTAAGAAGGAGAGGAATCAAACCTGAGGCAATTAGAAAATTCATTATGTCTTTGGGACTAACAAAAGCAAATACACTTGCTCCATTTGATGCTCTTGAGGCATTCAATCGAAAATTTGTAGATGGAGACAGTATGCGATTGTTTATGGTAAAAAATGCTAAAAAATTGAAAATAAAAAATTTACAATCATCAGTAGTTGAAGTTCCTAATCATCCAATTAATGATATGGGTAAAAGAAAAATCGAAATCACTGAAGATTTTTACATTTCTGGAGAGGATGTAGAATCAATCAAAGAACAATCAACAATTAGACTTTTAGGATTAGGAAATGTTAAGATTACAAAAATCGGAAATGAATTAAAAGGAGAATTTGAAGGGGAGGGAGATTCATCAAACATATTAAAAATTCAATGGGTCCCACAAGAAACAGCACACGAAATTAAAATGATTATTCCAAAAATTTTATTCAATGATGAGGAATTTAATGAAGAAAGTTTAGAAGAATTAGACGTTTATACAGAACCTCAATATTTACAATTAAAAGAAGGAGAAGAAATTCAGTTTGTTAGATTTGGATATTGTAGAAAAGATTCACAAAATCAAGCAATTTTTACACATAAGTGATTGACATGAAAATAGCACGATTGGTACACGAGAATAATGAAACATATGGATTTGTCAAAGGAGATAAAGTTGCAACAAAAGATGAGATAACATATCTTACAGGAGTTCCAATCCCACACAATGTGAAAGATTTCCTTTTTGATGGATGGTTTGATGAAATTAAAAACAAAATACAAGATTTACCTTATGAAGAAAATCTCTCTAAATTCAAACTATTAGCACCAATTCCAAATCCCAATAAAATAATTTGTTTGGCATTCAACTATGTAGATCATGCAAAAGAACAAGGATTAACAGCACCGGAAGATCCTGCAATTGTCATAAAGCCAAGAACCACCCTTAATGGAAATAATGCCAATATTGAGTACCCAGATTTTATCACACAATTAGATTATGAGGTAGAATTAGCCTTGATAATTGGAAAAAATTGTAAAAATATCAGTGTTGAAGAAGCTCAAAATGTAATTTTTGGATACATGATATTCAACGATGTTTCAGCTAGAGATATTCAGTTTAAAGATAAACAATTCACCAGAGGAAAAAGTTTTGATTCATTTGCACCATGTGGACCATGGATCACAACTGCTGATGAAATTAAAGACCCACAAAATTTGAAATTAACAACCAAAATTAATGGAGAGATAAGACAGAATTCTTCCACAAGCAATATGTTTATCAAAATACCAGAAATAATTTCAAAGATCTCTCAAGTTATGACATTGGAAAAAGGAGACATTATTTCTACAGGTACACCTGCAGGAGTAATGCTAAACAAACCAAATGCAGTGTTCCTAAAAGATGGAGATAAAGTGGAGATGGAGATTGAAGGTTTGGGAGTTTTAAACAATACAATCAAAGTTATAAAATCAATCTAGATTTTTTCTCAACAAATGAAAAGAAAGTTTATGATCTAAAAATTCTAAATCAAATAATTTTTCTTTAGTCAAAATTTGAATTCTGTTACAATTATTTTCTATAGCAAAATTTTGTAAAAATAAGATTATTTGCAAAGAGGTTTTTTCTGAGCCTGAAAATAATGTAACAATTAGAGTATTATCAAAATGTTCAGAATAAGAAAGAATTGCAGTAGAGATTTCACCATTAATTTTTGATTGAATAATTTTATTTTGTTTGATAAGTTCAGACATTATTGTATTATCAATGGGTAGCCATCTCCAAGATTTTACATAATGAGAACAAATAGAATCATCTAAAGATTTTGCAAATATAATATCAAAATTTGAGTTTTTTTTAGGCTCAAGTGAATAAAAATGCCAGGTTTCCAAGATATGATATTTTAGTGATTTGGCCATAGAAAGTGAAATGGAATTTTCAATGTCAATTAACATGAATGAAAATAATGCATTATTTTTTTGTCCTATTGATTCAACATGACTAACAAGTTCAGATGCAATTTTCTGTTTACGAAAATTTGAATCCACTCTAATTCCTTCTATCCATATTTGGTTCTTTGAAAAAAATGCATGGCAAATACCAACAGGTAATTGTTTTTCATAGACAAATAACAAACCCTCATTTAACCAATAATCCCAAACATGTTCTACATAATCACCCCAAGAAAAGGTATTTTGGCAGAATTTTAAAACTTGAGATTTATCAGAAGAATTTGCATTTCTAATCATGTATTACGAAAAAATATTAAGCATTATCAGATAAAAACTTCAATGGGAAAAATTATTGCAGGAAAAACATCAGATATTCCTCCCGGAAAAATGATCAAAGTATCAATTGATGGAAGAGATATACTAGTTGCAAATATCGATGGAGAATATTGTGCAACAGATGACTCTTGCACTCATTCTGGTGCAAGTCTTTTAGAAGGGAAATTAGATGGATGTGTCGTTACATGCGGATGGCATGCAGCAGAGTTTGATTGTAAAACGGGGAAACTTGTTAAATTCCCAGCAAAAATTAGAGATTTGACATCATATAACGTAACAATTGAATCAGATAATGTATTTGTAGAGATGTAACTATATACTTCTAATTTTTAAGAAAAGGTGGAAAAATGGCAGACGAACAACAAAACAAAGAATCAATGAAAGAAGCAATTGAAACATTAAATCAGATTATTGGCAGTAGTTCAACCCCAAAAACAATAAAAAAATCCATTACTGATTTGATTACCGATTTAAATAATGAAGAATATGCGTTATCAGTGAGAGCTGCAAATACAATTAGTTTGCTTGATGACGTAACACAAGACCCCAATATGCCATCATATGTCAGAACTCAATTATGGCAAGCAGTTTCCAAATTAGAAAGCATAAGGGAATAAATTCTCGTTTTTAAAACAAGTATTATTGAGAATTGATGAATATTTAGATACATTACCTGAAAATTTACTGAGTGGAGAAGACGTCCAATTACCAGAAAAGTCTCTAAGGGAAATTTTCAAATTTGTGGGGTTGGAGAAAAATGATATTTTTTATCATTTAGGATGTGGGAATCAAAAAGGAATTGAAATTGCAGTAAATGAATTTCAAGTAGAAAAAGCAGTAGGAATTGACAATAATTGTGAAAAAATTGGAAATGCCAAAAAAAATCTTGAAGAAAAACAAATCAAAGCTGAATTAAGATGTCAAGATATTTTGGATTCAGACATTTCTGATGCCACAGTAATTTTGTTTTGGTTTACAGATGAAAACATTACAAATCAAATGTTAAAAAAATTTGAAGGGTTAAAGTCAGATACAAAAATAATTACTATTTGGGGACCATTACCAGATTGCATTCCAGATAAAGTAGATTTTCCATACATCATAAACAAAGTACCATTTACAAAAGCAAAGAACATGCAAGAGCAGTTGTTAGGAGTATTTGGTGTAAAATGTGTAGATTTTGTTACAGCATGGGAGTTTGCAGAAAGATACACAAAAGCCATCAGTTCGCCTGAAATCAAAAACGATCGATTTCTCACAATTATTCAAACTCTAGTAATATGGATCAATGCAAAAAAATTAGGAGTTGCTTGTGGAGAAGAGATTCCAGAATCGATTCAGACATACATTAAACTTATGAAAATGAATTTTGACATAGATTTTGAACCTATGTTAAAAGAATAATTCGTGTAATCCTTTTATTTTGTTTAAACACAAATCAATTATGGATGAAAGAATGCACATTAATGTATCAGCAGTAGATTATGACAAAACAAGCAAGGCATTAACTAGACAATTATCGCTATTAGAGGAGATGGTTCATAGTGAGGAAGATTTTGTTTTGACAGATTCAGAATTTGCATTTGGATGGCATTTTTTTGTACTAAGTGTGAATAAATCACTAGTTCAGAAACTAGTAGACATGATGGGTCCTGACTTTGAGAAATTGAAGGGTAAAGGTACTGAAAAGAAGTTTCTAACTTGGTTAACCAATAATTTGGAAAATAAATCACCTAGATTCAAGTTAGCCATAAAAGAAGAAATGGAATCAAGCAAATTTGGGATATTCTGAAATTTTCTAAAATGGGAAATTCAAGATATGTATTTTAGTGATTAAGTGAAAATAAGATAATGGAAGACTACAAGAGCTTTTTAGAAGTTTTAATGGTATCAAACAAAAATATCAGATTTTCAGCCATTTGTAGTTTAGAAGGAGAGTTATTATTTCAAAAACGCCGTGATGATATTAGACAATTATTTTCTCTAGAAGAAACTAAAGAACAATTGAATCGAACAATAGAGTCATGGAAATCACGTGTAGAAATCAAAGACAAAGTTGGAAGTCCTCTATACTCAGTTACGTCATATGAGAAGATTAAGAGAATGACAATTCCTATTGATGAAGAACATTTACTCTTCATTAGTATGGATAACAAAGATGAGGAAGTAGAGATGTTCAAAAATATCAATATGAAAAATATCTCAGCTCTGTTAGATATTGGACCAACAAAATAACATTCTGTATTAGATAATCCGTTTAGAAATAATATGAGATCATAAAATAATAGGAGGGCCCTCGAGGGGAATCGAACTCCTGTCCGAGGATCCACAATCCTCTATACTAACCACTGTACTACGAAGGCCACAAATTAGAAAAAGAGATTATCCAGTAATAATCTTTGATTTTTTATGAAAATCAGACTGTAGATTTATTATTAACTAGGTGAAATTTCTATTATGAGATTTTGGTGGGTTGCAATGGCCATTACAATCGGACTAACATATTACGGCGGAATGTACTTACTTCCATACAAGTAGTCAGAGCCTAAAATTTTAGCGCAATTCTTTATTTCATATCCACTATAGATTTTACGTAGGCTCTTAACGATCGCTTTAAATTTGTTGTATCAGGGTACTTTTCGACATGAGAAAAGGATTCATCTCAAATAGATTGCGTTCAGGTAGAAAAACTATAGAGAATTCTATTGAGAGAAAAATCGAGACCATACATACAGAAAAATTTGCATGGGTTGACCTACAGAATCCAGATAGAAATGACGTTGAAGAATTAGCTAAAAAGTACAATTTCAATGCTTTAAACATTGAAGACTGTATGACAAAATTTGAGCTTCCAAAATTAGATAGTTATGATGATCATTTCTTTGTAATTCTTCATTTTCCACCACTTACTCAGAAAGTTGGAATTTCAAAAAATAGCCAGTTATCGATATTCATAGGAAAAGATTTCCTAGTAACAGTTCATCAAGGAGATCTCAAACCACTTGTAGAGTTAGTAGATATTTGTAAATCAAATTCAGATGAGCAGAGAAAAAATAGAATATTACAAAAATCTTCAGGATTTTTGCTTCACGAAATCATAGATGTATTAGTAGACGATCTTTTACATACTTCAAGAAAAATTATTGCAAATTTGGATGAAATTGAAGACAGGGTGTTTGATGAAACAAAGCCAGTAGCAAGAAGCATTGCATTACTTAGAAGAGAGATTAACAGACTAAGAAGAATAGCTACACCATTAAAGAAATTTGTTTTGGAAATTACAAAAAATGTAAAAAAATTCTCTGAAAGAGATGAGGAGGATCTTTCATTGTATTTTGATGATGTAATTGACCATATTGACAAAGTGATTGAAACTTTGGAAGAGTCAAGAGAAACAATGGAAATTTACAAAGATACGGATTTTGTGTTAAGTACAGAAAAAACAAACAAAGTACTTGCAGTTTTAACGATCATATTCACATTAGCAATACCAGCAACAGTAATTGGTACATTTTACGGAATGAACGTAAATTTACCAGGAGGTGTTGAAGAAAACCCAATGTTCTTAGGACCATTTACAACTTTCATAATCATAATTCTCGCATCAGCTATTCCAGCAATTATGATGTTTACATACTTCAAAAAATTAGGCTGGATCAACAACTAAAGGTACGAAAATCTGATCTTATTCAAAAATGAGCTTAGATAAATACCAGATAATTTAACTAAAATTATGGGTAAAATCAGAATACGAACTGGAAGGGGAACCGGAACTATTGAAGTTGATAATGATCCCAAAAAATGGTCCGGTGACGAATTTAAAAAAATTCAAGAGGCAAGAAAGAAAGCTGCAGGGAATACTACAGTAAGCTCTGGTAGAGGAACCGGCACAAGAAAACTTGGTGATATGCCTGATCCAAAAGCTCGTCCAGATACAAAAGGAATGACTAGAAGTACCGGTAGAGGAACTGGTTCAAGAAAAAGCAGAGGCCAATAAAATCCTCTCAAAATTTCATTTTTGTAATTTTATTTCTATAAAATATCAGTTTCAGATTTTGATATCAGGATTTTCAGATTTTACTTTTTCCCAATCTTTGAGGAAATTCTCTAAACCTATTTTTGTCAATGGGTGTTGAAGCATTTTATCTAAAACCCCAGGAGGTAAAGTCACCACATCAGCACCAATTTTTGCAGCATCAACTACATGCATCGGGTGACGAACACTTGCAACTAGAATTTCAGTTTTAAGATGAGGGTAGTTTTTAAAAATATCTTTTATATCCTGAATCAGATTCATGCCATCTTGACCAATATCATCTAATCTTCCAATAAATGGACTAACATATTTGGCACCAGATTTTGCAGCAAGTAGAGCTTGATTTGGTGAAAAAACCAATGTCACATTTACAGGAATGCCTTCAGATGAAAGTGATTTACATGCTTTCAAACCATCAGGAGTCATAGGAACTTTCACAACAACATTATCGCCATATTGACGCAATCGTTTTCCTTCGTCAATCATTCCAGAAAAATCAGTACTAACAACTTCTAGACTTACATCACCTTTGATAATTTTTGTAATCTCCTCCATTGCATCTTTAGGATTACCTTTTTCTTTTGACATGAGAGAAGGGTTTGTAGTGATTCCATCAAGTAGTCCCATATCATTGAATTTTTTTATTGATTCTAAATTAGCAGTATCAAGAAAGATTTTCATAATTTTTTGCTCCTAACTTCTTTGACTTGTTTTACCATATTAAAAGATGTTATTCCATGCTTTTCTAAAAGTAAAGGAATTTCCTTATCTCTAGCAGATTCGCCAAACATATCTTGAGCACCAATTCTCTTTATTGGTACTGGATACGATTCAGAAACAGATTCGGCAACTGCAGAACCCATTCCGCCCACAATATTATGTTCTTCAGCAGTAACAATACATCCAGTTTCACGAGCAGCTTTTTCTAAAGTTACATTATCAATTGGTTTTATAGAAAACATATCCAATACTCTACAAGAGATTCCTTCTTGTTGGAGGGATTCTGCAGCTTCCAGTGCCATCCTTACAGTAATTCCACATGCAGTAATCGTACAATCAGAACCATCTCTCAAGGTTATTGCTTTTCCAGTTTCAAAGTTTTGGGAATCTGAATGAACCAAAGGTGTTTTTGATCTTGCCATTCTCATGTAAAATGGTCCATATTCATTTGCCATCAAAGAAGTAAGTTTGGAAACTGCAATTGTGTCGGCAGGAATAAAAACTCGGAAATTGGGAATTACTCTCATTATTCCAATATCTTCAATTTGCTGATGAGAACCACCATCAGGTCCAACTGAAAGTCCTCCATGAGAAACAACAAATTTTACATTAAGACCTTTTTTTCCAGGGGGAGAAGGATAAGCCACATTATTTCGAATTTGATCAACTGCTCTTCCTGGTAAAAATATAGCATATGTACTTGCAAAAGGAATTTTTCCAGATACGGCCAAGCCAGCAGAAGTTGTGACAAGGTTTGCTTCAGCAATTCCAACATTGAAGAATCTATTTGGAAATTCTTTTCCAAAACCAGATGTTTTTAATGAATCAGTTGTATCAGCTCCCAATACAACAATATTTGGATTCTCTTTTCCAAGTTGAATCAAAGATTTTGAATATTCTGAACGCATGTCAGTCATTACCGGTTCATTCAAAGATATCCTCTCTCCTGCGCAATTTTTTTAATTTGTTCTTGTTTTTCACCAACAACATGCAATCCAATCCATTTGTTAACTAATTCAGTTCCACCTAGATCATTTGCTTTGTCAAGTAATAGTTGTCTTCTAGAAGACAGCACCTCAGTTCTAAAATCTCTAATTGCTGCACGAACATCCTGTTGTCCAATAATTGCCCCTCCTCCAACAAAAGCACGAGCACCATCTGCAAAAACTGAACCTATATTCTCAAGATTTACTCCGCCATCAGCCTCAATATATCCGGAAAAATTATGCTCTTTTAGAATAGTATTCAATCTAGCCATTTTTGCATGAGTTTCTTCAATGTATTTCTGACCAGACTTTCCAGGAATTACAGACATTACGATAAGTTGATCAAGTGAAGGTATGAACTTGTAAGACCATTCAGGTAATTCAGTATCAGGATTTATTGCAAAACCAACACCAACTTGGTTTTGTTTTAATACATCATGAATTTCTCCAAAACTAGATTCATCAGTTACTTCGGCATGTACAGTAATAACATCACTCCCTGCATCAATGTAATTTCTAACATGTTTTACAGGTTCATTAATCATCAAATGAGAATCAAATGGAATTACAGTAAGTGGACGTAGTTCTTTAATTTTGGTATGATCAAATGTTTTGTTTGGAACAAATTGACCGTCCATAACATCTAGATGGATGTAATCAGATCTTCCAG
This sequence comes from Candidatus Nitrosopumilus sp., assembly GCF_965263415.1. Taxonomy (GTDB): domain Archaea; phylum Thermoproteota; class Nitrososphaeria; order Nitrososphaerales; family Nitrosopumilaceae; genus Nitrosopumilus. The sequence continues at coordinate 168,482 of NZ_OZ253671.1, forward strand.
AAACACATCTCTTAACTTCATTTTCAAGATTTAACATATCACCAGCAATAATTGATGGTGCAATCATAAATTGAGAATCTAATTCCATATTGATAATTGGGACAATGTCAGAATCAGGTGCCTTTCCATGCCATGCAGGATTATCTTCCATATGTTCAACAGATTTTCCTTTAATTGTTCTTGAGATAATTATTGTGGGTATACCTTTTATCGTATTTGCTTTTGCAATAGCTGCATCAATCTGTTCAACACGATGACCATCAATTTCAATTACATTCCAGCCAAAAGATCTCCATTTGTCACCAGTTTTCCATCTAGAAGCATCTTTCCACATTTCAGAAAGATCATTAGTTTCTAATTTTTTGTCTAGAGGCATAATTTTTTCAGTGTAAGAATCTTGTTGGATGAAATTCCTATCAAGAAAAACAGTAAGATTATCAACTTTGTATTTTGCCGCGGTCATTGCAGCTTCCCAAACCTGACCTTCATCAGATTCTCCATCTCCAATAATTGTATAGACATGGTAGTCTTTAGAATCAATTTTTCCAGCAAGTGCGATTCCCACAGAATAGGATAAACCAGTGCCTAATGAGCCACCACAAAATTCAACACCAGGACATTTCAAATCAGGATGACCTTGCAATTTACTTCCAAATTTTCTCAAAGTTTCAAGTTCTGATTCTGGAAAATATCCTGCAACAGCCATATTTGAAAATAAACCTGGAGCAGCATGACCTTTTGATAATACTAATCGATCTCTATCCTCCCATTCTGGGTTTTTAGGATCAAATTTTAGATGTTTGTTAAATAAACAACCCAAAATCTCAGCCATAGAAAATGAACCACCAGGATGACCAGAACCAGCAGTATTTGTTGCTTTGATAACTAATTTTCGAGCTCTAAGAATATGCTTCTTAATTTGATAATAATTGAGCCCCATATCGATCGTTTTGACTCCAAATTTAATAAAAATCTACTTCTAATACACATTAACAAAAATCGAATAGAAGATCAAGATCAAAAATAGAATAAATCATAAGAAAACATCAGGAATTTACAATAGTTTAATTACAGTATAATGTTTCAAATTTTTGAAAGATATGTCCTTTGGTGAAGAAAAAGAAATGCATACAGCAACATGTGGTGATTGTGGAAATGAATGTCAAGTACCATTCAAACCTAAAGAGGACAGACCTGTTTATTGTAGAGAATGCTTCCCAAATCACAGACCTCAAAGACGCAGTGGGGACAGATTTGGAGGAAGATCAAGATTCAACAGACAAAGAGAGATGCATACAGCAACATGTGGTGATTGTGGAAATGAATGTCAAGTACCATTCAAACCTAAAGAGGACAGACCTGTTTATTGTAGAGAATGCTTCCCAAATCACAGACAAACGCCTAGTGTTTAAAAATAGAATAATTTTTAACTTCAGTTTTTTGTGCGTAAAATATACAAAATTTGTTAATTTTTTACCATAGAGAAAACTAGACTGTATAGCGATTTATGAAAAAACTCCAACAGTGTTTTTCCATCAATAAACCAAAACAAGTCTAATGTATATCATTTAGAATGTATTACATTGATCAGTTTTATTTCATTGATAAAAATAATTTTTCAAATGAAAAAAGAAGTTCCAAAAGTGGAAATACATAATCAACATACATGAAATTCTAAATGAGTTAAAGCAAGTTTGTTTAGAAAAACGAGTTTAATTTCCAAAAGTGGAAGAATCAAAAATGAGGATGAAGTTCACATTTGAATACTAAAAATAGGTTTTAATAATTAAAAAAAAGATTTTATTCAAATGGCAGAACGAAGAACAATAATGATTGATGATGATGTAGCAAAAAAAGTGAGAAATCTACAAGCAAAGAAAATTAAAGAAACTGCCGGAACTGTAAGTTTTTCTGCAGTAATTAACGAAATGTTAAGAAATTGTAATTAATCATAAATCTAAATATGACTATGAAAATCATACATACGTATGAAGATTAAAGTACAAAACATTCCAAAAAAAACACAACTTCTCTGTGGATTTGCATTAGAAAAATCAGATAAAGTTTTTGGATTACCAAAATTAGATGCAAAAACATCATTTGCCATTAAACAATCTCTCAAAGACATAGAAGGAAAATCAGGCAAGTTAACAATTGTTCCATCTACAGGAAAAAAGCAATTTCAAAGAATATTGATTGCAGGGATTGGAAAAAAAGAGGACATTACAAAGGATACTTTTAGACAAATTTCAGGTAAAATTGCTCAAAAAGCACGTGAATTAAAATTAAAAGAATTTTCAATAATCACACCGCCTACATTTGTTATTGATCAGACTTCGTCTACATCACAAATTGTAGAAGGAGCAAAGATGGCATTGTACAAATTTGAAAGATTCAAGGCTGAAAAAGAAGAAAATTCACCAGACATGACAATAATTGTTCCAAAATCAACCAAGATTCTAAAAGCAATAAAGACAGCAGAGATGGTTGCAGATGGAGCAATATTTACAAAAAGTATTGCCAATTTACCTCCAAACGAATGTACTCCATCAACACTGGCAAGTTTTGCAAAAACCATATCCAAAAATAAAATGAAGTGTAAAATTATTTCAAAACCAGAACTGAAAAAGAAAGGATTTGGTGGAATTACTGCAGTAGGACAAGGAAGTAAAAATGAACCAAAATTAATCATTATGGAACATAATCGTGGTTCGAGAAATGAAAAACCAATTGTACTTGTTGGAAAAGCTGTAACATTTGACACTGGAGGAATTTCATTAAAACCAGGAGCAAACATGGATGAAATGAAATTTGACAAATGTGGTGGTTGCACAGTATTAGGGATTATGAAAGCAGTTTCAGAATTAAAATTACCAATTAATGTAATTGGAATAATTCCATCTGTTGAAAATATGCCAGGAGGAGAATCATATCGGCCAGGAGATATAATAAAATTATACAATGGAAAAACAGCAGAAATTCTCAACACAGATGCTGAAGGAAGATTGATTTTAGCTGATGCATTAGCATATGGAGAAAAACATTACTCACCAAAGGCAATTATTGATTTTGCAACATTAACTGGAGCATGCATCATAGCGTTAGGAACTAATGTAGCAGGAATGGTTTCAAATAATGAAAAATTATCAAAGAAAATGTTTGAATCATCAAAAAACACTACAGAACAAATTTGGGAGCTTCCATTAAATCAAGAATTTATGGATATGATAAAATCAGATGTAGCAGATATGAAAAATATGGGTATAGGAAGGGCAGCTGGAACAATAACTGCGGCAGCATTTTTGAGAAATGCAATTGAAGATACACCATGGACACATTTGGACATTGCAGGTGTAGCTTGGACACAAATATCTACAAAAGAAAAATCATACAATCCAAAAGGAGCAACTGGGTTTGGAGTCAGATTAATTTTAGATTATTTACAAAAGTTGTAGATTAGTATCCTCTACTGTTTCTATCAGGCTTTCCGACATTTGGATTTCTCCATCCATGTTTTTCCATCATATGATTCATCAATCTAATATCATTATCACATATTTCTCCACAAACAGAACAGTTTGGCATGTAATGTTTTGAATAATTTCATTATTAATAGATTGTAAATGAGAAAATGCCAGCACTGTTGCTTCCCAAGGGCTCTCGCATCTTAGTAGCACAACAGCGACGTCAGGTTTGACTTCCAAGTTCGGAAAGGGATTGGGTCGCACCCTAACGCTATGGCCGGCTTGAAAATCAATGTTAAAATCTCAATTATTAACGTAACGAAATCGGATAATGGCTCCAAAATAGGTATAAAACAAAGAGATGACCGCTCTAGCACATGACGCATAGAGTCGGAGTTTTAGATCATGAACTCTGTCAGCCTAAAAAATGTGGTTTAGAATGCATAAAATACTGTCCAGTGAACAAATCAGGGGCAGATTGTATTGTACTAAACGAGGAATCAAAAAAGGCTCAGATTGATGAGGATATTTGTAATGGATGCGGAATATGTGTCAAAGTATGTCCATTTGATGCAATTACAATTGTTAATTTAGCAAGCGAATTAGCTACTGATAAAATTCATCAATATGGTCCAAATTCATTTCGATTATACAAATTACCAACTCCAAAGAAGGGAGAGGTAGTAGGATTACTTGGAAGAAACGGTATGGGGAAAAGTACTGTTGTAAACATACTATCAGGTAATCTAAAACCAAATCTTGGAAGATATGAAGAACCTCCAGAATGGGACGAGGTATTGAAATACTATAGTGGAACAGAGTTAAAACAACATTTTGAAAAAATTAAGCAAAATCAAATTCGTGCATCAATAAAACCTCAACAAGTTCATCAGATTGCACAAGCATTTGATGGAACTGGAAAAGAGCTCATTGAAAAATATGATGAAAGAGGAGTATCAAGAGAATTAATTCAAGAATTAGGATTACAAAACTCTGTTGATCAAAGCTTAAAGGAGTTAAGTGGTGGAGAACTACAAAGAATTGCAGTAGCTGCCGCAGCTTCTAAAGATACAGAATTTTACTTTTTTGATGAACCATCATCTTACAATGATGTTTTTCAAAGAACAGGCGTAGCACGGGTCATTCAAAGTCTTGCAAAACTTGGAAAAAGTGTAATGGTTGTAGAACATGACTTGACACTACTTGATTTTCTTAGTGATTATATCGAAGTGCTTTATGGAGAGCCATCAGCATATGGTATTGTATCAAACATTCTTTCAACCAAAGTTGGAATCAATGTTTTTCTTGATGGATATTTACCAAATGAAAATGTCAGATTCAGAGACAAGGCATTTTCCTTTGATGTTTCCTCCACATCTACTGATGAATTTCAAGAAGGAAGTGAAATTGTAAACTATCCAAAATTAACAAAAAAATATCCTTCATTTTCAGTTGAAATTGAGCCTGGACGAGTAAGAAAAGGTGAAGTTCTCGGAATTATGGGTGCAAATGCACTTGGTAAAACAACCATGATGAAGATGATTGCAGGTGTGGAAAAACCAGATTCAGGGGAAGTGGATAAAAAGATCAAGATAGCATACAAGCCACAATATCTTCAAAATGACATAGATGTAGAAGTTGTTGCATTATTAGATAAGGCAAATGGGAGTCCTGTAGAAGGAAGTCTTGAAGAAGAACAAATTCTTGATCCACTAAAAATTAAAAAACTCTACAATAAATCAGTAAAAAATCTCTCAGGGGGAGAATTACAAAAAGTGGCAGTTGCCTCTTGTCTTTTACAGAAAGTTGATTTGTATGCACTTGATGAGCCATCAGCATTTTTAGATGTCGAAGATAGAATTGCAGTTGCAAAATTCTTACAAAAATTTGTTCGCTCATTTGGAAAATCTGCAATTGTTATTGATCATGACTTGCAGTTAATGGATTTGATTTCAGACACCATGGTAATTTTTGAAGGAGAATCAGGCGCTGCAGGAAAAGCTACATCACCATTACCCAAATCAGATGCAATGAATAGATTCCTAAAATCACTTGACATGTCATTTAGACGGGATGAAAAAAGTCTCAGACCAAGGGTGAACAAACTAGAAAGTAGATTAGATAAAGACCAGAAAACATCTGGAAATTTCTATTACAAAAATTGACTCGAATGCTAAAAAAATCACTTGAAAGTATACTTTCCCCAAAAGAAAGTGAAGAACTGATTTCAGCTTTTGATCAGATTGGAGAGATAATTATTGTAAGAATTCCAGATTCTCTCTTACCAAAGAAAAAAATTATCGGAGAAACTCTATTGAATGATGTAAAGATTGTCAGAAGTGTATTTTATCAAGCATCAGCAGTAGAGGGAGATTTTCGTACACGGAATCTCGAGATTATAGCAGGAGAAGACAATACCGAGACAGAATATAGGGAATTTGGTTGTAAATTCATTGTAGATGTTGAAAATGCATTTTTTTCACCTAGATTATCTACTGAAAGAGATAGAATTGCAAACTTGATTCAAGAAGGAGAAATCATGACAAACATGTTTGCAGGTGTTGGAATGTTTTCAATCATAGCTGCAAAAAGGAAAAAATGTACAGTTTACAGTATTGACATTAATCCAATTGCATCAGAATTGTGTGAGAGAAACATCAAGCTAAACAAACTTGCAGGAAAAGTTGTCTCCATTAATGGAGATGCCACACAAACAATCAATGACCGATTGATAGACAAATCAGATAGAACTTTAATGCTACTACCTGAAAGATCTGATGAGTTTTTAGAATCAGCAATTAAAACAACAAAAGATGAAGGAATAATTCATTATTATTCTCATATACATGCAGACAAAAAATCAGATGCAGGGAAACTTTCAGAAGAACATTATCTGAAAGTTTCACCAGTAAAATCAGAGATATTAGGATCAAAAATTGTTAGACCCGTGGGTCCGAGGTATTATCAAACAGTTGTAGATGTTAAAATTTTCAAGTAAACTAGTCATCTGAAGTAATCGATGCAGGTGAAGGTTTTGTAGTTGCCATTACATATCCTATCCATGCAACAACTCCAAGAATTCCTCCTGCAATCATCAGGACTGATAATTGCAAAACAATTGGGCTCCATTCAGATAACATCAACAGATAAGCATATAGGAAAAAACCAGCAATACAAAGAACAAAAATTGTAACTCCCATTCCTTTACGTTTGTCCATGGCGGAAAATTTTATGCGAGTTATTTATTGGTTTTATCTAAGTTAATTCAATTGCCATAAGATATGCGTCTTCACCATCACGATAATAGGCGTTTAGTTGTTGTCTTATTACAAAACCAAGTTTTTCATAGAGCCTTACAGCCTCCACATTACTACATCTAACTTCCAAATAGAACTCATCACATTTTCTCAATTTGACGCCATTTACGGATTCTTCAACTAGTGCTTTGCCTATTCCTCGCTTTCTATAATCATCAAGAACAGCAACTGAAACAACATGACCTTTTTTTACAAATCCAAGTTTTTTGAAATTTGAGAATCCATACTCAGTTTTACACATAATGTAACCAACATGTTTTCCTCCAATTTCAGCTACAATAAATGCCTCTGGAAGTTCTGCAAGCAAGCTCTCGTAGAAATAATCAGAATAATGTTCAGGAAGGGTTTTTAGATTAATTTCCATTACTGAGATAAGATCGCTTGCTTCAGCTCTTCGAATATTACAATCTCCCAATTGTCGAAGAATTACTTGCATACTAGGAGATAAGACCATCAATATTTAATTTTAAACCAAAAAACCATTTAATGGAAAGAATTAGTGATAAAGAGTGGAAGAGCATTCTCAAGAGGAAATAATTTCTTTAGTCAATTCCATATTTGATGTAAGTGATTTTGTAAAAACAGAATTTTCTTTAGAATTTAAGATTGAAGATTTTGAATTTAAATCAAAGTTCGAAGAATTGGCTAAAAAATTAGAGAATATGAGATATGTTTCTAAATTAGAAAAAATAGATGGAGGATTATACGTAATTATTCAGAAATTCCCCCCAAGAAAACAAAGAAGGTGGTTGAGTTCATCATGGGTTCCTCGAATATTGTTTGCAGTTGTAATTTCATTTGTAATGATTGACGGATATTTTAGAACTTCTGGAACAAACTCTATTGTAGAAATTGGGGACCCATTAGAAATGGCAGGAGTCTATACACTTTCACTTTTAGGAATTTTAGGAGTACATGAGCTAGGACACATTATTGCCGCAAGAGCTCATGGATTAAAAACTTCATGGCCTTACTTCATTCCGGGAATACCAGTATTTGGTTTTCTTCCAACATTTGGTGCATTTATTCAATCAAAAGGATTAACAATAAATCGGGAAATTTTATTTGATGTTGCAATTGCAGGACCAATTGCAGGATTAGTTATTGCAGTGATTGTTTCAATCTACGGAGCATATACAGCACCAATTTTAGATCCAGAATTTGCATCAGGATTATTTGAAGAATCAATACTTACAGAATGGAGTTTTGGAGAACCACTGTTAATGACTGCAAGTTTAGCCATGTTTGGAAAAGGTGGAGAAGGACAAGAAGTAATCATGACTCCAATAATGTTTGCAGCGTGGGTAGGATTTTTAATTACATTTTTGAATTTACTTCCAGCTTGGCAATTAGATGGAGGCCATATGGCTAGAACATTACTTAACCCAAAACTTCACAGATATGCCACGTTTGGAAGTATAGCAATTCTAGTTTTATTAAATTATGTGTTTATGGCAATTTTGATTCTTATCTTGAGTTCAAGAAATCCAAGTGCAAATCCACTAGATGATGTGTCACCACTTTCAAGAAATAGAAAACTAGCATACATTGGAATCATCGGATTAGCAATTTTATGTGCACCATTACCATCAGATTTTTTGCCTAGTTTTCTACCGTAGTAAGAGTCTAGCACCATCTGAAACTACAGCAACTTTTTGTCTTGCACCTTGTGTCTTTAAAATATAATCCATAGAATATTTTATCCCAGGTAAGGAAATCATGTTTAGTTTCTTTGCATAAAATTCAGGTAGAATTGAAACTAGACCAATCTGAAAATTCTTTTGTATTTCAGAAAGGAACAAAAGATCTTCCATACCGCCAACATATTTAGTAGGATTTTTCAATTGTTCTAAAGTTAATCTGTTTTCAATGTATTGTTGAATTGCATCAGAACCTAATCCCCCTTTACATTCAGCGACTAAAATTGCAAGACCATCTTTTTTTATTGCATTTGAACAATTCCATAAAGATGAAAAGGATTTTCCAAGATTGTCATTGCTTGCATCTTTGCCAGTACTAATTATCATTGTTTTATGTTGACCAACATCTTTGATTGAATTTGATTCTAGAATCTTTGTATTAGACATAGTTTCTGAAGGATGTCCAATTGAAAAATCAACAATTCCTTGAGAATTTGCAATTAATTCAATTCCTTGAATTTCAAAATTATCAGAAAATTTCTTTGCTTCTTGAAGACTTTCAGGGTATTGTCCAGAAACAGGGAGATTTCCTTGCCTTTTTGCATATGCTGAAAGCATAGAGTCTAAACCAAATTTTTTGATAAGACGTGTAGAAATTGTTTCATAGCCAAAAAGACCATCAAATTCCATTTCACCCAGAAATACAAGATTTGAGTTAGGATTATCAAAATTATCAAATTCATTAATTGAACTACCCTCAGGAAGTCCTGCTTTTACTTGATTCAGTATTTTTTTATCAGTAAGGATTTTTGGGAATGGTTTTGATTTTTGTTCACATAATGTAAACATGGATGAGATTATTTTTTGAATGGATTTTGAGTTATGTAAAACAACAAGTTCCATCGGTTTTGAATAATCTATAGTGCTCAATTTTTCATTGATCGCTGAATCATCTAAAACCTTACCATCAGAATCAATTTTTTGCTCTAAATTCTCGGCTCTTATGTCCAAAACAACGTCTGTAATACCATAATTTAACCAAATTTCAGGCATAATTCATTCATAATACAAACCAAAATAAATCCAGTGTAGTTAATTTTGATATGGAATTTGTAAAAGAGTTTGCAACCTTTTTGCATCAAAAAGGCATCATAAAATTTGGAGATTTTACACTAGCCAGTGGAAAAAAGAGTTCATACTATGTAGATCTAAGACTAGTTCCAAGTTATCCTCAAGAATTTAGGAAAATGGTAAAATATCTAGAAAATGAGATTGCTCAAAATATAGGATTAGACAAGTTTGATTCTATAGTTTCAGTACCTACAGGAGGTTTAGTTATTGCATCAGCATTAGCAATTGAAACAGTAAAACCATTGATCTATGTTAGAAGTAAACCAAAAGATTATGGAACTTCAAAATCAGTTGAAGGAAAAATTAATGATGGAATGCAAGTAGTTATGATAGATGATGTTGCAACAACTGGAGGTTCTGTTGCAAATGCAATCAAGTCATTAAAAGAAGTCAATATTTCAGTAAAAGATGCATATGTAATCGTAAATAGAATGGAAGGAGCAGATGAAGCCTTGAATGAGTTAGGTGTTAAAATGCATTCAATTCTAAATATTTTACAAATTACGGAAGCATTACATGAACAAAATCTAGTAGATGATGAGATTTTAGAAAAAGTGAAAAATCAAATTGGTAAATGAGTTTGGCAGCTCAGACAAATGCCTTCCAATCATCATTCAGATATAACTCTGATTCTTCATTGCAGCCAGTAAAATTTGATTCTGCTTATTTTAAAACTAATTGAATATAATGGGCCCGAAGGGCTTCGATCCCTTGGCTCACCGGTTATGAGCCGGTTACTCTACCAAGCTGAGTTACGGGCCCTAAGCAGATGAATTTTTTCTCAGGTATAAAATGTTATGAGATTAACAGTATTCTTCAAAACAACTATCCAATAACAAATTTTGTGCTGAGATAGATTTTTCTGCTATCTCAATTAATTTGTCATAATCAGTTGAAGATTTCTCAAGAACGTTTCTCCATGATGCTGCGTGTCTAATGTCAGCTTCTGTATGTAGCTTGAAGTATTCTGTTGCTTCATCACTAGTCATACCATAGAATTCTGCCAAACCATCTAGTTTTGTTTGACTGATTTTTGGAATTTCTTTTTCAAAGGCATACATTGCACATGCACCACCTTCAAAAGTATCCATTAATTCATTCAAATCAGATACAGCTTTTCTTGTTTTTGGTAAACCTGAATAAGATAGTAATTCTTCTTCAGAAATTCCAAGTTCTCCTGCAAAAGCAATCCATGGTTTAATATGATCAGATTCTTCTTGTTGATTTTCAACTAATTCTTTTACAACTGACTCTGGAGCTTTTTGAATAATAGGAGCCATAAAAGATGGAACCTCCTTTACTAATTGGAAATATTCTTTAGAATACCCTGCCAGAGATTCTTTTGTTAATTTTCCATCAGACCATGCTTGGTAAAATGGATGTTTTAGTAAACTTCTTTCTTCAATCATTTCATCAATTTTTTTAGTTATGTTCATGATTTGACTCCAAATCTGCCAATAAAAAAATCTTTGTGGTTTACAAAAGATTTTATGGACAAAATACAGAATTTTCATGGGTTCCAGTGGTGTAGACCGGTCAAGCATACTGCCCTTTCAAGGCAGTGATCCCGGGTTCAAAATCAATCGATGAAAATCCCGGCTGGAGCACCAAGATTTAATTAACAATGAGAAAATTTTTCAACAGAGGCCCCATCTTGGACAGAAAAAACATCGAGATTAATCCTTTACTTGAGACATATGGAGAATATATCAAAAAAATTGATCAGGCTCTAGATAAAGAACTAGACCTATATTCAGAATCAGAATTCATTGATCCTTTGAAATATTCTCTAGAAGGAGGGAAACGAATCAGGCCGATTATTCTTACTTTATCAGCTGAAAGTATTGGAAAAATTGATGATAACACCTTTGCAGCATCTTGTGCAGTCGAATTTTTGCATATGGAATCAATAATCCATGATGACATTATTGATAATGAAACAATGAGGAGACAAAAAGATCCATTCCATATCAAATATGGATACAATACCAGTGTGCTTACAGGTGATTTTGTTTTAGGATTAATTTTGGCAATATGTTCCAGATTAGATAATCCTAGAATAACAAAGGATTTGGCAACTACTGCAATGTTAATGAGTGAGGGGGAAATGATTGAGAGCAGATTGGAAACAAGTGAAGATGTTACATTTGATGACTATCTCAAAGTAATTGAATACAAAACTGCAACTGCATTTGAAGTAGCAGCTAGAACAGGTGCAATTATTGCAAATGGAACAGAAGAACAAATTGAAGGATTAACAGAATATGGAAAAAATATTGGAATTGCTTATCAAATTAGAGATGATTTGTTAGACTGGAAAAATGAAGACAAGTTGTTTAACACTCTGATTAAGAAAAGCTCAGATCCAAGAGACGTCTTTAACAAAATGGAAGAATTGTTAAAAGAATATTCTGAAAAAGCAAGAACAAGTTTAAGAAAGATTCCAGACAATGATGCAAAAATAAATCTAGATAATTTAATTAAATTTACTTCGTTTAAGGCATAAGTCCTAAACTAACTACTGGTGTTGCAAATTCTACGAATTTGATAAGTGGTTCTGGATAGACACCAAATCCTACTAAGAAGATAATAGAGAATATCATTACTGCTACAATTGATTTTGGTTCTGAAACTCTCTTTTCTGTTTCTCCTTCAAAGTACATCTTTCTTGTAATCCAACCATAGTAAGCAAGGGATAATGCACTGTTAAGAACGCCTGCAATTGCAAGCCATGGAGCCCACCATAATGCAGTACTAGCATCTAATGCACTTCCAAATAGCATCAATTTACTCCAAAATCCGGAAAGTGGAGGAACACCGGCAAGAGCAAATAATGAAATCACCATACCTAAAGCAGTAATAGGCATTCTTCTTCCAAGTCCTTTGAGTTTATCAATATGAGTTACAGCAAGAGTTGTCACAATTCCTGCAATTGCAATAAAGGCAGCTCCCTTCATTACTGCATGGTTAAAGATTTGATACAAAGAACCTTGTAAACCTAGAGAGCTGTATGGAGCAACTGCCAATCCAATCAAGATATAGCCAGCATGTGCAATACTAGAATAAGCCAACATTCTTGAAAGATTCTTTTGCATAATTGCAGCGACATTACCTATTGTCATAGTCATTACTGCGATAATTCCCAGAGCTAAAGTCCAATCAAGATTTAGAGCCACCATTCCAAGTATTATTATTCTAATAGCAGCGGCAAATCCTGCTTTTTTGGTTGCAGCTGCAAGAAGTGCAGTAACTGGAGATGGTGCACCTTCATAAGTATCTGGAAGCCATTGGTGGAATGGAACAAGTCCCATCTTGAATCCAAATCCTGCAATAAACATTCCAACTGAAAGTAATGCTAGCGGCAATAATGATGGATCAAGTGTTGAATATCCTTCAATAACTTCTCCAATATTTGTAGAACCAGTTAATCCATAAGATATTGCAATTCCGTAAACGATTATTGCAGAAGATAGTGCACCAAATAAGAAGTACTTTAATGCAGCTTCGTTTGAACTTGGATTCTTTTTCATATATCCAACCAAAATGTACGTTGGAATACTCATAAGCTCCCAAGCAACAAATAACATTACCAAATCAGTTGAGTATGCAACAAGAATCATACCGATTGTTGCAAGTAAAATTAACGAATAGTAAACAGCAGGAGAATTGTGTTTTCTCATATAGTTAAAGGAACCAACTGTTGTGAACAAAGCAACAATTAACATTGCAATTGCAAAGAATCCACCAAATGCATCATCTACGATTACATCATCAGAGAATAGAGCAGAAGCAGCAACGTTTTCGTTAATGAATTCATAGCCAACATATGCTATGGATACAATTAACGCTGCAAATGCAATTACAGCATAAAATGAGTTAGAGCCTTTTTCTTTTCTTGCAATGCTGATTATTGGAAGAAGAACTCCAACAGTTCCTAAAATTGCAATTAGTATTAATGGTGTGGAAGTAATTTCTAACATTTCATATCTCTCCTACATCAACAATATCAGAACTACGAATAGTAATCCTGCTCCAAATACGAATAGATATGATTGGGAAACACCAGTCTGAGTTCCTTGTACAACTTTAGCACCCCATGCAGTTGCCTTCTGGAATCCATCATTCATACCGTAATCGATAGCTGTCTTTTCAAAGTATCTGAATACACCTCTTGCTAACCATAATGGCGCCACTACAAAGCACCAATACACTATTGCGTTGAGATACCATCTACTTAAGATGACTTTGTGAATTGCGTAAAAGAAAATGTTTGAATTTACAAATTTGACAGGATCAACCCATCTACCAATATAGAATATGTAACCTAATCCAATTCCTGTTGCAAATGCAACAAGTGAAGCACCAAGTGCTACTGGATTAATTCCTTTCAAGAATTCTGGCAATATTGAGGATTCAACTTTTGCATGTTCACTATGGATTCCAAATGAATCTTCAAGATATACTTCAAACATATGGTGCAATCCATGTTCTGTAGATAATCCAATCAATCCAATTCCGATAGTCAAAACTGCAAGAATTCCGTATGGAACCCACATGGATAATGATGCTTCATGGATATGATGTCCTTCTTCTTCCATCTTTTGGATATGTTTGCTCTTGTTACCAAAGAATACCATGCCAATCATTCTTGTAGTATAGAATGCGGTAATTATTGCAGTTAATACTGCAATTGCAAATAGTGGTAATGCCCATTCGTTTCCAGAAGTATAAACTGCTGCAAAAATTGCATCTTTACTCCAGAAACCTGTTGTGATAAATGGTGCACCCATTAAACCAAGACCGGCAGCCCACATGAAAGCATATGTCTTTTTCATTTGTTTTCGTAAACCACCCATATCAGTCATGAAACGAGAACCAACAATATGCAACAAAGAACCTGCAGCCATGAATAATGATGCTTTGAACATTGCGTGAGAAATTAAGTGGAAGAATCCAGCGGTGTAACCATCAACGTATTGATGAGATAATCCTGCAACGCCTAATGCCATCATCATGTAACCAATTTGTGAACCAGTTGAATATGCAAGAACTTTCTTAATTTCTGGATTAACCATACCTTGGGTTGCAAGTAATAATGCAGTTATTGCACCAACCCATGCAACAATCTCAAAGAATTGGTCGGCCATAATACCTGCAGCACCTAATGCAAAGACAATTGGTCCTATTCTTGCAACCAAAAAGACACCAGCTTTTACCATTGTTGCGGCGTGAATTAATGCAGAAACTGCAGTTGGACCAGTCATTGCTTCTAAGAGCCATTCGTTTAATGGGAATTGTGCAGATTTACCTACAGCACCACCAAATAACAGTACAAAGGCAGGAACCAACATGCCTTGAGCATTCATAGCAATTGCCCATTCATGATCCCCCATCAGTTCCTTGAAACCAAATGTTCCTGCAAACAAGAAAATCAAAAGCATACCTGCAATCATCATCACGTCACCTACTTTGGTCATGATGAATGCCTTCATACCGGCGTGTGTTGGAGCATAGTAATCTAACAAACCAAGAACAGTACGTCCTTCTTGTCCAACATGATCTTTCTTTTTATCACGATACCAAAAGCTGATCAATGCATAAGATGCAAGACCCACACCTTCCCATCCAAAGAAGACTTGTAGTAAGTTATCAGATAATACAATTAATTGCATAGAACCAATAAAGAACATCATCCAGAACCAGAATCTTGTAATGTCTTTATCGCCTTTCATATATCCAGTACTGTAAATCATAATCAAGAATGAAATCCAAGCAACAACATTTGCCATAATGACTGAAAGTGGATCAGCTAACACACCACCTTTCAGACCAATTGCTTCAATCCACATAACCTGTTTGTGAATTTCGCTTCCTTCTACTGCAAGGGGTAACAAAGATGCAGCTGATAGTGCACTCATTAATGCAAATCCAACTGCGACATAACCTGTTGCTTGTTTTGAGAATTTTCCAATACCTGGCATAATGAGTGCAGCAGCAAATGGTAAAATCCAAACAAGCCATGCTGCAGCAGATGTTGCTTCAAATGGTAAACCAATAGCTTCAGTTGCCATATTAGACTCCCAACACTCCATTCATGTAAGGCATAATTGTGTTCAAGAAAATATCTGGATAAATTCCAAGTACTACAGTAAATCCAGCTAATACCATCATTGGTGCTGTCATGTACCAACTTCCTTCTTTGACTTTCTCTAGATGTTCAGGTGTTTTACCAAAGAATACTCGTTTTAGCATCCATAACATGTATGACATTGTTAGTGCAGTTGCAACAAGTCCTAGACCAAATGTTACTGCTCTAAGTGTAGAACCTTCTTCAATTGCAGTTTCTAATGCACCGTAAAAGAGAATCCATTCTCCCATAAATCCACTGGTTGGTGGAACACCCATAATTGTAAGTGCACCAATAACTGCACATACTGCAGTGATTGGCATCTTTCCAGCAAGGCCACCAAGTTTAGAGATACTACGTGTACCTACTTTAACAATGATGATTCCGGCCATCATGAAGAGAATACCTTTTCCAAGTCCGTGAGTGATATACATCATCTCGGCACCGGCAAGGCCCATTGAAGACATTGAACCTATACCAAATAGCAGGTAACCCATCTGGCTGATACTAGAATAAGCAAGTAATCGTTTTAGATCATCTTGCATTAACGCCATTGCACCACCATAGAGCATCGTAACAAGACCCCAAATGTGGAACCAAATTGAGAGTTCTGCAAATGTGGACGGTAAGAATTCAACAATTAATCTAAAGATACCATATGCACCAATTCCGATCATTGCAGGGGACAAAAGTGCACTAATTGGAGTAGGTGCTGAACCGTGAACATAAGGTAACCAAACATGGAACATAAAGACAGCAAGTTTTACTCCAAGGCCAATCGCAATCGCAATTGCCGAGATCATTACAACGTCTTGAGGAATTTCAGATTCTTTGATATCAGCAAAGTCAAAGCTGCCAATAGTCAATCCAATCATTAAGAATCCTAATAGTAAAACAACTGCACCAGCGTGAGTCCAAAAGAGGAACATTAAACCAATCTTTCTTCTTGGACCATCACCCCAAAGAGCAACTAAGAAGAAACCAGGAATCAACATAACTTCAAAGAAGATATAGAATTCTATCAGATTTGTTGACATGACGGTTCCAAGCATTCCCATTGCAAATACAAGGTATAGTGCAAAGTAAAGACCAGATTTTGCATTTACATAATTAGAAAGAGCAGATGATTCAACAACAGAACTTTGTCCACTTGAAGAAGGATTGATTTTTTGCTCTTCTTCAAATTGTTCATGGAATTTGTGAATCATGTATGGTTTTGAATAAAGTACCAAAATTGTGGATAGTACATAGATGATTATTGCAAATGGAGATGCTAAACCATCAAGTAAGAAACCAAATTCACCAAATTGCTCAGTCCACGGATAGTGTTCTTCTACGGTTCCAGACATGGCTGCGTTAACTACAAGAATTGTAGTGTAAAGTAAGATTGCAAATGTAAACCACATAGCAGGAGTTGGTCCTACTTTTCTTCCTAAGATATATGCTATAGGAGATAAGAGTAGTGGCAAGAAAACTGCCTGTAATAATGCGTATTCCATTATCCTTTCAAGCTCCTAAAGTCTGCAATATCGACATTCTGATACATACGATATGCTACAATGATTAATGATAGTCCGACTGCTACTTCTGCAGCTGCAATTGCAATAGAGAATAATGCCAATGTTTGACCACCACTATGTGGTAAGAATCTACCAAATGCAACTAAACTTAGGTTTGCAGCATTAATTATAATTTCAACTGCAAATAACATTCTAATGAAATTACGTTTAACTGCAAGACCATAGATGCCTATACCTAACAAGGCAACAGACACAAGTGTAAAATCAATTAGTTCGTTGGTCATCCTCTACATCCTCTCGTTTTGCTAATACAAGTGCACCAGTAACAGAACCAGCTAAAATCAATCCCATCAAAATTAATGCAGGCCAATAATATGTCACAAAGTCTGTACCAATATCTCTAAAGTCAACAGGGGGTTCATCAGTGGTGATTGTTTTAATCCCAGAATCTAAAAAGACTGCGCCTAATCCTACCATTACAACCATCATCAAACCGATTCCGGCAAACTTTCTTCTTTTATCTTCAATTTTTTTGAATATGAGTTCTCTTTTTACCAACATAACAGTAAACAAGATAAGAACTGCAATAGAGCCAACATAAACTGCAAGTTGGAACAATGCAACAAATGGAGCATCTAACAAAAAGAAGAATCCGGCAATACCACCAAGAGTTCCCATTAATGCAATGGAACCATAAATTAATGATCTTAATTCAAGCGCTGCAATTGCAGAACCAATCGTGATTACAGTAAGAGCTAAGAATGCAGCATCAGCCATGTGTTGCACCTCTATCAGTGATTTGGATTTCACTATCTTGCGTAAGATATGGTTTTACTGCAAGTTGTGCAGGAGTGTAAATTAGACCTTCTTTAGTAAATGAAGATAATTCATAATCATTTGTCATGTAAAGTGCATAGAATGGACATGCGTCAACACAAAGACCACAGAAAACACATTTTCCATAGTCAATTTGAGGCATGATAGATTTTTTATTTTGTTTTTGTTCTTCAGGAACTTTTACCATTGCAATTGCTTCTGCAACACCTTCACATGCAATTGAACATAATTGACATCCAGTACAGTGATCATGGAATAGCATATGTCTTCCTTTTAACCCAGCTATACCAACACCAGTTGAAGGATCAAACTGATAACCATCACCTACAAATTTTAGTTTCTCTTCAGGATAACGAAGTGTAAATCGTTTGATGGCCAGATGTTTGATTCCTGAATTTAATGCACGAATAATTCCAGTTGCAGTTCCCATTATTGTAATCCTCCTGGTCCCAAGACTCCAGCGTAAAGCAAGCCTAGTGCAATAAAGATGTTAACGAATGCTAGTCCAATTAATTTAGTCCAACCAAGACTTAACAACATATCAATTCTGATTCTTGGGAACACACCCCTAGGTAATAGTATGAAGAAAATCACACCAACAGTTTTTAGAACAAACCAAAGAGTTCCATTTAGCATTTCTTGATCAAACAATGGCAATCCAGGGAATGGACCTATAGTGAGAGGACCCATTTCAACTCCAGTAAGTAATTCTTCAGGGAATGGAGGAACAACCATTGGACCGTTCCAACCACCTAAGAATAAAACAACAAACAATCCTGCAAATGCATAAAGTTTCAGATAAGTTCCTAATTGAACTAAACCATACATCATTCCAGAGAATTCAGTTAACCAACCAGCAACAATTTCACTTTCTGCCTCTGGCAAATCAAATGGAATTCTTTCTAATTCTGCAAGCATTGTAATAAAGAAGACAATAGCCCCAACTGGCAAAAAGATAATCCATGGGAAGTTTGACTGACTAGCTGCAATCTCAGACAAGTTGAGAGTACCAGTTAGAATTACTACACCCAACAAAGACAAGATTAACGGAATTTCAAATGAAACCATCTGGAAGAGTGCTCTAATACCACCAATGAATGGGAATTTACTGTTAGCAGACCATGCTGATAGAATTGTTATGATAGGGAAGAAACCAATTACTGCAAAGACACCAAGTAATCCCAAGTCCACATCTGCAACTACCCAACCAGGAGCTACAGGGATTAACGCAACAAATGCAGCAGCTGTTGCAACAAAGATTACAGGAGCTGCCCAGAATATTGGCTTGTCTGCTTTTGCAGGAATAATAATCTCTTTAGAAATCAGTTTTAGACCATCACCGGCTAATTGTAAAATTCCTTCAATTTTTCCACAGTAAAAAGGACCAACTCTTAATTGTAATTTAGCAAGCATCTTTCTTTCAACAAAAATGGTGGCAGCAGCTATCAAAGCAGCAAATCCAAATCCCGGAAATGCCATCACTCTAAACATATCAGTTGCCATGAATGCTTTTATGATTGGTAAACTACGGGAAGGATCAGCCATCCAAGTCATTGCAAGAAATGGTGTAAGTAATTCACCATTAATTACAGGCATTTCAATGTAGAACAAGAGTACTTGAATTGCAGGTAATCCAACTAGAGATACAAGAAGTACTATCCAAAATGCATTATCAAGAAGTGATTTGATAAACTCACTTAGTTTGAACTTTGGTGCTAGAGCTGACATTTATCTATCTGCCTCCACTGGCCAATAATTGAGACTCCAATAAACAGATGGCATGTTACCAAGTTTTTCACCAATCAAAAGATTAGGTAAGGCAAGTAAGTTTCTAAATGAAGGAACACTCATCTTTACTCTGTAAGGTTCAGTTTTACCATCAGATACAATATAACAACCAAGTGAACCTCTACCAGATTCTACACGTTTGTACACGGTAGCAGGACCTTTAGTCTTAGGATTTGGCTTTAGTTTTGTTCTGACAGAACCAGACTTTGGCATTTTCTGTAATGCTTGTCTGATTATATTGCAACTTTCCATCATGTCAAGCCATGGGACTCTAGATCTTGCATAAGAATCTCCTTCTTTCATTACATTAGTATGAACATCTAATTCATCATAGACATCATAAGGTGCTTTTACTCTCAAGTCATAATCTACACCACTTGCTCGGAGTACTGAACCAGTGGTTCCATATCTAATTGCATTTTCACGAGATAATACACCAGTGTCTTGTGTTCTTGAAATCAAGATAGGATTATCATAAAACACTGCAGCATATTCTTTGATACGTTTCTCAAAGTAATTTACTTGACGTAAACATACATCTTCAAAGTTTGCAGGCAAATCATTTCTTACTCCACCTGGAATAAAGTGTGCGTGTGTTACTCTAGCACCAGATACTTTTTCCATAAGATCAATTAAGAGTTCTCTATCACCTGCAGGCCACATGAACATTGTAGAGTGGCCTAAGAAAATTCCATAAATTGCAAGCCAGTACATTGTATAGATACAACGATTTAGTTCTGAACAAATTACTCTAACATACTTTGCACGTTCTGGAACTTCAATTCCAAGAATTTCTTCTGCACCTAAAACGTATGGATAAAGAACATTACATGAATCATGAATTACTGGTCTTTCTAAGTGAGGAACATTGGTGATGTAGTTTCTATATTCTGCCATCTTTTCTTCTCCACGATGTACATATCCTGGATCAGGATCACATGCAACAATATAATCACCATCAATTTGAACAACAATTCTCATGTGGCCAGAACCTGGATGTTGTGGTCCAACATTGAGAGTCATAATTCTCTCATCTACTTTTTTGAGTGCTAATCCTGGTGGCATTATATCAGTCATTATCATCTACCCTTTATTGCAAAGTCCTTTCGAAGTGGTGGTAAATCTGCCCAATCTTCAGGCAAAAGTAATCGTCTGTTATCTGGATGACCATCAAAGTAAACACCTAACATTTCAAAAACTTCTCTTTCACCAAATTCTACACTATAAAATACATCTCTGAGAGTAGGGAGTTTTGTAGAATCTTGTCCTGGAATTGGGTTTGATTCTCTAGGAGCACGTGTTGATAAAGTAAGAACTTGTCTTGCAAGAGAGGATTCAGTGTAAGAACCAAGATGATAAACTACTTCAATTTCGTTATCTGCAGGATAATCTACGCCTGAAACAGATTCTGCATGATCATAATGTAAATCATCACGAATGAATTGGGCTACATTATGAACATTTTCTTTACTTGTTTTAATTCCAATTCGGTCTTCTTTTACAAAGTCTACTTCTACTTTATCTCCAAATTTTTCAACTAATTTATCAGAAATTCCTTTTTCAAATGCTGGGAGTTCTACGGGTTTTTCTTCAGTTTTTGCGGCAGGTTTTGGTGCAGGTTTAGGAGGAGCTGGTTTCTCTTCAGTTTTTGCGGCTGTTGGTTTTTCAGAATCACTACTCATTATACAAACTTCCTAGCCTTCATTCTCTTAATTTTCTCTTGTAACAAAATACATCCTTGTATGAGAGTTTCAGGTCTAGGTGGACAACCTGGAACATAGACATCAACTGGAAGTACTCCGTCAATTCCTGGAAGTACATTGTATGAATCAAAATACAATCCTCCAGTAATTGCACAAGCTCCCATAGCAATTACATACTTTGGTTCTGGCATTTGATCATAAACTAATCTGAGACGTGGTGCCATCTTTCTTGTAATAGTTCCTTGTACAACAACTAGATCACATTGTCTAAGTGATCCAAATGCTTCGATGATACCAAATCTTTCAACATCATATCTTGGACTTGATGCTGCACCAAATTCTACACTGCAACAAGCTGTTTCAATGTGGACAGGCCAGAGTGACCAAATCCTACCCCAATTGATGGCGTAGCCCAATGGTTTGTCGATTGCTTTTTCTAAAATATCTCCGAGTTTTCCTACAAAGACATTTGCGTTTTCTGGTGTTACTAAGTCTTTAAGCAATCTTATCTCCTATCCTCGTTAATTTGATTTGTATAAAAAACTACCATATTCTTCGTCTCCCTGATTGGTATAATGCAAATGCCATTGCACCAAACATTATAGCTAAAAATCCTATCATTGGCAAAGTTGCACTCTTTGGAAGTTCCAACAGTGCACTTCCCCAAGCATACAAGAAAATTGCCATTACATCAAAAACAACAAACATGAGAATGTACGGATAATATTGCATCATAAAATGCGTTCGACCTTCCCCAGATGGAACTTGACCACATTCCATCGGCAAGAATTTTACAGGATTACTACGTTTTCTGGGAGAAACCATTCGTGAAATAATCAATGCAGGTGCCATTGCTGCTATACCAAAGGCAAACATCAATACCACAGTACTGTAATTGCCCGCTAATTCCCCGACCAATTTAGCTTTTCACCCTGATTTTTGTATAAAAAGGTATGTTTCAGATTTTGGGGCTTGGATCGAAAAAAAATATTTTTTCTAAACTACTTTATAGAACATTAGCAAAATGCGATCATGTCATTGAATGTTGGAGATACCGCTCCAGATTTTGAGCTTCCAGATACAGAACTAAAATTGAGGACTTTGGACGAATTCAAAGGAAAAAAGATCGTTCTTACATTCATTGTGGCAGCAAGTTCTCCTGTTTGTGAGACAGAATTATGTACACTTAGAGATTCTTGGCAAGAAATTGCAGACACAGGTGCACAAATAGTTGCAATTAGTAACGATGGACCATTTGCAAACAAAGCATTTGCAGAAAAACACAACTTCAATTTTCCATTGTTAGGAGATTACAACAGTAAAACAATTAGCGACTATGACATTTTGATGAAAGACTTGCTTCACATCAAAGACTACAACGCAGCAAAACGTTCTGTATTTGTAATCATGGAAGACGGAAAGATTGGTTACAAGTGGGTTTCAGAAGATCCATTAAAGGAACCAAATTATGAAGAGATTAAAAATTTCCTCAAGTAGGAAAATTTCTTTTTTATTCTAAATCTGTAATAACGTCGCCCTTTGCGACAGTTGCGCCTTCCTTAATTTTGAGATTTTTAACGGCACCATCTTTGTGAGCTTTTACTGCAACTTGCATCTTCATTGATTCTAAAGTACACACAACATCACCTTTCTTGACCGAATCACCTTCAACAACTGCAATTGATACAACTTTACCAGGGATTTGGCTTTTGAGTGCTAATTGAGCACCACCTGCACCACCGCCACCAGAATTTTTGAAAACAATTTCATCAAAGTGTGTATTCATGTTTAGTGTAACTGGAACATTATCAATTACAAGATTCATTTCACTAGTTCCAGTCTCAAGATATTTTGCTTTATGGTATTGTTGATCTAAAATGAATTCTATTCCTTTTGCATCCATGGAAAGAATTCTTAATTGATGTTCTTTATCATTTATTTTAATTACATAATCATTGTTA
Organism: Candidatus Nitrosopumilus sp.; assembly: GCF_965263415.1. GTDB lineage: Archaea > Thermoproteota > Nitrososphaeria > Nitrososphaerales > Nitrosopumilaceae > Nitrosopumilus. Next base: position 191,970 of record NZ_OZ253671.1, read on the forward strand.
CCCAAATTTTCAACAATTTTTCCTTCAAATGATTTTTCAACATCAGATACCTTATAGTCCATTAATCATCAATCCAATTTATTTTTCCAAGTTGCACTACTTGTGTTGTTGTTTTGAACTCTGTTCTTAAAGTATTCAGAATGAATGATAGCAGCAGCTAAAGCTGCTTCGCTCTTGTCTTCTTTTTCTTTCTTAAGATCTTCACTTAATTTATCAATCATATCATAACGTTTCAAAAAGTCAGTTGACAGTTCTCCTTTTTTGTATTCTTCAGAATTTAGAATTGTTTTATAGAGTGGAATTGACGTTTCTACACCTTGAACATACATATCATTTAATGCAGTAAGCATTCTTGTTCTAGATTCTTCAAATGTAGGTCCCCAAGTACAGAGTTTTGCCATTAATGAATCATAGAATGGAGAGACTGTACATCCAGAGTAAAGATAAGTGTCACATCTAACATTTGGTCCTGCAGGAATTGTTACATCTGGAACAGGTCCAGTTGAAGGTGCAAAGTCCAAAAAGGTATCTTCAGCATTAATTCTACATTCAATAGCATAACCATTCATCTTCAGATCTTTTTGTTTGAATGGAAGTGGTTCTCCATTTGCAATATCAATTTGTAACTTAACAAAGTCTAATCCTGAAACCATTTCACTGATAGGATGTTCGACTTGAAGTCTTGCGTTAATCTCTATAAAGTAAAATTCACCATTATCTGCTCTTAGAAATTCTGCGGTACCAAGATTGGTGTAATCAACAGCTTCTGCTGCTTTAACAACTAATTCACCAATTTCTTCTCTTTTTGCTTCATCTACAACAGGGGATGGAGTTTGTTCAATTAATTTTTGATTTCTTCTTTGAATAGAACATTCTCTCTCAAAGAGATGTACTGCATTACCATGATGATCTCTACACATTTGATATTCAATATGTCTAGTTTTTTCTAGGAATTTTTCAACAATAATTGCAGATTTTCCAACTGCTGCAATAGATTCAGATGTTACGGTTTCAAAACCTTCACGTAATTCTTTATCAGTTGTAACTAATCTAATTCCACGACCTCCACCACCATACACAGATTTCAAAAGTACAGGATAACCAATTTCGTTTGCAATTTTTTCTGCTTCATCAGCATCAGCTACTAGTCCCGGACTTCCAGGTACAGTTGGAACTTGAGCTTTTAGCATTGCAGCTTTACATTCCATTTTATCACCACATAGGTTCATGGAATCAGCAGATGGACCGATGAAGGTAATTTTGTTTTTTTCACACAATCTTGCGAAGTCATCATTTTCAGAAAGAAAACCATAACCTGGATGAACAGCGTTTGCACCAGAAGCCAACATGACTTCAAGGATTTTTTCTTGATTAAGATATGATTTTGCAGGAGCTGCTTCCCCAATATGATAAGATTCATCAGCTTTCTTTACATGTAAAGAATTGTAATCTTCATCAGAATATACTGCAACAGTTTTGATGCCTAATGCATTACATGTTCTAATTACTCTAAGAGCAATTTCTCCTCTGTTTGCGATAAGTACTTTCTCAATCATTTTAATCACAAATTGATATTTCCATGTTTTCTAGGAAGTTGTTTGTCTCTTTTGTTTGCAAGCATTTTAAGGGCTTTAATCAACATAGGTCTTGTTTCTGCAGGATCAATTACATTATCAACAGTTCCGTGAGATGCTGCAACATATGGATTTTCAAATTTCTCTGTAAATTCATCAATCAATTTCTTCTTAAGTTCTTCAGGGTTGTCTGCATCTGCCAAGTCTTTTCTGTTCATGATTTTTACAGCAGCTTCTCCACCTAATACAGCACAACGCGCAGTTGGCCATGCATAATTAATGTCAGTTCTAAGATTCTTACTTCCCATTGCAATGTATGCACCACCATATGCCTTTCCAATTACAAGTGTAATTCTTGGAACGGTTGCCTCACAATATGCATAGAGTAGTTTACTACCATGTCTAATGATACCGTTATGTTCTTGATTAGAACCTGGCATGTAACCTGGTGTGTCTACTAGTGTGATAATGGGGATGTTAAATGCATCACAGAATCTAATGAAACGAGCAGATTTGTTTGATGAATCAATGTCAAGTGCTCCTGCCAAATGCATTGGATTGTTTGCAATAATTCCAACTACTTGACCATCCATTCTTCCATAGCCTACAACAATATTTGGTGCAAACAATTCATGAACTTCAAAGAATTCATGATTGTCCACAATAGAGTTGATAATTTCTTTCATATCATAAGGTTGTAATGGGTTTTCGGGGATAACGTTAATGAGATTATGATCTAATCTGTTTGGATCATCATCAGTTTTTATTTTTGGAGGTTCTTCGGAATTATTTTGTGGAAGAAATGAGATTAATTTTTTGATGTAATCCATACATTCGTATTCATTTTGTGCAACAAAGTGTGCAACTCCACTTTTTGAGCCATGCGTCATAGCTCCACCAAGATCATCCATTGAAATTTCTTCACCTAAAACGGTCTTTACAACATCAGGACCAGTAACAAACATTGATCCTGCCTTTTCTACCATTACAACAAAGTCTGTCATAGCTGGTGAATACACTGAACCACCAGCAGAAGGACCAATACTTGCTGTAATTTGAGGAACAACTCCTGAAGCTAATTGATTATGATAAAAAATATCTGCAAATCCATCAAGACTCATTATTCCTTCTTGAATTCTTGCACCACCAGAATCCATAATTCCGATAACTGGACATCCAGTTCTAACTGCATGATCCATTAGTTTAGTAATTTTTTTGGCTCCCATTTGACTTAGAGTTCCACCAAGAACTGTAAAATCATAAGCAAATACGAAGATTTGTCTACCATTAACATTTCCATATCCGCCAACTACACCATCAGTAAAGAACTTCTTTTTCTGCATATCATATTCATGATAATGATGAGTTACCATTGGATCAATTTCGGTAAAGCTGCCTTCATCTAACAAAAGATCGATTCTCTCTCGTGCAGTTAATTTGCCTTTATCATGCTGGGCTTTGATCCTATCTTGACCACCACCTTGTTGAGAAGTTTTGTGTTTGTTACTATAATTTTCCAGTTTTTCTGAATGCATGATAGTAATCTAGTCCAAAACGATTTCCTATATTAATTTAGTTTGAAGAAATTTCTATCAAATTTTTTTAGAAAATACCATGTAGAATATTGAGAATTTTAGAAAATTATGAGTTAATAATTGGAAATTTTTTGTTAGTGGCTTTTTGGTAGGAGGCAAAGGTATCATTTTTCTCACTACAGTTTTTACATATACAAAATTGAGAGACGTTTGCAATATCACAGATTTCCTGGAATTCACATTGTTCACACCCAGCGTGACCACCACAAACTAAACACTGTAGTTCATGAACTTCAGCACATTTTTCATGTTTTACACCAAGTCCTTTTGCCCAGAGACCAATTTCATTGATCTCTATTTTTTCATTGCATACAATACAAGTTCCAGGGAACTTCATAGGTATTTTTCTCCAACTCATTGCATTAGTTCAATCTCCTTTTCAATAATATCACCAAAGGCTTCTTCTAGTTCCAACTCCAATGTTTTGTTTTTAATACAAAATAAAACAAAAGGTAATCCAAAGGTAACAAATGCACTAGATGACAAATGTAATTTTTTTGCCATAACAGAAGAAAGTGATTTTATTTTTGCACCATCCCAACGAATTCTATTAAGTAAAGGCCATGAAAGATTGTATTGAGCATATCTAACTCTATCATCATTTTGATAAAGTTTGATCAAAATATCATTAAGATATCTTAACAATCGCCAATTTTGTGTTCTAACAATTTTTCCATAATGCATATCAGCTTCAGAAATTATTTCTAAATACTTTGCAGAGGTATCAGCATCCAGATTACTTGTAACAATACTAGAATAAAATGCATTAATTTTTTCTCTAGGATCAATTTGCATAGAATACAAAACACTTCGAGCTTCTTCAACAGATTTTGATTTGAAAAATGCATTAATTCCATCTTCAACATCAATATTTTCAAATTTTGTTTCTGTTTGCGGATTAAATCCGGTAACCATTGATTGTGTTAAATTGATCATTGAACGAATATCACCTCGAGATTTGTCAATTACTTTGATTAATGACCCAGGACTAAGTTTTGCACTTTCTTTTTTCAAAATATTTTCCAAATAAACTCGAAGAAGACGTGGTGGGATTTTTTTGAAAGAAATTATTTTTACAACTTTTTTTATATTTTTCATTTTATCAGAAGAGTCATCATTGGCAGCAAGAATTATTGGGACGGTTGGTTCTTTTAGTATATCAACAAGTGCTGCAACACCACCATAGTCTCCACGACCATGAATACCATCTACTTCATCAACAAATATCATAGGAGTTCCAAGAACGCTTACATTTCCTAAAACAGGAGTAAGAATCTCATTAATTCTTGATTTACTTCTAACGTCACTTGCATTAAGCCCAATCATATCATAACCGAATTGTTTGGCTACAAGAAATGCCATAGTAGTTTTTCCTATTCCAGGAGGGCCAACCAAAAGTAGAGGTTTTGTGCCTTTTTTCCATTTTGCAAACCATTCCATGATTACAGAACGAGATTCTTCATTTCCAACCATGTCAGAAATATTCTGAGGTCGGTATTTTTCAGACCACATCAATTTTATCACTTTCTTGGAAGATTTTTGTTCAAATCTGACCAGATGTTTTCTTCTTGTAATTTCTTATACCAGAATTGATTATAATGTTCAACAGTAAGGAATAGGAATTCTAAAAATTTGGTATGTGAAAAATTATCAGGTAACTGTTCTAGAGCATCTCTTGCTTCTTTCAAATAAGATTCGCTATGATTCATTGTTTCTTCAAATCCACGTTTTGCATCATTCATTTTTAATGAATAAAATAGTGGCCAAGAAGGAATTTTTGCAGCTCTATCCCTAATACTATCTTCAATTTCATTTCCACATCCTACAGATTCAGCAGCTTTTGCCATTCCAGTGTAAAAAATATCAGCTAAAGGTGCACGGTTTAGAGCCATGTTTCTACCGGCAGTTCCCATAACAGAACGATATTTTTTGTAACTTTCAATTAATTCTTCTTCAGTAATTTCTGTAGGTTTATCTTTTAATTTTGTATCAAGGTATTGCCCAATTCTTGCTTGCTTAAAACCCTCTTCAAATTCTTTGAGTACATCTTCACCACCTTTTGAAATTTTTTCTCGAGCAAGTTTCAAAATATATGGATTCATTAATTTGTAATCATCTAAGTATTCCAAGTCTTCATCTTTATCTACAATTCTATCCATCGGTTCACTAAGATCAATTGCAATAATGTGACCATCAACAATATCTTCCCTCATTGTAGTGTTTTTATCATCTTTGAAATAATCTGTTGATGCATCAAACAGACCATTAAAAACAGGAAATGTCATTTTGACAAAATTAGAATTTAAAATTCTAAGTACCCTATCATGTAAGGTGTCAAAATCTTGTAGTTTAGATTTTATAGGCTCAATTTCAGATGCGTTCAAAATAATTTCAGTAGAACCTACTTCTTCAGCGAATTGTTGTTGTGTGGTGTTTGGGGATTGATCAGCATTAATTTGTTCAAAGAGATTTTTTGCAAATCTTTGAGCAAATGTGGGGAACGTGTCTTCAGCCTCTTGCTTATATTGATTAAATAATTTGAATCCCTTGGATTTGAATAAACCCTGTTTGATAATTTGCTTTCCAGGTTTTGTTCCCATTAAAGCACTTTTACTAAAAATTGATTCGTCTTTTCCACTCACATTCAAAATTCAATGTGTTGTTATTTATGCTTTCAAAACAAAAATTTTCTTCACTTAAATTACGAGTCAAAAAAATATTGTTTGTGGAAGTTATCGAAATTCTTCGTGAAGTTTCAAACAAGATTTATGAAAATGTAAAAGATCTTGCAGGAACAGAACATGCTGCAGGGGATTTTGGAAGAGGAGCAGGAGGAGATATTTCAAGAAACATAGACATTATTGCTGAAAAAACGGTTTTAGATTTTTTAAAAGAAATTAATTTTCCATGCGTAGTTTTAGGTGAAGAATGTGGTAGAGTTGAATTATCAAAAGAGCCAAAAGGTTTTGTGATTATGGATGCAATTGATGGTTCTGCAAATGCAGTAAGAGGAGTTCCTTTCTTTTGTAGTTCATTAGCTTTTGCAACAGAAAATAAACTTAGTTCCATTACAGATGGGGTTATCACAAATCTCCATAATGGTGAAATGTATTGGGCATCAAAAGACAAAGGTTCCTATTTTAATCAAGAACAAATGAAAGTTCACAACAAGGACCCAATTTACAAAATTGTAGGAATTAACACATCAGGTGCATCAACAGAACTAATGAAAAAGCTTCATCCAATTTTTGAAAACCATAACCATACAAGACATTTTGGTGCTAACGCACTCGAAATGGCATTATTTGCAAGAGGATTAATGGACATTTTCATTGATTTACGAGATAAAATTAGAATTCAAGATATTGCAGCAGGTTATTTGATTGTCAAAGAAGCTGGAGGATTATTACTGGATGCAAATTTGAATCCACTAGATGCGGATCTAAGCTATGACACAAGAGTTTCTTTTATTGCAGCTGCAAATCAGAAAATTCTTGATGAAATAATGTCACAGATCAATGAATAAAGTTTCAAATTTTCGTTAAGAAATTAATTTTTTCATCAGATATAACAGAAATATATTTATCCAAAGTAGCGAAAAAACTTGTGGTATGGTTAGTGAGACAAAGGCCAAGGTCATTTACAGAGAATTATTAAAAGAAGATCTTGTAATTATCAGACTACTTCCAGAAGGAGGAATGCCAGAATATCAAACAGGTCAATTTTTGACAATCGGTGTTCCAATACCAGCAGAAAAAAAAATTGTTAGAAGAGCATATTCAATTGCATCACATGCAGAAAACAGAGATTATTTTGAATTTGTAATTAGATGGGTAAGAAAACCACTTCCAGGTAGAGTGACTACAGAATTATTCTATGCAAGTGTTGGTGATGAAGTTTGGTTAGGGGATCCTAGTGGAACTGCATTACAAATTAGTGACACGCTTCCAAATGGACAAGAAGATAAAAGAAGAGTGATTTGTGTTGGTGGGGGTACAGGTATTGCACCATTTGTTGCATTTGCAAAACATTTCCATGATGTAAATGATAAAAGAGAAGTGGTTGTATTACATGGCGCCAGTTATGTTGATGAATTAAGCTACAAACGCCTCTTTACAGATTTAGAGTTGGAAAGTGAAAGACGAGGAAGAGACAAATGGAACTTTAGATATAGAGCAGCTATTAGTAGACCAAAAGAATTTTTCAATAGATCATGGAATGGTCATGTAGGTAGGGTTGAATCATTTTTTGCACCTGATAAAAAAACAGGCATGTCACCTGTGGAAGAAATGGTAGGTGAAAAAATTACTCCTGAAAACACAATCATCTACATTTGTGGTTATCAAGGAACAATTGATGGAGTAATTGACTCTCTAGGCCCACAAGGCTTTGTTACAGAACATGAAAAGAAACCAGACGGAAGTTTTGGTATCAAATTTGAATCCTACGGATAAATAAAAAGTATTCAAGTTTCATTTTTAGGATCTGTTATCCCCCATGTAATTACTACCTGTGGATTTTTATAGTGAGACTTTTTTTTCAAAAGTATGACAGAACTGAAGTGTAGAGATTATGGTTTTGAATGTGACTTCGTAGCTAATGGAGAGACAGAAGAAGTTATTGTAGACTTTAGAAATCACACTGAAGAAGAACATGGAATTGATTACTCTAAAGAAGCTATTATGCAGTTTCTATTAAGAAAACAAGGTCTTTAAGAAAATTAATTTTCTAATTTTTGCATTCTAATTGACAATACAGGTAATTCTTTGTCTATAATTTTTTCAACTGCAGGAACAATACCTTTTCTAGCTTTTACACTTTCATCATAGATTTCTGCAATTTGATCTCTAAACAATAATTTTATTCCTGGAAGAGATGTGATATCCTCATTCACAGCTCTTGGTTCGGAAATATCCATGATAAGAGTACCTTTCTTCTTTTCTTCCATAACTAATCTAATTCTTTCATGAGTGATAATGAAATAATCAGCAGTAGTTGCAACAAATACAATATCATACTTGTCTAAACCTGCCAATGCAGTTTCAAAGTCTACAGGAGTTCCACCCACTACTGTTGAAAAACCAGTAGCTCTATCAATAGTTCTACTTGCAACATCATATGGAACTTCTTTCTTTTTGAGAGTCTTTGCAATTTGTGCTGCAGATTCACCAGTTCCCATCAACAATACTTTCTTTTTAGCATCTAAACCAGCTTTTTCATCAACTAATTTCACTGCAATATCACCAAGAGAAATGACATCTTTTTCAATTCCAGTAGCATCTCTCATTTTTGTGGCTAATCTAATAACACCATCAAATAATTTATTCAGAATCTTACCCGAAGTTCCTGCTTGTTTTGCTTTTTCAAGAGATTGAGTAATTTCATCATACACTTCCCGTTTGCCTACAACAAAAGAATCAAGTCCTGCAGCTAAACGTAACAAATGAAGATAGACATCATTGCCTTTGTAAACTTCAATTGTTTGATCAAAATGATCAATATCGATTTGCTCTAATGAAGATAATGACACCCAAGTATCTTTAACTTGGTTTAATACAAGACCTTTTGCTTCCTCTCTTCTTGCATCAGGGGAATCTTCATCTTCAACATTACTTACTGTAAAGATTTCAACTCTACTTGCTGTTTGAATAATAATACATTCATCAACACCAGGAATCTTTTTAAATTCTTCACATGCAGCAGGTACATCCTTGAATTCAAATTTGGATAAAGAATGAATTGGTACATTTTTGAAAGTCACTCGTGCATTCATTACATCAAAACTAACGTTACCCAAATCATCTCATCCTCATTTAGCTGCTATTTTGTCTCGTCCACCATGAGCTGTTCTAAACACGTTCATACCAATAAAATAATTTTCGTGTAATGATTCTAAATAAGTAATTTCATCTTCTGTGTCTTTAATTTCTTTTTCAGTTGAATCAGGATTATTCTTTAATGTTTCAAGTTTTAATTTTGCAACTTCTAAAATTTCACCAATACCCCTTTCATAATTTGATTTTCCTTCAAATTCTGGACTAAGTACATTTTCAGGATTATATGCAGGGGTTTGATCTTGGGGAGTTTCTGCTTTTAATGTAAGTGATTCTTGTTGTTCTGCAGTAAGAATTGGTCGTGGGAAACGATCCTCTTTTTCTAACCAAAATTCAGGTTCACCCATTTCACGTCTAAAAATTTCCTCACCTTGTCGCTTAAAGGTATAGTCTGGTGCTTTTGCAGCATCTGCTTTTACTTCAGCTGCAATTGCTTTGTATTCTTCTTCTGCTGCAGCTTCAGCTTCAGCTTTTGCAGCTTCTGCTTTTGCAATGGCTTCTTTTACAGCATTTTCAGCTTCTTCTGCGGCTTTTGCAGCAGCTTCAGCTTTTGCAATTGCATCAGATGCTTGTTTTGCTTCTTCAACTGCTTTTGCAGCTTCTGCTTTTGCAGCGTCTTCAGCAGATGGTTTCTCTGATGCAGGATCTTCAGTAGGTTTTGCTTCTTCAGATTCTTTTTTCTCTTCAGACAACAAAATAATCACAAATTTGCCTGAATTTTAATATTCTTGTGACAAAGACTGGAAATTATTAGTTTTAGAACGATAAATTACGAAAAAACAATTTTGATCGGTTTTCAAATGAATAAATGAAAATAATGGCGCCCTCGGCGGGATTTGAACACGCGTCTCAGCCGTGACAGGGCCGAATTCTAGACCGGGCTATACTACAAGGGCACAAGTTCAATGAGTCAGATTGCCAGATTAAAAGTTTCTGTCACAACAATAAATTTTGTAAAAGACTAAATTATACACGTAAAGCATTTTTCGTGAGGGTCTATGGCGCAGCCAGGTAGCGCACCGGACTTTTAATCCGGTTGTCAAGGGTCCGAATCCCTTTAGACCCGCTACTTTTCTTTTTTCATTAAATTATTTCATCGATTTGTTTTTTCAAATCTTCAATACAAGAATTAATTTTGTTTTCTCTATGAGTAAGATCAGTTCTAAAATCATTAATTTTTTTGAGTCTATCAGAAATCATTCGTTTTTGTTCATCATATCCTGAAGAACCATAAGATTTTCTCTCCTTTAGAGAAGATACCACAGTTGTAGAAGAGATGATTTTAGAAACTAGTTTAGGATCAACTTTTGTGCCATCTACAGATTTTTTGAGGTCAGATGGAGTTAATTTTGAAAGTGGTTTTTTTGAAATGTGTGCTAGTTGAACTAATGAACCAGCAATTTTATGAGTTACACGAAATGGAATTCCTTCTTGAACTAATTTTTCTGCAATATCTAAAGCAATCAGATTGCTAGATTCGGTTACTTTTTTCATTTGTTTTTCATTTACTTTCAAAGTAAGAAGCATTGATTTTAAAATTAAAAGAGTATTGATTGAAATTTTTGATGTTGACCAAATTGAAGATTTTATCTGTTGTAAATCACGTCCATAACCAGATGCTAATCCTTTGATAGTAGATAAAATTGCAGTAAGATTTCCAATCACTTCAGCTGTTTTTCCACGAGTCAATTCCAAAATATCAGGATTTTTCTTTTGTGGCATTACACTTGATGGAGATGTAAATTCATCAGACAATTCAATAAAAGAAAATTCAGATGTTGACCAAATTACAAAGTCTTCAGCAATTTTACTTAGATTAGTCATTAAAATTGAGATCATTGAGACATATTCTGCTACAAAGTCACGTGTACTAGTTGCATCAAGTGAGTTTTCAACTAGATCATCAAATCCTAACATCTTTGCAGTACTATGTCTATCAATTGGAATACTTGTGCCACCAACAGGTCCGGCACCTAATGGGCTTTGATTTATTCTTTCAAAAGTTCCATAGAGTCTTTGAAAATCTCTTGACAAAACATCAGCATGCGCAAGAAGATAATGAGAGAATAAACCAGCTTGAGCTTGTTGAAGATGTGTATAAAGTGGCATGATTGTTTTTTGGTGGTTTTTAGCCACGGAAACTAGTGCTTCAATAGTATCAAGGAGACAATTGCAGATAATGTTGATGTCATCTCTAATTTTCATTCGGATATCTAAAACAACTTGATCATTTCTTGAACGTGCAGTATGCATTTTTCCACCACTGGCCATCCCAGCTCGTTTGATTACTAGTGTCTCAATTAATTCATGAATATCTTCTGCACCAGATGATGAATCAAATGTTTCATCTTTCAAACTCTCCAAAGAAGAAAGGATCTTTTTTGCATCAGTTTTTGTTATGATGTTTTGTTGATATAACATCAAAACATGAGCTTGACTTCCAAGAATATCATAGAAAGCAATAGCAGAATCATCATCAATAGATGAAACATAATCTAAAGTAACATCACTCAAATCATTTCCAAGACGTGAACGATACATTACCTAAGGTTCTAGAATGGTTATATATAGCATCGACGCTTTTGCCCACATGAGTCAAGATATCAAACAGCTTAGAGTAAAACTCTTCGATGAGTTATCAAAGATTGTAGATCCAGAAATTAACACATCAATTGTAGAATTAGAATTAATTGATGAGGTTGATATCAATGATAGTAATGTCAAAGTTGATTTGCATTTAACAAGTCCATTCTGTCCAGCAGTGTTTGGTTTTAAAATTTGTCAAGATATACATGACAACCTTTTGAAAGTGGATGGAGTTGAAGATGTTAAAGTAAATGTCTCAAATCACTTTATGGCAGAGCAGATCAACAATCAAGTTAACAATAGTCCTAATCCAAAAAAACTTGGTTAACTTCTAAAACCTAGCATATATCCTCTAAGAAGTTGGATTCCCATTGCAGGGTCAACGCCTTTTGGACATACCTGACTACAAGAGCCAGCAAAGTGACATCTCCAAATTCCATGAGAGTCATCAATAATTTTTAGTCTAGAATCTTTTCCTTTATCTCTGCTATCAGCCACATAACGATAGGCTTGAGCAAGAGCTTGTGGGCCAACAAATGAAGAATCAGTAGCCATGGTAGGACATGCTGAATTACACAAACCACATTTGATACAGTTTGCAAATTGTATGTATTGTTCTAGTTCTTCTGGAGATTGTAAAAATTCTTTTGTATCAGATTCTAATTCAGTGTCATCTCTATCTAAGTAAGGTTTGATTTTGTGGTGAGTGTCAAATAATCGTTCAAACTTTACAGCTAAATCACGAATGATTGGGAAGTTATTCATTGGTTCTACAGTTACAACATTTGAATCAAGTTCACTAATTTTTGTAAAACATGCAAGTCTCGGTTTTCCATTAATTATCATTCCACATGAACCACATGTTGCTTGTCTGCACGAATAACGTACTGCAACTGAATGATCAAAATGTTTCTTTACATCAAGAATTGCTTCAAGTACAGTAGTCCATTTTTCATATGGAACAGTAAATTCCATGAATTGTCTTTCATTGTCTTTTTCAGGATTGTATCTTGCAATTCTAAGAGTGATTGATTGGGAAGATTGGTCATCTGCAATACTGGAAACTTGTGCCATCTCTACACCATCCCCATGTTAGTCATAATAATTGTTCGTGAACCATATGCAATTAATCCAAACATTGCTGCAAGACAACCATAAGATACTGCTTTTTCATACATACGTCCTTGTTTAAGTTCCAATAAGATTACACGTAATCCATTAAATCCATGAATCGAAAGTAAAACTAAGATCAATTCCAACATTATTGCATATGGAATGAACTTGTAATTTGCAAGAACAGTTTCATATTCTAAAGAGTCAGCAAAATTCATAGTCATACGCATCAATATGTGAACGGCCACCAGAGCAACTGCTGCCAAAGCAGTTCCATAGTGGATTTTCATAATTGTGCTTTCTCTCATTTTACTCACCAAACATTACGGCCAATCCGTACATCATAGCAATTGCAGCAAGAATTATTGCAGAATAGATTCCTATCTTGTGTCTGTAATTTTGAGATGCTGGGTCATATGGATAATCAGGTCTTGCAGGTTTTCCAACACCAACTCCACCATGTCCTAACATTACTCTAATTCCATTAACAGTATGGAATACACACATTGCAATTACAATTGCCAAAACAATGTGTCCTTCAGTAGTTTGAGTTAATTCTAAAAACTCATTCCATCCTACGCGTCCTCGTAAAATATTACTAGTTTCATAAATGTGACCGATAAAATATGCTAATAATCCTAAACCACTTAATCTCATTAACCAATAAGCTACCCTTTCAATTCCATAACGGCTAGGATTAGCCATTCCTTTGAAACCTTCTTTGTGTTCGTCTTGAGTCATCTAATATTTTCTCTCCACAGGCTGATACTTAGTGATTGTCACTGGATGTGTTTTCATTATTGGTTCATTTGGATCATAATAGGCTAATGTGTGATGCAAAAAGTTTGCATCATCTCTTTTAGTATAATCAGTTCTTGCATGAGCACCACGAGATTCTTTTCTGTTAATTGCACCAATCAACACAATTTCAGCTACTCGGAACATAGAATCAAGTTCCATAACATTTGAAAAGTTGGTATTGTACTCTTTTGCTTTATCATCAACGTGTTTCCAAGTTTGTGCTTTTAGTTCACGAATTCTTTTAAGACCGGCAACAAGATCAGTTTCATTTCTGTAAACATATGCTTTATCATTCATGACATCAGTTAACTCTTGTCTAATTTCATAGGGATTTGCATCACCATTTCCTCTAAATATTCCATCATAGATTCTCTTCTCTTCTGCTGCAACCAAGTGATGTGGCCATTGATCTGCAGTTGTATTTTTCATAGCATATTCAGCTGCAAGTTCACCTGTAATTTTACCCCAAACAATACATTCGGAAGTAGAGTTTGCGCCTAATCTATTTGAGCCATGAACACTGTTACATGCAGCCTCACCTGCAGCCCAAACACCCTGGATCTCTGTTGCTCCATCAATATCAGTATGAAGCCCACCCATCATATAATGACAAACAGGTCTAATGTCAAGTAATTCTTTAGCAGGATCAATTCCTGAAAATTTGATAGAAATCTCTCTAATTCCACCTAACTTCTCTTTGATCTTTTCATCGCCAAGATGTCTCAAATCAAGTTTCATACAAGCAACTCCTGTTTCATGTTTGAAACCTCGACCTTCTTGAATTTCTGTCATAATAGAACGAGAAACAATATCACGTGGAGCTAACTCCATTTTTCCAGCTGCATAAGTTTTCATGAATCTTTCACCTTTATTGTTTAGAAGATAACCACCTTCTCCTCTTGCACCTTCAGTGATCAGAATACCAGATGGCAAAATACCAGTAGGATGGAATTGTACAAACTCCATATCTTTAAGTGCCATACCTGCACGTAATCCCATGTCCAAACCATCAGGTGTTGATGATAAAGCATAAGTTGAAAAACTGTATAATCTTCCAGCACCACCAGTTGCAATGATGAGAGCTTTTCCTTTGATTGTGTAAAATGTTCCAGAGCCTAATTCAATTGCAGTAAGACCCATGAATTTTTTACCATCATGAACAATGGATGTTGCAAACCATTCGTTAAGATATTCTATATTTTCATGTTTTTGACATGTGTCATACAATGTTTGCATTTCAAAGAAACCAACTTTGTCAGAGGCATAAGTTGCTCTTGGAAAACTATAACCACCAAAATTTCGTTGATCAATTCTTCCATCATCTTTTCTAGACCATGGCATACCCCAATGATCTAACTGATGAATTTCTTGGGGCATCTCAACACAAAGTCTTTCTGCAACATCTTGGTCTGCAAGAAAGTCACTACCTTTTACGGTATCATAAACATGAGATTCAATTGTGTCACCTGCATCTTCTTGAATAACTGCCGCAGTTCCACCTTCTGCTGAAACAGAGTGAGAACGCATTACTTGTAATTTTGAAACAATACCAATTTTCAGATTAGGTCCTTTTTTGGCAGCTGCAATTGCAGCCCTAAGACCAGCTAAGCCAGAACCACAAATTATCAAATCAAACTCAATTGAATCGACCATTTTAAGACAAACTTGCTTAGGGCGGGATAAATATGTAGTAATTGCTAGGCGTGATCCAAAATATTCATATATATCACTAGTGATATCACTAGTGATGATTTCTGAATGGTTTCAAAGAGTAGGGAGTTCAGTTCCAAGAGGATTTTCAAGATACTTCATTCTAGAATTATTGAAGAAAAAAGAGCAAACTGGAAAAGAGATTATCGATTATGCAGTTGAGCAAAGTAATGGAATTTGGAAACCATCACCAGGTCTGATCTATCCATTACTAGGAAGATTGTTAGACGAAGGATTAATTCAAGAAACAAAAGATGGAAAGTATCAACTAACAGAGAAAGGCGCTGAAACTGCACAAGACGTAGACAAAGTCAATGACATTGTAAAAAAACAATTAGATGTTCTTTTCAGATTAGGAAATGTTGGAAGATTTGTAGCAATGGATCTGCTAGAAAAAATATCTTCTATGGGAGCAATCTTGAGTTCAAATGTTGCAAATATGACTAGTGAAGAAACTGAAAAATACAGAAAATTTCTTCAAGAAGAACTAAAAAAAATTGATGTAAAAAATGTTGAAAAGAAAGGCAAAGAAATCAAAATCGACTAAATCGTAGAATTACGTAAATTACATAGATTGTATAATCTATAATGATAACGATCAACTATTTCAAAGAAACTATACAGTATAGTGGTAAAAGGAGAACCAAAAGCAGCATATGTCCTCATAAAATGTGAAATTGATCGACGTCCAGAAATTGTAAAAAAACTCATGCAAGTAGAAGGCATAGATGAAATCCAGAAAACATATGGAGAATATGATATCATAGTAAGAATTACAGGAGAATTTGAAAAAATCAAGTCAAATATTAGAAGTAAAATATGTCAACAAAGCCATGTTAGAGGTACAATTACACTATTCTACAAAGATACTATTGAACAACATGAAAGAGTAGAGCAGATAGTAAATGAGATAGTTGCTTAAAATCATAAATAATTCAGAAAAAAAGTAAATTTATGAAAAAATTACGTAGTATGCTAAAATCTAACAAACCTCTAGTTATTCCTGGAGTTTATGATGCAATTGGTGCTAAAATTGCAGAAAAGGTAGGATTTGATGCAATGTTTCAAACAGGATATGGTACATCAGCAACTCTCTTTGGAATGCCAGATTATGGGTTCATAGGTGCAACAGAAACAGTTGACAATGCAAGGAGGATTTGCAGAGCAGTTAAAGTTCCAGTAATAGTAGATTCAGACACAGGTTATGGAAATGCATTAAGTGTTTGGAAACTTGTAAAAGAATTAGAATCTGCAGGAGCATCAGGAATTTTTCTAGAAGATCAAAGATGGCCAAAGAGATGCGGACACATGCAAGGAAAAGAAGTTGTTACACAAGAAGAATATACAGAAAAACTTGGTGCTGCAATAGATGCAAGAGAAAATAAAGATTTCATAATTGTTGCAAGAACTGATGCAAGAGCAACAGAAGGACTTGATGCTGCAATAGAAAGAGGATTGCAAAATAAAAAAACAGGAGCTGATGCAGTATTTGTTGAAGCACCAAGATCAATTGAAGAGATGAAACAGATTGGAAAGTCAATAAAAGCACCACTTGTTGCAAACATGATTGAAGGTGGAGCAACTCCAATAAGTTCAGCCCAAGAATTACACAAAATGGGATTCAAAATAATTTTGTACCCGTTATCAGTATTGTTTGCAAACACTTTTGCTACAATGAACATACTTCAAGAATTAAAGAAAACAGGAACAACTTCCAAATACAAAAACAAAGTAGTTAATTTTGATCAATTCAATGATCTTGTAGAACTTTCAAAATTCAGAAAGATGGAAAAGAAGTACGGGTTTTCAAAAAGAGAATAAAATAAAAAATTACAAGTAAAGTCAGTTATGACTGATTTCTCTTTACTTCAATTTCTATTGTTGAAACGTTTCTTGTTCTACCGTCTTGTGACTCTAAAGATTCGGAGCCAATTTTGATTTCTCCGATAGAGTATCCTGCATTTTCTGTTTTTCTTGCAATGATTTGAGCTACATCCACAGCACGTCCAATGCTGAGTCCTCTAGCTTTGATGTTGACGGATGGTATGTTTGCCAATTGAATCAATGTTGATGTAACATATGCCATCAAGGGCTTTTTACCAATGAATATGGTGTCTCTTGCTTCGGTCGACATGGAAAATTTGGTATTTAAGGATAATTTAAAGCTAAAAGTGTTTTTTCTAGTCTAAGTAAATTTTTTTGAAAGATTTGAACCATTATTAACTGGAAAACAAGATTTTATTTAGAATTTGGAAAATATTGTAAAAGTTTTAGAATCTGGAAGTAATGAAGAAAAAATTAAAATTTTAAAAACATTAGATAAAACAGATAATCCAGAAGTTTTAGAAAAAATTATTTCAAAATTAGATGATGACGATATTAAAGTACGCGGAGAAGCATTTAGTTCACTCGTATTAAATAAAAATAAAATTTCGAATTTTTTAATTAAAAATTTGGATTCCCCTAGTAAGAATATTAGAGGTTTTGCAGCACTAGCATTAGCAAATCGAAATGAAACAGATGCAATTCCCAACATAACAAAACTTGCAAAAGATGAACGTTCTATGGTAAGATCATGTGCAATTGGTGCATTGGGTTATCTAAAAGCGAAAGGAGAAAAAGAAATTATTCTTGATTCAGTTTTAGACACAAATGTAGAAGTAAGAAAAAGTGCACTACATGCAATAATTAATCTAAAATTTTCAATTTCTGAAGAAAGAATCAAAGAAATGTCAAAAGACGCAGACTCTGAATTACTAAAAATGCTTTCAAAGTTAAAAAAGTAAAAGTGGACCGGAAGGGATTTGAACCCTTGATCCGATGCATGCCATGCACCTATCCTACCAGACTAGACGACCGGCCCATATTCAGAATTCTGAATCATTAATATTTTTCAAATTGGTTATTAACGTTTAGCGGTCAAACACAAAATCGATGTATGAAATTAACACAATATATTTAACCGTCAATATTATGATTGAATCGTTATGGTGGTAGATAACAAAGCAACAATCACATATGTTCAATTATTAAAAGAAGATCTTGTAATTATTAGATTAGTTCCAAAAGAAGGTCCAGTTCCAGAGTACAAAGCTGGTCAATTTATCACATTAGGATTACCAAATCCTGTTGAAGGAGGAAAAATTGTTAGAAGAGCCTATTCAATTGCATCACATCCAGAAAATAGAGATTACGTTGAACTTGTAATTAGATGGGTTAGAAAACCACTTCCTGGAAGACTAACTACACAATTGTTTAATGCAAAAGAAGGAGATGAAATTCTTTGGTTAAAACCAACAGGACGAGCATTGCTAATCAATGAAGATCTTCCAAATGGAGAAAAAGACAACAGAAGAATTATCTGTATTGGAGGAGGAACTGGTCTTGCACCTTTTGTTAGTTTTGCACAACATCTACATGATTCAGGGGACAAACGAGAGATTGTTGTATTACATGGTGCTAGTTATGTGGATGAATTAAGTTACAAAGATCTGTTAACGGAATTAGAAAATGAGAGCATTAGAAGAGGTAAAGATGAATGGAATTTCAAATACAGAGCAGCAATAAGTAGACCTCAAGAGTGGTTTAACAGATCATGGGCAGGTCAAGTAGGCAGAGTTGAAACATTCCTAAGACCAAGAGATAACGGAATGTCTCCATTAGAAGAATTAATTGGAGATAAAATTACTAAAGAAAATACAATATTCTATGTTTGTGGCTGGCAAGGCACAATTGATGGTGTTATGGACTTCTTAAAACCAAAAGGCTTTGTTACAGAACATGACAAACGTGAAGATGGAAGTTTTGAAGTCAAGTACGAATCATACGGATAGAATTTTTAAAAAAAATCAATCATTGAAATATGAGATTTGTTTAGTTAATCTAATTGATTACTGCACTATATCTTGCACATCTTAATCCAGTTACAAAAGCTCATGTAGAGATTATTGAGGAGTTAAAAAAAGATGCAGACGTTGTAAAGGTGATGCCTGTTGTTTTCAAAGATGGTGAAAAAGAGATTAACAGTAAAAGTTTCCCATTTAGTTTTGAAATTAGAAAGAAAATGTTAGAATCAGAATTTGGAAGTTCTGTTGAAATTACTGAAGATTATGCATTTTTTGCACCATTTAAAAAATACATGCCGCCATTACTCTCACCAAAATCATGGAAGTTAAGAAAGCAGATTTTACGTGGAGTTGAAGGGGATTTTTTTTCATATACAGGAGACAAAGCAGAAGGATACATGTTGAAGATTTACAGATTAAAACCAAAGATAGGGGAGAGAAGATCTCTTTCAGCCTCATCAGTTAAAGAAAAAATGTATGATGCTGCATCTGGAAAAGACACATCATGGAAAGATGATGTAACTGAAAATATTGCAAAAATTATTGAAGAGAATTGGAAAACAATAGAAGAGTTTGCAAATGTAGAAGATACAACTAGAAGGGTTGCAGGAATGAAATTTCCTAAAGAAGGATGGTCAACAGATCAATCTGATTGAATTTTTAAATCTAGATTATCTTCTACGATATGGGTTATAGTTGCAACTTCATAGGGTTTGTGAATTACAGCATTTGGTTGTAATTTTTTGAGAATGGTTTCACTTTCGGATGAAGTGTCAGCTGTTACCATTACTACTTTAGCGGATGGATCAATTTTTCTAATATTTTCTAACGCATATAGACCATCAAAATCAGGCATCATAATATCTAGAAATACAATATCAGGTCTTTTTGATTTAAAAGAATCTACAGCTTCTTTGCCATTAACAACTTTGGATAATATAGTAATGTTATTTAGTTCAAGTATTTCTGAAAACAATTCTAGATTTGCTTCATCATCTTCTGCAACAATTGCAGTTATTACCATCAAGTGAAATTAAAAGAGTCTTTTTAAAACATTATTGGTGAGATTGTTCGAAGTAAAAATTCCAGAAAATTTGCTTCAGATAATATTTGAGTCATTTTACACTACAAAACAAGACGGTACAGGTCTAGGACTAGTCAGTTGTAAAAATACTATTGAGGCTCATAATGGTAAAATTTACGCTCAAAAGTCTGAAGAAGGAGGGTCAATTTTCACAATTTTGCTACCTAAAATCAGAGAAACAAAATAAATTGAAAATAGATTAATACACATCCAGTAAAAATTTTCTATGAAACTTCCACTTTCAAAATATGTTTGGTTTGATGGAAAATATGTTCTAACAGAAAAAGCACAAGTTCCAATTACAACACATGCAATACACTATGGAACATCAATCTTTGAAGGGATTAGAGCATATTGGAATGGAAAAAATCTTCATGTGTTTAGATTAGATGAACATGTAAAACGTTTTAGAAGATCAGGACAGTTTTACAATATTTCACTAAATTTTTCAGACAAAGAGATTACAAATGCTATAATAGGAATATGCAAAAAAAATAAACTCAAAAAATCATGTTATATCAGACCATTTTATTTTGTTGGGGATTATGGAATAAATCTTCACGTTACTGAAAAAGCCCCAACCAATGTTGCAATGTTCACATTTCCTTTTGGGGATTTATTCAACAAGAATGGTATTTCTGCAGGAATTGTTTCTTGGAGGAAATTCTCAGACATGTCAACCCCACCTCAAGCAAAGATGGGGGGAAATTATCTTAATTCAATCATTGCAACACAAGAAGCAAAAAGAAATGGTGTAGATGAAGCAATTTTACTTGATCATAATGGAAATGTAAGTGAAGCACCTGGTGAGAATATCTTTATTGTTAGAGAAGGCCAGATGGCAACTCCATCATTAGCATCAGCTGCACTAGAAGGAATTACACGTGATGCAGTTATTAAAATTGCAAGGGATTTGGACATTGAAATAGTTGAAAGATACATTACACGAAGCGAACTTGCAATGTCTGATGAGATATTTTTAACAGGAACTGCAGCTGAGATCACACCTATAATTTCACTTGATGGAAAGAAAATGAGTAATGGTAAACCAGGAGACATTACAAAGAAAATGATGGAAGAATACACAGACATTGTAATGAACAAAAATAACGATTATTCTCATTGGTTAACTGCGGTGTATTAGATGAAAATTGTTCAGATTGGCACAGGAGGATGGGGAAAGAATCATGCCAGAATATTATCAGAATTAGGAGTACTTTGTGCAATTTGTGACGCAGATGCACAACGTAGTAAAGAATTTGGAGAAAAATATTCTGTAAATAACTATGAATCACTTGAGGATATGATTTCATCTGAAGAATTTGATGGTGCCTTTGTTGTTACACCAACATCTACTCATGCAGGAATTGCAAAAAAATTACTTGAAGCAAAAAAACATGTATTTGTTGAAAAACCTCTTACATACAAAACTGAAGAAGGTGAAGAACTTGCAAGACTTGCAGAAAAAAACAAAGTTATTCTAACTTGTGGATATATTGAAAGATTCAATCCTGCAGTAGGAGTTGTAAAAAATCTGGTTAAAGAAAAAAAATATGGAGATTTGATTATGCTTGAATTCCATAGAGAAAACAGAATGCCACTTCACATTAAAGATGTAGGAATAATTTATGATACATCAGTACACGATATTGACACTGCAAACTGGTTATTTGATGAAATGCCAAATGTGGTATTTGCAAGATCAGGACAAATCAAACACGAACATGAAGATTTTGCAACAATCATGTTAGGATACAAAAATAATAAAGTTGCAATCATTACATCAAATTGGATTACGCCAAAAAGAATTCGAAAATTTCATGCAATTTGTAATGATGCAAGGATTTCATCAGATTTTATCACACAAGAAATCAAAATAGAAAAACAAGAAGAAATTGAAAACATTGAAAATGAAAAACAAGAGCCTTTACTATTAGAAATTCAAAGTTTTCTTGATGCTATTGAAGGCAAAGATGAACATGTTGTAACGGCACAACAGGCAGTAAACGTTTCAAAGATTGCCGAAGCTGCACTTTTATCTAGTCAAAAAGGAGTTCCAATATACTTAGATCTAAAATGAATAAATCTATGATTGACATATTAGCATGTCCGATTGATAAAAATCATCCTTTAGAATTATTTGAGATGAAAGAAAAAGATAATATTGTTTCAGAAGGGGTTTTGTTTTGTTCAAAATGTTCTAGATTTTATCCCATTATTGAGGAAATTCCAATTATGCTTCCAGATGAACTCCGTGATAAAAAACAAGAAATAGAATTTTTAAAAAATTTCAAAGATAAATTGCCTGAAAAAATTATTACAAAGGCAAATCCATGGCATTTGTAGGAAATGGTTACAAATTTTATTTCAAATAAAGCAAAGATTGGTCAAAATGTATCAATTTGGCATTTTACCTATGTTGGAGATAATGTAGAAATTGGAGACAATGTCAAAATTGGCTCCCTTGTGCATATAGATTATGATGTAAAGATTGGAGAGAATACAAAGATTGAAGGTTCAGCTTACATTCCACCATTATCAAGAATTGGTAAAAATGCTTTCATTGGACCTGCTGCAGTTTTAACAAATGATCCTTATCCAATGTGTGATAAAATGGTTGGAGTCACAATAGAAGATGGTGCAATAATTGGAGCACGAGCAGTAATAAAAGCTGGAGTTACTGTTGGAAAGAACAGTGTTGTTGCAATGGGGGCAGTTGTAACTAGAGATGTTCCTGAAAATGTTGTTGTAATGGGATCACCTGCTACAATTAGAAAAACTAGAGAAGAGTACGACAAAAAACAAAAAGAATGGTTAGAGAATTAAGATTTTATTTCTTTTCTGAATATCCAATTTTTCATCTTAGTTAGTGTCAAAATCCAAATAATAATCAAAATCATTGCAATTACAACTTTGACACCTGATGCAACCATCCAATTGAATTCTCCAAATTGTTGAATTGTGAAGGGGCCTAAAACAACTACCATAATTCCACCACCAATTAGAATTAAACCCCACATTGCAAACAAAAATCCATAAATTCCAGCCTTCAAAGAGAAACCCCCATCATGAATGCTGTGATTACAGCCAAAGTTCCTGAAAATATAGCCAGTTTAAAGATTGCAAATCCCACCTGTTTTTCAGACATAGGTCCACCTGCAAGAATTAATCTTACCAAAGTAACAGGAGCTGTTTTATCATCAGTTGCTTTTAATTTGAAATCTTCTGTGTGGTCTACAGGTTTTCCTTTAACTTGCCTATGTTCTACTATTTTTTTTACGCTTGAAAGGAACAAAAATGAGTTAATTACTGCAGGAAGTAATGCAACTGCTGCAATAATTTCTACGCCGCCCACAATTGCTATAGAACCATACATTGCACCCAAAGTTAAAGCTCCAGAATCACCTGGAAAAATTTTACTTGGAATCTTATGATATTTGTAAAATGCTAAAGAAACAAATCCCAAGGGTAAACTTACAATTGCAATTTCATAATTTTGTACAATGAATAAACAGATAGATAGTGAGAAACTTGCTATTACCATGAACCCACTTGCAACTCCATTTAAAACATCAATAGAGTTTATTGTGTTTCCAGTAATTGGAATCATCAAAATAATTAATCCAAGATAAAGAATAGGAATTTGTACTTCACCAAATAATGGAAATGCTAGATCAGTGTCATATGCACCAAAGATAATTATTGGAATTGCAGCAATAGCAAGAGCCACAGGTTTGAACCATCCTCCCATTACTTTTCTATCATCAACATATCCAATTGCAAATGCAGCAGTAGTTGTGATAACTATTGCAATAATTTCATTTAGTTGTAAAAATGCATACAAAACAATCTCTGAAACAATTATTCCTAAAATTATTGATGGTCCTCCAGGTCTTACAATCATAACATCTTCTTTTTTATTCATATCTTTTACTGCCATGTTTCTTTTTTCTAAGAATTTGATTAGTGGTGGAATCGTTAGAAAAACAACAAAAAATGCAACAATACATGAAACAATTGCTGGAATAACTAAATCAATCAATATCTAACCCTTCGTAACTCTGTCTTGATGTTATCCGCAATGGTTGAACCAATTTTATCTATTTCTGCCAATTTATTCACAGGAATCTTTGCTAGATCATCAAGGTTTTTGATTCCATGTTTGAATAGAATTCTTGCTCTAACTCTACCAATTCCTTTAACCCTAACTAGATCAAGCAGTTCTTCTCTAATTCCATAAGATATTCTCCTACGTAGATCACCTAATTCTTCAAGTAAATCTGCCCGTTCAACATGCTTTGCAATCTCTCGGAGGCAATAACAAAGCCAATTTCCAGTCTCAGTCATCCTGTGCATATCACCAGATTCAATTCCAAGGCTATCTGAGAGGCTAAGTTCCGTAGATTCAGTAATCCAAGATTGAAGTGCCAAAAGACTTCTTGAGCAATCATATTCAGAGATTGGTTCTAAGAGTTCTGAAGAATTATTTTCAATCATGAGACTTGCTGTTTCATAGTCTTTTTGTCTAAGAGAAAATTTTGGAAAAAATTCTTCACAATTTGAAATCAAATGCAAGAATCCAAACGTGTGTTTTCTTTCTTCAGACACATTTTCAAGTGCATCTCTAAAATAAGTAGCTGTAAGTGGATCAATGTAAAGCATTGATGTTTTTTTACCAAATTCAGTTGCAGCGTATCTTTCACCTTTTTTGACTATTAAATATTGACTAGAAAGAAAACGCAAAGAAATATCAATTGCAAACTTTACAGTGGGTTTTCGGGATTGTATACCACCAAGTGTTTGTAAAAAGAATTCAAGAATTTCTTCTTTTTTAATTCCAGGATGAGTAACAATAACACTGAGTATATGAGTTCTCAAAGATTTATCATCAGTAATTTTAGATTCAATAGGTTCAGGTTCACCATTAATGTAATAATCAATTAGATCATCGGTATTTCCATTTCCAACAATAATTGATTCACCATAATCATCATATTGAGGTCTTCCCGCTCTTCCACAAAGTTGTTTGTATTCTAGAATACTAATCGGTCTATTTGCACCAACCTTTGCATTGTATCTATTTACATTAGAAATTACAACTCTTCGAGCAGGCAAGTTAACACCTGCAGCTAAAGTGGGAGTAGATGATAATAGTTTGATTGTTCCGTTTCTAAATTCTTTCTCTATGGTTTCTCTACAATTTTGATTTAACCCAGCATGATGAAACGCAACTCCTTTTTTTATCAAAAGAGCCAATGTCTTTACTAATTCAGTATGTTCATTATTAGATAGAATTTTCTTTGATGTTTTCTCTAATTGAGTCATCTCTTTTTTTTCCAAAATTTTAGATATTGCATCAGCTGCCTTTGTTGCAAGCGATTTTGAACGAGTTCTAGTTTCAGCAAAAACTAATGATTGACCGCCATCCTTGACTGATTGTATGCCTAAATCAATAGGCGTTCCACGTATACTACGCTCAACTTCAAATGTTGTACCATCAGCCATAGTTACTTCTCCAGCATCACACACTCCTTCTGAAAGTGGGACAGGTCTCCAAGAATTTTCCACTAACGTGCATTCAAGCCAATCTGCAATTACATCAGAATTTGTTATAGTTGCACTAAGACCAACAATTTGGGGTTTTGTTTCTAAAAGTTTTAGTTGAGTTAAAATCATTTCCAAGGTAGGACCCCTGCTTTCATCACCAATTAGATGAACCTCATCAGCAACCACTAAACCAATTTCATCAATCCATTCAGCACCATGTCTAATTATGGAATCCATTTTTTCATTAGTTAATACTAGAATGTTATTTTTTTCTAGGTTCTTTTCAATATTTTCAAAATCACCAGTAGAAATTCCAACTTTAACTTTGTTACCCAAGGTAGTTTTTTCTAATTTTTTAAATTCAGAAAACTTTTCAGCAGCTATGGCTCTCAAAGGGCTAAGATAGATTATTTTGCCTTTATTTTTTGAAATGTAACTTATCATAGCCAGCATTGCAATCAAAGTTTTTCCACTTGCAGTAGGAGCAGATACTAAAACGCTTTTACCATCAAGCAATCCTGATTTGACACTATCAGCTTGTGGAGGATATAATTTTTCAAAACCTTGTGATTTTAAAAATTCAATTGCAGGTTCTGGAAGTTTTAGTTTTTCTATTTTCATACTCGGTTATAATGACCGGGTTTTGATTCATAAATAGATGCTTCTCTAAGCATTCTTCTAATGTAATTTCTTGCTTCCTCTTCGGTGAATTTTTCACTCTTTTCAAGTTCTCTAACAAATGCTTTTTCTTCAACAGGAATCTTGTTGTCTCCTTCTAGTCCTTTGAGAACATCCATGAATAATTGCATCTTTGAGACTTCACTTCGAGGTTTTCCTTGTAATACACCAAGATCAACCTTTCCAGTATTAACATCAACACCAGCATCTTGTAGCATGCTTTGAATCAGAAATATGGCACGCTCAGCATCCTCTTCTTCAACTTTGTCTTTCATGAGTAGTCTTGCTCTAGCAGTAGAGAGTCGGATAATACCCTCAAGTTGTCTAGGAGTAACTGTGATCATCTCCTCAGATTCAACATTTCTCATTTGAAGATAGTAATCAAGAATTTTTTGTTCTGCTTCTTTTGTTAAATCCGGAGATCCTCGTTTAGCATATGAAAGATATTTTGTAAGTAAATCAACATCAACTACAGATTTTTTGTCAGTTCCTTGAGGAGTGTGTAATTCTATAATGTGTCTTGCAATCTGTTCATCTCTTTCTTTAGTGGGAATGTCTCTAACTACAAAAATCAAGTCAAATCTTGTTAAGAGAGGAATTGGCAGATTAACATTTTCTGTAATGTTTTTGAACGGATCATATTTTCCATACATTGGGTTTGCTGCAGCTAAAATCGATGTTCTTGCATTTAGAGTTGCAACGATACCACCTTTTGCAATACTTGCGGATTGTTGTTCCATAACTTCGTGTAATGCACTTCTATCTTCAGGTTTCATTTTATCGAATTCGTCTATACTTACAAGACCTTGATCACCAAGTACAACTGCACCAGCTTCTAACATCATAATTCCTGTCTTGTCTCTTACAACTGCAGCTGTAAGTCCTGCAGCAGTTGAACCTCTACCAGAAGTATACAAACCACGTGGTGCAATTCTAGAACAAAACTTTAGCATTTCACTTTTTGCAGTACCAGGATCACCAACAAGAAATACATTGATGTCTCCTCTAATCTTACTGCCATCACCTAGTGATCTTTGGTTAGAACCAACAATTAGTAACAAGATTGCTTCTTTGATTAATGACTGTCCTTGAATATGAGGAGCAAATGAATCAATTAGTCTTTGATAAACATCAGGGCTTGCAGAGAGAGCTTTGATCATTTTTTCTTCTTCAGGGGAAATTTCTTCTCTTTCAATTTTTCTTGAAGTCTTAGAACCACGACCACCCAAAAATTCAATGTTATTTCCTTCAATTCTTAATCGATATAATCCGCTATGTCCACGGGTAACACCAGTAACAGATTCTTGCTCTACTCTGACTACACCAGTAAGGACAATTCTATCTCCAGGCCTTGCATTATCTACCAAATCCTGCCTAATTGTGACATCAATATAGTGAGGAAGTTGTCCAGGCGGTAAATCTTCAGGAAGTTCTTGCAATCTTAGAATTTGAAAATCAATGAATTTACTTGCCTCAGGTTTTAGGTCAAATTCTCTATGTTTACAGTTTGGATTGTCACATACAACTGGAACTTTAACATCCATTCCTTTAATCTGAATTACTTTAGTTTCATGCTCATCAGGACAGACAAAGATCAATTCTTTTGCAAGTGGTTTAACTTCAGAAGCTCTTACCACCATTCCAGAAACACTAGTTATGTTTCCAATAGTTTCAGCATTGATTTGTCTAAGACTTCGTTCAGAAGGATAATTTATTAATCTAACACGAACTTCGTCTTTGATTTTTTCAGCATAATCTGGAAATCTGGTTTGTAATGCTTCTTTGATTGCCCTTGAAAAAGCATCAAATATTCTATCAGGGTTTTCTGAAAAAATTGATATGATTTCAGGTTCAATTATCAAATCATTGTAATCAACAATAATGAATTTAGAATTCTTAGGCATCATCTCATCGATTGCCTGTACGTACTTGTATTCACCACTACCATCTTTGAATCTAGTCAAGAATTCTTTTACTTTATCAGATAATGCAGAATCAGTAAAAGTACTAGTTTGAGCGCTACTCATCTCTTTCACCTTTTATTTGATTTTCAAATTCTACACTATTTTCATAGATGGTTTTGTAGAAGATGACTTCTTCAACAGTTAGTTTGTTGTACAAGTCTGAATTCAATTTGATGGAATCAGCTAATTTTACTAATTTTCCTCTTCTCATTCTAAATAATTCCAACATCATGCTTTCGACTTTATCAAAATCATCTCGATTCAATTCCTTCATGGATTCTTTTAGCTTGATGTAAAAATGAGGATCAAGTGTAGAGATTTGATATTCTCCAACCATTTTTTCTTTTGATAATGCTTGTTTAAGTTCAGTAATCATATCAGGAGAGTCTAGAGTTCCCAAGTTGTTGTCGGCCAAAATTTTGCCCACCCATTGAGGTATATTGTTCACTTCACCTTGTTTTCCTTCAGCCTTTAGACCAGCCACATTGAATTTGTAGTCTTGGTTAACTGTAACTTTAGCATCCTTTAGGCGGTATCCAATCGAGTGCACTTTTTCTACTTTATCAATTTCCATTAGAGATCACTGATCATTGCAAGGATCCTCAAGTTTCGGATCGATCAATTCTTTTTACAATTTAGTGAGATCAATTGATCTAAATTAACCTGAGCCTGATCGCACATTATATGATGTATGATTTTAATTTTAATCAAAGGGGATATGATAATAACCAATTCGGATTTATTAGTGGGAATTGCTTCCATGTACTCATATGGATGCAACTGGAATGTGGGTTGAAAAATATCGTCCGCAAAAGCTTTCTGATGTTGTTAATCAAACAGAAATTATTGGAAGTCTAGAAGCTTTAATCAAAGATCCTACAGATATGCCACATCTATTATTTTCAGGATCAGCTGGGGTTGGAAAAACAACTACTGCATTATGTATTTCAAGACAAATTTTAGGAGATTATGCTAAAGACTACACCTTAGAATTGAATGCATCTGATGAAAGAGGAATCGGAATGGTCAGAGAAAAAGTAAAAAAGTTTTCAAGATATGCAGGAATGGAAGATGTTCCATTCAAAATTATCATTTTAGATGAAGCAGATGAAATGACTTCTGATGCTCAGACAGCACTTAGAAGAATTATAGAAGACACTGCAAAAATTTGTCGATTTATCTTAATTGCAAACAATATTTCAAAAATTATTGATCCTATTCAAAGTAGATGTGCAACTTTCAAATTTACATCAGTTCCAGAAGAAGATGTCATAAAAAGATTAGAAGATATCGCTAAAAAAGAGAAAGTGAAGGCAGACAAAAAAGGGCTAAGGGCAATTTATGATTACTCAGAAGGGGATTTGAGACATGCAATCAATCTAATGCAAGCCACTGCAAGTTTAGGTGCAATTTCTGAAGAAAATGTAAAGGCGTCAGCAGGGTTGACAAAAACTACTGATGTCGATGAAGTTCTAAAAATTGCATTATCTGGAAAAATTCCAGAAGCAAGAGAAAGAATGATTGAATTAATCAAAGTTTATGGAATGTCAGAATCAGATTTTTTGAAATATTTGAATTCTGCAGTATTCAAATCAAAACATGACAAGTTATCAGATATTTTAGAGATAATTGCAAAATACGATTACAGAATTTTAGTTGGTTCAAATTCAGAAATTCAACTATCTGCAATGCTAGCAGAACTTGCAAAAGTAGAAAATTAAAAACGCAGAGAGAGGGATTTGAACCCCCGTATGCTTGCGCACACAGGCTCTCAAGGCCCGCGCCCTACCGAGCTAGGCGACCTCTGCAAAAAATTATGGATTATAGACATTAAAATTTGTTGAGTATGTATTGAATTTATAAAAATAAGAAAAAAGAAAAAAATTCTTTAATCGTGTGCGTGTGGATTGTTAGAGCTTGATTCCATTTTTACATAAGAGCCATCAGCTTTTTCGTGATACTCTAAGTAAGATGGTTCAATCAAGATTGCGTGTGTTGGACATGCTTCTTGGCAAGCCATACATTGTGTACAATCATGTTCTCTGATTGGTTGTGATTTATCTGTATAATCTAGACGTTCATCTTGTTCAGTCAAACCAGTTCCATCAAAAGTTGCATCCAAGCATTGTGCTGCTGGAACATCTTTTTCAGTTCTGTACCACTGGAAGGTTTGAACAGGACAGACACTCATACAAGAACCTGCGGCAACACAAGAATCCCAGTCAACTGCTACAGTTGTACCGTGAATTCCAAGAGGAACTTGTTCTTCGCCTCTTGCCTCATATGCTGCTTTGACATCATCATTTGAAAATGCCTCACCATCAGTTCTGCCTTTACCCCAGATGAAGTGTTTATTTTCACCATCACTGTGGCTTGTCTTTCCAACGACTTCTAGATTTTCAACAAATTTCTCATCTATTGGCATGATGTATTTTATTTTAAAATATTATTTAAAGCTAGATAAAATTAGTCGTGACTAAACTAGAATAGATCGGTAAAAATTAACAAAAATAAAAATTCTAAAAATAATTGAGTCTATAGAGTTTTTGCAGCATTATCATGTTTTTCAACATTTGATTGATCTACTTTAATTGCTTGTGGGGGACATACAGAAACACAAGCCATACACCAAATACAATCATGTTCTCTAATTGGATCTGCCTTGTCAGTCATATCTTTTCGTTCATCTTTGACAGAACTACCAATTCCTTCAAAAGTTTGACCAACTACATCTTTTGCTGGAATGTCTTTTTCGGTTCTATACCATTGAAAAACTTGCACAGGACATGCTTCAATACATGCACCATCTGCTACACAAGAATCCCAGTCAACTGCTACAGTTGTTCCACTTACACCAAGAGGAACTTGTTCTTCTCCTCTTGCCTCATATGCTGCTTTGACATCAGCATCTGAAAATGCTTCAGCGTCTGATCTTCCAGGACCCCACATAATGTGAAAGTGTCCTTCTCCATCTGAAATTTTTCCTAGCGGTTTAAGTCCCTCAGGGAAATTTTCTGCTATTGGCATGATGTGGTTTTCTTTCAGTTATTATTTAAAGCTAGACTAGTTTAATTCCGTAATTCTAGTCATAAGTTGATCCCTTACGTTCATAACGCTGTACGATCAATTTTGGGGATATGGACATTATCAAATTTGATGTGTATCGTGGCCCAAACATTGGAGTTTACATTAGTGTTAATGATAAAACAATTTTACTTCCAATGGGATTTGCAAAAACCAAAGCAGAAAAACTAGCAAAATATCTTGGAGTAGATTATCTTTTTACATCAATTGCAAATACTAGATTAATTGGGGCATTATGCATAATGAACAACAAAGGAATTTTGTTACCTAAAACTGCATATCAAAATGAATATGATTTTCTCAAAAAAGAAATGGATTTAGAAGTGGGAGTATTAGATTCAAAATTAACGGCATTAGGAAATGTGATTTGTGCTAATGATAAAGGAGCTGTTGTATCACCATGGTTATCAAAAGATGATTGTCAAACTATTTCAGATGTATTAGGTGTTGAAACAATTCAGAAAAAAATTGCCGGATTCAATCAGACAGGAGTTGTAATGGTGGCAAACAAGTCAGGTGCAGCAATCCATCCAGAAGCAGATGAGGAAGACATGAAGACATTTTCCAATTTATTAGGCGTAAAAATAGAGCAAAGCTCCATCAATAATGGAATTCCATATGTATCATCAGGCATTCTTGCTAACAACAATTGCATAGTAGTAGGCTCACTGACTACAGGTCCAGAAATTATGATGTTAACTAGGGCTTTTCTAAATTAAGAACAGAGTTAGGGTCCTCAGTTAGTTTTTCTAGAGAAATAGTTCCTTCTTTTCCATCTTGCATATCATGTAATACAACATTTCCATTTTCAAGTTCTTGAGGTCCAACTATTATAGAATATCTGGCATTTCCAGCGTTATCCATCTGTTTTTTTAGATTACGTCCTGCAAGATCAATATCAGCAGGAATGTTGTTTAATCGTAATAATGATGTTATAGAGTGAGCAACTTTTTGCATCTCTTCATTAATGTAAACAACTGCAACTCTATTTTGTGAGACTTTGGGAATTATTTTTTGTTCTTGCATTGTAAGAATAATTCGTTCCACTCCACCTGCAACGCCAGTAGCACCAATGTCATCTCTTCCAAATGCTTTTGTCAAAGTATCATATCTTCCTCCACCAGCTAATGCACCAAGTTTTGAGTTTTTATCAAAGACTTCAAAGACCACTCCAGAATAATAATCCAGCCCACGAACTATACCAAAATTAATTCGAATATTTGAGACTCCTCTGTTTTCTAATGAATCAAAGAGTTGTTTTAGTTCATCCCAGGATTCTAGTTGGGCAGTATCAAAAATTTTCTCAACTTCAGAAATAGTTCCCTTTACTTGAGAGAACTCTAGAATTTTTTCAAGTTTAGCAGTATCGTATCCTTTTTTTGTAAATTCTGTTAGAATTTCATCTTTTGATTTTTTAGCAATCTTATCAATTGCTCTTAGAATATCTGTAATTTTATCAGGATCAGTAGTTTCAAAAATTTTATTGATATATGACTCAACAAGATTACGATGGTTAATGTCAATTACAATATCTTTGAGCAATAATGAGTCAAACAAACGGGATGTTAATTCAATGATTTCAGCCTCAGATTCTAAAGTTTTCCTGCCATAAACTTCAATATCCCATTGATGAAAATATCGATATCTTCCTTTTTGAGGTTCATCATATCTAAAAACTCCGCCAAATGCAGAAATTTTTGCTGGAAGTTTCATTGATTTTTGAGCAGTAGCATATCTAGTCAGACCCATTGTAAAGTCAAAACGTAAAGCAACCTCACGATCTCCTTTGTCTTTAAAATAATAGATTTCATCTCTTATTGCAGAGCCAGATTTGGTTTCTAATGTTGATAGGGATTCTAAAACAGATGGTTCCATAAATGAAAATCCATACAAATTAGATAATTTTTTGAAATGGTTTCTTACATGTTCAATGTTTGAGTTCTCAATAGCCTCAAAATCTTTCATCCCTCTTGGAAGTTCCATGATGATTATTTGATAAGGTGTTATGATTTAGATATTTCTTTATTGTAAAATCAGATAAATATCTCTAAAAATTATCAAAATCATGACAAAAAGTATTAGTTGTTCAGATGCAGGTAAGGATTGTGGATGGTCTGCATCAGCAGATACTGAAGAAGAATTGATGACAAAAGTTACCGAACATGTGTTAGCAGAACATAAAGAGATTGAACTTAATGCAAAAAGCATTTCTAGTATCAAATCACTAATCAAAGAAGATAGTTAACGTAACTATGCAGAACTAGGCAGTTTTCAGATTTTTTAAAAAAATGAACAATTGATTAGTAATTTCTTTTATGTAATTATTTCATTAAAAGTCATGTTTACACAAGAAGATAGTGAATTTATTGAAAAATTGGCCAAATGGGCAGAATTAATTGGAGTGAATTTAGACAGGGATTTAGAACAAGTCTAAATTTGACTAGTTGCAAGTCCCATTGCCTCTCCAAAATAATATCCAGACAAAATGGTTCCAGTAGACCAAATGCAAGAACCGGCAAATGTATACAAAACAAATTTTGGAATTTTCATTTTAAGCAATCCTGCAGGAACTGAAATCATTTCGCGCATAACAGGAACCAGTCTTCCGAGAAAAACTGCCTTATCACCATATTTTTCAAACCAATCTTCAACTCGTTCCAATTTCTTTTCGGATATTCTAAAATGTTTTAGATAACGTAACAAAACTGCTCTTCCAAGTTTTAAAGCAATAAAGTAAATTGAAGATGTTCCTATAGTGGCACCAAGAGCGCCAAGAATTATCATAGGAATTATTCCAATTAATGGAATCCCTTGTTGTGATGCCAAAAATCCAGCTGTTGGAAAAATTGCCAATGTAGGAATTGGAGGAACTATGGTTTCAATTAAAGCTGCCAAAAAAATACCCTCATAGAGATGATCTCCTAAGAAATTAGTAATAAAAACAAGAAATGAGTCAAATGGTTCCATTTGATTCTGAAAATAAAATCGTATTAAATTACTTTACGAGTAAAAAATAGAATTAGAAATTATTTTATGACTAGAGATTAGAAGAAAATCATGCCAAGAATTTCACATTTTGATATTCCATCAGACAATCCAGAAAGAACTCAAAAATTCTATAAAGAAGTTTTTAATTGGAAATTTGAAAAATGGGATGGGCCAATGGAATATTGGATGATCAATACAGGTCATAAAGAAGAGCCTGGAATTAATGGAGGATTATCAAAAAGAATTCCTGGGCAAATAGGCATAACAAATACAATTACAGTTCCATCAATTGATGAGTTTGCAAAAAAAATTATTGAAAAAGGAGGACAAATAATTGTTCCAAAGATGGCAATTCCTAAAGTAGGATGGTTTGCACAATGTACAGATACTGAAATGAATGCATTTGGAATCATCGAGATGGATCCTAAAGCTGAATAATACCAACCATATTATAATTAAAAAGAGGTTAAAACATACAATTGAGTTACAAGTTTTTAGATCATGCAACAGATGCAATTATTGAAGTTACAGCAAAAGATCTTCAAGAAGCATTTTCAGTAACAGCTGATGCTGTAATTAACTTAACACTTGATCAAGATAAAGTGGAAGAAAATGAACAAAGAAAATTTTTTGCAGAAGGAAAAGATTTGAGGTATTTGTTATTTAGTTGGCTAGAAGAAATACCTTTCTTGTTAATTACAGAAGGATTTGCAATTAAAAGAATTGAATTTAATATAACTCAAAATCAAAATTACAAGATAAATGCAACAGCATATGGCGAACCACTTAATTTAAAAAAACATAATTTCAAGGTTGAGATAAAAGCCCCAACATTTTATGATATGGAAATAAAGCAAAATGGAGGAGTTTTTATGAGATTTTTGCTTGATTTGTAATTTTTGTAAAGATTTCTTTGCAATTCTCTAGAAGAAATTATACGTGTTTTTTAAAAGGCTAAAAGACAAAGGAGTTTTGTGAATACGAAATTAGGTACAATTGCAGTGTTTTCATTGTCTTTGCTTATGGTGTCACCAGCTTATGCTAGTGTTACATCATTTTCATTAGAAAAGAATTTTTTCATAATAGATGAAAATATCAAATTTGTGGGAGAACAGGAAGGTAGTGAAGTTATTCATATAATGATTTTTAATTCAAATGGAAAGTTCAAAGGTATAGTATCAGACCCTACTCCAAATCAAGGAATATTTGAAACATTTCCAAAATCAGTTGAAAGTATTTTTGGAGTTGAAGGAATCTATACTGCTACAGCATTTACAGATAGTGAAAAAGTAGAAAATGGCACCTCAATACAATTAGAATTTGATGGACAAAGAGTTTTCGAAGTTTCTGATGTTGTTTTACAATTAAAAGCTATTCCAGATAGAGAAGTTGACGAATTAAAAACAATTTCATTCACCGTTAGTGTAACAGATAGTTCAATTGAAAATGTAGTGTATAGTTTAGATGGGAATATACCTGATGGAGCTACATTAAATTCAGATACGGGTAAATTCACATGGACCCCATCAAGTTCTCATGGAAATAATCCAGGAGCTGAATATACTTTTGATATTGTTGCAACAAAAGGTAGTCAAACAGATACAGAAAATATCATCATTACAGTTAATGAACCCATAGTAGTAAAATCTGAACCAAAAGAAACAGAACCTGAACCAAAAGAAACAGAACCTGAACCAAAAGAAACAGAACCTGAAGAATTAGGATTAGCATCATTTGTTGATGAATCAAAAGATCCTCAAAGTTATGTGGACAGATACAATGAGGAAGAAGGTTACAAAAAGTGGTTTGATGATAATTATCCTGAATACTCTTCAATTTATCAGGCTGTAGGATTAGAAGAGCCTCTAGAGATTCCAGCATCATTTGTTGATGAATCAAAAGATCCTCAAAGTTATGTGGACAGATACAATGAGGAAGAAGGTTACAAAAAGTGGTTTGATGATAATTATCCTGAATACTCTTCAATTTATCAGGCTGTAGGATTAGAAGAACCAAAAGTATTAGCACCATTTGTTGACCCAAATCTAGATCCACAATACTATGTAGACAGATACAATAATGAAATTACATACAAAGACTGGTTTGATAAAACATATCCTGAAATGACAATTTATGAAGCAGTAGGATTAGATGAACCGGAAATTGTTGAACTAGAATTTGGAGAATGTGGTGTAGGAACAAATCTAGTAGATGGAGAATGTACAGTCATTCCAATAGAAAGTAAAGATGGAGGAGGATGTCTAATTGCAACTGCAGCATATGGATCAGAGATGGCACCACAGGTTCAATTTCTAAGAGAAATTAGAGACAATCAATTAATGAACACTAACTCAGGAACATCATTTATGACAGGATTTAACCAAGTTTACTATTCGTTCTCACCACACATTGCAGACATGCAAAGAGAAAATCCAATGTTCAAAGAAATGATAAAGATTGGAATCACACCATTGTTATCATCATTATCCATTATGGAATATGCAGAATCAGAATCACAAGTTCTTGGATATGGAATTGGCGTGATATTGATAAACATTGGAATGTATATTGCAGCTCCTGCAATGTTGTTTTTTGGAATAAAAAAAGTAAGACGAGTTAGGTTTTAATCATAATACTTTTTGATAATCAATATGGGAAAATTGAGTAGAAATCTTCGAATTTGTGGAGATTGTGGAATTGCATATACTTCGGTTAGTTTTACAAAATACATCGATCAGTGTCCCATTTGCAAATCAAGAAGATATGAAGCAATTCCTGTAAAATCTGCCGATGAATGATTTTTCAATATAGATTTTTTAGTAGAATGGATTTTGATATCATATTGTCTGAAGACCCAGAAATTGAAAAAATCAAACAGAGAAAATTAGAAGAAATGCTAAAACAGCAAAGCCAGCCTAAAGTTGAGCCTGGAATTATTGATTTGGATGACTCTAATTTTGATCAGACTGTTTTGGCTGAGAATCCAACTTTGGTTGATTTTTGGGCAGAGTGGTGTGGGCCATGTAAGATGATGCATCCAGTATTTGAGAGTTTATCAAAAAAATATCCCAAAGTAAAATTTGCAAGGGTCAATGTTGATAACAATCAAAACATTGCAATGAAGTTTGCAGTACAATCAATTCCAACATTTATCATGTTCAAATCAGGACAAATTGTTGACAAGATGATGGGAGCAGTAGGAGCTCCTGGAATCAATATGATTTGTCAAAAACATTCACAATAAAATTAGTAAGCATAAGCTGCTTCTTTCTTTCTTTGAATTTCTACTATTTCATTTAGTATTTCTTGTTCTTCGGTACTTAGTTTATGCATGAATTTGTTTAGTAGTTGTTTTGCTTCATGAGATGGAGGAAATGTGTAAAACACTTCTTCTTCAAAAATTTGTCTTCCAATAGTTACATCTTGAACTGAACATGCAACCTCATCACCTGTTTTAGCTGAAGTTACTGTTTTTTTATCATGTTGAAGTTGGTGTATGTTTCCAATTTTACGACCATCAGAATTCATAAATGGAATTTTATGTTTTAGTGTTCCAACATCTACTCTAATTCCAAAAACTGCAGGATTGTTATTTCTAAATACCATTCCCTTAAGAAAAGTGAATTTAGATACAGGAGTTAATTCAGAAAATATTGCATCTTCTTGATGTGTAGTATCTTCTTCAACCCAAGCATTATAGTTATCAATTAAACTATAGATTACTTTGTCTTCAAAGATTTTGATATGACTAACTTCTGATTCTTCTTTTGCATCAGGTAAAACTTTAACATTAAATGCCAAAATAATTCCCAAATGTCTGTCTTTTTCTTTTATTGCCTTGGCTTCAATTACATCACGTCTATTTACAGGACCAATGTCTGCTTTAGCTACAGGTACTTGTGAGCGTCTAAGCATCTCAACGATTGCTTCAAGTGAGCCAATTGTATCACATTTTAGAATAATTCCATTAGTTTCAGTGTCTACAAACATGGATTTCATTTCAGATTCTATGAGATTGGTGTATTTTGTAATCTCATCATCATTTCTTGCAACATATAGAGTACTTCCTGGAAGAACACCTTCAAGATCTGGTGATGCAATCTTTAATCCGGCTGCTGCATCTACTTGAGGAGTTGGTTTGAATTTATCACGAGGATCACGCATCTCATCTAGTGCTTTTGGCAACAACAATGCTTTTGGTTTTGTAACAATTACACCATCACGTTTTGCAACAACAATACTATTTTCTTTTTTGATAGAACCATCAATTAAGATGATATTTGCAGTTTGTCCCAATCCAACTTCATCTTTTACTTCTAAAACAATTCCACGAGGATCTTTTTCTTCCTGATCTAATCTTTTTTGTAGATATTGTTGGGTTAATCCTACTAAAACACTAAGTAATTCAGGGATGCCAACTCCAGAGCGAGCAGAGATTGGAACAATTGCAATTTCAGATTTAAAGTCCTTTACACGATAAAATGCCTCAGATTGATACCCTAGAACAGAAAGGGTTCCCACAACATCATAGATTTTTTGATCAAGATCAGCTTGAATGGATGCATCTTGTTCTTTAATTGCTTGTGAGATAAAAGAAGTTTCAGATTTTCTCCATCCAGAAATTTGATCACATTTGTTCAAAGCTACAACAAAGGGGACTTTTCTACTCTGCAAAATTTTTAGACTTTCATTTGTTTGTGGTTGAAATCCACGATTAACATCAACAACTAAAATTGCAATATCAGCTGCAGAGCCTCCACGTGAACGAAGATTTGTAAAAACTTCGTGTCCCGGAGTGTCAATAACTAAAATTCCAGGGACTTTATTTTCTGATTGTTCAAGTTTCTTGTATAATGGACCACATGTTTCTTTGATTGTTTCAGTAGGTAGAAAACTTGCACCAATATGTTGCGTAATTCCCCCAGCTTCTCTACCTTGAACACCAGTTCCACGAATTCTATCTAAAAGTGATGTTTTACCAGAGTCTACGTGACCAAGAACTGCCACTATGGGCTGACGAATTTGCAAATCAGATCACTCAAATGCTACCCTCGATTCGTGATCAAAACTTTCTTGTGAATCTGATGCATGAATAATATTTTCACTAAACCCTAATCCAAAGTCACCTCTAATAGAGCCAGGTGCTGCTTCAAAAGATTTTGTTGCACCAATCATTATTCTAGTAGTTGCAATTGCGTTATTGCCTTCAATAATTGCTGCAACCACAGGTCCTGATGTGATAAATGATGTTAGTTCACCAAAGAATGGTTTGTCTTTATGAACACCATAGAAGTTTTCTGCTTGTTCTTGTGTAAATGTAAACATCTTTAATTTCAAAAGTTTGAATCCTTTTCTTTCAAATCTAGAAATCACTTCACCAACTAGATTTCTAGCTACTGCATCTGGTTTTACAATGAATAATGATTTTTCAGTCAATTTTACTTCTTTCGAATTCCGCCTTTCACGTATTTCTTTGTCCATTTGAATTTTCTTGGATCACGTTTGAGTTCTAGTGCATTCTTTTTGCATTTTGCAGAACAAAACCACAAGACAGTTCCATCATTTTTTGCAAGCATTGTACCAGAACCTTTTGCAACTGGTCTGTTACAGAAATTACATGGTTTAACTAAAAGACTCATTCAATTCACCTATTTGATCTTCTTTGCTTCTCTCTCTGTTTCTCTTAGCATTAGAATTTCTCCTAATCTAACAGAACCTTTGACGTTTCTTGTAAGAATTCTACCTTTATCTTTTCCAGTAAGCACTTTAACTCTAACTTGAATTACTTCACCAGCAATACCAGTTCGTCCAACAATTTGAATAATTTCAGAGTGAACTACTTCATCAGTTGTAGCGCTCATTGATCAGTCTTTCCACCTTTAATTTTAGCAATTGATGAGACAACTTGGTCTACAATGTGTTGTGCGTCACCAGCATCCAAAATTGCTGCAGCGGCAGAAGTAATGTCAATACCTAATGATTTGCCTAACTCTTCTTTGCTTGGAACAAATGCAAATGCGGCTCCTTGTTCTTCACATAGAATTGGAAGATGTGCAACTACCTCAGGAGGTTCGACATCTTCAGCAATGACAATTAATTTGCTAGTACCACGTTCGATTGCCTTGGTTGCTTCGTTAGTTCCTTTCTTGACTTTGCCGCTGGTAGATGCAACTCTAACAGCCTCCAAGATTGGATTTACGAGGTCTTCTGGCGTCTCAAATTTAACATAATATGCTTTTCCCATACTTCGTCACCCTAAGGTTCATTCTCCATTCCCTACATCCTTTGGTTTGGTTTTAAAAGTGTTATCTGGAGATGATTGTCTTAACTTTTTGGAGATATTCAGACATTAAATCATCTAATTTTTCTTGACTTTGAGCTTCAGCATATATCCTAACAATTGGTTCTGTTCCACTAGGTCGGATCATAACCCAGTTTTTCGAATCCATGTTGATTTTGATGCCATCAGTAGTATCAGAATTAGGAAACTCTTCTTTGAGAGATGAAATTAGTTTTGGAACATTTTCAGAAGAACATGAAACTTTGTCTTTTGTGGTAAAAGATGGAGGAAGATCAGAGATTTCATCAGATAATGAATTAGAAGATACAGCTAGTAGGTCAAGCATCAATGCCAAAGTCATACAACCATCTCGTACTTGGTTATGTTTTCCAAACATAAAGCCTCCATTT
Source organism: Candidatus Nitrosopumilus sp. (assembly GCF_965263415.1). Classification (GTDB taxonomy): domain Archaea; phylum Thermoproteota; class Nitrososphaeria; order Nitrososphaerales; family Nitrosopumilaceae; genus Nitrosopumilus. The sequence goes on from NZ_OZ253671.1 coordinate 233,063, forward strand.
TCTTCAAAACCAATTAGAGCATCAGTTGGAACCATTTTTCTTGAGACTTCAACACTTCCAACTTTTGTACGAATTACTTTAGAATCAAATTGTTCTGCTAAAACTTCAACATTAGAACCAGAATTCAAACAAGTAACAACTAATGAATTTGGATTATTAGTTAAGATATGTTTTGTTAACAAAAGTGCAGATTTGTCACCAGTCAAAATATTTCCTTTGTTATCACAAAAAATACTTCGATCACCATCACCATCAAACGCTATTCCTAGATCAGCATTATTTTGAATTACAGTCTCAGATAATTTTGAAAGGTTTTGTGGAGTTGGTTCTGAACCACGTCCTGGAAATGCACCATCAATATTTTCATTTACAAGAAAAGTTTCACAGTTAATCAACTTACAAAAATCAGGGGCAGATACTGCCTGAGCACCATTTCCAAGATCTAAAACAACTTTGAAATGTTTTGATTCTATGAGTTTAGAATTAACTTGTGAGACAATTCCATTTAGATAAACTTCAATTGCACGCTTTTCTTTTTTTGTAGTTCCTAGATTTGTAGGGTTTTGAATCCAATTTTTTTGAAGATAAATATCTTCAATAACTAATTCATCTTCACGAGAAATTTCCACTCCATCATTTGCAGCAGGTTTGATTCCATTGTACTGTGGAGGATTATGAGAAGCAGTAATCATGATGCCACCTGAATATCCTAATTTCTTTACTGCAAACTCAAGACAAGGTGTTGGAACAATTCCTGCAACATTGCAATCAATACCTATAGAGTTAAGAGCAGAAGTTACAACTTTACAGATTATAGGGCTAGAATCTCGACCGTCATATCCTATCAATATTGGTCCTTTCTGAAAAAAAGTTCCAATTGCTAAAGTCATATCATGGATAAAATCTAAAGTAAAATCTTCATCAAAGACACCACGAATTCCATTTGTACCAAAAAATTTTGCCATGATGTTATTCAATAATAGATAAATTTGTGTTTAATGGCAAGTCCGTTGCGGGAGTCGCCCAGCCTGGTCAAAGGCGTAGGGCTTAGGACCCTATCTCTTAGGAGTTCGTGGGTTCAAATCCCACCTCCCGCACCACATTGATTTCTGTGAATGATTAATAATGAGAAAATCCTCAAAAAACAAAGTCATGAAAAAAACTGTAGTTGGAATAACAGTTGTTGGTAAGGACAGAGAAGGTATTGTAGCTTCATTTACAAATTTTGCATTCTCAAAAGGTGGAAACATTGAAAAAGTAAATCAAAATGTAATCAAAGGTCTTTTTGGCATGTATCTAGAAGTTTCTTTTGCAAAAGCAGTAAATATAAAAAAATTTGATTCAGAAATTCAGACTCTATCTAAAAAAGAAAAGATGGATGTAAGTACTCATCATGAAACAAATTCTCAAAAAAATATTGCAGTTTTTGTAACAAAAGAACCACTATGTCTACAAACAATCCTGTCAAAATCAAAATCATTGAAAGGAAAAATTTCAGTGATAATTGGCACAGAAAAGACACTTGAACCACTTGCAAAGAAAGCAAAAATTCCATTTGTTACAGTTGAAGAAAAAAGTCAACAAAAAGCAGAAGAAAAAATTATTCAAATTTGTAAAAAATACAATATTGACTTGATCTCACTTGCAAGATACATGAGAATTCTTAGTCCCAACTTTGTTTGGAGATATCCAAATAGAATTATCAATATTCATCCATCATTGTTACCAGCATTTCCTGGTGCACTAGCATATGCACAAGCTTATGAAAGAGGTACAAAGATTGTGGGAGTTACATCTCATTATGTAACTGAAAACTTGGATCAAGGTCCAATAATTTTCCAAGATTCTTTCAAAGTAGATCCAAATGATACTCTAGAGAAAATAAAATCAAAGGGACAAAAATTAGAGGCAGATACTTTATTCAAAGCAATGAAAATGCATCTAGAAAACAAACTAGATGTTCGTTGGAGAAAGGTTCACATCAAATCAAAGTGAATCAAATGACAGAAATAAAAGCACAATTTGATCCTAATCTCAGAAATGTTATTAAAAGAAAAAAACAAGTTGCAGTTATTCCAATAGGCTCAATAGAACAACACGGACCACATCTTCCTATATCAACGGATACAGATATCGTAACAGCAGTAGCAAAAGAAATTTGTAAAAAAAAGGGATACCTCTTGCTACCTACTTTATCCTACGGAGTGTCATTTGAACATGCTCCATTTTTTAATTTGAGTATAAAGAAAACCACTCTGCAGACGGTTTTAATTGATATATGCTCATCACTCTTAGAAAATAACATCAAAACTGTTTTCATAATTAATGGACATCATGGAAATCAAAATTCAATAAAAGATATTGATGTCAAATTGAAAAAAATCTCAAAAAACAAACTCAAAGTATTTCCATTTTCTTACTGGCATTATATGAGTAGAGATTTTGATCATGCAGGATTTGTTGAAACATCATTAATGTTGGCAATTTCAAAAAATGTCAAAATGAAATCAGCTAGAAAAGGCCTCATTACAGAAAAAATGACAAAACAAGAAATTAAGAGAATTGGAAAATTAGCAAACAAGTCATTTCCAAAAGCTACCAAAAACGGTGTTTGGGGAGATCCAACAAAAGCTACAAAAAGAGATGGAAAGTTGATTTTAGCTGAAATTGTGAAAAATCTTGGAAAAAAGTGTCAAACTTGCCTCACTGGGCATAGCTCATAGTTTCACCAATGAAATTTTAATATAATCCCTCAATATCAAAGCCAATAAGTGAAATAGATGTCCGTTGATATGGCAGTAAAAGTATTGGATGAGAGTATCAATCAAGTTGTATTGATAAAACTCAAAGGAAACAAAACCATTAGAGGTAATTTACTCGGTTTTGACCAACACATGAATCTGCTACTCGATTCTTCAGAGGAGATTCCTGCTGAAGGTGATTCAAAAGGCCTTGGAAGCATTGTAGTTAGAGGAGACAATGTAGTTATGATTTCTCCTCCACCAGCACAAAATTAGGTGATATGAAATGGTGAAAGGTACAACTTCTATGGGTGGTTTTACAAAGAAAAAAGTACACATTAGATGTCGAAGATGTGGAAAGAACTCACTTCACAAACGTCATCACCAATGTGCAAGTTGTGGATTCCCAGAGGCCAAAAGAAGAAAATATTCCTGGATTAAATGGTACACATAGATGTTAGAAATCGCCCCTCTTATTCTTAGTTCATTAGCTGGTGTTGCTACAGCAGCTGCTGTAAAAAAAATACCAAGAGGTAAAAATCAATTACTAAGTCTTGGTGCCAGTTCACACATCAAAAGTCAGATTAATTCATTAAGAATTGAAAAAGACATTCTCACAAAAACAATTTCACGATTATATCAAGCCGATTCAGAATTTTCAAAAATTCAAAAAGACAAATTGCTATTAAAATATCAACATCAATTAGGAATTGTTCTAGCAAAATTAGAAAAACTTGAACAAGCAAGTAAGCATCCAGACTTGGGGCCTGTAGGAGATGGTTTGATCACATTGATGGATCAAAAATTATCAAAACTTGACGATAGATTATATGAATTATCATCAAAAATGGCAACTGCAAAAGTTGAAGCACCAAAAGTAAAAGAACCAGAAGTTAAAAAAGGAACAAAACAATCAACGTCAATTAAGAATACATTCAATTTTGAAAAACCAAAAGATACAGAACCAGTAACAATTCCTGCAACAAAATCACGACAATCATTTGAATTAACTACTTTAACAAACATTTCAAGAAAAGAACCAAAATTCCCATTATTTGAAAAGGAAGAAAAACCAATTCAAAAACCAATGCCACAACCAAAACCAATTCAAACTGAATTAATCAAACCAAAAGAAGAAATTGTAAAAGAAATTGTTCAACCAAAACCAAAAGTCGAAGACAAAATTGAGATAATTCAGGAAGTTACATCAAATCCTGAACCCAAAGTAGAACCAAAACCAGACATCAACAAAGAGGTTGCTAAAATTACAGAGCACAAGGCACTCCCAGAACCAGAAGCACAAAAACCAGAGACAACATCAGCAGACGATATTGATGATGATATGGATGATTTAGATAAAATCAAAGGTGACATCATGAAAGTTCTATCAAAGCTTGATCAAGCAGAGGTAGAGTAATTGTCGTACGATGATGCCATCAAGGCATTATCAAGTAATGCATTAAAATTTGTAAAAGATGGTAATGTTGTTGGTTTAGGTAGTGGAAGAGCAGCCACTGCACTTGTTAAATCACTTGGAAAATTAATCAAATTAAAAAATTACAACATTAAAGGAGTTCCAACGTCGTTGCAAATCAAATTGATCGCAGAAAAAGTTGGGATTCCGTTGGTAGAAGCTGATCAAGTGGAACATATTGATGTAGTATTTGATGGTGCAGACCAAATTGATTCTCAAAAATTTGTAATCAAAGGAGGTGGAGGAGCTTTACTTAGAGAGAATATTTTGTTTAGTCTTGCAAAAAAAGTTGTAGTAATGGCAGACAAAACAAAATTTGTAAAAAACTTTACAAGAACTGTTCCAGTAGAAGTACATCCACTTGCAAGAAATTCTGTATCAAATTCTATTAAGAAATTAGGAGGTAAAGCACAATTGCGTTCACTTGATAGAGGCTATCCGTTTTTTACAGAAAATGGAAACATCATCTTAGATTGTGATTTTGGAACAATAAAAAATCCAAAAGTATTGACACAAAAAATCAAAGCAACTACAGGTGTTTTAGAATCAGGGATTTTCCTTAGAAAGCCAGATGTGATCTACAGAGCAAAGACTGGCGGAAAATTTGATATTTTATAGATGAAATTCTTAAATCTAAAAATCACGTATATTATACGTGGCAACAAGTGAGGACCTCAGAAATGATATTCTAAAGGCTACAGAAGAACAACAAAGACTAATGGAAATAAGAAAGCCATTCCTAGGCTCAAAAAATAACGAGGATCAGATGAATGCGTTCCGAATTACCACTCAAATCATGAAATATGAGGATTTCATAAGAGACACGGAAAGACAACTAAGAACTATGAAATAATAATTATTGTTTGCCAAATTTTCCAAGTAATGGAACAAAGACATAGTTAGATTCATTTTTAATTTCAACAATTCCTTGAGGTGTTTTTTTCAATAATACAAGTGATTGAGAAGAATCACCTACAGGTGCAATTAGCAATCCATTTTGATTTAGCTGATCAAACAATAATGAAGGAATTTTTTGGCATGCTGCAGTGATAATTATTCTATCATATGGTGCTGCATCTGGATAACCAAAACCACCATCATTTAAAATGACATTAACATTGTTAATATCTAATTTTTTTAAATTATTTTGTGCAAACTCTACTAATTCAGGATGTATTTCTACAGAGAAAACAGTTCTGTCTCCAACTAGGAATGAAAGAACTGCAGTTTGCCAACCAGACCCAGTACCAACTTCAAGAATTTTTTTCCCTTTTTTAACATCCAACCATTCAGTCATTCTAGAAACAACTGCCGGTTGAGATATTGTTTGATTATTCAAGATTGCAAAAGGTTCATTGGAGTATGCTTTGTCCACATCAGATGAAAGAACAAATTCATGTCTTGGAATATTTCTAAATGCACATTCCACATTTTTATTAGTAAGAAATTTTGTAGTTTTTAGAAAAGTGATTAAATTATCTAGGTTTTCTTGATGTTGTTTATCAATAGGTATTATCAATAGATAACATAGTATTTTTACAGTTAAAACAATTAGTTAATTTTTCTTGGAACAAGTTTTCCATGGCCAAGTTTTCCAATCACTTCAAAGTCTTCAGCAATCAATTCTCCTCTTACAATTGTTTTAACTGGCCAACCTTTCAGGTTTCTTCCTTCATAAACGATATAATCTGAAAATCCGCCAAATAATTCAGATGTCACTTTTTTCTCTTTTTTCAAATCAATCATAGTAATATCAGCATCAGAATTTTTTTCAAGTGTACCTTTTCTAGGATACATACCAAAGATTTGTGCAGCATTTTGGCTTGTGAATCGCACAAATTGTTCTAAGGTAATTTTATTCTGGTTTACTCCATCATTTAGTATTATAGGAAGTACAGTTCCAATTCCAGGAAATCCAGCTAATGCAGACCAGACATCATCTCCTCCTAATTTGAGTTTGAGTTTATTTGCAACATGATCAGTTCCTATGGTATCAATTTGATTTGCAGAAAGTGCATCCCATACTGCCTGCCGGTCATTTTCTGTTCTTATTGGAGGCATTACTTTAGCAAGATATCCATCTTGTTTCTCATAAGATAATGTCAAATAATGTGGACATGTCTCGACAAAAATTTTTGTTCCAAGTTTTTTCTCTTCTTGAATTTGTTTAAGAGCTTGTTCTGAACCAATATGAACAAAATAGATAACACAATCATAATCACGACCAAATTTTGATACAGTTTTGATTGCTTTTGCTTCAAATTTGGGTGAACGACTTTCAGACCATGCTGATAACCCATCTTGATTTTTCTCTCTTGCAGTTTGTATCCCACATCCACATGATTCATAATCTTCTGCATGAACTAAAACAGGACATCCAAGAGAAGCTGCAGTTTTTACTGTCTGTTCAACAATTTCATCAGTCACATCAACATTAGCCGCAACAAGTTCTGAAGAATTAGGTGGCATGTCCATGTAGACATGACCAATTTCACCTCCAAGATTCATGTAAAGTTTGAATGATGTGATTCCTTTGTCTACACAAAGATTCATTTCGTTGATTTGTTGAGGAGTAAAAATAGATGCATGTATTGCATAATCAACATAATGATTTTGAGATGCAGAATCTAACTGAGCTTGTAGGGAACCAGAAAACGGATCTCCCAACCTGAGCATCCTCATCATAGTCGTAACACCGCCAATTGCAGCAGCATGAGATTCTGTCTTTGCTGCTTCATTAATTGGAGAATAAACACCGTAGTGAACATGGGTATCAATTGGGCCAGGAACAGAAATCAATCCATTTCCATTGATTTTGTTATCACATGCAGGAATATCATTTGTAAGACCAACAACTTTTCCATCATCAATTACGATGTTTTTATCCACCATCCCTTGTGGAAGTATAACATGTGAATCAACAATTACAGTATCATAAGTCATCTGAAAATTTTATTGCCTGCAGTCTATTAATGCCTTAAGATAATCAATCTTTTCAAATATATTGATTCAAAAATCACATACTACAATAACAGATATGACAGAAGATGTATGCGATTTTTGTAAAGGAGTTGGATCTAGTGGTTCGAATGTATGTGTGTATTGTAACGGTACAGGTGAATGGAATCAAGCCGCACAAGCATATCTAAAAAATCATATTTGTCAATGCATAGTAATGGATAGAAAATTTTGTCCAGTTTGCAACAAACCATGTCATCATGACACTTCACTTAATCCAAAACAGAAAATTGATCCAGGTTATGGTGGAATGTCAGAAAGAGAAGTTACGGTTATGACATAATCAAGAGTTTGTTTTCTTAACAAAGTATTCCATCAACAGTATTACATTGCCCTGAATGTCACATAACAAATACTGAATTAATATCAGATACAGTTATCACTATATTTTTGATCACTAGGTTGCATTGAATAGCAAAATAATTACTGTTTATGATTAATTTGTAAAAGACAAAGTAGAATATTAAGAAATTACCAAAAAAGATTTAGTAAAAAGTAATTCTTTTTGACTCTGATTTTTTAACAAAGACAGGATGGTATGATATTCATTGAGTCAGAGACATCTCGCGGTGTTAGCTGGGGGCCCAAAAGCTCACATAAACTAGTTAATACAATTACAGAGTCTCCATAGTAAAGGAGACTGCTTTTTTCTCTGAAGGATTAATCTTTAGCCAAGTCTAGATCCTAAAGTAATTAATATTCCAAAAATTGAAGCAGAGTATGTCATTTGGTGAAGTGGATACGCTAAACATGCTCTTTGACAAACTACAAAGTTTGTTTGATGAGTCACAAGGATACTATGAATCATTTCTAGATACTAACAATATGTACAAGAAAGGTCAAATTAGTGACAAAGAGTTCTTTCAAAAATTGGGGGATTATACAGTAGCATATTCCGCATTAGAATTTCTAGCAATCAAAGTAATTTTTGAGTTAAAAAAATCAATAGGTTCAGGTTCTGGAAGTACACAATCACCTGGTTTGATGCCAGGTATGGGACAACCAGGAATGATGGCAGGAGGTGCACCACCAAGAACAGGAACTGCACAAAATCCAGTAGGAGGTGGTCCACCAGGAATTGTATCTGCACAAGAAGCATTCAATGATGTTGGAACATTACCATCACCAGATCCTGCATTAATGCCAAGACAAACAGCACCACAAAATAATGGAAACGGATGTTCATCATGCGGTGCAGAGTTAAGGCCAAATGCAAAATTCTGCACAAAGTGTGGAGTTAAAGCATAAAATTAGAAATTAAAAATTAGTTTATTCTTGAGTTGTTCCACATTCTGGACAAAACTTTGCTGTTGCCGAGAGACTATTTCCACATTCTGAACAAAACTTTCCATCAGTTTTTTGTTCAGTGTAAGCATTTCCCATCAATCCAGAGCTCTTGACTGCTCCAGATGGCTCATATTTGTCATCGTCAATCAAAACAGGTTCAAAGTCTTGTTCTGTTAAAAAAGTCATCATTCTCGGAATGCCTTTTCCATCATTATTTGGATCTGGAACAGAATCCCCTAACCAAAATGCAAACCTCATCAGAGTTAATTCGGGAGTAGAAAAGGCCAAAGTATGTTTTGACATGTATTCTTGTGCAGCTTTTTTGCCATCAAATACTTCCATGAAGATAATATTTTGTGTTTATGTAAATAGTTTCTGGAAAAGTGGACCGGGAGGGAATCGAACCCTCGACATCCTCGTTGCGAACGAGGCATTATACCCCTAAACCACCGGCCCCTAAACTACTCTTGAAGTTGTGTTTTTATTCATTTATCAAATTTTGCCTAAACAAAAATAACAAATTTTTAGAAGATTACAGAATTAGATGAAAAAATAAGAAAAACGTGTTTTTGAGAATTAGGATAAAGCTCTATCAATCATATTTTTGTATGATTCTTTAGAAGCAGCACCTACTTGCTGGCTAACTATCTCACCTTTGTTAAGGAGAATTAAGGTTGGAATACTAAAGACATTGTATTTTGATGCCAATTCATTAGCCTCATCAACATTAACCTTGACAAATTTTACTTTGCCATCATAGTCACTTGCCAGTTCTTCAACTACTGGACCTACCATTCTACATGGACCACACCATTCGGCCCAAAAGTCTACAAATACTGGGATGTCGGAGTTTATCACATCAACTTCCCAAGACTTTGCATCTGAAATTTGTGTAATTCCCATTGTACTGATAATCTGTTATTCATACCTAAAAACGTTCACCAGAATTACACCATATTTTTTGGGGGGAAAATTAATTCTGATATATACTTAAATGACGTTTTGATAAATCCCAGTTATGAGTTCGGAACTTAGAATAAAAAAATTAAGAGGTTCTGGAGGCTATGTAATGGCCCGTGTTACAGATGAGCAACAGATGAAAGGAAACCTTGGAGGACCAGATCTGTTTTTAGCTCCAATTGGTAGATTAGATGCTGATAAAATTTCTAAACATTTTTGCAATACTTGTGAAAAAGAGTTTGAAGGATCACCAAAAATTGAATTTGAGAATCCAAATGAGGAAGTTGCAGAAAATTTAATTCTTGCAGAAAGAGGACAATACATTTGCAATACATGTGAATCATCAATTGCAGAATATAGAGAATTTAAGAAACAAGATGAAGCAGGAGATGTTGGAAATGCAAAGCCAATAGAACCACAAACAGAAGTTGCACCTCAAGTAGAAACACCTCAACCAACAGTCGAAAATACTCCACAACCAACAGTAGAACCTGAAATACAGTCTACACAAGAAGTATCTACTCAACCAGATTCTGCAACATCAGTAAGTTCAATTGAAGGAAGAGCAGTATATGACGAAAATGCCAATAAAATTGGAATTGCAAAACAGGTTGGAATTGATTCAACACAATCAATGGTTCTAGTAATTACTCAAAATGATGGAACTGAAGGCAGCATTCCATGGAAAAGTATCAAAAAGGTAGGCGAAGTCATCTTATTGGGAAATCCAGAAGAGAGTGCATCACCTGGAAAATGCTCAAATTGTGGATTTTCAAATAAAGAAGGTTCAAAATTCTGTGAAGAGTGTGGGACACCACTTCAATAACTAGTAAATTTAATCAAGGATACTAAAGGCGATGATGTAATTGGGGAAAAAGTCTATTTCAAAAGGAGTTATCAAAGATATTGTTATTGTTGCAGTTGGAGTTTTGGTAATTTGGATTGGTCTTCAAGTTGCATTTGGAACACAAAATCCATTTTATGTAGTTGCAAGTGGAAGTATGATTCCAGCCCTAGAAGTTTATGATGTTTTAATGGTTTCAGGACATGAACCATTTAATGAGCTTGAAGTAGGAGACATTATCGTATTTGATCGTCCTTCTGACCATAATAGAGTGATTGTACATAGAGTTGCATCAATTTTGGATGAAGATCCTAGAACAATTAGGACAAAAGGAGATGCAAATCCAGCTTCAATTCCAGGTACAGACTTTCCAATTACTGAAGAAGAATACATTGGAAAAGTAGCATATACACTTCCACAAGTAGGATATGTTACACAAATACTAAAACCTCCAATTAACTATGTCATCATTGCAATTGTAATTGGAATAATGATATTCAAACAATTCACAAAAAGAAAAAAGGAAAAAGAATTACCATTTGAAGATCCAATGGATTCAGAAAATCCTGATACCATTGAAGAATTATCAGATATTGACAAGATTGAAGAAGATACTGAATATTCTGAACCTACAGAATTAGACAATATTGAGGAAAATAGTAAGAGAAATGACGAGCCAACAGAATCTAGTGAAGCATCTGAAGAAGAAAAGAAGGAATAGATTGTTTATTTCAGGCAAACAGGTTCACATTATGCCCAGAGAACACAAGATCGTCCTGTTTGCTTGGTAGTATAGTTATGTGAAAATTACTAAAAAAGGATCCTAAGTATTGTTAAGTTTCAAAAGAGTAGAATCACTTAATTAGTAATTTTTAATTTTAAAAAAAGAAAAAAGATTAAGAGTTTTTCTTAATGTCGCCACAAAGTCCAGGTGTGGAACCATCTGGTTGACATTCTGGAGCAAACTCACCAGTGATAGTTACTTTTCTATTACCATTTCCATTGTTTGGCTGTTCAAGAGTGAAGATTACCCAAGATTTATTGTTGGATTCATCTGCATCAACAAACAATCCATCTGGATTCCATTCATGAATCAAAAGATATTCACCATTTGGAACAGCAGTGATGTCTATCTCATTTCCTTCAACTGATTGATGATATTGATCAGCCCAACCAGGTGCAATTCCCTGTAGGTCTGTTTCACAGTCCTAATAGATTTTTTCTGAACGTGGAGAGGATTTGTCCTCAAGTTTGAACACATCAACAATACAAAATCCAACCTTTGTACCTATAGCTCCTGGAGCAGTTACTGTAGGAATTTCATCGCCAAGAACTTCAGGATCTGGATCAACAAATTCCCAAACTGTGAATTCACCTACATCATCAATGTGCCAATGATTGTGATTTGGATGGAAAACAAATTCACCTAGAGGTTCATGAAAAACCCAAACTGGATCTGGTTGTGCAAATATGTTTCCAAAGTTTCCTGCATCATCATATAGATTTTGGAAGGCTGTTTGGTTACCATTTACTATTGGACCTTCTTGAAATTCTAATGAACCCTCACCGATATTGCCCCAAGTATTAGTAAATCGAAGATATTCTTGTTGTTGTTGGTTATGAACATGAAGATGTGTTGGGACACCGGGTGTAATATCAGGAACTAGTGCACCTTCTGGAACAGGAGGTAACTCATTTCCGCCACCATGATCTGCTGCAACATCCAAAAGCATTGGTGTTGAAAACATGAATCCTATTGCTGCAAGTACTGGAAGCAAAAGAAGTGGTTTTCGAAAGATGTTTCGTGTATATGTCATTAATCACACCTTATGATTTGATGTTAATATACATGTAGAAAAAATTATGAATTAGTTTTAGAGAACAGAATCTTTTGTTTTGAAAACTCGTTTAAAGTACTCATTAGATTCTACTGGTTCTTCAACATCATTAGTAATTCCTGCCAGATTCTTTGCAAGATTCTTTTTGTATCCTACTTGCATCTGTCTTTGAATTTGAATTCTTTGAGCTTGTGGAGAACCTGCACCATGCATTGATTCAGTAAGATATCCAACTGCATTTCTACCCAAAGTCATATTTTCAATCAATCTTAAAATTCTCATTCTGTTTTCAACATCAACGCCTTTTCTTCCGGCAAGATATTTTTTGAGTAATGGGCCTGCTTCGGGATGTCTAAAGTCTTTTTCAGATGGAAGAGTAACTACCAATCCACCCGCAATATCTTGTGCAAGTCTACTAATTTCATATGGGAAGCGTGTGACATTATGTTTACAGACCTGTGCAAGCATATCATCATTAAGATATACACCTGACTTCATCTGTTGTCCTTGATGAGAAGATGCAATACCTGCTGCAAATATTGTTTCATTAAGATGAGTCATTTCAATAATTTTGTCTTTGATGTGTGAAACTTTAGGAACTCCGTTATAATCTGCAATTGTTGCTGCAGCTCCAATTAAAACATCACCAAGTCCTGTTTTGCAAACATAACTACGTCTATGATAACATGTGAAACGCTCTACAAGCATTGATGCAAACTCATATTCACCATGCATGAAGATCTTATCCCATGGAATGAATACTCTATCTAAGATGATTAGTGCTTCTTGTCCACCAAATTTTGCGTTACCATCATCAATGTCACCTTCTTCCATACTACGGGTATCACATGACTGTCTACCGTAAATGTAGGTAACACCTTTTGCATCTGCAGGTATAGCACCAACAATAGCCCAGTCTTTATCAGATTCTGTTAGTCGTATAGTTGGCATTAAAATTATCCAATGAGAGTTTATGCAACCAGTTTGATGTGCTTTAGCACCAGAAACGTAAACTCCTTTTTCATCAGTATCAACAATTCTGGTAAATAGATCAGGATCATCTTGCTCTGAAGGTCCTTTACTTCTATCACCTTTAGGATCAGTCATAGCACCTCCAATCACAAGATTTTCTTGTTGTACCATTTTAACAAATTCTAAGAATCGTTTATGATAATCAGTTCCATGTTTCTCATCAATCTCAAAAGTTGTAGAGTGTAAAGAGTTCATTGCATCCATACCAACACATCTTTGGAAACATGTTCCAGTGTTTTGGCCTAGTTTTCTTTGCATTTTATTTTGTAAAACCAAATCTTCAGCACTTTCTGCAATATGTAAAAATCGATTTACCTTTAATCCAGTAATTGATGAATCAGCAGAAGCTAATGCTTCTTCACGTAATGCAAGATCATAAGTTTCAGCAACTGCATTAATTGAAGGTCTAATCATAGGATGATCCACAGGTTCTTTGACTAACTCTCCAAAAAGGTAAACTTTGAGATCGCGACCTCTAAGACTTTCGATATAATCCTCACCACTTCTAATTGTCTTTAGGACATTAGCCATGTAACAATAATCATTTTCATGTTGTATAAATATTCTAAATTTACACGCGTAAGAATTTACGAATAGACTGCGATCAAAGACCTATTCGGACATCTAGAATTTTGCAACCTTTGCCTTTTTCCATAACTAATACAGGATTCATGTCTAATTCCTTGATCTCTTTAAAGTCAGAAACTAGTTGAGATAGTCTCTGAATGCATTCAGAGAGTTTTGTAATATCTGATGGTTTTTCACCTCTAACACCTTGGAGTAATTTTTGAGTTTTAATTGATGCAATCATATCATCTGCTTCTTTGTTAGTAACTGGAGCAAGTTTGAAAGTTACATCTTTGAGAACTTCAACGTAGATTCCGCCCATGCCAAGCATAATTACTGGACCAAATCCAGGTTCTAGTTTGGAACCAATGATTAATTCTTTGCCACCTTTAACCATCTCTACAATCAAAACACCCTTAATCTCAGCTTTCTTGTTGTATTTTTTTGCATTCTTTACAATAGTTTTGAAAGCATCTTTAACTTCAGCATCATTTGTTAAATTGACTTTAACACCACCTGCATCAGATTTATGAATAATTTGAGGAGATGCAATTTTCATTACAACAGGATAACCAATTTTCTTTGCAATCTTTACTGCGTCTACTTCATTTTTAGCAAGTGCACTTTTAGGAAGTGGTAAACCATATGCTTTAAGAACTTCTTGACCTTCTTCTTCTAAGAGATTTGGTCTTTTCTCTTTTTTTACTTTATCAAATATTTTTTGGGCTTTAGCTTTGTTTACTTTGAATTTGGTTATTTTACCAGGAGACGATTTTATCCAATTAGAAAATCTAATCATGGCAGCGAGTGTTCTGATTGCACCTTCTGCATATGTATAATATGGAACATTTCCAGCAGCCAAAATTTCTCTATTAGTTATTCCTTCATCTAAGCCCATCAAACTTGCAAGCATTGTTTTCTTATATTTTTTTGACATAGTCACAATAACTTCTGCGAGTTTGTCATAATCTAATGTTCCAGAAGGAGTACACATAGAGATAACAGAGCCAACTTTTGGATGTTTTAAGACTCGATCCAAAACATTATGGAATCTATTAAAATCAGCATCACCAACAATATCAACAGGATTTCTAGAACTGCCCCAAGGCGGAATTACTTCATCAATTTGTTTTCTTACACTTGTAATATCTGCCATCTTGATTTTTGCTTTTGAACATGCATCTGTAGAAATAATTGCAGGGCCACCAGCATTAGAAACAATTACCAAGTCACCTTTGGAAGGCAATGGTTGTTTTGAGAATGCTGTTGCATAATCAAAGAGTTCTTCCATAGTATCAACACGGATTGCACCAGATTGTTTGAGTAATGCATCATAGATTTCATCTGAACCCATCAATGCTCCAGTATGAGACATTGCAGCTTTTGCACCCTCAGGACTGCGTCCAGATTTGAGAACTAGAACAGGTTTTTTGAGTTTTTTAGTAATGTTTTTACAAACTTTAAGGAATTCCTGTCCATCACCCATATCTTCAAGATACATTACAATAACTTCTGTTTGTTTGTGATTTGCAAGAATTTTTAGAACATCAACTTCGCTCATTGCAGCTTTATTTCCAAGACTCACAACAGCAGAAAAGCCAATTCCTTGTGCACTAGCATCTTCAACTAATGCAGCACAAATTGCTCCACTTTGGGATACAAGTGCAATTTTTCCAGATTTAGGGGTAACTTTTAGAAAAGTAGAATTCATCATTGTTTTTGGATCAAGATTCATGACGCCAAGGCAATTGGGGCCAATAACTTGAATTTTGTATTTTTTAGCAATATCTTTGATTTGTTGCTCACGTTTTGCGCCTTCTTCATCAACTTCCTTGAATCCAGCTGTGATTATAATTACGCCTTTGATTTTTTTCTTACCACATTCTTCTAACACAGGTGCAACCAATGTGTTTTTGATAACAATTACTGCAAGATCAATTGATTTTGGAACATCTAAAACACTCTTGTACGCTTTTTTGTAAAATACAGTTTCCCTTGAAGGACTAATTGGATATACGGTTCCCTTAAAACCATTCATAATATTTGATGTGATAGTAGCACCGACACTTCCTCTTTTGTCAGATGCACCAATTACTGCAATTGATTTTGGAGATAAAACGACAGATTCTGTCATGTAACGATGATCAAAATATTTTGTATAATAAAGTTATTCATAGAAATTTCTGATCTCTGAAATTTAGCTTCCCAGCATCTTTCCTGCCAAGTTCTCTTTTCTAGGTACCCAAATAATTGACAAATTAGAAAATTTTCCAATTATGCTCCAAGCTTCTCTTGCCAAATTACGTAACTGTTCATTATTTATCGCAAATTCATGATTGAGTTGATTTACAGTGTTTTTTGAATCACTGTAAATTGTGATTTCTTCATCTGAATCAACAAATTTGTTTAATGCAGAAATTATTGCCAAATATTCAGCCTGATTATTAGTAATTTCAGGTTTTTTTTCGTAGAATGATTCTCCTGTCTCTTTTACAAAAAAACCATATCCGCCATTAGGACCTCCTGAACCATCAACATAAACACTAATTCCCATCTTTATACAACCTCGTTATTTTCACACTTAGATTTACTACTATCATGTAAATGATTGTCGATAATCCTTGTGATATAATTGACGCCAAGTAAGGATCATAATTTAGTACAAGGAAATAATATTGCAATCCCCATCTAACTATAGTATAAACAATTTCTCCAATTCCAAGAGAAGTAATTAATTTTTTTAGATCATGTTTTAGTTTTTTTGTATCGGTTTTACCTGACTTTAGACGATATTTTTTACGGTTATCAAGATAAAACAGTCCACTGAATACAGAAAAATAAATTACATAATCAGCGATAGTAGTATAAGTTGTGTTTAGATAATCAGCTTGATCAGATAAAATTTGTGCGATAACTGCAGAAATTGTTATTGATGCAGCAAAAGCAATTAAAATATTCTTGTTAAGTTTTAGATATTCTTGTAACATGTGTTTTACCAGATTGTGTTACAATTAAACTAAGATTAATCCAAAGTGATTTTTAAGAATATTATTAATCCTACTAGCTCAGCAACACCAACTCCTAACATGTATGGGAATATTTCATGAGAGAAAACGTGTTCCATTGAGAAATAAGCCATAGCACCAACAACATTATGTAAAAACAACATAGCTGCAACAACAATCATTCCAAGTGGAAGTTGAGCTCTTGTTTTTCCATACATGTTTCCAAATATTGCAATCAAAATTCCCAATATGCCCATATTGATAATTGAGACAATTGACAAAATCAGAGATGTTGGTTCCATTTAGAGAAAAACACCTCTTGAGCTTTTATTTACTTTTATCCAATTTTTCCTCAATTTCTTCAAATGTCTCCATATTTACTTCTAGAAAGGTTGAAATGAAAAACATGATACCATATTTTTCACCTGCTTTTGTAATCAAATTATTTTTCTCAAGTACTTTGATATGATGTTGAATTGCTTTGTAATCAAGACCTAATTCATTTGCCAATTGGTTGGTGTTTAGTGGATTTTCTTTTAATTTTGAAATAATTTTTAATCTAGTCAGTCCTCCTCGAGAACCAGCAAAAATGAACCAGAGTAATCGTTTTGCATCAGGATCATTTACCATAATGAATGCAAAATCTTCTCGCCTACTACTAAAAGGTATTTTGTGTTAAGTTAACCAAAGTATAAAAAACATAATTGACCAAAAATAGCTGAAATAAGAAATGATGTTAAATTATGATGCACCTCTGTACAGACCGCCTTCAGAAGCAAGGTCATTAATTTTTCAAGTTACACTAGGTTGTTCATTTAACGAATGTTCATTTTGTGATATGTACAGATCAAAAGAATATTCTGAAAGACCATGGGATGAAGTAAAATCGGAAATTGACATGATGGCAAAATATTTACCAGATACTAGAAGAGTTTTTCTTGCAGACGGAGATGCATTAAATCTTGATTCTGAATACATGATAAAAATTGTAAAATACATTAGAGAAAAATTTTCAAAAATTGAAAGAATTTCTTGTTATGCAATGCCCATGAATATTCTAAAGAAAACTTCTGAAGAATTAAAGAAGATGAATGAAGCAGGTCTTGACATGTTTTATTTAGGAATTGAAAGTGGTTCAGACATTGTTCTAAAAAAAGTAACGAAAGGGGCAATTGGAAAAACCATCATTAAATCAGTTAACAAAGCAAAAGATGCAGGTTATGTCATGTCATGTATGGTGATTTTAGGTTTGGGTGGTAGAAAATATTCTAAAGAACACGTCAAAGGAACTGCTGAAGTAATTAGTGCTTGTTCACCAAATTATGTAGGTGCATTAACTCTTTATTTAGAAAATGGAATTAAGCAAGAATTTCTTGACAAGTATCAAGGAGAGTTTGTGAGAATTAATGATGATGAGTCATTAGAAGAGTTACAAAGTTTAATTGAACAAATTGATACCAAAGATGAAATTGTTTTTAGAGCAAATCATGGCTCAAATGCATATACAATCAAAGGTACATTTCCTCAAGATAAACAAGAAATGTTAGATAAGATAGAATGGATGAAGCAGCATCCAGAAATTATGCGTCCTCAAGGATTAAGAGGGTTCTAGATAAAATTTTCTTGGTAAAGATATACTACTTTGAAGATAGTTACAGAATAGTCCCCATCAAAGATTTTCTTTGTATCACTGTTTTCAGAATGTAAAACTCTGAATTTGTATTCATATGTACCATCTTCTCCCACATCGGTTTGAGCAAAGTGGACAGCATCACTATTTTGGAAAATCTGAATAATAACTGGGTATCCCTCAACATGGTTTGCAATTTTTCCCTCTACAAATCCCCATGGTAAATCGTTATTTTCAGGTGCATGGAAAACAAGTGTTGATTTTTCTAGTCCCATCATCCCATTTAATGGAATGATTTCTGTTTGGGATGTATGTGTGTGATCATTAACCATTATTTGACCAGAATGAGGATGTGCAAAAGCTGGATCTACAGATAATGACAAAAAGATTGCCATAACAAAAATACTAGAAAACAAAATAATTTTGTTCATATCAAAAATTCACTAGAGGTCAATTTAAGATTTTTACTTACAAACTATCAATTACAGGCTTGAGATTATCTGGTAATTCTGGTAATTCCGTATGGCTTTCATTATTTTGAAGAATTTCAGGACCAATACGTCTGACTCTTTGAGTTCCAATCAGAGTATCTATATTTCGCTGAATGTCTTTTTCAGAAAGTATGCTTTTTAATTTCTCAAGTAAAGTGGCTTCATCTTCATATTTTTTGATTCCATATTGAATCAAGATTACTTTTTCCTCAGAAGAAAATTCGATCATAATGATTCAAAGTAGTTTAAGGCTAAAAATCTTTGATTATAGAAATATAGTTAAAATATAATGAATCATAAAATATCTTGTTTGGTAAGCAAATTACAATTAATTCAGAATATTTTGGGCATGAAAAGATACGCCACGATTGCAATAATTAGTGGGACAGGACTGGGGTTCATCTATTATTTTTTGACAATGTCAATGCTTCCATCACATTTTGATGTAGCAGTAGAAATATCTCCAACATACATTGCAACATCAATTACACTAACAGTTGTAATATCAGCATTAGCGGGTATCAATTTTGCAATGATGGCATTTAAAATGAAAAGAATGAAGATGATGAATTCAGTAAAGAGTAATTCATCAGCTGTTTTAGGAGGAGCATTTGCAGCATTTACTCCAGGTTGTCCTGCATGTACAGCACCACTTGCAGTAATTTTAGGTGCAATTGGAGGATTATCATTATTCCCAATGCAAGGATTAGAATTGAAATTTGTTTCAGTAGGAGTATTGATATTTTCTATTTATTGGATTACAAGAGGATTACAAAGTAAAAGTTGTTGTAAAATAGGATAAATTATTTTTTATCTTGATTTTCATAGTATAACCGAATAACTTCATCAACTACAACATTAGTATCATCATCTTTTTCAGTACTTACAAGAAGTAGATGATCATCACCAAGATAAAATGAGAATCGCTTAACCTTGTCATATTCACCAAGAGTGTAGATAGTTTTTCCAAGCCACTTTGACATATCTTTACGGGCTTTCCAATCCAGTATGGATAGATTTACCAGTTCTTTTTCGGCACGATCTGAAAGCAAATTTTTTACGCCTTCTCTCATACCACCACCCACATGAACTGCCCATTCATCATACACAGTAGCAAATCGAATTTTAGGATCAGCATCTAAAATCTGAGAGCAGAATTTTTCATAATCCAATAATTTTGTATAAAACAGGAATTATTAAAGTGAAAAATCAAATCAGGCATAGTTTTTTAAAAATAATGTTCAGAATTGATATTTTAAATGAATTTAGAAAATCTTATCATCTAGAATGATTTCTAACAATTATGGAAATTCAGAGCGCTGTTGAAAAAATTTTGAAAGTCAGTCCTTCTGTAAGAGTAGTAAGTGTCTGTGATCTCAAAGGCAAATTACTGTACTCAGCACGTTCTAAGAAGGTAAATCTTTTGGTGTCAAAGAAACAAAGTGTGGCATCATTAAAGGCTGCAGCAAAAGATTGGAAGCAACGAAAAAAACTGATGAGAAGTTTGGGAGCATGCAAATATGTTGTCGCAGAATATGACAAAGTCAAGAGAATAGTTGTTCCTGCAGGAAAAAACCATATTCTGTATATCACTACAACTGCTTCTCTAGATCATAACAAAGTTGTTAGAAAAGTACGTTCTTTCAAGTAGCTTACAATCAAAATTTTTTTAATAAATTTTTTTTTCTAAAATTATGAATAAAATCATTTAATGAATGTACATTCATTGATTGGTTTGTATCAACTATCAGAGTTTTCTTTTTCCAGTTCCTCTTCCAGAGCTCACCCACATACCTTTAGTAGATTTTGTTGGTGTGCTTTCAATATCACCGAACTTGATTTTACCAGTTCCTCTACCTGTAGTGATATACTTGTCAGAAGCGGCTTTTTTTCTTGCATCTTGAAGTTTTTTGAAATCATTTCCTGCCCAAGCGGAATCGTCATCATCGACTTCAATTATTCTTGTACCCCGACCAGTTCGAATTCTTCTTTTTACCAAATTAACCACATAATGATACCAATTATCATTAATAAGATTTTGAAAATATGGGCCCACGGGGATTTGAACCCCGGATCTTCGCCGTGTAAGGGCGACGTCATAACCGACCTGGACTATGGGCCCAGAAACCAACGTAGTTAAAATCCATTTAAACTTTGAGAAAGGTCAGAATCTAGAAATTTGATAAAAATGATGTAGTTTTGTGAGAAGAATTGATTTTTTTTCTAGTCCAATAGGATTGGGTCACATTACAAGAGATATTGCAATAAAGAATAATTTTCAAAATATCACAACTAATTTTGTTACAGGTAGTGGCGCAGCTAAAATTTTAAAAAAATTAAAGATTCAAGTAGATGATGTATATAGTCCACCATCATTTATTGTTGAAAATGGCACATTAAAAAGTCCTGCAAAATGGCTTTGGAATTACTATCAATATTATAAAGATTGTAAAAATATTTCACAAAAAATTTTAGAAAAAAATGAACCAAGTACGGTGGTGAGTGATGAAGATTTTGCATCATTAACTGTTGCTCAAGAGATGAAAATTCCAACTGTTTTGATTACTGATATTTTAGAGACACATTTTACAAAAGGTCTAGCATCATTTATTGAAAAAAAGATGAATAAATCAATGCAGGAAATCATAAAAAAATGTGAATTAGTGATATTGCCAGAAATTGGAGATGGGAAAGACAACATCCAAAGAGTAGGACCAATAGTACGACAAACAAATTTCACTAGAGAACAATTACGAGAAAAATTTTCGTTTGAGAAAAAAACAATTATTATTTCAATTGGCGGTACTGATGCAGGTTTATTTCTAATTGAAAAATCATTAGAAGCGATTTCAAAAATTAATCAAGATATTGAAGTTGTGATAGTTACAGGCCCATCAGTTCACAAAAAATTTGAGAATGTAAGGAATTTAGGATTTGTAGAAAATTTACATGAAATAATTTATGCAGCTGATGTTTTAATTTCACTTGCAGGAAAATCAACAATTGATGAGGCTAATGCATATGGTACACCTGCAATATTCATCCCAATTAAAGGACATTTTGAACAAGAAGATAATGCAAAAGAACAAGGATTTGTTTTTGAAGACATCAAAAGGCTTGAGAAGTTAATCATATCCAAAATGGAAGAAAAAAGAAACCCAGTAAATACTGAAGGTGCAAAAAAAGCTGCTAAAATTATTCAAAGCTTAATAGATAACTAATGATTTTTGTTAAAGTACTATGGCAAAATTAGTAGTTTCAAAATTTGGAGGTAGTGCAATAGGTCCAAACGGAGTGGCTATTCCAGAAATTGTTCAAAGAATTACTGATTTAAAAAAAGACTCCAAAGTTATTGCAGTCTTTTCAGCTCCTTTAACATTAGATAATGGAAAAAAACGTTCTCTTACAGATGTAATGTTAGAACAAGGCAGAAATGCTGAAAATGGAATTATGCCATCATTAGATATAATCAAATCAACATACGAAAAAATTTTAGAATTAGTAGATGCTGAAAATAAAGGAAAATGTAAGAATGTAATTGAACAGAATCTTGAAAAAGCAAAAAAAGCATTAGATGAGGCATTTGAGAATAAAGAATTTGTAGATGAAATACGTTCACGTGCACTGGCATTTTCAGGAGAAATTCTAATGTCACATGTGATGAATTACATACTAAGAAGTAATAAGATCAAGACAGAAACAGTTGATTTTGAGGATTGGCCCATAATCACAGATAACAACATAGAATCTACAAATTTTCTGACATCAGAATCTAGAGAAAAACTAGGGAAAACTTCAGAATTGGTAGAACAAAATGAGGTTGTTACAATTGGAGGATTCATTGGGAAAACAGTGGACAATGTTACAACTACATATGAGCGCGGAGGCTCTGATCGTACTGCAGCAGATCTAGGGATTTTATTTCATAAAAATTATGAAACCAGTATTGATTTTGAGAAAGATAGTGCAGTAGTTTCAGCTGATCCCAAAATTATTGAATCAGAACTAAGCGAAGTTCATCAATTATCATACAATGAAGCAAGACTAGCAGGAATGTTTGGAATGAAAATATTAGATCCAATAGCAATTAAAGAAATTGTTGAAAATGGTGTTGATATGCCAATCACAGTTACAAATATGAAAAATCCAGAAAAAATCACAACAATAAAGAGAATTTTAGATGAGCAAAAAGGACACCCTATCAAAATTGTTACAGGAAAAGAAAATTGTGCAATTTTTAGAATAGAAACAACATCAATACAGAAATTATTGACATCATTAGACAAAGACAAACGTTACAGTGAATTTGTCATTTTATCTCCATTTACAAAAGACGGAATAGAATTTTCAAGAATATTATTTTTGGATGGAGATTATGTTAAAAGAAATGAAAAATACTTGTTAGGATTTGATTCTCTTGCAACAATAACATACAACAGAGGAGTAATTACATTGATTGGGGACGAAATGTGGAGAGTTCAACAAGTTGCATCTAGAACAAGTGCAAAGATTGGTGAAGCAGGACTAAATATTTTGAATATGGATGCACAAGAAGAAACTTCAAGAATAATTATTGTTGTTGAAGATTCAAAAGACAACATTAGAAAAGCAATCAGTGCAATACACCAAGAGATTTCAAAAATTAATTTTGTTTAGTGAAAGTGTGGCGCACGGGTTTTTACACCAGTAGCGCCATCAAGGGTTTGTTCTTGGACCATTATCTAGATTCAGTCCGGCGTTACCCTAAACACGCGATACTATACATTGCATTTTCTACTATTTAGAGCTGATCTATATAGATCAGATTACATACGCTCAGCTGCATACCACAAAATAATTCCTACTCCAAGAATAGCATACCACTTGAAGTTTCTTTTGTTTGTAAAAATATTGACAGAGCCCATTTCTTCATCTCTGTAAGTAGTCTGACGAATTTTTCTCATTTCAAACGCTTGGCCAATCAAACCTATTGTCAGAAGAGCAATAGCAACAAAGCCAAAAGTCCAATCCATAGAATTTATGCCCAATTATAGAATATGTAGTTTCATGTTAGAAATTATATCAAAAGATAATTCTTTAAATTAGCATGGTTTTTTTCCTCTCCTATGAAAGAAGTTGGAAAAATCTGGATGAATGGGAAATTGGTGCCATTCAAGGATGCCAAAGTTCACGTTCTTACTCACGCATTACATTATTCAACGTCAATTTTTGAGGGAATCAGATGTTACAACACACCAAATGGTTCAGCCATTTTCAGACTCCCAGAACATGTAGATAGATTTTTCAAATCAGCAAAGTTGTATTCGATGAAAATGCAGTTTTCAAAAAAAGAAATTTCTGATGGAATTATCAAGACAGTAAAGGCAAGTGGACTCAAAGAGTGTTACATTAGACCATTAGCATATTATGGTTATGGAACAATGGGTTTAACTCCAACACAAAACAAAGTAGATGCTTCCATTTCATGTTGGGAATGGAAGATGGGTGAATCAAAAGCAGGTAAATTCTCAGGGGCAAAATGCAAAGTATCAAGTTGGATAAAAATAGATTCTAGATCTCAACCAACACAAGCAAAGGCAGCATCAAACTATGCAAACGCAGCACTAGCAAGAATGGAAGCACTAGAGAATGGATATGATGAAGCAATTATGTTAAATTGGCACGGAAAAGTTGCTGAAGGTAGTGCTGAAAATATCTTTGTCATAAAAGATGACATCATTCAAACACCTCCATTATCTGCAGGAGGTTTAGAGGGAATTACAAGAGATAGTGTCATACAAATCATTGAAGAAAATGGTGGATTTGTTATTGAACGAGATTTAGAAAGAGATGACCTGTATGCTGCAGATGAAATATTCATGACGGGTACTGCTGCGGAAGTAAAATCAGTAACACAAATTGACAAAGTAAAAATCGGTAATGGAAAAATGGGTCATATTACTAAAGCACTCCAAAAATCATTTACTGATGTAGTGATGGGTAAAGATGAAAGATTCTTGCCTTGGTTAACATACATCTAGAATTCCAAGAGGTTTTTTACCCACAAACCCACATAGAGATTATGGATTCATGTGCAACTGGAGATACACAAGAAATCTGTTGGTTTTGCAGAAAAGGGCGCCATAATGATTGTATGAAAGAGATTCCAACACAAGGAAAATCAGATGGTCCTCATGATTGTACATTTGATACAAAACTCATTCCATGCAAATGTAACTGCTAACAATTAGTATCAAATACAACTATATCTCAAAAAATCTATGAACTATAACGAAGAATTTTGGAAAAAATATGCAGATGAGAATGAATCAAGATATAATGAAGAATTTGCAAAATTTACAAAAGATCTTGCAATATCATTACGTTGTACGAGCGCGTTAGAAATTGGATGTGGAACTGGAATTGATTTAAGATTATTTCCAGATACATTTCAAATTCACGGGGTTGATCTAAATGAATATGCATTAGATATTGCAAAAGAAAAATTTTCAGGTGCAAATTTTAAAAAAGGAAGTATTACAGATTTGCCATTTGAAGATTCGTCTATAGACTTTGTTTTTACTCATGGATTATTGAATTATCTAGATGAAGATGTATTAGAAAAAGGAATTTCAGAAATGTTTAGGGTGGCAGGAAAATATGTCATGAATTGTGAGAAATTTAACAACATAGAAGAAAAAATTGATGAAAATCAAACATCTCGAAACATGGTTAAACGTTGGATGAATTACAAAGTAAGAATTGTAAGTGATGTAGATATGCATGAAGACATTGAACCTGAGAAAAAGCGATTTGTCTTATTGAAAAAACTCTAGTCTGAAGATTTCTTTTGTTGCATTAATTTTGGTATTTCTATGGTAAATGTAGTTGGATTATTTTTAACAGAAATAATACCTTGATGTAATTCAATAATATTTTTACAACTTGCGAGACCTAAACCAGTACCTTTTTGTTTAGTAGTAAAAAGAGGTTCAAAGATATTATCGATAACATCATCTGGAATTCCACTACCAGTATCAGAGAATTCAAGTTTGGTTTTGTCTTTATCTTCACGTATGTTTATGGTTATTGTACCACCAGTATCAGATATTGCTTGAATGGAATTTATTATGAGATTAATGAAAACTGCATCAATTTTTATAGGATCACAATTGATATTCACATCTTTATCAGATATAGAAATTTTAACATTAGATGGGACGTTAATTTTTTCTATAGAAGTTGCTAAAAGTTCATGAACTGAAATGTTCACTAATCTGAGAGGGGAGTTTCTAACATATCCCAATACATCATCTACCTGATGAGAAATTCTAGTTATGCTGGTATCAATGAAATCAAGACGTTTTTTTGTATCTGGATGAGAGAGGGTTTTATCTGATTCTTTTTTTAATAATTCTACAGATAATTTCATTATAGATAATGGATTTCTAAGATCATGTGCAAGACGTCCAGATAGTTCTCCAATAGCAGAAAGACGTTCTTGTTTTAACAATTCCTGAGTTTTTTCTTCAACAAGGTTTTCTAGATTATTTTTTTGTTCTTGAAGTTCTTGTGTTCTCATATTCACGAGTTTTGAAAGATTTTTGTTCAGGGTCAATACAATTATTGCAAAAATTCCCAACATTGCTACTATACCAAGCATAATATTTTGAAAAGTAACTTGTTCGTCATTTTCTATGAAAATGGAATGAGCAACGAAAATTCCAACCACCATAGAAACTATAGTTAATGTTAATGGAATTCCAAATTTATTGATTGTTTCAAATTGTACTTTTTCTGAAAAAAACATGGATTGATCTTCAGAAGATGACATAAGTGAAATCTTAAAACGGACATAGAATGCAAAAGTTAGCAGTATGTAAGAATACAGCCAAAATAGATCAACAGGATGTCCATCAAAATATGTTCCATCAAGTTCTAAAAATAAGAAAAATGTATCTGCTATACCATATATGATAAATCCAAACAAAATTAACATCCAAGAAAAATTTACACCTTTCTTTGCTAGATACATAATTCCAACAATTGAAGGAACAATTTGGATTGAACCTAATATTGGATACGCAAGTGCTATAGTTGTAGGAAATGCATCTTCTCCCAACATATCATCATATGCTGCAGTTACAGATGGAATCAAAAATGCAGCACCTAACGCAATTGCAAATAACCAAACATTTTTGCTAACGGATTTAAGAATAGGTTGTAAGGAAATAAACAGGAATGCAGTCATAAATGGATATGCGCCGATGTAAAAAATGTCTGCTTCAGATGGGAACGGACTACCATCCCACACATGATCATACATTAACCAAATAAATTCAGCTATAAACCAAAATACTGAACCTACAGAAAATATCAAAAATGCTTTTGATTGGTAATGTTTTTGTTTGTGTAATTTTATTCCAACCAGTAAAGCAATACCAGTAAGAATTGCAGTTGAAACAAGATATGCAGGAACTGAAATCCATGCAAACTGGGTATCATCAACAAATGGTCTTATTTGATAAAGAAGAGTAATAGAAACTAGTACCAAAATTAGAAATGTCAAAATAGATTTTGTGTTAAGAGAATTTTGGAATGAGAGAGATTTTTTGGTACTCAACTTACATCAGTGTCATGCGAGATAATATTCAAATGTTTATGAATATATCATAGTACTAATTGATGTAAAAAATTTTTGAGATAAAAATAGAAGAATAATTGTAAAATTTGAAAAGCGGGTCTAGAGGGATGATCCGAGTCTAACAAAAGGGTCTCTGTAGAAAGCATATCCAATTACTATAGAAGTACCTTAGATTTAGACTTTCTAAACTAAAAGTATGTCAAAAAAGTATAGATCCACATTGTAATTCATACAATAATGATTTTCTTGGAATCCATATATTACATTCACTTTACATGACTACATTTTGGTTGAATTTGTTTTTTTGATGATATTAAGAATCAGATTACCAAAACTGTTGGATAATGCCAATTACTGCAGTAATCACTGGGACTAACACAACTACTAATGAAATTCTATCTCTAAATGTTTCAATTCTTTTATCGTTAAAGATTAAAGAAATTTTCATTTTTGGTTCTCCTATTATACTTCCTAAAGTACGAATGAGACCTAAACGATCCTTATTTTCTAATTCACCGAGAATGTCTTTTGCAATATTATCTAATGAATGTAGAGGTTTTAACATAATACAAGATTGAATGGAGTCCAAATTTTCAATACGTTTTTTGTGGTTCGATTTAATGTAATCATTATAATAATCAAGTCCCCAAATCACATAATTCCGTTTTTCCTCTTGCTCTAAATTTTGAAATTTTTCATAAGTTTTGAAACAGCTTAGACTAAGATAATGATAAAAATCAGATTTACTAATTAATTTTAATCTAATTCCATAAAGACTGATAAAAATCATGCCAAATGTAAATAGACTACTAATTAAGAAATTCTGTTGCCATATTAAATTTGGATTTGAATAACGATAAGGAATATCTCTTTCTATTTCATTGACTAATGCTAATCTCATTGCAATAGGGGTCATAGATTCCATTTCATCTATGGCTTTAGTCATAAGATCTTCAGTTGTTAACCCATCTATAATTACTCTAACTTGTTTATCGATTTCACGTCGTTGTTCAAAAGTTAATTCATATTCTTCTTTTTCCATATTGTTTACTAATATTGAATATGATTTTTCATACTCGTCATTTTGTAGTTCATATTCAGATTTTGAATAAATAAGTGCTGTAAATGCATCAGTAATTTCATCATCACTCATGGTAGACAAGTTCTGTCTATTTTCTTTGTATTCTGCAAGTTTTTTATCATAAAGTGTATCTTTGTTTAATTCAGATTGATAAATGAAATAAATTCCGATTGCCGTTAAAAAAAGAACTATGATTGCGACCAATAAATAAATTCGCAAATATCTACTAAGATTATAAAATCTAATTGGGGCTCTTTCATAATTAATTTTTTCAAAAAATGATTCGGATGAATTTTTTGATTTGGTAAGAATGTGTAAGTAAGATGATTCTGTAGATGGGGTAGCTTTTTGATGTATTGACATGTATACAACCCATGGGATGATCAATATAGTTACAAAAATACCATATACAAAATCACGTAATGCAGAAGTAATGATAAAAATACCAACCAAGACTAATGGAAATATTATTACTAATCCAATCATTTTCCATTTTTCATTATGAACAATATTTTGATGGGTAATGATTTTTGGGATTTTCTGTTTTGATCTAAATTTTTTAAACAGATCTTTCTTTTCTTTCACATGACATTATTTTCATGATTTCATATCAAGTTTATGATGATTAAAAATAATTTTATCAGTCGAAAAGATTTGAAAGTGTTCGTTTTGGTTTGTGCTTTTCTAAAAATATAGTCATTTCATCTTTTTGTAACAATAATTTATCACGTAATTTCAGATCTAATTCAGTCTTCTCCAAATATTCTAAACTCTTTAAGAATCGTTTGATAATTTTGGTTAATTCATGTAAATTAGAATTTGTGGTTGTATTCACATCTGATGACATATCATGTTCGATGATTTGTTTTATTCTGAAAAATATGGTGTGGATTAAGTCTAACAGGGATTCTGGTGTTGTTTTTTTAAGAAATTCATCATTACTAAGTATCAATTTCAAAATTTTTCTATAATGTTTACTGTCATATTCATCATCAAGATTAAAGATTGGTTTTTTTAAAAGCTCAATAGTTAAGAAATTATTCATTTTTGAGATTCTTTCTATAATATGTTCAAGATAACTCTTTTTGTAATATATTGGTAGATCTGTTTTTTCATCAAATAATTCTAAAATATTTTCGTGTAATTGTGGATTTTGAATAAAATTATCCAATATTACTTCTTCAAATTGAAATCGCGCATCTAAAAGTAATTTTGTTCCATTTTTTTTAATTTTTTGAAAATTAGTTTTTAAAATATTTTTGAATAGTTGGTCACGAGATTCATAAGTCCAATCATGTAATGAATTAAACATTTCATAGACAGTATTAAAATCTAAATTGGTATCATCAAATTTTGAGACAATATAAGATAGCTCCAATCCTTTTGAATATTTTTTAAAATCATTTTCAGGTAAGAATGGTTTAATTTTGAGCAAATAATTAACAGTTGTATCATCATCAAAATCTTTTAAAATTTCTAAAATATCATTTGCAAATTTTTTTGTACGATATTCATCATGACTTTTTTCTACTTCATTATAATAAGTAACTAGTTTTATCTTATTTTTTATGTTTGAGTTATCAATTTCTTCAAATTCATTATGAATAAAATCTAACGATTTTTGATCTTTATTTTTTATTATTTCTACAATTATTTTTACAGTTCGTTCTAAAATTAAGTCATCATTATTTTCATAAAACACTGGCATTTCATCTGAATTAATTTTCAGATGATTTTCTTCTACAGAAAATTTATCATCATTTTTAATTTGAGAAATATCATAAAGATTTTGTCTTTTTGGTTCAGCAACTACATTAGAATAAGATAACAATCTCATAGATTTTGGTAAAATTGTAAGAAGTTCTGGAATAAATTTAGCGTTTTTTATTCCTATGAGACTTATTTTCTTTGATGAAAAAAGTGCATCAAGTATAGTTTCTAATAAATTTCTAGGTATGCTTTCAAAAAAATCCCAATTAATTGGTATTGACATTTCATGTATTTGGATCTTGTCCAATACACCTAGTTCTTTTGGATCTTCAATAAAATATTGGAATAAAATCCTTGAATCAAAATTCATCTTTTCAAATTGATGTTTTTCTAAAATTATAGTATGATTATACAATGTATTATCCCTGCCATCAAAACCAGTACCGATATTAATTACAGTACTAAATGCAACTTTGTTATTTTTTAAAAATAATAATGAATTAGATGATGAAAACTTGCTTGGATCAATACCTACAGGATACAAATAGCCCTCTAGATCTTGAATTACGTCTTCAGTTATACCTGAAGATTTAGCAGTTACTTGGTATCCGGATTTATTCCCAACTGATGCAGTAGTATAGAATAATTGGTCACACTTGTGCATGATTATGAATTGTTATCGATTAACCATGAAATAAATCTGATGTATTCTCTTTGACTATATTTTACAGGTAAAGTAATTTTATATCGTGTTTTATCTTCAGAATCTAATTCCACCGTAGAATCATCTGGATCCAATTCAATTTTATTTTCATTTTCTGCAACTGCTCTTTCTGCTTTTCCCGCTTCACGAGCTCTAGCTTCAATTACATCAGGAGGTTGTCCTTCTGCAGTTGCTTCCTCACGGGCTTTATTCATGGCATTTTTTACGTGAGCGTTGATTTTGTCTTTTCTTTCTCTTTCAGCTTGTTCTAGTTTCTTTTGTACATATTCTGCATTTAGTTCTTTTAACTCATTCATCTCTTCTTTGATTATTTCTTCAGCTTCTTCTGGAGATGCCTCAGTTACTCCATCTATACTAAACATGAAAATACTAAGATTTCCAGAGTGAGTAGATTGTAAAGTTGATTCAAATAGAGGTAAATTGCTTTCCAAAAATTCTTCATTTGATAATGATGATTCTTTTGTAGAGGATTTTTTTAATTCGTCTGTTTTTGTAAATACCAATGCTATAGGATTACTTATTTTTTCATCTACGGTTTCACCTATGTATTTTTTCATATCAAGTATAGCATTGATAATTTGACTGTAACGTACTTGCTCAGTTCTCCATTCGGGTGATTCTTTACTATCAATTAGAATTACGTATATTTTTGCAAACAAAAGATAGCTTAAGGGGCCAAATAGATCTCCAGAACTTTTGTATTTTGTCAATATTGTTTCAACAAGAGATTTAGGATTATCATATCTTTTTTGTAATATTTCTTGAATATCTTCACCTGATGCATCTCGCAACATATATTCTGCTTTTGTTCCTAATTGTCCTCTACTAGATATTTCAATTTTTAATCTTGATTTAGTATTAGGTAATGTTGGAGGTGGAAATCTACCTTTACTAAACATTCGTCTATGAGTTCTATCAATTTCATCATATCCATCTAAAATTCTTACATGAAATTTTTTTCTATATTTTTTTAGAAATTCTGTAGAAAGTGTATCAAATAACATTGTTGAAACAACGGTTTTACCATAATTTGATTTTCCAATAAATGCAACAGTATTGTTCTCGTCAAAATGTTCTCTTGCAGATTCTAGAATATCATTCAAATTTTCCTTTGCCATCAGGATAAGATATTGATTTCTAATGAATAAACTTACCGTTCCTGTTAATGTCTAAACTTGCGTTCTAATTTTCTTTTTAAAGAAATAAAAAATGCGCCAGATATAGGTAATAGAATTATACGCAATAAGATATCTAAATAATTTGTATCTTTATCTAGTGAATAGAATGGGAAAAAACTGGTTATGCTTCTAAAAAGTGCGTCATAGAAAATTTTTTGAGATGGTAAATTTGCAAAATCAGGATCGGTTAAATTTTCAATACAAAACAAGGCAATAAAAATACTCAAGATTGGGATTGAGACAAACATGGGGCGGCATATAGAATGTCCATATTGTGAAATTATATGATAATATTGATACAAAGAGAATAATTTTTCATGACATTCTCTAGAGATAGTTTTTCTGCTAGAATTTTTATTTTTTTTATATTTTCTTTTTAGTTCCATTTCTCTAACAAAAAATTCTCCAGCTGTTTCATACTTTAAATAATAATCATGATTTTCTCGAAGATTACGATAAACATCCATAACATCTTCTAATTGAAGTGAAGGTTCTTGATTATTTTCTAATAACCATTCATCATAAATTACGAATTTATTATTACGGTTTTTTATTCTATAGATAAATTTATGAAATTTGTTTGTAGGCTCAGATTCGATGTTCCATTTAACTTGATTATCAAATCTTATGCGTGAAATATCGGTTCCAAGAAAGGAAACATGTGATAAATCAGTATCAAATGTTACTAGATTTGGTTTAAAAAATATTGAATTTCGAAAATGGGCAAATTTTTTAAAAAGTGCATATGAAAAACTAACTTCATCCAAAAATCTCATTCTGTTAAATTTTACTTCATTATTGAAAATGGTGTTTGTAAACCAAGTTTTGTTTTTAAATTCTGTTCTTACAAATGAAACAGATTCGGAAAATACAACGTTAGAAAAATCAACATTTGTAAATTCAGTAGTAAGAAATGATACTTTTTCTTTAAATTCTGAAGAGCTAAAATCTGCATTATCATCACAAATAGAAGATTCGAAGTAGACATTATCATTAAATCGATTAGATGAAAAATCTACTTTTTCTTTAAAAAGTACATTATTACAATTAATTTCCTTGTTAAATGTACAATTAAAAAAATTGGCAAAAGAATAAAATTCTGAATGATCAAATATAACATCACCAACAAAATTAGAATGTGAAAAGAATACTGACTTGACAAATTTTTTACTTTCTAAATTAATTTCTGGAATATTATACCCAACACATTCTAAAATTGTTTCATTTTTACATGCATCATCAATTTTTTTACAAAGTTCATCATGAATTTCTGACTGAGTGTGTTCATTTAAATAAAATTCATCATGAAATTTACATTTTCCAGAATCTAAAGCAGGTTCAAAACATGTGATTTCTCTATTTCCCCTCACATCCCGATCGAAAACTTCTATTTTGAAATTACATTTTTTAATAGACACGTGATAAAATCACTTAATAGATTAAAATACTTTTAAAATAAATTCAATTTTTCTAATCAATAAGATTGAATTTGATGTAATCAAAATAGAGTTCACAGTATGGTCAATTCTAACGTCTTATTCATTAAGTACGAAATTTTATCTATTTTATGACTAAAACCGCAGGGTTAATTCCAGTTGCAGTTATTCAAGGTTTTTCGTTAGGAATACTCATGAGATTCAATATAGACATCACACCATCTGGAATTTTAACAATGATTTTACCAGCATTAGAACCATTTATGATAAAACAAACTTCATGGATGATTCCAGTCATTTTACTAATATTGACTATTCTTCCAATCGTAGCAATTATTCAAATTTTCCAGAGATATGGAATAGTGGGTATCATTGCATATGCTATTATTGCGATTGGTACATGGTACTTAGTAATATCTAGTTAAGTATCCTCAAAGGATAACGTAGTTAATTTTGTTGGAAACATAATACAAACAGCAATCAATACAATCTATGTCTTAAGATCATCACAAGGATTATAGGAAATCCAAAATACATTCCAACATTCAATAAAATAACACTTACTCCATAACCTAAGATCTCCTCATCAGAATCTGCAAGGGACATTATAGATAGCGAATACAGCATGGGAGTGATTCCAATTCGTATCATCTCTTTGAAAACAGGGTTTTCTCTTTCAATATCTGCAATGAACGGAGAAAACGAGTAGTAAAACTCATTGAAATTTTTCATAAATAATGTTCCTGATTCTGATTTGAGTAATTTGTTATCCCTGATTTCTCGCAGTTGTTGTATTTGGGGTGCAAGTTCAGTACCATATGTTGCAGTTGCTATTAGGCAACCTCCACCAGAGGATGTAGGATTTGTGATTGAATCCAATGAAGATGCTTTGTCTCTTGCAATATCATTATAATACAAATTAATATCACTGCCAATTTTTTGAGGTGATTCTTGAATTGATAGTGATGACTGCATCATCATTATTTCATTACCAATTACATTGATTACTTCTGTTCTTTTGCTATTTGCATAAAAGTTAAAATCGTTCATGATGGAATCTTTTTCATTTGGAGGCAATGATGTTTCTTGGATATCTCCTTTGATCTCTTCTCTTAACGCATCTATTTTGTAAAGCAGTTCCGCCCCTTTGTATTTCATATATTCGGTAGTCTGTATGAATGCGTCTTTTACTACAGCTTGTTCGTATTCAGATAATCTTGACATTTGTATTCCGTTAATTGAGTCAAAAGAGATACCTCTGTCTTTGATTCCTGCAAATGTCTCTTTGAACCTTTTGCTTTTCTCTTCTCCAACAAACTCCCACACTTCCTCCTCGGATTGAGGTATGGCTAGTTGCATCAATCGTGGGATCTCATCCCTGAATTTGTTATATGCCTCATCTTTTATTATTTGACTTTGTTTAGAAATTGATAATTCTTCAAAAGGTATTGGAATTAGATAACACATTCCATTTGATAATTCTAATTCACCTCCACAGGATATTTCGGGATCATCATTAATGGATTCCATTCCAACAGTAAATGCACCTTTAATAGAAATAGTTTTCAGATCTTTTGCAATCATTGTAGCGTCTATATCATAAGATCCATAATTGTTAATGACATAAGAAAATTGGTCATTTATGGGAAGATTTTTTTCACTTTTTTCAAAGCATTGATCAAAAAATGCATTTTGAGTAATTATGTCCTTACCTGAATAAATAGTGATATACAAATCACCACAATTAAAAGATGAGCCAGTTACGCCAACTTGAATTTCTATAGGTTCTGAAGAAGAATATTGATTTGAAAGATTTATGATTTTGATTGAAGCATCATAAGTTGAATTTCCGAATACAGTATTTGGAATTAACAAGGCAACTACTGTAATTACCCATAATGATAAAACCAAATTCATGGATTTGGAACAAACCTCATCTGTATCATGCCTAAAAACATCTTATAATATCTGATATTATCTTGTCTTTATTAAATCATATAAAATCTTATTTTATCTTATGAAGCATAAGATAACTTTGACAGTAGAATCAGACATAGTAAATTGGATTGATTCAGAATCCAAGACGGGGAGATTCAGAAACAGAAGTCATGGTTTTGAACAATGCGCTCGATTAGTTAAAGATAGAAAGATTACATGAAAATTTATCTAGATTGTTCCTATTGTCATTATATTATCCATTCAAGTTTTTGTGCACGATTAAGACCAGAACCGCATTGAGGACAACGTTGTAATCGGTTATTACGAACATGGAAAATATTTCCGCAATTAGTGCAACCAAAGATTTGATGTACGGGAATCACAGATTAGTTAATCATTAATTACATATACGTATTTTTTTAGATCAGCATAGAAAATAAAATATTACAAGATGTGACATCTTGTCTAGAAAAAATATTTTTATTTGAAATACGAAGGGAATTCCACTAAATTGTCCATTATTTACTTGATTCATCAAAGCGTTTGATTGAGTCTTTGACTTCATCAAGGGACATTTTCTTTGATTTTTTTACCAAGTTTGTTAGTTCTCTTACCCGTCGTTTTATTCTCCTATCTTCTCTTTCTTGTTTCAAATCTAATTGAGAGAACTGCTTACATTTAGAACCATAGTATCCAATTTTAGTCCATTTCCCATCTATTCTCACATATGCCATTAATCTTGTACAATCTTCATTACATTCTTCATGATAATTTCGGTATACCATCAAATCACCTAAAGCGAATACAGACTTCCTTGGGATGGGTTATACATTGAGGACATTTTTGTAACAGTTTTGGCAAATTGATTTAGACTGAGAATTTCACCAGGCATGATGTTAGAGATATCTCTCTTTTCGGATTCAAGATAATTTCCTACATTTTGCATATCTTCAATCTGCTTTTTTAGACTACATTGAGGCGTTATTATACGCTCCAAACGCATTCTATAGGATTTATCTGGGAATCTTTTTGCGTATGCTCTGATAAATCCTCCCACCATATCAGAAATAGTTCTATGAAAGGATTCATCTGAAAATTCTATTTGTCCATCTTGGTTTAGATGATAATGAGTTACAGTCCAATCAAGACTGTTTGGGATATCATCAGTTTTGTAGTTATGAAATAGAAAAGCTCGAAGGGTTTCCATGTGACCTAGAAACTCTTGTGCTCCACGAATATCATAGATGATTGGATTCCATGTACAAGACAAATTAACAGTGACAGTTTCAGGATAAACGGCAATCTTTGCAGAGATATCTTGTCCAAGTGCATATTTCTTGAGAAAAACACCTTTGTTTGAAGAATTTGGAGTCATTCCTATCTTTATTACATTTTTGTAAAGTTGTTTTGAAGGAAATTTTATTTTGATATCATGTATTGTAGGAATTTGTTTGCTTGCTTCATTGATAATTTCTTGCATGTTGGTACCTACCACCATACCCTCATTTGTTACAGTTCTTCGGGTTCTACCAGTGTACTCTCCTTTAATTTTGTAAAAACTAATCCAACCAGAAGAAGTTGGAACTATCCATCCAAGGTTTCTTAGACGATGTATTCTTTGCCTAAAAGCACCGTGACTTAGGTATGGAAAATCTCTAAAGCAAAAATCTTGTCCAAGTCTATTTTTCTTTCTACCGTGTATTACAATCTCTTGTAGTTTTGGTGGAAGGTCTTCTATACGTAATTCGTTACATTGATCTGTTACATTCATGGTTTCTCTCCAAGAGATTCTTCTTTGATCAAAAATTCAGTTGATTCAAGACTTGTACATTTAGAACATAATTCAAGATAATAGTTACCTGTAGATGAGCAACGATATAGGCGTCTACAGGTTTTAGGCGTGTGACCACATTGAAGTATATCCATTTCATATACTCTTGGAAAGAAGGGTTAGTATTTCCCGCTTGGGGGAAAACCGAGCTTTTATTCATAACACCACAAATCTGTCAATGTTTGAAGGCAGAGAAAATCAAAGAAAGAGAAGGAAAGATTATTCAATTTATTATGGATAATCCATATTGCTCACTTGACTCAATTTTTACTAAAGGAAAAATTCCAAAAAGTAAAGCTACAAAAGAATTAATTAAAAAACTTGTTGAGAAAAAGCAAATTCGCGTTAGGGGAGTCTCAAAGAAAAAATATTACATTAAAGAAGATAAAGATTGGGTAAAAGAGCTAGAGAACATAATAAAAGATATTCCAAGATTTGGCAGTAAAGTAAACAATAGAATGTTAGAATTTCTTAAGTTGCGTGTACACGTTCTAAAAGCTGAAGGTAAAAAAAATAATGATGTAGACATTAGAGATACATTAAGAATACTATATCTCAATATGCAACATCATAAAAATCCAAATAAATTATCTGAATTTCTTTTGCTAGACTCTCTCTATTGGGCTATCGAAGATGACAAATACTATATGGCACATCAACTTCATTCAAATCCTACCAACAAAAAACGAAAATTTCACAAAGCAACAATTGGTTCACGTAGATCAATTGAGACATTACTGGATATGAAAAAGAAAGGAA
Organism: Candidatus Nitrosopumilus sp.; assembly: GCF_965263415.1. Taxonomy (GTDB): domain Archaea; phylum Thermoproteota; class Nitrososphaeria; order Nitrososphaerales; family Nitrosopumilaceae; genus Nitrosopumilus. The sequence goes on from NZ_OZ253671.1 coordinate 271,230, forward strand.
AGCAAGAATATGGTTTAACAGGTAAAGATTTTAAAAAAAATATGAGGAGATTAACAAATAATCCTCATGTATGGTTTGATAGATTTTTTGCAGAACAAAATAGGACATTATATCAAAATTCACCAGAAATAAAAAATGATATTCAAAAAAAGATTCTAGATAAAACTAAACTTACATCAGACATGCCTGATTATGAGAACAGAAAGAAGGTTCTTAATGCATCAAAAGAAGCGTTTCCGGATTTTCCCTTAGATATAATATTTGATATTTTATCTGAGGAAACAAAGGTACAGTTACGGGAAGAATTCAATGAGATGGGAGAAGATTTTGATTTATTTGAAAGAAAGACAAGGGCACTGAAGACCATTAGAAACTTGAATCCTAACAATTGGAAGAAATCTTAATTTTTCTTTTCGTATTTTTCAAATCTTTCAAACTTTGCCTTTAACTCTTCTACCATTTCTAATGCAAGATTTTTTTCTTGTAGTGTTTGTTTGAGTTTTTTATTTTCGTTTTGAACTAGTCCCAATTCCCTTTTTGCTCTGTATTCATCTGAGATCATAAGATCAGGCATTGCGCGAAGATATTGTGGGACATATTCTTCAATTTCGCTAAAGAAATAGCTGTTATCAGATCTTGTCACTCCAATTTTGTGACCAAACAGTCTTTCCTTTCTAATTAAATTTGCATGGGAATCCTCGTTGATTTTTTGTTCTGACATTATCTTGTTCCATCTTTTTCTCATTCCATGAGTTGCAGGAACTTCATATGCACGAATTTCTTTTTTGAGATTTTTTTGAATATTAGAGCGTTTGATAATATGATACATCTTTGCTTGTATTCCCTTTTTGGAATAATGTCTTCCATCTTTGAATCTAGTAAGTAATATCGGATCGTCTTCTTTTGGTTCTCTTTTCATTTTTTGTATCCATTGTTTTCTTACCGATTGTAATTTGTCCCATGCTTCAATAGAAATCAATCCAAGATATTTGGAAGAAGTTTCATTGTACACAATCATACTTGCACATACAATTCTTCCACGCTCAGATTTTGATTTGTCATGTGAATATTGTCCTGTTTTTATTTCATAGATTGGTCGTATGTTTCCCCAAGTTTGATTTTCCCATCCGCCAACTCTCATTCCAGAAGAAGACTCAGCTAGAATGATAAAATCGCTAAAGACATCAGTTGAATAATCAAGGATGTGTTTGATTTCTTCAGTTGTGTATCCACGTGTAGGATGAAGATTAGTTATCTCAGGGAATATAGCCTCAATGTTTGACCATTCCATTGGAATTTCATTCATTTTTAGGAATTTTTTGATTCCCTTGAACTTGTTGGGAATAGTACTTGGGCTCAGGTAGTGTGTATCAGAAACTGGTTTCTCTGATCTTTGCTTTAGATGAATGGCATAATTTTTGAGCAGTTGTTTTAGTTTCTCAGGTTCCTCTCTTGCAAAATTGTAAAATTGTTTTGCTTGTTCTTCAAATGTTCCATCAAAATCTTCTACTGATTCAAGAAATTCTCGTAATGTCTTTCGATATGCAGTTTTTGTTTCAACTGACTTTATTCCACCATAAAATTGCTCTAAAGGATCATCTAGTAAAGTAGTTTCTAGTTTTCCAATGGACAGAATGTTTTTGCTTTTGCTAGACATTGTACCCCCTAGGAAATACGGGATAGTAAGGTCTGCTTGAAATCTTTCCGAGCTTTTGTTCGTAAATGGGTATAATTTGTAAAAAGATTCTGCAGTTCAATATAGCGGGTCTAGAGGGATTCGAACCCACGACAGCAGGATTAAGAGTCCTGTGCGCTACCTGGCTGCGCCATAGACCCACCAAAAATAGTATGCCTAGAGTTGTTATTAATCTTAAGATTGGAAAATAAAGGAAAATTATGTTTTATGCTTTAGCTTCAACTTCATTGTATTTTTCAATGATTGCAGTTAGTGCAGTTGAAACTGGAACATCATTCATCTTTTTCTTTTCGGCAAGAAGTTTCTGGTATGCTTCTAGTGTGATGTATACTGGAATTGAACCATTTCCTTCTAACAAACCTCTAACGTTGTATAGAGCAGTTTCCATTCCTCTTTCAGCAGATTTTGCAAATTTTGCTTTATCCATAATTGCTCCTAATGGACCAAATGGCATTTCATAATCTACTGACATTGTAACTCTTGTGAGATTATTTCCTAATGATTTGAATTCATTAGTGATTTGCCAATTCTTGAATGGACCTTCAATTTGTTTTGCAGTGATTTTCTCATTTCTAACAAACTCGGTTGTCTCACAATCCCACTCTAAACGTTTACCGCTAAAGTCACCGATAATTCTAAAGGTTGTACCTACACCCATGCCTTCCTTGATATCCATAGGAACGACTGTCATGCCTACTGCATCAGTTTTGATTTGATCAGAAACATGTTCTGGTCTTGCAAAGTAGGTAAAGACATTCTCAACAGGTGTCTTAATATCGATTGATTTTGTTACGAGGGTCAACGATTCAATGTCTTGCCAATAAGGATTTAAAGGTTTTGAAGATTTCCGAATGGAATCGAGTTACAATATATTCGTCTAATTCCAATATTATTCCATATGACAAAAAAGCGATCGGTTTTGATCCTATCTTTTTTGATACTTTTTTCAATTCCTGGACTAAATGATGCATTTGCCCATTCCATGTTTAATTCTGCAGAGCAGTCTAATGGAGGGTATAGAGTTCAAGTTGCAACAGCACCCGAATTTCCACAAATCGGAGAACCATCTCAATTTTTGGTTAAAGTAACTGAAGGGTTTGACTATGAAGATGTTGACAGATTTACAATGGGAATGAAGATATTCTATAATGGAAAACAAGTAGATGCCATACCACCTGCAGCAATAGAAGGGTCTCATTGGGACTTTGATTATGTCTGGAGAAATTCAGGAAATCATATTGTAGATGTATACTTGTATGATATGCCAAATAATCCTGAACCACTTTCCTTCAAGTTTAATATGGGCACTCAGAGTCCATTTGGCCAAATTTTCATTATAGCAATTACTATAGGAGCATTATCAATGACAGGTGTGTTTTTGTATATCTATATGCCAAAAATTTTCAAGAAATCTAGACTTTAATCTCGTGGGATTCTCTTGAAATTCTAAATGCAAATAATGCAGTGAGTAATACCATTGAGAATAACAATATTCCAATACCCAAGTGAATTGCAACTAAAACTGCATGAAGTTTTGTATCAATTACTAGTGCACCAAGTGTAATTTGTGTAATAACAAATACTGTTGCAAGCGTACTTGTAATTTTGATTTTGGTATCAGCTCTTTTGTTAAGAAAGCTTGCAACCATAGTTGCAATAACCAAAACACCAGTAGTAGCAGCTGCTAGTCTATGAATCCATTCTATAAGATATTCTTCAGAAGGCATTACACCATTTGGACATAATGGCCATTCAGGACAAGTAAGTCCAAGTCCAGCTGCTGAAATATATCCACCTAGGAACATAAGTGAATACAATACAATCATAGTTGCTAGAGCAAGATATTGGATAGCCAAAATTTTTCTATTCTATTGTGATGTTACCGACCATCCAAGGATGAACGATACAATAGTAAGGATATTCACCTGGTTCATCAAGGGTTACAGAAAATGTTAACCCACCAGCAAGGATACTACTATCAAATATTCCATCAGGACCATCTGCAGGAGTTCCACTTGTAACGGTGTGAGCAGCAGTGTCATCATTTGACCAAACAATCTCAGTTCCTGCTGGTGCTGTTACGTGATATGGGATATAACATTCATTTGTTTCCTGGCATCCAGGAACTCCAGAGCCTTCTGGGAGAGAGATCGAACCATCATATGCAACTGGTTCTGTGGAGGCAGGTGTCTTTTCTTCGGCTGGTTCAGTTTCCATTGGTTCGGGTGTTGCTTCCACAACTTCTTCTGGAACTTCGACATCACCTACAATGATTTTACCTACCATTCCTTGTTCTCTGTGACCTGGAACTGTACAAATGTAATAAAATACACCTTCTTCACCTGCGATAAATTCTGAAGTGCCACCTTCACCAGATTTTAGGGGGTTTGATGGACTAGCAACTTCACTTCCTGGGAAAATTCCTCCAAAGCCCTCAGTATCTGCTGTGACACCAAAGGAGTGAAATGATTTTCCATCGTTAACTACGTTAAAGATTACTTTGTCACCAACTTCCATGTTGATTGTTGGGTTGTTATCAGGTTCACCAGGCAACGCATTAAATGCCAAAGTGATAAAGTCTGAAGATTCTATAAATGAAAGATCAGACGTAATAGTTGCACCAGTGTGAACTGCTACTGCAGTTGGTGCAGAATCACCTGCCATCATTGCAACAACTGGGGCGGGTTCTGAAATCCAATAATCCCAAAGTGAAAAGAAGATTGCTCCACCTACAATACATATTCCTAACATGATTGCCATCATCTTTCCTGTTCTTGCAGGTGTTGTTAGATAGTATTGGTTTTCAGTCATTTCATTTATCTCCTAATGTGATGGGTTCTTTGCCTCAAATGGATAATAGTATTTGCCTCCAACACCAAATGGATCCTCTGGGTTTGCAGGTTCTCCTTTTCCGGCGCTGTAAATCATGTTAACCAAAAAGACTACCATACTGACACCAATAACCATTGCACCAATTGATGCAATTTGGTTCATTGCAATCCATTCTGGGATTGGTGGATAATCAAAGATTCTTCTTGGCATTCCGTATAATCCAAGTACGTGTTGGGTAAAGAATACCAAAATTGTTCCGATAAATGATAAGATAAAGTGAATCTTACCCATGGCTTCATTGTACATTCTTCCTGTAACGTATGGGTACATGTAGTAAAGATAGCCAATTGAACCAAATGCAATAGTTCCCATCACAAAGAGATGGAAGTGTCCAACGACCCAGTAAGTATCGTGTGTTGTAAAGTCTAATGGCATAGCGGCATTTGCTACACCACCTGCACCTGCTGAGAAGAATAATGCGATTCCACCAACAGCCCACATCATTGGGGTTGCAAACTTGATTCTACCATTCCACATTGTTGCAATAAAGTTGTATACGTGCATTGCAGATGCTGGAACTGCTGCAAGAGTTCCTACCATGAATACTGTCTTTTCAGTAAATGACATTCCAGTTGCATACATGTGATGGGCCCATGATGAAAATCCAACAATAGATAATAGTACAAATGCAAAGATACCAGAATTGAAACTGTAAATTGGTTTTCTTGAGAATCTTGGAATAATTTCATACATCATACCAATAGCTGGAATGACAAGAACGTATACTTCAGGATGGAATGTAAACCAGAACAAGTGTGCATATGCAATTGGATCTCCACCCATTGCAGGATTAAAGAATCCAGTTACGCCGAGTCTGTCAGTTAACAACATTAACAATGCTGCTGCAAATGTTGGAATTGCAACAAGGATGATTAATGATGATGACAAGAATGACCAAGCCAATAATGGAACTTGACCAATTGACATGTCTGGATGTTTACATTTGAGAATTGTAACGACAAAGTTGATTGCACCAAGAACTGAGGATACACCTAAAATCTTTAGTCCAAATATCCACATGTCAGCTGCTGGACCTGGAGCACTGATAATAGAATATGGAGGAGTTGCATACCAAGTAAAGTCTGCAAAGCCTAACCAGATAAGTGCACCTGATGGAGGGATCATCCAAAATGCGATTGCATTAAGTTTTGGATAAGCCATATCTTTGTATCTAACCATAATTGGAACAAAGTAGTTACCAACAGCAGATGCAAATGGTATGATAAACAAGAAGATAAGAGTAGTACCGTGAACTGTAAAGATTCTGTTAAAGGTCATTGCATCACCAATGATTTGTGCCCCTGGTAAGAATAATTCAGCTCTGATTGCAAGTGCTAATGCACCACCTAAGAACAAGAATCCTAGAGACATGATAAGATAAAGTAAACCTACATCTGTGTGATGGGTTGAGAACATTATTTGCCAAATTGGACGTGGTTTTTGTAATTCTAGAACCATTAGTTAATTCCCTCCAGTGATTCTGATAAAAGCGTTATCAAGAGTGAGGTTCCTCCACAATTAATGTACCACGCATGTTATAGTGAATTAATCCACAATATTCTCTACATTGAATATCATGTTCTCCAACATCAGTCGGTGCAAACCATACAGTGTTAACTCTGCCAGGAATTGCATCCATCAAAACAACATAATCGTGAATGTTAAAAGAGTGATTTACATCAGTTGAATGAATTTCAAATTTGTAGGCTTTGCCTTTTTCAACATGTAATTCACCAATTTCTTTTGTGCCATCTTCATGTTCAAAAGTCCAGAACCATTGTTGTCCGGTTACTTTGATAATTTCAGCACCTTCAGGAACATGTTCAACTAGTCTTTCTGCCTCCCATGCTTCTGCACCTACCCAACACATTATAGCGACTACTACGCCAACGTAAATCCATTCAGGCCAATTAGAATGTCCACCCATTTCTACCAGTCAGTCCCCTCATATTGTGTTGGTTTTGCTTTTGGATGAGATTCTCTGAATCTCCAAACTTGCCAAATCATAGTACCAGATACAACTGCTCCTACAACAAATGCAATAGTCATCATTCTAAAGAACAAGTTCCAAATAACCACTCTACGATCTAGGTATTCTCCGGGTTCATCACCAGCAGCAAATGCGTACTCTACTGCAGGAACTATCACCATTACGGCCAATACTAAGAATAACCCGACTATACCCTTCATCGTGAATGACTGTCGTGACCTTTGATTTCTATTTAAGGGTTTTCAAGATTATTAGCTACCAACCTTGATCGAAACGAGTTGGATGCATTACATTAAGTCCGGAAATCGAAAACTTTCGTTTATTTTCTCTAAAGAGATTCAAGGATGCATTTGCTATAATTAATTCAAAGAGGTTTGTAGGAGACAAGTCAACTACTGTTGAAAGCATTGCCTTGATAGGATCCATATGAGTTACTAGTACAACATTTTCATCAGGATGATTTTCAATAACATGGTCTACAATTCCTAAAACTCTTTTTTTGACTTCATCAAAAGTTTCAACACCATTATGAGCAATTTCAAGATCACCTTGATAGAATTTCATAAAGACATTTCCATGATCATTAAAGATTTCATCATATGCCATACCAGTGAATTTTCCCATATCAAGTTCGATTAATCGATCATCAATAGTAACATCAAGAGAGTTGTGTTTTCCAACAATTTCTGCAGTATGTTGTGCCCTTTGTATAGGACTAGAATAAATTGCAGAGATGTTCATGTGTTCAAGTAATTCAGCAGTATGTTGGGCTTGTTGTTCACCAACATCAGTTAAAGGTACACCTTCAGTTCTACCTGCCAATATTCGATCAGTATTATTTTTTGCCTGACCATGTCTTAGGAAAATTATTTGGCCCAATCTAATCGAAATTCAAATAGAGATAATAATAACATTGTCTGTAGTTATTTCATGAAAGTAGGAATTATTGGTGGAACTGGTGGAATGGGTAAAGGTTTTGCGTTAAGATGGTCTCAAAACCATGATGTAATAGTTGGTTCTAGAGATGCTGGAAGAGCATCAGAATCAGCTGCAGAATATACAAACTTGGCAAAGGAAGCATTTGGTGAAATTAAAGGAAGTATTTCTGGAAATGATAATGTTTCAGTTGCAAAAGAAAGCGATGTACTGATTTTATCAATTCCATATGAGAATATTGATTCAGTGTGTTCTGGAATATTATCTGAAATTAGTGACAATTGTGTTGTAGTATCTCCAATTGTTCCAATGACTAAAACAGATGTAGGATTTGAGTGTGTTTCAATTAAAGATAACAAACCATTCTCATACAAACTTGTATCAAACCATATGAAGAATAAATCAAAATTGGTATCTGCTTTTCACGTAATCTCTGAGAAGAAACTTGTCAATCCAACTTTAGAGTTAGATTATGATATTTTTGTTTGTGGAGATGACAAAGAATCAGTAGGTGTAGTTAATACACTGATTGATGAGATTAAAGGATTAAGATCAATTTACTTGGGACCAATTGAATTGTCATATTTGGCAGAAATGTCAACTCCATTGTTACTCAATGCAATGATTCAAAACAAGATAAAAAATCCTGGAATCAAAATTATCTAAGTCTGTTCTTTTATCATGAGCCACGAGTATTATAGGCGAGGTAGAAATTGGTTTACTGCCATAGGAGTATTATTTTCAGTCATGGCAGGAATTGTCCTAATCAGACAATTGTTGATATGGGGGCCAGAATTTGTTGAAGAGTTTCTGTTCAATGGAGAAATAACTAATGAAAAAGTATCCATGGCAATGTTAGCATTTGGTATTTTTATGATAGCATTAGGATTTAGAAAACATGAGCAAAAAAGATGAATTTCTAAAAACACAAAAGATTTTGCGTTTAGCTACTATTGGAAAAAATAAAGTTCCACATATCGTTCCAGTTTGGTACAGATATAGTGGAAAAAAATTCTACATTGGTACAAGCACCAGAACTCAAAAAGCAAAAAATCTAAAGAAAAACGATAGAGTTTCTTTTTGTGTAGACACAGGAATTAACGCACCAAACATCTATGGTGTCATGGGACAAGGAAAATCAAATCTAATTATCGAAGAAAAAAAAGTAAAAACTATAGCAAAAAAAATTCTTTTGCGTTACTTTAAGACACTAGAAAACAAATCAGCAAAAGAATTACTTGATGACACAGACTGTATTATAGAAATTGTTCCTGAAAAGATTTCAGTATGGAGTTACTGACTAACAAATTCTTCAATCTTGTTCATTGCAGAATCTAAAACTTCAAGACTTGGAAGATAAACTAATCTAAAATGACCACTTCCATATTGTTCTCCAAAACCAGAACCATGTACAGTCAACACACCTTTTGATTCCAAGAGTTTTGTAACAAATTCTTTATCTGTACCAAAACGATTATCTTCAATTTTTGGAAATGCATAAAACGCTCCTTTTGGATTTGGACAAGAAAGTCCTGGCATCTCATTTAGTCGTTTTACAACCAAGTCTCTTCGTTTTTTAATTTCAGATACAAAATTAGAGATATAATCTTGAGGTCCTATCAATGATTCTAAGGCAGCATATTGTACTGGCAGGCTAGTTGCAATTCTCACTCTAGCTAGTTTAGGAAGATTTTCTCTTATTGCATCAAGTTTTGGTGAATTATTAAATGCAATATAGCCAATTCTCCAGCCAGACATCAGATGAACTTTGGAAAAACCATTTAGAACAATTACGGGAGAATCTCCTGCAACTTTACCAATTCCCACAAATTTCTCATCAAAGATAATTTGATCATAGATTTCATCACAAATTATGTAGAGATTATGTTGATTTGCAATATCGACCAATTCTCTGAGAGATTTTTCGTTGAATACAACACCTGTAGGATTATTTGGACTAATCAAACAAATAGCAACAGTTTTTGAAGTGACTTTGGATTTTATGTCATCAATATTAGGAGTAGAGTTATCCAAATCAACTGCAAATTCTACAGGTACTCCACCATGTAGTCTAACATAAGAGGCATAAGGAGGATAATAAGGTCCTGGAAGAAGTACTTCGTCTCCTTCTTCTACAATTGATGAGATCACCATATCTAATCCTTCAGAAACACCGTTTGTAACTAGAATTTCATCAGCAGAAATCGATAATCCTTTAGCATTTTCTTTTTTGGCAATTTCTTGTCTTAATTCTAAGAGACCTTCAGAAGTAGAATAGTAATTTTCACCATTGTTAATTGCGTTAATCAAAGCTTGTTTGACATTATCTGGTGGTTGAAACCCAAATTGAACAGGATCACCGATATTGAGATAATCTACTTGCATTCCTTTTTGTTGTACTTTTCTTGCAGCAAGAACAATATCTCTAATTGCATACTCTACACCTGCTACTTTTTTTGATACCTTCAAAGTATCTAGACAGATATTTAGGCCCGTTAAATTCTTACTTGTTTGGACTCGTTGCACAGCCTGGATAGTGCGGGCGGCTTCGAACCGCCAGGTCGAGGGATCGAAGCCCTCCGAGCCCTTTAGATTATCTTATTAAGCAAATAATTTTCCACAAAAATGAAGTGAGAATATCACCATTCAAGATTGGATTGGCTTTGGTAATTGTTGGAATGATTTGGATTTCGATTATTTTTGCAGATACTGAAAAAAGTTTTGAGGAGGCAATCCTAAAACAATCAAGTTCTTTTGAGATAAAATCACAATTTACAGGTACTGATATTGGATTTTACAAAGCATACATGCCAGAATTTGCAGGAGAGGAGATATTTGTTCAGATTCTAGATGTCAAAGAAAATGTGATTCAAGAACAAATCATCCAAACAAAAATGTCAGTAGGATATTTTGATTTTAACGAAGACGGAGTATACACTATCAAAGTTACAAACTTGGCAAAAAATCAAATTAATTTGGAGGTAGAGTTTGGAAACACAGATTCAAAAGATATGATTCCGCCAGGAATAATGATTTTAGTAGGTTCAATTTCTATGATAGTAATGTCATATCTAAAAATTAAAAATCACAAAATGGCACAACCAGATGAGAATATCTCATAGACTGGAATACATTGTATGATATGGCCAAAGATTAGAACTAGATTAAATCCTAGCCATAGTGTAAAGAACAAAAAGGTTACAATTGAGAAAGGCAATAATAGTTTGAGTTTAGTATGTTCTCTATTTTTTAAAATTAACAATCCACCAAGGGAACCAAGAACTAATCCCAGTTCCAGAGGTTGATGAGACCAAGAGATTAATCCATCAATTCCAAATACTTCATGAGATAACGAATCACCAAATCCTGAAATTATTTGAATAATAGAACCAATCATTACTAGTTTAATTCCAGTTTTTAGAGAACGATAAACTGATTTTCGAATTATTAACATCCCACCTAGAATTGCAGCTACCGCAGTCATAGAAACTCCAGTGTATACAATCATGTGAGAGGGACTCCAGAAAAATTCAGGTTCTTTTTGAAGATGAGATATTGCATCCCAAAATCCTGCAGAAACTGTGATGACAGGACCAATAACAGATAGAACACATATGATATGCACAAGATTTTCAGATTTTACAAGTGTAGAGTTTGAAATTCTTTGAATTAATCTCATTTATTTGCACTCAAAAAAAGGGGTATTTGAAATCTTGTAAAAATATCAAGTTGGAAAAATTAACTTTGTGGCTAATTTTTAGAATTAACTATATTAGATAAAACAATCTAGGGATTTCATGAGTCCTGGAATTGGATTAATGAAAAGGAGATTAGAAAAGGAAAAGGATGCCATAGCTCTTGCAGTATCAGGTATTGCAAAAAAATACAATGTAGTTCCAGACACTATCCAGACTCTAGAAACAAAATATCATGATGATGCTGGTGATTGGTACGTAGCATTAGGTTGGGATGAAAAAAGAGCTATAATCCAAATGGATTCTGTTCAAGGGACAATAACTGAGATTAAAGAAATTTAATTATCAAAGAATATTTTGAGTATATTATGACTAATGCAATTGTTTTAGGTGGTTCAAGAGGCATAGGAAAAGCAATCTCTGAATCACTAAAATCATTAGAAATTGATGTTTTTGCAGCATCAAAAAATGACATTGATACATCAAATTTGGATAGTGTGAGTGAATTTTTAAAAAATCATAATCAAACAGATATTTTGATTCTAAATACAGGTGGTCCAGAACCAAAACCATTTGCAATAATTACAGAAGAGGATTGGAAATTATATCACAACCAATTATTCCTAGGATTTGTAACAATTTTACAAAATATCAAAATCAATAATGGAGGATATATTTTTTTGATCAGTTCTAGTGTAATTAAAGAGCCAAATTCAAAATTAATAATTTCATCAGCATATCGTGCAGCATTTGCAGAAATATTCAAAGTGTTAAGCAAAGAATATGCTGAAAACCAAATCAGCTGCATCAATATTGCTCCAGGACCAATCAACACAGATAGAACCCAAGAATTAATAAAAAATGTTGAAGAATACAAGAAATCTTTACCTATGAAAAGACTTGGAGAGCCTGAAGAGATTGGAAATTTTGTAAAATCAATTATTCAAAATAAAATAAAATATCTTTCAGGTGTTACAATAAACTTTGATGGTGCAAATTCAAACTATATTTTCTAAAATTATTTTTTAAATTCAACATTTGGTGTGTCTGGTTGACCTGCAATTGCAATCAATCCACCATCACGTAATTGTTGTAGTAATTGCATAACTTCTTTTTCAACTTGATTTCTTTGTAATCCAGTTTGCTGTGCAAAGATTTCTACCAAGTCTGTAACTTTACGTTGTCCATTACATGATTTCCAAAAATCAACAATTGCTTGATTTACCATGAATCCTTGATCATGTTCATTTGCTAACACCATAGAACCATCTTCTTGTTGAACTAATTTTCCAACACCTTGAGGTAATGCGGTTTCATAATTAATTGGTGCAGGAGTATTCATTCCAGCACCCATATTTTTAATTTTGATTTTTGCTTCTTCAGACATTTTATCCATTGACCAAGGAGGATCCCACACAATGTCAATATTGACATTATTTACTCCAGGGACTTTTTTGACAAATCTTGTTGCATCAGAAACCAGAGTTTCATGAAGAGGGCAACCCTGAGTAGTCATTGTCATTTTGATATTCACATCATTGTTTTCTGCCACATCAATTCCATAAATTAATCCCATCTCAACAATATTGAGTGGAACTTCAGGATCCATGCATTGTTTTAAAGAATCTTCAATTGCTTGTGGAGAAATTGTACTCATATTGTTACAAGCAATTGGAAAAACAATAAAAACTTTCTATTAATTAGCTGCAAATAATTTTGGAATAGATTCCTCATATGGTGCAGTAGCCACACCTTTTTCAGTAATTATTCCCGAAATTAGTTCAGGAGGAGTCATATCAAAAGCAGGATTGATTACACCTATATCATCGGGAGCAGTCTTTTTTTCACCAATTCCAGTAACTTCAGTACCTTTACGCATTTCAATAATTACATCTTCAGCCTTTGTCTCCAGATCAATTGTAGATAATGGTGCTGCAACATAAAATGGAATTCCATGTTGTTTTGCCATGGTAGCCACTTGATAAGTTCCAATTTTGTTAAAAACATGACCTGTTTTTACAATTCTATCCGCCCCAACTACAACTTTATTCACTAAACCATTTGCCATAGAGTAACCTACAGCAGTGTCAGGAACTAAACTAACATCAAAACCATCATGTTTTAACTCAAAAGCAGTTAATCGTGAACCTTGTTGAATAGGTCGTGTTTCAGTTGCGATTACTTTGACATTTTTTCCACTCTCTCTTGTTGCCCTAATTACACCTAATGCGGTTCCATATGCAACAGTAGCTAAGGCACCAGCATTACAATGAGTCATTATGGTATCATTATCATCAAAAAGTGCAGAGCCATTCTTTCCCATTGCTTTGTTTATTTCAATATCTTCGTCTGCCATTTTTTTGGCTTCAGAAATTACTAATTCGCGTATTTGTTCAACAGAATCTCCAGATTTTGCAACATTCATAATTTTTTCTAGCCCCCAACCTAAATTTACTGCAGTAGGTCTAGTTGCAAATAAAATTTTTCTTGCATCTTCAAGATCTGAGATAAGTTCATCTTTTGCAGTTGCGTTACTTTGCAAAACTGCTAATGCTAATCCAAATGCACCCGAAACGCCAATTGCAGGTGCACCTCGTACTACAAGAGTTCTAATCGCTTCAGCGACTTGATTAAAATCATCAAATTCAACAAATACAAGCTCATTTGGGAGTTTTGTCTGATCAACCATTACTACTTTGTTATTTTTCCATTCAACTGTACGTAGTGAAGAATTATCCATACATTTTAAAAAAAAATACCCTATTTTAACGAAATAAAGGACTAAATTCTTTGAAAAAGAATTTTTAAACAGTATATTTAATCAGAGTTAGAAATTTTTATGATTAGCAAAGCAGAACTAGAAAAAATAGATTCTAAAAAAATGTTTGAGATTTATGATAATTGGCCAGAAATAGCGAGAAAATCTTATCATTCTAATTTAGAATCTATAGATTTTGGAGAAGTCAAACATATTGTTTTTGCAGGAATGGGCGGGTCAGGTACATTAGGTGATTTTTTTTCTGCAATATTATCCAAAACTAGTTTACACGTAAATGTCGTTAAAGGTTATCTTTTGCCAAATTCAGTAGATGTCAATACTTTAGTTGTCACAACTAGTGTATCTGGAGATACGGTTGAAACATTGTCCGTATTAAAGGCAGCTCAAAAAATTGGATGTAAAGTTATTGCTTTTTCTTCAGGCGGGAAAATGGAAAAATTTTGTATTGAAAATACAATTCAATTTAAAAAAATTAAAAAATATCATTCACCAAGAGCTTCATTTGTAAGCTTTTTGTATTCAATGTTAAAAATTTTGGAATCAAATATTCCAGTAGATATTCAAGATATATTAAATTCTCTAGAAAAGTTAGAAGATACAGGAAAAGAAATTTCTTCAAAAAATATTTCAGAGTCAAATGGAGCATTAAAATTAGCAAATTCACTTACTTCAATTCCTGTAATTTACTACCCATGGGGTTTGGAAGCTGCTGCAATTCGATTTAAGAGTTCACTACAAGAAAATTCCAAAATACATGCAATAGTAGAAGATGTTGTAGAGGCAAGTCACAATGGAATTGTTGCATGGGAAGTGGAATCAAATACACAACCAATTTTACTCCTAGGAAAAGATGACTATATCAAAACTAAAGAGAGATGGGAGATTTTTGAAGAATATTTTAATTTAAATAAAATTAAATTTGAAAAAATTATTTCTAAAGAAGGAAACATTATTACTAAATTAATAAATCTGATTTATTTCTTAGATTATACTTCTATTTACTTGGCCGTAAAAAAAGGAATAGATCCAACACCAGTCAAACCTATTAATTTTATAAAAAATCACCTATGAATTTTTTAGAAAACTTGTTGAGAGTTAATTAATGATAGTAAGTTAACTATATCACTATCTGAAACTTCTTTGGGGTTATAATCAAGATGTTTTCTATCAAGTTGAATCAATTTCGTTGCTTCATTCAAATCCAATTCTAGATTTATTGGAGAAAAATTTAGGTTTTTAACTAAATATTTGAATCGGTCATAAAATTGAGAATTATTAAATTTATGAGCAACAGTAGTGGTAAATGCTAATGCATGACCATGAGAAATTCCCTCATTAGAATAAACATACGATAATGCATGACCCAATGTTGTGGATGAATTTCCAAATCCCAATCCTGAAATTAATGCACCATATGCTAAATCTTCGTAATTGTTTTCTAGAATAGCATTTTCTAAAATGTCAAATGCTTTGTTACACAAAAATTTAGTATAATAATTTGCAAGTTTACTATCAAAAGCTTCAGTGCACTGCGCACAAGCATCGATTGCGGAATTTTTAATAATTTCCATAGGGGCGTCTCGTACAAAAAAAGGATCTATTATGGAAATATCAGATAATAATTTATCGTCATGAAAACTCCTTTTCTTTCCATTAACTTTTAAAACAGAAATTCTTGTAACTTCACTTCCACTACCAAAGGTGGTAGGGATCAAAATTTTAGGTTTTTTCATTTTACTTGCAACAAATTTTGCAACATCTAATGAACTCCCGCCTCCTAAGCCCACAACTACAGAAAAATTTTGACTAAACTCGGTCAAAATATGCTCAACGGTTTCAATAGATGGATTAGGTTCAACTGAATCAAACAGATCAAAATTTTTCACACCAAGATAATTAATCCATCCCCTAGATTTTGCACCAGAGGATGTTATCAAAAGTATATTTTCAGGAAATTCAAAATTTTGGCAAGAATTTATCCCAAAAATAATTTTTTTTGGCTGTCTAATTGTGTACAAACGATAATTTGTTTTTGAATATTCTTTATAAGTACAATAGTTAAGAGACGAGGTGACAAGAAATGACCAATAGTAAAAAATTAAGAAATTTGATGGAAAAAAGATCTATTGTGAAGGTTGGTGGTGCTTATGATGCACTATCAGCAAAGCTTGTTGAAACATCAGGTTTTGACGCAGTTTGGGCTGGGAGTTTTGCAATTTCAGCAACACATGCACTACCTGATGCCAGTATTCTAACCATGACAGATTTCCTAAGAACCACTGAAAACATGGTTGATGCTTGTAATATACCAGTAATTGCTGATTGTGATACAGGATTTGGAGGTCCTGCAAATGTTAGTCATGCAGTAAAAAAATACGAGAAAGCAGGAATTGCAGGAATAAGTATAGAAGATAAAGTTTTTCCAAAACAAAATAGCCTATTAAAAAATTCAAAACAAGAATTACTATCTGAAAAAGATTTTGTTGGAAAAATTATTGCTGCAAAAGAAGCTAAAAAAGAAGAAGATTTTATGATTATTGCACGTACTGAATCTCTAATTGCTGAAAAAGGAATGGATGAGGCATTAAAAAGAGCATCGGCATATGAAAATGCAGGAGCAGATGCAATTTTAATCCATTCTAAAAAAAATACACCTAATGAAATTTTTGAATTTTCTGAAAAATGGACAGGAAGAATTCCTTTGGTAGTTGTCCCAACATCATATCCATCAGTTACAATAAATGAACTTGTATCACATAAAATTAAAATGGTAATTTATGCAAACCAATCATTACGTGCAGCACATAACATAATGTCAAAAATTCTAAAAGAAATAATTCAAAATGAAAGTTTAGAAGAAATAAAAATAAACATGTCAAACATGGAAGATATTTTCAGACTTCAAGAAATGTATAAAATAAATGAACAAGAAAAACATATTGAAGAAAATTTGAAAAAAATGGGTTATATCAATTGAAAGAAAAATCACAAAGAAAACTTTACAATGTTTTAAGTAAAAAAGGAATAAAAAACTTCGTGGGAGTTCCAGATTCTACCATAAAATATTTTATTGATGAAGGATTAAACAAAAAGAAAATTTTGATTTCTACAAGAGAAGAAGAAGCAATAGGTATTGCAACAGGCATGAGTCTTTCAGGTGAAAAATCATTAGTTTTTATGCAAAATGCCGGATTTGCTAATTCTCTCAGCACAATTACTTCACTGGTTCAACTTTATCAAATCCCAATAATTTTGTTAATTGGATGGAGAGGTTTTTTAAAAAATGACGCTCCAGAACATGAAAAAATTGGAAAAATTCAACCACAATTAATCAAAACCATAGGATTAGAATCAAAGATTGTGGATGAAAAAAATTTGAAAAATACTTGTGATTGGGCATTAACAAAATTGAATCAAGGTAAATCAATAGGATTGATCATAAAGAGGGAATTCATTGATTAGAAAAGAAGCAGTCAATATTATCGCCAATGAAATAGGTGAAGTCCCAATAATTTCAGCAAATGGTTTCATGAGTAGAGATCTATATGAAACAAATGAAAAAGAAAGTAATTTTTACATGATAGGTTCTATGGGATTAGCATCTTCAATAGGATTAGGAATTGCATTAAAAAATCCAAAAAAGAAAATTTTTGTGTTTGATGGGGACGGCAATATTTTAATGAATTTAGGATCATTAATTACAATTGGTTCATTAAAACCAAAAAATTTTGTTCATGTGATTTTTGATAACAAATCTCATGAATCTACAGGTGGTCAACCAACAAATTCAAGCGTTATAGAATTAGAAAAAATTGCTCATGTAGCAAAATACAAAACATTTAGAGCCTCCACAAAAAATCATTTAAAAAAAATTATTCAAAAAATAAAAAAAGAAAAAGGGCCCATATTACTACATGTAAAAATTGAAAAAAGTAGAGAAAAAAGTATTAGAGTAAATATCACTCCACCAAATATTAAAAAGAGGTTTATGAGTTCCTTGAAAAAATGAATGCCATAATAATAGCTGCAGGTTCCGGCAAAAGAATAAGTAATGATGTAAAAAATACGCCTAAATCATTGGTAAAAATTAATGAGAAAGCGATTATTGAATATCAACTATCAACGCTGAAACAAGCAGGAATTGAAAAAATTTTTGTTATAACGGGTCCAAATAGTGAGAAATTTCACTTAGAGGATGTTACATATGTCAGAGATCAAAACTACATTGAACATGACATTTTAGGAAGTTTAATGGAAGCTAAAAATTTCATTAAAAATGATGTGTTAATTTTATATTCAGACATAATTTTTGAATTCAAAATACTCCAACAAATTTTAGAATCAAAAAAAGATATTTCAATTGCGATAGATATGGATTGGGAGGAAATGTATGTAGGACGTACAGAACATCCAATTGCAGAAGCAGAAAATGTTCAATTAAACAATAAAAATCAGATTATAAAAATTCAGAAAAATATTGTAAATCAAAATGAAGATGTTGGGGAATTTTTGGGCATATTGAAACTGTCATCTAAAGGTTCTGAAATTTTTGTGAAAAAATTTAATGAATTAATAGAAAATCACACTGGACAATTTCATCAAGCACCATCACTATTAAAAGCATACATAACAGATATGATTCAAGAATTAGTTGATTTGAATATTGATGTAGAACCAATTTTAATTTCAGGAAAATGGTGTGAAATAGATACAATGCAAGATTTAAAAAATGCTGAAAAAATGTTTCCTAATCACGTTTGTTAATTAAATTTTGTAACTCTATCCATAACATTTCTTCAATTTTTTCCCCAGTTCCAATTAGATTTTTTTGTTCTTCAGGATCAAATTTAAGATTGTATAGTTCTTTACTTCCATCATATTCATTGAAAATTAATTTCCAATTTGAATTACGAATTGATTTTACATTTGGTTCTTTTGGAGGAGATTTTTCTTTAAGGGGATTGCCTGTTTCAGAAAAAGCATATTTTTCTGAAATAATCTCCCCTTGAATCAAAGGCAATAATGATATTCCATCTAAATTACTAAATTTCTTGTCAAGTGGAATATTCAATGAATCTAGAATGGTAGGCATAAAATCAACGGTTCTTATTTGCTGAGAGATTTCTTTTGAATTTGTATCAGGTATCAAGAAATATGTAAAAGTTCTAAGGGTATAATCATAACAAAAAGCACCATATGCCCGTTCACCAATTTTTTCACCAATACTAATTCCATGATCAGACATTACCAAAATAATTGAATTTTTTTCAAGTTTCAATTGATGAATTTTTTCAAAAATCTGTTCTAAATAAAGTTCAGCACCATGAAATAAATTCTGATATCGAATTCTATTTTTTTCCTTATTTTCAAAAAAATCCTTACTAAAATTATCATATATTTTTAAAACTTCATTCATTATACCAGTGTGAATTTTGCTGTAATGAAGATAAAGGAAAAAATTTCCATTATTTTGAGATTTATCATTCATATCATCTAAAAGAATTTTATGGCGTTCAGTTAAATCATCATTTAATTCATCATGTACGACATAGGAATCAAACCCTTGTTTTGGAACCACTAGCTGATTTATAACATCAGCATGAGTGTGATAATCATTTTCTTTTAGATATTCAGTGATGGTTTTGAATTTGTCTTTTTTAAATTTGAATGTAGACCAATAGCTATTTGTTCCAGTCCTAGAACCAAAACATCCACTAAAAACTGCATGCATTGCTGCAATTGTATGTGGTCCATAAGTGATCGAATGAGAAAAAAAGATTGATTTTGATTTTAATTTATTAAATATAGAAGAATTTTGAGCACTGTCTAGTCTTCCTCCATCTATCATTATTAGAATTACATTTTTTTTCTTCATGATGGAATTAGAAATTTCTAAGATTAATTTTTACCTTTAGGATCAAACCATTGCATTGTTTCTGAAATTGCACGTTGTGCATTCTTTTTTCCAACAACTGACAATTCTCTTTGTGAATCACCTGCAATTTTTCCACCAATTCTTAAAACCAATAGTTTGCCATCTCCACTAAATCCATGTTTTATGAATGGTTTTAGGTACAATGAATCATTAGGACGAATAATTTCATCGTGTTTTACATTACCGAATTCCCAGTTTAATTTAATAGGGTTTTTTCCGACATTGTAGACATATTGATGTAATCCAGATTCCAAATCTAATTCAGAATTTTCTGATTTAAGTACACTTATTTCAAAAGCTTTTGAAAATGGTAATGCAGTAGTAGAAGCTAATTCACGGAATTGATAGGTTTTTGTATCTTCTGGAAAAAACCATGTATTACCATTTTCATGATGAGATACAATTACTTTTTCTTCAATTTTGTCATTTGGAAGTAAATCTCTAATGTTAATAGTTAGAGCATTTGCCATACTTTCAATTTGGGAAAAAGACGGAATTTTTGAAGTATTCTCAAAGGAGTTTAGGTCATCAACTGAAATGGAAGTTCTCTTTGACAATTCATTAATTGAGAGATTTGCAATAGATCTATGATATTGAATTAATGATGCGCTAGCAGATTCTTTAGATGAAAAATCTAATGCAAAGTTAGAACCCAATTCAACGGATAATCCTGATAACTCTTGTTGGATATCTCCTGTAAGTTTTCCTCCATAAGTTAAAGCTAATATGAGCCCGTGTTCTTTAGAGCCCTTTCTAGTAGTAAATGTGTGAGGAGTAAATGGTGTGATATACATAGAATCTCCAGTATTCATAACTGCAACTTTCTTTTCCCCATCAGAATTTCTATAGTAAAAGTTTACATCTCCAATAAAATATGTAAATTGATGCATAAAGTGTCCATTATTCCATTGAACATTTGGATTTAATGGATCATTATCATTAACAATACATAATTCTAAAATCCATTCAGGTCTAAATGGGGCAACAGTGCTCATAGCTGTATCACGGTATTCATAATATGGCTTACCAGCCCTATCCATTATTCTACTAGATTTTTTAGAATCATCTGCACTCATCATTTTAACACCTAAGGGGCAATCATCTTGAATTATGTAAAAATCTCGTTCATTAACAGGCCAAATTTTAATTGCTTTTTTTACTAAATCAGAAGTAAGTGGTTTCTTTCCTTCAATGATGTCAGTTATTTCATTTAATGGAATTTCTAATTCATTTGCAGCATCTTCAGGTCTTCGTTTAATGTCATTTAAAATACCTAAGAGATTTTTTCCAGATTTGATCATTTGAGAATTTTTAGCTATCTCTTCTACTTGCACAAAATCTGTCAAATTTGGAAATAAATATGTCTTTTCTTAATTTTTAATCAGAAGTATGTTTTGACGCATGCTAAATGTAACCCATTTTTTTAAGTTCGTCTTTTATTTTGGAAATCTCTTCATCATCAGATTCAGGTGTTAAATTATTTTCATGTTTTCTAT
The DNA here is from genome assembly GCF_965263415.1 of Candidatus Nitrosopumilus sp. GTDB lineage: Archaea > Thermoproteota > Nitrososphaeria > Nitrososphaerales > Nitrosopumilaceae > Nitrosopumilus. The sequence goes on from NZ_OZ253671.1 coordinate 292,649, forward strand.
GTTTAGATAACAAAGATTCCATTTCTTGAACAATATCTGGTTTTGTAGATGCAATGTTGATTTTTTCAGAAGGATCATTTTTTAGATCAAACAAAAAGGTTTTTCGATTTTTAGAATTATCCCTTGAACGAACAAATTTGAAATTAGCTGTTCGTATACCAACAAACTCTCCTAGTTCATCATTGGCATTAGGATCTGGAGCACTTTCAATGTATCCAATCAAGTCAGAGATATCTTTTTTTTTAAAAAAAGGTTTTAAGCTAATTCCATCAAAACCTTTTTCATTTTTTATGGATAACAGATCATAAATAGTTGGGAAAATATCAATTTGTCTAACTTGTTGATTTGACATTCCGTGCTGAACATTACCACCAGAAATTAAAAGTGGAATCCGAATAACATCATCAAAAAGAATAGTTTTTCCACGTCGTGATAATTGTTGTAATTCTTCATCAGCAGAATGTTCTTTCAATTTTCTTTCAACATATTTTCTCTTCGTTTCTCTTAGAAAAACAAAAAAATCAACTCCTAAAGGTTCAATGACTTTTGGGGATTTAGATTTAATAGATTTCAAAAATTTTTGAAGTTTAGGTATTGATCCATAGTCTACATCTAAATCAATATCAAATTCGCCATGATCAGATGTTATAATTATTACAGTATTTTTTAATTCAATTTTTTCTAAAAATTTTCCTATCCAAGAATCTAGAATATGCAATCTTTTATCCCAAGTTGTTTGGCCAAAATCTTCATTATTATATTCATCAGGTAGTTGTTTTGAAATATGAAAATCCATTAAATGGATATAATAAAACCAAGGTTCAGCATTCTTAATTTTTTCTAAACGTTGGAGAATTTTTCCTCCAAGACCTTCAAACAGTCTTAAGTAAGGTTGTCCATCAACAAGATCTACATCATCAAATATTGAGGATAACGTTTGAAAAAATGATTGATTTTGAAACGTGCCATTTAGATTGTAATTATTATTTTTTAAGAATTCAAAATAGTTAATTACTTTAGAATGATTATTAAACCAACTTATTTGATGGTTGTAAGGATGTTTTCCAGAAAAAAGACTTCCTAAAGATGAATACGTACTATCAGTACTACTAATAGTATTTGTAAAAATAAAACCATTATCAATTAGCTTATCAATATTAGGTGTTTTAGCTGTTTTTAATGGGCCAAAAAATTTATCGTATCTTAAAGAATCAACTACAATCAGAAGTATGTTTTGACGCATGCTAAATGTAACCCATTTTTTTAAGTTCGTCTTTTATTTTGGAAATCTCTTCATCATCAGATTCAGGTGTTAAATTATTTTCATGTTTTCTATGTTTAGATAACAAAGATTCCATTTCTTGAACAATATCTGGTTTTGTAGATGCAATGTTGATTTTTTCAGAAGGATCATTTTTTAGATCAAACAAAAAGGTTTTTCGATTTTTATTAGATATATCTCTAAAATATTTGTAATTAGGAGTACGAATACCAATTGCGATATCATTATCATTTGGATCAAGTAATTGATTTTCCATCAAAGCAACCATATCATCTATTTTTTCTCCATAAATAGAGGATAGAAGGCTTTTGCCTTCAATATTTTCAACAATTTTTGGAATATTCAAAATTGAATTAACAGTTGGGAAAATATCGATTTGTCTTACTTGAGAGGATATTATTTTAGTGGGAATATCATATCCTGAAAACAATAATGGAATTCTCACTACTTCATCATAAAGTTCCCAATTCATCTTTGTACCACGTATATTTAGAGTTCGAATTTCTTCAGAAGAATATTTTGACTTGAGAACAAATTTTTTTATTGGTACTAATAAATTGCGTATTTTCAAAAATATGTTTAATCCAACATTATCAAAATAGCTAGGAAGAATTTTTTTAATTTTTTGTCCCAGTTTTACTAATGTTGGCATATAAGTAATTTCATGATTAATGCTTGAAATAGGAATAAATTCGCCATGATCAGATGTTATAATTATTACAGTATTTTTTAATTCAATTTTTTCTAAAAATTTTCCTATCCAGTAATCTATACCAGAAACCATTTTTTCATAATCATTATTGCCAAATTGTTCATCTTTAAAATTTTCAGGAATTGCAAAATTTACACTTCTATGTAAATCCATAATATGTACATAATATATCCAAGGTTGAGAATTTTTTGCATCATCTAATTGTTTTAAAATTTTTTTTCCAGTTCCACCAAACAAATACTCATATGGTTTTGGGATTAGATCTACACCATCAAAATTTTTTGTTAATGTTTTCCATAAATCTACATCAGGAACAGTTGCAAAAAGAGAATAATTTTGTTTTTTATAATAATCAAAAAATACAGTTGATTTATGGTGATTGTGAAACGTAGTTAAACCACTGGTAAATGGATATTGCCCTGTTAGAATACTCCCAACACATGTTCGTGTACCATCAGATGAACTGATTGCTTGAGAAAAATAAGTTCCATTTTGTATTAAAAAATCAATATTAGGAGTTTTTGAAGTTTTTGAACTGCCAAAGCATTTATCGGAACGTAATCCATCAATTATTAATAGCAGAATATTGGGTTTCATTTTATTACCATTACTTGAGTATCAGCTATTTCAATAATTTTTTCTGGAAAATCTTGAAAAAATTCATCAAAAGCTTGTTTTACACCTCCAACATCAGGTGCATTATAATCATGAGAAACAATTCTTCCCCCTGACACCATACGAGGCCAAAAATAACTTAATGCATCAAGAGTGCTTTGATATAGGTCAGTATCAAGATGTACAAAACAAAAAGTTTCATCGTTCAAAGTTTCAGTAGTTTTTGGAAAAATACCTTGAAGGAAATGCACATGATCATATTTTGAAAGATATTGTTTTACTGAGTCTAAAGAAGTATCAGACAACCATCCAGATTGCACTTTATCATTTTTTGAAGTTTCAGGTAATCCTTCGAATGTATCAAAAAGAAATAATGTTTTAGATTTCTTTAATTCACAAATGATTTTTGCAGAACCACCTTTGTATACTCCTAGTTCAGCAATATTTCCATCTAAAGCAAAGGTAGCTTTTAGGGAAGAATACAAAGTGTATTTTTCTTCATCATCCAAAAAACATTCTTGATTAACTTTTTCTATAATTTCAAGAAATTCTGAATTATATTTTTCAAATACATGATCAGAAAAAAGCAAATTATGAAAATAATGAATATTGGTAAATCCCAAGTTTGTTAATTGAGTTTGGATTTCATTAAACATAGAACTTGAAATGAAAATATTAGTATCAAGAGGAAATTTTTTCAGATCTTCAAGATTTATAATGGGAATTCCAAAAATTTTCTTTCCATATTTTTTTGGATCGTTATCACAAAAAAGTATGAGATTTTTATCAAATCCTTTTGAAAGAAGATTATTTAAGACACGTTTGCCTCTACTAGAGGCTCCAAACAAAATTATTTTTTGATTTTGAAATTCTTTAATTGATGTATTAGAAAAATTTTCCATTTTGTTCACTAAATAATTATCATGATATACCTTTTACTAACCAACCACCATCAACATAGATATCTTGACCAGTAATATAGGATGATGCATCAGATGACAAAAAAACCACAACACCACTTAAATCATTAGGAGTACCCCATCGTTTCAAAATAGTTTGATTTGTACGTTCTTTTTGTTTTTTTGAATCAAGCCAACTTTTTTCAGTCATATTTGTTCTAAAATATCCAGGACCAATACTGTTTACTCTTATTCCATAATTAGCAAAATCTAATGCTAAAGATTTTGTAAGTTGTTTCAATCCACCTTTAAAAGCTTGATATGCAGGATTATTGGGAAAAGCCAATTCAGCATTAAGGCTAGTAATATTGATGATAACACCACCATTATTCTTTTTACGTTTCATAATTTTTGCAAATTCCTGAGATAAAACAAAAGGGGCTTTGAGATTTACAGCATATGTTTTTTCCCAACTTTTTTCAGGATAACTAATTGTAGGATGTGAAAATGAGACCCCAGCATTATTTATTAAAATATTTATCCTTCCAAAATTTTTTTCAACATATTGTCTTAGTTTTAAAATTTGACTTTTTTTTGTAATATCACAATGATAATGAAAAGCCTTGAGATTATTTTTTTGAAATGCTTTAGCAGTTGAAATTAATTGATTTTTTAATACATCTACTAAAATTACAGTTGCGCCAGATTTTAACAAGGCATGTGATATAGCTTTTCCATTTCCACGAGCAGCACCAGTAACTATAGCTATTTTCTCATTTAATGAAAATAAAGAATCTAAGTACGACATACAGATTGTTATCACATAACGATATAAATGATATTTAGTTTTCTTCTTAATAATGAATAAAGTAAAAAAAGCAAAAAATATTAAAATTCTTCTTACTGATGTAGATGGTGTGTTAACAGATGGTGGCATGTATTATACAATAAAGGGGGATCAAATGAAAAAATTTCATACTAGAGATGGAATGGGAGTGACGTTATTGAGAAAAAATGAAATACCAACAATTATCGTAACAAAAGAAAAAACAATAATGGTTAAAAAATGGGCAAAAAAGATGAAAATTGAACAACTTTATGAAAGTATACAGAATAAAGAAGAGGTTCTAGAAGAAGTTTGTAAAAAATACAAAATTAATTCAGATCAAGTTGCTTACATAGGAGATGACATTAATGACATAGGATTATTAAAGAAAGTGGGATTTTCAGCTTCGCCAAAAGATGCAATTAATCAGGTTCAAAAAATTGTAGATTATGTGTGTGGAAAAAAAGGCGGCGAAGGGGCATTTAGAGAAGTTGCAGATTTGTTAATTCAAAATAATAGTTAACAAATTTTATTAAACAACAAAAATTTCAAAGAACAGAGTAAAAATGGTTTTTGTCACAGCAGAAATAGGAATTAATCACAATGGCAATATCGATATTGCAAAACAATTGATCGATGTTGCAGTTAACGCGGGATGTGATGCAGTAAAATTTCAAAAAAGGACAATCGAAAAAGTATATTCAAAAGAGGCTCTAGATTCCCCAAGAGAAAGTCCTTGGGGTAAAACAACAAGGGAACAAAAAATGGGATTAGAATTTGGAGAGAAGGAATATGACGTCATTGACGAGTATTGTAAAAATAAAGAAATTGAATGGTATGCATCATCATGGGATACAGAAAGTCAAGAATTTCTTAGAAAATATAATTTAAAACACAACAAAGTTGCATCTGCAATATTAACAAATATAGAAGTATTAGAGAAAATTGCAGAAGAAAAGAAAGAAACTTTTATCTCAACAGGAATGAGTACATTAGAAGAAATTAGAAATGCAGTAAATGTTTTTAAAAAATATAATTGCCCATTTGAATTACAGCATTCCAATAGCTCATATCCTATGAAAATTGAAGAATCAAATCTAAAATGTATTGAGACGTTAAAAAGAGAATTTGATTGCAAGGTTGGATATAGTGGACATGAATCATTAGGATATTTGATATGTGTTACAGCAGTAGTTTTAGGAGCAACATCAATTGAACGACACATAACGTTAGATCGTTCTATGTATGGCTCAGATCAATCAGCATCGTTAGAGCCACAAGGATTAGAAAGACTAGTCAGAGATATTAGAAGAATCGATACAGTGTTAGGAGATGGAGTCAAAAAAGTTTGGCCATCAGAAATACCAGTTATGAAAAAACTTAGAAACTTAGATTAAAATGAATTACGAAAAAAAAATTGAGAAGTTATTTGATGACAGTATCAATACAATTTCTAAATCAAAAAAATTAAAAAAAGAAATTAGTGAATCGGCAAATATTATTTCTAAATGTTTAGAAAAAAATGGTAAAATTATTGCATTTGGAAATGGAGGTAGTGCAGCTGATTCACAGCATTTTGTTGCAGAATTTATCGGTAGATTTCAAAAAGAAAGAAAAAGCATGCCTGCAATATCATTTACTACAGATACATCTATTATTACAGCAATTGGGAATGACTACGGATTTGAAAAAATTTTTGAACGTCAATCCGAATCCCTGGTCAGAAAAAATGATGTTGTTGTGGCTATATCTACTAGTGGAAAATCAAAAAATGTGGTAAATGGAGTAAAAATAGCAAAACGGAAAGGTGCAAAAATAATTTGCTTAACAGGAAATACATCAAAAATATTATCAAATTTATCAGATGTAGAAATAGCAATTCCCTCAAAATCAACACCAAGAATTCAAGAAGTTCACAGATTAATTTTGCATTTTATTTGCGAAATAGTGGAAGATAATTTTAGTAAAAATTAAGATTTTTCTTTCATTAATAATTCTGCAACTTTAAAATCAAATTCAAAATCAATCATATGCCCATGCTCTTTGGAAATTTCATAAGGAATGATTTTGCCTGACGAAATTTTTTTTGTTTTAAGGAAATTTTGTACATCTAGAATAAACATGCCATCCACATCAAAAACCACAGGTGCATTTTGTCTTCTAGTGATGGATAATGGTGAAACTTTTGAGGGAATCAAAAATCCTTGTTCATTAGGTTCCATCATTCCAAAATAAGGATTTGGATGAGCCATAATTGCACAAAATACAGCGTCACAAGAACTATTACTAAATAATTTAATTGCACCTTGAATATCATTCTCATCAATGAAAGGCACAGTACAATCTCGTAAGACCACAACATCAAATGTTTGACCTTGTTGTTTTAATTCCTCTAAAACATGTAAAATGACATCATCAGAGGTAGTTTCATCCTGTGCTAAGTCTTTTGGTCGATAAAATGGAACTTCAGCTCCATATTGTTTTGCAATTGTTGCTATTTTTTCTTCTTCTGTAGATACAACAATTTTATCAAAACACTGTGACGATATTGCACTTTCTATAGCATAAGCTAAAAGTGGTTTTCCATTAATCATACGAATATTTTTACAAGGAACACCTTTTGAACCAGATCTTGCAGGAATAACACATAAAATTTTCATAATAAAAATCATAAAATAATGATTTAAATTTCTTGTTTATCAAATAATTCGATTTTTTTAATATATTGACTAGTAAGGAATTCCAATTTTTCTTTGTGCTTTGTTAAAAAGGATACCATTTTTTCTTCAGGAATCTCTACATCAACAAGATTTCCACCATGATAGAATTCTTTATGGTATAATAATTCAAATTCCAAATAATCATAGGAAAAAGAATTATTTTCTAACAATCTAACATAACTATCTAATTCAACTGCACTTACTGAATTTTTTAAAGATGATAAAATTAGTGTTGGTAATTCAGTAATTGAATTGATTTTAGTTACTGAAGAAAGAACATTATAACCCAAATCCGCAAAAACCATTGATGGTTTTTCGTAAAATGCAGCTTCAAAAGATGTAGTCCCACCAATAGATATTACTAAAGAAGAGCTTTGAATTAATTTTTCAGAATCTAGAGAAGGATGTAGAAGACGTACATTAGGTATGGACATTATATTTTTATAAAATTCAATATCTCTCCATCCTCTGACAGGGCCTTGTGTAGGATGTTCTTTAACATATAATTTGTAATCAATAGGGATCGATTTGGCGATAAAACGAATAATTTCGATCTGATTAGTAAAATACGGTGCTGCTATCAATAAAGAACGTTCGGGTTCTTGATGTAATGGGAAGAAAATAAATTTTTCATCAGTATCAAAAGTTTTTAATAAATTTTCATCAATAAATTTTTGTCTAGAACGTTTTTTTAAAATTTCTGAAATTTCATAATTTAAAACCTTAAATTTATTTCGTCCAAAATAATAATAATTATTTTCTAAATTTGTATTTGGAGAAGATAAAAATTCAAGACCAGCGTTGATTTTATCTTTAGAGGATCTTTGTGTCTCATTAAATTCTAAAAGATGTTTCACTAAGGGTTTTTCTTTTAATAGTTTTTTTAAATCAGAAAAAGATCTTGAATTCTTAGAATCACCTTGAAATGAATCCAAATTATCAAATTTATGTCTCTCTTGTGAAATGTAACAAAAAGATTGGAAATTTGCATGATTCAACATTAAAGTTTGAATTTTTCTAGATCTACATAATAGATAAAACAAATGATGATGGCGTAAAGCTGTTTCTTCAGTAATAAAAAAATCAGGTTGTACATGATCTAAAATATCTTCAAACAAGTCACATTCCTGAGTGATAATTGAAAGCATTTCTTTTTCGTTAAAATGATAAATTTCATTGTACTGATTAAAAATTCTATCATTAAGTAAAAGAGTCCACAATTTTATATCATTTCTTATTTCAAAATTTTTTAAATATTCTAAATTTGGTGCTTTGTCAAAATTAATGTTATCATGTAAAAACCAAATTTTTTTAAAATTAACTAGTTGTTGGTTTTGAAAAAATGGTTTTGGTCTATTAGTAATATCAATTACAGCATATAAATCACAATCAAAATTTTTTTGCAAATAATATGCAATTGCAAATTGAGTAATACCAGCATTTAACCAAAAAATTATTTTCTTTTTCAATTTTCTTAACATTGGGTTTAATAATTAGCATTTAAAATTTTAGTTATATTTTGAAATGTATTATATTTCGTGTTGATGCAAATAAAAGACTTGGAATGGGTCATCTTTCAAGGAGCATTCAATTAGCAAAAGAATTAAAAAAATTAAAAATTAAAACATACTTTTTGATAAAAAATGAAAAGGAATCAATTAAAATAATAAAAGAAGCAAAATTTCCATTTTTTATATTCTCAAACTTATCAAATGATGAAAAAGAATTATCTGAATTAATGAAACTACATAAAAAAATTAATTTTGACTGTACTATTATTGATGTTAAAAAATCTAAAAACAAGACATATTTTTCTAAATTAAATAAAATTTGTAAAACAGTTGTAATCGATAATACTAATAAAAATAGTTTATTTGCGGATTTGATAGTATGGCCATGGGTTAAAGAACAATATCCAAAAAACATTACAAAAAAATTTTCTGATAAATTATTAATTGGGCCAAAATATATGCAATTAGGAAATTTTCAAAGGAAGAAAATGGCAGTAAAAGACAAAAAATCAATTTTAGTTTCTATGGGAGGTTCAGATAAAAGAAATATTACACTAAAAATTATCAATTCATTCAAAAAAACGAAACACAAATTTCATATGAATATAGTAATTGGTAGATTTTTTTCAAATCATGAAAAAATTCTTTCATCAATCAAAAACGATGAGCGATTTTCATTAATTTTTAAGAATAATGGATTGATTCCTCTTATGTCAAAAAATAGAATAGGGATTTTTACATTTGGAATCACAACGTGTGAGGCATTTTTTGTAGGCATTCCATCAATCGTGTTAAGTCATTCAATTGAAAATGATATTTATGCAAAAAAAACTTCGGATTATAATTGTATGAAATATCTAGGATATTATAAAAAAATCAATTTTGATAAAATGCCAAAAATGGTTTTCAACTTAATGAATAACTCTAATGACTACAAAAAATATGCCATGAATGGAAAAAATATGATAGATGGGAAAGGAAATAAACGCATAGCAAAAGAAATTTTTGAAATGATAAAATAGAATTGCTCTTTGGGCATTAATATATTCAAATTGTTTTAATATCTATCAATGGAATAATAGCCAAATGAACACTAATATCATAATGATATTTAACATGGAAATCAATTTGAGAGATTAAGATGGCTGGAGCAAAAAATTCAAACTTTGCTGAAAAACTAACACCTTATCTTCAACAAAAACTTGTTGAAGCTAGTGAAAAATATGGAATTGATTCAAAAGAATACAAAGCATTTGAAAAACAATATCTAAAATCATCAAAAGAAGATGAAATCAATCATGAAGATCGTTTAAGACACTACCAATCAGAGATACATGTTCATTATGAAGGAAAAGCATTAAGAGGTGTTGAGAGATTGTATAGGAGAACAATTCTATTGGAACCTACAATGGTTTGTGCAGCACATTGTAGATGGTGCCTAAGAGGTCAATACCCACAATTTGGATTAACAGAAGAAGAAATCACTACTTTTGCAAAATATTGTGGAAGTGATGAAGTAAAATATGATTTGAAAGAAATTCTAATTACTGGAGGAGATCCATTAATGGTTCCAAAAAGATTAGAATTTATTTTTTCACAAGTGAACAAATTTGCTCCAAATATAGAAATTATTAGAATAGGAACAAGAGTTCCAGTTCAAGATCCATTAAGAGTAAATTCCGAATTAGTAAATATTCTCAAATCAGTTGATCCAATCAAATTAGAAATTGGAACTAACATTAATCATCCATCTGAATTAACTGTTGAGGCTAGAAAAGCATATACAGATCTCTATAAAGCAGCTTTCAAAATTTATGATCAATCAGTTTTATTGAAAGGTGTTAATGACGATGTTGAAGTACTCAATAAATTGTATGATACCTTTAGATACTTAGGAATTGAATCACATTATCTATTTCATTGTATTCCAATGCAAGGTATGGGTCACCATAGAACATCAGTCCAAAGAGGAATTGAAATTGCTTCACAAATGATTAATTCGGGAGGAGTTTCAGGCCGTGCTAAACCCATGTTCACACTAATGACAGATTTAGGAAAAATTACATTACTTCATGGAACAATTTTAGAAAGAAATGAAAAAAATGAATTATTGATTCAATCACATTATACAATAGATGATTTCAAATATAGAAATCCTTCATGGGAATTACCAAAATCTGCATTTGAAGATAATAATGGATTTTTGAGAGTGTGGTATCCAGATGGAAATGATGATGATGAAGGAAAATCAGATAGTACCAAAGACATTGAACATTATTTTTCTATTCCAATCAACAGAGTAAAAAAATAGATTTAATGTTTTATTTTCGTTAATGCATACGCAGTTTCTACCCATAGTTTACAATCATGATAAACTGGAATTTTGTGTTTTTCAATAAGTTTTGAAATTTTTTCTGTGTAGGGACCACCATTACACCCAACTAAAATTGGTTTTTTCTGTTTTTTTGAAAAATCAAACAAATATTTGATGATTTTTTCAGTTAATGGATTATCCTGAAAAACAAACCATGGCATAATAATGTCAATGTTTTTCGCATCCATGAATTGTTGAATTACAAATTGGTAATCATCAGCAGTTGCACCTCCAGTAATATCTAAAGGATTACCTTTTTTCCCTATAATGTATAATGGTGGAAAGTAATCGTTAATTTTTTTTAATATTTTTTTTGATAAAGGAGGTACAAATAGATGTTTATCTTCAATGTAATCAAGCCCTGCAACTATTGGACCAGCTCCATTACTAATTATAGAAATCCTATTTCCTTTAGGAGATGGTTGCCACACTAATGCTTTTGTTACTGCAATGAATTCTTGATAACTGTCAACTGAGATAATTCCTGCTTGCTTGAATGCACCCATAATGATTGAGTTAGAGCCACCAAGTGAGCCTGTGTGTGAGGCTGCTTGTTTTGCACCAGCTGCAGTTCTTCCGCTCTTCCAGATAACAATTGGTTTCTTTTTCTCTTTCATTACACGTTTTGCGACATTGATGAATTTTCTACCATCACCAAATCCTTCAACGTACAATCCGATCACTTTAGTTTGAGGATCATTTGCAGCATACCAAATCATATCTGCTTCATCAACATCAGAGCGGTTACCATAACTGATCATCTTAGATAGACCAAATACATCAGCACTCTCCAACATACTGATTCCCATTGTTCCACTTTGTGAGAAGAATGCAACAGGACCAAGTTTTGGTCTAATCATTTTACTATGTTTAAAGAATGCACAATCAAGACGGTTTGCTGCATTGAACATTCCGATACAGTTTGGACCAATAATTCTGATTTTGTGTTTTTTAGATAATCTTGCAACTTCAGCTTCATATGATGCTCTTTCACCACCAAGCTCCTTTCCTCCACCAGATACAATTACAACACTGTGAACTCCTTTCTTTGCACAGTCCTCAAGAACTGGAGGAGTCATGGATAAATCTACGGAAACAACAACTAGATCAACTTTTCCTGGAATGTCAGCTACTGATGGATAGCATTTTTGTCCAAAGATTTTGTCAGCCTTTGGATTAATTGGGATTACTTTTCCTTTGAAATCATAATTTACCAAACTATCTAAGATAGAGTTACCAATCTTTCCTGCACTTGCAGAAGCTCCAACCACTGCAACAGATTTTGGAGTAAAGAATGTCTCCATATCTGTAATGCTTGGTTTTGCTTTTGAGATAGAGTTCTTTTTCTTCTCTTTGTTTAAGATAATCTTTGCATCAACAACATAATGTGATTTTGGATAGACGATTATTGGGTTAAAGTCAATGCTGTTAATGTAATCTGCATTTTCTACGCCTAATTTTCCAATGTTTACCAACATTTTTGCAACCAAATTAGTATCAATTGGTTCACTTCCTCTGAATCCTTTGAGAAGTTTAGAACCCTTTAGTTCGTTTAACATTGATTTTGCATCAGAAGTTGTAATTGGTAGCATTCTAAATGCAACATCTTTCATTACTTCTGTCATGATACCTCCAAATCCTATCATGATTACAGGACCAAATTGGGAATCATTTTGAATACCTACAATAAGTTCAACACCTTTTGGAACCATTTTTTCGAGAAGAATTCCTTTTACATTGACTCCTTTTTTCTTTGAGAGTCTGCCATACATATCAGTAAATGTCTTTTTTACATCAGCAATATTGTCTAGACCAACTTTAACTCCACCAACATCAGTCTTGTGTAAGATTTGTGGAGATACTACTTTCATTACAAGTGGAAATCCAATTTTCTTTGCTTGTTTTGCTGCTTCTTCAGCAGAAGTTACTAATGCATATGGTGGTACTTTAACGCCATAATTTTTGAGAATAGATTTTGATGATTCTTCAGTGATGACTTTATGATCAGTTTCAATAATTTCATCAAAAATTTTCTTAACTGCAGCCATCATATTTCTCCAAAGTTAACAAATATCATCTCACAGAAGACTCATTTTTTCTCAAAAGTCTACCAGGAGAGCCTACTATTACTGAGTTATTTGAAAAGTTGGTTCTAACTAAACTAGATGTACCAACAATGCAATTATCTCCAAGTTCACAACCCACATCAATAACACAGTGGGGTGAAATCCAACAATTTTTTCCTATTTTGACTCTACCCACAATAACACAACCAGATGTTATTTGTGTAGATTGTTTAATTATGGTATTATGACCAATTTGTACAAGATCATCAATTTTTACATCATCCTCAATTATAGTTTGATCTAAATGAGATTTTTCAACTGTACTATTAGAACCGATCCAAACATCGTTACCAATTAAAATTGAACCAACATGAGGTAGATGAAAAAGACCATCATCAGTAGGAATAAAACCAAATCCTTCACTACCTATTGTGGTATTAGATTTTATTACACAGTTAGAACCAATTTCAGTTTCACCATAAATACAAGTATTATCAAAAACCTTGGTATTATTTCCAATTTTTACATTATTTCCAATATAGCAATGAGAGCCAACATAGACATCTTTGCCAAGTATAGCACCATCTTCAATTACTGAACTTGGATGAATTCCATTTTTGAAATTGTTTTCTGAAAAAAATTCAAGTATAACACGATAGAAATCTAATTTAGGATTTTTAGAAAATAAAATAGGAATATCAATTGTTTTATCTAAAGTTGCATTAGTAATTAAAATAATATTTTTAAATTGTTTTAATTTTTTCAAATCATAATTCATATTTTTTATAATTTGATTAGATTTATCTTTAGCAATAGCATAAAACAATACAGAGTTATCAGAAATATTATTTAATGAATTAGCAGAAGAAATAAAAAAATTAGGTCCAGAATAACTAATATCCAAAAAATCAGCAACTGCTTTAACAGAGATATTATTTTTACGAATAGTATACATAAAGGAATTCAGTTAAAAGTATATTTAAAATAATTGTTACCAAAATTAAAAATTACTTTAACATTATTATGGTATTACGATAGGCATAATTACATGAATCAAAAAATAAGAAATGTGATTTTTGAGGTAATTAGTTGACTACAGACGCAATCAATAAAATAAAGAAACAAGGATATGTTATACTAGAGAACGTGTTAACAGAACAAGAATGTGAAATGTACAAATCAATGCTAAGCAGAGATTATGAAAAATATTCGTCAAAATATGCTAAATCTAATCCTACAGAACATGGATTAAACGATAAAGGACAAGAAAAAATTGTATACAACTTGCACAATAAAGATATAAAATATTTTGATTTATGTGATCATCCAAAAATAATTCCAATTATCAAAGAATCATTACAAGAAGGATCATATCAGAATTCACAACCATTCAATTTACTTGGTTTTGATGCACGAAATCCAAGTAGTAATACAAAACCACAACAACTTCATGTAGACAGTAATATTCCAGGTCAAGGAGGATATCCATTAATCATGGTAGCGTTATTCATGTTAGATGAGTTTACAGAAGAGAATGGCACAACAAGAATTGTACCAGAAAGTCATTTAAGATCAGATTATTCAGAAAATGGAAAAAAATACGATACAGAAATATCAGTTGAAGGCAAAAAAGGTTCAGTACTAATTTTTAATGGTTCATTGTGGCACGGAGGAGGTAAGAAAAGAAATGATTCAAGTCGTTGGGCAATCATACCAAGTTATGGAAGATGGTTCATTAAACCTGCTTTTAATTTTGCAGAAAATATCCCACCACAAATATTCGATCAGTTAACAGATGATAGAAAAGACTTGTTGGGATTAAATACATGCCCACCTAAAGATGAATTTACAAGAATTACACGTCGTTCAACTAAGTTTGAATGGAAAAATAATTATCAATTACCATAAAATAACTAGAATTAAGGAACAAAATTATGTTTTTTTAGGACTTTTTTAAGTTCGTTTTTTGAAATGTGAGGAACGTGATCTGACGAATAGACTTCCATACTCAATGGTTTAGACTTTGGATATAATTTATTTAAAGACTTTATTTGAAAGTCAGAAGGTAATAAAACATAACCATTTTTGAATTCAATAGAGTAATTGATTTCATATTTATTTAATAATAATTCATGCATTTTTTCACCAGGTCGAGAGGGAATATTCTTTTGTTTAAATGCAGTTGAAGATAATTCTTTTAGAGCTTCAACTAAATCAGACAAAACATAAGATTTCAATTTTGGTATGAATACTTCATAACCTTTAGAAGATTGAATTGCATGTAAGATTAAATCTAATGCTTCATCCATAGTAATATTAAATCGGGTCATAGTAGGATCAGTTATAGTAATTATTTTTTGAGATTTTATTTGTTCAATAAATTTTGGAACAACAGAACCCCTACTACCTAAAACATTACCATATCTAACACAAGAAAATTTTGTTTTTCTTTTTCCTTTAAAATGATTTGCTGCAATAAACAATTTTTCCATAGATAGTTTTGTGGCACCATACAAATTCAATGGAGATACAGCCTTATCAGTACTAATTGCAAGACAAAGATCAACTTCTTCATCCATAGAAACATCAATTACATTCTGAGAACCATTAATGTTAGTTTTAATTACTTCAAATGGATTGTATTCAGCAATAGGTACATGTTTTAATGCAGCTGCATGTATTACAATATCAATATTTTCAACTGCACGTCTAAGACGTTCTTTGTCTCTAACATCACCTATTAAAAATCTCAGTCTTTTGTCATTAAATTTTTCTTCAAGTTGGATCTGTTTATTTTCATCACGAGAAAATATTCTAATAGTTCCAACATCAAGAGACAATAATTTCTCAGTGAGAGCTGTGCCTAAGGAACCAGTACCTCCAGTAATTAGAATATTTTTTCCATTAAACAATTCACAATTTTTTTTTATCTTAAATATAAACTTGAATTGCTTTTAATTTTTGGAGTTATAGAGATAAGATAATTAACTATCAGTATTTTCTACACAACATGACTGTAAACATAATAGCTGAAATTGGTTCTAATTGGGAAGGAGATATTGAATTAGGAAAACAACACATCAAAAAAGCAAAAGAATGTGGAGCTACGCATGTAAAATTTCAAATGTGGAGGGCTGAAGATATCTATGAATCAACAGACCCAGATTGGAACGAAATAAAAAAATCACAATTAGATGAAAATACAGCAATTGAATTAAAAAAATATTCAGATAATCTAGGGATCAAATGGTTTTGCAGTGTATTTTATCCCGAATCAGTAGAATTTTTAGAATCACTTAATGTAGAATTGTATAAAATTGCATCTTGGACAACTGCATTAAAACATAATTTTGCATTAGAAACAATTGAAAAAGTAGGTGAAACAAAAAAGAAAACATTCATCAGTACTGGAAATGGAATAGACAAAAATATTATAGAAAAACAATTTGACGAAAATACATTTCAATACACATATTGTATTGCAAAATATCCAGCATTAGACAAGGATATAATTTGGAATGATCTTTTAAAATATGATTTTTTTTCTGATCATACATTAGGAATTACAATGCCTTTATCATTTGCAATCTTAAAAAATGCAACAGGAAATAATGAAATTTTTATTGAAAAACATGTTAAACTTGACAAATCCATAGGTCCAGATGCACCTTTTTCCATTACATTTGATGAATTACAAGAGTTAACTCAACATATAACAAGAATTGAAAAGATGAATTTATCAAATACTTTAAAGTAAAATTTTTGATATAATATGAAAAAAATAATTAAATTATTTTCTCCAAAATTTGATAACAAAGAAATTTCAGCAGCAGTAAATACCATCAAAAGTGCAAATTGGGCATCAGGAAGTGGCAGAGGTAATGTTGAAAAGTTTGAAAATAAATTCTGCGATTATATCAATGCAAAAGAATGTGTAGCAGTAGATAATGGAACAGCAGCATTACATCTATCATTACATCTATTAAATATCAAAAATAAAGAGATACTTGTACCATCTTTTACTTTCATTACAACAATTCATTCAATTGTATATAATGGTGGAATTCCTATTTTTGTAGATATAGATCCAAAATCTCTTTGTATAGATACAAATGATTTGGAAAAAAAAATCAGTAAGAAAACTAAAGGCATTATCAATATGCATTACGGAGGATTTCCAAATAAAATAAATGATATTAAAAAAATTTCTAAAAAATATCAATTACATATTGTAGATGACGCTGCACATGCATGTGGAGCAAAAAATAAAAATAAAAAAATTGGTTCAGAAAATGAATTAACATGTTTTAGTTTCCATCCAGTAAAAAATTTGGCAATGCCAAAAGGAGGAGCAATTACAATCAACACAAGAGATAGTAAAAATTTGAAAGAGAAATTAAACTCACTTAGATGGTGTGGAATAGATAAAAGAGTTGGAACAAAATATGACATTACATCATTAGGCTATAATTATTACATGGATGAAATTTCAGCTTCAATTGGAATAGAACAATTAAAAAAATTAGATAAAATGAATGAAATTAGATTTAAGATCGCAAAAAAATACAATTCAAATTTAAACACTAGAGAAAAAATGCCAATAAGCAAAGATTGTAGTTATCATCTATTTTGGATAAGAGTAAAAAATAGACATATTTTTATGAAAAAAATGTATGCTAAAGGCATAGAAACAGGCTCACATTATATTCCAGCACATCTAACATCATATTATAAGAAAAATCACAAATTACCTATAACAGAAATGGTTGCTAAAGAAGTTGTGACATTACCGATGCACCCAAATCTTACAGATGAAGAAATTGAATTTATTATAAAAACTGCTAATTCTATAATTTAATTTGGATGAAATCAGAATTGAAAAATAAAAAAATAATTGTTATGATTCAAGCAAGAACTGACTCTACCAGATTTCCAAATAAAATATTATCGATTATTGAAGGCAAACCTATGTTATGGCATGTAATAAATCGAATTAAAAAAATGAAATGTGATGAAATAGTTGTTGTAACAACTACTAGAAAAAAAGATGACGACGTAGTAAAGATTGCAAGAAAATCAAAAGTTAAGTGTTTTAGAGGTAAAACAAATAATGTATTAGATAGATTTTATCAAGCAAGTATAAAATTCAAAGCAGAAGTAATTGTTAGAATAACTGCAGACTGTCCATTAATAGATCCAATACAAAGTAAAAAAGTAGTAAATGCATTTTTGAAAGGAAATTATGATTATTTATCTAACGATAGTAAAACAATACCAAATGGATTAGATACAGAATGTTTTAGTTTCATAGCATTAAAAGAAGCATGGATAAAATCAAAATTAAAATCAGAGAAAGAACATGTAACTCCATATATTTGGAAACACCCAAAAAAATTTAGAATTGCTACAATCCATAATAAAGATAAAAAAAATAGAGAGAATATGAGATGGTCAGTTGATTACAAAAATGATTTAGAGTTTGTAAAAGAGGTTTATTCAAAACTCTATTTTAAAAAAGAAATTTTTTCAATGACAGACATACTAAATTTAATAAAAAAAGAGCCAAATTTATTGAAAATCAATTCAGATCATAAAAAGAATGAAGGATATTTAATTTCATTAAAAAACGACTAAAAATTATTTAAAAAATTAACAAAATTTTTTGCAGCAGAATCTTGGTTTGATGAATAATCATTAACAAATTCAGAACCTTTAGAAATTATTTTATTTTTGAATTTGGGATCATTAAAGATTTTAATCATTTGAGTTTCAAGATTGTCAGTATTTACATACACACAAGATTGAAAAATTTTTGATTTTGAATCTCCTAAATTATAGTCTTTTACAGAAACCGCAATAACGGGTTTTTTAAAAAATTGTGCTTCAAGAATTGTTGTAGAAATATCTATACAAAGAAACAAACTTGAATTTTGAATTAATTCTTTAATATTTCCAGATTTTATTATCTGGACATGAGAATTAAAAGATTCTATATATTTTGTTATATCTAATTCATGAGGATCAGGATGTAATTTTATGATTAATTTTTTATTTAATTTTTTAGATATTTCACAAATTTTGATGATAGCATTTATGTAATTTTCATATGTAGAGACATTTAGGTCAGATAAAAAAACATCTGTAGGACTTTGAGTTGCTAAAAGAATATAATCAGATGATTGGATATTTGATTTTAATTTATTATTATCAAAAAAGAGATTACCAATTATTTTGATATTTTTATTTTTTAAATTTGTGTCTATGCAATAATCATACATTTTATTTCCCCACACCAAAAAATAATCAGATTTTTTAGGCAAAACTCCTGAAAAATAATTATAAGTTAACGCGGTTTCATCATCATGATAATACCCATGTTGAACAAGTATAACAGGTATATTTTGTGATTGTGCTACGTTAATGAATATTTGTTCAATTGTGCCCAATTCAGACCATAGGGTTACAGTAGAAGGATTAGTGATTTTGAAAAAATTTAAGGCCAATTCTATTTCATAAACTAAAATAGAAAATCTTAGTTTACATAGATGAAAAAAATGTTTTTCAATAATTTTCCAAAATGAGCGATTATTGGTTTTAAAAAAATTGAAAAAATAATCATCATAAGATTTCAGTTTTTCTATAGTACTCAAAACCCACATATCTGCATCTTGAAGATTATTTTTTAATTCATTATCAGATAACTCATTTTCTCGAAAAAAGCAAATATTAGATTTTTTTAGAATAGAAAAGGAAGACGAATTCCAAAAATATGGTCTACGTCTATTATATATCACAAAATTAGAGGTTTTAGGTAAAATAGAAAATAACTTTTCAGATTTAATAGGATCAAATTCAATTAACACATGAGATTTTTTGGAAGGATCATGGGATTTATTCAGCAGTAACTTCGAAAAATTTTCAGAAAAATTCTTTAAAAGTTTGTAATTTGATTTTGAAATTGAAAAAGAAATATCTTTTTTAAAAAGTCTAAATTCATAATCAATGTTATCAAGATAAAATTCTACATCATTATCATTTTCACCTATTTCTTTATAATTTACTGAAAAATGTTTTAAAAAATTTGAAATTTTTGATGATGCAAAAAATGTTGAATTGGGATATTTTGATACAATGTGTTGAAATTCTGAAAAAAATTTTAAAATAGGTAATAAGTAAATGTAGAAATCAAGATAAAATAATTCTCCTAAATTGATATTTTTGTAAGTTATCAGATTTTTTATAATATTATTTTCGTACCACCGTACAAATTCATAAGAAGATATTTGAAGTTTTTTAATTTCATCATCTGAAATAAAATTATCAGATATGATATGACGTATGTTTTTAGATTCTAATTTCTCATGAGATGGAAAATCTAATGATATGATTATCTGTGACTGATCACTAAAATTAATTGAATCCATAGAAAGTGTGCTATCAACTAAAATAATTTGGCAAATATCATTCAATTAATTATTTTTTTAATTATCACATATAAAAAATAACTAAATCAATTGATTTTATTGAATTTCTTTTTTGAATATACTAGTAAAAAAGCAGCTTGACAGGAAGAGGATAGTAAATATGCTAATGCTAATCCTTGTAATTCAAAAATAGGTCCAAAAATAAAAATTCCCAATATCATTAATGATAGTGAAATAATTCTTGCAGCTAAAACCTCTCGACTTTTCTCATTTCCTAAAAATTTTGAAACAAGCATTTGACCAACTGTAGCAGGAATTACAGCTACACTAATAATTTGAATTGCATCAACTGCAGGTATAAAATTTGGAAAAACTAATGGAATTAGTATGGGTGAGATAAAAATTCCTAGAATTGCAATTACAATAGAAAATAGTATTGTTAGATTTTTTATCTTAGAATTTGTTATTCCTTGTGCATCGTGTGGAAGGGCATATTTGAAGACAACATTGCTTACTAACATCAAAATAGCAAATACTTGCATTGCTAATGCATAATTACCTAAAATTACAAATCCTAACAAAGGTGCAATAATGATCTTATCCATATGACTTCTTAGGGCACCAATCACACTTAGTACATAATTATTAGTAACAAATTCTTTATGAGAAATCAAAAGATTAAAATCAATTTTTGTATTTTTAATTTCTCGAAATATTATAATACTAAAAGGTAAAAATGAAAGAGTTAATCCATATAGTATTCCTTCATACCCAAAAATAAAATAAAAAGAAATTCCAAGAATTAAGGTGAGGGTTTTTTGTGATAAAACATATACAAAATATTTTTTATAAAATTTCTTTCCTAAAATATATCCAAGTGCAAGATCATTAATAACATATCCCATTAGAATTACTATAGAATGTATTTGAAAAACAAATGTAAGAATTAGTATAGCAATAGTTCCAAAAACTAAGCTTAACAAATACAAAGTTGAATTGAGATTTATAGATTTAGATGTAAAAACAGAAATAACATCACGGGTTCCAACCAATGAAATTATAAATCCTATTCCTGCAATAGATAAAACATAATGTATTTCTCCATAATTTTTGCTAGATAAAACTAGTGGCAGATATAACCAAAATACTGATGAAATTAAGGTGCCAATAATATCAGTACCACCAATAGTGGAAATACCTTGAAAATTTAGAAATTTATTTTTTAAATTATTCCATTTTTTATCCATTTCTTCTTAATTAAAAATAAAAACCGTAATAACGTTTAAGAAAAAGAATTCAAATCCCACTTTTTCCAGTCATAATCATTAAAGGAAACATTTCTCATTTCATTATCATCAGGTTTCCACGCAATATCAGCTAAAACAAGTATTTTTGAAATATTTTTGGAGACATTAATATGAGCAGATGCATAATTATTTGGAATGCAAATTAATTGTGGTTTTTCAGAACTGCACTCGATTTCTTTGTAAACACCATCAAAATCTTGAACAATTACAATCACTTTGCCTTCAATACATGTCAGATAACTTGTTCTCTTAGAATGCAGATGAGGACCTTTTACTTCCTTAGGAAACACAGTGGTGAGATAAATCATCTTAGGAGGATTTTTAATGATTTTATCCCAATCTCTCCAAATCACAGATAAATTTCCATTTTGATGACCATCATTAACGTCTTTTGTCACGTGATTCTCTAAGTCAATTATTTGAAATTCTGTCAAGAATATTGTATGAAGTAAAATAAGTATTAAATTTTTAATTTTTGATAAAATTTAGTATTTTATTAAAAATTCATCCAGATCTATAAATAATAATGAATAGTCGAATTATTAGAATATTGGCTAAAATTTTAGTTACAGGTGGATTAGGATTTATTGGAAGTAATTTCATATTATTTTCAATAAAAAAAGACTCTAAAATAAAAATTACAAATATTGATGCATGTTTAACAGGTTCAAATAAAAAAAACCTAAAGGAATTAAAAAATTCAAAAAATTATAAATTTGTTAAAGCAAATATTAACAATCAAAAGATTATTGATGATTTAGTTTCAAAAAATGATGTAATCATTAATTTTGCAGCAGAATCTCATGTAGATAGAAGTATTTCAAATCCAAGACCATTCATTCAGTCCAACATAAATGGCACATATACAATTTTAGAAGCAATAAGGAAATATGATAAAACACTAGTACATATTTCGACAGATGAGGTTTATGGAAGTTTAAAAAAAAATAGCGCTACGGAAATATTTCCTTTGAATCCATCTAGTCCATATTCATCATCAAAAGCTTCAGCAGATTTATTGGTAAAATCATATCATACCACATATGGTTGTGATGTAAAAATTACAAGATGTACAAACAATTATGGACCCAGACAATTTACAGAGAAATTAATACCTAAAGTAATAATTAACGCAATGAAAAATAAATCAATTCCAGTTTATGGAAATGGAAAAAATATTAGAGATTGGTTGTATGTGATTGATCATTGCAGAGCAATTCGTAAAGTTATGACAAATGGAAAATCAGGTGAAATATACAATATTGCAGGAAAGAATGAAATTAACAATAATACAATAATCAAAATGATTTTAAGAACTATGAATAAACCGTTAAGTTTAATGAAATATGTTAAAGACCGACCTGGACATGATTTTAGGTATAGTTTGGATTCTACAAAGATTGAAAAAAAATTAAATTGGAATCCAAAATTTGATTTTGAAAATGGTATAAAAGAAACTATTGCATGGTATCTAAATAACAAATCATGGTGGATGAAACAGACTAATGTATAGAGTCAATTTATCTTCAAGGAATTGGGGGATATTATGAAAGGCATAATTCTTCATGGAGGTCATGGAACCAGATTACGTCCATTAACACACACTGGGCCAAAACAACTTCTTCCTATAGCAAACAAGCCAATGTCTCAATACTGCATAGAGTCAATGAAAGAAGCTGGGGTCACAGATATAGCAATAATTATTGGAGGGGTAGGTTCCAATAAAGTCAGCGAATTTTATGGAAATGGAGAAAAATTCGGTGTAAAAATAACTTATGTTAAACAAGATAATCCAAAAGGTATCGCTCATGCTATTGGTTTATGTAAAGATTTTATTGAAAATGAAAAGTTCCTAGTTTTTCTTGGAGATAACATCATTCAAAAAAATATTAGTAATTTTTCTGATGAATTTTTAAAATCAGATTATGATGCGATGATTCTTTTATGTGAGGTTGATAATCCGTCAAGATTTGGGATAGCAGATATTAAAAATGACAAAATTATTAGAATTATTGAAAAACCAAAAGATCCTCCTACCAATTTTGCTGTAACAGGAATATATTTTCTGACTCCAAAGATTTTTGAAATTATTGAAAATCTAAAACCTTCTTGGAGAGATGAATTAGAAATTACTGATGCACTTCAAATTTTACTTTCAAAAAACAACAATATTTCTTATCACTTAATAACCGAATATTGGAAAGATACAGGAACTCCTGAAGATATTATACATGCAAATAAATCAATTCTTGAAAACTATGTACCTGTTTTTAATGCTAAAAAAGAATCTGGAGTTGTAATTACAGGGGATGTTTCTGCTGGAGAGGGAACAATTTTTAAGACTGGATCAAAAGTTAATGGACCTGTTATAATAGGAAAAGATTGTATTATTGAAAAGAACACTGTTATCAACCCAAATACAAGTATAGGAAACAATTGTATTCTTTCAGAATGTGATATTAGAAATTCAATTATAATGTCTAATTGTGAAATTCAAAAAGATGTAAAAATTAGAAACAGCATAATTTCCTCAAATTCTAGTATTAAACAAAATGAAACAATAAAAGAACAAGTATTTCTTTTAGGAGAAGGAACTAAAATTTTTCTTTAGTGAATATCAACTTTTACAATCATACATTGGGAACCGCTTAATTCAATTACGGGTAATTTTTTATTTTTTAAAAATTCCTCAAAAGCTAATTTTACACCTCCTGTATGAAAATCATGTGTAAGAATAATCCCACCTTTAACTAATCTAGGATAAAAAAAATCAAGACAATCTTTTGTACTTTGATATAGATCTACATCCAAATGAACAAAAGAAAATTTTTTCTCTGAAACAAAAGTTCCAGTTTCTGGAAATTTTCCGGAATGTGTATAGACGTTATCATATTTTGACAAATAGTCTTTAACTACGTTTTCACTTGTATTGTTAAATTGATCATCTTTCCAATATTTCATTCCAAAATGGGTATCCTTTTCAGAAACTTTGGGCAATCCAGAAAATGTATCAAATAAATGTAAATTTCTATTTTTTTTAGCTTCACAAATTATTTTTGCTGAACCTCCTTGAAATACACCAATTTCTGCCATGTCTCCTTCTAACACACATTGAGATTTTGCTATAGAATAAACTACAAAGGCTTCAATAGGAAAAAATGCAAAATCAACTTCTTTTTTAATTTTTTTTATTAAATCAACAATTTTTTTGTCCTTATAAAATGCTAATAACTGTAATTGAAAATAATTTGAAAAATTTCCCAGTATATTTCCCAAAAATTTGAATTTATATACACTCTTCTTAGTTGATTCTTCCATTTTTTTCTAAAAATCTAATTGATAATTTAATATTCTGGCTAAAAAAATTTCACATTCTCCATATATGGGACATTTATTATGTAATTAGTATGGCTGAAGAAAATCAAAAATCATTAGTCAGTATAATTATTTTAAATTATAATGCATCAAATCTACTGATAGATTGTATAGAATCAATCATGAAATCAAATTATAAAAAATTTGAAATTATTTTAGTGGATAATGCATCTACTGATAAAAGTCACATAAAATGTAAGGAAAAATTTCCTAATGTAAAACTAATAGAAAATAATAAAAATCTAGGGTATTGTGAAGGAAATAATATCGGCATAAAAGAAACAAAAGGGGAATTTTTAGTTATTTTAAATCCCGATACAATTGTTGATCCTTATTGGTTAGATGAATTAATTTCTGCATATCATCAGAATGGTGAAGGACTTTATCAACCAAAATTCCTAACAACTACAGACCAAAAAAGATTAATGAGTACAGGAAATCAAATACAGCTTTTTGGTTTTGGCTTTTCAAGAGGAAAAGGAGAAAAAGATTCAAATCAATTCAATCAAATTGAATTAATTGGATATGCATCTGGAACTTGTTTGTTTTCTAAAACAGATTTGATCAAAAAATTAGAAATGTTTGATTCTTTTCTATTTGCATATCATGATGATTTAGATTTAGGGTGGAGAGCATCATTAGAGAAAATTAATTCGTATTATGTTCCAAAATCAATTGTTTTTCATCCATCTGAAGGATTTGCATTTCATTGGTCAAAATTCAAGTATTTTTTATTAGAGAGAAACAGATTATACTGTATTTTTACACATTACTCTCATTCAACTATTTTTAAACTTCTACCATCTTTAATTTTAGTTGATTTTGCTGTATCAATATTTTATTTACGAAAACACATGTTTAAGGAAAAAATCAAAGCATCATTAAATATATTGAAAAATTTAGGTACAATAAATAAAAAATACATCAAAATTCAAAATAAGCGAAAAATAAATGACGCCGAATTAATAAAAAAGTTTACTGATCATATAGATATTCCTAAAGAAATCCAAATCAATTCTCAAGAAAAATCTTTTTACAATTTTTTAAAAAAACTTAGTGAAATTGCAAGATCTTGTGTATAATGTTATCTATCCTAATGAAATCGCTAGAGCTATAGAAAAATTCTTTTCATGAGACATAGAAATCAAAAACTTTGAATTACTATCTTTTATCTTTACTTGTGGTTTTTCATTTTCGTGAAATGTTTCAATATTGAATAAATCAATGTTGGAATTAAGAGATTTTTTTACAGCTTCTTTTATTGCAAATTTTCCTGCAAAATGTTCATATGGTTCTTTGAATTTTAAGCAATACTGTATTTCTTTATTAGTGAAAATTTTTGTGTAAAATGTTTGTTTTTCATTAAATGGTATTTTTTTAAATTTATCAATATCAACTAAATCAATTCCTATTCCTAAATTTTCAATCATATTTAGATTCTACTAATTCAATCAAATTAAAATTAGTTTTTTTCATATTCAAGAAAATAAATGCGATTTGCCTACCTTCAAATCCTTTTACAGGTGATACAATAAGCCGGCCTCCTTTTTTGGTCATTTTCTCTATTGTGGTATTCAAATTCTCAACTTCAAAACAAATGTGATGAAATCCGCCTCCTTTTGTTAGAAAATTTGATACAGGTGATTCTTCATTGATGGGTTCGATCAATTCAATACGAAATTCGCCTAATGACATAAAGCAAACATTAACTTTTTGGGAATTAATTAATGTTGGAATTGTAGTCTCTTCGAATTTTACAAATTTTGAAAATTCTCCTAATGACTCTTGTATGTCATTTACCACTATTCCTATATGATGAATTTTCATGTCGCCTTTACTCAATTTATTCAAAATTAATGCCTTTTTCTACAAGAATTTTTTTAAAATCACCAACATTTTTGATTTCCAATGCTTCTTCCATTCCTATACTAATGTTAAAAGTTGATTCAATTTCATCTAAAAGAACATAGCCTGTAAAAGAATCCCATCTTTCAATGGTTTCTGGGTTTGATTGTTCATTTATTTCACCTTCCGGGATGTTAAATACTCTCGAAATAATTTCATACAATTTATTTTGAGTCATTCAAACCTCACCACTAAATGATTTGGAATATTAATTGAATCTTTCACAGAAAATAACCAAAATTCACCATCTTTATGAAATCCAAATTCATATAGAAAGTTTTCAGCAGGTTTATTTTTTTGTGTTGGCACAAATTGGGCTTTAATTGTTTTAACTTTTTCTTTTTTTGCTAATTCAACAATTTTTCCAAGAATACCTTCTTCAATACCTCTTCCCATTATTCTACAACTAAGAAGAAATGTATCTAGAAACCATTCATCATCATTTTTTTTAATAATAAAAACATTAGTTATTCCACTTTCTCCAAATTTGTCATTAACTTCTGCACAACCAACAACAATATTTTCATCTTCAGTAAATTTTTTAATTTCTTCTTCTTGATATCTTTTTGTAGTAAGATTAAACTGATTTGTTTTTAATATTAATTGTGAAATTCTAGGAATGGAAAATTTGTTTGCCAATTTTACTTTAACATTAATGTTCAACTTTTCAAGATATTCGTTTAGATTTTTTGTTGAGTATTCTAGAGCATGTCTTTTATTTTCTTGTTGATACATATTTGTGCGTTTAAAATCATCTTCGGTAATTTTTAGAGAATTAAAATCATTCAAGTCCATTAAGATAGAACTAAAATATGCAGGATCATCAGTTAAATCAATAGTTTTAACTTCTGGAATGCTCATTTTTATCAATTCCCTATTCACGGGATCATCATCAAAGAAAATCATGCTATCCAATCCTATATTCAATTCATTTGAAATTTCTTTCATATTTGATATTTTATCATTCCAATTAATTTTTAGACATGCAAAATCTTCTTCTCTAAGAATCATGTATGGATGTTCTTTTAGCACTTTGATTGCATCATCAAAATTGTTTTTACTATTTACTGCCAAAATTATTCCTCGTTTTTCAAGAGATTTTAGCATTTTTTGAAATTCAACAAAAGGGCTACCTGCAGGATCGGGTCCTAATTTGATTCCTTCTAACCCATCCTCACCAACTATGCCACCCCATAGGGTATTATCTAAATCAAGAACAATACATTTTTTGTTTAATCCTAACATCGGCTTTAAAAATCCCATAAACTCATAAATCAAAAATGGAATTATGTCAAATGAAATTCTTATATCTCCAAAAAATAATTTTTTAAAATCTAGAACATTTTTTTCTCCAAATTTTGCTACAAAAGAATTAAAATCAAACAAATAAACAGAATTATTTTTTAGGGAAATTTGTTTTAATTTTTTATTAAGTTCAATTATCATTTCTTTTAATCCATATTCAATTTTGGAATCAAATATGCCAAGAGAACTATATGTTGGAATTAAAAAATTTGTTAATACGATTTTTGATTGACATTTTTTAATAACAGTTTCAATTAAATTTTGAAGTTCTAAAAATTTTTCATTAACAAAATTCTTTCTTTCTTTATCAGAATATTCGTATGAAGAATAGAAAAAATCTCCTAAAATAGTTCTTGTATCTATTAATAAAAAAATTAGTTCGGGATTGAATTTATATAAATCACTATTATTGTTTAAAATTTCTTGATTATATTGATTATATGGAGCATTATATGTAATGCAATTAATTTTTTCTTCATTAGATTGAACTTGGATTGTTTCTTCAAATCCATTAAGTGAAAAACTACCAAGAAATGCAACTCGAATTTTTTTATATTCTGCTTTCGGTTTGATAATTTTTGCTTCATTCATATAATCGGATAATTTCTTTAGCTCCATAATTCAAAGAAATTCTATTTCAATGATAAAAACTCTCTGCATGATAATTTTTTTCTCAATTAAATTATCAAATAATTTGTCCTTAAAGGTTAAAGGGATCTCATTATATTTTGAATTTAATGGTTACAAAATTTAGTACTGCTTTTTCTATGAATGAGGCAGAATTAATGGAATTTTATAATTTCAAAGGTAAATTGGGTAAATTTAGACTTAGAATGTTTGTATTAAAGAATTGGATTCTTCATTCACTTTCATATTTTTCTGCTCATTCTGGTTTTGCAATACGCATGCAAGAGGTAAGAGGAGTTAACGTTGGAAAGAATTGTCATTTTTGTCCTTATGTTCATATTGATTTAATCTACCCACATCTTGTAAACATTGAAGATAATGTCACTTTAGGGACAAATTGCATGATTTTTGCTCACATGAATCCTACTGCAAATTTGTTTTTAAAAACAGGAGAATACAAAAGAAAAGTTGAGCCAGTTACAATAAAATCAGGAGCAGTGTTAACACCAGGTTCAATTGTTATGGCTGGAATTACAATTGGAAAAAATTCGATTGTTTCTCCTGGAAGTGTTGTTACACAAGATGTTCCTGATTATTGTATTGTAGTAGGCAATCCTGCAAGAGTGGTAAAAAAAATTGATCATTAGTAAAAATAAATCTAAATTTTTAGACAGATTAAAGTAGTGATGTGTCTTGAATATACTTGGAATTGATTTTGAAGAGTGGTTTCATCCAGAACTTATTCAAAATGTACTGACAACTGAAAAAAAATCTTTTAGAGTTGTAAATGGATTAGATAAAATTTTAGAGTTTCTTGAAAATCATGATACTTATGCAACATTCTTTATGGTAGGGGAAATTCTAAAAGAATTTCCTGAAATTTTAGATAAAATTATTGATAATGGACATGAAATTGCTTTTCATACTATGTATCATTCAAGATTAGATTCAGATGGATTTAGAGAGAAATTTGCAAAAGAATTAGAAGAGTTTGCAAAACTTACTAATTATAAAAGTAAAGGCTTTCGAGCTCCTACATTTTCATTAAATGAAAAATCATCTTGGGCAATAGATCTTCTTGAAGAACAAAATTATCTGTATGATAGCAGTATTGTTCCTGCAAAATCCTACATGTATGGTAATCCGAATGCATTAAAAACTCCTTACAAAATCTCTAGCAGTTCCTTAGGAAGCAATAATTTGGAAGCAAAAATAACTGAATTTCCTTTAATGGTAACAAAATTCTTAGGAAAAACAATTCCTGCTGGAGGGGGATTTTATCTCAGAACATTACCTTTGAGTGTGACAAAAAAAGCACTTAGAGATTACGAAAAACAAAAAAATCCAGGTGTTTTTTATATTCATTCTTGGGAATTAACACCAGAATTTATGCCTAAAATAAAACTTTCAACCAAAAATAATTTCATAACATATCATAATTTAGAAAAAACAATTGTTAGAATGGATGAATTACTATCAAATTTTTCATTTACATCATTTGAAAGATATATTCAGGAAAAAGTGATAAAATGAGTAAAAATATGAAAATTGCATTACTTTGTCCTGCATCTTTTCCAGCAACACAGTTTGGAGGAATTGTTTTTCTGGCAGTAGATATTGCAAGAGAAATTTCTGAATTAGGTCATGATGTAAAAATATACACCACGGATCTTGATTTTTCTAACGGACCAACTAAATTTAATAAAAAATTACCTAGAATTGAAAAAATTGAGAAATTCAAAATTGCCCGTTCACATACATGGTTTTGTATAAAATTATTCTTTTTTAATCCAGGAATGTACAATCAATTAATCAGGGATAAACCAGATATTATTCACACAATAGGATTAAGAAGTTTTCAATCAATAATAGCGTGGGCAGTATCAAAAAAATACCATATTCCTCTAGTTGTTTCAGATCAAGGTGGATTAACTACTCATCCTTTCTTAAAAGAATCATCACCATTCTTCAGACTAATTTTTAAGGTGCAAAATATTTTCATAAAACAAATCTTAAAACAAGCATCTGGTATTTCTGCTGCAAATGAATATGAAGCAAAAATATTTTCAGATATTTATAAGAAATCTAAATCTACAATCATCCGTAACGGTGTAAATTTGAAATCATTAATCAGTCAAAAAAATTTTAAAAAAACATACAATATTAATTCAAAATTTATTTTATTTGTAGGAAGATTCTCAAAAAGTAAAGGTATTGATGACTTAATTAATGCAATACAGATAATAAAAAATGAATTAAAATCAAGAAAAGTTTCAGTTGTTATAATGGGAGTTGATTTTGGTTATCAAAATGAAATGTTTTCGTTAATTGAAAAACATGATTTATCAAATCAAATAATTGTTATAAAAAACCCTCCTAGGGAAGATGTAATTTCTGCATATGGAGAAAGTGAATTTCTTGTCATGCCATCAAAATGGGAATTATCGCCATTAGTACCACTAGAATCTTTTGCATTCAAAAGGACAGTAATTTCAACTAATACTCATGGAATTCCTTATACAGTTCAAGACAAAAAAAATGGTATTTTGATTGAACCAGAAAATCCTGTAGAATTATCAAATGCAATAATAAAATTACTAGATAATCCATCATTATGTGATTCACTAGGTATGGAAGGATATGATTTTGTTCAAAAGGAATGTAATTCTGTTTCTATGGCAGAAAATCATCTGAAGCTATATCAGAAAATACTCAAAATAAATAGAAGTTAATTAAAGTCAAAAAAATGAAAAAAGATTTTTTTAAAGATCCAAAAATAAAATATCCTGCTTATGAACCATGGATTTCAGATGAAGATCGAAAAATTGTAAATGAAACACTTAATCAGAGTATGCTTACCCTTGGACCGCAATTAGAGAAATTTGAATCTGATTTTTGTAAATACACAAATTCAAAATATGCAATTGCAGTATCAAATTGTACTGCAGCACTGCATTTATCATTAAAAGCTCTAGGAATAAAAGATGGGGATGAAGTAATCATTCCAGATCTTACTTTTGTTGCAGATACCAATGCAATTTTGGCATGCAATGCAAAACCTGTTATTGCTGATATTAACAAAGATGATTTTTTCTTATCAATCTCAAATGTTAAAAAAAACATATCAAAAAAAACTAAAGCAATTATTCCAGTACATATCTATGGACAGGTATGTAATATTGATGAAATTATTGATGTTGCAAAAGAAAATGATCTAAAAATAATCGAAGATTGTGCACATGCTATAGGAACATTTCACAATTCAAAACATGTAGGAACAATAGGAGATACTGGTTGCTTTTCTTTTTACCCTACAAAGAATCTTACAACTGCTGAAGGAGGAATGGTTATTACTAATTCAAAAAAAATTGCTGAAAAAGTTGTACAACTACGAAGCCACGGTATGACAAAATCTCTAAAAAATCGATATTCTGCAGAATATCCATGGGTTTTTGACATATTGGAACCGGGTTATAACTACAGATTAGACGAATTAAGATCTGCATTAGGCATATCCCAACTAAAACGAATCAATAAAATCAATGAATTACGTAAAAATGCAGCACTTTATTATCACAAAAAATTGCAAAATATATCAGGAATTATTTTACCAGATATGGTAAATGACAAAACCCATTCATATCATTTATACACAATCAGGGTGAAAAGACCATACAAATTATCTCGAAATCAATTATTCAAAAAACTAAAAGATAACGGCATTAGGACTACAGTTTATTGGTTGCCTATTCACAAATATTCTGCATATCAAAAATATATCAAAAAATTCAACATAAAAAATACGACAGAAATTTATAATGAAATATTATCATTACCGTTATTTCCAAACATATCAAAAAAACATCAAGATAATGTTATTTCAGTAATAAAAAAATTTAAAAATTAATTTATTTCATCAAGATATACAAACTTCTTATTGATTGATGAAATTCTATGAGCTTCCATAACTTTAGCCTGATTTTCTAATTCTTTTTCAAAATCTAACGAAGATTTTTGTTGTTTAGAAATATCTAAACAAAAATCATCAATCATTTCTAGAAAATGATCTTTTGGTTTAATTTTAAAATTTTCATTTTTTTTATCTTCCCAAGCATATCCTTCGTTATATTCTAAACATACATTGGTTTCAAAGTCAGACGGTACTGAATATGCCCTTTCCAAAGTAATTTTTCCATCAGTTCCCCAAACATTGTATTCTGATTGATAATAATTTCCATTACCAAAAATTATTGATGCAGTTTTTTCATTTTTAAAGGTCATATAAGATACACCTCTTGTATCTACTCCTGTTTTAGGATCTATTATCAAACTAGAAGAGACACCAACAGGTTCTTCTTCAAAAATCATCCTACTTGCAGAAATAGGATAACATCCAGAGTCATTTAGAAAACCACCGCCTAAATTCTTCACATATCTAATATCACTTATTGGAAATTTAGGGAAACCAAAAATTCCATGAAAAGAAATTAAATTTCCAATTATATTATTAGTTATCAACTCTTTGACTTTTTGATGTTGAGGATGAAATTTGAACATAAATCCCTCCATAACTCGAACATTATTCTGTTTTGCACAATCAACCATTTTTTTGGCTGATTCAAAGGATATAGTAGAAGATTTTTCACAGTAAACATGTTTGCCTTGAGACATTGCCCGAATTGCCCATTCTGCATGAGTTCCGATTGGAGTAGATATGTAAACAGCATCTATTGATTTATTGGAAATGACATCCTCATAAGCACCAAAATTTTTACAATCAAATTCTTTAGAAAATTCTTTAGCTTTATCAACGGTCCTACTACCAATCATTTCAATCTCTACAAATTCTGATTTTAAGATAGCTGGTATAACTGATTTTTTGGAAATTCTAGAACAACCAATAATTCCAATTCTTACAGGATTCATTTTGATTAGAGATATGAAATAATACCTCTTACATGAGGTCCAACAAAATTTTCAATTTTCATTAATTGTTTTATCTGATACAATGTTACCCACAAAAAAGAATTTGGAATTTCAAGTTCTTCATCTTCATCGACTTCAACAATCATATTATAATTTGATTTAAGATAAAATCTTCCACCATCTTCTGATTGCCATTTTGAATAGATTATTTTTGCATTTTTTGGATTGTCAAAATACTCTGCAAACAAAGGTTTTGTTCCTCCGTGAGCTTTTAACAAATTACTAGTTGTAGCTTGAAGAGTAGGAGATAATTGAAGTTTGTCAATATTTCCAGGTTCAGCTTTTGCCTGTAGTAAAAAATGAGTAACCCCATTAATTTTCTTTGTTAGAAGACCCAAAATACCGCCAGGGTTTTTTGCAATTATTGGTTGAGTCCATCCTTCTTTTCCTACTTCTCTATCAAAAGTATTAGATGCTTTTATTCCAATTATTTCAAAAAATCCTCCAGACACATGAGATATATTTCCAG
The DNA here is from genome assembly GCF_965263415.1 of Candidatus Nitrosopumilus sp. Lineage (GTDB taxonomy): Archaea > Thermoproteota > Nitrososphaeria > Nitrososphaerales > Nitrosopumilaceae > Nitrosopumilus. The sequence continues at coordinate 327,052 of NZ_OZ253671.1, forward strand.
TAGTTTTATCCACATTCCATTTATCTAGATCATTAACCCCAATTTCTTGAACTATCATATCCGATTCTTCTCTTTTTTTCTTAAACCAGTTAATGATATAATCCAAGTTGTATAATTGATTATCATCCTTTACAGTTTGCAGCATTGTTTCTATGCGTAAATTTGTATTTTCATTAATTGGGATATTATGTTTCTCTAACAATTGTTTTAATTCATCAATTAACACAATCGCCTTTTGATACATGTATTAATTAGATTTTCCATAAAGAGAAAATTCCATGTACAAAAAATGAGGATTTTGCCATTTTTTACTAGGAAATTATATTTAATAGCAAATAGAAACTAGAAAAATTGGAAATTTTAATAGGATTACCTGCCTATAATGAGGCAAAAAATTTACCTAAAATAATACCTGAGCTTCAAAGATTATCTTACAAAATTGCTATTTGTAATGATGGATCAACAGATGCCACAGGAGAGATTGCAGAAAAGTATGGTGCAATTGTGATTAACCATTCAAAAAATTTGGGGTATGGTTCTAGTATCAAAAGTATTTTTAAAAAAGCACGCGAGTTAAAAGTAGATATTTTAGTAACTTTTGATGCCGATGGACAACACAGAATAGAAGATATTGCAAATGTAATACAACCAATCATAGATAAACAATCAGACATAGTAATAGGTTCAAGATTTTTAGATGATAGTGAAAAGAATGTTCCAAAATATAGAAGAGCGGGAATAAGGGTAATTACAAAAATTACAAATATTAGCATTAAAGAAAAGTTAACTGATTCTCAAAGTGGATTTAGAGCATATTCCAAAAGTGTGTTAGAAGAATTAAATCTAGATGAATTAGGAATGGGAGTTTCTACAGAAATTTTAATAAAATCTAGTAGTAAAAATTTTAAAATTTTAGAAGTTCCAATAAAAATTTTGTATCAAGGAAATACTTCTACTCATAACCCAATCACGCATGGAACTTCAGTTATTTTAAGTACGATTAAGTACACATCATTGCAACGCCCTCTAACATTTTATGGAATACCATCAGTGATTTTTTTAATAATAGGTAGTATTTTTTCATTTTATTCAATACAATACTATGTTGAAGTAGGACGATTGAATACTAATTTAACGATAATTTCAGCAGGTACAGTTTTAATTGGAATAGTTCTCATGATTACAGCAATCTTACTATTTTCTTTAGTTTCTATTATTAGAGAAGGAAAAAATTAGAAATAATGATTCAACAGTTTGAAAGATTAGATTCGTTTTCAAAAAACATTTTATTTTTGATATGTCTAGTTGTAACAGGTTTTGTTATACGAATAAATTATTCCCTATTAGATATTCCAATAATTCTAGATAGTCTTGATTATTTTTTAGTAGCAAATGAGTTAGCAATTTCAGGAAATGTAGGAGAATACAGTAAACAAAATTTAGGATGGCCATTATTTTTATCAATAATTTTTCAAATCTCAAGATTTGAGAATTATTTTGAATTAATGAATATTCAACGAATATTTTCAGTCATTTTTTCAACGTTGGCTATAGTTCCAGTATTTCTGTTATCAAAAAAATTTTTTAATTCATCAATTGCATTAGTTGGTGGAACATTTTTTGCTTTCTCACCATATATCATAGAAAATTCATTTATTGGAAGTAATGAATCATTATTTATTTTTTTAATAGGGATGTTTTTTGTTTTATTTTTTCAGAAAGAAAAAAATCAGGTTATTACTTCATTTATTTTTCTAGGATTGGCAACTATTGTCAGATATGAAGGCATTTTATTCATTTTACCTGCGGCAATAATTTTTTTGAATAAATTCAAGAATGAAAAAAATTATAAAAAATATTTTATGATAAGTTTAGTTTTATTTTCCAGTTCTATAATTTTGATGAGTTTTTGGAGATTTTCAATGGGTATGTCAGATGGATTTATTGTTAATTTTATTTCAGGTGGAAGTGTTGTTATCAATGAAGAAACAATAAAAGGGGAACCTTTAGAAACAAGATTTTATTTAGAGCGCGGAATATTTGGATTATTAGAATTTAGTGGGAGATTATTACTTCCCATTTGTCTATTTTTTGTTCCTTATTCCATTATTACGTTAATAAAAAAACAAAAAAAAGATTTTTTTAATTTAATTCTGCTAGCAGTGTTTTATTTGATCGTTCCAATCTATGCATATGGAAGAGGTTTTGAAGACATAAAATACGTATTTGTTTTATTTCCAATTTTTATAATATGTTCACTATTTCTTGTTGAAAAAATTTCCATAAAAACACAAAAGAACAATTTGATAATTTTTATATTAATTATTTTGATAGTTTCAAGTTCAATTGTTTTCCTTGAATCAAGAAAATCAGATAAACAAGAGATTTTAGAAGTTGTTAAAATTGCAAAAATTGTTCACGAATTGCCTGGTAAAATAAATGATTACGGAACAGAATCATACTATGTAGAACCTATGTATTTTGGGAATATTGAATTTCCAATACATAGCCAAGATATTCAGAGAGAGCATAAAGTAAAAAGAATTTCTGGAGATACTATTGAAGAATTGATGAATGATGCAAAGAGTAAAGATTTGAAATATTTAGCTGTTTCAGAAAAATCTAATAATAAAAATTTTTCAGATATTTATTATAATAATCAAAAATACAGTTTTCTAGTAAAAATTTTTGATTCAGAAAATACTCATGAAAAATTTAAAATTAAAATATTTGAGATAGATTATGGAAAATTAAATTTGAAAAATTGATAATCTAAAGAAATTCAATGAAAATAATGATTTAAAATTGAAAGACATAAATCTATATCATCTAACGTGAATATAATGAAAGTGCTAATTGCATCTGGGGCAGGAGGTGGAAGTGCAGAAAAAAGTATTGGAAAGTTTTTCCATTTAAAAGAATTTGGAGAAGCATTAAAAAAACAAGGAGTTGAGTACAAATTAGTAAAAGAAACAGATTATGTTTCAGGATTCCCAAATAAAAATCCAAAAAGTTGGATTTCCAAAAAAAAATTTAAAAAATTAATTGATGAATTTAATCCAGATCTAGTATTTGTGGATAGACAATCACATTTTGGTTTAGAGACAATTAAAATGAAAATACCATTATTTGTTTATTTGAGAGGACATTTTTGGTCAGAACAAGAATGGGCAAAAAAAACTATTTACAAAGATCCTATAATGAAAACTGTAATAAATTTAAGAAAAAATATTGCTGAACGGGTTTTTAGAGAATGCCAAGGAATTTTTATGACTGCAGATTATCTTGATGGAGTCATTAAGGAACATATTCCTAACGCAAAAACATTTCATTTTCTTGAAGGACTAGACACATCTAGATGGTACAAAACTAAAGGAATGAAAGAAATCAAACATCCGTGTGTTGGAATGTGTCATGATGCAAATTGGTGGGGCAAAACAAAGGAAATGTTGACTTTGGACAAAGTTATTGCAAAATTACCTGATGTTCATTTCTATTGGGCAGGAGATGGTCAATATAAAAGAGAAATTTTAGAGAAACTTCAAAAATATGAAAATTTTCATTATCTTGGAACTATAGATTATCCTGATAAAGTAAGAGATTATCTTTCTGAAATAGACATCTATGCACTTCCTACTGGAATGGATACAACTCCACTATCATGTAGAGAAGCAATGTCAATGGAAAAACCAATTATTGCATCAAAAGTTGGGGGCATTCCTGAAATGATTTACAATGATGAAACAGGATTACTGGCAGAAGAAGGAAACGCAGAACAATGGATAGAAAAAATCATTAAAATTTTAGACAACAAGGAATTTGCGGAACAATTAGGAAAAAATGCAAGGAAATTAGTAATTGACAAATTCAATTGGGACAAATTGGCAAAAAATTTTATTCAAATTGTGTCCAAAGAAATGAAAATGATTGAATAATCATTAAAACAATTTAATAGAAATTACTAAAGGGGTTATCCTTTTCAAGATTAAAAAATTTTTCATATTGATTTTGTGAAACACGTTCTAAATAATCTACATATGAATTTAGAGGATTAAGAGAATTACTAATTTTAATTTGAAATTTGATCATTGGATTAAGTTTTGTTTTTTCATCTACAACAGTTTCCTTAAATCCAACATTACTAAAAGTAACGTTAGATAAATCTGAATTTTCAAATGTAGTTAATTCAAATTCTAAATTATTAAAATTTTGAATTTTAAAATTTGAATTTATAAAAGATGATTGTTGAAATTTTGAATTGTCAAAAATAACATATTCAAGGTTTGTATTTTCAAATAATGATGAACTAGTTGATGAATGATGAAAATCTATATTTTTTAAAAAAGAATCATGTAATGCGAAACCAGCATTTTTTGTATATTTAAAATCAAGATTTGTCAAAGTAGAATTTTTAAATGTAGTTGATTTCATTTTTGAGCCTAAAAAATCAGAATTACTTATGACAGAGTTATGGAATGTGACATTTTGAAAATGAACACCTGAGAAATTTGAATCTGAAATATTTACATTATTAAATACAATATTTGTAAAAGCAGAACCAGAAAAATCTTTTTTGTTTAAGGACATATTTTCAATAATTTGATTTCGTATATTATTCCCCAAAAAAGATTTTTTTTTATCTAAATCATTGGAAAAGTTTTGATTTTCAGTATAACCATAATGAAAGTTTTCAAAAGGATGTCCTGAAGATTCAAAAATAATTTTTGAGTGTTCAGAATTAGGAATTTTCTCAAGTATGTTAGTACCAAAAAAATTTGTGTTATTAAAAATTGAATTTTCAAAATTTGCGTTAATAATTTTTGAATTATAAAAATCAGAATTACTCAAATTAGAAAATTTAAAATTTGCGTTAATAAGATTACTATGTCTTAAAATAGAGTTTTCAAGGTTGGCATTTTGAAGATTTGCATTATACAAATTAGCATCATACAAATTTACATTATACAAATTTTGATTTTCTAAATTTGTATTAGATAGATCTGCGCCAATAAGATTTGTATTTTCAAAAATAGATGTACTCAGATCAGCGAACATTAATTTTGCATTATGTAAATCAGTATTTTTAAAAATTGTATTATCAAATTTCATATATTCCAAATTTGCACCACAAAAATTCGCTCCTGTTGCATCAGCGTGTGAAAAGTTTGCATTTTTTAAATTTGCCTTATATAATTCCACATTAGCAATTATTGAATTTTCAAAATTTGCATTTTCCAGATTTGCATCTCTAAAAGTAGATCCATTAAGAGTAGAGTTTACAAATTGAGCATTAATCAGGTTTGTTGATTGAAAATTTGTTCCATACATTATTGCGTTCTTAAAATTTGCATTTTCCAGATTTGATCCATAAAAATAACTTCCTGAAAGTATAGTATTTTCAAAATTTGCATTTTTTAGGTCTAAATTATGTAATTCAATACCAATCAAGATACAATTAGAGAAATTTAATGACTTATGATTTTCAAGTAATGTTTCTATTTCCGATCTATCATGAAAATTACATTCAGTATCTCCATATGCAAAAGAAATTGGAATTAAAAAAATAACCATCAAGAAACAGATTTTTGCAAAAAAGTGCATAAATAATGTATTATTTTTGATCTATTAAATTTTTCAAAATGAATGTAGATTAGATTAATTATGAGTGTAAAGAAATTAACTTTGATAAAAAATATGAATTGTGTTGCATGTGGAAATCAATTATCAGACATAATACTAAAAGATAATTCGATTCACGAAAATTACAAGTGTTCACAATGTTTACTAGTACAAATTGATCTGAAAAACAGATCTGTTTCAAAAAAAATTCATGAAAAAGAATTTTGGAAAGAAGATAGTGATTATAGGAATTTTACAGGTACAAAATTTACGGATAAAAAAGTGCAAGATCTCGTATTAAGTTGGAACTCGTGGTTTTCCACTTTTGAAAAATTTTTTGACAAAAAAAATCTTCTCGATGTAGGTTCAGGTACAGGTATTTCTTTAGTAAAATTTGAAGAAAAAGATTTTGAAGTTTTAGGAATTGAACCAGATAACGAAAATGTTTTGAAAATTAACAAGATTTTAAATCGAGGAAAATGTATTCATGGGTTTATTGAATCAATTGAAATAGGGGGGAAATTTGATATTATATGGTCAAGTCATTCATTAGAACATTTAGAAGATCCAAACTTGTGTTTCAAAAAAGTTTTTAATTTATTAAAAAACAATGGAGTATTTTGTGTTGTTGTACCTGATGGAGAAAATATTGAATCATTAAAGAATTCAGTTAGAAACAGATTTCATTTATTTCATTTTTCTAAGAATTCACTGAAAAAAATTGGAGAGAATAACGGTTTTGAAGTTGAGTATATTTCATCATATAGGATTATGAGAAGAAATATTTTTAGAATTCATAAAATTCTTCGTAAATGTGGATTAGTGAAATTAAGTAATTTATTTTTTCCACATTATCCTTTTGAAGAAACAAATTCAGACGGTGAAGAAATAAGAATATGTTTTAAAAAATCAGCGAATTAAAGATAATTTTTGAAATTTAGACTATTTCCAAAAGCCAAACTTAATTTTTTTTAAAAAAGGCAAATATTTCTCAAGATTATATCTTTTAGAACGAATTCGTTTATCAGATAATCTATATGATTTTAAAAAAGATTGAATATTGTCTTTTTCATAATTTTCAATAGCTAATTTTTCTTCATCATATGAAAAAAATACCATTCCATAATCATGTTGATTTTTTGTAAATTGTTTTAAATAATTTTCAGGATCTGAATTAACTAATGTTAAATCAAAAAATGGTTCAACTTCTTTATCTATGAACTCCTTTACACCATAAAAATCTCTTTCAATATAATCATCAAAAAGTATAGAAAATTTTTTTGAAGATATTTTTAAAAATGAAAAAAAATCATGTTTGGTTCCATTATATGTATGAACTCCATCAACATAACAAAAATCAAAATCTTTTGTTTGTAATTTTTCCATAACCATTCCAGAATATCCCTTTATTGGAATAATTTTTTCAGTCCATTTTGGGTTTGCGATCAATTTCCAAATTTCTTTATTACTAATTTTTTGTTTTTGTGGATGTAATTCGTTAGGTAGTTTATAGTACCTCCAAATTGGTTCCTCATTACCTACACGATCAATCGTGTAAATTTTTCCATCAATGTTATTATCAAACATAGATTTTGCCATGCAAAGTGTGCTATATCCTCCACCGGTACCAAATTCTAAAATTTTTTTTGGTTTCAAAGATTGAATTAATGCGTAAAGCAATGGACCCCTATGAAATTCGAGTTGTTGGCCAACGGTACTTTCAGATAGCGATGTTGCATTTCCCATTTCCCAAAAATCATGCAGATCTAGATTATTAACATCTAAAAAATCTAAAAAATCACAATATGACTTTTTCTTCATTTTCATTCTGTAGTTTTAATATATAAAAATCATATTTTTAAGATTTTTTTGATGACTAAAATTTTGAGTTTTAATATCAAAAATTTTGATTCTTATAGGAATTAATAATATCTTCTAAAGTATCTAAAATTGGTTGAGGATAAAAATCAAATTCATTTTTGATTCTCGAAATATCAATTTTAGGGAATGAGTAATCAAAAGCATGTTCAGAAATTGAAAAATCACATTTTGTTATTTCTTGAATTTTAGATATTAATTTTTCATTAGTGATATTTATTCCGCTGGCTACATTATAAATTCTAAATTTTCCATCTAACAATATTTTTGGTAGTATTTTAGTTACATCATTAATCAAAACGTAATCTTTTTCGCTTTGCAAAGTAGTGAATAGTTCTATGTGTTTTTTATCCACTGCATCACGAATTAAAGAAGGTAAAAATAAGTCAGAGTTGGGATTATTTCCTGTAACATTAGACAATCTAGCAATTTTTATTTTTGGATTATTATAAGATAAACAAATTGATTCACCAAGAATTTTTGAATTTGTATAGAGATTGTTTGGATTAAATGAATTTGTACATAATAAACTATCTTCGTTTGTAGTCATGGATTGAGAATATACTCTAGTTGCAGAACAATAGAGAAATGAATCAAAATTTGCGTCATCAAGAATTTGAGTTAAGTAACCTACGTGGGAGTTAATAAAATCTTGAGTTTTTTCCTTATGTTTTATTTCTCCAATGGCATAGATAACATGTCCTAAATCTGTTTTTTCAAGAATTTCATGTCTTATATCAGGAGTCTTAACTTCAATTCCTAATTGTCTTAAATGATTAACAAGGTTTTTACCAATAAATCCGCTTGACCCTAAAATAGTAAATAACATAAATGATTATCCTGAATTTGATGTTAAAATTGTTTTTTCTGAAAAAATATTCCAATTTTTATCATTATCTGAGATATATGAAATAGGTAATGGCCAATCAATATTAAAAGAAGGATCATCATATTTTATTCCAGAATAATATTTTGGATTAAAATATTGACTCATTTGGTAATATAGAGTTGAATTATCTTCTAAAGTTTGAAAACCATGTGCAACACCACTGGGAACATATAACATAGAAAAATTATCTGAAGATAATTCATTACTTTCCCATAATTTGAAAGTTGATGAATCTTTTCTTAAATCAACTACAACATCAAAAATTTTACCATTAATGCAACTCACAATTTTTGTTTCATCATATGGGGGTAATTGAAAGTGCATTCCTCTCAAAGTACCTTTTGTATGATTATATGATATACTACATTGTACAAAATCTGATTCTAGATCATTTTTTTGGAATTCATGTTTATCAAAAGTTCTGGAAAAAAATCCTCTTTGATCCTCTATTTTTTCTAATTCAATTAAAAAAACACCAGAGATTTTAGTTTGAGTGAATTTCAATTGTTAAAATTACTCCGGAAAAATGAATCAAATTGTTGAACAATATATTCTAACATTTCATTTGATAATCCTGGAAAAACACCTATCCAAAATGAGTCGTTCATTATTTTTTCAGTGTTGGATAAAGAAGAAGATGTTTTAAAAGATTTGTTTTTAAAGTAAGGTTGTTTTATTATATTGCCAGCAAAAATTGGTCTTGAATCAATTAATTTACTTGAGAGGAAATTTACAAGTGAACCTTTTGAAAAATTTTGATTACTCTTCACGGTTATAGGAAAACCAAACCAAGAAGGAATACACCCTAAAGAAGGTTTAGGTAAAATTAAAAAATCTTCATATGCGGATAAATTTTTATAGAGAAAATCAAAATTTTCTTGTCTTTTTGATATAAAATCAGGTAATCTTTCTAATTGTGCCAAACCCACTGCCGCTTGCATGTCAGTAAGTTTTAGGTTATATCCAACATGGGAATATGTATACTTATGATCATATCCAAATGGCAATTCACCTAATTTTAATTCAAATCGTTTTCCACAAGTATTGCTTTTTCCCGGAGAACAAAAACAATCTCGTCCCCAATCTCTAAAAGATTCAACAATTCTTTTTAATTGATGATTATTAGTTAAAACTGCTCCTCCTTCACCCATTGTAATATGATGCGCAGGATAGAAACTTAATGTGGATAAATCTCCAAATGTACCAAGAAATTTATTATCATATTTACTTCCTAATGCATCACAACAGTCTTCAATTAACCATAAATTATGTTTCTTTGCAATTTCTGTGATTTTCTTTACATTAAACGAATTACCTAGTGTATGAGCAATCATTATTGCTTTAGTTTTTGTTGTAATATTTTCTTCAATCAAATTTTCATCAATTACATATTCAGGAATTTTTACATCAACAAATACTGGAACCAAGTTATTTTGTAGAATAGGATTTACTGTTGTGGGAAATCCTGCAGAAACGGTAATTACTTCATCTCCAGAATTTAACGATTTTGTACCTAACTGTTCTGAAGTAAGTGCAGATAATGCTAAAAGATTTGCAGATGAACCAGAATTAGTTGTAACAACATGTTTAATATTTAAAAATTGACTTAGTTGTTTTTCAAATTCAGCATTAAATCTACCAGCTGTAAGCCAAAAATCTAAGGATGAAGAAACAAGCATTTGAAGTTCAATTTTTCCAAAAACCTTTCCAGATGCAGGAATCAATGTCTTTCCTGGGGAAAATGGTTTTTTTGCATGAGCAATATCAGTGTATTTTGAAATTAACTCCATAATATCAGATCTTATTCTAGATGAAGTTTCATCATCTAATTTTGGATTTTGTAAAAAATTTGTGTCATCCATATATCATCAATATTTATTTAGATTGTTTTAATTTTTGGGAATATTTTTGGATTTGATATAAAGAAAAATCTCTCATATTTGATTTTTTTTCAAAAAATGCTTTGTACCAGTCTACAGTAAATGTTATTGCTTCTTCAAAAGTCATAATTGAATGCCAATTTAGTATTTTTTTTGATTTTGTAGAATTAAGAATTAAAGATGTTGATTCAGGAAGAGGATTGGAAGATTTTTTTGAAGCATCTATCCAAGCACCGTTGCCCCATTGTTTAATTAATAATTCAACTAGTTTTTTTACTGTTATTTTTTTATTTGAATAATTTGGTCCCATATTCCATGATGAAGAAAATTTATCAGGTTCGGTAGTTAGTTTTTCTGCCAATTTTAACATACCAGCAATAGGTTCTAAGACAAATTGAAATGGTCTTACGTGTAAAGGATTTCGTACATGAATTTTTTTGTTTTTTATTATTGAGTTGATAGAATCTGGAATGATCCTTTCTTTTCCCCAATCTCCTCCTCCAATAACATTTCCAGCTCTAATACTTGCAATACCTACATTCAAACATTTTTTAGAATTTAAAAAAAATGAATCTTTGTAAGAAGAAATAATTAATTCTGCAGATGCTTTACTTGAACTATAAGGATCAACCCCTCCTAAAGTATCAGTTTCTTTAAATGAACTATTATTGTTCAAATTTTTGTAAACTTTATCAGTAGTAAATAAAATGCAAGTTTTTACACTACGTATGTTTCGTATAGATTCTAAAACATTTGCTGTACCCATAATGTTTGTTTGAAAAGTTTCAATTGGTTTTTCATATGAAGTTCTGACAAGTGGTTGTGCTGCTAAATGAAAAACAATTGAAGGCTTGTATTGTTCAATTGTAGATTTTAGTTTTTTTAGATTATTGACATCGCCGGAAACATGAGTGAGATTATTTTTAATTTTTAAAGTTTCAAATAGAGAAGGTTTTGTGGGTATATCTTTTGAATAACCAATAACATTAGATCCTAAATATAATAGCCACAATGAAGTCCATGTTCCGATGAAACCAGTATGTCCCGTAATAAATACAGTTTTTCCTGAAAAGAAGTTTTGAAATATTTCTTGGTTTTTCATATTACCATAATTTCCAAGGAGCAGAATTTGTATTCCATAAATTTTCTAAGTGATTTTTATCTCTTAATGTATCCAATCCTTGCCAAAAACCAGAATGTTTGTAAGCTCCTAACTTTCCTTTTTCCGCCAATATTTCGAGGGGTTTACGTTCAAGAATTGTATCATCATCCTCAATGTAGTCAAAAACTGATGGTTCAAAAACAAAGAAACCACCATTGATCCAACTTGAATCACCTTGGGGTTTTTCCTGAAAATTTTTGACAGTATTATTTTCTATTTGTAGTGCACCAAATCTGCCAGGAGGTTGAACTGCAGTTACAGTTCCAATGTTTTTACTATTTTTATGAAAATCAACACATGCTGAAATATTAATATCAGATAATCCATCACCATAAGTAAAGCAAAATGTTTCATCTTCAAGATAATTTTTAATTCTTTTTAGTCGTCCACCAGTTTGAGTATTTATTCCTGTATCGACAAGAGTTATTTTCCAAGGTTCAACAAATTTTTGATGGACTTCTAAGTTATTCTTAGTTAAATCAATTGTTATATCAGACATATGTAATGAATAGTTTGCAAAATATTCTTTTATCATATATCCTTTGTATCCACAACAAATAAGAAAATCATTAAAATTAAATGAAGAATAAATTTTCATAATATGCCAGAGTAAAGGCATATTGCCTATCTCAATCATAGGTTTTGGTCTAGAATGAGTTTCCTCACTAATCCTTGTTCCGAATCCTCCAGCTAGTATAACTACTTTCACAAAAGAAATCACACTATTAAGTATAAATGTCATACAATTGTTTTTAATCAAAAATAATCATATAGTGAATAATTGTTATTAAATTAAAAAACTAATTTTAAAACACTAAATTGGATATAAAAGAGAAAAAAATTGTGCAAGTAGAAAAAAAACCAAAATTAAGTATTGGAGTTCCTGTTTTCAATGGAGAGAAATTCATACGTAAATGTCTAGATTCACTTCTTAAGCAAACATTTTATGATTTTGAAATAATTATCTCAGATAATTTTTCAACAGATTTAACAGGAAAAATTTGTCAAGAATACGAAAAATTAGACGATAGAATATCTTTCTTTCAACAAAAATCAAACATACAAATGGTTGGAAATTTTAATTTTGTCCTGCAACATGCAAAAGGAAAATATTTCATGTGGGCTGCAGTTGATGATGTTTGGCATCCAGAATTTATAGAAAAAAACATAATATTTCTTGAAAAAAATCCTAATTATATAGGCAGTATTAGTGAAATAGAATTTTTTTATGAATTATGGAAAGAAAAAGATTTTAAAAAATTTAATCAAACAATACCAAAAAAAAAATATGAATATGTTCATCCACTTGTAGGAGATTATGAAAAAAAAATAAAATTTCTTTATGATTTTGGAAAATTTGAATATTTGTACGCGATTTATAGAACTAAATATTTGAAAAAATCAATGGTTAAGAGAAATTTTCTTACTTGGGAATTACCAATAATTCTTAAGATGTTAAAATATGGAGATTTGAATGTTGAAGAGGAGATATTGATGTACAAATACATGGGAGGTAAAACAAATACAAACTTCTACAAGAAATTATTCAGTACAACTAAAAATTATTGGAAATTCGGAATTTTAAACAGTCTTTTTCCTTTTGTTCCAGTTACATTAAATATATTAACAGTTGTCGGTCCTAAGATTTTTTTTAAACATTTATTGAAGCGTTATGTCAAGGATAACTATAGGGCACAAAGATTAGTAATTCTTGAAATTTTTTCAAGAGATAATTAATTCAAAGAGGTAAGAAATATTATGATTAGATTAATTTTTAAAACAAAAATTGCAAAGAAATTTTATTAATTTACTAGGGAAATACTATGAAATATAATTATTCTAATCAAGATTTGCTTAAAAATCCAGAAAAATATAGTTTTTCAAAATTTGGAGGGTACGAATTTTTAGAATCATATTTCTTATCTAGAAAAGAATGGATTCAAAAAATTGAATATTTACTCAAAGATAATTTGTCATTAAGTGATATAATACATTATTTTTGTGATATAGAAATTGATAAAAATGAAGAAGAAATCATACTAGAAAATTTTTTGGCAAAACTCCTATGTAAAAAAATTAATGAAAATAAAATAAATTTGAAAATTGATAATTTTATAAAAAAATTTGAGATTAAAAAGAAATTGTTTACAACATATGATTTGAGTTTAATAGAAAAAAGTAAAGATCATAAAAATTTAAGAAATTATTTGTTACTTACTTTTTTGTGTTTGAACAAATATGATGAAACTAATAATCTAAAATATCTTAACACATCACTTAAGATAAATGATCTTTCAATTTCTCAAATTAAAAATATTAATGAACAAATGGATCTCTTTTTATTAAAAACCAATTTGGAAAATGAATTAAAATTTATTCAAGAAATCTGTCATCAAAAAGGACTTGAGGTATAATGAAATTAGGGATTATTCTTACAGAAGATAATCGTTCAAAAGCATATTTACAAAAAATTCTAGCAAAAAATATTCATCTAGACGAAATAATTTTTATGAATGAATCAAAAAACGAAGAAATTTTAGATGAAATTATATCTCAAGGAAAAAAATACGGATTTGACATATCAGAAAAAATTATTGAGACACTACAAAAAAATAATTTACAATTTAAAGAATTTCCATTTGTCGATATAAATAATCAAGAATTAGTAAATTACCTAAAAAAACTAGATTTAGATTATATGATTTTTACAGGTGGGGGAATTCTAAAAGAAGAAATTTTAAATTGTAAATTGAAATTTATCCATCTTCATCCAGGAATTGTTCCAGATTACAAGGGCAGCACTTGTTTCTATTATAGTATCTTAGATAGGAACGTATGTGGAGTATCTGGAATAATTCTGAATAAAGGGTTAGACACAGGAGATATAATATATCAACGAAAATTTGAAAAACCATCACATAGTTTTGTTGATGAAATTTACGATCCACATATTAGATCTGAGACATTAATAGACATCCTTAAAAAAAATGACTTGAAAAATCATAAATATAAAAAACAAATACCGACAGAAGGAACAACTTACTATATTATTCATCCAGTCTTAAAACACATTGCAATTTTAAGTTGTCAAAAAAATATTTAATAATTGATCCATTCAAATAATTTTTGTTTTAATATTTCTTCAATTTTTAAGTTAGTTCCGTAGATGTTGTTTTTTTCATTAGGATCTTTATCTAAATTAAATAATTCAAAAGTATTTGGTGTTTTATAAAAAATTAATTTGTATTGCTTATTCTTTATACAAAACACATTTGATTCTTCAGGAGATGGGTATGGTCCATGAAGTGCACCTGTTTCAGAAAATGTAAATTCTCTATCATCAACTTTTTTTTCATTACCAATTAAAAATTTGAAAAAGCTTTTACCTTTAAGATTTTTAGGAATATCAATATTACAAATTTCTAAAATTGTTGGCATGATGTCAATTGTTGACAACAAAGAGTTTGATACTGAACTTTTTCTAATTTTTTGTCCTACAAAAGTGTAAAATGTTCTGATTGTCTCTTCAAAAGTAAAAGAGCCATAATTTCTTTCACCAAAACGTTCACCTACTCCAGTTCCATGATCAGTAAAAAAAACTATTATTGTATTATTTAAAATTCCCAATTCTTTAATTGTGTGAAAAATGTTTTTTGCATAATGACCTGTTTCTTTAAAAATTTCATCATATTGTTTTAAGTTTTTTTGTTGATTTTCATAAAAAAGTTTATCATCCCATTCAAATTTTTTAAGAACTTCAGTTACAGTAATTGTATGAATCTTTGTGTACTGTAAAAATGTAAAAAATGGTTTTCCATTTGCATTCTTAAAAGTCTCTTTAATGAATTTGGTATGTTCGTTATTAAGATCAATTTTATATTCGTTAAAATCTTCTCGAATATCAAATCCTCTAGGGGACAAAATATCATCATTAATCAAACTTCTTGATGTAAAGTAACCATTATCATGTAATATTTCAGGTAAAAAAGGAATTTCAGGCTTGAGATTGGCGACTTTATAATATCCATTTACACCATTTGTTTTTCCATACTCTCCTGAAAAAATTACATTTATTGAACCAAATGTATAGGGTATCGCTGTACTTACATTATTCAGTAAAGTTCCTTCTTTCAATAATTCAACAAATTCGGGAGATTCATTAATTCGATCATATCTAGAACCATCCAATAATACAAAAATAATATTTGGTTTCATCTTTAACGATCTAAATTAATTAATTGGTTAAGAGTATTTTCAGAAATCATTTTTTGATAAAGATTATAGTCATCAAATGAATCAAATTCCAACCATCCTCCATTGATAATCAATGCTTTCAATTCAATATGGGATTTTATCAGACCTTGAAGCAAATCTGTCATGTATGATTTTTCAAATGGGATGTTTGGATTTAGTACGTTTCTGCCAAGTTTACTTTTATTCTTACATTTATTGTAAAAATCTTTTAAAATTTTTACACCTACAGAATTAAATTTCATCAATCCAATATACTGTCCTTGAATATTGGCAATATTACTTACCTTTTGACCAATATCAGTAATGTTTCCTCTTGAATTAATTTTTAGACTTTCAGAATCAATTAGTGGATCATCAAAGCGTTTTTCCCAATATGATTGCCATTTTTTATCTATGACTACCGTAATTTGTTCTTCAGAATTAGATAGTTGTTGTAATACCGTTTGTTCATAAATAATATCAGCATAAGAAATTATTAGATCACCTTCTAGTTTTTTTTCAGCACAAAATAAGCTTTCTAACATATTTGTAGAATTAAATTTTTTATTTTGTACATAATCTATACCCGGAATATTTATTTTATCAGATTTGTAACCTGTAACAACTATAATATCATCTACCTTACAATTCCTCATTGTATTAATTTGTCTTTCAAGTAATGTTAATCCACAAAAATCTACCATAGCTTTTGGAACATCATTTGTTAATGGTCGTAATCTTTTGCCTTCACCTGCAGCTAAAATTATTCCTTTCAATTTTTTTTCCAAGGTATTTTATTACAAATAATATCAATTATGTGTAATTGGTGTTTTGATTCCCTATCTCTTTCAGGATGCCACATTACACCAATTATAGGAAATTTTTTATGAAAATATCCTTCAATGGTAGAATCATTTTCAGATAATGCAAAAATTTCTAAATCCTTAGCAATATCAGTTTTTTTAATTAAATTATTATGAAATGAATTAACTTGTAATTTGTTGTGTTTAAGAATATTCTCAAAATTTGAATTAGTAATTAAAATTTCATGATTTTTTCCAACATGACTTGAATTATTATTTTTGCTTATTTTTCCATTAAAGTAAGTATTGATTAATTGCATTCCTCTACACACACCCAAAACTGGAATGGAGTTTTTCATAGAATATTCTAAAATTTTATTTTCAGTTTCATCTCGTTCTGGAAATTCACCAATATTATCTCCGCCAGATAAAACAACAGCATCTAAATCTAATTGAGACAGATAACTTTCTACATTTTGTAAAGTATTAGGAATTAGAATAGGTAAAAAATCTAAACTCTGTAGAAAATATATCCAATCATGACTAATAGAATCTCTTTTTTCATTGAATTTTTCAATATTTTGAATTCTGAGAGATAATCCAATTCTCTTTGACATTAGTTTTCTTATTGGATTATGCTTTATTATATTCTATTTGATATATCCTAGAGATTTTAGTATCTTTTTTTCTTCAAAAAATTCATCATTTTTTTTCTGCTCTAAACTAATAACTTGTTCATTTTTACAATCAAGTAATATTTTTGAGGATTGAGATACAGCATTATACAAAACTTCGCCACAGCCAATTGCTGCAGGCATATTCATTTCAGAACATCGTATTGACATATGTGAAGCAACACCACCATATTTTGTAATCAGCCCAGCAGGATTTCTAGTGAATATCCAATCAAACCCAGGATCAGCATGTTCTAAAAGTACTATCTTATTTTCTAACATTTGATCTTTTTTTGAGTTATCAAGATTAATAATTTTAGATTTAACAGTTTTTTCAGTTATAAAATTAGGTTTTGCAGAATAATATTCAATATATTCAAAATCATTTGTTGAAAAAATTATAGGTGGAAGAATCAAATAATCATTGATTTCAGCCTTTCTTTTATTTTGGTTAATTTTCTTGTTCCAAAATGATTTGAGTTGTGATTTGTTATATTTTTCAGTAGAAGAGAAAATAGTTTTAAGATCAAGAAATGATAATTCTTGTCGAGTAAAACCTAACTCAATTCCTATTTCCGCAATTATTTCTAGAAAATCACTCAGATTTTTGGTGAATTCAAATTTTATTTCTTCACGCATTTTTAATGAATTTCTAATGAATGAAAAAAGTTCATTAGGTGAGATTCCGATATCTTTTAGAATTGAAACATCTTGTAGTGATATGTTAAAAGATTTTTCAAAATTGTAATTTATGGAATTGAATTTAATATCATTCAAAAAAGGATTTTCTTTATCATATCTATCGATCGTAATATCATATGTCCCTGGTCTTAAATGACCATATTTTTTTAGAAAATTACTTTTACTCATCTTCTTGGCATAAAATCGATTGAGATCATTTTGAAAATTGGATAGTGGTGATTCTATAGTATTCATAAATTTGTCATATGTAGATTGAGTGAAAAATTCTTCATGTACTAAACTTTTTAAAAAAGAATTACCAACAAACGAAATTCTAGCCATAGTTGAAAAAGGTAATGTTCCAAAAGATTTACAATCAGATAACAAGGTTTTTGCAATTTTCAATTTTTTAGAATAGTTTTGTGTTCTCTCCAAATTTTCTAAACATTTTATTCTATTTGTTTTGAGTTGAATAACAGATTCATTACAGGATTGAAGTGTTTTCGGGAAATCGTTTATTGTTGATTGTGTAAATGATAATAAAATTTCATAAATTGCATGAATTTCTTCATTTGAAAAATTATGGTTTTTTAATTCATTTAATCGTTTTTTTAGTCTTAGATCATATGATGGAAATAAAATTTCAAATTCAATTTTATCATGTAAATGTGGATTATCAGATAATTTTTTTAAATAAAAATTCATTAGTTTTTTTCTTAATTTTTGCGGAATGTTTTTTGGTATTAATGAATTGAAGCTAGCTAAAATGTTAACATATGGTTTATTTCCAAATTTGTACATAAGTGAATGAGAATTAAATTTTTGATATCCAATTTTGACTCGCCCTCTATACCAAACCTCACTCATAATCAAAAAATCATATAGCGAATAGTCTAATGGTTTTGGATTATTTCCAATTATTTCTGCAGGATTCCAATCAGCCATATCAGAAAAAACTAGTGAATTTCCAGATAACAAATTAGATGATTGTAATTTTGAAAATAGTTGTTTGTTTTTATCTATTTGATTTTTTATTTTGACATCTAGGGTGTTGCTTCGTTTTTTAGATATTGAAGTAATAGGACGAACTTGAAATATTATAATTTGATTTTTTTTAGTAATTCCAAATTCTATATCTAAAGAATCAGATGAAATTATTGATTCAAGTTCTTTAATTGATTTTAATAATAATTTCCATTGTTTATTTAATTTGGAAGATTTAATATTTTTAAAAAGTTTTATTGTTTTGTTGATTGAACCATGGGTTACACCAGTAGTTGAAGAGCCTTCTTCATAATTTATTATATAATATGGAGAATTCAATATTGGAGTTCTAGTAAAAATCACACCACTCATAACAATATTTTGTGTTTGATGTTGCACTAAAATCTGATTTTGATTATTAACATTTTGATTGTTTGTATATGAAGATATAATTTTGTTAACTGTTGAAATTAATTGAGATTTAGAATTTGAATCTATATTTAGAAAACTTTCATATTTTCCAGCTTCTGAAGTTTCTATTGAATCCTCACCTAAAGCAGAACTTCGTATGATTATTTTTTTCTTTTTAAATTGTTTTTTTATTTCTGTTAAAATTTTTTCTTGATCATGTTTCCAGTCATTAATTGTAAAATCAAGGAGCGGCTCAATTTTAGAAAATTTTAGTTGTTTGTTTAGAAATTTCAGAACATTTGATTTTGACGTGAAAATAGATTGAATTTTAGAATTATTTTTAGATTTTTTCATTGTATTTACCATATTTTATTAAACATCGATGTAAAAAATTTAATTATTATATATAGCCTAATTTTTTTAATACATCTTTTGCTTTTTTAATTTCAGAGTCATCAATTTTTTCCGGTTTTTTATCAATTTTATCTTCTTTTGAAGATATTTTAAAATTTCTAAGATAAGACTCCATTTTTTCAATTACTTTAGGATTAGATTTTGCAATATTATTTTGTTCAAATGGATCATTTTGTAGATCAAAAAGATTTACATTTTGATTTTCATTTTTAAAATTTCTAAAATATTTGAAATTTGGGGTTCTAATACCGACAACAGGATCAGAAGATTCTAATTTTATATTTGCTTTTAATTGTTCTAAAATTGGTAAGCTTGTTAAATAAATAGGGGCGGGGTCAGATTTTTGGTTTTTTAACAAAGATGCAAAGCTGTTTCCATGAAAATTATTTTTATTGGAAGAAAATTCTAATAATTCAAAAATTGTTGGAAAAATATCAACATTACAAACCTGTTGATTGATGGGAAGATGAGGGTTGATTTTAAAACCATAAAAAAGTAATGGCACATGAGTAATATCATCAAATAATGTTTTACTAAGCATTCTCCGATTATACAAGACAGTTCTTTTTTCATGGGTTGAGTCAGTTTTTATTGATTCAAATTTACTTTGTAAAATTTTCTTTTTTTTGTGTATTTTTTCACGTGTTTGTAAAGGAAGTATGTTTTTAAATTTATTTTTAACAAATGTACGAGTTGATGGAGTTTCTTTTTGAGCTTCTTCAATTGGGGAAATATATTCACCATGATCTGAAGTTATAATTACTAGTGTCTCATCAATATTAATTTCTTGTAGGATTTTTTTAATAAGTAAATCAATTTGATTGATATTTTGATCATATCTGTCTTTTAGATTCAAGTGGGAAAGATTTTCAGGAACTACACATGGAGTATGTAAATCTTGAAGATGTATATAATAAAACCAAGGTTTTTTAATTTTTGATATTTTTTTTAGAATTCTTTCCTCTAATCCAGTATAGATATTTTCTTCATCATTAAAACTAATATCATCATCAGAGAATTTTTCTCTCAACCCTTGCAAAAAAACATCTTTTTTATTAAGAGTGTAATTATGATATCCAAGTTTTTCTAGTTGAAATAAAAAACTATGTTCAAAAGAATAATTTTTTGTAAATTCATCATTTAAT
Organism: Candidatus Nitrosopumilus sp.; assembly: GCF_965263415.1. Taxonomy (GTDB): domain Archaea; phylum Thermoproteota; class Nitrososphaeria; order Nitrososphaerales; family Nitrosopumilaceae; genus Nitrosopumilus. The sequence goes on from NZ_OZ253671.1 coordinate 347,825, forward strand.
AGAAAACGACCAGAAAAAATACTTTGCATTACTTGTGAAGTGTATTGATTTGTTGTGTGTGCATTTGAAAAATAAATTCCATTTTTTATCATTGAATCAATTGTAGGGGTTTTTGTAGTTTTATTTTTTCCAAATAATTTATCAGCACGTAACGAATCTAAAACAATTAATAATATGTTGGGTTGCATTTGTAAAATCTTTACAAGTTTTCAATATATTTTCTATGTTTTTATGAATGATGTTTAAATAAACTGTTCCAATTTATCTTGAAACTCAATTGTAGAGTAATTGATATAGTTGATTAAATTCATTGAAGTATGACTAGAGATTCTGTTGCACGAGCTAATAATCCAAATAAAGAATTTCGTTTATGGGTATATTTTAGAATAGGATGGGCATCATATTTTGCATTAATCTTTGCAATGGTTAACACATTAGTAATCACATATTTTCTTGCAATAGATCACATTCCAATGCTACAGGAGATTTTTCCATCTTTTGCATATTACGTATTAGGGGCAGTAATTGTTGGGATTCCAGTACTTCTAGGAGCAGGATATATTCATTTTAAAAGAAGTCATGCATTTAAGGCTGAATCAGACATAAGAGTAGAAACAAATAAGCATCAATTTAGAATTTTAAATAATACAGAAGTCATTTTGGTAGTGATTTTTAGATTAAATTCTTTATTAATTAAGAAAATGAATGGTGAAAAAATTACAAATTTAGAATTAAATGAAATAAATGAGTTAAAAAATAAAATTTTAGAACATAAGAAAAATAGAACTATTAATGAAGAAACTTTAATTGAGATCGATAAAATAATTGGATGAAATGAGATGAGTGCAAAAAAAAGTTCAAAAAGCTTTAGATCTTGGTTCTATTTTAGAACTGGTTGGAGTGTTTATTTTGCATTTATCTTTGCTGCGATTAATACATTAGTTGTAACATATTATCTTGCAATCGAAAATATTCCAATATTACAACAAATTTTTCCATCTTTTACCCATTATGTGATAGTTACAGTAATTGTAGGTATTCCAGTACTTGTCGGAGCAGGATATATTCATTTTAAAAGAAGTGCTGGATTTAAATCAGAAGCTGACGTAGCAATTGAAACAAATCCACATGCAAGAAGAAATCTTCTCAACACAGAAGTTATCGTTGCAGCATACTTGTTTTCTAATGAGATGGTAATGAAGATGTTAAAAGATGAAAAATTAACAGATGAAGAAATTAAAAAATTTAATCAATTACAAGAGAAAATTAAAGAGCACTTTAAACATAAAACAATATCAGGTACAAATTTTGATATAAATTAAAGATTTACTTCACATATTCTTTAAAAAGTTCCACAAGAGAATTTGCTGCAACATCATTTGTTAAATTTTTCATTGTGTAATCATACCCATTTTGTGCAATTTCAGCCCATTTTGGGTTGTTTTGATCATAGATAAATTCAGAAAGTAATTTTTTGTAATTTTTTTCATTTATGAAAATAGCAGTTTCTTTATTTTTAAAGCCTAAAATATTTGCATAATTTTTTTCAGTTACTTCCATAAAAGTTAGACATCCTGCAGCAGTACTTTCCCAATATTTGATAACAGGATACAAAGAATGGGCCGAAATAGAACTACAATATTTCATTAACAATAAAGGATATTTGTCATTGATGTATTCGTGTTGCAATGTAGATGTATAGTCAACATATGGGAGGTCAATGCATTTTGTCCTTAATTTGTAATGTTTCCACATACTTTGTTCACCCCTAAGAACATCCTTTAATCTAAAAGATAATTTGTTACTTGCAGCAGCACCAGAGCATAAAATTTTTGATTTTATTCTTTTTGAAAAGGGAGTCAAATTTTTGTAAAGACTTGGTTCAACACCATAAAAGATTTCTTTGTAAGGAAAAGTTTTTGGATAATATTTATAAAAAAATGGTTTAGGCATATACCCAAAATAATGGTCTATCTTGTATTTTTCATGATATTGAATTTTCCCTTTAATTTTTGCATCATGAGCATCATTAATTCTACAAATTACTGGGATGTTAATTTTTTTAATTCCTTCTAACACATCAGGACTTCCCCAAGGATGATTTTCCCAAAGCAAAATTATATCAAATTTATTTTTTAATTTGGTTGCATCAAAGGTTTTTTCAGCTGGAAAATAACTCATATCAAGAGAAGGATGACGTTTTAGAGCATTCATAAAGAAATGATAATAAGTTGTTGCCCAGGCTGTTTTGGACATATAGGGATTTGATTCTTTATAGATAAATGCTGTTTTTATTTTTTCCATATCACAGTTCAACAATCAATACAAATTAATCTAATTTATCATCACTGCTAATTTCTTTAGTAATAAACAACCTATACCAAATTTCAAATGCCAATAGTCCTAGAAATTTATTTACGTATTTTACGTCCAAATCAGGTTTATCAATATATTTTTGTATCCAATCATTATTGATCCATCCTTCTTGTACTATTCTAGGATTTTCAAGAAATTCTTTACAGAGTTTGTGACCATGGGATTTCCACAGATTGATAGTATTAACATTAAATCCAAGTTTTTCTTTTGAAATTAAAGAGTTAGCGTTATTTTTTTCAAGCAGTTTTCTTAAAGGTAACTTTCCTACATTATTTGTTGTATCATATTTGAATTTAGTAAGAATTTGTAGACCATAGGAAATAATATTTTCATTTAACAAAGGTGCAAGAACTTCAATATTGAAATGTTTTACAATTCTAGAGTTAATTGGATTAAAGTTGTACATTAATTTTCCATTATAATCGGCAACAAAAACTTGTTCTAATCTAGACAAGGGATTATCAAAATAGGGTAAAAGAGATTTGTAAACACTATCCCAAGAAAAAGTAGCTCTTTCACCAAAAAGAAATTTTTGATCAGGTACACGATCTCTTTCATGACATGACAGATATGCTTTTACTTTATCAAGAGGTGTTGAATCAGAATTTGTTATTGATAAGAATTTTTTATATCTAAATGTATATCCAGAAAATATTTCATCTCCACCATCACCAGAAGCAAGAATGTTTGAAAGGCTTTTGGCTTTTTTTGCCACATAATACCAGTGTAAATCCCAAAAAGGTAATTTGATTAAACTTATTGCTTTTGGTAATTCAGAAAGATAATTTTCAAGGGAAATAATGTGATGATTAGCCTCAAAAGTTTCAGCAATTTTTGAAGCACTGGTAGTTTCATCAACACTATTAGCAAATCTTATGGATATTGCATCTATCTCAATATCAGGATTGTATTTTCGAATAAGAGATAAAACAAGTGTAGAATCTACACCTCCGCTTAAAGCAATACAAAGTTTTTTTGTATTAACTGAATTTAATTTTTTTAAAATATTTTCCTGAAGTAAATTTTCAATATAATCAATATCAGGTACTATATCTAAAGATTGAAAGTCTTTCCAAGTTTTTTTAGATAATTGGGTTGGAAGCGAAGGATCGTAACGTAAAGTGAGAATATTTACTATAGAATTAGGGTTTAATGTAGAATTACTCTCCACGTCCTAATCCTCTAAAAATTAATTTTTCATTTTTTGCAGATTGTGGATCAACAATTCCTCGAGTATCAATCAATATAGAATGTCTCATTCGAGAAAAGGAACTAATTGGAATTTTTTTAAAATCATCATGAGCAGTGACGATAATAACAGCATCCAATGACGGAATAATATTTTCAAAATTATCTTCAACTTTTATGCCAAATATTGTACTTGCAGGAAAGAATGGATCATAAATGTGAACATTAGCATGTAGATTTTGAAATTTTTCAATAATATTTTTTGCAGGGGATAATTGAATATCTTTTACATTCGGTTTGTAAGAAACGCCTAGAATTAGGATATTAGCATTTTCAAAATTTATGTTAGATTCATCAAAAGCATTTTTAGTGAGTTCTATCACATGATCAGGCATTTTTTCATTTATTTGTCTTCCAGATTCAATTATGTTTAGTTTAACACCTGTTCGTCTAGCAGTATTAAGAAGTTGGTAGGAATTTATCGGCAAACATGGGCCTCCAACTCCAGCTCCAGGATAGTGAATTTGAAAATTGTATTTCTTTTTGGCAGCTTCTAGTACTTGAAAAGTATCTATTCCTAATTTTTCAAACATTAGTGATAATTCGCTAATAAATGCAATGTTGATATCTCGAAAAACATTTGTTGTTAGTTTTACAGCATTTGCAGTTTTACAATTAGGCATTTCAATTAAATCAACTGAGAAAACAAAATTGTAAATCATTTTAATAATTTTGCTGACGGTATCATTAATTCCACCTACAAGTCTTGGTAAGTTAGTAAAGTCGTGTAAAATCTCACCAGGATTTGCATTCTCAGGACAAACACCAATAAAGAAATTGTTTTCAATCTTCAATCTCTGAGTTTTTGAGATTATTGAAATTAATTCATTTTCTATAAAACCAGGTTCAATTGTGCTTTCAACGATCACCAAAGAATTTGGAGATAAAATTTCTGAAAGTTTAGTTCCAACACTTGTTAAAGCTGAGTAATCAGGAACATTATTTTCGTCCATAGGGGTCGGCAGAGATAATAATATTAGATCAGAGTTTGGAACAGCATCTTCAATTTTTGTGGTAGCTGAAAATGTTTTTTCAGATAACACTTGATTAAAGATTTCTTCATATCCAGGTTCATCTTTTAGTGGAAATATTCCAGAGTTTATTTTTTCAATCAAATCTTCATTAATATCAACTCCAATTGTTTGTAATCCAGATTTAGCAAAAGATAGAGCAGTAGGCAAACCAATTCGTCCAATTCCAATAACACATACACGAAGAGAACGAGAAGATAATGAATTACTAACTTGGCTAGGATCACTCATATTTATTTTGAAATCAGACATTATTTTTTGATGAAAATGTACCTATTTTAATTATAATAATTAACTATACAAAGTGTTAAAAACATAAAGAAAAACTACAAAACAGATTTTCATGACGAAAATTGTAATAACTGCAGCAGGAAAAGGAACAAGACTTTTGCCATTTACAAAGGAAATGCCTAAGGAAATGATGCCAATATTTTCACAAATGTTTTCAAGTAAAAAAGTAGTCATTCCACTTTTACAGTATGTATATGAACAATTGTATTCAATGAATTTTAGAGATTATTGTTTTGTTGTTGGTAGAGAGAAAAGATCAATCGAAGATCATTTTACTCCTCATGAATCATACTTGAGAGATTTAGATGGAGAATACAAAACCATTATGAAAAAATTTTATCAGAAATTAGAAAAATCTCATCTAGTTTGGATTAATCAAAATAAGCCACTGGGTTTTGGAGATGCAGTAAGAAGATCTGAAAAGTATGTGGGTTCGGAAGATTTTATTGTACATGCAGGAGATGTTACAATTTTAAGTAACTTGAAACATCCCATTATGCGTTTAATTGACATTGCTAAGAAAAATCCAGATGCTAAAGCTATTTTATTATGTAAAAAAGTAAAGGATTCAAAAAGATACGGGGTTCCTACTGTAGAAAAAATTTCAAATGGCTTGTTCTCAGTCAAAGAAGTTATTGAAAAGCCTGAAAAACCAAAATCAGAATTTGGAATATTGCCATTATATTATTTCAGAGCAGAAATTTTTTCAAATTTAAAAAAAATTAAACCAGGAAAAGGCAAAGAATTTCAACTTACAGATGCAATTCAAAAAATGATCCAACAAAAACAAAAAGTTCTTGCAATAATATTAAATAAAAATGAAGAAGAAGTTGATGTAGGTACAGTCAAATCCTATAGAGACGCACAAGACATTACATTTAGAAAAGCATAATTTTAGATGAGAATGAGTAAAAAATGAAAATAGGTATTGTAGGTTTAGGTTTTGTGGGATTATCACTTACTAGTGTTTTAGCATCAAAAGGGTATGATGTTGTTGGAATAGATACAGATAAAGAAAAATGTAAAAAAATCAATGATTTCAAAATACCATTTTTTGAACCTGATTTAGAAAAAACTCTAAAGAATGGTTTTAGAAAAAAATTAACCATAACTGATAATTTTATTTCGTTAAAAGATTGTGACATAATTTTCATAACTGTTGGAACCCCTCAAAAATCAAACGGAGAAATACAACTTTCAATGATAAAAAATGCAACTCAAGAGATAGGTAAAATAATTAAAAATAGTAAAAAAACCCCAATCATATTTCTAAAAAGTACTGTAATACCAGGGGTTGCACAAAATACTGTGTCCAGAATTTTAGAAAAATTTTCAGGTAAAAAAGCTGGAAGAGAATTCGGATTAGTATCAAATCCAGAGTTTCTACAAGAAACAACTGCAATAAGAGATACAAAATTTCCACATGTTGTCATTCTAGGAGGAAATAGAACAAAATTTATGGATAAAGCAAAAAAATTTTTGTCAAAATTACATCCAGGTGTTCCAATTATTGTTACAAATCACCAAACAGCAGAGATTATCAAATATGCTAATAATTCATTTTTAGCTACAAAAATTAGTTTCATTAATCAATTATCAAATATTTGCCAAAATATACCAGGAGCAAATGTAGATGATGTTGCTAGTGCGATTGGATTGGATCCTAGAATAGGGAAATTATTCTTAAATGCTGGGCCAGGTTATGGTGGTTCTTGTTTGCCAAAAGATGTTAAAGCAATAATGAATTTTTCATCAAAAGCAGGAGTTTCACCAACTTTCTTGTCAGCTGTAGAAAAAATCAATCAACAGCAAATTGAAAATATTTTAAAAATAATCAAAAATACTTGTGGTAGTATTAAAAATAAAAAAATTACGGTTTTAGGATTAGCCTTTAAACCACATACAGATGATATAAGAGATTCAATTTCGCTAAAAATCATTAAAGAACTATTAAAAAATCAAGCAAAAATTACAGTTCATGATCCAATGGCAATAGAAAATACTAGAACAAAATTTAAAGATAAAATAACATATGAGAATTCAATTTCTTTAGCATTAAAAGATAGTAATTGTTGTATAATCATGACTGCGTGGCCTGAATATTCAAAAATTCAAAATAAAATTTTAAAAAATATGAAAAATAAAATAGTTATTGATTCTAGAAGAATTCTCAAAAATTCAAAATTAGATTGTACATACATTGCACTTGGAATTGGAAAATAATTATTTTGTAGCAATCTATTTTAAAAGAGTAAATTTTTAACAAATATGAAAAAATTTCTAATTACTGGAGGGGCAGGATTTATTGGGAGTCATTTAGCTAAGGCTTTAGTAGAAAAAAATTATTCTGTAACAATTCTTGATGATCTTAATACAGGTAAAATTAGTAATGTTGAACATATTAAAGATAGAATTAATTTTGTCAAAGGTGACATAAGAGATTTAGACACACTAAGAGAAATTTGTGTAGACAAAGATGGAATTTTTCATTTAGCAGCTAGAGCATCAGTACAAGAATCATTTGAAAAACCAGAGGAATATTATGATGTAAACGTAAAGGGTACTGAAAATATTTTCAAAGTTGCACAAGAAAATGGAATAAAAGTAGTATATTCCAGCTCATCCAGCATTTATGGAAATCCAGTTAATTTACCAATTAAAGAAAACGATCCGAAGAATCCAATAAATCCGTATGCTGAAACAAAACTTGAAAAAGAAAAACTGGCAATTAAATTTGCGTCACAAGGTCTCAAAGTTATAGGCTTAAGATATCTCAATGTATTTGGAGAAGGTCAATCAAAAGAATATGCAGGAGTAATTACATTGTTCTTGGATAGAATAAAGGAAAAACTGGCTCCAAAAATCAATGGGGACGGATTACAATCAAGAGATTTTGTTTATGTCGAAGATGTTGTTTCAGCAAACATATTATCAATGGAGAGTAAGGTTGATCACACATTCTTTAATGTGGGCACAGGAACAACCATATCTATTTTAGACATTGCAAAATTAATAATTAAATTTTCAGGTTTGAAATTAGAACCAATTTTCTGTCCTCCATTAAAAGGAGATGTGAGAATAACTATTTCAGATATTTCACATATCAAAAAAGAATTGAATTGGAAACCTACTGTATTCTTAGAAGAATGGCTAAAGAAAAAAATTTCAACCTTTAATATTAAATAAAAATTCAAATTTTAATGAGAATAGAAGATAATGAAATTACTAATTGGAGGATCAAGTTCAAAAATATTTCATCTTAAAGAATTTGCGTTAGCATTAGAGGAAGTAGGGATCAAAACCAAAGTAGTGCTTGATGTTGATTATTCTGATGGTTACCCTAGTAGGAAAATTTCAAATTGGATACAAAAAGATAAAAAAATTTTAAAATTAGTTGAAGATTTTAAACCAGATGTAATTTTTGTTGACAGACAACGACATTTTGGATTATCTGCAATTAAATCAAAAATTCCATTGATTGTTCATTTAAGAGGAGATTTTTGGAAAGAGATGAAAATGGCTGAGGAAACTCTTTACAAATCATTTCCAAAAAAAAGGGCACTAAAAAAATGGGATGAAATAGCAAAAGAATGTTTTGAGAAATCAACAATGATTTTACCCATTTGTGAACACCTCAAAAAAAGAACATTAGAACAGTTTCCTAGAAAAAAAGTACATGTTCTGTATCAGGGAATAAATCCAGACAATTGGCATGAACAAAAAGGAATGAATCTAAATCATCCATGCATAGGATTAGTACAAAGCGCAAATATTTTAGAAAAAACAAAGGAAATGCTTATGCTAACTAAAGTAATGAAAAAATTTCCGCAAGTTACATTTTATTGGGTTGGAGATGGTCCTTACAAAGACGAAGTATTACCAGAGCTGAACAAATCAAAAAATTTTAAATGGATTGGAGCATTAGAATATCCTAACAAAATTAGAGAATTTCTGTCAGAAATTGACGGGTATGCATTAATCAGTGGAATTGATATGTCTCCATTAACATTGTTGGAAGCTCAGTTAATGGAAAAACCAGTAATTGCAACAAATGTTGGAGGAATTCCAGAATTAATTATTGACGGAAAAACAGGTTTTTTAATTAAAAAGAATGATTCTGTGGATCTAGAAGAAAAAATTTCAATTCTTTTAAAAGAAATATCTTCAACTAAAATGGGAAAAGCAGGAAGAGAATTTGTTATAGAAAATTTTGATTGGAAGGTAATTGCAAAAAGATTCAAGGAGATCTTAGATACACATCTAAAAAATTAGGAATTTAGTAAATTTTCATAAAATTTTACATATTTTGGGAGAATTTTTTTCCAAGTGAAATTTTCAAGTACGTAATCATATCCATTAGAAGATAATTTCTCTTGTAACGAAATATCAGATAGTAAACTATTGATATTTTTCAATAGTATTTGGGAATTTTCGGATTCTGTCAAAATTCCTGTTTCATTGTCTTTAATCAACTCTGGAATTCCTCCAACATCAGTAGCTATAACAGGTATTTTTAGGAAAAATGCTTCTTTAATCACAGTTGGTAGACTTTCCATTCTAGAAGGTACTACCAACATAGTAGATGATTTGAGAATTTGCATTGTTTCTTTCCAAGATTTATCTACACAATAAACAACATCTCCATTAATTTCATATTCAATGTTTTTGAGAACATCAATACCTTTTTCAAAACTATCCCTTCCAATGTATGCAATTTGATTTATTGATTTTTCCACATTAGGAATTTGATCAAACATTTCAGTGTCAATTGGAGAAGGTAAATATTCAAAATTATGGGACAGTTTTTTTTCATATTGAATTTGAGAAGTTTTAGAATCAGTAGTTAGTTTATCAGGCCATTTTAGAACTTTGGACTCAACATTTGTTGCAATTGAACTAGTTGTAGATGAATGAATTGCTTTTACTTGATCACTAAAAACTCCATGAACTGAAAGAACTTTTTTCTTTCCTTTTGCATAATGCATCGCAAATGCAGATGGAATGTTAAATGCATGCACAATATCATAATTTTCTCTGCTAACAATTCCTTTTAACGCTCCTAAAATTGCAAAACTGGGATTCTTGAGATTTTTTATTGGAATATGAGGAGTGGGCATTTTCGTTACATCGTGTCCTAAATTTTGTAATTGATTAGCAAGCATTGCAGCATGTCCTCCAATTCCACCAGAAAATCTAGGAGAAATAAAAAGAAATTTCACAAAACAAAATGTGTTTGGAGACTTTTTAAGGTATTATATTAAAAATGGTTCTACATGGTAGCCTGTGCTGCTTGGTGGAACATTTCACTTTTTGCACATCCTGCTGCAAGTTCATCACCAGCGCCACGTCTCATAAGACCTCTGTAAAGACCGTCTTCGAGTTTAACACCTTCTCTCTCTTCCCATTCTTCTACAGTGATAGAGTATTTCTTTTGGATTCTATCTCTATACCATTCAGGAATTACATTAAATGCACAGAATGGAACGATTCTAAGATCAGGAGTAACATAATGAATATCACATCTTTGTAGTCTTTCTAGGTCTTCATTGTATTTGTCTTGGAAGTGCATCATACCAAGGAACAATCCTTTGACATGCCAAGAACCAACTGAATCAAACGATCTCTTCATTAAGATATTACCAAACATCTTTGCCAAGTCTAATCCTGCTGGTTGTTTCTTTGAATCAACAAATCCTTTGAGTTTTCTTACAACTTCAAGCATTGTAAAGTATTTGTTTTTACCAGAACGAATTTCTTCGGCTTTATCTTCAAATAATTCTAACATTCCTTGAATATCACAGAATTTTGTTAATGGGACAAATTTCTTTGTTTCTTCATCTTCAAAGATGTATGTTCCTGCACCACAAGCAAAGTGAATTGATAATTCATATTTTGGTTTGCTTGAGAAGGCTTCAATTACATTTGTTAATGGCATGCAACTTGGTACTGGGAACCAATCATCAACAGTTACCTCACCATTTGTTTGCTCTTCAATTCTTTGAATACAATCAGGAACTGTAATTCTATATTTTTCACGTTCACTTTTACCCATTCTACCAGTTAGTGATACTGGTTGGAAGTTAACAGCGTGAACTACATCCATATTCTTCTGAGCATATCTAATAATTCCACCTAATTCATGATCATTAATTGATTTGATTACGGTTGGAACAAATACAACAGTTGTTCCTGTCTTTCTGCAACTATCAAGTGCATATGGAATTTCCCAGTGATTCTTTGGATTTGTTCTTGCAGTTACACCATCAAATGAAAGATACAAGTTGTTACATCCAGCAAGTCTTACTTCTCGTGCTGCTTCTGGATCCATTGCATGTCTAATACCATTAGTGTTCATCTGAATATGATCAACACCTTCTTCTTTCATAATTTTGATAACATCAGCAATATCTTCTCTAAGCATTGGTTCACCACCAGTGATTTGCATAGAGTTTCCTGGAATTGGTCTTTCTGCTCTTAGAGTCTTCATCATACCTCTAATTTGAGTATGATCTGGTTCATACATGTAAGCACCTTCAAGACCTTTCTTTACATAGAAGAAACAATACCAACATGTCAAATCACATCTGTTAGTTACAATCATGTTTGCAAGTCCACTGTGAGACAAGTGATTTGAACATAATCCACAGTTATTTGGACAAGAACATTTGTCAATCATTACGTTTGGAGAATGAGCACCTTTCCCATCCATCCAGTAGGTACTGAATTTTTTGTATAATTCGTAAGAACCAAAGTATAATTCCTCACATTCACCGTGAGTTGGACAAACTTTAGACATGAAGACTTTGTTATCTCTCTCAAATACTTCTGCATCTAAAATCATGTTACAATCAGGACAGATACTTTGAGTAAATCTAATAGTGGATTTTTTACCTAAATTCTTTGTAGTTTGATTAGATATTTGAATTAGAGCCATGCCTACATGGGCATTTTTCAGAAATGGTATATAATGCATTTCATACTTGGCCTCGGGTGGAATTTAGGAAGTAGGCATATGTGATTTAAATATCAAAACTGATCGACTAGATCGCATGAGCATATCAGATAAGACTAGAAAAGCATTAGAAAAAATAGGTCTAACAAGTTATGAGATTAGAACATTTTCAGCATTACTAAAATCAGGAGAATTAACAGCATCAGAGCTCAGTCAAAAATCAGGAGTCCCATATTCAAAAATTTACGAAGTTCTAGGAACTCTAGAAGAGAAAGGATGGATTGGAACAGATGATTCAAGACCAACTAAATATTTTGCAAAGTCACCATCAACAGGATTAGAAACTACAAAGCAAAAAATGGAAAATGATTTTTCAGAGAATCAAAGTGTTATTCTAAATGAACTAGTTCCTTTGTATGAAAAAAGTGGAACAAGTGAAAAACCAGACATTTGGGTATTATCAGGCGCCATAAACATTGCAGCAAAAATTCTTGAAATGGTGGAGACGTGTAGAAATGAAGTTATGATTGCACTACCGGAAGCGGGAGAAGAGTTAGTTAAACAAGCATTACCAAAATTAAGATCACTACATGATAAAGGAGTAGAAATTACAATTCTTACATCAGATAAAATGGATAAAGAGTCCATCAAAGCAATCAAAAGAGTTGCAACTGTAAAAATCAAGAAAGGTTTGTTTGGTGGAGGAATAATTTCAGATAAGAAATATGTTGTAATACTATTGGGACCAGCAGTTGCTGCAGAAAATTCTTCAGATGTGGTTGCAATTTGGGCAGATCATGCAGGATTAGCAGGATTTGCACGTCAATATTTCGAATATTTATTAAAAGATTCAAAGAAGGTATGAGTATGGACGTGTTAAATGATGAAGAGACTCTATTTGTAGGAACAGCAGAAGCTGAACATGTAGAGATGTATCTCAAAGCAATTTGGCATATCAAAGAAAGAGGAGAAGAAGTCAAAATTAGCACCATAGCAAAAATGCTCAACGTCAGACAACCAAGTGTTGTCCAAATGTTAAAGAAATTGAATGGTAAGAATTTGGTCACTTACAATAAAGCAGGAGTAAAACTTACAGATGAAGGTCAAGCAATTGGTTCTAGTATGATGAGAAACAGTAGACTTTTGGAAGTTCTGATGGATAGTGCACTCAAAGTAGATATTGATGAAGAAATGGTATGTGGAATTGAACATCATATGAATAAACAATTCACAGATGCATTATGTACAATGCTAAAGCATCCAAGAAAATGTCCCCATGATCATGACATTCCAGTTGGAGAATGTTGTAAATCAACTTCATAATAATATCCCAAAAGATATATCATCTTAGAAATTAGATTAATCATGGCATGTTTTTGTGGATGTGAAACATATGAAAAAAATGATAATGGGTTCAAAATTGCATGTGTAAAGTGTGGACATGGACCTCAGAATCATGATGATGAGTTTAGAGCTGCTGCAAGAAAGAATGAATCACAAAGTCAAAAACGTGATGCAGACTTTGGATAGAAAATTATTCGCCAATTATTTTTACTAGAACTCTTTTTGGTCGCTTGCCGTCAAATTCTCCATAGAAAATTTGCTCCCATGGACCAAAATCTAACTCACCATTTGTAATTGCAACAATTACTTCTCTTCCCATTACTTGTCTTTTTAGATGAGCATCTGCATTATCTTCTCCAGTATCATTGTGTTTGTATTGATCAACAGGAGCATGAGGTGCTAATTCTTCTAACCATTTTTCATAGTCATGAAGTAAACCACTCTCATTATCATTGATAAAAACACTGGCAGTAATATGCATCGCATTTACAAGACAAAAACCTTCTTTGACTTTGCTTTTAGTTACTAATTTTCTAATATCAGGAGTGATGTTAACAAATCCTCTACGGGCTTCAACATTAAATGTGAGATATTCAGTTAACGAATTCATAATTTTTCTAAAGTAATCATCAATTAAAATCATGGGCAGGCTCAGAACTCAAGATCCTCATCATCATTTCAAAGGGATAGGTTCATCACCACCTGCAAGCCATATTTGAGGCAGATTCCTATTGAGTCTTTCAAGAAGCTTGATAAATGGCCAATAGTTCATCCATTCAAAATGGTTGCAATTGACACTCCAGCATCAGTAGAAAGTTTTAGAAGATTTATCATCTCTAGTACCTGTAAATCTTACGCCCCAAGAAGTTATTTGGATGATTCAGAAGTATTTGCTGAAAGAGAAGATAGTTTGGGTGCAATTTATGTAGAGGCAGCTGACAAAGTAACTTTGAAAAAAATTAGGGACATCACATTTGTTAATGCAAGAGATATTCTAGGAATTATCTATAATTCAAAAAGTGGCAACACATCTCTCAAATGGCGCCAATTAAAAAGAAACCACGGCAAAGTAACCGGTGAAGCATCTGCAAATTCTTTAACAAATTTGGCTGAATCAGGGGTTCTTACTTTAGATTGGGTTGAAAGTTATCTTAAGAAAAAATCTGAAGAAAAAACGAACGAAGTAACTAACTAAACTCTTTTCTCTTTGTAGAATAGAACAACAACATGATTACAAAAAATATTGATGAGAATTTAATTTCAGTCATTCCAGAGGATTCAGATGATCTCCTAAATTTACGTAGAATTATTAAAGAAAATGATAAAGTAATTGGCGATACAACTAGAGTACTAAAACAAGACAAAGATTATTCAAGACCAGATAAAGGGGAAAGGATCAAAATTAGAATTGCATTAACTGTAGAAAAGATTTCTCTTGATGATGTACTAGATAGATTAAGAATTGGAGGTACAATTTCAGAATCAAGTAATGAATCAGTACCACACGGGACTCACCATTCATTTATTTTAAAAATCAATGATGGTATTACAATTTCAAAGAAAAAATGGTTACCATTTGAAAAAAATCTTTTAGAATCAAGTAATAAACAAGTTGGTTTTGTACTAGTAGCAATTGACACAGGAGACAGTGGAATTGCAAGATTAAGAGGAACACATTTGGAATTTATGCCAAATATCTATTCAGGTTCTGGAGGGAAAAGATATAAAACTAATTTTAATATTGAAAAATTTTTTGAACAAGTGCAACAAGCAATATCAACTATTCTCAAAGAAGGAGATTCAATAGTAATTTTTGGTCCAGGAGAAACAAAGAAACGATTTTCAAATTTTATTCAAAAATCTCAGAATTTGCAAAAATTCAAAATTCAAGTTGTTGAAGGAATAGATTCTGGAGGCGAAGATGGAATTTACACATTTACAAAATCAAATACAATGAAAGAGATAATGGCAGATAGTAAGTTGGCAAAAGCATCATTAATTATTGATGAAGTTATGCTTCTTGCAAACAAAAAAAGTAAAAAATTCACTATGGGTTTTGATGAGACCTTTAATGCAAATCAAATGGGAGCAGTAGAATCTTTGGTTTTTTCAGATAAAGTCATTCAAGAGGATGAACAAAAAATGATAGATTTTCTAAATGATATTGAAAAAAAGGGAGTGAAGATGTACAGTGTTGACTCATCTACAGATATAGGTTTGAGAGTAACTGGTTTAGGTGGAATTGTTTCCTTGTTACGATATTCAATAGAATCTTAGTTTGTTGATTCTATCAACCAATCAAGATATGATTTGTTAATTGAAGTCAGATTTATTTCAGCAATTTCCGGAACATCATATGGATGAGTTTCTTTAATTTTTTCTTTAAGTAATTTCTTATTTTTTGGTGTTGTTTTAAAAATAGCAATATATTCAGATGTGTTTTCTATTTTTTTATTCCAAGAATAGATTGAAGAAATTTTGGAAATATTCACACATGCTGCTGTTTTATTTTTTACAAGCATTTTTGCAATTTTTGTAATTGATTTTTTATCAGGATATGTTGAGATAATTATCACAGGTTTCATAGTAACCGATAAATGTCCGTAGCATAAAAAAATTACAATTAATTTGGAACTTGATTTTATTACTCAAAATTCGATTATCTACGTGTTAATGGCATGGGTAGTTATTGTGATTGTTGCCAAGGGGTTAAAATTAGAAAAACATGGTTTTGAAATAAAGGCATACAGTTTAACTTACAAAAATAAACAAGTCAATTCAGTATTGTTAAAACTTCTTAGTCGGACAAGAAGAGGAATTAGAGTTTTTGCAGATGTAAGTGTTATTTCAGGTTTCATTATGATGGGTTTTGCATTCTGGTTTTTGCTAAATAATGTTGCAAACTATTTTGTTATCCCAGATGATTTTGCAGAACTAACAGTGCTAATTCCAGGAGTCACACTAACTTCAGCTGCATCAATTACATATTTTCTACTATCAATTCCAGTTGTACTAGTGATTCATGAAGGAGCACATGGCATTGTTGCAGCATTAGAAAAAATTAAGATCAAAACAGGAGGTTTTGCAATATTTATTGCAATGTTTGCAGGCTTTGTAGAACCTGACGAAGAAGAATTTAACAAAGCAAAAAAAATTTCAAAACTTAGAGTTATTGGTGCAGGAGCTACATCAAATGTAATTTTTGCATTTGTTTTAGGAGCAATTTTGCTTACAAATCCATTCTTTGCAATGGTATTACCTGAACCACTGTTGAGTACATTTTATGAATTGCCTGAAGGAGTTCTAATTCTTTCAATTATTGAAAATTCAGGAGCAGAGCAAGCAGGATTACTTGCAAATGACATCATAACGTCAATCAATGACAAACAGATTCTGAGTCCGGCGGATTTCCCCAGTTTGAATCCAGGAGACATGGCAAGTGTTTCTGTACTTAGAGACGGACAACCATTAAACTTTAGTCTTGAAGTAATGCCAGCACCAGATGACCCAGAAAGAGGATTAATTGGAATTATGAGAGATAATTCATTTGCATACAAACCTGTAATGAATTTCATTGAATGGAATGATCCAAATGTTTCAATGTTCCTTCTATGGCTTTGGATGATTTCATTTTTCATTGGAATAATCAATATGCTTCCATTACCAATTTTAGATGGTGGGAAATTCATTCATACCATTATTGATCAAAGAATTTCAGAAAAAGCAGTTAACGGCATAATGTGGGGAATCTATGCATTCACTTTTGCTTTATTTGGTCTAAACATTGCCCTATCATATGTAAAATCTGGTTGGTTCACAATATAGAAAATACCTAAAGAATCATTAATGAAAAAAAATATTCAAAGTCATGAAATGTGACGGATGTGAAAATTCAGCAGTGTATACTAGAAAATATTCTGGACAAAAGCTATGTTCAGAATGTTTCTCAAATTCTATTGTAAGAAAGACTGCAAAAACCATATCCAAACATAAAATGATCAAAAATAATGAATTAGTTGCAGTTGCAGTATCGGGAGGCAAAGACTCATTAGCACTGTTAAAAATTATTCATGAAATGTCATCAACCCATAATTTTAGAATCAAAGCAATTACTATTGATGAGGGAATTCCAGGATATAGAAATGAAGCATTAGAAATTGTTGAGAAGTTTTGTGGAGAGTTAGGGGTAGAACACAAAGTTTACTCTTACAAGGATCTCTTTGAATTAACACTTGATGAAGCATTAGACTTGAGAGAAAATGAAAAAACATCATCATGTTCAATTTGTGGAACTCTAAGAAGAAGAGCAATTGATCACGCTGCAAAAGACATAGGAGCAGATGTTATTGCAACAGGACATAATCTAGATGATACATTACAAACATTTGTCATAAACATGTTATCAGGAGATACAAACAAGATTGGTTGGATGGATCCTGATACGTCTTCGAATTTGCTAAGAAAAATAAAACCATTTTGTGATATATATGAATCTGAAATAGTATTCTATGCATTTACAAATGACATTCCATTCCAATCAGAACCTTGTCCTCACATGAATGAAGGAATAAGAACAGAAATACGTGAATTTCTAAATTCATTAGAAAAACAACACAGTGGAATTAAAAATAATTTGTATCAATCAATTCTCAGAGTATCAAATATTATCAAAGAAACAAACTACAAAGAAAAAACAGTTTGTAAGAAATGTGGTAGTGATTGTACAGGAAATGTATGCTCAGTTTGTAACATGGTGTTGAAACTAAAAGAGAATCAAACCTAATGCAAATATAACATACTTTGTTTTAGAAAAATTGGTAGTAGGTAGGATCGGGGTGCCAGCCGTACCCTGTTCTGAAACCGGCTATATGCAGAGATCAGTAACTGTTGGGTAAATCTCTAGATGGGTAATTCCCGCTTGGTGTGCGGAAATGAAATCACGCCGAGGCGGGTGGTTGCAGGACTAGAATTATCCGAAGGGATGACTTCTAAGACCGAACCATCGAAAGGGATGAGGTCCGGGAGGGAGCAATCCTAAGGTGGAGCATCCACGCTTCCTCGTCAACGTGGCGGATCTTGTACGCCTTGAAATGGGGCTATTCGTCTAGACTGGAACCAACAGATCTGCTACCATTTATTATTAAATTCAAATTTACAAGTTCATGGAAGGAATAATTTCATTTGGAAACAAAAGAAGTTATGAAGACTTTAAGAAGCAGATTCCAATAGATGTGTTACCACTTTTTGATTCAATTAGAGAATTTTGTTTTGATTTAGGAGAAAACGTGGTGGAAGACATTAGAATGCACAGAGTTGTATTTTGTAAATCCATGACGTTTAGAGGGTTCGCAGATGTAGAACCTCAAAAAGAAGGAGTGGTTATAAAACTACAAAAGAGCAGAAAAAAGCCTATAGAAATTATTCAAATCAATAAAAGCCAGCAAATTTCTGAATTTGGAGATTTAATTAAAGAAGTATATAAAAAAATTCACTAATACAAAACATCAAACTTTGAAAATTCACCAGTAAAGTTCTCATTACGAATTTCTACATCTTCAACTATTGCATTTGCTGGACCACCATGAGCCCATTCAACTAATCGACTAACATTTTCTTCATTACCTTCTAAAATTGCCTCAACACGACCATCTTTGAGATTTTTTACCCATCCAAAAACATCATTTTGTATTGCTCTTGTTTTTAACGTCTGGCGAAAAAAAACACCCTGAACTCTGCCGGTTACAAAAAGTCTAATTCGTTGGTTTGACATTCATCAAAGATTTCATAGAGTTATTAATCAATTTTAGGTTAAAGAAAAAACTACTTTCTTTCTTTAATTCTGGCTCTACCAGTCTTTCTTGCAGCAATACTTCCAACTTTTGCTCCTGGAGGAGCATCTCTAGAAACAGTAGAACTTTGTCCAACATGTTGATGACGACCACCACCGTGTGGGTGAACATAAGCTGCTTGAGCAACACCTCGAACTATTGGGTATTTCTTTCCTTTAGCTTTAAAGTTTCTCCATTTTCCACCTGCACTCATAAATGGTCTTTCACTAGCGCCACCTCCAGCTAGAGTTCCAATCATGGCTCTATTTTTTGGATTTAGAGTAGTGAATTTTCCAGAAGGAAGTTTAACAGTAACACCCTCATCACCATGAGAGAAAACAGTTGCGTCAGTTCCTGCAGATTTCACAATTGCGCCGCCATCACCAAAGTGCTTTTCAATATTACATACAATAGTTCCATCAGGAATGTTTTGAATGCTAATTACATTTCCTTTTTCAATTTTTGATTTTAATCCAAATTGTAAAGTTTCACCAACTTTTGCTCCAAGAACTGCTGGAACAAATGATACTGAACCATCTTCAAATCTAACTTTAGCTAAAGGTGCTTCTCTACCACGTTCATGAACAAGGTCAATGATCTCACCTTCATGTTGTTCAGATAGTGGGAAACGAGGATAATTTGCTTTGGTGCCTACTTTACCAGTAGAAGTAGATCTAAATTGATTGCCTCCACGGCCACGTCTTCTTACTAATGGTCTCTTACCCAAAGTTGATCGTTTCCTACCTAAAGAGGATTTTAAGCTTGTGATTTTTACCTAGTCTTTGGATAAATTACCACAAAGATATAAAAATTAGACAGAGGGCATTTGATTATGAGCCAAAATGCACTTTCTCTCAAAGTTTTGGAGGCATACACAAGAGATGTCGGAAGAGGAGTAGCAAGAATTGATTATGATTCAATGGATACACTAAATGCATCCACAGGTGATGTTATTGAAATTAAAGGTAAAAGAAGAACAGTTGCAAAATGTCTTCCATTATACCCATCTGATGAAGGAAAAGGAATAATCAGAATTGATGGACTTGGAAGGAATAATTCAGGAATTGCAATTGGAGATACAATTTCAGTTAGGAAAATCAAAGCAGTAGCTGCAGAAAAGGTCGTAGTTGCTCCATTAGAAGCAATTCCACCAATCGATGAGAGATATCTTGCAGATGCTTTAGAAAGTGTTCCTTTGATTAAAGGAGACAATGTAATGGTACCATACTTTGGTGGACGTTTAACTTTTCAAGTAATTGGAGTCACACCAGCTGCTGATGCAGTTTTGATTACTCAAAAAACAGTTTTCCATATTGCAGAAAAAGGTGAAACGCTACGCGGTGTTCCACAAGTCACTTATGAAGACATTGGAGGTTTGACTGATGAGATAAAGAAAGTAAGAGAAATGATTGAACTGCCATTAAGACATCCTGAAATTTTTGAAAAACTAGGAATTGAAGCTCCAAAGGGGGTTTTGTTGTATGGTCCACCTGGAACAGGTAAAACACTACTTGCAAAAGCTGTTGCAAATGAAAGTAATGCACACTTTATCAGCATTTCAGGTCCAGAAATAATGAGTAAGTTTTATGGTGAAAGTGAAGCTAGACTAAGAGAGATTTTCAAAGAAGCAAGAGAAAAAGCTCCTTCAATAATCTTTGTTGATGAAATAGATTCTATTGCACCAAAAAGAGAAGAAGTTACTGGAGAAGTTGAAAGAAGAGTAGTATCTCAGATGTTATCATTAATGGATGGATTAGAAGCAAGAGGTAAAGTAATTGTAATTTCTGCAACAAACAGACCAAATGCAATTGATCCGGCACTCAGAAGACCAGGAAGATTTGATAGAGAAATCGAAATCAAAGTTCCAGATAAGAAAGGAAGAAAAGACATTCTTGCAATTCACAGCAGAAACATGCCATTATCTGACGATGTAAACGTGGATAAAATTTCAGCAATTAGCCACGGATATGTTGGTGCAGACTTGGAGTATCTCTGTAAAGAGGCTGCAATGAAATGTTTGAGAAGATTATTACCAATTCTAAATCTTGAAGAAGAAAAAATTCCACCTGAGACATTAGACAAATTAATTGTAAATCATGAAGATTTCCAAAAAGCCTTGATTGAGGTAACTCCATCTGGAATGAGAGAAGTTTTCATTGAAAATCCAGATGTAAAATGGGATGAAGTTGGCGGTTTAGAAGATGTTAAACGTGAATTACAAGAAGCAGTTGAATGGCCAATGAAATATCCAGCATTATACGACAAACTTGGTCACAGCATGCCAAGAGGAATATTGCTTCACGGTCCAAGTGGTACTGGTAAAACATTACTTGCAAAAGCTGTTGCAACTCAAAGTGAAGCAAACTTTGTTTCTGTTAGAGGTCCAGAGTTATTATCTAAATGGGTAGGTGAATCAGAAAGAGGAATTAGAGAAATTTTCAAAAGAGCAAGACAATCTGCACCATGTGTAGTTTTCTTTGATGAAATAGATTCTATTGCACCAATAAGAGGAGCAGGTGGTGAAACTGCAGTTACTGAAAGAGTTGTCAGCCAATTACTTACAGAATTAGATGGTATGGAAAATATGCACGGAGTTGTTGTTCTAGCTGCAACAAACAGAGCAGATATGATTGACCCAGCCTTGTTAAGACCAGGTAGATTTGATAAAATTATTCAAGTACCAAATCCAGATAAAGATAGTAGAAAACGTATTCTTGAAATTAATGCTGAAAAAATTCCTATGGGTGACGATGTAGATATGGAAAAGATTGCAGAAATCACAGATGGAATGAGTGGAGCAGATACTTCATCTATTGCAAATACAGCAGTTTCATTAGTAATTCACGAATTCTTGGACAAACATCCAGATGTTAAAGATGTTGAAAAGAACAGTATTGAAGCCAAAGTAACTATGAAACACTTTGAAGAAGCAGTAAAGAAAGTAAGAGAGCAAAAAGACCTCAAGATGGGCGAAAAACTAGTTGCTTCCTATTACAGGTAGTTTTAATTAAATAGCAAATCTAATTCTCGTAAATGTCAGAATATAGAGGATATGAAGGGAATTCATTAGAATTTCTAAAGAACAATCAAGTAGTAATTGGAGATTCTGTAAAAATTCTCTTAGATATTACATATTCAGGCATAATTATGCCCAGATATGAGCATGGTGACGATAAACACATTGTTTTGAAATTAAAGAGTGGATACAATGTTGGATTAGAAATTGCTAAAATTAAGAATGTTGAGAAAATTCAGTCTTCAGAAAAAATTATTGAGGAACCTGAAAAAGTAAACAAAATAGATGGATTACCAAAAGTACTACTAATTTCAACTGGAGGAACGATTGCAAGTAAAGTAGATTATAGAACAGGAGCAGTTACTCCAGTATTAACTGCTGAAGAATTAAACTCATCAGTTCCCGAACTTTCTAAAATTGCAAATATTGATGCAGAAGTCTTGTTATCAGAATATTCTGAAAATATAATGCCAGAAAACTGGTTAGAAATTGCAAAAAAAATTAGTAGTTATTCAAATTCAGATTATTCAGGAATTATTATTGCCCATGGAACCGATACAATGCATTATACATCATCATTTCTTTCATTTGCATTAGCAGGATTTCCAATTCCAATTGTTTTAGTTGGTTCTCAAAGATCTTCAGATAGAGCATCATCTGATGCAGCACTAAATTTGATAGGAGCAACCAAATTTATTACAGAAAGTAAAACAAAAGGAGTATACATTGCCATGCATAATGATGAAAATGATAACACAGTTGCATGTCATATTGGAACAAGAGTTAGAAAGAATCATACAAGTAAACGAGGAGCATTTCAAACAATAGGAGATAATCCAGCATTTATAATTGCAGAAGAAAAAATTCAAAAAAATATTTCTAAAGAAGTTTACAAAACTTTAGAATTCCAACCAAAAATTAATCTAGATACAAAAATCGCTTTGGTAAAATACCATCCAGGATATGATCCTAAACTAATTGAGCAAATTATAGATAGTGGATACAAAGGAATAATCTTTGAAGGTACAGGATTAGGACATGTTGGAAGAGTCATGTATGATTCTATAAAAAAAGCCAACGAAAAAGGGATGTTTCTAGGCATGACATCACAATGTATTGATGGAAGAGTAAGAATGACAGTGTATGAAAGTGGCAGAGATCTTCTAAATTTAGGAATAATTCCTTTAGAAGATATGCTTCCAGAGGTGGCTCTGGTAAAAGCAATGTGGGCACTTGGGAATACTCAGAATATAGATGGGGTAAAAGAAATTATGCGTGATAATATTGCATCAGAAATGTCAATCTAGGAGAAGAAATGTCAGAATTTGCAACAATTGAATTAGGAGTTAAAGTAGGACTAGAGATTCATCAACAACTAGATACAAATAAAAAATTATTTTGTAATTGTACACCTATTGACACAGACGAATATTCTGTAAAATTTCAAAGAAAATTACGTGCTGCTAAAAGTGAATTAGGAGAATATGACCCTGCAGCATTATTTGAAAAATCAAAATCAAAAACTATAATGTATTTTGCAAATCCAGAGAGTAGTTGTCTTGTTGAACAAGATGAAGAACCTCCACATGAGTTAGATGAAGATGCAAAGAAAATTTCTTTGATAATTGCATCAGCACTACAATCAGATGTATTTAGAGAAATATATCCAATGAGAAAAACAGTTGTAGACGGTTCAAATACTACAGGATTTCAACGAACAATGTTAATTTCACAAGGTGGTTCTTTCAATGTAGAGGAAAAAAAAATTGGAATTCAATCTATTTGTTTAGAAGAAGATGCAGCAAAGATTTTGGGAGAAGATGGTTCAATTAAGAAATATGGTTTAGAACGTTTAGGTGTTCCTTTAGTTGAAATTGCTACTGAACCATTTGAAGTAAAATCATATGAAATTAAAAAAATTGCATTGGCATTAGGGAGAATTTTAAGGAGTACTAAAAAAGTGAAACGCGGATTAGGTTCAATTCGACAAGACGTTAATGTTTCAATAAAAGGCGGAAATGTCGTAATTGAAGTCAAAGGAGTTCAACAGCTTGATCAATTAGAAAAAGTAGTAGAATATGAGGCTAAAAGACAACACGGATTATTAAAAATCTCAGAAAAATTACAGCATATTGATTGGACTCATGAAAATCAAGATCGTAAAGATGTAACCGAGTTATTCAAAAAATGTAAATCAAAAATTATTCAAAATGCTATAAAGAAAAATCAAAAAATATTTGGAATTTCGTTTAGAAATATGGCAGGCATGTTTAGATATTCCCCATATGAAGGAATTAGATTAGGAAAAGAAGTAGCAGAACTAGTACGATTTTTTGGAATAGGTGGAGTTTTTCATTCTGATGAGTTACCAAATTACGGTGTTGAAAATGAAGACATTAATGATTTGAAAAGAACTTTAGAGATTAATGGTAATGATGGATTTTTAATTTTGGCAGCCCCAGAAGAGAAAATAGAAATAATCATAGATCAAATAGTTTTGAGAATTGAGTATATTAGAAATGAAGGAATTCCAATCGATACACGATTAGCAACTCAAAGTGGAGAGACTAAATTTCTAAGACCAAGACCAGGTGCAGCAAGAATGTATCCTGAAACAGACATTCCTCCAATAATAATTTCAAAAACAGAATTAAGTAATGCAATAAAGAATATTCCCAAATCATGGGATGATTCAATTAAAGAGTTACAAACAAAATATCAATTAAATCTTCAATTATCAGAACAACTTTTTGATTCAAATTATTTTGAATTATTTGAAAATGTAATTGGAAAAACCAAAGTAAACCCAACATTTGTAGCATCAGTATTATGTTCAACTATAACAAATTTAGAAAGAAACGGATTAGATTCAAAATTATTAAAAAATGAAGAAATAGCAAAAACATTTCAATTTTTAGAAGAAGGAAAAATTACTAAAGAATCAGTTGAAATTATTTTTGAAAACATTATGAATGCAAAGTCTCAAACAATAGAAGAGGCAATGAAAAATGCTTCAATTGAGGCTGTAGATGAATCAGAATTAGAGAAAATTTGCCATCAAGTTGTTGAAAATAACCAAGAAATTATAAAAAATCAAAAAGAAAGAGCGATTGGACCTCTAATGGGAATCGCGATGAAGGAATTAAGAGGTAAAGCATCTGGAGAAACGATCAACAAACTTCTTTTAAAAAATATCAAAAACAAATTAGAAAATAACTAATTATGCGGGAAGTGGGATTTGAACCCACGAACTCCTAGAAGATAAGGATCTGAACCTTACGCCGTTGACCAGGCTGGGCGACTCCCGCATTGTAAATTTTTGAAATCTAGAATAAGTTTCTTTATTATACTGAAAGTATAACATCTATCAACTCAAAATGGAAATGGAATTCAAAGAAGTTTATTGTATGAATTGTAAAAAAGTCCTAGGACGTTACAATGTAAAATTTTATGATGATGATAAAATTTCAGAATTATTAAAAACAACTCATTCTACACATGTAAGAAAAGGACATCAAGTAAATATTAAGAAATTTACAAAAAATTAATTTAATTTCTGAATTGCTTCTGAGAGATTTGAAATTCGATGAATTTTATTTTCAGTAATATGTTGATTCCACGGTTGAGAATATAGAATGACTTTTTTCTTGTTTTCTAGAAATTTTGACGCATTTAATGGTGAATCATCAATAAAGACATCATAATCCAAATCAGCTTTCATAGGACCATGAATTACTGAAACATAATTATCAAATGAAATATTGTGATATTTTAGCCAGTTTTTTACAAAAGAGTCAGTTGAACGCTCTCTTGCAGTTACAATATCTACTTGACCAATATCAGACAGATTTTTTGTGATAGAGGCTAGATTTTCTTCAGTAGGAGGAATCGAAGTCCAATTTTTCCAACACGAACTTAACTCAGCATAAAAGTCATAACGATCAATTTCAAATTTTTTCCAAAAATCCCAATCAGTAATCTCATGTTTTTGAATTTCTTGCCTAATTGAATTACTATAATTTAGCCACGATTGGATAACATCAGCAAGTACACCGTCAACATCTAATGCGATCTTCATAATCAGTTAATCACTAGTTTGTTTAAATTCATCAAGTAGGTTTTTTTGATGTTTGTTGAGTTTTTTAGGAATATTTACTACAATTCTAACATACTGATCCCCCTTGCCTCTAGAATTGATATGTGGCACACCCTTTCCTTTTAATTTGATAATTGTGTTTGGTTGACTTCCAGAATCAACTTTAATTTTTTCAGTTCCTTCCAAAGTTGGGACAACAATATCACATCCTAATGCTGCATCAATCATTGAAACATCTTGATCATAGAAGATATCTTTTCCGTCTCTATTGAATTTTGAATGAGGTTGTACTCTAACTCTAACAATTAGATCACCGTTAGAGCCATCAGGTACTTCATTTCCTTCATTTGGTACAGTATAATCACCTGAATCAATTCCAGGAGGAATGTCAAAAGTAACTTTTTTTGATCCTTTTTTCTTTCCTTGACCTTTACAATCACTACAAGGAGTTTCAATGATTGAACCTTGACCTCTACATGAAGAACAAGGTGCAGCAGTAACAAATGACGCAAATCCCATGTTACGTGTTTGCCTTACTTGACCTTGCCCATTACATGAAGAACATATTTTTTTATTGGTACCAGGTTTACAACCAGAACCACTGCACGTATTACAGTGAATTTGTTTTTGTAATTCTATTTCCATTTGTTTGCCATGTAAAACATCTTCTAATGTAACTGATGTTTGATAAAGAATATCAGAACCTCGTTCTTGACCAAATCCAAATCCTCCACCTCCACGACCAAATATTGATTCAAAAATAGAATCAAATCCTCCACCTCCACGACCAAAGATATCGCTAAAGTCACCACGTGCACCCTGAAAGATATCTTCACTAGAATATCTTCCATCTACACCTGCATGTCCATGTTGATCATACAGTTGTCTCTTTTCAGGGTCAGAAAGAACCGCATATGCTTCAGAAATTTCTTTAAAATGTTCTCCGGCCTCAGCAGATTGATTTCGATCTGGATGAAACTTTAATGCTAATTTTCTATACTGTTTTTTAATTTCATCATTAGCAGATGATTTAGACACTCCTAAAACTTCATAATAATCTCGCTTTGCAGACATGAATCATTCCTTTATTATAATTACTGTATAAATGGTTGAATTTTGAAAATCAGTTAGTTTTTGTTTCGTCATTTGAAGCGGATTCTGTTGTTTGTCCATCAGCACCTTGTTGTCCATCAGCACCTTGTTGTCCATCAGCACCTTGTTGTCCATCAGCACCTGGAGGAGGGGCTGCATTCTTGTAGAGTTCAGTAGTTACTTCGTTTACTAAAGATTGTAATGCTTCAAGTTTTGGTTTTAATTCTTCAGGTTCTTTATCTAAAACCTCTTTTACTTCTTTTACAGCATCAGTAATTTTAATTCCTTGCTCTTGAGAGATTTTATCTTTTAGATCATGATTAACTAATTTTTCAGTAGTGTAGATGTAACTTTCTGCTTCATTTTTAAGATCAATTTTCTCTTTCTTCTTTTTATCTTCCTCAGAGAACTTTTCAGCATCTTCTTTTAATTTTTCAATTTCTTCTTCAGATAATTTAGTTTTTGTTTCAATAGTAATTTTTGCTTCCTTTTGAGTTCCAAGATCTTTTGCAGTTACATTAATGATTCCATTTGCATCAATATCAAATTTGACTTCAATTTGAGGAACTCCTCTTGGGGCAGGAGGTAAATCAGTAAGATTAAAGCTGCCTAAAGAAACATTATCTGTGGCCATAGGTCTTTCACCTTGAACAACATGTATAGTTACAGCTGTCTGATTATCAGCTGCAGTTGTGAACACTTTTCCTTTTGAGGTTGGAATAGTAGTGTTTCTTTCAATAAGAGGTTCTCGAACTCCTCCAAGTGTTTCAATTCCCAGAGTTAATGGAGTTACATCAAGTAGAACAATGTCACTAGTAACATCACCAGCAATAATTCCCGCTTGAATTGCAGCTCCCATGGCTACTGCTTCCATAGGATCAACACCAGATTCAACTTCCTTTCCTATAACATCACTAACAAATTTTTTGACTAGTGGAATTCTTGTTGGACCACCAATCATTACTATTTTGTTAATATCAGAATTGGAAAGTTTTGCATCTTCAAGTGCTTTTTGTATAGAAGGTTTACAACGATCTACAATAGGTTCAATTAATTCGTCAAGTTTAGATCTAGTTAGTCTTAATTCAAGATTCTTTGCACCGGAGGATGGATCATGTGCAATAAATGGTAGATTAACATCGGTTTCCATCACAGTAGATAATTCAATTTTTGCTTTTTCGGCAGCTTCTCTAATTCTTGTCATTGCAGTTGTGTCTTGAGAAAGATCAACTCCTTCTTTTTTCTTAAATTCGTCAACAACATAATCAATCAAAACTTTATCCATATCAGTTCCACCTAGTTGAGTATCTCCAGATGTACTCATTACTTCAAAAACACCACCTCCCATTTCCATGATAGTAACATCTAATGTACCACCACCAAAATCAAAGACAAGTATCTTCATGTCTTCTTTTGCTTTATCTAATCCAAATGCTAAGGACGCTGCAGTTGGTTCATTAATTATTCTAACAACATCAAGACCTGCAATTGTTCCTGCATCTTTTGTTGCTTGACGTTGATTGTCATCAAAGTATGCTGGAACTGTAATAACTGCTTTTTCTACAGATTCACCAATAAATGCCTCAGCATCTTTTTTTATTTTTTGTAGAATGAATGAAGAAATTTGTTGAGGTTTGTATTCTTTATCTAGAATTTTAAAGGTATAATCAGAACCCATTTTTCGTTTTGCTGCAACAATAGTATTGTCAGGGTTTGTGACTGCTTGTCTACGAGCAGGTTCACCAACTAAAAGTTCACCTTCTTTAGAAAAAGCGACTACGGATGGGAATGCCTTTCCAGCTGCAGTTTGACCTTCAGCTGCAGGAATAATTGTTGGTTTTCCACCCATCATTACTGCAGCAGCAGAGTTACTTGTTCCTAAATCGATACCTATTACTTTAGCCATTTTTAATTATCATCCTTTTTTGAAATTTCTACTAATGTCGGTCTTATAATCCTCTTTTGAGAAATATATCCCTTCCTGATCTCCTTGGTAATTGTATTGTCATCTAAATTAGGATCAGAGATGACAGATATTGCTTCATGAAGATTTGGATCAAAAATTTCTCCTAACGCATCAATTGGAGCCACATTGTATTTTTTCAACAGAGAATCCATATTTTTTAAAATTGAATCAAGACCTTCGGCATTGATTTTATTTTCAGAAAAGACATCTCTTGCACGAATAAAATCATCATAGATTTTTAGAAAATCCAATAGAAATTCATCTACTTTAGCATTAACACCATTTTCAATATCAGATTGTGTCTTTCTACTAAGATTTTGAAAATCTGCTAAAATATGTTTTAATTTTTCTTCACATTCTGAAGTTTTTTGTTTTTCTGCATCTAATAACTCTGATGAGTTTTCTTTCATATATTCAGAAGATTTTGATTCCTCAACAGATTCATTCTCAGAAACAACATTTACAGGAATTTCATCAGATTCATTTTCACTAGACAATTCAAACAGAATACTAATTTAGCTAATTTATACCATTATTGGATTGTTTCGCATAAAGGATTAGCTTTCACAATAATCAAATCAGAATCTTGTTTAGTTTTTTCAATAGTTGTGAAATCAGATTTTGAACATGCTACAACAATTGTTGTTTTATCACTATGAAATAGATCAAAATTTGGATCTTCATATGCTTCAACATCACCAATGTAATCACGTAATCTCGAAGTCAAATTTTGAAGCATCTCAATTTTATCCCCACGCATTGAATGTTGATCAAGTGTCCAAGATAATGCAATTTTTGTTCTGCTAGCTTTAAGATCATTTTTCTTTAAAGTTGCACGTATTTCATCTATCAATCGTTTGATGTAACCATCAATACCTTTTACACTTCCATTAATGAGATACATGAGTGTGTTTGCACCTTCAAAAGATGAGCCTAAAGATTTTAGATCTAGTAAGCCACCTACCATATCATCAAGGAATATTTCTTGAAAATCATCTGATGATAAATCATTTTTAGTAATTTCATCTTGAGCATATTTACAAACTTCTAACACACTACACAGACTTGAAAATCTTGAGAGAACATCAATTGCATGAAAATGTTCAGAGGATGAAATTGCAACAAAGTTTTTCTCTTTTTTTCCAGTAGTTAACAAACCAGACAATACAGAATCTTTTTTGCCATTAAAAGAACCAACAATTTTTGGTTGTTGATCAGTACTTTCTAAAGGATAATAAAAATATGAAATATCTTTTCCAACTTCAAGTCCTGTAACATGTTCAAGTAAAGAAATATTTTCATTATTTCCACCAAATCCTGTTGGGAGAGTAAAAACAACAGAACTTTTTTTCTTTAAAGATGCAGTAGCATCTTTGAATTTTGAATGGATTTCAGTTTTGATGTCCTGTCCAGTTTTTCTGATTCTAGGAGTAAAGAATAGATATTGAGCTTTGGATATTGCCACATCAATTGGTTCCATAGATAGTAATGGTTCATCTTCTTTTAGAGATGAAACGTTTGGATATGTTTTAGCAATTTCTGCTTTTAGTGAAATTGCAGAAGGGGTAGATTCATCAATTATGTAAACGTCGGCTCCTTTAATGGCCATTTGTGATGCAATAGCATATCCTTCGGTACTAAGGCCATAAACAACAACTTTTGTTCCCCCCATTACACTAAAGCTTAGGATTAGACTAAGAAAAACTTATTGAACTAACTTCAGTTATGAAAATTACTTGAAAATATGGATAGATGTTCTAACTCCAAAACAATTACTGTTTTCTGAACCAATAATAGAAAAATTAGGCAAAAAAAACAGTATTTTATGCACTTCTAGAGAGTATGAAGAAGTTTCAAAATTAGCTAAAATTCGTAATTTTGACCTTATTTTAGTAGGTAAACATGGCGGAGGAAGAAAAAATTCCAAACTAAAAGCAGGAAATGATAGAATTGGAAAGCTTATCAGAAAAATTGAGGCATTTTCACCAGATCTGGTAATTAGTTTTTGTTCACCTGAAGCTGCAAGAGTTTCATTTGGTTTAGGAATTAAACATATTGCATTTTGTGATTCACCACATGCAGAAGCAGTGATGAAATTAACATTACCATTAATTCAAAAGCTGTTAATCCCCAATACAATTCCAAAAAAAGAATTTTCAAAATATGGAATAAATGAAAAAAATATCATCCCATACAAAGCAATTGATGCAGCAGTAACAATCAAAAGAAAAACAAATGAAGATATGAAACTTCCAT
Source organism: Candidatus Nitrosopumilus sp. (assembly GCF_965263415.1). Taxonomy (GTDB): domain Archaea; phylum Thermoproteota; class Nitrososphaeria; order Nitrososphaerales; family Nitrosopumilaceae; genus Nitrosopumilus. The sequence continues at coordinate 379,321 of NZ_OZ253671.1, forward strand.
TCAAAAATAATGGCAGGAAAAATATTTTGATAAGAATAGAAGAAGAAGAAGCATCATATACAGAAAAATCAAATAAAATTATTCCAATTACCAAGGATGTAATATCTAAATTTAATGAAGAGAATATTGTTGTTTTAGGTAGGTATACAAAACAAATTCAAAAACTACAAAAGAAAATAGGTAAAAAAGCTAAAATTGTAAAGATGTCATTTGATGGAAAACATTTGTTAAACAACACAGATGTTTTTATTGGTTCAGGTGGTACAATGACTGCAGAATCAGCATTAATGGGAATTCCCACAATATCATATAATGCAGTTCCAAACATAATAGAGAACTTTTTGGTGAAAAAACGATTGGTCATAAGAGAAACAAATCCTAAAAAGGTTTCAAAACATATAACAAAGTTTTTTGCATCTACAAAGCAATTAAATGAACTAAAAGCAAAAAAAATTCTAAACCAAATGGAAGATCCAATTGAGAAATTAATTAGGGTTATCGAAGATTAGTTTAGTGTTAGGCATATCAGAATAAAAAGTTCATTAAGGGAGTTAGCGTGCTCGATTTAGCAGCCCGATAGTGTAGAGGTCAAGCATATGGGCCTTTGGAGCCCGTGACGGCAGTTCGAATCTGCCTCGGGCTACTTTTCTAAAAACAATAAACTGTAACACGAATATAGCATAGAGTGTTTTTCTGAAAATAGGTACAATGTCAGACATAGTATTAGGCATGGGAGAAGTGGGTGAAACTCTATTTGGGTTACTAGATGAAAGAAATTTTAATTGTGTTGGTATTGACATAGAATCTTCAAAATGTAAAAATTATTCAGAAAATAGTTCAATTAAAAATCCAGAATATCTTCATGTTTGTTTGCCAGGAGAATTATCAGGATTTGTGGATACTACTTTAAGTTGGATTCCAAAATTAAATGAACTAAAAGCAATAATCGTCCATTCTACGGTAAGACCAGGTACTACAAAAAAAATTCAAGAAAAATCAAGTGTTCCAGTTTTATTTTCACCAGTTCGTGGTGTTCATAGAAGATTCTTAGATGATATCAAAAGATATACAAAATTTATTGCTTCAGATGACAATGAGATCAATCCTGAAATCAAATTAGATTTAGAAAAAAGATTTCAAAAAGTTGATTGGATGTCAACAACAAAAACAGGCGAACTTGCAAAAATTTTAGTTGATACATCGTATTATGGATGGCTTATCAATTATGCACAAATAACAAAAATGATTTGTGAAAAAGAAGGTATAGATTTTGATGAAATGTGGAAATTTGCAGATGAAATACATGAAAATTTAGGGAATAGACCAAAAATGTACCCAGGAATTATCGGAGGTCATTGTGTGATACCAAATTTGAATTTAATTGAATATGAAAATCTAGATGTAATTAAAAAAATTAATGAGATGTACGAGAAATTTAAAAAATGATTTTATTTTCTAGAAATCTAATTTAGTTAGAAGTTTTGACGCAATAACAAATAGTACCGAAGCAATTCCAACAAGTACTAACATTTCAACAATCACAAAATCTGTAATAGTTCCAAAAATTCCTGCTCTAATTACATCAACCAGATAAGTCAATGGATTTAGATAAAATGCGGTGCGTAATGGTTCAGGAACATTTTCTGCAGGATAAAATGCAGAACTAACAAATGCAAAAAATAGAAAAACGGTGTTGATTATTACATTAAATCCTTCGCTAGAACGTAATCTTGTTGAAATTATGGACGCTAATGAACCAAACAAAACAGAGCCAGTGATGGCACCAAAAACGATCACAGGGATGGTGACGATTGAAAACTCTACAGATTCAAAAAATACTGGATAACCTACCAAGGCAATCAGAGAAGCACTAACTAAACCAATTATGCCAATAGTGCAGATATTGCTAAGAATGTAATGGCTTCTTGTGAATGGACCAGACATTATTTGTTCAAACATCCCATGCCTCCTATCATTCCAGATTATGATTCCTGAGACAAGTGTACTGTTCATTATGTTAAATCCAATCATACCAGATGCAAGAAATGCAGGATAATCAAGTTCCTTTGCACCAAAAGGAACATGTTGAATTAATGGAGCATATGCAAAACCTGCTACAAAAATATAGATCAGAGGAAAAATTACCTGCCAAATTAAGAATCCAGGATTCAAAGAAATTGTAAGGTTTCTGTTTACAAGTCTAATTATCGGATGCATTTTCTCTCACCATTTTTAAAAATATTTCCTCAAGATTTGTAGGGACTGCAGATAAATCTTCTATCTCAATATCATTATCATTTAATATTTTCAAAACTTTTAACAGAACTAATTCAGATTGTTCAGAGTGAATGACAATATTTGTTCCAGATTCAAAATTTATTTTACAATCATCAATCCCATTTAGTAGATCAAAAATTTTAGAAATTTTTTCTAGTAAATGAATTTTAATAGTTTTTTCTTTTCCAAATTTACTTTTTAGTGCTTCAGGGGAGTCAACAGTAATAATTTTTCCCTTATCAAGAATTGCAATTTCATCACAAAGATATTCTGCTTCGGTTAGAATATGAGTAGTGTAAAAAATTGTTAAGCCTGTTTTGACTTTATTTTTTAAATAATCTAATAGTTTTCGTCTAGCACTTGGATCTAATCCCACTGTAGGTTCATCTAAAAATAACAAATCCATATCATGCATGAATTCTCGTGCAACCTGTACTCGTCTTCGTTGACCAATAGATAGATCTTCATTTCTTTTCTTTCTAATTTCAACCAAATCAAAATCTTTCAAAAGTTGTTCCATTCTTTTTTTGCGTTCAGTTTTTGAAACATTCCACATCATCCCATACTTGTCAAGTGATTTTTCAACTGACAAAGTAGGTTCATAGCTTGGTTGTTGTAAAACCACTCCAATTTTGTGACGGATTTCTAATGGATTTTTAATTGCATCAATTCCCAATATTGTAAGAGAACCATTTGAAGGGGGGATTAAGGTGGTAAGTAATTTGATGGTGGTTGATTTTCCTGCACCATTTGGGCCTAAAAATCCAAAAACCTGTCCAGGTTTGACAGATAAAACAACATCATCTACTGCTTTGATTGAACCATAAGATTTTGATAAATGGCGAACATCAATACATGACATGTTAAAACTGCGATCATCCTACTAATTTAGTTAATCAGTTGTTTCATCATAGATTTTGTTGTAGTTCAGCAAATCAAGAGACAATATATTCAAAACAAGAAAAATTTAGAAATAATAATTTTAAATTAACAATAAAGCGATCTGATAGTATAGAAACATAATATAACAATATAATGAAATTTTTATTAATAGAATAAAGATAGCAATTATGAGTTGACTGAATTTGATAACCTTATTGAAAAATTAATTGAACAAAAGCCAGAACTAACTAGAGAAATTATTGAGGATCAAATAAAACTAAAAAAAGAAAAAATCGGAGCCGGATATTTAACTGATCAAGGAGCTTTATTTTTAATTGCATCAGATTATGGTGTTACATTATCAGGACCACTAAAAGTGGAAATGAGTTTAAAAGATCTCTATGCAGGGGCAAAAGAAATTTCATTAGAAACTAGAGTTTTGAATTTATCACCTGCAAAACAATTTTCAAGAAAAGATGGTTCTCCATTTTATCTTAGAACTATGACCGTATACGATGATGCAAATTCTACTGCAAGTGTGAAATTATGGGATGAAAAGGCAAATCTTCCAGGAATTGAAAATCTAAAACCAGGAGATTTGATTAAAATCATTAAGGCTTATGTCAAATCAGATCTTGATGGTTCACCAACAATCAATATTGGTTCAGGTTCAAATGTAGAAGCTACTGATTCAACAAGTGAAATTCCAACTATTGATACAATTACAAAAGATGTAAGTGAACTACAAGAAGGTCAAAAAGATCTGGTGGTTTTAGGAGAAATTGATGGAGTTATCAGTGGTATGGAGTTTACAAACTCAAGAGGCATGCCTGGAAAGGCATTAAGAATGAGGTTAAAAGGTAAAGATGGAAGTGGAATGAGAGTAGTTCTATGGGGAAAAGATGAATCATCAATTCCAAATATGATTTCACAATCAGCTAAAGTAAGATTACTTGGTGTTAGGGTAAAATCAGGAAACCAAGGATTGGAAATTCATGGAAATGATGCAACAATTATTGAGATTGAAGGAGGAAAAGAAGCAGAGCCAGTAATTGCAAGAGTTCTATCAATGTCACCAACAGAAAATGGAAGAAACATGATTTTAGCAGTAGATAACAAAAAAAATCTATACAACATTAGTGATTCATCAAATTCAACTAGCATTTGTGTAGAAGGAGATGTCATAGAGTGTATGCCATCTAAAGCATATGGAAATTCAATAACACTTGATGATAATTCTTTTGTAAGAAAATTAGATAATGATGAAAGTATTCCTTCATTATCTCAAATTAGAACAAAAATTAATGATGTTAAAGTTGATGGTAGTTATTGCATAGAAGCAATAATCTTGAAAGTTCCAGAAAGACGTGAAGTTCAAACAAAAACGGGAGAATCAATTGCACTTTCAGAAATGTTTGTAGAAGATGATACTGGACAAATTTGGGTAAAGGGATGGAGAAATCAAGCTAGACTAATTGACAAATGTGAATTAGGAGAAATTGTTTCTATAACTGGTCTTAATGCAAAAGCTGGATTAGAAGGAAGAATAGAGATGTTCCTAACAGCATTTTCTAAAATTACAAAAAAGAATTAAGAATCCCAGAAACCTCTAGTAACTACATACTGTCTTTCTGCCTCATAGATCTGTTTGAATAAGTGTTCTTCATCAACCATATTGCGAAGAATTCGTGCAGCAGTATCTGCACCTACACCATAACCAGACATGACAACAATGGCAGTTTTACCAAAATTCTCAACTAGAGAAGACACTTTCCAGGCACGATCTGCCTTGTGTTTTTCCTCACTAGTCAATTTTTTCCCCTCATGTTTTTTTCTAATAATTTTAGGAAGATCGTAATCAGAGTAAAAAGTTGCAGTAATTTGTCGTCCTTTACAGTAAGGACAAATCAAAATATTCTTTACTTCATTTGTTTCAACAACACGTTCCCATTTTCCACATCTAGCACAAATTAAACGATGTTTTGTTTTATCCAATCTAGCTTTTACAAGATCTAAAATTCCTTTATCAATATTAGCGGGAGAAGAATAATATTTTGATGTATGATCTAAGATAGGTTCTGCTAATTTTGAGAATTGATCAACTTCTAACCATTTTACATGAATTTGATCTTCACGAATTTCTTTTAAGATTTTATCAGTGTTTTTGAGATCATATTTATCATGAAATAATTCACGTAATGCTTCTTGAACAAGTGCAGTTTTAGAATATCTTTCATACAAAAATCGTGCAGATTTTCTTTCATAAACTGCACCACGTCCTACAATACCAAATTTTTTTGCAACACACCATGTTCTCCAATTTACATTATGAGTACCAGTAAGTGATGCAGTAACCATAGAAAACAAATCATAATCATCTTTTAAGACTTCAAGAAATAATTTTTCTGAGATTCTAGATCTAGAAGATAATACTATTCGATAACCATCAGAACGAGAATCTACAACAGAACCCAACATAGAAGATAACATAGAAGAAAGTAATGTAGAAAGTGTAGAGTTAATTTTTGTACCAAAACAAGAATGCAGTACAATTGATCCTTGAGATCTACTAGATTCAATTACTATATTATTCTCATCAGAAATTTCATTAAAATTTAATTTTTCAATTGTTTTATTTGTTAACTGAAGTGAGCCTGAACGTACTTTGCTTCTAAAATTACCCACCTTTCTGGCAGTTTTATAATCAATAGGAATATTATCACCTTCCCAGTATGGAACGGTAATTCCTCCATCTCTAAATGGCTCAACGTTTACTGTAAATGATTTCTCATCAACATTTAGAATTCTCCATTGTGAGCCTTTTAGAACAAAAATATTTCCAGAGTCACCATAATCACCTACAAATCTCTGATCTAAACTGCCAATGATTTTTTTTCCTACACTATCAAATACTTTGAATTTGAGAATATCAGGAATGGTAGAAAGATTTTCAAAATAATATTTGAAAGAACGGCCTTTCTTCCAAAAAGTCATCTTTGTTCTATCAAAAAAGATCAAATAATTTGAATCAAGTAAATCTAGAACATCTACAAGTTCTTCTAGTTTTAAATTTCTAAATGGATAAGCTCTTGTAATCAAATCAAATGCTTTGTCAATTGAAATTTCTCCAATTTGCATTGTAAGACCAACAAGGTGATGAGCAAGAACATCAAGTGAGCCATCATGGATTTTTTGTTCCTCAATAGAACCCTCTTGAATTCTTTGAAGAATGGCTTGTGCTTCATATTCGTCATCAGAGTTATTTGTGATGATTAATCCTTTAGCAGAAGCATTGCGATTATGTCTACTTCTTCCTACTCTTTGAACTAATTTTGATACTTGTCTAGGTGAACCGTAATGAATTACTAATTCAACAGAACCAATATCCAATCCTAATTCAAGGGAAGATGTACAAACAACAATTCCTCGTTTCCCTTCACGCAAATTTTGTTCAGTCTCTTCTCTAACTTCTTTTGAAAGAGATCCATGATGTAATTCAATTGGAATAGTAGATTTTTCTTTGAGTATTGAGGCTAAAAACTCAGATTCACCCCTAGTGTTTGTAAATAAGAGAATAGGAGAATTCAAATCTAATTCAGACACATGTTCAACAATTTTTTCTGCTACATCAGAAATTGTTCCGTCAACATATCGTATGTCTACATCATATTTTCTTACAGAAGTATCTCTAATTATCTCGCATTTTCTTTTTGTACCTACAACAAATTTTCCTGCTTCTTCAAAATTACCTACTGTAGCAGATAATCCTATTTTTGTAAGTGGGAATTTGGAATTGAATTCTAATCGCTCAATACTTAGAGAGAGTTGAGTACCTCTTTCACTAGATAGTAATTCGTGTACTTCATCAACTATAATCCATTCTAAATCAGATAATGCGTCAAGATATTTAGTTTGAGTTAAAAGAATTACCAAAGTTTCAGGAGTTGTAATTAGAACATCAGGAGGGTTTTCAGAGATTTTTTTTCGATCTTTTTGTGTTGTATCACCATGTCTAATTTCAATAGTTAATTCACTTTGATGAGCATATTTTGTAATTCTTCTAAAAACATCTCTGTTTAATGCACGTAAAGGAGTAATGTATAGAGTTTTTATTTTTCCTGTTTTCCTAGAATTTTTCAATAAAGAGAAAATTGGTATTACAGAACATTCTGTTTTTCCAGAACCAGTAGGAGCAATAACTAAACAATCTTTTTTTTGTAGAATTATCGGAGAAGCCTTTTTTTGAATTTCAGTTAGATTGGAAAACCCAAAATTCTCAAATAGGGATTCAGGAATCAGATTCATCTGGTGTTTTAGATCGTGATCTTTCATAAACAATTACACCAACTAGTCCAAGTGCAAATAATACTACAGTAATAATAGGGATAGAATCAAAAATTCCTGCCATTAGTAAACTTCCTCATTGACCGTTAAATATCTTCAGAAGAAAGTCCTGATTTGCCAATTATGTAAGAAAACGAATTTTCTATAAATGGTGAGTAAACTTTTCCATTAAATTTTGATAAATTTTTTGTTAAATGTATTTTGATATGAGTAAATGGATCAATTGCACCTTTCATATTTTCAATTTCTTTTCCTTCTAAATTCCTTATCATATTAGTAATAACGATAGGAATTTTGTTAGATATTGTAAAATTAGCTAAATCATGCATGTATTTCATAAACAAAGAATTTTTTTCGAAAACAGATTCATTTTTTTGATATTCATAAGAAAACAAATCAGTTACATTATCAATTACAATTAATGAAAAATTTTTGTTAATATTTTTGATTGAGTTAATTTGTTCGGAAGTGTTAGTTAATCTTGAAACAGTAATTTGGTTAAGAAAATCTAATTGGGATTCAGAGGTTTTTTGAATATCAAGTATTCTTTCAGGTCTAAAACCTCCTGTCGTATCAAAATACAAAACATGACCTCCATTTTTGATAGAATTTATTGTCAATTGTAACAATAGTTGGGTTTTTCCTGTTCCATTTTTTCCAAAAATATCTACAATTACGCCATCTGGAATTCCTCCAAATAGAGATTTATCTAATTTTTCTAAACCAGTTGAGATCATATGTATTATTACAAAAAGAAGAAAAAATTTAAGGAATTTCTATTTCCTTAAAGGAGGTAAGGCTTTTATTCTAGAGAACAAAGTTGCAAAACAAGTGAACAATTAGTGTCTCAATCAAATAGCGCAAAAAGACCTCTAACAACTCTTCAAAAAAGCACAAAGAAGAAAGTTACTGTAAGACTGAAAAATGAAGTCGAATACAAAGGTAAAATGGATAATGTTGATTCATACATGAATTTGATAATGACAGATGCTGAAGAACTACACGAAGGTAAAACTATCGCAAATTATGGTAGAGTTATCGTAAGAGGTAACAACGTATTATTCATCAAACTAGAAAATGAACTCTAGTAGGTAGTGAGTTTTATGACAAATAATTTTCTATTTACGTCTGAATCAGTAACAGAAGGACATCCTGACAAAGTTTGTGATAATATTTCAGACGCATTTTTAGATGAATTTCTTAGACAAGATCCTGATTCAAGAGTTGCAGTTGAAACAATGGTAACAACAGATTTTGTTGCTGTTTCAGGTGAAGTGACATCAAAAGCAAATTTGGATAAAAAAGCACAAGAAGAATTAATTAGAAAAACAATTAGAGAAATTGGATATGACAATAAAGATTTGATGTTTGATGCAGATACTTGTCAAGTCAATTTAAGATTACATTCTCAAAGTCCAGATATTAGTCAAGGTGTAACTGCAACTGAAGATAAAGAACAAGGTGCAGGGGATCAAGGATTAATGTTTGGATATGCAACAAATGAAACTGAAGAATTAATGCCTATGCCTATTTTGTTAGCACATAAACTAATTCAGAAATTATCCCAAGTAAGAAGAGACAAAACATTGCCATGGGTAAGACCAGATGGAAAATCTCAAGTTTCTGTAAGATATGAAGATAACAAACCCACTAAAATTGAAACAGTTGTTGTGTCTACTCAACATGCACCAGAAATATCACAAGACGAGATTGAAAGAGAAATCATTGACAAGGTTATCAAACCAGTTTTAGGAAATCTATGGGATGATGATATTAAAATTCACATTAATCCAACTGGAAAATTTGTAATTGGAGGCCCACACGGAGATGCAGGCCTTACTGGAAGAAAAATTATAGTAGATACTTATGGTGGTTTTGGAAGACATGGTGGGGGAGCTTTCTCTGGTAAAGACCCATCAAAAGTAGATAGATCAGCTTGTTACATGTGTAGATATATTGCAAAAAATTTGGTTGCAGCAGGTCTTGCAGATAGATGTGAGGTTCAACTTGCATACGCAATTGGAGTTGCAGAACCAGTATCATTATACGTAAACACATTTGGAACAAACAAAATTCCAGAAAATCAAATAGAAGATTTAGTTAGAAAGAATTTTGATATGAAACCATCAGGAATCATTTCTCAACTAGATTTGAAAAGACCAATTTACAAAAAGACAGCATCATATGGTCATTTTGGAAGAAATGTGCCAGAATTTGGCTGGGAAAAAACAAACAAGGTTGATGCACTAAAACAAGGCGCCGGTCTTTAACAGTTCTTTAACGGATTGAAAATTTGTTTTAGATAGATTTTTGAGTTTTTTGTGATCTCCGATAAAATTCCCTACTAGGATATTAAGATCATCCACACCATAATCAAATTTCGGGTTACTTATTGCAAGATGATATGCTTTTTCGATATCAATGTAACATAGTTTGGTTTTTCTCTTTTGTAGAAACAATTGAACATATTTTTCAAATGAAATTTTTTCAGAGCCAACAAGATCTGTTATTTTGTTATTGAATTTCTTATTAACAATAGATTGGAAAATTAATTTTGTAACATCATCTATTGAAATTGGTTGTATGGAATATTTTCCAGATCCAGGAATAATGATTTTATTTTTTTTAATAGATTTTTTCAAATATTTTGTAAAAAGATCATCTTTACCCACAATATACGAAGGTCGAAAAATTGTATAGTTAATTTGTGAATCAATAACAGATGTTTCAGCCTTAAATTTTGATATAAAATACCCAATAGAAGTATTAGAAGATACTCCTAATCCACTTGTATAAACAAGTTTTTTGATTTTTGCATTTTTAGATAAATTAACAATTTTTTGTGTTAATTGAAAATTGATTGATTCATAATCAGTTTTTGTAGATTGTTTCCCAATTCCTATAAGATGAATTAAAGCATCAGAGTTTTTTATCTTAGGAAGAAGTGATTTTTCGTCATAATTTTTTGAGATAACTTTAGTTTCATTTTTGAATGATTTGAAATTTTTTCTAGATATTGAAATTAGATGAACATTTTTTTCAGATAAATATTTCCTGAGATTTTTTGCCACAAATCCACTAGCACCAGTAATCACTATTTGAATAGGTTTATCCATAATAACTTCACATAGTTTTTATTTTAAATCTATTTGGAAAATAAAAATCCTAAACAAGAGTTAATACAGTAAAATGAATACACCAGTTGTGGCAGAAGAAAAAAAGCTAAGGACAGGATATACGACAGGAAGTTCTGCTACTGCAGCATCAAAAGCAGCATTACTATCAATTATTAAACAACAAAAGATTGAAGAAATTGAAATTACTTTACCTAAAAAATCTACAATTAAGATTCCTGTAAATTCATGTCAGTTTGAAAAAAACAAAGCAAAGTGTTCTGTAATAAAGGATGGAGGGGATGATCCAGATGTCACACATGGTGCTGAAATCATAGTTGAATTAACATTCAATGATAACAAAAATCAGATTGAAATTGATGGAGGGGAAGGGGTAGGCATAGTAACCAAACCTGGTTTAGGTTTGGAAATCAACAAACCTGCTATTAACCCAGTTCCAAAAAAAATGATTACAGAGAATCTTCAGGAAATAGGAGAAAACATGCTAAAAGAAAAAGGAATCAGAGTGGTAATATCAGTTCCAAAAGGTAAAGAATTAGGGCCAAAAACAGACAATCCAAGAATAGGCATCAAAGAGGGAATTTCAATTTTAGGTACAAGTGGCATAGTAATACCATTTTCAACTGCATCATATGCTGCATCAATTAGACAAAATTTGGATGTATCAATTGCTATGGGAAATGATACAGTCGTGTTAACAACTGGAGGAAGAAGTGAAGATTTTGCAAAAAAGATCGTAGATCTCCCAGAACATTGTTTTGTACAAATGGGGGATTTTTCAGGATACACCATTCAACAATGTGGTAAGAAAAATATCAAAAAAGCATATGTAGTTGGGTTTATTGGAAAACTTGCAAAAATGGCAGCAGGGGTAAAACAAACTCATGTCAAAGGTTCAAAAGTTGATATGAATTTTCTAGCAGAATTAGCAAAAAAAGTTAATGCAAATGGAAAAATTATTGAGGACATTAAAAAAGCAAACACAGCAAGGCATGTATCAGAGATCATTCAAGAAAATAATGTAGATGGATTTTTTGAGTTAATTTGTAGTGAGGTGTATAAACACATGAGAAAACACAGTGAAGAAAAAGTTCCAATTGATGTCATATTATTTGATTTTGAGGGAAATATCTTGGCAAGAGAACCAAAAGGGTAAGGTATTTTATTAAATCAGCAAAGTTTGGAATATGGATAAAATTTCAGTTCTTGCCATTACTAAAAATGGCATCAATATTGGTCAAAACCTTAAAGAAATTTTTCCAGAATGGACCATTTTTGCACCCTCTAAATTATCTAACCAAAATGACTCAATTACATGGTATTCAGCGCCTACATCAGAAAAAATTGTTGAACTTTTCAAAAATAATGATGCATTAATCTGTCTATTTTCTTTAGGTGCAGTGATTCGATTAATTGCACCACATCTTAAAGATAAGAAGACAGATCCGGCAGTAATTGTAATTGATGATAAAATAAATTTTGTAATTAGTGTATTATCTGGACATATTGGAGGAGCAAATGAGCTTACTGAAAAAATTGCAGATAAATTAAAAGCACAACCAGTAATCACTACAGCAGCGGATGTAAACAAAACTATTGCAGTTGATTTAGTAGGCAGAGATTTTGGTTGGAAGATTGAAGACGACTCAAATGTTACTAGAATTAGTACGCATATGGTTAATGAAGAATCAATAGGAATTTTTCAAGATGTAGGAGAAAGAAATTGGTACAAACAATTACCAAAAAATGTTTCAAAATACAACACTATAGAAGAATTAAAGAATTCAAAATCTAAAGCAAATTTAATAATTTCAGATAAAATTATTGAAGATGATTTAACATCTGAATCAGTTATTTACAGACCACCAAGTTTAGTGATTGGAATAGGTTTGCATTGGGATACATCAAAAGAAACTATCAAAGAAGGTATCAATGACTGTTTAGAGAAATTCAAACTTAGTTCAGAATCAATAGCAAAACTAGTTTCTATAAAAAAACCTGAAGATGTGCAGGGACTGATAGATGTTGGAAAAGAGATGGAAATTCCAGTTGAATATGTTGAAAGAGAAGATTTAGCTAAAGTTACAGCTCCTAACCCTTCTGATACTGTAAAAACCTTTGAAGGGACAGCTAGTGTTTCAGAGGCAGCAGCAATTCTAGTGTCAAACGGCAAATTAATTGTAGAAAAGCAGAAATTCCCACCAAATTTGACTATAGCCATAGCGAGGATTGAAAATTGAAGCGGGGATTATTGATAATTGATAGAGGAAGTAGAGAAAGAGAAGCATCTGAAGAATTAGAGACTATTTGTGCAGGAATCAAGACAAAAGGCGACTATGTTTTTGCAAATTATTGCTTTTTAGAGGTTGAACCACCATACATTGAAGATGGTATCTCAAAATGTCTCAAAGAAAATATTGATTCACTAACAATAGTGCCATATTTTCTATATCCAGGAAAAAAAGTAAAGATTGCTGTTACTGATGTAATGAAATTACAAAAAGATACACAAGTGAAATTTCTAATAACTAAACCAATGAGCATGCATAAAACTTTGGTAGACATTGTTGAGAATAGAATTGCAACTACTCTAAAAGAAAATAATGTAACATTATCTAACAAAGATATTGATGTAATGATTATTGGTCACGGTAGCAAGGATCCTAACGCACAAATGTCATTAAACTATATTGTAGATGAACTAAAAAATTCTTACAGAAATGTTAGTCGTTGTTGGTTAGAAATTGAACAACCAGATATTTTTGAAGGAATTAAAAAATGTGAAAAAAATCAGCCAAAGGTATTAGTAATTGTATTTTATTTCTTACATGAAGGAGCACATGTTAAAACGGATATTAACAATGATTTGATTCCAGCTTTAAAAAATTCAAATCTTAAAGATACTTTTATTACGAAACATATTGGAACTGATGAAAAAATTATTAATTTAATTATTGAGAGAGCAAAAGAGGTAGAAGATGCAAACTAAGAAAGGCCAATCAATTGAAGATGCAAGTATGCAGATGATTGAAGAAGAAATTGGATTTCATGCATATAATGAAAAAGAATGGCCTATTGTAAGAAGAATTATTCATTCCACAGCAGATTTTGATTTTGCAGATAAAAATAAAATAATTTTTCATAAAGATGCAATTGAAAGTGGAATGAAAGCCTTGAAGAATGGTTGTAATATTGTAGTTGATGTGAATGGAGTAATTGGAGGTCTTAATAAACAAAATCCTAAAGATTTTGGAAACGAAATTGTGTGTAACATCTCAAAACCGGAAATTATGGAATTGGCAAAAAAAGAGGGAAAAACACGCTCTCAGGTATCAATGAGAATTGCAAAATCAGATATTGATGGAGGAATTGTAGCCATAGGCAATGCTCCCACAGCCCTTCAGGAAGTGATAAAAATGGTAAAAGAAGGAATTGTTAAGCCTGCTCTAATCATAGGCATACCAGTGGGTTTCATTTGTGCTGCAGAATCAAAGGAAGAATTATCTAAGTTAGATGAAGCCCCATTTATCACAAATTTGGGTAGAAAAGGAGGTAGTTCTTCGGCTTCTGCAATAATCAACGCAATTTTCAAGTTAATTCGAGCAGAATCAGCTTCTTGAGTATTTTATACAGTTTTTAACAAAATTTTCTGCATAATTAGAACTATCAAAATAAAGATGTCCATATGATGCAAGAGAATTGTATTGAATTAATCCATCTTTGTGATTCTTTATTCCATCGCCAATTTCTAATTCATAAGCAAACTTTGAATCAGAAGATATAGAATCTAATTTAGAATAATGAAATTCATGACCCTGAATATTATGTGATTTTTCAGAAATTATTGAACGGTTAATTTTCCCTTTGGTGTAATTTAGCTTCATTTTTTTTGTCATAGATGTTTCTGCATCAAAAAGTCCCACCATTTTGTATTTTTTATTTCCTGATGAAATAGATTTTGTAAGATACATCAATCCTCCACATTCTGCGTATATTGGAAGATTATCTTCAGCAAGATTTTTGATGAGTTTTTTCATAGTTTGATTTTTTGTCAACTTTGATCCTAGAATTTCTGGAAATCCCCCACCTATATACAACCCATCACATTTTGGAATTTTTTTGTCATTTACAGGACTAAAAAATTTTAATGATGCACCTTCTCTTCTAAGCGCTTCCAAATTATCTTGATAATAGAAATTAAATGATGTATCTAATGCAACTGCAATTGTTGTTTTTTGTTTTTTATGATTAGGTTTTGGGTTTTTTTGAAATTCAGAAGTATTTTTTGTAAGTTCAATTATTTTGTCAACATCCAAATTCTTTGAAATAATTTTTGAGATTTTTTGAATTTTTCTATATAATGTTTTGTTGTCTAAAGTAGAAAATAGTCCTAAATGTCTGGATTCTAGACTAAGAGAATCTTTTGGAATTACACCCACTATCGGAAGTTTTGTTTTTTGTAAAGCCTGACGACATAGATGTTCATGTTTTTTGCTGCCTATTTTATTAAGGATTATAGCAGAAATTCTAGAATTTTTATGAAATTTTTGAAATCCTAATGCGGTAGCAGCTATAGAGCGAGCAGTTTTGCTTGCATCAAGAATCAAAATTACAGGGGATTTTGTTATAGAAGCTACATGATGGGTACTGGCATAATTGGAATCACCACCAAATCCATCATAATACCCCATTACACCTTCAATTACCGATACGTTAGATTTTGAATTTGAAATAAAACTAGATAACAAATGATTTTTTCCCATTAACCATACATCCAAATTGAATGTTTCATTTTTGGAAATACTTGAAAGATAACTTGGGTCAATATAATCAGGACCTACTTTGAATGGTTGAACAGAATATCCTTGATTTTGAAGTGCATGAATTATTGAACAAGTAATAGATGTTTTTCCAACTCCACTACTAACACCAGCTAAAATAATTCTTGGGATTTTCAATTTGCATGAATAATATTATTTTTTTATTTAAATCGATGTATTTGTCAAATACTCAATGTTTTTAGTCAGATAATGAAATGAGATGTCATGAGTAAGGGTTTGGTAATTGTATACACTGGAAAAGGTAAGGGTAAAACAACTGCAGCGTTAGGATTAGCATTAAGGGCCACAGGTTATGATAAAAAAATCTGCATGATCCAGTTTATCAAAGGTTCTTGGCATTATGGGGAGATGGATTCAACAAAAAAACTTGAGCCAGGATTTGAGATGGTTGCCATTGGGAAAGGGTTTGTAGGTATTATTGATGACAAAAATCCAAAAGAAGATCATGAAAAAGTTGCAAAAGAAGCAATACGAATCAGTAATGAAAAAATTCAATCAGAAAAATACGATATTGTAATTTTAGATGAGATTAATTATGCAATAAATTTGAACTTGATTTCTGTAGATGACGTGTTAAAATTGATAAAATCAAAACCTGACAACACAGATTTAGTTCTAACTGGAAATTATGCCAAAGAAGAAGTGATAGAAATTGCAGATCTAGTCACAGAAATGAAGGAGGTTAAACATCCGTTTCAGAAAGGAATCAAAGCAAAGAAAGGGATTGATTTCTAGCCAGCAACATTAATTTACACAGTTAGGAGTTTTAGAAGAAATGTCTACAGAAGTTCAAGAAATGCCAGAACAAGGAGAAATTGTTCTTGCCACGGTTACTAAAGTCATGGATCATGGTGCATATGTAATACTAGATGAATATGATAATTTACAGGGATTTTTACATATTTCAGAAATTGCCCCAGGTTGGATTAGATCAGTTAATAGATTTGTAAAAGATGGGGAAAAGAAAGTTCTACTTGTTAAAAAAGTAAATCCACAACGCGGAGATATTGATTTATCATTAAAACAGGTTTCCAAAGATCAGAAAAAACAAAAACTAAAAGAAGTTAAAAAATTTGAAAAAGGAAAAACTCTATTACAAAATGTTCAAGAAAAAGCAAAATTATCTGATGAAGATATTGAAAAATTAGAAGATAATATTTATTTGAAATATGATTCAGTATATGACGCATTCATTGAAATTGGAAGAAATGGGATTGACTCAGTTAAGGAATTAAAAATTCCAAAGAAAACTGCAAGTATTATTGAAGAAATATGTTCAAAGATTAAACTTCCTTCTGTAGAGATTAGAGGAATAATGGAAATTACAAATTCAAAGTCTGATGGAATTGAAATTATTAAAAAAATTCTTTTAGATGAATTAAAGAAGGATTCTACAATAGGTATCACATATTTGGGCGCTCCAAAATATAGATTATCAATAACTTCAGAGGATTTTAAATCTGCAGAAAAATCATTGAAACCTATAATTACAAACATACAATCCAATATAGAAAAAAAGAAAGGAGCATTCAAGTTTACTAGAGAAGAATCAAAGAAAACTAGAGAGAATTAAAATGAGATTTCAATTAAGAAAATGTGGTAAATGTTTTCAATATACACTTAAAGAAACATGCCCTAAATGTAAAGAGCAAACAATTTCTGCACATCCAGCAAAATTTTCTCCAGATGACAAATACATGAGATACAGATTAGCTGAAAGGTATAACTAAAAACTAATTTTCTGGTACATAGTCTTTGTTAATTTCATAAACATACACTCCTACCATCTGTCCAGCATCAAGTCTATCAAAACTTGGTGAAGAATATACTAATTTTAATGGACCATTGCCATCTTTAGGAAGCTTGATATTTTTTTCATATATGGCCGTAAAACCTGGGATATATTCTAATGATTGTTGATTAGTTTGGAAATTCACGTATCCAAGCAATTCAAATGGAATCATTTTACCCATTAAAGTCTCATCCCAAAAATGATCTGTTCCACTTACTACATCACTATGTAAATATTTTGAAACAGGTTCTTGGGAAATTCTCATAAACCATTGTTTTTTTGATTCATCTCCACCACCTCTCAAAAGATAAATTGGTTGATCCTCATTTCCAGTTACAGTTAAACGTTCAGATGCAATAAAAATTACAAAATAATCTGCTTCCATTTCCTGTAGGGAACTCCAACCTTGTTCAGGAGTGCTTATGAAAATTTTAGCAATTTTCTTAATTACGTGATCAATTAAAGTAGAATTATCAGCAAGAGATGCCCTTTCAGCTTTAGTTTGAATCCAATATCCATAATCCCACCATGCAGCAATAACAGAATCTTTAGGAGTATTTTGTTTTATCCAGCTTAAAGAGTCATTCCAATCATTAAAATTGTTATTGAATATAGTTCCCCCATTAAGGATAGTAGGAGGGTTATCAGTCATCGCAAAAATCGAGGTATTTGGTGAAAAAGATAATGGAAGTATTAGTAAAATAATAGATCCTACTATAAAAGATGATTTAATAATATTTTGAGTTTTTGTTTTTTCTTTTGCATTTGAAAAAAATTCTTTAAATAGAATTGACAATCCTAATGAGGAAAAAATAATTATTGATAAAGTCGCAAATACTTCTAATCTTACAAATGCAGAACTGATGTAAATTCCCAGCAACCCAATAATTAAAGAAAAAGAAATCATATCGTTCTTAACAAGATCAGATCTTTTCGAACTTTTCAAAAGCAGCCAAATTCCCATACCAGCAAATATCATCAATACAGAATGAAATACGAATGACTGTTGAATAGTAGTAGTTGCATGTTCTGAAACAGAATCAACAAGTGGATCAGCAGTTATCATAAATGGATTTATTGCATTTAGGTATCTATAAGTGGGAAGAGGTAAAATTTCTTCAGTGAAATTTACTGCAAGGAAACTAGAGGAAATTATAAGAAATGCTGTAAGGAAAAATAATCCATTACGGGTTTTGGAATTAACATTACTTTTATTTTGTATGGTGATACAAATTACAAGAAATATTGTAGGTATAATAAGTGACAATCCACCTAACCCAGTAGCAAAAGTATCTGCTAATCTTTCAAAAGCCAAAGAAGTAACAATTGTGGAAATTGTAAAAGTAGGAATTGCCCAAATCAAAAATTTAAAATCTTTTCTCAAAAAAGGCAATACTAAAAAGAAAACCCCTAATGGGATTATGAAAAATTGGCTTCCTCCCCATGAAGATAGTGAAAAAATAAAGAAAATTCCACCTAAAATTAATTTTATAAAAGAAATTTTATGATTTTCAGATTTTATTCCACTTAGGAACAAGTAGATGGCTAAAATGCCAAAAAATAGTCCTAATGGTTCCGATTTAAACCAACCAATTTGTCCTCTAATTAATACGGGTAACGATATTGAAAAGAATAGAGCAGAAAACAGACCAGCAGTAGTTCCTCCAATTACTCGAACTAATCCAAAAACAACAATACAAGTTAATGAACCAATAATAGTTGGAAATAAAATTGTAAAATCATACAAACTGCTATTCCCTCCAAAAATCCAATAAGTTGAAGCAGTTGTAATGTGTAACATAACTTGAGATGTTTGAGAAACATCTCTCCCGTGAGGATACCAACTTAATTCATCATTCCATTGAAAATATGCATCAAATCCATTATTTACCAAATATTCAGTTGCTCTAAAATTAAAAAATGGATCAAATTCATGCAGTTCCCATCCCCATTCTGCAGGTTGGGAACGAATTAAAAAAGATAATGAAAAAGATAATGAAAGAATTCCTATTATTAAGAGATGATTTAATTTTAAATCAAATTGCCCAATAGAAATTAGAGTATAATGAGAATTCAATAATTTCCAGCGTAAATCTAGGCTTATTACTCTTTATGAAGAAATTATATTTTCAAGACGATTATTGTGGGGCATATTTTCCAGTTAATTTTGCTTCAGCAACAATATGATCTTTTATCAAAATTTCAAGATCTTTCTTGGTTGAACCTTTACTAAGATCGAATACTTTGTCAAGAGCATATAGTTTAAAGATGTAAGTATGTTCTTTATCAGGAGGTGCTGGTCCACCATAACCAATTTCTCCAAAGTCGGTTTCTCCTTCAATTGAATTTTCAGGTATAGAATTTTCATTTATTTTTGTAATTTCTGTAGGAATGTTCCACAAAACCCAATGAACCCAAACTTTACCTACAGCCCCCATTGCATCTGGATCATCCATGATCAAAGCTAAAGATTTTGTAGATTCTGGAATATCATTAATAATTAGTGAGGGACTAATGTTTCCATTCTTGTAACCAAATTTTTTTGGTATTGTTCCTCCATTTTCAAAAGATGAGCTTTCTAATTTCATAATTATAATCAAAAAATACCTAAAGTTAAATTTTTCTAAGATTCTAAAATTATCTTATCATTAGAAAAAGACAGTATAGTACTACCTACAGATTTAATTTGTTTTTTTAATTCTTTATCCATTGTCCCAATAATAGATTTATTGGATTTTGCAAATTCCAGTAATTCTTTATCTGCAAAAGAACCTGATAATTGAATAGTTTTAAAATTTTTAATAAAATCTAATGTTTTTTCAATATCATGTTTTTTTTCAGGGATTTTGAGTAATTTTGATAATTCTGTTTTTACAACATCAGGAACGACAAAAGAGATTGCACCTATCTCGACATCAAGATTATCAATATTTTTTATTCTTCTAGTAGCAAGATTAATCAGAAAACTGGTATCACAGATTACTTCAACCAACTATTCCTGCACCAATTAGTCTCCAGCGCTCATCAATTCGTCTACTTAGTGCTACATTTCCACCTTCAAAAATGCAGGCAGGTCTTCTTAATTCAATTTCCACATTTTTGGATTTAACTTTAGTTACTTTACCTAATAATGGTGCAGTACCAATATTTACTCGAAGTAGTTCTCCTGTTTGTATTGGTTGAACTTTGATGTCTTCAGTTGTTCCTACTGCTGAATCAAATAAAGTTACATCTAGTTTTAATTTTGTAGAATTTTCAGGTAATGTTCCTGGTTTTCCAATAACTGAACCAATAAATGAATCACTACGAGTCATCGATGGATCTAGTTTAGTTCCAATAGCAACTAGACCACCAGGTTTTACTGATTCAACAATTCCTGCAGCAGTTCCTAAAGAAGTAATTTCTGTTACTAGTGGTTCATAATTTTTTTTCTTTTCATTTAAAATTCCGGGTTTAATCTCAATTTCATCACCTACATTGAATATACCTTGAGTTAAGCTTCCTCCAATAACTCCTCCCTTGATATTTTTTAGTTTAGTTCCAGGTTTGTTGACATCAAAAGAACGTAAAACATGCATAACTGTATCTTGTTTTTCATCTCTATCAGGAGTTTTGATATTAGACTCTATCGAACCAATTAATGCATCTACATTTAGTCCAGATTGAGCTGAAATTGGAATAATTGGTGCTTTTGCAGCATGTGTTCCTTTGACAAATTTTGTAATATCTTGATAGTTTGCAAGTGCTTCTTTGTAAGATAATAAATCAACTTTGTTTTGAACAACTACAATCTGTTGAATCCCAAGTGTTTGAAGGGCTAAGAGGTGTTCTTTTGTCTGGGGTCTTGGAACCTTTTCATTTGCTGCAACTAGCAATAATGCTCCATCCATTAATGCAGAACCTGATAACATGTTAGCCATCAAGCTTTCATGTCCTGGGCTATCAACAAAACTAACAACTCTAGATAACTCACTTTCTCCACCACAGTTATTACATTTTGGAGTTGTAGAATATCCCAAAGGTTCTTCACAATTTTTGCATTTGTAAAATGCTGCATCAGAATAACCCACACGAATTGTAATTCCACGTTTTAGTTCTTGGCTATGAACACTTGTCCATGAACCAGTTAATGCTTGAATTAAAGTAGTTTTTCCATGATCTACATGACCTGCAGTCCCAATGTTAACACATGGTTGATATCCATACTTTTCAACGTACCAATCAGGAAGTGTATCTCTCCAATGCATGAGTCAAAATGTAGAATCGGTATATGTTAAGTTATTCTTTTTTGTCTTCAGTTTTTTCTTCTGCAGATTCTGCTGCATCTTCTGCAGGAGCTTCAACAGGTAATTCACCATCAAACTTGCAATTAATTTGATAAATTTCTTCGGAAACAGTATTTCCACGCATTAATTTTCTTACTCGTTGTCCTTTCTCTGCATCTTGTAAACCTACACCTTTAGAAAGTAAAACATATTTTCTTGCAGCTCCATGAATATCATTTCTCATTGGAACACCGGACTTGTCACTACCTCCAGTGAGTTTTAACTTTCCACTTAAACCCGCAACAGAAGCATCAGTTTCTTGTCCCAATTCAAGACCTAATAGAGGATTAGCATCGCTATCTTTAAGCTCCTTAGACATTGATTTTCCTTTGGTATCGGAAATGGTAATCTTGAAGTTTGCCAAGTATTCGAAAAAAATCTAAAACGACTAATTAACCTTTGGACATTATTTTTAAATTAATAGAGATAGAGATGAACATGGCTGAAGATATACGATGCCCCAAATGCGATAACAAGATGGTCGACATGCAAGCCTGTCATATGTTTTGTCCAAATTGTGGATCACATCTAGATTGTTCAGATAAAGGAAATTATTGGTAAATTACAATCCTGGTCTATCAGGAATATACTCAGAAGACATGTTGATTGCTTGATCTTTCATGATTTCAAGATAGGTATCATAATCGGCTTCAAAATTGCAATGAGGGCATTTTACATTTGTCACATCATCATCCAATACTGCAGCCTTTTCACATTCAGGACATCTTGCATCCATGGAATAACTTAGGAATTAAGATATTTAATCATAATTAATGAAGATGCTCAAGCGGAGTTAGTTTAGTCTGGTATGACGTCAGCTTCCCAAGCTGAAGGCCGCGGGTTCAAATCCCGCACTCCGCATTACAATTCACGAATTGCTTGTTCTATAATCCCTCGATCAGGAGCCTTAGGGAAATATTTCAAATAATTTTTGAGATCGTCTTTTGCGTCGTTATTCTTATTTTGTTGTTCTCTAAGATAAGCACGATTTTTGTAAATTTTAGCAGAACGTTTGGGATTAATTTCAATTGCCTTTGTGTAACAATCTTCTGCCTTTTGAAAATCATTTGTTTTAAGATAAAAATTTCCAAGGCCATTATACGTCAAATATGATCGGTTATTGAGTTCCAAGCATTTTTCATAGAGATTTATACACTCAGAAGATTTTTGTTCATTCATCATGGTACCTAAGAGATGAAGTGCAGTTGAATTTTCTGGATTCAATTCTATTGCTTGATTTAACGAATTGATTGCTTCAGAATAATTTTTTAGAATATTTTGTCGTTCTGATTCAAAACAAAGTCTATTTGATTTATCAAAAGAATCATTCTCAAGTGTAATAGAAGACATAATATCTTCAGGCGCAAGTACAATCAATAATTTTCCTTCTTCAGACCATTCTTTTTCAAAAACATCTTCAGGAATTGCACCTTCTTGTATTTCGCCCTCTTGATTTCCTGTTTGGATATAATGCAGAATCGTTTTTTCATCATCATTGTAACCTGTAATAATTGAAGCATGTTGAGTAACTTCAGGAATTCCTGGCAGAATCACTATTAGAGGAATTCCAGAATCAATAATTTTTTTTAATTCATTAAGAGAAGAATGTACAATTTTGCATATCAGACCATGTCTTTCTGCAGATTCAATACCTTCAATTAGAATACTTCCGTTAAATCCTGCATATTTTTTTGCAGTCTCTATGGCTTCGGCCATAGGTAAATCAATATTCCAATATTTTGATACTACATTAACAGGTAATGGGAGACAGATATTTTCTTCTTCAACTAGAGGTAAAAGTAATTCATGATCTTCTTGTTCCATAAATTAATCAAATTTTCAGAGTAATTAAAATCATTCAGAGTACACAGAACTGTTCAATTAGATTATTTCCATCTAAACTCATTTCAGGATGAAATTGAGTTCCAAAAATAGGCTTGTTTACATGCTTGATAATTTCATATTTACAATTAGAAGATTCACCAATGGAAACTAATTCTTTAGGTAGTTTAGCTATCTCAAAATTATGACTTTCAAAAACCAACAATGAATCATTATTAATTAGATCATTCTCAAAGATCTTTACAGTTTCGTTTCCTTTTTGAAGAGATGAGCTTTTCTTGATGGTTCCTCCCAAAGTAAGAGATAAAATTTCTGCACCATAACAAATACCAAGTAGTTTGGAATTATTTTTTATTGAATAATTTACAATTTTGGAATTTATTTCATTAATCTTTTTTTCATTTTTTCTTCTTCCAGATAAAATAAAAGAATCATAATTAGATAATGAACCAAGATCTAAATTATAAGGTGTTTGGATTTTAAATGGAATTTTTTTTTCATTAAGAAAATTAATTAGATTTTTTGTGTAAATGGAACCATTATCTACAACTAGAAGCAACTAACTGCCTACCTCAATTGAGACATAATGAATCTCAGAGATACCATCCTTGACATATATTGTTCCGATATTGAGATTATTTCCTTCCTCCCACATGAACACTCTATCACTCCGTGGTTTTACAAAGTCATCAATGAATTCTGATAAGAATCCTATAGTTTCTTCACGTTCATTTTCAGTAAAGAAGAACAATTCTCCTTCATTAAATGACAATGGAATTTGTATCGATGTAGGTTCAGATATAGTAATTTCATTTTCTTCAAATACTTTCTTGATAATTTCAATTCTATCACTTCTGTCTAGCTCAACATAATTCTCATCAGCTACTGTAATAGAACCTGCTACGCCTGAAACTTTCTTCAAATAAGCTTCAAAGGCTTGTTCTTGAGTTTCTCCCAATCCAACAAAGTATTCTCCATTAAATGCAGCACCTACAGCTGCAATTGTTCCTAATTGTGCAACTACACCACCAGCACCAGCAGTATAAACAGGGATAAAGTAAACATCATGAGCACCTACACGATACAAAATATTATCACCAATTCTTGGATTTCTCAATAATGTCTTTAATTGAGCAAATTCAGGATCTCTATCAAGTGCTTCTCTTACTGCGGTTGGACCAATTAGTTTTGTTTCAGAATCTAGTGGAACTTCATAAAACTGCAAGTCTCCTAGATTGGTAAGATCGTTTTCAACTACCATATATCCAGCAAGGTTTCTTCCTTCAGATCCACGTAATTCTAATGATAATAAGCCTAAGAATTCAGTTTGATCAAATCCAGGTGGTTTTGCTTCAACATAATAGGTATCAAGACCACGAGGAATTTCATAAAATTCATTTGCTTGGATGAATGTTTCAACATTTGTGACATGATAAACATTGTACATTTCAGTCTTCCAGTTGAACAATTCAACAGGATATCTGATTTGTTCTTCTAACCAAGCAGGCATTGGTTGGAATTGTTCCTCATATTGACTTGCAAACATGTCTGTGAAGAAATCATCTCCTGTTTTTAGTAATTGAATATCACCATCGTATGAATCAACAAGAGCATATCCAACTAAACGCAAGTATGGATTTCCAACAGACCATGGAACATCTCGTGTGTCAAATCCAATGATTAATGGAATTAACCAATACGAGTTCTCTCCATCAGTTACAGGAAGTGAATCTAGTTCTTTACCAAACAAGTCATAGAGGAAATAAGGATACAGAGTTTGCATTCTGTCATGAACATCTTTGTATCTCATGATATGAACAGACTCTCCTGGGAATGAAAGCAAAAAGTTTGGCTCAAATATCCAACTCAGTGGGGGTGAAACATCCAATCCTCCCAATCCAGAATAAGATACACCGCCAAGTTCTGCGCTTTCAGATCCTCTGGAATTAGGATAACCTGACCAGGTTTGTTCAAATAAACCACCTTCACCATAGTAAATTTCTCTTTGTTTGAAAAATTGCTCACTATCAACAATTTGTCCATCTGTTGCCTCTAGAGTAAGGAATCCTTCAGGAACATGTGTATAAACAAAATGCTCGTTATACCATCTATTTTCAAGGCTGACTGACGTTGGAAGAATTGGTTTCATTGAGGCTGTCCAATACAAAGTATTGTTGAATCTCAAAATATCATTATCTTCAAAGTCGACATAAGGAATCAAACCAATTTCAGGCTTTAATTTGGCAAAAGCTGCTTCCCAATCCCAAACTCGAATTACATCTAAAACATCACTGTTTTGAGAAACATAATTTTTGATATTATTTGGAGAAACAGAAGTTAGCTGGACATCATGAGTGTTTTCTTGTATATTATTTAGTTCACCTAGATATCTGTTAACACCAATTTGTTGAGCAGTGTATGGTCCCAAAAATTCAATCTTTTTTGCATCTGCAATACTATTATTTACAGAAACAACACCTGCAACAATTATTGCAATTGCAATTATTGTAAGAATTCTAATGTATACATCTCTCTTAAACATATGAGTTAGAACACGTGCTCTAATTCTATCAACTACGGAAAATGCAATTAATGCAGAACCTATTACGAGTGTACCACCAATTACATATCTTGTGTTATAATCAATTTGATCAGTAAAAAAGAGATTAAAGCCTGCCCAGATTATTCCAATGCCAATTATTCCTTCAATAGTTGAAACATAGTTTAAGTATCTAGGTTTGCCTTCATTAGAGTCTTGAAGAAATGAAGTGATTACGTTAATTATTCTGTGTAAGCCAACATACAAAACTAGACGCAAACCAATTGCAGCAAGTATCGGAGGAATCAAAATTACTAATGCAGGTATCATTGGAACTACATTTTCTGCAGCATAGTTTGGATCAGTTTCTGGAGTTACAAATGGTAATGAAAATAATTTTGGTAGGTTTTCAATTCCAAGATAGTTGCCATCAATAAATGACATTGCAGCAAATCCAAACATGATATTTGCAAAGAATGCACCAAAGAGGAAGATTTTGGTAATTTGCCAGAGTGCAAATTGGCCTGAGCTTAATTTGTAGTCTCTAAAACTAGGTACAGCATTAGATATTGGTTGCTGTCCACTTCGACCTAAAAATCCAATTGCAGTATTAATTGCATACCAGAAAATAGAAGATCGCCCAGCGATATTTACACGAACTAATGCAATGGCAGATAAAATAATGGTAGATACAAGTGTGTAAAAGAGCGGCTTGGTGAATTGATCGCCAAACTCTGTGAAATTCATGGATAAAATGACTGCCTGATTTCCTACAATTGCAAGAATAACAACACCAATGATTGCAACAATGCCTAATCTGATGTATTTTCCAGCATCAGGAGGGGGAGTCTGCTTATCAGTAGAGGCGCTATACAAAATCAAGTTGAGTTAAGATTTGGTAAATTAATGTCTTACCAGCAAAATTAGGCGATTGTTGCTAGTTTTTTGCATATCATATAGACTGCAGCAAATGTAGAAACGCTTACTTTTTCATTATGATACGGTCCAAATTTTTTATTTTTTAATTTAAACTCAATTGGGCAATTTGCTAAGACTTCAACAGTATCATCACTAAGAAAAGATGAATCCGCATAAGCATCAAATTTTTCCAAGTCTTTACAATGGATTTTTGTAAGACCACTTTTGCTATTGATAGAACCTGGTAAACGAAAAATTCTATGGATATCCATTGTAACATTTGGATCAATTTTGGTTCCAATATTTTCAGAAACATTATCCAAAGTTTTTTGGAATAACGAATAACCATTTGAAAGTAATTCTGAAATGATCTTTGATCTTTTTGATTTTGAACCATAAACGTATTTTGAAAATCTTCCTCTCCATCCAGATTCGTCAAAATCTGGAAAAGAATTTCTATTTGGCTTAAATTTTTTCATTCCGAATTTTTCAGGGATTGCACCATTAAACATAATGTAATCTACAAGCTCTGATCTCTCTCTAGAACCAATTTGTTGAAATTGTGAATTATACACATAGATATGAAATCCTTCATTCCCAGAAAAATATACTTGAATATCATCTTTGTTTACTAAAAGATCATTTGTTAGAATTTCTGATAATTTTTTAACTTCAACTTTTGAAGAGTCAATACAATTCTTACATGGCAAAGATTTTTTTTCTAATTTTGTAGAGTTACATTTTGAACATTTTTCAGAATTATTTGAAATTTCATGACATTCATTACATATTGATAATGTATGGTTTGATCTACAAGACAAATTAAGATCCTTTGCGTCAATATCAAAGATAAGATCAGCTTCCTTCCAATCTTTCTCATTCATAGGTAAGTTTGGAAATGAATAGTATGCATTTGAACAATAGACATCAGATGGAACATTTTGCATTAGTAGTAAATGTAGTTCTTTGTCATCTTTGACTGAAATATGACGTGTCATTCCTGAGTTGAATTTTTGGTAACCAAACTCTCTTTCAGATGTACGTTCTGGTACTCTAATCAATTCAAATTGTTCAAAATAATATTTTTTGAACGCACTTTCTAGAAATTTTATATCAGTTTCATTCATTATTTTCTCTTTTTTCCAAATTGAAGTGGAGTAATAATGCCATCACATTCAGATGTAGCAAAACAAAGACTTTGTGTTTTTAGTTTTTCACATGAAGGACAAGAATATTGAGTACCACTACCAGAGGTTCCAGCTAAATGATTGAGTTGGTAAAGGGTTACACGCTCATTATAATCAGGAGCATTTTTGAATAATGGTGCAATCTGTTGAACAGATTGTCCTTTTGAAAGAAGAAAGGTTGCCAACATAAATCTACCAGAATGTGGAAGGTTTTCACCTTTTTCAAGTATGTCAATTGCATGTTTGATACATGGGGGGTATTCTCCAGTTGTTACTGTAAAAGTTGAGAATTTTTTTGACAACATTACAAGTTTGTTTACAGAATCTTCAAAGCCAGGAATCATTGTTGGTGTTTTTGCATTTACTATTTTTGAATTGATGTACGTACCAAGTTCTTTTCTAATCAATCTCACAGTTTCATGAGGAGTAAGAAAAACTTGCCCATTTTCAACATGCCTGTTAATTAATTTCCATTCTCTTTCATGAAAATTAATAGAATGTTTTAGATAATCAGATACTGGAATTACAAAATAATCATCTAATTTTTCTATTTGAACTGAAAATAAATCATCAATTACCCTAATTGCTAATTGTTTTTTTGATTCATCTGAAATATTTGCCAAGTCTTTTTCCAGATATTTTTCAGCTCGTCTTGCCTCAGCGAGTGCAAATCTCTTGATCAGAGTATGCATACCACTTAGTTTTAACAAAACTATAGCGAGTAGAAATGAGAAGACTTCTCTAGGAAGTGCTGCCTCTTTTGATACCTGATCCCCAATAAGATCAGATTTGTAGATCTTTCCATCTGCTGCAACTTGAATTCTCTCATATGCTTTAGTTATCAGTTCCTTAAGATCAGGATCTGTTCCAAATTGTTCTAAGGTGAATCCCTTATCTTTTAGATACTGACCAGCATCAGCCAAAAAGGGGTATTTTGCAATTTCATCTTGTCCAAGTGCTAACATACTAGTAAATTACCTAGTTTACTTAAAAATCTGGTTTCAGTATATTTGATGCTGGTTTAAATTATGTTTTAATAAAATTTGGAATATGCAGATCGGTTGTCATGTATCAATTTCAGGTTCTATTGACAAATCAATCGATAATGCAGTGGAAAGAGAATGTTCAGCGTTTCAAATTTTTACCAGAAATCCAAGAGGATGGCATGCAAAGCCATTAACAAAAGATGACATTACCAATTTTAAATCAAAATTAAAAGAAAG
This sequence comes from Candidatus Nitrosopumilus sp., assembly GCF_965263415.1. GTDB lineage: Archaea > Thermoproteota > Nitrososphaeria > Nitrososphaerales > Nitrosopumilaceae > Nitrosopumilus. Next base: position 408,625 of record NZ_OZ253671.1, read on the forward strand.
TAAAATTGACAGATTTGCAACATGTGCACATATGCCATACTTGCCAAATTTAGCTACTCCAAAAGAAGATGGATTTGAAAAATCAGTAAAAACTCTGGTAGATGAAGTTGAGAGATGTGCACAATTAGGGATTCCATATCTTGTAACACACCTTGGAAGTCATTTAGGAACTGGAGAAGAGGCAGGAATTAAGAGATTAGTCAAAGGATTAACTGAAGCAGGTAAAACAAAAAATGATGTAATGATTTTGCTAGAAAATACAGCAGGACAAAAAAATTCTGTTGGTTCAGACTTTAAACAATTAGGAGAGATATTCAAACAACTAAAACCTGCAAAAAAATTTGGTGTTTGTTTAGACTCATGTCATGCGTTTGTATCAGGATATGATTTGAGAACCGAAGCTAAAGTTAAAGAAACTTTTGCAGAATTTGATAAATATGTAGGAATAGATAATTTGAAAATTCTTCATCTAAATGATGCTAAAGGCGATATTGGTTGTAATCTTGATAGACACTACCATTTAGGAATGGGAGGAATTGGTGAGAAAGGAATTTCTGCCATTGTAAAATTTGCAAACAAGAAGAAAATACCAATAATTTTAGAAACTCCTATTGATGATGATAGAGATGATTTTGAGAACGTTAGAAAAGCAAAAGAATTTGCGTAGAAATTTATTCAATGGTTTTAGTGAGTAAATATGGACTATGAAGCAGTAATGAAACTAGCACTTGAGAGAGGATTTTACTTTCCAAGTTGTGAAGTTTATGCTGATGCACAAGCCGGATTTTGGGAATATGGTCCAACAGGAGTAGGATTGAAAAATAAATTTCTAGAATTATGGAGAAGAGAGTTAATCAGAAGAGATGGAATGCTTGAGATAGATGGTTCTCAGATAATGTCAAAATCAGTTTTTGAAGCTTCAGGTCATTTGGGAAATTTTGCTGATCCAATAATAAAATGTACAAAATGTAATTCAACGTTTAGAGCAGATAGAACTATTGCAGAATTAACGCAAATTGAAATTCCTGAAAGCGCAGATTTGGAAGAATTTGATAACGCAATTATTCAAAATAACATAAAGTGTCCAAAGTGTAAAGGTGATTTTGATAAAACAAAGAATTTCAACATGATGTTTAGAGTAGGAATTGGTCCTGAGGAAGAGGAAGCATACCTTAGACCAGAAACATGTCAATCAATCTTTGTAGATTTTCCTAGATTATACAAAACTATGAGAGGAAAGCTTCCTTTAGGAATTGCACAAGTTGGAAAGAGTTTTAGAAATGAAATTGCTCCCAGACAAAGCTTATTGCGTTTAAGAGAATTTTATCAAGCAGAGATCGAAGTTTTTTGTAATCCATCAAAACTTGATGAAGTTGAAAAGTTTACAGAAGTTCAAGATACAATAATCAGAGTTCAGACAGACTCTGAACCAGTGGAAATGACTTGTAAGGAAGCAATAGAGTCTGGAACTGTTCCAAACAAGTTTGTAGCATATTATCTAGGAATACTAACTGAATTTTATGAAAAAACAGGCATAGATATCTCAAAAAGTAGATTTAGGAAATTGGGAGAAAAAGAAAAGGCGTTCTATGCAGAAGTTGCATTTGATTTTGAGGTAGAAACAACAATTGGGTGGTTAGAACTAGTTGCATGTAACTATAGATCAGATTATGATTTGTCCAGTCACGCAAACAAGAGTAAGGAAAAATTTGAGATTATGGATGGTGATGACAAGGTATTACCACACGTATTTGAGATTTCAATGGGAATTGATAGGAGCTTGTACACAATATTAGAACATTCACTCAAAGATGATAAAGAACATGAAAGAATAGTTCTATCGCTAAAACCATATCTAGCTCCAACTCATGTAGGAATTTTATCTCTAGTAAAAAAAGATGGGTTAAAAGAAAAAACAGATGAGATTTATCTTTCCGTTAAACGAAAATTTGATGCGTTCTTAGATCATTCAGGTGCAATTGGTAGAAGGTATAGAAGATTGGATGAGATTGGAGCTCCTTTTGCAGTCACAGTTGATCATCAGACGTTAGAAGATGATACGGTTACAATTAGAAAAAGAGACTCCATGGAACAATCTAGAGTAAAAATTTCTGATATGGATTCAATTCTTTTAGAATCTGTTGGTTTTCCATAGATTAATCTGAATAATTGTAATCATTTCAGAAATATCTTCTATTTCATTTTAACAGTCAAGTTTTTGATATAGAATTTTTAGAAAAAGTAATGGAAATGAAGAGTGATAAAAATAGACTGCCAAGCCTAAAAAATAATTAAAAATTAATAACTACTGAAAATTTCTGGGAGAATATGTTGGTAGAAAAACCAAGTAATCAGATCTCAATCATAATTCCTACATATAACGAATCTCAAAATATTCTCAATATTTTAAAATCAATTAAAGAAAATTTACCCAAAAATATTTCAGCTCAAGCAATTGTTGTTGATGACAACTCTCCTGACGGAACAGGAAAAATTGTTGAAGATTATCTAAAAAATTTGAAAAAAATTACAAATTATACAATTGAAATTATTCATAGAAAAACAAAAGATGGATTAGGTTCGGCAATTCTTAAAGGAATTCAACAAGCAACAGGTGATACAATTGTTGTTATGGATTCTGATTTTTCTCATCCACCACAAATTATTCCAAAATTGGTTGAATCTATAAAAAAATACCAATATGACATTGCAGTTGCATCACGTTACATTAAAGGCGGAAAAATTGAAAATTGGTCTGCAAAGAGAAAATTAATTAGTAAATTTGCAACACTTGTTGCAAAAAGAGGATTAGGAATCAATACAAAGGATCCAATGTCAGGATTCTTTGCATTCAAAAAAAATATTCTTAATGGATTAAATATTGATGCAATTGGTTACAAAATCCTTTTAGAAATTCTTGTTAAAACAAAAAATGTTACCATTACAGAAATTCCATACACATTTCAAGATAGAGAATTAGGCTCTAGTAAGCTAAGCATGAAGACAGTCTTTGACTATTACAAATCAGTGTGGAAGCTTTATCGATATGGAAAACCAGAAGAAGAGAATGAAAAAAGAAAGTCTGTAAAATTTCTTTACAAGGCAGCAAGATTCTACACAGTTGGAGCTTCTGGATTTGTAGTAAACTATTTGATTTCATTACTATTTGCAGGTGGAATTTCAGATATGTGGTACTTACATGCAAATGTTATTGGAATTATTGCATCAATTACAACTAATTTTATTCTAAACAAAGCATGGACATTTGGAGACAGAGATTTCAGAATAAAAAAGACAATGTCGCAATATGGCAAGTTTGTATTGTTTAGTTCATTAGGTGCATTAGTACAATTAGGAATGGTGTATTTCCTAGTAGATAATGCTGAGATTTCATATCCATTAGCATTAATTTTAGCAGTGGCTACAGCAGCTTTTGGAAACTTTGTATTAAACAAGAAATTTACCTTTAAAGAAAAATTACTAAACTAGTTTTTTAGAAATTAAAATAAAAAGAAACGACTGACGTCTTTTCCCAACTACTCAAAGGTAGAAGTAGAGGTTCCTGACGAAAGTCCAGTTGAGGAAGGTACAGATGGGAATTTATCACCAATCTGTTGTTCAGCTACTGCAGATGCTTCTTGTAGGATCTTCTCTGTTTCTTCACTAGAAACGTCTGACTCCATGTTAAATGAGTCTCCTGCAAGTGAATCCATCATAAGTCCATTGAGTGTCTGGGTCATGGTATTCAATTCTGAGTCTGCTTCTGGCATGAATCTTCCTAGCGATGACTTCAATCCCTTCATTGTAGACATTGCTGGTCCAATTGCCACCATAGCGTCACCAAGATCATGAATAGTTGTGAGTCTTAGTTGGACTTGTTCTAATGACATTCTTGCGTTGCCGAGCATCTTTGTAACCTTACGAATTTCAGCTAATTCGTTAGACAAAACTCTACTTGTGCTAGTATCATGTTGCTGCATTGCAGTCACGACTCTCTGAAAGAGTTGCGCATCTCTTTCGTGCAGTTTACCTAACATAGAGTCCATCTTTGAGATTTGGACTTGTAGTTTGTTTACTGCAGTTTGAATTCGTGGTTTTAATGCACCTTGAGGCTTTACTGCTTCACGGAGTTTGCCAGTTACGCTTTGGGTCTCTTGTCGAGCCCAAGTCTTGTCGAAGTTTGGCATGATTTGGATTTAGAAATTTAGTCTTAATGTCGGGTGTAAATTTAGATCAGTTTTTGGGTAAAATTAGCTAACAAACTATTATTCCGAGATTCTTTTGATAATGTTGTGGTTAGAATTGCAGTTTTTGACTCAGGATTAGGCTCATTATCCATAATTCAAGAAATGCAAAAAACATTCAAGTCGGAAATCATCTACTTTGCAGACCAGCAAAGTTACCCCTATGGTAAAAAATCTCAGGCTCAGCTGAAAAGAATTATGCGTAAATCTATCAATTTGTTAGAAGAATTCTTCCCAGATTTCATAGTTGTTGCGTCAAATACGCCTAGCCTTATGTTAGAATTAGGTACAAAGAAAATTTTTGATGTAAAACCTCCACTAAAAGAAGCAAAAAAAATCACAAAGTCAAAACAAATTGGGATACTTGCAACAGAATCAGCAACAAAAAGTAAAGGATTATCAAAATACATTCAAAAAAATTGTCCAAAGTCTTTTAAAATTTTTAAAATTAATGGAACAAAACTTGTAGATTTAGTTGAATCAGGAAAATTTCTTACAGAAAAAAAATATTGTAAAAAGATCATAAAAAAAGAATTAGAAATATTAAATGAAAATCAAATTGATGTTATTACACTTTCTAGTACACATTTACCATTTTTAAAAAAATATTTACTAAAAGAATTTCCAAATATACAATTTATTGATCCAGGAAATATTGTAGCTCAGAAAATTTATTCCAAAATAAAAAATAAGCAATCTAAAAAAAATTCATTAAAAATTTTTACTTCTAAAGATACAAAAAACTTTCAATCAAAGTTATTAAGAATAGGAATTAAAAATAAAGTTAATTTTTTATCTTTTTAGCTTTTCTGTAACCATGACTGAATTTTTTATCATATAATTTAGAATATTCATATGTTTCAGGATCAATTACATCACTGATAATTACTATAGCAGTTCTAGTAATTTTTTCTTCTTTGAGTTTTTTTGCAATGTCACCAAGTGTTCCTTTGATAATTTTTTGATCTTTCCAACTTGCTCTATACACTACAGCGACAGGTGTTTTCTTTTTGTATCCACCTGCAATTGCTTCTTTAACTAAATCAGAAATCAAATGAACACTGAGATAAAAGATCAAAGTGGATTTGTGTTTTGCAAGTTCAGAAATTTTTTCTCTTTTTGGAACTTTGGTTCTAGATTCTGCTCTAGTTACAATAATTGTTTGAGTAACTCCCGGAAGAGTTAGTTGGGTTCCCAAGGCAGCTGCAGAGGCTAAAAATGCAGTAACTCCAGGCACGACTGTAGATTTTATTCCTTTTTTTGTAAGATTATCAATCTGTTCTTTAATTGCACCATAGATTGATGGATCACCATCATGCAATCTAACAACAAGTTTGTCTTTTTTTGCATTTTTGTATAACATATCAAAAATTTCTTCTCTAACCATTCCAGCTGCATCATACAATTTTCCTTTTTTACATAATTTCAAAATGGGTTCTGGAATTAAAGAACCAGAATAAACAACAACATCTGCTTTTTGAATTAGTTTTTTTGCTTTAACTGTAATTAGTTCAGGATCACCTGGTCCACAACCAACAAAGAATACATCAGACACGTTTTACCACCAAAATTGAAAAGTATTTTGTAGTTAATGTATCATCATTTACTTCACCCAAAGTCATCTTTCTAATAATTTCATTTTCTGTTCCCAAGTCTTGTCCAATTGCAAAAATGGAATTATCAGGGAATCCTGATTCTTTTAGGACATCAATTACTTGATCAAAATATCTACCATCTTTTAGAAATATCATAGACTCAGAATTTTTTGCTATCTCTTTAACACTACTCAAATCATAACAAGAAGGAATGATGGCAACTTTTTCTGCACCCTCTGCAATACTTACACCAACCTTTGATGCAAATGTAAACATTGAAACAATTCCAGGAATAACACTAATATTCATTTCAGGATATTTTTCAGTAAGATCTTTGTGCATGTATATCCAAGTACTATACAAAAATGGATCACCTACTGTTAGATAAACAACATTTTTTCCTGATTGTACAGTTTCAGCCATAATCTTTGCATTTCTTTTCCAAGTTTCTTCAAGAACATTTTTGTCTTTAGTCATAGGAAAAATTAGCTTTACAATCTCTTGATTCTTTGATTTGTCAATGAGGGAATCAACTACAGATAATGCAATACTAGGCCTATCTTCTTTTGAGGCAGGACACATGATAATATCGGCATCTTGAATTGCTTTTACAGCCTTGACTGTAAGAAGTTCAGGATCTCCAGGACCAACACCAATTCCTATCAATCCAGGCATGAAATGATTAAATTTTCTCCCAATTAAAAGCTAGATTAGGCTTTAGTTGCTGAAATTATAGTTACAGGATTGCGTGCCAACATCATAGTTCCAGTAGTGGTTTTTCTGCTCTTAGATATAGTTACTTGAGTAATATCTACATCTTTGAATTGTAATGTATTCATAACTTGTAGTACAGAGTACAATGTTTCAATGAGAATAATTCCAATCACTATACGCCCACCAGTCTTTAGTTTTTTTTCAGACAATTCTACAATTTCTTTGGTATCGCCACCAGTTCCTCCAACAAATATTGCATCAGCTTGTTCTAATTCTAAAATTTTTTCTTTAGCGTTTCCAAGTATTACTGAAACATTTGAAAGTTCAAATTTTTCTAAATTCTTTTTTGTCAAGTCTACTGCATTTTGATCATAATCAATTGCAATGACTTTTCCAGAAGATTCAATTTGTAGTGCAGCTTCGACAGAAATAGAGCCACTACCACAACCAACATCATAGACAGTTTGTCCAGATTTTAGTCGAGCTTTGCTAATTTGAACAGTTCTAACTTCTTCTTTGGTAATAGGAACTTTTTCAGTTCTCTCAAACTCTTCATCAGGAATTCCAGGAGTTTTGTAATCCCACATCAGATTATCACCTTTTGTAATCTACTAGATGTTGATTCCAGTAGAAATATTTCCAGAATGAACTAAAGTATAGGTTACAATCCAAGTAAACAAGTACAAGAAAACATAGCTACCAATTGCTTGTGTAACAATTTTCTTTCTATCTGATGATGGTAATTGCATCTTCATTCCTTTAGCTACAATAATTGTTGCAAAAAATACTATAATCATAAATCCAATGGATGCCCATCGTCTATCTTCACCTTCAATATCTTCAAAGATAAAAGTAGCAGCAGTACCTGCAATAACTGCAAGAGCAACACGCAACCAAAATAATTTGTTTAATTTTCTATCCTTGTCACTTTTTTCAGCCTCACTAATCTGAGGTTCTTTTGATGGTTCAGGATCTGGTTCAGATTTTTCTATTTCAGGAATATCAACTGGCTCTTCTTGAGGAGTTTCCTTCTTAGAGTCCTCAGGCTCAGGTGTAGGTTTTGATTTCTTCTTTTTGAATTTGGCCAATTAAATTTCTAGCGTGTCTCAAGCAAACCATGTTTAATATCTTTGGTCAAAATTTGAGCACATCATAGCAAGGGTATAATTTCAGATAGAAAATATGATAGGCATGGCATTATCAGGAATTGAATTACGATATTTAGTTGATAAAATTTCAAAACAAGTCGAAGACTACTATGTCAGCAATATCTATGGAATAACAAAAGACAGTATTCTCTTCAAATTACATCATACTGAAAAAAGTGATCTATTCATGATGATCTCTACTTCAGGAGTTTGGTTAACAGAAGTAAAGATTGATCAAGTTGAACCAAATAAGTTGCTCAAAAGACTAAGAAGTGATCTCCTTCGATTAAAATTAAAAAAGATTGAACAAATTGGCGCTGAAAGAATTGCATATTTTAGATTTGAAGGATTTGGAAAAGAGTTTGTTTTAGTAGGTGAATTTTTCGGAGATGGGAATATTTTACTTTGCAACAATGAGATGAAAATTCTTGCATTACAGCATTCAATAGATGTAAGACACAGAAAACTAAGTGTGGGATTAGAATATACTCAGCCTCCACAAAGTGGATTAGATATTTTCAATTTAGCAGAAAAGGATTTTGAAGATATCAAAACAACAGAATTGGTTGCGGCAAAATGGTTTGGACGTACTCTGGGTTTGCCAAAAAAATATGTTGAAGGTATTTTTGAAGTTGCAAATGTTGAACCAAAAAAGATTGGTAATCTTCTTACTAATGAAGAGATTAGAAAAATATTTGAGACAACAACGAAGATCATATCAGATATTATTACAGAGAATCATGATCCTATAATTGTTAGAAATGAAAAAACTGAAGTTCTTCCAATTCAACTTGGAAAAATTGAAGGAGAAATTATCAAAGTAAACAGCTTCATAGAAGGACTTGACACTGTTTTTACACAAAATATTGTAGATAAAGGAAAATTGATTCAGACTAGTGGCTCAGACAAGAAGATAAAGGAATTAGAAACTCAGATTTCTGAGCAGGAAAAAGCCATTCAGACAGTAAAAGAGAGATCAAAAAACATCACAAATGTAGCAAATTCACTCTATGATATGATTTCAAAAGGAATTTTATCAATTGAAGATAGTTATGCGCAAGAAATTATGACAGCAAACAATGCAAAATTGATTTCAGAAAAAGGAATTCCACTAATTGTTATTCAAGATGAAAAAATAAAGATAGACCCAAAGGCACCTTTGCAATCAATTGCATCTGCATTATTTAATGAGGCAAAAAAACAATCAGGTGCAATAAGTTCCATTGAAGAAATCAAATCTAAGACTTTGAAAAAATTAGAGAAACTCCAAAACAAAACAGAATCTGAGAAAGATGCAATTATAGTTTCTGAAATTAGAAAAAAGAACTGGTATGAAAGATACAGATGGTTCTACACATCTGATGGATTCTTAGTAATTGGTGGAAGAGATGCTGCATCAAACTCTGCAGTGGTAAGAAAACATTTGGATAATAATGATAAAATTTTCCACGGTGATATTTTTGGTTCTCCATTTTTTATTATCAAAGATGCACAAAATGTTCCTGATACAAGTATGAATGAAGTTGCACATGCAACAGTTTGTTTTAGTCGTGCATGGAGAGAAGGAATGTACGGTGTTAGTGCATATTGGGTAAATCCCGATCAAGTAAAAAAATCAGCTCCAAGTGGAGAATTTCTGCCAAAAGGATCATTTACAATTGAAGGACAAAGAAAATTCATTAAAAGTGGAAATCTTAAACTAGCAGTTGGGATAATTCCACAAGAAGATGGCTTTTCATTAACATGCGGTCCACCTGAAACAATCAAGAAAAATTCGATCTGTTATGCGATAATTGAACCACAAGGAATCGAGATGGTTGATGCTGCAAAGAAAATTAGGCTTGAATTTTCAAAAATTCACGAAGAGATTACTAAAAAAATCAGTATTGATGAATTTGTACGTGTAATGCCTGCTGGGAAAAGTCAGGTAAAAGACGTAAACAGAGGAGAAGCAGATATTCAAAAATTCATTGATACTGAAGAGGATGAGTAGAATCAGTATCAAGTGATAGTTTCATTCCATTATTAATTGAAGAAAATTCTTCATCAGGTAAGATTACAAGTGGAATATTTGCCAATGCACACCCAGTAGCTACAGTCAGATCTGCTTTTTGGCAAATCATTGCAAGTGGTGCTGTTCCATTTGATTTGATAGAGTAAATTGTGTATGCACCAACACTACTTCCAACACCAGAAGGAAAAACTAGAATCGTATCTTTGATTGATTTTTCATATAGATCATGATTTTTGTCACTAATAATTCCAGTTTTTTTGTCAACTGTACCTAGAAAATTAATTGCATCTTTTGATTTTAGGACAGTGCCTTCAACTTTTCCTGAAACTAGAACCTTCATCGTGTCTCATCTTCTATAATTTGTGATAATGATTTTAGATTTACATCAACACCATTAGAGTTTTTTAGATAAAATGCACCCTTGATGCTATTAGTAGTAACAGCATCAACGCTGTCTTTGTTAATTAATGGAGTAAGACAAGTACAACAATCAGAAAGAATCTCACACCCAGCACGTTCTAATTCATTTGTATAGCCAATTTTGTTTGCTTGTTCTTTCACAGTTCGCGGAGTAAATATCATACATCTCTTCTCAAATGTTCGTCCCTTTAGTTTTCCAGCAAGTTCTGAAATTTCTTCTAAACCCAACTGAGGACTTCCAAGTGTAATGATGTCACCTTTCTCAGATGTGTTTAGTTCATCGTGAACATTTTGCATTGCTTTTTCATCAAAATCTATTTTTTCAGTATCAGAATCACCATCTCTAAAGATAAATTTGGCACAGGTTCCAGATGTTCCCATTCCACCACACATTGCTTTGCATTGACGGTTATCCATCTCACCTAAACCAGAAATATTTACAGATGTGTCTCCCACTTTTCCTGCAAAGAAACCTAGCATTCCATATGTTAGCTCATTTGGATTGTCTACGTTCATTCTAATTGTAACATTTGGTGAATCTTCCTTTCGTAGTGAAGAGTAAGGACTTTTTCCAGTTAATGCACTAGCTAGTGCACTAAATGCACTTTCCTTATTTGTTTTCAAATTATCATAAGAATTTGCATGAATTGCAGCATTACTTTCTGCAAATGCAACTTGAGTTCCATCTTTTGGAATATCAAAAATTTCGTAAGGAATACATGAAAAAGATGGAATAACACCCATTGTTTCATATGAATTTCTAATAGAGAGTTGTTTTGAGATAAAGTTCTCATCTAATCCATAGTTTGATACATTATCAATGTCAAATCCCATTGGATTAAGAGTAGTCTTTACTTTGACTCGCGCATCTTTGCTAATACTAGAAAGAAATTCTTCGCCTGCATCACCTATTGTGTTATAATTTACTCCAGATAGATGAGTCCATTCAATTGGAACTAGTTTTTCTGCATCTGTTGCCTCACCGGTTGCAACAAGAATTCTGTATGCCATCTGCATAATTTCACCTTGTTCGCCTTTTAGTGCAGATTCTTCTTCTTTAGTTAGTTCCAATGAGATGAATTTGGATTTACAGTTATAATACTTGTACGCAGTTTTTCATATGAAAATGGAAAAAATTCTAAGCAAAATGATGGATACAATGAATTCTGTAAAGACACCACGAATAACTGCATTACGAGATCTTCATGACGCTGAAACTGGTCCGTTTAGTATTTTGATTGGAACCATACTTTCTGCCCGAACAAAAGATGAGAGCACAACAAAGGTAGTCAAAGCATTATTCTCAAAATATAAAAATCCAAAACAACTTGCAAATGCCAAACTAAAAGATGTAGAAAAAATTATCAAATCAATTGGATTCTATCATGTAAAATCAAAACGAATTATTGAAGTTGCAAAGATTATTGATTCAAAATACAAGGGTAAAGTGCCTGAAGATTTGGATACATTGGTGGAATTACCAGGAGTTGGAAGAAAGACTGCAAACTGTGTACTAGTTTATGCATTTGAAAAACCTGCAATCCCAGTTGACATACATGTTCATAGAATTTCAAACAGATTAGGATTAGTCGAAACAAAAAATCCCGAAGAAACAGAACAAGAGTTAATGAAAAAAGTCGACAAAAAATTTTGGATTGACATTAATGATACATTTGTTATGTATGGTCAAAACATATGCAAACCAATATCCCCAATGTGTGACGTATGCAAAATTAAACGAAGTTGCAAGTTTTACAAATCTAAGAACGCTTCTTAGTTAGAAACAATACTCCAACTATAACACCAATTCCTGCTGCAACATAAAATGGAAACATTGCAAATGCATTCTTTGATGGATCGCCTGAGAGAAATTCTAAAAGTAATCTACCAGAGTTTACTGCAGGAGGATCAGTAGAGCCTTCCATTCCATAAACAGAATAAGAACCAATTGCAAATTCGCCAATATCCAAATTGGTAACGACAATTCTTGCACCGTTATTGACAGTCAGTCCTGCTCTATCAGTAAAGGAGATAATTGATTTTGCCTCTGGGTACCAACCTCTTTCTAAGTCACTGTGAACTACAATATATCCTTCTTTTGGAGTCTGTACTGCTACCCAGAACTTGTTGTCAGGAATTGAACCCATTCCAACCTCAATGAATTCATCTTCAGAGTTTGCGTCATAAAGCCGAAAGACTGCATTTCCATCAGGATTTGCATAAAGTAGATTGTTATCAATTGTTACCTGCCAGCTGACTGCATGGATTTCATCTAGAGGAATAATAGGTGCATCTCGTAAAACTCTGTTAAATTCTTCAGCAGGAATTTCGATTTCATCAATAATTAACGAAGGATTTACCTCCTGAGCAAATGCAGGTGTAGTAAAAATTCCGCATAGTAAAATTACTGCAAATAGATATCTCATTGAGCTAGTGCAAGTTTGATTGAATAAATATCTAATCAACAAAAGGTTTTGGATGATCCAAAATTACTTGTGCAACTTCTGGTCTTAGGATAAATTGAGAAGGTGCTTGTCCATTTTGAATCATTTCTCTCAATGCAGTTCCACTAATTTGCTCCTTGTCATCATTATCATGTGGACATGCCTTTGGGGTTGTGTATGTAAGACATTTTCTACAATAGAAGAACGGTGGGAAGAATACTGGAGCAATTTCTAATTCAGGATAATCTGAAAATATTTTTTGTGCTGCCATTGGATCATAGAACTTTCCAACTCCTGCATGATCTCTTCCAATAATGATATGAGTGCAGCCATAGTTTTGTCTCATTATTGCATGGTGAATTGCTTCTTTTGGTCCTGCATATTTCATTTGAGTATGTAGAGTTCCCAGTTTACATCTATTTTCTGGATAGTAATGTTCTATCATAGTTTCATAACATTTTACAATTACTTCATCAACAAAGTCACCAGATTTTTTCTTTCCAATTACAGGATTTACAAATACTCCATCTCGTGTTGTAATTGACGTTTTTTGTAGCATCTCATGTGCGACATGTGGCGGATTTCTAGTTTGAAATGCACAAATGGTTTTCCATCCAGCTTGTGCAAATGCTTCTCTTGTTTGTTTTGGAGTTAGTCTATTTTTTCTAATTTCAGTATCATTTGGTCTTTGAATAAAATCAATTTTTCCACCAACTAGGAAATCTTTCATTGACATTGTGTATGCTACACCTGGATGGGATGTATCATTAGTGTCATAGACCCCTTTGGCCGCCTTTTCCTTATCAAATGTAAATATTTCATCAACATGTAATACAGCAACACCAATTCCATCTTGATTTTGTAATAGTACGTCTCCTGCATCTTTCATTTTATTGGCAGTCTCCTCATCAACATCCAATACGATAGGAATAGTCCATGCCAGATCATTTGCAAGTCTTCCTCTTGATATAACACTCTCAAAGTCTTGTTGACCTAAAAATCCCTCCAAGGGACTAAAGATACCATCTGCAATATTTTCAACATCATTTGCCAAGTCTTCTGAAATTGTAATTGAGAATAATCCAGTAGGATCAACATTTGTAATTCTGTTAACTAGTACTCCACCATGTGGTTTGATTGAAGCGTTTTCTGACATGCTAATCCTCTTTTTTACGCTCTATATGAAGGCCACACTCTTTGTGTTCTCCTTGTTCCCACCACCATCTTCCTGCTCGAATGTCTTCTCCAGGCTTTATTGGTCGGGTACATGGCTCACACCCAATACTAGGATAGCCCTTGTCAAGAAGGCTATTGTATGGTAAATCATATTTTTTGATATGTTCTTGAATCTGATCCCATGTCCAATCAATTATGGGATTTATCTTGAGAATCCCACCATGTCCATGATCAAGTTGGAACATCGTAACATCTTCTCTAATTTTGGTCTGTTCTCTTCTTAGTCCAGTAACCCATCCATCAAGTGTACTCAACATTTTGTTCATAGGATGTACTTTACGTATCTCACAACAGAGTTTTCTGTTCTCTACACTTTCATAGAACAAGTTTAGTCCTTTTTCTTTTACCATATCTTCAACTTCTTTGGTATCAGGAAATAACACTTCAATTGTAATATTGTATTTTTTTCTCAAGACATCCATGATATCATATGTCTCTTGAGGTAATCGACCAGTATCCAAAGTAAAGAATCTAAATTTTGGATTAATTTTTAACATCATATCCATTACAACTGCATCTTCAGCACCAAAGCTTGAAGCTTTTGCAACCTTAGGATGTAGATTATCAGATACCCATTGAAGAGCTTCTTCAGCTGTTTTTATCTTTGAGTTGAGATCATCTACTTGTTCTTGTGTAAATCTAGTCACATATTGACTTGAAGTATTTGTTTTATATTGATTACCCGAGGTTTTGTCCTAAATTATAAACAAGTAGATTTCCAAGTAGAAAATATGGATGAAACGTCATATGTCATAGTTTTTCCAACTGTATTTTCAAAAAATAAAATTCCACAGTTAATTTCCAATATTAAAAAAATTCTAAAAATAAAAAATCAACAATTCAAATCAGTAAAGCGAGATGGGGAAATTATTTTAGTAGATGCAAATGATCCGGTCTTTGCATCATCTGCAATTAACATGCTTTTTGGAATCAAAGAGATTGCAATTGCAAAACAGATAAAAAATAATTATAAAGATATAGTTTCCGAAATCACTTCTGTAGGAGGTAATTTACTCCTAAAAGGAGAAAAATTTCTAGTCAAAGTTGAAGGGATTTCAAAAGGATTTCTTGTAAAGGATGTAGAGATCGCAGCTACATCAAGCATCATCGAAAAAAAATCAAAGCTTGGGGCTCACCCAGGAACAGAACAAAATTATGATAAATTACTGTATACATATCTAACAAAGAATAATGCATACATCTGTATTTTTTCAGATAAAGGAAAAGGTGGCATTCCATACCAATCACAAAATCAGAAAACAATTTGTGCAGTATATGACGAATTGTCTGCAGTTTCTTGTTATGAGACCATAAAACAGGGATATGACACAAAGATAATCGTTTGTTATCGACAAAAATCAGAGTTGATGAATCTAGTTAAAATGCTAAATCAAATAATTCCAAGATTAGTTCAAGAGAAGATTGAATTAGAGTTTCTCCATCTGAAAATAAATCCGAAGGGAGTCAAAAATTATCTAACATATGTAAATTCAGTTTTAGAAATAATGTTACAATATTCAATCAAGCGAGTGTCATTAGCTATATCACCACAAATATTTTCATCAGATTTTCTAGACAATGCATTAAAACTGATATTTTCAAAAAAGAAGATTCCCTTAGTTTCATTAGCTGGAGTAGACACAAACTTGTTTGATGAAGCAAAAGAGATCGGATTGGAGAGAAATATCAAGAAATTAGAAAATATTGTAACTATGAGTTCAGATGATATTCCTCCTTTTGCAAAAAAAGAGGTAGAAAATGCCCTCAAAACAAGAAAAGTGATTTCTATTCAGGCAGGACCAAACAATGTACACGATGTTTTGGATTCATTAGAAGAGAATCATTGAGAATTTAAACAGCATATTTGGTTGCAATATTGTGCTTAAGATAGGAGAATTTATCTATCCATGGGGAAGTGGTCACTATTCAAGAATGATGAGGCTAAATGAAGTTCTTGGAGATTACATCAAAGAAGACTTCGAAGTTCATTTTTCAAGCAAAGACCATGTATACGAAAAATTATTGAAAAAGTTTCCAAATGAAAGAGAAAGAATTCATGAGATTTTAATGCCAACTCCAATTGATGGAAAGTTTGGTCCAAGTGTTTCAATGTCATTAATGAATTTATTACTGCCAATTTCAAAAAACCCACCTCTAGTAAGACAAATTGCAAATTATCTTAGAGAAGAAAGAAAACTCTACAACAAAGAAAAATTTGATTTGGTAATAAATGATGGAGATATGGGATCAAATATTTTAGCAAAAAATAGAAACATACCAAGCTTATTCATAACAAACCAATTCAGACCAAAACTATACAATTCTAGATCATATCTATATCCATCATTGATATTTGTAGCAAAGCAAATTCAAAAAGCATCAAAAATTCTTGTTGCTGACTCTCCACCACCTTATACGATGTGTGAGTATAATCTAAATTTTATAAAAGAATCTGAGGACAAAGTAACTTTTGTCGGCCATTTTACAAACAGCAAGAAAATTGACAAGACAGAAAGTTCTGATCTTGAAAAACTAATTGAAAATAATGAATTTGGTTACTGGATGAGAACTGGAAATAAATCAACAAATGATGGAACTGGTCAGAGATATGAAGAAGTATTTCATAAAGATGAGATGAAAACAGAAAAAAGAATAATTTCACATGCAAGAAATGATCCAAATATTGATTCTGTTATTGGAAAAGATGGAAAAAGATACTCCATATCTGATGCATTAGAGAAGAAAATAGATTGGATTCAGATTGATGTGGGATTTCTTTCAGAGCAAGAAAAGGATTCAGTGTTGGATTTATGCAGATATACCGTTGTGAATGGGTCTCATACTGTTATGGGTGAGATTATGGGTGGAAAAGCAAAACCAATCATTGGAATTCCAATCTATGATGAGCACACAAACAACATTAGATGGGCAGAAGAGAAGAATTTGGGAATTCTAGCAACAAAAACAAAGCAGGTAATTGAAGGAATTTCAAGGATTAGAGAGAATTATGAGAGGTTTGAAGAGAGTTTGAATGAGTTTTCAAAGAATTTTGTTCCAAATGGGGCTGAAAATTCAGCAAAGATTGCTGCTCAAACCTTGGAGGAAAAGAGATAATACATTATTTTTAGAATTTCGCTCATCTGGCACGCGGGATTTCGATGGGCGAACGGACCGAAAGGGATGATGAAAAAATCCGCGTGTCAGATACTTATCGATCAATTTACAATGTGGGAACGCTTTTATGGAAAAAATTAAGCCAAATCATCAGTGCCTAACTGTCCAGAATGTACACACAGAGAGAAAAAAAAGATTCAAGAAAAATATGAATCTGAAGTTCCTGAAGAAGAAAGAAGTAGAGATGATCTTTTCAAATTATACGATGAAATTGACATTCCAATGAAAATGGATGAGAAGAATAGAAGAAATTTTGTCTGTAAACGATGTGGTCTTTATGCAACAAGAGAACAAGTTTCAGATATCAGATACAAACTTAACCAAAAAGAAAGAACACGTGATGATAAGCATGATGACTATTTAGAATGGTGGTCAAAGAGCAAAAAAGAAAAAGCTGAAAACTAGCGTGAGTTATTATGGTAAAAAAGAAAAAAGAAGATGAAATTCCTGAATGGGTTACTGATGAGATTCAAAATGCAAAATTCAAGAAGCCTGAAGAATTGAAAAAATCGGGATATATACTAGAGTTTTATTACGAGGATAACAAAGTTGATGTTCAATTGTATGATGCTGTAGAAGATGGCAGACACATTGTGACTATGGATGTTTCAAAAAGTATCAAAATAGATGACTTGTTAAAAGGAGAAGTCTATGAGTTTGTTTTTGATCAACACAAAGCACCACTTAGCAAAAAAGTTTCAGAATATTTAGAAAAAGAAAAAGAGATCGATATGAATGCAATTTATCAATTCGAACTAAAATCACTTGAATTGTTAGATGTAGGCTCTAATGAAGCCGCAGATGATGAAGAATAATTTAGAATTATTTTACAGCATCTAATTGTTTTTTGAAAGACTTGCCCATAATAGGATTAATGAAATAAGGAAACGTATGCTTTAACCAAACAGCACTTCTAACTACAGAAGGAACAATAATTTCCAGTCTAGGAGAATGTGCAGCTTTTAGAATTGCTTTTGCAACAGTTTTAGAACTAAGAGATGTTGGAGAGTATTTTGGCATTTTCTCAAATGAAGGATGATCAAAAAAGTCTGTTCTAACCATTATTGGACTAACAACGGTAATTCCTACCCCAGTACCATGAAGTTCATGTTTGAGACCCTCAGAAAATCCTAGCATTGCAAATTTCGATGCGCAGTAAGATGCAATTCCAGGAAGACCAAAGCTTGCAGCAACTGAAGCAACATTAACTATATGCCCAGATTTTTTATCCAACATTGACGGTAGAAAGTTTTTGATACAATACATCATTCCAAAGTAATTTGTTTCCATCTGGGATTCTATTTCATCAATAGACAGATCTTTGACATAACCATAAATTGCAAAACCAGCATTATTTACTAACACATCAATAAAATCAAATTTTTCTAAAACAGTTTTTGACATTTCTTTTACTTGTGCCTTATCTGATACATCACATTTACAAGCAAATGTAGTAACATTGAATTTTTCTAATTCGTTTGCAAGTTCGTCTAATTTTTCTTTTCTTCTTGCAACTAGAATTATGTTAGCACCTAGTTTTGCGAATTCTATTGCTGTTTGTTTGCCAATTCCAGATGATGCCCCAGTAATCAATACTGTTTTATTTTTGAAATCCACAAATCAAAAAAATCGTTTTAAGATAAAGTGGTTTCTATGGGGCTTGAGGTTTTGAGATTCTACTCAGTGCCAATTTTACTAAAAGTAACCAAGTAATCACAATTGGTACATAGTATGTTGCAATTCTCCAGCCTATTACGGCATCCCATGCTAAACCACCTTGAGAAGCATCAAAGTCAAATGGATTAAGGTTGTTCAGATACGCTACAATTCCAAATTCAGCAAGACCAGAACCACCAATAGTAATTGGAAGATTTCCAATTGCGTTTGCACCCATCACAGCCATAATAGAATCAAATGCGTTGATAACATATCCAGTTCCCATTGCAATGATCATAAATGAAATTCCATAAAATGACCAAGATGCTATTGAAAACAAGAATGATATTGTAAAGACTTTTTTTGATTCAGAAGTTTTAAGATTTTCTCTACTCATAGTACACACTTCTTCCATCCAAGAGTTTGTTTGTTCGATATACTTGACGCCTTTCTCTTTTCCAAATCTTTTTGCAAGTTTTCCTAATATTTTAGGAACTTGGAATGTACGTTTAGAAGACAAGAAGAAGAGAACCATCCATAATGTAGTAACAGTAATGCTAGTTCCCAAAACTACTGCTGCTACAACATATGCTCCATTTAGCAGCGCAATTATTCCTGCCATTATAGATAGTAGTCCAGCTGCAAATACTTCAGTTACAATATCCATGATTGCAATCCATGTTGATTTTGAAGGCTTTACTCCCTTTTTGTGCAAATAATAGATTACAATGAATTCTGCTCCAATGAACATCGGAGTTGTAAATTTGATAAACTCACTACCCACACGAACTCCAGTTAATTTCAAAACAGAATCAAAATTACCAAGATATCTTCTTGCAATGTAGGCAAACTTGACTCCCTGAAGTCCTAGTTTGATCATCATTGCTACAACTGCACCAACAAATGGAAAGAATCCAATTGCAAGAACATCTTCAGGTTTAATATCAAATTGAATAGCTATAATGATAATTGGAATTAGGGTAGCAGGAATAGCTGCAAGTCTCCAGTTCATTTGATGATTTCTTTGAAGGATCAAATATGAAAGTTGACAAAATTAGTTCAGCAGAGTTTTCATGCCTAAAATCAGGCATGAATTTTGTACTTTATTGAGGTTAGCCTCAATAATATTCTGCAGTGCTCAACTAGTTTGAAATATGAGCAAATTATGAATCAGACAGATTGAAGACCATTTTTGTTTCTGGAACTGCCGGTTCAGGTAAATCCTTACTCTCATCAAAATTATATGATTACTATACAAAGAACGGAGCATTTGCTGCAGTTCTAAATTTAGATCCAGGAGTTGAAAATCTACCATATAGTTGTGATGTTGATGTAAGGGATTTTGTAGATATTGTATCAATTATGCAACAATACGATCTAGGTCCAAACGGTGCATTAGTTATGGCAGCTGATTTGATTGCATCAAAGATTGATGATATTCAAAATGAGGTAAACAGAGTAAATCCAGACTATCTAATCGTTGATACGCCAGGACAAATAGAATTATTTGCATATCGTTCTAGCGGACGTTTTCTTATAGACAACATTACATCTGAAGAAAAAACAAGTGTATTTCTTTTTGATGGTGCGTTGATTACAAGTCCAGTTAATTTTGTATCAATTGCACTTTTAGCAACATCAATTAGATTACGTCTTAATCTGCCAACAATCAACGTGTTAACAAAAACTGATCTTATTGGAGCCAATCTCAAAAATATTCTGCAATGGTCAAGTAGTTTGAGTACTTTGGAGAGTGCAATTGCAAATGATGCAGATGGTGACACCTATACTCTGACTACAAACATCTTGAGAGGATTGAATCTTAGTGGATTTGCTCAAGGATTAATTCCAATCTCAAATATAACGGGAGACGGATTTGTCAATCTCGAGGGAGCTCTTAGCAGAATTCTTAATTTGGGAGAAGAGGTAGAAGACTAGTGGCATCAAAAATTACAGTAAAAGCACCCTCTTCTACAGCAAATCTAGGTCCAGGGTTTGATGTATTTGGTTTGGCAATAGATGCATTTTATGACGAAGTCACTTTGACTAAAACAAAAACTGGAATCACAATAGTAACTGATGATAACATTCCAACAAATCCAGACAACAATACTGCAGGACTAGTTGTAAAAAATATGAAAAAAAAATTCAAGATAAAAAGCGGAGTAGAGATTAAAATCAAAAAAGGCATTCCTGCAGGGTTTGGGATGGGAAGTAGTGCCGCATCGGCTGCTGCTACTGCAGTGGCATTTGACAAATTATTTAGATTAAAGTTAGATGGAAATTCTCTAGTAGAGTATGCAGGTTCTGGTGAAAAAGCCAGTGCAGGTTCAGTTCACTATGATAATGTTGCAGCTTCTGTATTAGGAGGATTTGTAATTGTTAAAACAAATCCATTACAAGTAACTAGAATAGATCCTCCAACTAATCTTAGAATGTGTGTTGCTGTTCCAAAACTTGATGTTCCAAAGAAAAAGACCAAAGTTTCAAGAGGAGTTGTTCCAAAGAAAATAAAATTAATAGACAGTATTTTGAATTTATCAAATGCATCTGCAATTGTTGCAGGATTTATGAAAAAAGATCCAGAATTAATTGGCAATTCAATCAAAGATGTAATTGTAGAGCCTGCAAGAAAGCATATGATTCCAGGATTTGACAAGGTCAAAGAAAATGCCCTAAAAGCAGGGGCATTAGGAGTGACAATCAGTGGTGCAGGACCTTCAGTAATTGCATTTTCCAAAAGTTCAGCTGATTTGAAAAAGATTAGTTCTGCAATGTCAAGAGGATTTTCATCAGCAAAAACAGAATGTCAGACAGTAATATGCAAACCAAGCAAAGGTGCTGCAGACAAGAAAAAATGATTTGATGAGTCATGAAAAAAGCAGTAATTGTTTTTAGTGGAGGAGTCGACTCTGTTTGTGCAGTATCATTTCTAAAATCAAAGTATGAGTTGTATGGAATTACTTTTTCATATGGTCAAAAAGCAAACATGGAGATTTCTGCCGCAAAATCATTTGCAAAGAAACTAGGACTAAAGAAACACAAGATTATCGATATTGGTTTTATGAAAGAATTGTATGGAGACTCTAATGTTTTGACTAGTTCAAAAAGAAAGATTCCAAGCAAGTTTGAATACTCCATAGTAGTGCCAATCAGAAATGCAGTGTTTCTCTCTGTTGCATCTGCATGGGCATACACACTGAATGCATCCCTAGTTGTATATGGTGCACATACAGGAGACAAACATTATCCAGATTGCAGGCCTGCTTTTGCAAAGAAATTAGAATCAGCATTTAACCAAGGTGAGATTGATGGAATTAATTCAAAATTGAGAAAGAAGATAGAGATTTGGTCCCCATACAGAGAAGGATTATCAAAAAGTGACTTGTTAAAGAAAGGAAAAACAGTATTGGGAGATTCTATTTTTAGAACCTGGAGTTGTTATTCAAACAAAAAACTGCATTGTGGTGTTTGTGAGTCTTGTAATAATAGAAAGATTGCATTTGAAAAAGCAGGAATTATAGATAAAACAAAATATCTAAAATAATTCTAATGTCTATTTTTTAGAATTTTCTTTTTTAGAATAAATCCTCTTATTCCAATATACCATGCCAAGAAAATCAATCCAGTGATTCCCCACCATATGTAGTTCTGAAGATCTGGAGATAATTCTGACAGAGTTGCAACAACTTCTCTTGCAACTAACATACAAACTGCAAGAACTATTGCAAATTCAATTGCATACCAAGTAAAACTAGGCCAGCCTTCCTTTGGGACATATGCAATTTTTCTTCCATCATCCATGAGTTTTTTGAAATAGAATCGGTATTTAATTTTTGAGTATCTAAAATGCAGAATCTGTAGCACGTTTTCTGATTAGAGTCATAATGCTCTCTTTTTCCTCTTTATTTTCATAAATTCCTCTAAATGCTGATGAGGATAGTGTTGCATCATTTCTAACACCACGCATTTTCATACATAGGTGCTCTGCATCAGCTAAAACGACTACTCCCTTAACGCCTTGAGAGTATAGTTCATCTGCGATATTTTTGGTTAGTCGCTCTTGAATTTGGAGTCGTTTAGAGTATTTTTCAACTAGTCTAACAAGTTTTGAGATTCCAAAGACTCTACCATTTGGAGAATATGCAATGTGGATTTTACCAAAGAATGGAAGCATATGATGCTCACACATAGAATAAAACTGAATATCACGTGCTACAACTACATCAGAATCCTCTGAGAATTGAACAGCTAATTCTGAATCAGAGTCATATCCAGAAAAAATTTCTTGATACATGTTTGCAATTCTTTCAGGTGTTTCACGCAAGCCCTCACGAGTAGGATCTTCACCAACTTCAATTATTAATTCTCGGACAAGTTTCTTTACACGTTCTTCATCCATTTTGATGATTTGAGACGATTTTTCTAGTATTTGAACGTAATCGGAATTTTAGGCTGTGGCAACTATGGTGCGCCAATGAATTTATGTAATTGAGGAACAACCTTGACTTCGTTATAATGTGGAAAAACAACATCATACAAACTCAACAACAAATCAAGTGAAGGTTCTGCAACACCATATGTTGGTTGGATGATGAATCCATCAATGTTATCTTTTGATACAACCTCAAATATTTGATTGACTAGTTCTGTAAAATCATTAGGTTTTGTTTTAGAACTGACAACTACTTTGATGTAAGTTGTCTTTTTTGCAGAAACTGAGGATTCTAAGCATTTCATAGTATGACTAATCAATTTTTCATAATGTTGAGAGTCTACAAAATCTGAATCCTTGGTTTTGAATTCAATTTTTACAATGTCAATAAATGGCAAGATATGATTGAATCTATCAATATCAAAACATGATGATTCTAGATATGTTGGAATCTTTTTGTCCTGAATGTGTTTTGCAAGTAATGCAACTGCTTGGTGTTGAATGAGTGGATCACCGCCTGTAAAATTTACCTTGTATGTTTGGTTTTTCAGATTAGAATCAATTAGTTGGTTTGCTTCCTCAATAGAGTATTCTGTGCCAGAATCAAGTGGAAGGGATTCTTTTGTATCACAATAAAAACAAGTAAAGGGACAACCTGCGAGTCTTACAAAAAGTGTCTTTGTCCCATAAAGAATACCTTCTCCTTCTACGGATGTAAATATTTCAAATACTCTAACTTTCAAGTAATAATGGTAATTTTTTTCATTATTTATTCAGTGAGTTTCTAATGCATCACGGGTTCTTTTGTGTAGAACAATCCAGAGATAAAGAACACTATGCCCAGAATGCCAATTGTGCTTCCAATTAGTTCTACTTGATTTTGAAGATTTCCTTCCATTGGAGCCCATAACCATGCCATTAAAGCGCCAACTACAATCATTGGAATTCCCACTCCAACAGTAATTCCTTTAGATGCCATGCTCAATTCTGTTTGGAAAATGTATAATAAGTTTATGATAATTTTTGGAAGTTTGAAAATTATTGGTTGAGATTGACGATGAGTTGTTTTGCAGTGATAATGTTATTTTCAGAATCATAGCTAATCACATAGAGTAATGCAGATGAGCCATTAGGGAATGGTGTAACATTATCCATGGTCATACTATTACCAGTTGTAAATTCCACAATATTTGGAGTGCAACTAACACAGCCAACTTTGTAATTTTTCACTGAATTATCGTTATTCCAAGTAATCTCTACAGTTGCAGAATCACCATCATAGTTTGAAACAAAGGTACTAACAGAATCTAACGGTTCGGCAAATGCTTGGTTTGTAGAAATTATGCCTACCGTCAATACCAATAATGCTAGTAATGCAAAGTTCTTCAATTCTCTTCCTCCAAATCGTTTCGTAATTTGACCATATTTAGAAGATCTTTTTTGTAAATTTCAACTACACCTAATCTTTCTAGTCTTTTTACTGCTCTCCACATAGTAGTTCTTGGTTGAAGGAATTTCTTTCTTAGTTCACTTTCAAAGACTTCACCACCGTTCTCAGAGATGAATTTTACAATCTCTTTGTCATCTTCTCTCATATCTGGTCTCAGATTAAAGATTGTATCAGGAGTTAGTGAATCAGTTGTGGGTTTAGGAGTATCTTGGATTATCTCAGTTTGTAATTGAGGTTTTGATTTTCTCTTTTTTGCTACGATTACTGAAGCAATTACAGCAGCTGCAATTGGACCAACTATCAAACCAATAGTTACTGAATCAAATGAAAATTCAGGTGGAGTTGTAGGTGTTTCTACGGGAGTGCTAAAGATGTAATCAATTTGTGCAGAGCCAGTAGAGATATCTAGTTTAATTTTAGAATCAAGTTGTTCCATATTTTCAGGTAGAATGTTCATTCCAACAATAACAGAGTTTTCTGGCATTAAGAGAGAATATCTTGTAGGAGAATCAAATGAAAATGTCCAAATTCTACCTTCTTTAGAAATCAAGTCATGGATATCATAATTTACGGTAATAGAAGAATAGTCATTTGCCTGAATCATTGCCTTGTTTTCAATGACTTCACCAGATAGTGTTGTACCATCTGACCCAATTGCAACAAAGTTGTCAATAGATGGACCAAAGAGACTTAACTCAAAGTTTGATGAATCCACATCAATTTGGGATGAGATATGTGTAGAACCATCTGAATTGATGATTAGATCAAGAGTTCGAGTAGTGGCAAATGAGGTCTGCAAAGGTATCGTTAGTGCTACAACCAGCAATCCTGCAACTATCAGAGGTGCATTAACCATTGTATCGATGATACCATCAGTCCTTACAAAAAGCATTCCATCTTCTCGAGGCTCTGTCCTATGAATTGGTACGATTTGGGGATTCATTGGCTAATACCTTAGATTCATGCTCTCCACGAGTCCCTGAAATCTCTTGAATTCTTGGAAAAATTTAAGTCCCTTTTCAGTGATTTGAAAGACTCTATTTCTGTCGTTTTTGACAGACTCGACTAAGCCTGCTTCTACCAGTTTCTCACATTTGTCTAGTACTGCATAGTGAGATAGGTTGGCTTTGCGAGATATTGCAGATACAATGATTCCTTCACGACCGCCATCAGCAGTAACGTTTAGGATATCACCCATGATGCCCATTTCGGACCTGTATTGTTGTTTTGACATGGTATAGTATACAATCAATTAGTTATTGAGGAATGTTTTGAAACACCATAGCGGAACACATAGCGGAACACCATTTTGAACAGAAAAAATGGTCAATTTTTAGCAAAATTGTTGCGGGGAAGAAAATTCCTAAAAATTCTGTGCCTAGTTTTTTGTGTAAAAAATGCTAGGTTTCATGCAAAAAACAGACTTTATGACATATTGAGAAAAAACGTCTGAAACTGGCAGATTTTAGGGGATTTTGCTAAAATTCAGTATATAAAGAACAGAACAATTCCTGTCTGTTCCTAATGTATAATTTTGAAGTGTACTATTCATGGTAAAACCCCAAAACAGAACTATTGGTGTTATTGCTGTCCTTTTGATGCTTGGTGCATCTCCAATCACTGTAACCTACTCGTTTGCAGACAATACTGGAGTTTATGAGCCAAAAGGAAGTTCCAAAAATGAGGGGCTAGGAGTAATTCTAACCGAAAAAATGGTTGATGGAAAGCTCAAAGTCCAACGTTATACCTTGCCATCTGATACTTCAAAAGAAGATATGCAGAGAATGTTGTCAACTGACATATCAGGATGGGCAATAATGAATTACAAGGCCTATAATGCTGGAATTACTCTCTTTGATGGAAAAGCAGTAAAAGTCGGGCAAGACTTGTGGGAGATTTCAACTAATGGAGTCCTAAGTCTTGGAGAAAGAGAGTTTGACCTAGAATTAAGTGGAAAATCCAATGGTTCCCATGTAGAACTACATGGAACTGCCTCAGATGAGGATCTCAGTTACAAAGTTGTATTTTCTGGCAAGTTTTCAGAAAATGAGAATGTCTTTGAAATTTTCTTTAATTCAGCAGTAAATCCTGAGATGGGTCAAAATATCAAATTTCTTGAGATTGGAGCTACCAGTTTTGAAAAATCAGTTGATTCTAACCAAGAGTTCAGAAATTCAATTTCGGTGAAATAATTCACCAC
This sequence comes from Candidatus Nitrosopumilus sp., assembly GCF_965263415.1. Classification (GTDB taxonomy): domain Archaea; phylum Thermoproteota; class Nitrososphaeria; order Nitrososphaerales; family Nitrosopumilaceae; genus Nitrosopumilus. The sequence continues at coordinate 435,355 of NZ_OZ253671.1, forward strand.
ATTTTTCCTTTTTTTGAGTAAAAATCATTCACCTTGTCAGCTTTGAGATTCATAGTAACTTTTTATTCCCATTTTAGAAAGTAAATCATAAAATGTTTGATAAATTCAAGAAAGAAGAGGGAGGAGAAATGGTAGAGGATAGACCTGAAGAAAATACAGCAGAAGAAACTCCAGAAAATACTGTTTCAGAGACTCCAAGTCAGATTGGAATTGGAGAATTAATGGGAAAACGTGCCCAGCTTGAAGAAGCAATTGATTATGTTGGTTTAATGATTAAGAATCTCAAAGATAAACGAACTTTACTTGAGAAAGATATTGAAGAAGAATCAGTAGATATTAAAAATCTAAAAGAAAAACTCCAAAAAGTCAGTGAATACATTGAGGAAGAAAATAGAGGAATTTCAGAACTTGCTGAAAAGAGAAAACAGGTAGAATCAGAAGCAGACGAAGTTGGTTCTATAATCAACAATTTACGAGAGAAATTATCAGGTGTTGATAGAATTATTGATGATGAGGGCAGTCGAGTTAGAAAAATTAAGGAATCTCGAGAATCATCTTATAACTAGTTTACAATCAAAATTCTATTTTCTACTAGAAATTCAATTCCCTTAACAAATTCATCTTCAGAAATTAATCCTTCAGACCACCAATCTGCATTGTTTTTTATCCATGTAGGAACTGGTTTTGATATTCCAACTGCTTCTTCAATAGTATAATCAGGATAGTTTTCATCAAACCATTCTTTGTATGATTCTTCATTGTTGTATCTGTCAATGTAGCTTTGTGGATCTTTAGTTTCATCTACAAAGTTTGGTTTTGTTTTTTCTGATGGCTGTTGAGGCAAATCAGGAATATTTACAATTTTTTCTTCCATCAAGAATTGTACACCGCTAACAAATGTATCATCATCAATATTTCCTTCAGACCACCACTTTGCATTGTTTTTTATCCATGTAGGAACTTTTTCTTTTGGTGTTTCAAATAGCCCTACTGCTTGCTCTATGGAATCATATTGTGGATAGTTTTCATCAAACCATTCTTTGTATGATTCTTCATTGTTGTATCTGTCAATGTAGCTTTGTGGATCTTTAGTTTCATCTACAAATGATGCGATTTGAATTGAATTGGTTGAAGAGTCTTTTGATAATACATTTACATCTAATTCAATTGGTGTTATTAGATCATTTTTTTCTCCAAGATTATTCCATACTCCAAAGATGAGTGTGTGTTTGCCTTCTTTTTGTGGATTCCAGGTTAAAGCAAGTGTAAAGTCTTGATTAGGGTTTATTGATGCTGAAAAGGAACTGAGTTCCAACAATTCATTTCCATCATCAACCATAGCATAGAAGGTGAAATCTATTGGAGATGTTCCAGTATTCTTCAGTATTGCAGATGGTTGATAGGCAAAATGTACTCCATTTAATGGAGCAAAAATGTCATCTACAGTATTGCCAATACTATCAACAATTTTTGGTTTAGATATTTCTAATTCAACATTTTCGGCGTAAGAAGTGATAGGGATGAAAAGGGCGTATAGGATAAATCCAAAGATTAGATAATTCTTCAACTTTAATCCTCACAGCATAGTATTATTTAGATTCTCAGCCAAAATACTCTCAAGAACGAACAATGAAAATTGAATATAAGAAAATAGACGTGATCAATAGTAAATATTATAACATAACAAGTAAATTTTTAAAAAATATTTTTTAGTAAAATTTTGAAGTTGATTCTGTAGATGCCGTTGATTCAGTAGGAACTGATGGGAACATTTGTCCTGCAGAACTTTCTGCAACAGCTGCTGCCTCTTTAAGAATTGCATCAGATTCTGCATTTGTTGTTTCATCCGTTCCAAATGCAGCATCACCGGAGAAACTTTCAGTCATAAATCCACCTAACATTTCTGCCATCTGACCAATTTCGGCTTCTGCTCCAGGCATTACTTTTCCAAGAGATGATTTGAGATTCTTCATCAATCCCATTGTTGGCATTATAGCTACTACAGTATCTCCGAGATCACTAAATGTCGTTAATCGTAATTCAATTTGTTCTAGAGCAACTCTGGCACTACTCATAATTTTGATAACTTTTCTAATTTCTGCTAGTTCATTTCCTAGAACCTTGCTTGTTTGAGTATCATGTTTCTGGGTTGCCTCTACAATTCTTGAAAATAATTGTTCGTCTCGTTCTTTCAATCCGGACAACATTTTATCTAATTTTTGAATCTGTAATCGTAATCTTTTGACTCCTTCTTGGACACGTGGTTTTAGAGCACCTTTAGGCTTGACAGTATCACCAATTTTTTCAGTAATACTAGTAGTAGGTGGTTTAGTCCACTTGTTACTCAGATTAGCCATGGTTTAGGTTTAGGAAAATGTACTTAATTTCAGGTGTAAAGAATGATTCACAGCGTGTGTAACTTCACTAACAAAGGTGAAAAATCAATCCAAAAACCTATTTGTCATTTTTCTAGGTATAACTCATGAGTGAACCATTTGGTTTTGATTTGCCAGATAATTCCAAAGAATTAACAGATAAGGAATATGTCAATTTGGTAAATCGAATTAGGGGTAATTTTCTGAGCTATGTTTCAGTTCTAGATTCAACACTTACGGTAATTATTTCAGACTTGTTTTTACGTGACAAAAATGATTTTCCATTGTGGGCAAAAACTGTATTTGATGAGGATAGAACTGCATCTTTTGGAACAAAAATAGTGTGGATATCAAGAATAATGAAAAATCATCAAGAATTTAAAAAAGCAATTGAAGAGAAAACAAGAATAAAGATTCAACAAAAATTAAATGAGATTAGAGAAATTAGAAATGATTTTGCACATAATTTTGCACAAAATAAAAAGATTGAATCTGAAAATGTCAAAAATAGAGTTATCAAATTATATGATTTTGAAGAAGGGATGACTACACCAAAATTATTCAAAATGGAAGAAATTATGGATTTGATAAATGACTCATGGATTTTAGAACAACTTGAAAAAATAGAAGAACTAACCAAAAAAATAAGAGAAAACTAGAAATTTATTTTTATAATGGAATTTTCAAAATAATTTTGTGAAAAAGAAAATAATCATCATCTCCATTGCAATAATCATAGGATTTGTTATGATGATGTCTTTGGACTCATCTGAGAAAAGTGACGGGGTTATTTTTCATGTGACATTAGCAGATCCGCAGATGTATGAGAATGGAGAATATACAGAAACTTTTGAAATAGAAAGTGGGGAATATTATTTCAGATTTGTTCCAAACGGAAGTAGTCCTGAGATTTTATCAATTTCATTAGATGGATACAGTATAGAATTTTTTGAAGATTTCAAATTAGAAAATACTTTACATGAAACAGGAATTTCTGAATATTATACATGGGAATATCTTGGAGAAAATAAAATTACAATTTCAGAAGATCAACGGGTATCAATTAACATTAATCCAAATGGGAATGTGATGGGTTCAGTGTCTGTCAGTATTTTACAAAATTAAGAGGCGTAATCCCCTTCATTGCAGAACTATGAGAGATTCCCTCTCGTTGTCAAACGACCTTAGCGCTTGATTGCCTATATCGTTCTGCGGGGTTACGCGGTTTTAGTCGATAGGAATTATATCCTTCGGCATTAATTATTATAGGAACTTCAACTATTTAACACTTAATATAATAAATTACAATTAATTCTTTAATAATTAAAATATTTCATTCCTATTTCTTAAAAATCGATCTATAAATTACGAATTTTTCTGTTAAAGCTATTGAGTTTATCAGGTAAAGTAGCCCTAGTAACTGGCGGAAGCAGAGGAATTGGATTTGCTACTGCAAGGATATTGTCAGAAAATGGAGCTAGTGTAGCAATTACCGGAAAAAACCAAGAGCGATTAGAAAAAGCATCTTCTGAAATTCCCAATTCATTTGCAATTGTAGCTGATGTAAGAAAAACAGATGATGTAAAAAATGTAGTAAGAAAAATTGTTGAAAAATTTGGTAGATTAGACATTCTTGTAAACAATGCAGGGGTTTTTCCGAGAATAAAAAAATTACATGAAATTGATGATGATGAATGGAATGAAGTTTTGGATGTAAATCTTACAGGACAGTTTAGAATTACAAAAGAGGCAATTCCTCATTTACAAAAAACATCAGGTTCGATAATTAACATTTCATCAGATGCAGGACTAAAAGCATATCAGGGATTTAATGCAGATGCATATTCTGCAACAAAAGCAGCACTCGTTGTACTTACAAAATGTTGGGCACTTGAATATTCTGAAGACAAAATCAGAGTCAATTGTATTTGTCCAGGTGTAGTAGATACTGATATGACAAAACCGTTTGTGAAAACTCAAAAAGATAGAGATTTCATGGATGCAGAGCACCCATTAGGAAGAATGGGCAAACCTGAAGAAGTGGCAAAAGCTGTACTCTATTTTGCCTCAGATGATGCAGCATGGACTACAGGTGCAATTTTAGCAGTAGATGGAGGAGAATCAACCAAATAAATTCACATGAATTTAATAGCACCAGGAGAAAGTGAACAGTGATGAAAGATAGAAAAGCAAAAGCAAAGTTGATTATATTATTAGGGATTATTTGGATAATCGTATCTTTACCACTTCCTTGGATTATTAACAATCCACTAGTTTCAGAATCCCAATTTTTCACAATTCTTGGAATTATTGGAATTATTTCGATTCCATTTATTGCACTTGGTGTGGTATGGACATTAAAGCCAGAACTAACAACTTAGGAATACATTTTGAAAGATATATCAATTTTAGACAAGCTTCCTGAGTTAGATATCGCCATAAAGGCAGTACAGGAAGCAGGAGATGCAATTTTAGAGATCTACAGAGGAGAATTTGAAGAATTTACAAAAAAAGATGATTCACCCATCACAGAAGCAGATCTAAAAAGTAACGAGATAATCAAAGGAATTCTAGCTCAAACAGAGCACAAAATATTATCTGAAGAAGACAATGATGACCAAAGTAGATTATCTGAAGAAACAATTTGGATAGTAGATCCGTTAGATGGCACTTCTGATTTCATTGACAAAACAGGAGAGTTTACTGTAATGATTGCACTTGTAAAAAACAAAAGGCCGATTCTGGGAGTTATAGGTTGGCCAACGGAGAGAACATTATTTGTTGCACAAGAAGGAAAAGGAGCATTTAGATATTCTAATGACGAATGGAAGAAAATCTCTGTAACTACAACTGGAGAAATTTCAAAATGCAGAACTGTTGGCTCAAGACATCATTTATCAGACAAAGAAAAGACCTTTATCAGAAAATTGGGAATTGAAGATTTTACAAGTATTGGTAGTTCATTAAAGGTAGGAAAAATTGCATCAGGTGAAGCTGAAGCATATATCACAACCACAAACAAAATGAAAGAATGGGATTCAGCAGCATCATATTGTATAATTTCTGAGGCAGGTGGAAAGATGACAGATATGCTAGGAAACAACATTTCATACAACAATAAGGAAGTTCATCATCAAAACGGAATTCTAGTTACAAATGGAATTATTCATCAAACAATAGTTGATGAATTTAAAAAATTAGAGTAGGTTTCTTGATTTAAGAAAGTCCTTTACTTTGTTTGCACTATCATCAAGTGATTCATTTTCTGTGTCAACTATAAGATCTGCTTTTTCAGGAGCCTCGTAAGGATCGTCAATTCCGGTAAATCCTTTGATTTCTCCTTTTCGTGCCTTGGCATACATGCCTTTGACATCTCTTTTCTCACATTCTTCTAGTGAACATTTGACATAGCATTCTGCAAACTGATCACCTGCATCAACAATAGTTCTGGCATTTTCTCGGTTTTCAAGATATGGTGAAACCAGAGATACTGCACTTGGAACACCATGTTTTAACAACAGTTTTGCCAAGTGTGCAACTTTTTTGTTATGTTCATCACGTCCTGCTTTTGAGAAATCTTTTGGAGAAAACCATTCTCTTAGTTCATCTCCATCAAGCATTGCCAAATTTGGAATGTCTTTTTGCAAGTCTTTCACGATGGTAGTCTTTCCTGAACATGGAAGACCAGTCATCCAAAGAACAAAAGGTTTCATGCAAAAAATTTCTGATTTACCCATAAAGAGCTTACGTTAATTTTGAACCCAGGGTTGGTTTTCAAGATATTCAATTTCTTTAATCATGTCTTCCATTTTTTTTGAAATTGTCATGACCGATCTAAATTGCTCATACATATCTAATTCTTCCTCTTTTGACAAAACTTCAGCTTCTGCTTTATCAAAAAAGTCTTCTTCTTTGTTCATATGATCCATAAGATATACAGAATATGTTTTCAGATATCTTGCAACAGGTTCTCTTGCATCTTCACCTTCTTTCCACCTTTTGAGATGTTTTTTGATTTGTAAAGCAATTCTTCTAGAAAATTCGTGCTCAATTAACAGTCCCCTGATCTCTTGTTTGAGATGATCATATGTTGCAACACAGGGAAAATACGAGTCTTCCTCTCTAGAATAATGAATAGAGTCTAAAAATTCTTCAATAATTAATGTAATTTTGTCAATATCAGAAAATGAGATGTTTTTTCCTGCATAAAGTTCTGTATAGCATTTTATGATAACTTTTTCTAATCGTCGTATTTGTTTATGATCTTCACGTAATGTCTCAGTACCACTCAAGTAAGAAAATTACATTATCGTTGATTTAATGTGTATCTAAAATCACCACTGAGCCTAAAATGATCAACTAAATCTAGTTTAATTTTTATCCGAAGATATGGAGATCAGTCATAAATGAATCCAATAATTTTGTCTATTTTGAATTTAATTAGAGGTCAAACTAGTGAAACTCCTTTAGCTAACTTTGATTCAAGTTTGATTTTTGAAAAATTTGCAGAGATAGAGAATTCGGTTGGAACGTTATCTTCTCAAGATGGTTTCATTGCTCCAGCTCATGTGATTTTACTTGCAGCAGGAGTAGTAATATTTCTTGGAGTTGCAGGTGAAGCGTTTTTCAAAAGAACAGGAATTCCCGATGTTGCATTTTTGATGGTTCTAGGAGTTATTTTAGGTCCAGTACTTGGTTTGATTCAACCAGAAGCTGTAATTCAAGTGGTCCCATACTTTGCAGCTCTTGCATTGATAATAATCATGTTTGATGGTGGATTGAATTTAGATATCAAACATGTGATAAGAACTGCACATTTTTCATCAACACTAGCTATTCTTGGTTTCATTTTATCAGTTGCAATGATTTCAATTGCAGCTCATTATGCGCTAGGCTGGCTTTGGTTAGAGAGCATATTGCTTGGGTCAATTGTAGGAGGAAGCAGCTCTGCAATTGTATTTGGTTTAGTCAGAAATGTCAAAATTTCAGAAGAAACAAAGTCAATGCTAAGTTTTGAATCAGCATTAACTGATATTTTGGCTACAATAGTGGCATTCATTCTATTTGAAGCAGTACTTGCAGGAACATTTGATTTACAAATTTTACAAGAAACTATTGGAAGGGCAGTCATCGTAGGTCTAGTTCTTGGATTTGGTGTAGGAATTCCTTGGATGTATGTATCAACAAAGCTTGGAAACGCTCAACACGCATACATGCTCACATTAGGAATATTGTTTGTACTATTTTTCTTGGCAAATTCGTTTGGGGAGTCAGGTGCTTTGACTGCACTAGTATTTGGTTTGATGTTAGGAAACAAAAATCATCTTGCACGTATTCTCAGATTCAAACTGCCAAAAATTGAGATGGATGATCCGACTCATAACCAACTCACATTCTTGGTAAGAGCATTCTTCTTTGTGTTTGTTGGATTGATGGCAAGTTTTGGACAAATAGAATACATGATATTTGGAATTTTGATTACAATTGCTGTATTCTTTGGAAGAGGAATTGTTACAAGAATAACATTAACGAAAAGATTTTCCAAATTAGACAAAGCTGTTACGAACTCTATGATTCCTAGAGGATTAGCTGCTGCAGTACTTGCAACATATCCAATAACAATGGGACTTCCAAATGCTGAAGCGTATCCACAACTAATATTCTTCATTATTTTATCATCAGTAATTATCACTACAATTGGAATGGGAAGATCAAAAAATATTCCTCCACCTGATCCAGTAAAGGGGGGATTTGTAAAGCCACCAGAAGATCCTGATGATACATCTAAAGATGAATCAGAAGAATTTGTTGATGAATCAAAAGAAGGTGGATTTGTAAAGAAAGTAAATTCTCAAGAGTGATTATAGATCAAGTGACTCTTTGAGTCCTTTGTACCTGTTTCTGATAGTAACTTCAGTCACATTTGCAGCCTCTGCGATGTCTCTCTGAGTCTTATCCTCACCATTTTTAACACAAGATAGGTACAATGCTGCGGCTGCCAATCCCATTGGATCTTTTCCTGCAGAAACCTCGTTTTCTTGTGCTTTTTTGAGAACTTTGACTGCATATCTTTTTGTTTTCTCTGCAATTCCAATTCTACTTGCAATTCTTGCAACACATTGAATTGAATCAGTAACTGGCATCTTCAAGTCAAGTTCTTTGACTAGTAATCTGTAACATCTTGCAATATCTTTTCTTTTAATATTTGCTGCTTGTTCTACATCTTTTAGATTTCTTGGAGTTTCAGTATCACGACATGCGGCATAAAGTGCTGATGCCATTAGTGCTGAAATGGAACGGCCTCTAACTAATCCCTTGTCGAGTGCTTTTCTGTAAATATAAGCTGCTTTTTCAATTACTGCATCTGAAATTGCTAGCTTGTCTTTTAGTCTGTTTAATTCACTAAATGCTTGTCTAAAGTTTCTATCAACTGGTTCATGAACCTGGCTTCTACTATCCCAAGTTCTTAATCTCTCAATTGTACTTTTCATTGAAGCTGTTAGTGGTCTTCCAGAAGCATCTTTGTTTACTGGGTTGATAATTGTTGCAAGACCCATGTCATGCATTGTCAATGATGTAGGAGCTCCTGCTCTTGCTCTATCGCCATGTTCATCTTGTGTAAAAGAACGCCATTCAGGACCTGCTTCTTGTAATTTTTCAGTAATTACAAAACCACATTTGGAGCAAAACATTTCTCCAGATTCATTATCAGTAACTAATTTTCCCTGTGCACATCTTGGACAGAGTTCTTTTGTTTTACTTACCATAATTGATTCTGGAATCCTAGGATTGGTGGTATTTATGAATCAACAAGTTATTTTTTGTGATTTTTGAGCCTGTAATTACCCAGAATAGTCATAATGCAGTTATGATAACAAAGAAGCATGAATCGGTTCTGGATTGCACCTTTTCTTGTAGGATTATTCTTTATGATCCCTAGCATTCATGGAGAAACTCTAGTTCAGAATCTAGATGGGGGAATGGATATTGAAATTACTCATCCTGATAATATTGTTGTAGGTAGAGAAGGAATTATCTCAATTTTAGTAAAAAATAATGGATGGGAAGAAAAACAAGACATTTCATTTGAATTTTCATTATCTGACGTTCCAGGATTGATTGTAGAGCCAAACAACATAACAATTCAGAAACTTACAGAAGGTGGGTCATATGGTGAAAATGTTAATTTAAACATCACAAATGATGCTAGTCCAGGAATTCATTTTTTGAACATAAAATATTCTCAAGTTCTAGTTTCAAATAATGAAACACCACAAGAGCCATTTTATCACGACATTGCAATTCCAATTACAATAAAAGAAGATCCAAGTGTAACCATTCACACAAAGACTCCTGAATCAATTTTTGCAAATGCAGAATTTCCAATTGAAGTTGAAGTGATATCACAAGACATTGACATTACAGACGTTAGAATCAAGATCATACCACCTAAAGATATTGAATTTAGAGGAGAAACAATGCATACATTTTCTAAAATAGAAAAAAATACTCCTGTAGGAATCACATCACGGATCATTACTCCAACTGAAGAAGTAAATACAGAGTACAAGTTACCATTTGAAATTATTGTAGAATATACTGATGATGTAGGAGGTGAGAAAGAGGATTCTCAAACTGTTTCAGTGGTGTTGCGACCTAGAACGTTTATGGAATTGACAACTGATGGGGGAATTTGGGTAGGAGATTTTTTTATTGCACCTTATGTTAGCCTTGGAACAATCATAGGAATTCCAGCTGGTGCAATCATTTCATTACTGGTAAGAAGAAAGACATCTCCAAAAAAGCGTAGAAAGAAAAAAGTTTAAGACTCTAACTTTTCTTTGATACTTTGAATATATTTTTGGCTATACTCTGTGAATAGTTGGATTTTAGGTTGAGACAGTGCCATAGCTCCTGGTCTACTATTAACATGGGCTTCAGCAGCTTGTTGTTGTTCTAAGAGTTTTTCAAGTTCTTCTTTTGATTGAGATTCTAGTTGTGAAACTAGAGTTACAAGTTCATTTTCTAAAATTTTTTGAGTGTCAGGAACTACAGGTGGTTCTGCACCTATGATTTCTTTAGTAGTAATTTTACCAAACACTTTTTCATCTAAATAATGCAACAGCCAAAAATGGAGACTAGTGTTATAAATTCAATTTGGATAAATTTCAAAAAGTGCGTTGCAGTGCAATCAAATCTTTTATCTTTGAATAATTTCTGGCTTTAATAATGACTTATTGTATTGGGAAATGCAAAGAGTACAAGGCATTAAAACCATCACAAATTGGAAGGTATGCTGCAGGACAAAAGAGATGTAATTATTGTGAAGTTTTTGTAGAATACGATGGATTGACTTGTCCATGTTGCAATAGACAGTTAAGGTGTCTGCCTAGAAGCAGAAAAGGAAAAGAAAAGTATCTATCTCAAATTGTCATTAAAAAACAATTATTGAACTAACAAAATTTTTACAAAACAAATTCTAAAAATAATTATCAATTTTAAAAATAACACCTACAGTTAAAGATCTACTTATAAGAAATCAATACTAGTAGAAACATGGCAATACCATCAGACATTGAAGATTTTGTTGAAAAACATATCAAGTTGATGATATCTCAAACAGAATCATATCTTCCGTTCATTAAAGTTGCATTTCCATATTCAAACAATGTAGCTGATGGCGTCTACAATCTTATCATAGGTAGTGCCTTGTCTGTATTTGTGAATCAATATGCAATGAGAATGAAAAATCCAACTGTAGAAGATTTTTCAGATTTTGGAAAAATTGCATTAAAGTACAGAGATCAAGTTGATCAATTCTTCAAATAATTAAGCAAGTTCACCTAGAAAATGAACAACATTGTTTGTAACAATTACAGTTCTATCTTTTGGAACACGGAATAGTTTTTTTGCATTATTTGTTTGAACGATTAGTTTTGAGAATGGATCTTTAAGTGATTTATACAGTATTCCTTTATCTCCTACAGATTGAGACCAGTGAGTGCCTTGAACAAACGAGATTGTTTGAAATTTTACAACCTGATACGAGTAAACCATTTCTAATCAATTAGATATTATCGCACTCATTAAGGATTTGCCTCCAATTAATGCTCCAATAGATAGTCCAACATTAGCAAGAATGTTAGCTGCAAGTATTCCATACTGATTATTTTCCAATAAATTACTAGAATCAAGTGCAAATGAAGACATTGTTGTAAGAGATCCACAAAATCCTACTGCTGCAAACAGAGAATATCTTCCATCAAGATTCCATTGTTGTGAGATTACAATAAATGCACCAAGGATAAATGCGCCAATTACGTTTACTATCAAAACGTTTAGCGGTAATGTGTTGAAAATCAAAGGAGATTCTGTAATTTTGTATCTTAGAAATGCTCCAAGAACAGAGCCAGCTGCAAGAAAAACAAACTCTAATCCTTTCATGATTTGCTCATAGTATCTGGACGTTATTAGTGCTATTTCAGATATTTTAGGTTCAAAATACCTAATTTCGTTTTTGCCTGAAATCAGGTCCATGGTTTTTATAGGTTTGATATTTTTTCCAGATTAAATGACTCTCAAACTAAGATGTGAAGATTATGGATTTGAATGTCAATATGAAATTGACGAGGAGAAATCTATCGGTACAATTGAGAAATTAAGAAATCATTTTGAAGAAGAACACGGAATTGATTATACTGTTGAAGCAGTTACACAAATGATTCAAAATCGTGGACACTCTTTAGAATCAATTAAAAAATAATTTTAAAAAATTTCTTTTTCATTTTTAACATTTAATACAATGTATGTTGTATTGGTTTTAGAAAGTAATTTTTCTAAAAAGATTAGGAATTTTTTGTTTGTAAAGTATAGTTTTGATTACAAAATTTCCTGTAACAGTTTATTTTTATTTTATGTTGACTAATAGTAGTTAATAGTGGTAGAAAATTATTCAAACGATTATGATGTCAAGTGTAAACTAGACACTTGCAAAACCCACCCTGCAATAACAGATTCTGAACGAGGAGAAATTGTTTGTGGGGGTTGCGGTCTTATTCTAGTGCAAAACTTAGCTGACGCATCATATGAAAACAACGGTTACACTCAGGAAGACTTTATGAAGCAATCAAGAACAGGTCCTGCAACATCACTAACGATGTTTGACAAGGGATTATCAACTGTTATTGGTAACAATAAAGATTCTTCAGGAAACGCATTACCAAGTAAAACAAAATACGAATTCAATAGACTCCGAACATGGGATCAAAGAAGTAAATCAAGAAAGACTGCTACTTTGAGCAAAGCCTTTACTTTACTTCATTCAATGAAGACAAAATTAGGCGTACCAGACAATGTAGTAGAAAATGCTGCATATATTTACAGAAAAATCGTGAGTGCAAAATTAACACGAGGTAGAACAATGGCATCATTGATTTCAGCTTCTTTGTATGCAGCATGTAGAGAAAATAACATTCCAAGAACATTAGATGATATTGCAAAAGCTGGTAATGTTGAAAGAAGAATACTTTCCCGAGATTTGAGAACCATAATCAAAAAGCTTGAATTGAATCTTAATCAGTATGATACTGCCTCGTTTATTTCCAAAATTTCAAACAACATGAATTTGAAAGAAAAGACAAAACGAGGAGCATTTGAGATACTAAAGCACTGTGAAAAAGAAGGAATTACTGCTGGAAAGCACCCAGTAGCACAAGCTGCTGCTTCATTATACATTTCATGTATACTAAATGGGGAGAGAGTTAGTCAAAAAAAAGTCTCAGTAGAAGCAGGAGTAAGTGATGTAACAATAAGAAACAGAACTGCTTTGATTAAGAAGATACTAAAGCTTGATGAGTGAAAAATCCAAAAAAATCCTACATGTTAATTGTAGGAGAAATTATTTTTTCATAAAATACATCTTTTAGTCTATTTACCAAGTCCATAATTACGCGAAGTTGTTCCATTGTGATTTCTTCTAAATCTTTAATTCTTTCATGTAATTGTGATATCTGTGACTCTAATCCAGATTTTTCATTTTTTAGAGTAGATATTTGGCCTTGAAGATTTTTGTTTTGTTGTTTTAGTTGTTCATTTTCTTCAGTTAGTCTCTGAATTTTTTCTGATTCACTCTCTTCTGGGAACGGTTCGGGAACAGGTTCAGGTTCTGGTAATGGAATTGGTTCAGGTTCTGGAGAAGGTTCTGGTAGTTTTGGAGGTTCAGGTTCTTGTTCAGTTTCTTGTGCAAACGAAGGTGTTAAGCAAATCAAAGCAGTAATTGCAACTAAACCAAACAGAAGACTGATTTTCATATTATACCATAAGTTTAGGACAATTTTGTATATGAATATGATTACTGATTGTTAAGAAGGGAAAAGAGAATTATTTGTAGAAATCAGGTTCTTGTTCTCTTTTTTGTTTTGGAAGATCATCCATAACAGCTTGAACTACTTCATTATGATTGTATGTCAAGTGTCTAAGAAACTTTGCAGATTCATCTGCTCGAGTTTTTTCATCAGCAAATAGCATCTCAGGGCTACTAAGTTCTGCCATCATTTTATTACATTCTTGGCAGGGCTCAAAGTCAAGATACAGTTTCATGTTTTGTCTCATTTTCCTTAGTATTTAGACTATTTTATGGATTGAGCAAGTGGAGCCTCTTTTTTTCGAGGCTTTACTTTGTCAATTGCATCAATTAGTTCTTGTTGAGATATCTTGATGTCTTTGACATTTTGTGCTTTGTCACCTACATATTTTTTGAGAGCTGCTATTGCTGCTCTGTTTGCAACTGCTGCAATCTCAGCCCCACTAAATCCATCAGTCAACTCTACAAGTTTTGCAATATCTACATCACTTGCAAGTGGCTTCTTTTTGGTATGAATCTCAAAGATATTTCGTCTTCCTTTTGCATCAGGATTTGGAACTTCGATGATTCTGTCAAATCTTCCAGGTCGAAGCAGTGCATCATCTACAATGTCTAATCGGTTTGTTGCACCAACTATCAACACATTGTGTAGTTCTTCTAATCCATCTAGCTCAGTTAGAATTTGAGATACAACACTTTCTGTAACATGTGATTCTGAACCACCGCTACCTCTTCTGGGCACAAGTGCATCTACTTCATCTAAGAAGATGATACAAGGTGCTGCTTGTCGTGCTTTTCTGAATATTTCTCTGACTCCTTTTTCAGATTCGCCTACCCATTTTGAGAGTAGTTCAGGTCCCTTTATGCTGATAAAGTTGGATTCTGTCATTTTTGCAAGAGCTTTTGCAATCAATGTCTTACCAGTTCCAGGTGGACCATGTAGTAGGATTCCTTTTGGTGTTTCAACATCAACATAATCAAATGCTTCTTTGTGTTTGATAGGCCATTCAACTGCCTCTCGTAGTTCTTCTTTTAGTTCATCAAGACCACCAACATCATCCCAACTTACATTAGGAATCTGTACTTGTACTTCACGTAATGCACTTGGTCGAACTTCTTTTAGTGCATCTCTAAAGTCTTCACTTGAAATCTCTATTTTTTGTAGAATTTCTGATGATATTTTATCTTCATCAAGATCAATCTCAGGAAGAATTCTACGGAGGGATCTCATTGCAGCTTCTTTTGACAATACTTCCAAGTCAGCCCCAACAAATCCATGTGTTGTCTTTGAGATTTGTTTGAGATCGACTTTTTCATCTATTGGCATTCCACGTGTATGGATTGAAAGAATTTCAAGTCTTCCTTCATCATCAGGAATTCCAATTTCAATTTCTCTATCAAATCTTCCTGGTCTTCTAAGTGCTGGATCAATAGAATCAGGTCTATTAGTAGCTGCAATAACTACAACTTTACCTCTAGATTTCATTCCATCCATCAAAGTCAAAAGTTGAGAAACTATTCTCTTTTCAACTTCTCCTGAAACTTCGTCTCTTTTTGGAGCAATGGAATCTATCTCATCAATGAAGACTATACTAGGAGAATTCTCTTCAGCTTGATTGAAGATTTCTCTGATTTTCTCTTCACTTTCACCATAGTATTTGCCCATGATTTCAGGACCACTAAGTGAGATAAAGTGAGCATTAGTTTCACCAGCAACTGCCTTTGCAAGAAGAGTCTTTCCAGTGCCTGGAGGGCCATACAACAAGACTCCTTTTGGTGCTTCTACGCCAATTTTGTCAAACAACTCTGGATGTCTCATTGGCAATTCCACCATCTCACGAATTTTTTGAACTTCGTTTTTGAGACCGCCTAGTTCATCATATGTTATTCTTGGAACAGAAGCATCAATTGATTTTGTCATAGTACCAAGTTTGAAAATTGTTTTTTCAGTAACAATTACCGGTTTTGAAGGCTTTGTACTAGTTACAATGAATTGAACTCGTCCACCCATCTGTGTGTTAAGAGATAATGTATCTCCAGTTGTAAACACATGATTAAGATAGTTGTAAGTCATGTATTCTTGTAATCCTTCAGCAGATATTTTCTCAGTTGGAGACAAAACAATTTGTTCTGCATTTGCAGCTTCAACTGACTTTAAAGAAATCTTATCGCCAATTCCTGCTCCAATGTTTTGTCTTGTCATTCCATCAATTTTGATGATTCCTGTTCCATATTCTTCAGGATTTCCTGGCCAAAGTTTTACATGTGTTTTTTTGTTATATGTTAATTCTAAGATTTGGCCAGTATTCCAATTTTGGTCTTCAATAATTTTAGGATCAATTATTGCCCTTCCTCGTCCAACATGTTGTTGTGGAATTTCATCAACTTTTAAAATAATTTCACTCATTTTTTCACCTCAAAAATAAAGGGGGGTTTATTCAACCTCCACTTTTTTGCCAGTTGGTTTTTCTTCAACTAACTTGAAGACTAGTTGTAAGATTCCATTTTTGTAAGAAGCCTTTGCAGAGTTCTCATCAACTTTGTGTTGTACTGGAACTTTGACATGGTATTTTTTATCACCATGTTCTGCAGACAGATCTACAACTTTGTTGTCAACAACAATTTTGACATCAGTCTTTTCAACTCCTGGCATCTCAGCTATGAGTTTTACAACTTTTTCTTTTTCATCAACAATTGTGTCGACTATTGGTTCTCGTGTAGCAGAAGCTGGAAGTTGGCCTGGTTTGACGTTTCCATATTCTTTTACAACAGGTTTTCCATCAGGACCCATGGTCATTGTATAACCATAATAAAATGGACCAGATTCAGAACCATTTCCCTTGAATCCCTCAAAAATGTCATCTGTATTGAAAAAAGATCTAGACATTTGTTTGAAGATTCTATCAATTTCACTATCAAAGAACATTGTCATATTCACCTATAGTATGTAATATCTATGACATTATATAAAGATTATTAGAATTTCTTTGATTTCTTACATAAGCCTATTATAACTGACATTATATAATAATCTTAATGAGAATAGCAAGCATGTCTGTGCCTGAGGTTGTCAGAGAAATAATCACTAGAAATCGTTCAATTTATGACTGTATGAAGATGGATTTGATAAACTATACAGCATTAGCAGTAAAGATTCAGCCAGAAATTGAGAGAATTCTAGGAAATAGTGTTAATCTCAATACCATAGTTGTCGCAATCAAGAGATATGCAGATTCATTTGAAATTAAAGAGGAGGTAAAAGAAGAACCAGTTTTGAAAAATGCAAGATTAGCTCTGACTGATGGAATGATGGATATTAAATTTTCAATCAAAGATTCCAATCAAATTGACCCTATGGCAATTTTGGACAAATTCTCAAAGATCACAAATAACTATGAATTTTTTAGAATGTCTGATTCCTTTAGATTCCTCACAGAGGACATGGATGACATTAGACAAATTTTTGATAATGTTTCAGACAGAGATGATGTATTTAGTACGGGTCTTGCAAAAATCAAAATTACAATACCAAATTCACAAAATCAATCAGATACAGTTTCTTATGTTGCAGAGGTATTACATGCAAATGGTATTGAGCTTGTTAATGCTTTTTTCAGTCAGGATAGCATCATAATTATTCTAAATGAAAAAGATGCATCAAGGGCATATGAGATTTTACATTCGGATATAATGAGAGCCTAAATAGGCACGATGTATAATTTACGAAAATAAACTCATAGGGATATATTCCGTCTTTTTCTGGGGTAAGCAAATGGCTCGAAATAAGAAGAAAATTGTAGTTCTGGGGGGCGGTTTTGCAGGATTAGAGTGCACTAGACAATTAGAACAATATTTCAAGAATGATTCAGAAATTGAGATTGTTTTAGTTAGTGAAGATAATTTTCTACTATTCACACCAATGTTGCCCCAGGTAGCATCTGGAATGATTGAGACAAGACATATCGTTATGCCAATTAGAACAATTACAAAAAAAGCAATTTTCTATGAAGGCAGAGTCAAAAATATAGATCCTTACGGAAAAATTGTAAATCTTTGGGGAAGTGGAAATAAGAGAGGTGTTTCACTTCATTATGATTTTCTTGTAGTTGCATTAGGAAGTGAAACGAACTTTTTTGGAATGAATGATCTTGAGAAAAATGCCTATCAAATGAAGACACTCAATGATGCAGTTATGGTCAGAAATAGAATGATAGACATGTTAGAGCAAGCAGAAAATGAAACAAATCCAATTCTAAAACATAGTCTTCTTACTTTTGTTGTTGTAGGTGGAGGATTTGCAGGAATTGAAACTGCTGGAGAGATAATGGATCTTTTATTGGATGTTAGAAAATATTATCCAAATATCAAAAAAGAAGATATTCGAGTTGTTGTATTAGAAGCATTACCAAATATCTTACCAGGTTTTTCTGAAAGTCTTGCAAAATTTGCACAAGAAAAACTAACAGAACATGGAATTGAGATCAAACTACAAACAGCTGTTACCAGTTTTGATGGAGACGAAGTCATGATAAAGAGGTTAGATGTTGACAAAGATGCAGTAGATGATTCAATAGTAAGTTCAATTCAATCAAAGACTGTAATTTGGACTGCAGGAGTAACACCAGTCAACACAATCAAAAGATCATTGTTCAAAACAGACAAAGGAAAAATCATTATTGATAAGAATTTAGAAGTAAATGATTTCCCAGGCGTATTTGCAATTGGGGATTGTGCATTATTCGTTGATCCCAACACTCAAAGACCATTCCCACCAACTGCACAAATTGCAGAAGCTCAAGCAAAGATTGCTGCAAAAAACCTTCATGCCTTGATTAGAAATGAAGAAAAAACAGAATTTACATACGAATCAAAAGGTCAGATGGCAATAATTGGAAAGCGAACTGGTATTGCATCATTTTTGGGAATGAATATTCATGGAATTTTTGCATGGTTTCTATGGAGAAATATCTATCTATCAAAAATTCCAACATGGGATAAACGATTTAGAGTATTTCTTGATTGGACAGCTGATGCAATTTTTGATAGAGATATTTCAAGACTCAAATTCATGAGACGTGAACCAGAAAAAGAATACAAGGTTCTTGATGAAGTCGATGATGTTTGGTAATTAGTTTAGTTTTCGGATTTTGAAGATGATTATTACAGGAGCTACAAAATACATTCCAATATTCATTAGAATAATTCCCACTCCGTAAGAGATCATTTCTGCTTCAGAATCAATTTCAGCATAATTTAGAATTGAAAGTGTAGATAGCATTGGAGTAATTGTTAGTTTTACAATTTCTTTGAATAATGGGTGTTCACGTTCTAAATCAGCAATTGTTGGTGAAAATGAATAGTATAGTTGATTGAATCCACTCATAAATGCAGCTCCGGATTCTGTTTCAAAAACAGTATTGTCTCTAAGTTCTCTTAATTGCTGTACTTGTGGTGCAAGTTCTGAGCCAAATGTTGCAGTTGTAATTAAACAACCACCATTCTCTTCAGAATTGATAGAATCTTCTGATAGTTTTTTGAAAGAGTCTATTGTTTCGTTAAATCTTTCAAGTTGAGAATCAAAATCATCTGCTCCATTACTGTATGAAAAAGTGTAATAATTGTCTGAACTAAGAATTACTACTTCTTTGAATTTTACATCATATTCTTGACCATTAGCAGAAAAAAGCCCTTGTGCATTAGTTATGTAAGCATCTTTTCCATTAATGGTGATTTGTTCTTGAGAAATTAGATTCAGTTGTCCTGATTCAATTACTTGCCTTAGTTCTTCAGTTTTATCAGAAATTATATCATCAATGGTTTTTCCATTTGATGGATATATTGTAAGTGAAATTACAGGGTTTACTGTACCAACCTTTGGTCCAACTGCTACAACATCAGGTGAATTTTCCTGGGTTTTCTCAGGTTGTTGTAAGAGCCAACCTCCAGGAGCACTAAATTCTATATCATATTCTTCACTCTGAAATAATTGATTTCCAGTAAGGGGTTCTACGTTTGTTTGAATTCGTTCAGGCATATCTAACTCCAGTAAATCAGGGATTTCAGATTGATTAACAATTGTAACTTTGGTAATTCTAACTTGTTCAGGGTTTAGAGGTTCATCTCTATTTCCAGTAGAGACTGATGCAATTTTATCAAGTGTTTCAAAACTTTCTTCAGTCAAAATTCTTCCAAATACAGTATATTGTTCATCAAGGAAATTGGAATCTTGATGTACAATAAAGAATTGTGATCCACCACTGTTTGGATCAGTTGATCTTGCCATTGAAACAATTCCACGATTATGTTTGATATCGTTAAATTCTGCATCTAATCTTTTTTCAGGACCACCAGTACCCCAAGAATTTGGATCACCATCAATAGTATTTGGGTCTCCGCCTTGAATCATAAATCCAGGAATTATTCTATGGAAAAGTGTTCCATCATAAAATCCAGTATGTGATAATTTTATAAAATTTTCAACATGATTTGGTGCATCATATGGAAAAAATCCTATTACAATTTTTCCTAATTCAGTTTCAATGATCACCACTGGATTAGTTATGTTTGTTAAGTTAAATTCAACACCTACTTCTTGAGCTTGTGCAAGAGGTTGATTTGTAATTCCAACAAAAAGTATACCAATTGTAATTAGAAGAATTACTTTATTCAATATTTTTTTCCTATCTGACTTACTTAAAAGCCAATTGTATTAGTTTTTAACAAAGTCAAGCAGATTACTCCTATGCAACCTGATGAAAAGATTCAGGCACATATTGTTTCAATATGGAGAGAATCAAAAAAATTTCTATCAATTGGGGGGAAAGAAGGAATGTTGGTTCTTACTGATAAACATCTAATGTTTATTCATAAAACTGAAGCCAAGATGAAATGGTGGAAGGCAATAACTCAAAGACAAGTAATTAATTTTATCAGATCAAAAAATACCATGATACGTCATGATGGTTATGATGAGCAAGAGTTAATGAATGACGTAGAGGATAAAAGAAATACAGAATTATCATTTGATGATATTTCTAATATTAGTTTTGAAGAAAAAACATGGGGAAGTGTTTTACAATTAGAATACGAAAAAGATGGTAAAAAAGAGAAATTTCAGTATTCTATTGCCCAAGATTGGGTAAAATATCCAGCAAAAGAGCCTACAAAATACATGAAAGTAGATTGGGAGCCATTTGTGCAATATATTAAAGACAGACAGAAATTTACAAAGTAAAATTGGGAAAAGTTTTCGCTGTAGGTGTAGGTCCAGGTTCACCAAAATATGTTACAGAAGTTGTTAAAGATATAGTTCAAAATTGTGATATTGTGATTGGGTACAAATACACTCTAAAAACAATTGAACATCTTCTTGAAGGAAAAGAAATTCATGAAATTACAATGAATAATCAAGAAGAATCCTATCAAGAAGTTCTTCCAAGATTAGGAGATAAAACTCTAGTGATTCCATTTACTGGAGATGTAAATTTTTCAGAATCTGAAGTAGTAGATAGATTAATAGAAATTTTTGGTGAAGTAGAAATCATTCCAGGAATTAGTTCGATACAAGTAGCAGCATCTAGGGCACAAATACCACTTGATAAATCTAAAGTGATTACAATGCATGTAACAACTCCAATTGAAGATAAAAAACTAGAGTTACAAAAAGCATTGATTGATGGATTTAGTGTTGTTTTAGTTCCAAGACCCTGGCCAAAACAACCAGACAAGCATTTTATGCCATCAGAAATTGCAGTTTATCTTCGTAAATGTGGTTTTGACACTACAAGGATTAAAGTTCATGTTTTTGAGGTCATAACGACTGAAAATGAAACCAGTTTTGAGGGAACTGTAAAAGATTTGGAAGGAAAAGAGTTCTCAGATTTGTCAGTAATGGTGTTTAATCAAACAAGCCTAGACTCATACATGAATTACAGATGGCAGTGGGAAAACTAGTTTCCTAGATTTTGTCCCTCTCTAAGTATCAAATTATCTGAATTTGGGAACACATATGCTACAATTTTCATCCATGGGTAATCTGGATCATACAATCTGTAAAATCCTGCATCATCAAATGTTATGTTAATAGAGTTGCCAGGTGCAATATCCCCTGTTGAAATTCTTTCATCGGGTGTAAATGGATTATGTCTATCACCATAGTTTTCTTTTCCACTAATAATATTATGAGAGACTATATCATCATTTACAATTGTAATAGTAGTGCCAGGTTCTACTGATATTCTATCATCAGAGAAATATCGTAATCTTGTTGGATCTGTTGTAGATTGTGCTTCACCGGCATCAACATAACTATCTAAAAGACCCTGTGAGGAAGAACCTCCAAGGATATGGATTGCAACTTCTTTTGTGTCTTCTAATGTTGGAGTTGTGTTGATTTTTGATAATGAAGATAATTTTGTAGTGTAGATTATTTTGTATGTGTCATCAGATGTTGTAATTCTACCAGTAAAACCATACACCGCTGCGTCTTTACTTTCTGCAACTAGTCGTCCAAAGAAGCTAATTGTTGTTTCAACTCCACTAGAACTTTCTATATCTCCATTAATTCGAATATAACGGCCTTCACGCAAAAATTTTCCTTCTAATTCTGAAATTATGAATTCCTCATCATCAAGAGTGATAAATCCATCTTCAATAACAAACCCAATTGTACTTCCACGTTGTTCTTGAGATGAGAGACCTAAATCAATTTCAGTAAATTTGATTTGTTCTTCAGTTATAGCAAAACCAGATCCTTCTAAAAGAAAGGCTTGGTTTTCAGAAACTTCTGCAAATGATTCGTTGAAAAGATATCCTGAGAAAATTACCAATAATGCCAGTAATGATATTGCCAACTTCACAATAAATTTGTCCTTTAATTTGGTTTATAATTTGCTACTAAATTATTTTAGACTCAATAGGCAAATCCTAAGGGGATTAGATGTCAAGCCCAGGCATTTGAAGGCCTTGTTCCTGGGCAAGTTCAATCATGTAAAATTCCAGATACCCTCCTACCAAAAGCAATCCAACTACAATACTAATTTCAATTGCAGTAGGTTTGATTAAAGTTCTCAGACCAAATTTTTTAGTAATTGCTCTAATCAGAATAAAACTTCTAGAAATTCCTAATGAATATGCAGTAAGCTCCATCAATCCAAATGGAGACAAAAATAGAATTGCCAGTGGAGGGACTTTTTCTAAAATTGGAGCAGTCGTAGTAATTGCTGCAAATGCAAATCCTGTTGACCATGCTGAAAAAAGTCCCCAAGCAATGCCAAACCCTGGAATAAACATTGGAAGTGCTATTGTTGTATTATGAGTAAATATTCCAAATCCATCAATATCCATTACCAACTCTTCAAACTCTGACATGAAAATGTCAGCTTCCTCTTGACTTACTGTAGACATTGAACCAATTTGATATGTACCTGCAAAGATTCCCACGAATATAAAAAATAAGGAAATTCGGAGTTTATTCATAACACAACACAATTAGAACAATATTTGAGGGTTCGTAGGCGCAGATTTAATTAAACCACATCATATTTTTTGATATGAAAAAGGAATTGTCCTTTGCATTAAATTATGCACTAAACAAAGGATTCCAAATTCATCCAGACGCCTTTAAAATTTTAGAAAATGTTGATGTAAAAAAACTAGAGAAAATAATAAAGGAAATTGTTAGAGAGAAAACAAAACAGAAATTATTTCAAATCAATCAAGATGATTTAGAGACATATCTTGGAATCAAAGATGACCCATCATTAGAAAATGAAGTTAAGGTATTGTTGGATCCCACAGACAAGATAACCACTGGTGAGGGAGTAAAAGGGTATAATGCGTTATTTTCTAGTAGATTTAACAAACTAAAACGAATAATTTCAGACAGGCCAGAATCTAGAATGTTAAAGTCTCTAACTTTTGTTAAAAACGAAAGATCTGAGGATGACATGTATGTTTGCGGTTTGGTAACTACAAGAAATAGTGAGAGAAATGTTACAAAGTTGGTTTTAGAAGACCCCTCAGGCTCACTTGAGGGGATTATTTTTGATAATGAACTCCAAAAGACAGCCGATACTCTTCTAGTAGATCAATTTGTAATGGCAAGAGTTAGTGTAGGGAAAAATTCAGGATTTATCATAAAGGATTTGATTATGCCTGATATTCCTGATCAGGCCACTAACAAGTCTGAATCAGAATCATATGCTGTTTTTCTGTCTGATTTGCATATTGGAAGTAAATACTTCATGGAAGAAGAGTTTGCAGAATTTGTTTCCTGGATTTCTAGTCCAGATCCTACCGCAAAAAAAATCCGATTTGTTTTGATTGGTGGAGATGTAGTTGATGGGGTTGGGATATATCCAAATCAGAATAAGGAATTGGTTTGCCAAACCATAGAAGAGCAACTCAAAAAAGTTGAAAGTTTGATTGATCAGATTCCAAAAAACATCAAGATAATCATAATGCCTGGAAACCATGATCCTGGTAGAAGGGCATTGCCTCAACCAGCAATACCAAAAAAATACAATTCTGGGTTATGGGATAGAGAAAATGTCATAATGGTTGGAAACCCTGCTGTTGTCTCACTAAATGGTGTTAAAGTGATGATGTTTCATGGTCAAAGTATTGATGATATTGTAAAGACTACACCAGGATTAAGTTATGACAAGCCAACAAATGTAATGAAGCATCTACTAAGGGCCAGACATCTTAGTCCAATTTATGGTAGTCAAACACCCATTGCTCCTGAGATGCAGGATCTTATGGTAATTGAGGATATTCCAGATATCTTTCATGTAGGTCATGTCCACAAAGCCCAGTTGGATATGTACAAGGGTATTTTGTTAGTTAACTCAGGCTCTTGGCAAAAACAGACACCGTTTCAGGCAAGTGTTGGAATGACTCCTAATCCTGGAATTGCTTTGTTAGTTAATTTGAAAACCTTTCAAGTATTCCACCAAAATTACAATTCTAATTTAGACAATATCCTGCAAAGTTAGATCATCTTTGAAGGTCTTTTTTACCATTTCAGATGAAACTGTTAGTTTGTATTTCTTTGTCCTACCATGAATTCCTTGATGAATCAATCTTCCAGAGATAATTCCAGAAAGTTCAATCTCGCTTAACATTTGTGTAATCCTTCTTTGTGTAAGCTCATCACGTCCTACTACTTTACAGAGATTTTTGTATGATGAGTAGATTTCTCCAGTAGAAGAACCATTTGCCTTCATTATAGCAAGTATGACTAATTTTTCATGTAGTGGGTATGATTTGAGGGATGTCTCTTCTTTGTTTTCCTCAATTTTTTGGGATGCGTCTCGTACATGGGTTTCGGTGACTTTGTCAGATTGTTGTCTTTCAGCTAGTTCGCCTGCAACCCTAATCAAATCAATAGCTCGTCTTGCATCACCATGTTCTCCTCCTGCCAAAGCAGCGCATAAGTTTAGGGCAGAATCATCCACGGATTCGGTCTCAAAGGCTTCAGATATCCTTTCTTCTAGAATTTTCTTTATCTGTTCAACATCATAATTTGTAAAGACAATTTCCTCTTCTCCCAGGCTACTAATCACTCTAGGATCTAATTTTTCTTTGAAGGTTAGGTCATTTGAGATTCCAATTAAAGTTAATGAGCCAGAATTAAGGCTTTCATTTGCTCTGGTTAATTGGTATAAGATGTCCTTTCCAGTCTTTGAAACCAATTCGGCTAGGTAATCTATCTCATCAATTACAAAGACTACATTGAGTTTCTCTTGATCAATATTGTTTAGGATTCGTTTGAATACCTCACTAATAGCCAAACCAGTTGAGGGTAATTCCTTATCATTTAGGCCTAATTGACGCCCAAAACTGACCAGTAATCCATAAAGTGTGGTCTCTTTTTTTGCATTTGAATAAATTAATTTTATTGGGAAATTTGACTTCTCCACTCTCTCTTGAATTTTTGAAATAACTTTTTTGACGACAAGTGTTTTACCAGTTCCTGGTTTCCCATAAACTAGGAGATTAGACGGTCTTGATTGTTTGAGAATTGGCAAGAGTGATTGGGTAACTTGTTCTTGTTCATTATTCCTATGTTGAATGGTTTTTGGAATGTAGGTAAAATGTAGGATTTCCCTGTTTTTAATAATTGATTTGCCAGATTCAGCTGCATCTAATAATCTATCAATCGGATCAGACATACTCACACACCTTTGTTTCCTATCAATTTCATCTTAACCATATCTCAATTAAGAGAGTATAGAATAGAATAGTAATTCTAGTTTAGTTTGTAATTAATTATTTTTAGTTAGTTTTTGTTTTTTTCAAAAAAAAAAAAAAATAGAAAAAAGAAGAGTGGAAATATTGGTGTGTGGGTTCCATAGAGGTTAACAACCATGTTAATTTAGTGTTAAGAAAACTCCAAAAAACCCTGTTTTGACCCCATAATTTCCATTCCAGGCGTTAAGATTGACGTTAACATTGTGAATATCTCAAATCTAACCCCTTTATTTCCACTCCAGGCATGAATATTTCTTAATTTAGGGGGCTTAAACATGACTAATTGTTAATAATAAAAAAATGGCTAGGCGTGACTTACACAGTCAATGTTAACAAACCATTTAGTTAACAAATTTTCGCGGATCATTTGAACTGTTAACATCAGATCGAATAGATCCTAACATGGCCAAAAAACGTATTCGTATAGACATGGAAGACTCTGATGGTGCACGTTATGATATTAAACTTGAAGGTAATGTAACCAGGGACAAAGTCTTGAAAATATTTGAGATGATGGACTTGATGAATATTGAAGAAGAGGAAACCACAACCAACATAGATTCTGTAGGCTCTAAAATTTGGCATATTGTTGACAAGTTCTTCCCTATGGGCAAATTCACATCAACTAACATTCTTGAAAAATATGAGGATGAATTCAATGAACCTATCAAACTTAGTGTAATTTCCACATATCTCTCAAGATTTTCCTCAAAAGGTAGGGTGGATAGGACTAGAAATGGTAGAGAATGGACCTATCAAACCATAAAAATCGGCCAAAAACAACACTAAATCAATCAAGATATAGTGATTTTTCTAACAATCAAACGGTCTTTTCCAAGAATTAATTTTACATATTCGCCTTTTTGGATGTCCATATACTTTCTAAACTGTTTTGGGATAGAAATTGTCCCAGCAGATGTAATTTTTACCAAGACTTCATTTTCTTGAATGGACATATTATAACTATAAATTAATAATATATATAATTTAATAAAATATGTTAATTATAATTAATAATAAAAAATGGTATTTTTTGCGTAAAATTATGTAAAATGACTTTGGGAAAACTCGAAAGATATCTTTTAGGCAACAGTTGGATTTGTTTCAACTTCTCCAACCTTTGCTATTCCCTTTTCAGTAATGGAATACGTGTATGGTTTAGATTCAGTGTTTCTTTGAACAAGACCCTCTTCAAACAACTTCTTCATCAGTCTTGAAGTATGCTCCCTACTCTTCTTTAATGTGATTTGTATATCACGTGATGTCATAGCTTTGTTTGTGATTAGATGCAACACGTAATTGGTAGGATTTGCGTGCTCAATATTGGCAATTTTAGGCGTGGAAACTGGTTTTTCAAGAATTTTTTCTGGCTCCTGTGATAATACAACTTCCTTTTCTTGAACTTCATTCTTTGCTAATTTTTCCAAGAATTGTTTTAATTCCAAATTTGGATCCTCTGTTTTTTGCTCAATTCCCTGGATTTCTAATGCATCTAGGCGTATTTTCATATCAATTAACTGCCTTTCATAGTACTCTAAACGCTCAGATTGTGATGTATCAACCATCTCACTCTTAGATTTGATGAATGGTCGAATCTTATAGTATCCATACAAACCTCCCAAACCCACAATGAAGGCCAATATCACACTCAAAATCACTTCTGGGTCAGGAATCTCTACTAACATCACAAATTTTATGCCTGCATTGTGATTTATCGTGATAGAACAACATTATTTCACACTTTAGATTAACAAACTCACACAATTATCACAAACAACTCAACTGATTGAACTAAACAATTATCACAACATCACATACTACATGCCTGTCTTACGAGCCTATCTATCACACTAATGACCTCTTCCTCTCTTTCTGGGAATATGACACTCTCATTTATCACACTAATCTGCTCAGATAACTTGGATATCACATCAATATCATCAGGCAAAATGATGCCTAAACCGCGTAAAAGTATGATTGAGTAGAATAATGAGACTAATTTCTCTCTGGATTGCCCAACTTGCCTATAATACGCACCTTTTGAAATTGAAAACTCTGATTCAAGAAGATTCTTCTGATTTAAAATAATTTCAATTTGTCGCTCTGTAAACAAAGATTTTTTGATAATTTTTCTAATAATATTGTTAAAATTAGATCCTTCAAACTCCGACATAGCTATACAAATCTGTATAATGACATTCCAATTAAACTTTAAAGAGCCACATACAAACCATTTCTATGGCTGGAAACAAAGTTGAAACATTCCTAAAATCAGAATTAAAAAAGAAAAATGCATTATTGTTTGTTCTAATAGACTCAGAGGTATCAAATCTAGAGGCATCTGCTAAACTAGCAAAAGATGTTGAAAAGATTGGGGCATCTGCAATCTTGGTTGGTGGTTCGTCTGCTACAGATCAAATAGAGATGGCACAGGTGGTAAAAGGCATCAAAAAAGGCATCAAAATACCAATAATCCTGTTTCCTGGCAACGTTACAGGTGTTGTGCCTGACGCTGATGCCATTTTGTTTAGTTCCTTAATGAACTCAGAAAACCCATACTTTATCACACAAGCACAAGCCCTAGGTGCACCAAGTGTCCTAAAATTTGGGCTAGAACCACTCCCTACCGCATATCTGGTTATAGGAGAAGGTACAACTGCTTGGTTTGTTGGTTCTGCAAGAGGAATTCCATTTGAAAAGCCCAAAATCGCTGCAGCCTATGCACTTGCAGCTCAATTTCTTGGAATGAGATTCGTCTATCTTGAGGCAGGCTCTGGTGCAAAATCTAGTGTTACACCTGAGATGGTCAAGACTGTAAGACAGTTGTTTGATGGATTTTTGATTGTAGGTGGTGGGATAAAGGATGTAAAAACCGCCCAGAACTTGGTTAAAGCAGGAGCTGATGCCCTAGTAATTGGCACTTTCCTTGAGAAAGGTGGAAGTCTCAAGAAACTCGAAGAAATAACAAAAGCAATTCAAAGAAGCAAGTAATAGTACTCTATTATGTCTGAAAATGACGCAATTTCTCGTATTAGTGGCATTAAGATGCCTGATTACTATTCTGATTACTACTCTAGTCTATCAACAGAAACATACACCATTTTTGAGAAAGCTGCATCAGCAAAATCTAGCCTAGTCGACTCTTCAGGCATAATTGAGCCGAAAATCGCATTTGATCTGGCAGATCGAGTGGCAAAAATGCACGAAATTGATATTGCTGAACCCCTTAGAGAACTTCTAAAAATCAATGGAAAAGAACTCTCTGCATTAATTCTATCAAAAGAGATTGCACAGGGGAAATACTCACTTCCTGATTCTACTTTGGAAGAAAAACTTGATCTGGCAGTACGTGTTGGATTGGCAATTGTTACAGAAGGAGTAACAATTGCTCCATTGCAAGGAATTAGTGAGGTAAAGATTAAGAAAAACAAAGATGGTTCTGAATACCTTTCAGTTTCCATTGCAGGTCCTATGCGTTCTGCTGGAGGAACAGAATCTGCTGTAACTATGTTAATTGCAGATCACGTCAGAAAGACAGCAGGATTATCAAAATTTCAGGCCAATTCGTTTGATGATGAAACAGGTCGATTTGTTGAGGAGTTAAGAATCTATGAAAGAGAGGCCAGCAGCTTTCAATTCCATATCCTAGATGAGGATATTGAACATGTGATTTCTAATCTACCAGTAGAGCTGGATGGTGTTGATACAGACCCCTATGAGGTTGTAAATCACAAATCTATGGCACGAATCAAAACTGACAGAGTAAGAGGAGGCGCTCTACGTGTCCTAAATGACGGTCTTATAGGCAGATCCAAGAAACTGCTCAAAAGAATTGAAATGTACAATCTTGATGGTTGGGAGTGGCTTAATGACCTAAAGGGCGCAGTTCAGACTGGTGAAAAACAAGAAGATGCAGCTACCAAAAGAATGCATGAGGTAATTACAGGCAGATCAGTCCTTTCCATGCCTAACACATTAGGAGGATTTCGACTAAGATATGGACGAGCATGCAATACTGGCTTTGCTGCAGTTGGAATTCATCCTGTTGTAGCTGAAATACTTGATCACACAATTGCAGTTGGAACTCAAATCAAGATTGACATTCCAGGAAAAGGCTCAACTGTAGCATTTGTTGATTCAATTGAAACTCCAGTGGTTCGTTTGAAGAATGGAAATGTTGTAAAGATTAAGGATGTAAAACATGGAATTGAAATTAAAAACGACATTGAAAAAATACTCCATCTTGGGGATATCTTGATATCTTTTGGTGATTTCCTTGAAAATAATGCACAGCTTGTTCCATCAGGATATGTAGAGGAATACTGGATTGAGGAATTAAAACAAAAAATTGAGAAATACGAGCCTGAAGACAAATATCTAACTCAATTTCTCAATAGAATCCCTACGATAGATGAGGCATTGAAAATCTCAATTGATTTTGATATGGCTCTTCATCCTCATTACCTGTATTATTGGGATAAGATGTCTGCTGAAGAACTTGGGCTACTTTTGAATCCAAAAACAATCAATGAAACTTCAATTATCTACTCTTCACAAACAAAGAAAATTCTTGAAAAATTAGGAGTTCCACATAAAGTCGAAAACGACAGTATTATTCTTGAAAATATTGAAGCAAAAATTTTCTTTAATTTGTTGTTTAGAGAAGAACCAAAAATTGATGATTCTTCCGTTCCCCAAATTATTTCAAAATCTTCTGGGATCAAAATTAAAAACAAATTTTCTACATCCATTGGGGTACGAATCGGAAGACCTGAGAAATCTGCTCCAAGACAGATGAAACCACCAACACATGTATTGTTTCCAATTAGTGACAAAGGAGGACCTACACGAGATCTTCTAAAAGCATCTAGAAATGAACACTTTTTCACTAATATTCACAATAGACATTGTACTCAATGCAATACCCCATCAATTGGAATTAAATGCTCAAAATGCGATACAAAGACCACTGTTACCTATAGGTGCCCACATTGCAGAGATTCACTTGAAGAACCTTTTTGTGAAAAATGCAAACGAACTGCTTTAGCCTACTCTCATAAGGAATTTCCACTAAAATCAAAACTACTCGAAGCCCAAGAAAAAATTCGCCTACGTGCACAAGAACCATTCAAAGGAGTTAAGGAATTAATCAGTCAAGATAAGATTGCCGAACCTTTAGAAAAAGGACTGGTTCGTCAAAACTATGGATTGACAGTATTCAAGGATGGAACCGTTCGATTTGATGCAACAAATTCCCCTCTAACTCAATTCAAACCCTCTTGGATTGGAACATCTGTTGAAAAACTCAAAGAATTAGGATATTCTCATGATGTTGATGGAAATTTACTTGAAAATGCTGAACAAATAGTTGAGCTTCGGATGCAAGATGTAATTATTCCATATGAGAGTGGCAAGTATCTCGTTTCAATTTGTAAATACATTGATACACTTTTAGAAAAATTCTACGGCAAAACTGCATTCTATAATGTCAGCAACTCTGAACAATTAATTGGACATCTGATTATCGGTCTTGCCCCTCACACATCAGTTGGAATTGTAGGTAGAATTATTGGCTATTCTGAAACCCATGTGTGTTTTGCAACACCCAATTGGCATTCTGCAAAAAGAAGAGATGCAGACGGAGATGCAGATTCTATAATGTTGTTGATGGATAGTCTTTTGAATTTCTCAAGACAATTCCTCTCAGATGCAATTGGTGGGTTAATGGATGCACCACTACTTGTTCAGCCTCTTGTTTTACCACATGAATCCCAACCCCAAGCCCATAATCTTGAGGTAACAAAATCATTACCATTGGAATTTTTTGAATCAACACTTCAACAAACTAAATCACCTGACATCTCATCTGTAGAAATAATCAAATCTAGACTTGAAACAGAAAGGCAGTTCTATGACTATTATTTTACACATACCACATCATCTCTTACAACTTCCAAATCACGTAGTGCGTATTCCACTCTTGGTTCAATGCTTGATAAATTCGATATGCAAGTTAGAAATGCTGATCTAATTGATGCTGTAAATACTTCAGAAATCGTTTCAGATGTCATCTCGACTCATCTAGTACCAGACATCATGGGAAATCTGAGGGCATATGCTAGACAAAACTTTAGGTGCACTGGATGTGGTAAGTCATATCGTCGTATGCCACTAATCCAAACTTGTGTTTGTGGTCATAAACTGATTCCTACAATAACTCGTGGCTCTGTAGAAAAATATCTAAAACTTGCAAAAAGACTTGTTGACAAATATGATGTCAGTGAATATCAAAGAGGAAGAATTCATGCACTTTCTGATGAGATTGAACTAGTATTTGGAAAAAGCCCAGGCGACCAATCACTTCTTACAGACTATGCCTGAATTATCGCAATTTGACGTATTCGTAAGCACCTAACTTGTTGTCAAAACAGAATTTTACCTTTTGGTAGTTCTTTCTAAATGACTTTACTTTGGAAAGTAATTTTTTAGGATCTCTCTTTTCTATCACTACTTGTTTGATAAAAGAAGCAATCTCTTGCATTTCATTTTTCTTCATTCCAAGTCTAGTAATTTCTGAAACACCTAATCTAATTCCGCCTGGATGGAAATAATTTCTTCCAGCTTTAATGTCTCCTGGAATTAGTTGTCTGTTTACAATTATGTTGGCTTTCTCCAAATCCGCCTCAACTTTTCCACCATCAGAATAATCTAAGACATTTACCGCAATTTGGTGTGATTGTGTAAATCCTTTACTTTCACCTAAAACTTTGAATCCTGCATCACTTAATGCATCAGCAAATGATTTTGCATTCTTTATGACTTGAACAGCATAATCTTTTCCAAATTCTAATGCTTCAGCAAATGCAACTGCTTTTCCTGCCATATTGTTGATATGATGGCTACTTGTAAGTCCTGGGAATGTTGCTTTTTTGATTGGTTCTTCGTGTTCTTCAGAACCTAAAACCAATCCACCTTGAGGACCAAACAAAGTCTTGTGAGTACTCATTGTCATTGTATCTGCTCCTTCGCGGAGTGGGTCTTGGAATTTTCCTCCTGCTATTAATCCTGCAACATGAGCTGCATCATAATTGATATGCATGTCATAACTCTTTAGAAAATCTGAAAGTTCTTTGACTGGATGTGGGAACAAAAACAACGAACCTCCAAACATTGCAATTTTTGGTAGTCGTTTGCTTTTCTTTAACTCCTTCACTTTTTGCTTTGTCTTGTCAACATCAATTGTCATCTCTTCAGCATCAAATGGGTAAAACTCGATTTCCAAACCATGAACTAATCCAGCTGTTCCGGAATGTTCTTTTTTACCATGTGAGATGTGGCCTCCAGCTGGAATAGATGGGGCTAACATAACATCTCCTGGATTAGAATAAGCAGAATATACAGCAAGATTTGCTACTACACCTGAAATTGGTCTTACATCGGCAAACTTTGCTTTGTAAAGTTTTTTGGCTAATTTCATACATTCAAACTCTACATCATCAATGTAGATGCAACCAGCATAGACTCTTTCTCCAGGCCAACCTTCAGCATATCTATTGCCAAAATCTGAGATTATGGCTTCTCTGACTGCAGGACTTGGAATGTTTTCACTGGCAATTAACGGAATTGAGTTCTCAAACCATTTATGGTGTTCTTTTAATTTTGTAAAAATTTTATTGTAAGATTCTTTATTTTGTGATTTTGCCATATTTTGCAACCTGATTTTCCCAATTTAAAAACACCGATAGACTATCAAACCATCCAATCTTGATCTGGAAGGTATAAAAGGGGAATCTGGAGTTTTTGCATCAATGGGTATGCAAGCTACTTCTAAAGGAAATATGCCAGTCGTATTGCTCAAAGAAGGCGGTTCAGAAACTAAAGGAAAAGATGCACAAAAGAACAACATTGCTGCATCAAAGATAGTTGCTGAAATTGTTCATACCAGTTTAGGTCCTAGAGGCATGGATAAGATGCTAGTTGATTCACTAGGAGATGTTACTATTACAAATGATGGAGCAACAATTCTCAAAGAAATTGATGTTCAACATCCAGCAGCAAAAATGCTTGTAGAAATTTCTAAAACAACTGACAACGAAGTTGGAGATGGAACTACTTCTGCAGTAGTTTTGGCAGGAGCCTTACTTGAGAATGCTGAATCATTAATTGATCAAGATGTTCATCCAACAATTATTGTTGATGGTTATAGAAAGGCTGCTAGAAAGGCTAAACAATTTCTTGAAAGTATATCCGATAAAATTTCTGCAAATGATAAGAATATTCTCAATAAAATTGCAAAAACTTCAATGCAAACTAAACTTGTTAGAAAAGACTCAGACCAACTTGCAGATATTATTGTAAAATCAGTTCTTGCTGTTGCAGAAAAAGACTCTGAAAGCTATGATGTTGATATTGATGATATCAAAGTTGAAAAGAAAGCAGGCGGTTCAATAAAAGACTCAATGATTGTTCAAGGTATTGTTTTGGATAAAGAAATTGTTCATGGAGGCATGCCTAGAAAAATCAATGAAGCTAAAATTGCTTTGATTAACACTGCATTAGAAATCAGTAAAACTGAAACTGATGCTAAGATTAACATTTCAAATCCTCAACAATTGAAATCATTTCTAGATGAAGAAAATAGAATGCTAAAAACGATGGTTGACAAAGTTATCGGTTCTGGCGCAAATGTAGTTTTGTGTCAAAAAGGAATTGATGACATGGCACAACATTACTTGGCAAAAGCAGGAATCATTGCTGTTAGAAGAATTAAGGAAAGTGATTTAACAAAACTAGCAAAAGCAACAGGTGCAAGAATAGTTACAAACCTTGATGATCTCTTTGAAAAAGACCTTGGCAGTGCTGATCTTGTTGAGGAAAGAAAGATTGAAGAAGATAAATGGGTATTTGTTGAAGGATGTAAACATCCAAAATCTGTAACATTACTTTTACGTGGTGGCTCACAAAGAGTTGTTGATGAAGTAGAACGTTCTGTTCATGATGCTCTAATGGTTGTAAAAGATGTAATTGAAAAACCAGAAATTGTAGCAGGCGGAGGAGCTCCTGAAACTTATGCTGCTACAAAACTCCGAAACTGGGCTAAATCCCTTGAAGGACGAGAACAATTAGCTGCAGAAAAATTTGCTGATGCTTTAGAAGCAATTCCATTAACACTTTCAGAGAACGCTGGAATGGATCCTATTGATACTCTTACCTTATTGCGTTCAAAACAACAGAAAGGTGAGAAATGGACAGGTATTGATGTTATGAAAGGAAAGATTGCTAATATGAAATCTAGTGATATCATTGAACCTCTTGCAGTAAAACTCCAAATTGTTTC
Organism: Candidatus Nitrosopumilus sp.; assembly: GCF_965263415.1. Classification (GTDB taxonomy): domain Archaea; phylum Thermoproteota; class Nitrososphaeria; order Nitrososphaerales; family Nitrosopumilaceae; genus Nitrosopumilus. Next base: position 470,684 of record NZ_OZ253671.1, read on the forward strand.
AGCATCTGCTGAAGCTGCATGTATGATTCTTAGAATTGATGATGTAATTGCTACTCAGAAATCTGCTGGTGGTCCACCTGGTGGTGGAGAAGGCGGAATGCCACCTGGAATGGGCGGAATGCCACCTGGAATGCCTGGAATGGGCGGTATGGGTGGAATGCCTGACATGGGCGGAATGATGTAAATTATTTTGCAATTTTTTTCAAAAGTTTATTTGATAACCAACTTTACGAACAACATTGAATGAAACTTCGTCAAAACTTCTTACTGGTTTTAAGTATGTTTACTTGGTTGCATTCTTTGCATTACTGGCAGGATTTTTCCATCCATTAATCACTAACACCAGTTTTGATAGTGTTGTTGTAGGGGTTTTGGTATTGTTTGTAGGACTTACAGGAGGTATTTTGTTGTACAAAGCTGCAACATCAGAGAAAAGAAGAGGAATATTTCTTGGAGGTGGATTTATTCTAATGGCAATTTCATTATACTATATTTTTGAAATTAGTGGACGAATCTAGACATCAAAGTACAGATAAAATTCATGTGGGTGTGGTCTAATGGAAATCTCACGTTGATCTCTTCTTTCTAATTCAATGATTTTGTCAATCACATCATTTGTATAAATTGGATTGAGGAATTTTCTATCACTCTCTAGCTCATCTAATGCTTCTCCAAGACTCTTTGGAAGAACCCCTATTCCTCTCTTGTTTCTATCACTTTTTGTCATTTTGAATATATCGTCACGAACTTCATCTCCAGGATCCATTTTCTTCTTGACCCCATCCATTCCTGCAGCAGTTACTGCTGCAAACACCAGATATGGATTTGATGACGGATCAGGAGCTCTGAACTCTAATCTCTTTAGATTTGAATAATTCTTACCTTTCAGATGTTTTGGGACTCTAACTATTGCAGAACGATTTCCAGAACTCCATGCAATGTATGCTGGAGCCTCATAACCGGGAACTAATCTATGATAGGAGTTTGTAGTTGGATTACAAATTGCTGATAATGCTTTTGCATGATTAATTATTCCACCACAAAAGTATCTTCCAAGCTGGCTTAATTCAATTTCGTCGTCTGGATCATAAAATGCATTATCTTTTCCCTTCCATAAACTGACATTAACATGCATTCCAGAACCTGAGTCCATTGCAATTGGTTTTGGCATCATTGTTGCAACTTTGCCATATTTTTGAGCAACATTTCTAATCACATATTTGTAAGATTGTGCGGCATCTGCAGCATTTGTCATATAATCATATTTGATATCAATCTCACATTGTCCTGCTGTTGCTACTTCGTGGTGATGGTTATCACATAAAATTCCAAAATTCTTATTGAGAATATTTACACATTCATTTCTATATGGTGTAAGAGTGTCCGCAGGCGTACTAGGATAATATCCTTCTTGTAATCCCATAGGATATCCATCACCTGATTGATTCCATGGTGCTTCCTTTGATTCAATTGAATAGGATTGTCCTTTGTATGGTGTTAGTACATCCCAATGTACTTTATCAAAAACAAAAAATTCTACTTCTGGACCCCATGTACTAAAGTCAAACCCTTGTGTCTTGATGTATTCTTCTGCTTTTTGTGAAATACCTCTAGGATCTCTTGATAATCTGCCTCTGTCTTCTCCCCAATAGACATCACAAAGCAATCTAGCTGTCTTGTTTTCAGTCATCCATGGAATTATTGCAAATGTATTTGGATCAGGTTTTAAGAGTAAATCTGAATCATCAATACTCGTAAATCCAATAATTGATGAACCATCTAATTTTGGTAGTCCATCTCTCATTTGCTCAGGTGTAAAAGTATTGGCAGAAATTGTAGTGTGGTGGAAATGGCCAGTTAGCCCAGTAAATTGAAGATCAATAAATTGGATACCTTCATGTTGAATCCTTGAGAAAACTTCGTCAGATGAATACGATACTTGCATTGCTTTTCCGTGACTGACTTTATAGGGCAATTTTATACTTCAATCAAACACAAATACATCCAGCATTTAAGGATTAGGTAAGAAATGTCCGAAACAAATCAAATTGATATCAACTATCTACATCATACTGTTTTACGAGAAGCTGAAGATGAGTCTCTACTAGAAATTGATCCAAACTTTTACAGAAACCTATCTGACTTTATGGGAAATTTGAAAAAACAGGAATTTGATGGTGTTGAAAGCAAAATCAAAGATGCCATGATAGAAATGGCTACTGAATTGACATCTCTATTGATAAATATCAGATTAGAAAAAATCTCAAAATCAAAAGACCTTGAAATTGGTTTTCTTTTAGATGAAGAAAAATTCATTCTTGATTCACAAGAAGAAGAAAAAGACCGGAAAGAGATGATTCTTTCAGCAACAATTAATGGAAAATCAAAATTTCTTGAATCATTATCACAAAATCATAAAACAAAGAGAATTGCAGTGAGATTTTTACAAGAAGTAGATGAAATTGTAGGTGCTGACCTTGAAAAATATGGGCCATTCAAAACTGAGGATATTGCTACTATTCCATATGAAAATGCACAGGCACTCATTGCTAAAAATGCTGCAACAAAAGTTCGTTTAGAAGATTAGATAGAAATTATACCTACTTCATTTCTAATTAGATGTCTCATACAGGTGTTGATGTAATTGATTTTCTATTTTACACAATTTACCCTGTAATTGGAATTTTTATTGTTGAGGGAATCAGTAGAGCAGTTAAAGCTCCCAAATGGGCAAAATTATGGACACAAGCTGTAGTTTCAATTGGTTTTGGAATTTATTATTGGTTCATTTTACCAGCACCACAAAATTTCCCATTAACTGCATTAGTGATGTTCGCACTTGCTATTGCATTAATCTATCAAGGAAGACGTGCAAAAATTTCTCCTGAAAAAAGTCCTTACTAAAAACGTCCAAAAATTCTTCTAAAAATATTTGGTCTATCTCTTCCTCCATCCCTGATAACTTTTTTTTCACCAAACCGCTTTGCTCTAATTTGGCTTAATTTTACACATCTGTGTTCTTCAGGAAGTCTGTGCTCTGAACAAAATGGATCTTTGCAGTAATTGCATTGGAATGGTAAATCTGTTAAATCTCCACAATACGCACACTTTTCAGATTTCACAATTTTATTTACTATTTTTCTTTTAAAAAAGTTGCCAGTATTTTTTTGAGAATTATTTTTCTAGGCTAAACATTTTTACGATGTCAAAATTTAGTGTGACTAATTGATTAAAGATAAAGTTGCAATAATAACTGGAGCTAGTAGCGGTATTGGATTTGCCACTGCTTTGGCATTATCAAAAGCAGGTGCAAAAGTTGCTATTGGTGCTAGAAGAGTTGATAGATTAGAAGAACTTGCAAACAAAATTACTGAAAATGGCGGGGAAGTATTTTATCAAAAACTAGATGTTACACAAAAATCAGAATGTGATAATTTTGCAAAAGCTGTTTTAGAAAAATGGAATTCTATTGATATTTTAGTTAACAATGCAGGCCTTATGCCTCTAAGCTTCTTCAAAAATCTCAAAGTAGATGAATGGGATAGAATGATTGATGTGAATATCAAAGGTGTTTTGTATTCTACTGCATCAGTTATTACTCACATGAAAGAAAAAAAATCTGGTCATATTGTTAATCTATCATCTGTAGCAGGAAGAATTGTCTTTCCTGCTGGTAGTGTGTATTGTGCAACAAAACATGCAATTGCCGCATTTAGTGAGGGATTGAGACAAGAATTCAGTATACGTTCAAACATTAGAGTAACAAGTATTGAACCTGGTGTTGTGGACACAGAACTCAATAACACAATCACTGATGAATCCTTAAAGGGATTTGTAGAGAATGCAGCAAAAATGGAAGCTCTACATGCTGAAGATATAGCAAATGCCATTTTGTATGCAGTTGACTCACCATCTTATGTTAATGTCAATGAAATCCTGATAAGACCCACAACACAAGAACGTTAACTTGACAGATATTCCACACGTTGTAATTTTAGGAGGAGGTTTTGGTGGACTTGCTACTGCAAATGAGATTAGAAACTCATTGTCTTCTTCACAAGTCAAAATCACAATTATTGATAAAAAAGACTGGTTTATGGTAGGATTTGCAAAATTATGGATAATAAATGGGACCCGAACATTTAAAAATTCTATTGGCGATCTAAATCAATTAGAAAAAAAAGAAATCAATTTCATGCAAGATGAAATATTATCAATTGATCTTCAAAACAAAAATGTCAAAACGAAACAAGAAAATGTATCATATGATTTTCTTGTAATATCATTAGGTGCAGTTTTAGCTCCACAAAAAATTCCTGGATTAATTAAAAATGGATTCAATTTGTATGATCATAATCAACTTTCAGAAATTCATAATAAACTCCAAAATATTGATTCCGGGAAAATTGCTATTTCTATAATGGGACTGCCATACAAATGTCCTCCCGCACCATTTGAGGCTAGTTTATTGATAGATTCTATGCTTAGAAAGCGTGGGATCCGAGATGATGTTCAAATTAATTTTTACAGTCCAGCTCCAATTACATTACCTGCAGCTGGTCCTGAAGTCAGCAAAAAAATTCTTGAATTAGTAAATTCTGAAAAAATCACTTTTCATAATTCATCTAAAATAAAATCAGTTGAATCAAACAAATTAATTTTTGAAAATGGTGAAGCTGAATTTGATTTGCTTTTAGCTGTTCCACCTCATGTTGCACCAAAAATAATCTATGATTCTGGATTAGCTAAAGAACCTGGATTTATTCCAATAGATAGAGATTGTAAAACTCCTTTTGAGAATGTATATGCAGTAGGTGATGTTACCAGCTTAGTAGTCACAGAAAATAAGGCAGTACCAAAGGCTGGAGTTTTTGCAGAAGGTGAGGGCATAACTGTTGCAAAAAATATTGTCTCAAAACTTCAATCAAAAGAAGAATCTGAATTATTTGATGGAAAAGGCGGATGTTTTATTGAATCAGGACGAGATACAGCTTCAATCATTGAAGTTGATATGTTTTCACAACCAGAACCTTCTACTAGTATTTCTGAACAAACTTCTGAAAATCTTTCAAGTAAATTAGAATTTGAAAAAGAAAGACTCTCCAAATGGCTTTAATTAATCAGAATTTTCTTTTTCTCTTGCAAGATGTTCTAAAACAGCTTTCATTTCAACACCAAGATCTTTATCATCTTTAGAAAGATTTAGTTTTTCAGGAATATTATTTTTGAAATCTTCAGCTTCCAACTCTATACTTCGTTTTTGAATGCAGTCTATATGGTCTTCTCCTGTTGCAGAAAGCTTGTGACAAATATTACAAATTTTCATAATTTTTGGTTGTTAATACGACGATTTAATAATTTCATTTTGTGCCTCTGAGACAAGGGATCGTCGTCTAGCTTGGTATGATACTAGTCTGGGGGACTAGTGGTCGCAGGTTCAAATCCTGCCGCTCCCATTACATTTTCAAAATTTTCAAGAGATTTTCAAAATTTTCAAGAGATTTTTCTTGTTTGTATTGTTTTAGAGCACCAATAATTTTCTCCTTTGGTGGATTTTTGTAAATTTTTTGTACTCTTTTTGCAATTCCTGAACCAATAAAAATTGCTTGAGTAATTGATGTGACGTTTGATGGTCTTCTTTTAACACTGGAACTCTCAAAATCTATTAGAGTAGATTTTGTTTTTCCAACTATAACATGTTTTGAGATATTACTTAGCTCCCCGTGATCAAAACCAATTTGATCCAAATTATAACAATCTTCAAGAACTTTTCTTATTGTTGGTTTCAATTTTTTTACACTACCTGTCCCTTTGAGAGAATTTACCCAATCAACAATTTTGATTCCTTCAATGTATTCCATTATTAGAAAATTTTTGCTTACATCAATCATTTTTGGCCCAACATTTACTGAATTTACTAACTTCAATAATTTGGCCTCACTCTTCATTTCTTTTCTTTGTGAATCTGTTCTTCTAATCTTTAATGCAACTTCTTTACTTCCTTTTTTTGCAAGAACAACCACACCCACGTATCCTTTTCCAAGAATCTCTAGTTTTCCTAATGTTGTAGGACCTGTCAATGAAATTGATTTAATTTTTAATTTGTCTAATTCCTTTATCCTAGACTTTATTTGACGTGGAGTTGATTTTGGATACCCCAAAATTTCTGAGTATGGCTCATTCACAAATTTCTTAATTGAAATGAAGGAGTGTGCCATCAGTTGAGATCAACTCACTTGCGACCTCTTTAATTGATTTGCTTAACCCTTTTTCTCCAATAGTGATTTTGAAACCTTGTTTGAAATCAGCTTGGAGGCCCTTTGGTATGCCTGTTTGAAGATTTTTATTCAAAAATTCAGTCATGAATTTTCTAGCATCTACGTGTTTTCTCTTTTCTAAAGAGATGATTTTTTTATTTTTTCCTACCCATACTATTCCTGTATTTGTAAGATTTTTTGAAATGAAACTCTTTGAACTACCTTCTCTAAAAAATTCTGGTCCACTTTTTGCATAAATATCAGAAATTTTTGTGGATTCTAAAAAGAATAGGAGACAAGCTTCTTTTTGTTGATCCGTGTATGCTTTACTCCTTAACACTGTAAAACCAGCTAATTCTAACTGCGTGTTTAATGATGATGTGGTTCTCTTGATTTGTCCCCAAATTATATCTGGGCTTCTCATTTTGAAACTAAATCTAATTGATAATACATTTCTCCAATGTTTTTTTGAAACTCTTGATTTTTTATTCTTAAAAAATTCTAATTTAGGATTTTCTTTAAAGGCTCTACAAACAAGAATAAATTTTCCAATATTTTCATCTGATATTGCAGCAGCTAAATTTCTATTATTGTCTATTGGATCAATTATTACTAAAGATGTATCAAACTTCTTTGAAGTTTTTCCAATAACTTGTTTTTCTTCAATTTTAGAAATTGATTTTATAATATTTTCAAAACTTCCAAAGTGCAAAATTAGAACTTCTGAAACATATCCACTAAATCCTTGTTTTGCAATTTCTGCACCATAGATTCCGTTTGATTTTAGAAATGTCTTTAGAATTCTAACCTCATTTCTCATTTTTTGTGTTAATGATTTTGACATGAATTTTGTATGAAATGGTGATCTATCTGCAGCGCTTTTCCATTCACCTGCTTTTACATCATAAAATGGAACAACATTGATCTTTGTATCCTTCATTTTAGCCTCAACATATGGGTGCTCAGAATATCTTACATATGGAGAAAATTCCTTCAATGAATCAAAACCAATTTTTTTAGAGATTTTTTCAAATTTCTCTTCTGAAGTTGATTTTTTGAATCTAACAAAAATATCTACATCTGCATCTTTTGATAGCCATGTGCCTTTAGCATATGATCCTCCAAATTCTACTCCTATAATTTCAGGAAACTTTTCAATTTCTTTCTTAACTAATCCTAATGCTGTTTGTGCAATTCCTTCTTTTGATTTTTCTACTGTTTTTGTCGGAATTACATTTCTCATCATGTTGGCAATAATTTTTTTCATTTTACAGCAATTACCTCCTCTAAATTAGAATAGATTGGTCCCTCAGATGTAAGTTCACTTTTTTTCAGCATAATCCTAGAAATTTTTTGCATTCCAAAATCCATAAACTTTTGTTTATTCAATTCCTCTGTAATATCTCCAATCTTCTTTTTAATTCTAAATATTGTAATATGTGGCTTGAATGGTTTATCCGAAATTAATCCTAGAGGTTTAAGCACATTTTCTACTCTTTTTGCCAATTCAATCAGATTCTTCCCTCCCTCTTCATCTGTTCCAACCCAAATTACTCGTGGAAACTTTGGTTTAGGAAATGCCCCAATTCCTTTCAAGTTTATGGTAAATTCAGAAAACTTGATTGTTTGTAGTGATTCAATTACTTTTTGTATTTGTTCTTCAGAAATTTCTCCTAAAAATTGTAATGTAAAATGTAATTGATCTGAACTTATCGGTTTTGCACTAATTTGTAATTTATTTTGAAAATCTTTAATAGATTTTTTTATGTCATTTTCTGAAATCTCAATTGCCACAAAAGTTCGCATTACAATTTTCCTTGATGTATCTTTATAATGATTTCCGGTAGCTTCATAGACGAGTTTAGTTTTCGATATTCAATGACAAAACTAATTGTCTGTTTGACAGGCATGCCAGGTGCCGGAAAATCTACTATTGCTGAAGGGCTAAAACCAAAAGGCTATGATATAGTCAATATGGGAAATGCTGTAAGAGAGGAAGCCAAAAAAAGAAATTTGGAACCATCAAGATCAAATCTTGGAAAATTAATGCTTGAACTTAGAGAAAAAAACGGATCTGGTGCAATTGCTGAATTAATAAAACCACAAATTGAATCTTCTTCTTCTAATGTGATTTTAATTGATGGTGTTCGCTCAAATGATGAAATTAAAGTCTTGAGAAAAATTGGAAATGTAAAATTATTAGCTATTCACGCATCAACTGATACTAGATTTGATTTCCTACAAAAAAGAGGGAGATCAGATGATCCACAAACAAAAGAACATTTTGAAGAAAGAGATAATCGTGAATTAGGTGTTGGAATTAGTAATTCAATTGCGTTATCTGATTATGCAATATCCAATATCGGATTAACTAAAGATGAATTAATAGAATCTGCAAATGAAATTATCCAAAGTTGGGTATGATGAAGATTCCAAACATTAATTGTAAAATTGAAATGTTTTGTGCAGTAAATCCGTCTGAAGATCTAGAAAAAACTCAAAAATCAATCTCAAGCATTTTTCCATATTCAATAATTAAAACTGAGAATTATTCAATTTCTGCTGAATCAAAAGACCTAACTTCTTTAGAAAAAATATACGAAGTAGTTCACTCAAAGCAATCTCAGAAAACCTATAGACGAAATCTCCAAAAAAATCTAAAAAACTACTCAACATGGTTTTATCTAAATAAACAAGCTGCATTTGTAGAAAAAATAGCCATTTGTGAAGGAGCTGAAGAATCTCCATTAGGTCCAATCAAAGTTGTGCTTACTTCATCAAAAATTGATGAAATCATTGATTGGTTTGTCTATGGAGACGAAAATTAGCTAAGAAAATTCAATCATTTTTGACTATTTTTTTTAGTATGAATCTAAAATTCATTTTTTAGAATTATTAACAAATGTTCATAAAATTAGGCATAATCGCAGGAATAATTGTTTTAGGAGGAATGATCTTCTCAAATGAAATTGATTCATTTTTCCCTACCACATCTGCAACAATAACTGATTCTCTTACTAATGATGTATCTGAAATAGGTACTAGGGCAACAAACGCTGTAGAAAATAGAATTGATGAATCTATTGATAAAATTGTAGATAGAACTAGTGATGCTATAACAAATGAAATTCATGAAACCGGAGATAAAATTTCTAATGAAGTTTCTGATGTAAGAGAAACTTCACAAAATATAATTCAAGAAGAAATTTCTAATTTCAATCCTGTAGAATCTATACAAAATTTGTTTACTGGAAGTTCTTCGAACACAAAAAACTCATCAAATGAAATTTCTACATTAAATCCACCTTCATCATCAAGTCAAATCATAACAGATTCTTCTCCTTTAGTATATGAAACACTTTCATTATCTACAAAACAAATGTCTGATGAAAATATTATACTTCAATATTCTGATTCTAGTGGAAAAACAAATAGTGTTAATGTCATACTTCGATCAGAACAAGAAGAAATTTTTTCTGGGACATTTTTCTCTTCAAACTTTGAAACTACTGTAAATGATGCAGCAGGAATTCCTTATTTTATAGACATGATTGTGGAACATGAAGAATATGGAACTGTAACTTCATCAGTTTTTAATCCTGGTGATTCATCAGATTCAAACATTAGTGGTATATTTTCATAAATTTTTGAATAATGAAACAAATTCTGGTAATGCATTTGCACTAGTGTTTCTTATCACAAGATCCATTTCTGATGACATTTCAGTATTTTCTGGATTAATTTCTATTAATATTGCATTGTTTTGTTTTGCATATATTGGTAAAGTGTTTGCAGGAGATACTACAAGTGATGTTCCTGCAATAATCATTAAATCACATTGATTTGCATGAATTATTGCTTCTTGCCAAACATCTTGTGGAAGAGACTCTCCAAACCATACAACATCTGGCCTCAAAATATTTCCGCATTTACATAAAGGTGGATTTTCTGTAAAATCTGTCATTATTTCATCACTAAAATCACAAACAGTACATTTTATTTTTACAATACTTCCATGTAATTCCAAAACTTTGGTACTACCTGCTTTTTGATGCAATCCATCAATATTTTGTGTTAAAATGACAACATCTGCAAATTTTTCAAGTTCAGCAATTGCTTTGTGTCCTTGGTTTGGATTTGCTGAAAAAATGTTGTGTCTTCGCTCATTATACCATTCCCAAACCAATTTTGGATCATCATAAAATGCGTCAATTGTGGCTAATTTCATAGCATCATAGTTTCTCCAAAGACCATCTTTGCCTCTAAATGTGGGAATTCCACTCTCTTGTGATATTCCTGCCCCAGTAACAAAAACAATCTTTTTTGCATTCTTAACTTGGTCTTTAATTGATTCAAACATTTTCATTTAATCTCTATTTCTAAAAGATCCTTTGCAGTAATTACTGAATCATGAATTTCTTTTGCTTCCCTTAGATGCTCTATTTCATCTCTATATCTTGCTGAAAAATGTGTTAACACTAGATGTTTTACTTTGGCATTTTTTGCTACTGTTGCAGCTTGTTTTGCAGTTGAGTGACATGTGTCTTGCGCTTTTTGTTTTTCTGCTTCAAGAAATGTTGAATCAAATACAAGATAATCGCATTCTTCAAAAAACTCCTCTAATTCTTTTGTAGGCATTGTATCTCCAGAAATCCCTATTTTTTTACCTGGACGTTTTTCTCCTAGAACTTGTTCTGGTTTTATTATTTTTTCATTAACTGTAATTTCATTTCCATTTTGTAGTTTATTCCATAATTCCCCTTCAGGTATTCCTAATTCTTTAGCTTTTTCAACATTGAATTTACCTGGCTTGTCTTTTTCTTCAAACAAATAAGAAAATGCAACAATTGAATGGTTTGCTTTACATGTATGGATTGAAAATTTTTCATCTTCAAAAATTTTTTCATCTTTTATTGTATTGATCAAAATGGGAAACGACAATCCAAAATTTAAAACTTTGATGTTTGCTGCAATAAACTCTTCAATTCCACTTGGACCAAAAATTTCTAATGATTCTGTTCTATTTTGCATAGACATTGTTTGTAATAATCCTAAAATTCCTACACAATGATCGCCATGAAGATGTGTAACAAATATTTTCATTTTTTTATTCCAACCCAATCCTGATTTCATATATGAAATCTGTGCAGCTTCACCTGCATCAAACATGAGAACTTCACCTTCTCTCTCTAAACATATGCATGATAATCCTCTGTTCTCAGTTGGTTGTGCAGCTGAAGTTCCGAGAAATACAAGTTTCATTTTATCAGAATTGTCCTTGTCAAGCTTTTATGCCTATAGATTTGATATTTTTTTAATCCCTTTAATTTCAATTTGTCCCCCAATTCCTTTTTGTACATTATAGCCATCTTCTTTCTTTTTGGCACAATAGTCACAAATCTCTTAATGATCCCTTCGGGTTTTTCTGATATTTTTGTATTTTTTCCATATGGAAAATCTGTTACAATACCATCAAATTCATCAGCCATGTTCTTAATTTCTTGGAAATCTGAATGAATTACTCTTGATTTGTATCCATTTTCTTTGATGTTCTTTTTTGTGATTTCAACCATTTTTTCATCAAAATCTAAACCAATTCCGTGAATTCCCATTGACTCAGCTTCTAGAAGCGTTGTACCAGTTCCACAGAATGGATCACACACTGTTTCTCCTTTTTTTAATCCAACTAGGTTTATCATTGCCCTTGTTAACTTCCAATCTAATTCATGTGGCTGTGATATTGCCTTTTTTGGTCTCTTTTTCTCCTTTGTAATTTTGGAAAACCCAAAAAAATTTTCTTTATTTGTAAAAATCAAATAAACTGTAATGTCTGGATTTTCAAGTTTTACTTTTGAATTAGAGAATTTTGAAATCATATCGCCCATAGAATTTTCCAATTCTGGTATGTCGAACTGATTTGAAGATAAATTGATAATTCTACAAACGAATGTTTTTGCATTTTTCAAAATTTCAAAATTTCCTTCATCTAAAAACAATCCAGACATTTTTCGTAATATTTGTCCTGATGTTTTTACAAATGTTGCTTTCTTTGAAATTTCATACCAATTCGTTTTTGACTGAACAATTACTAAGTTTGAAATAATTTTAATTTTAGAAAATCTATCAAAAGTTTTTGCTATTGCAATAACCTCATCAATTGCAATCTCTAAATATTCTTTAGATAATACAAAAAAACTCTCTGGCATTATACTATTGCCTTTGCAATTGTATTTGATACATCAACTATCGATGTATTACCTGGAATAGTATTTGCACTTACAATTTTTGTAACTCCAGATTTTTTTATTTTCTTTTCAGCATCATTCATCAATAGTGCATGTGTACATGCCACAAAAACCCTCTTGCATTTTTCTTTTTTAAGAAATTTTGTTGCATTAACTATACTTCCACCGGTACTAATCATATCATCAACCAATATCAGATCACGTCCTATAACATCAGCCTGTTTTGTTTTTATCTGTACTTTACCAGTTTTTCTATCCCTTTTCTTTTGTAATACAATGAATTCTATTCCCATTTCCTTGGCAAACTCTCTTGCTCTTTCTTTTCCACCTTGATCTGGCGAAACAACTAATGGGTTTTTTAGGCTTATTTTTTTGAAATATTTTGCCAGATCTGGTACCGCTGATACGTTTTTGGATTTTATAGTGAAATATTTGAGCCCAATCAAACTGTGGATATCGACTACAATTAATTTTGATGCTCCTGCACCTTTGAATAATTTTGCTAGAACTTTCATGGTAACAATTTCGCCTGGCAAAAATTCTCTATCCTGCCTTGCATATCCCATGTAAGGAATTACAACAATTACTTCAGATGATGTCTCTTTTGCTTTTGAAATTAGTGATAATGCTTGAACAAGATTTGTATCAACATGAGGATAAATTGATTGAACAACAATTGATTTTCTTTTAGATATAGTTCCTTTTAGTGTGATTTTACTTTCTCCATCTGGAAAAACTCTTACATCTGATTTTACTAAATTTGCTTTAGTTTTTCCAGCTAATTTTTTCCCTAAATCTTCAGATGCTTTTCCACAGATTACTGATAGTTTGCTCAACAAGAAAATGTGATTTAATGGGATTCTTAAGTTTTGAGAAGAATTAGACTAGTCTTCTCCTTCCCCACGTCCAATATCTCCCATACCATATTCATCAATTACTTTATCTCTATCCGGATCTCTTTGACTAATCTCATCAAATTCTTTCTTTTCATCACCCTGATAGACAGTTCTAATTGGCCATGGAATTCTAATGTCATATTTCTTGAACTCTTCATACATTATCATTCTCAAATCGGTTTTTGTTTTGAATTGTGCACCATAATCTCTAACATATACCCACATTGAAAAGTCAAGTGATGAATCATTAAAGTCACTAAACCTAACTACTGGTTGGACAACTTCAACATGAAGTTCTTTATCACATCCACAACTTGGTTTATTTTGATCTAAATACGGACATCTGTTTTGCCTTACTAGGTGTCTTCCCTTTGAATCGATAATTTCTTTCATTCCTCTTTTTCCAACTTTTACTAAAATTGATGCTACTTGACGAGGATTATTAAGATATGAAACACCAACCTTTACTATTGCTGGAACAAGCTTGTTTTCTTTTGTATAATTAACAATTTGTGCTGAAACAAGTTGTCTTGTTGGAATAATTGCAATTGATTCATGCAAAGCATCTCTAACATAAGTAACTCTAGGAGTTATTTTGTGCACATATCCATTATATCCAGAATCTAACTGTATTCTGTCTCCTTCTATAACGATCTTGTCTTTTCTAATCATAATATATGCAAAATAATTTTGCATCGTTTCTTGTAATGCTAAACCTAAACCAATTGAAAAACCACCTGTTGCAGTAGCAATTACTATCAAATCTACTCCCCACCATGCAACAACTCCTAAAATTGTAGCAACAAAAATTCCTATTGGAAGAACTTGTTTTGCAGATTTTGGAATACCTTCTCTCTTCTTCTTTGCATATCCTGGAGGACGAGAACTTGGAATAATTGGTTCATAACCATGCATGCGTTTTTCTTCTCGCCATACATCAATAGGAAAAATTTCATCTGGTTTTGCACCAGGTCTTAATTTTCTACCTGATTGATTGTGTCCTTTGATACAATTTTGGAAATATTTTTTATATTTTGCCCGCTCTGATTTTTTCCATTCTTCAAATGGGGTATCAACTAATCTCTCATATCCTCCAATTGGATTTCCTTTTGTAGTTCGAAATTGTTCTAATTTTTGCATTCCTTCTTGAGACTTTAACATTTTTTTGAATTCATCCTCATCAATATCTTCAGGTGTAATTTTGGGCGGTACCCATTTGTACAATTTGTGAAATAGATCACCATCATCATCTACAAATCCACGCATTTCAAACCATGCATCAAAATCCTCTTTTTCTAAAATTGATTTATCGCGTTTAGTGAGAGCTATAGGGATAAGATGTGATATTGTATAACCAATAACAAGAATATTGAAAGTATTGAGAATTTTGGCAAACATTTCATGAGGAGATATATCTTCATTGCCAACTATTGTAAGGTCTTCTCCTAATAGAACGCCTGTTTGAACATGAACATTAATTGCTGTAATTAACGCAATCGCAAAGAAAGGTAAAACAGCTCTTCTAAGAAATCTTGAGAAATGTGGTTTCTGATAATAGAATTTCTGTGAACCTACCCAAAATGAAAATTTTCTATACCCAACAACAATCCCAACAATCCCAACTATCATAATCATAAATGCTAGTTGAAGTGATTCTGAAGATGCTACAAGCTGAGAAACAGTTTCAAATTCTCCTACTGAAATTTGAGATAATTCTTCTTCAGCCATAACTAATCACCATCTTACTCCAATTCATATCCTAGAATACAAACGTTAAGGCATATTATCATTATTTATCAAAAAATTTTGTGCGTACTGAGCCTGTAACCTTTAACAAGGGTTAACGGACTAATTACTAAATGACCTATCAAGAATCAGTTTGGGATGATTCTCCTTCACTAAAATCATACACATTATCAAACTTTCGTGATCTCCCACAAATTCAGAATATTTCAGAAGAAAAACAATTTGAAATGGAAGTTGTAGGAAATGTTTTACCATTTAAAGCAAACAACTATGTTGTTGAACAATTAATTGATTGGAATAATATTCCTACAGATCCAATGTATGTATTAACATTTCCTCAAAAAGGAATGTTAAAACCAGAACACTATTCAAAAATGGAAAATACTCTAAAAAATACTTCTGATAAAAAAGAAATTGCTACTGTTGCAAATGAAATTCGTTTACAACTTAATCCTCATCCTGCAGGACAAATGGAACTAAATGTTCCAACTTTAAAAGATGGTACAAAATTGTATGGAATGCAACACAAATACAAAGAAACTTGTTTGTTCTTTCCAAGTCAAAGTCAAACTTGTCATGCATACTGTAGTTTTTGTTTCAGATGGCCACAATTTGTAGGAATGGATGAAATGAAATTTGCAATGCAGGAAGGCGAACAACTTGTCCAATATGTTTCAGAACATCCTGAAATTACTGATGTTCTTTTCACTGGCGGTGATCCCATGATAATGAAAGCAAAAATGTTTTCAAAATATGTTGATGCTTTAATTGAGTCAAAATTACCAAATCTTAAAACAATTAGAATTGGAACAAAAGCTCTTTCTTATTGGCCATACAAATTTTTGACAGATTCTGATTCTCAAGAAATGTTAGATGTTTTCAAAAAAATCACTGATAGTGGTTTGCATTTAGCATTTATGGCTCATTTTAACCATCTAAATGAATTATCAACTGATGCTGTACAATCTGCAATTAAACAAGTAAGGAAAACAGGTGCACAGATTAGGACTCAATCCCCAATTTTAACTCATATCAATGATGATGCAGAAATGTGGGCTAAAATGTGGACAAAACAAGTTCAACTTGGCTGTATACCATACTACATGTTTGTGGTAAGAGATACAGGAGCTCAGCATTACTTTGGCGTTCCTCTAGTTAGAGCATATGAGATCTTTAGTCAAGCATATTCAACTGTCAGTGGATTGGGGAGAACTGTTCGTGGACCTAGTATGTCTGCAACACCTGGAAAAGTCCAAATTGTTGGAACTACAGAATTTAATGGTGAAAAATTACTAGTTTTGAGATTTTTGCAAGGACGAAACCCAAATTGGGTTAAAGAACCATTTTTTGCAAAATATGATGAAAATGCAATTTGGTTAGATGATCTAAAACCAGCATTTGGCGACAAATTCTTTTTTGAAGATGAATTAGACGCCATAAAAGCATCAAAAAGTAGTTAATTTCGAAATTTTTTTAATTTACCTGACCATCTTGACAAATCTATCTTACTTGATAACATTAGTAAACTGATTCTCTAAAAACATCAATTGAACGCAGATCAAGCATTACAAACTATCCAAGATGAAAAAATTTCATTTATTGATTTTTGGTTTGTAGATATTTTTGGTGAACTACATAATGTTGGAATGCCAAGCTATGCAATTGATAAAAATAGTTTTGTTAATGGTCTTGAGAAATTAGATGCAAGTTCAATTGTTGGGTTCAAATCTGTAAATAATTCTGATATGATCTTAATGCCTGATCCAACTTCATTTAAAATTCTTCCATCTGATTACGATCCGGGTCATAGAAAAAATGCTAGAATATTTTGTGATTTGTATGATGGCAGTACAGATGAAAGTTCAAGATACAACAGAGATTCAAGAGGTATTGCCCACAAAGCATCAAAGAAACTTGGAGAATTTGGATTTACTCATACAAACTGGGGACCTGAAATAGAATTTTTTGTATTTGATACAATCAACGTTTATCCATCACCATATGCTGCAACACATTCCTATGGCGGATCTGGTTATTCCATTGAATCTAAAGAATCACCTTGGGCTAAGGGAAATGTAAGTACTGCCATCGATATCAAAGAGGGGTATTACCCATCTCAGCCTAAAGATACACTTGAAGGATTTAGAAAAGATGTGTGTGATGATCTGTATAATTATTTTGGAATTAGAATAGAAGCTGAACATCATGAAGTAGCAACTTCTGGTCAATGTGAAATTAACCTTGTATATGATGAAATGATACAAATGGCAGATCATGTAATTGGAGTAAAAAATTTAGTAAAAGTTAAAGCTAAACGAAAAAATAAAGTTGCAACATTTATGCCAAAACCAATTTTTGGTGATAACGCATCAGCAATGCATACTCATCAAAGCTTGTGGAATGGAGACTCAAATGCAATGTATGATGAAAATGATGAACTTGCACAAATGAGCCAAACTGGTAGATACTATATTGGAGGAATTCTGAATCATGCATCTGCTTTATGTGCAATTTCAAACCCAACAACAAACTCTTACAAACGTCTTGTTCCTGGTTTTGAGGCACCTGTCAATGTTTGTTGGGGATTGGCAAATAGATCTGCTGCCATTAGAGTTCCAATGTATAACAGAAATCAAGAAAAGAGTAAGAGACTTGAATATAGAGTTCCTGATCCTACTGCAAATATCTATCTTTTAGAGGCAGCATTATTACTTGCAGGTTTGGATGGAATAAAAAATAAAATTGATCCTGGTGATCCAATTGAAGAAAATGTATACAAACTTTCTGCAGAAAAGAAAAGAGAATACAAAATTGGCTCATTACCCGTTTCACTAAAAGGTGCCCTTGATTCTTTGTCCTCTGATTCAAAATTCCTTGAAGACGTATTTACAAAAGACTTTCTTGACGTATATTCTGAATTAAAATACAAAGAATATGTTGCATTTGCCCAAACTCCTACTGCTTGGGAAGTTTCAATGTATGCTGATGCATAATTGGTACAAATATCAAATCCTCTCAAATTAACATAGAACATTTTTAAAATCAATTATGGATTTTTTTAGCATGAAACTAAGCTTATTGCTTCTTTTGCTGATTGTTCCAGGTTCAGTTGGTATTGCATATGGGCATACTGTAGATGCTGTGGGAGAATATAGGGTAGAAATTGGATGGATGAATGAACCTGTTGTTTCAGGAGAAACAAATGCCATTGAATTCTATGTTAGTCCTATGAATCCATGTCCAGAAATTCCAGAACCTATCAAATGTGCTGAATCACAAGAATTTCAAAATGGAGTTGAAGGATTGAAAAAAACAGTAAAGATGCAATTAATTTACAAAGACGAAAGTATAACACTTCCACTATCTCCTGATCATAACATTTCTGGAAAATATTATGCATTTGTAAACCCAACTGTCTCTGGATTTTATCAGGCAAACATGTTAGGATCAATTGAAGATACTCCAATTAGTCTATCAATGCATCCTCCAAAAGTTGCAGAACGTTCGTACATTGAATTTCCTGAGCCTTCTGACATTACTGTACAACAAATGATTGATGGACATACTGCATTAATTGAAGATATTGGTGATCTGAAAGATTCTGTCAATAACTTAGAAGAAACTAAACAACAAATGGATATGGGTTATGCAGGAATCGGTGTTGGGTTAATAGGTATAGCAATTGCAGTTGTTGCACTTGCAAAATCTAAAAAGAATTAATCAGAATTCATAAAATCTTTTCTTCTCCTTAAAATTATGTACAAAAGAGATCCAACTCCAATTATTGCCAATCCAACTAAAACTACTTCAACTTCAAACTGTAATGCCATGTAAACCGTGGTACCAAATCCAAATAATGGCAAAATAGGGAATTTTCCAATATTTACTGGGACTCTGAATGGTCTTTCTAAAATTGGTTCTGTATATCGTAGAACAATTACTGCCAAGTTGATTGCTGCAAAAGTAATTACAACTGCAAACACCACAATGTTTGCTATAATTACTATGTCTCCAACAAAAGTAAATCCTATTGATGCAACCAAAATCCCAATAACAGATATCCATGGAGTTTTAGTTTTAGGATGAATTCTGCCTAAAAATCTAGGAAGGGAATTGCTTCTTGCCATTCCATAAAGAATTCGTGCCCCTGCAACCAATGTGATTAGAACAGTACTAGCCGTAGCAAAAAGTGCAATTAATGAAAGTGTAAAACTACCATTCATGCCTATTGCAGAATGTGCAACATCTGCTAAGGGAGCTGAAGAATCAGCTAAATCTTCCCAATTTAAAATTCGAATTGATGCTAAAGAAACTAGAATGTAAATTATTGCAGTTATGACTATGGACAAAATTATTGCTCTTGGAATTGTCTTTTTCGGTTTTCTAACTTCTTCAGCAACATTTGCCATATCTTCAAATCCAATAAATGCAAAGAAAATCAACACAAATGCTAGAATTATTCCTGTAATTCCACTTGGTGCTTCAAAATAATCAATTGTTTCAATTGGTTCCATTGAAAAACCAAGGAAAATTATGAGAACAAGTCCTGCTGCAGTAATTAACGCAAAAATAGTGTTTGCCCACGCAGATTCTTTAATTCCAATAAAATTCACAACAGACAAAACGATAATGAGAAAAACTGCACCAATTGTAATTGGTAAATCTATAAACTGTGTTAGATATCCGCCAAATCCTAACGAAACTGTGGCTGCAACTATAATAGATGTAATGGCTGTTAACCATCCTATAATAAAACCAAAAAAATTACTCTTGAATGCATTTTTTACAAAAGTATACTCTGCAGCTGCTTTTGGAAATAAAGCAGATAATTCTGCATAACTAAGTCCAGCAAAAATTGCAACTACTGCACCTATCAAAAAAGAAATCCACATTGAGTTTCCTGCAAATCCTGCAGCTTCACCAATTAAGACATAGATTCCTGCCCCTAGAATTAATCCAACACCATACATAGTAAGGTGAAAAAGACCCATGTGACGATGTAATTCAGACATTTCTGTTTTCTCTTAAACTAGAAAATTTAATCCATATCCTATCATGTATGCGACAATTGCTGCAATTCCACCAATGATTAGTGTGTATATTCCCGAACGAATCTTTGATTTTTTCACAATTTTTGCTTTGATCATTCCAACAATGAAAAATGCAGTTGCTACTGAAATTGTTGAAAAAAGAAATGTATCTGAATTCAAATTAGAATTAAATGTAAAAAACACGATAAAAGGAATAAGTGGAATAATTCCAATTACATTAAAACCTACAAATGTACTAACAGAACTGTCAATTGGTTTTCCCCCATCTTCAACTAATCCTAATTCTTCTCTCATCATAGTATCAACCCAAACTTTTCTTCTTGAAGTAATTATTCGAACAATTTCTTCTAACAATTCATCTCTGAAACCTTTTTTCCTGTAAATGTCTCGAATTTCTTCTCTTTCCTCATCTTCTAAATTATCAATTTCCCATTCTTCCTGTTTTCTTTTCATTTGAATAAATTCATTTTTTGCTTTTGATGCTTGGAAATTGGCTGCGGCCATAGAGAATCCATCCGCAAATAAATTAGCAAATCCTAAAATTAAAATTATTCCAGGTGATAATCCAGCACCTACAACCCCTGCAACTATTGCAAAAGTTGTAACTGCACCATCAATGGAACCATAAATAAAATCATCAAAATGCCATTTCATAACTAATCTTTCAATAATTTTTTTTATAAAAACAATTGATATAATTTTCATAACTGGAATAACTTTTCACAATCATATTTCCAACACTGAAAATCATCGCTGTTTCTTATATTGAATAATTTTATTTTTTGATTTATGGGAAAACTTTCAAAAATTCTTGTTCCACTTGATGGTTCTGCTAATTCCACACGTGGTTTGGATAGAGCAATTGAACTTGCAAAAGGTAATGGTGCTGAAATTACTGGATTTTATGTATTCCATTTACCAATTGCAGCAGGAATAAAATACACCAAAAAAATGAAAGACGATGCTCAGAAAAAGGCTGTAAAAGCAATTGGTCCCGCAATGCAAAAAGCCGAAAAAGCTAGTGCTAAATTCAAGTATCACACAGGTGGTGGTCACACTGGTTCTGAAATTGTCAAATATGCAAAAAAAGGCAAATTTGACATGATCGTAATAGGTGCAAGAGGTATGGGTGGTGCAAAAGAAGCATTTCTTGGAAGCACATCAAATTATGTTATGCACAAAACTAAGATACCTGTGCTAGTTGTAAAATAGCACATCTTACAATTTTTCTTTTCAAATCCTTGTATTCTGTAAGTGTGAAACCTACAAGTATAGGAATTGTGAAAAATTATTTGGGGACTGCAGGTATGGTTGAAAGTAATTATGATATCTTAGGAATTATTGAAGGAACTACTGAAAAAGAAATTCGAGATGCATTTCGAAGATTAGCCCTACAATATCACTCTGATCGTGGTGGAGAAAATGAACAATTCATAAAAATCAAACAAGCATATGAAGATCTAAAAATTGGAAAAAAATATCCTGAAACAGATATTGAAAAAATAAAGAATTCTAGAGTGTATTCTGATGAATCCGAAGCTGATGTAAGAAGAAAAAATCAGATTTTGGGCCAACAACTATCTAAAGAAATGAAAACAGCTGAAGAATGGGCAGCTGCACATAACAGAGCAAATTCTACTGGTACTAGACTATTTGGTTCAAAAACTCTTGGTGAAATTGAATTAGAAAGAAAAGCTAATGGTGCTTTGTCTATTAAGGGAAATTTTATGGCTGGAAGTTTAACTTATGATGGTCCAATTACTATGCAAGGAAGCATCACTAGTCCATCATGGACTAGAGAATTTCAAACAAACATTCACCTCACAAAAGGAGACTTCAAATTTTTTAATCCTGTAGAAAACAAATACAAAATTGAAAATGGAGCCCAAATTACTGTAGATAATGGAAATGTTGTAGTAGGAAATATTTTTGGTAGAAAATTTAGGGTTGAAGATCCTGATGGCAAAGTTGGTGTCTATAAAATTCTGGAGCATAGAACAAATGTTTCTGCCCCAAATGGAAAAATTATTGCTGAAAATGTAGTTAATACTGTATCATTAGATGCTGATACGGTCATTGTTCTAAACGTGGAAGATGATGTGACAATTTTTGCACGTGAAGTCTTGTTTTATGGAGGAAAATTCACTTATGATTCTATAATTAAATTAAAAGAAGGCGGTTTAATTCGATTCTTTGAAAATTTCTCTATTCAGGGATTGAGTGGGGATGCTAAAATTGAATTAGAAAATGGTAAGAAAATTCGATTATTTGATCTCAAAACAAAGAAAATCAAAGATTTAGCTGACGAATTTGTTCCTAACAAACAGAACTATGCAAATGATGCAACCATGGTTGGCCATGGATTTACAATCACATATGACATGCTTAACAATCTTTCAAAAAAACCAACAAAGAAACAAAAATTAGGTTGGGCATCAAAGTTTGGTTTTTCTAGAAATTAATCAGATTTTTTACCAAAACTTTCCAGTTCTTTTCTTCTGACTTCAAAAATATTGTAACCGTATTTTTGTTTTAATTCAATTATACACAATTCTGAAAATTCGTATTCTGAAAAATTCTTAAATATATTTTCTATATTTTCACCCACAACTAGACTATTTTTTGGACAAAGTGAGTTAATTTTGAAACATCGATTAACAGTAGGACCAAAAACATCACTAATTTTTGAAGTAGTACTTTGAGCTACTTTGACAGGACCATATGTTAAACTAATTTTATAATCTAATTTAGGCATGTTTTCTTTTTCAAGTTCTTCTTGTAATTTTCCATGTGATTCAACCATGGATAAACAACACTCTAGAATATTTTTCAATTCTTCATTATTTTTAGTATCAACATTTGCAAATCTAAACATAAGTGCATCACCAATATTTTTTATAACTTCTCCTTTATGATTAATGACAATCTTTGCCATAAAATTCAAAAATATTTCATACAGTTTAGAAATATCTTGGTCAGATAATTTTGATGATATTCTAGTAGAGTCTGCCATGTCAATTACCCCTACACAATCATTTTCTTCATGTTGTGAAAACTTTAACAACATATCGCCTTCAAGTTGCTTGATGACTTCATCTTTTTGTTTAATCTCGATTAATGATTCTTGTAATTTTTGTGCCATTGAGTCAAATGCATTTGATAACTCTGCAATCTCGTCTCTTGTTTTGATGTTAGTTCTGACATCAAAATTCCCTTCTGCAATCTTATTTGCAGCTTTTTTGAGTGCCCGTAATGGATGTGATAATGATTCTGCAGCAAAAAATGCTACTAATCCCATCGCTAATGTTATGAGTAGACTAGTAAGGATAATTCTAGTTTGTAGAATTTCTATTGGCTCAATCAGTTCTTTTTCATCCATCTCTGCAAGCAAAACAATTCCGTATTCAGGCATACAGTAAGATGATCCATAAATTGAAATTCCTCTATAGTCAGGATAAATTCCAACATATTCCATGTTATTAGTAAAACATTCTTGAACACCGACTGTATCTACTCGTTGTTCAAATACTGCATTTTCAAAAAATCTAGATTCAGATAACATTACAAAATCCTTATTGACAATGTACACTTCACCTGTTTCTCCTAATCCACTTCTGTTCAGTAAAATATTGTCAATTGCAGCAGTTCTCATTCTAGAAATGATGACTCCAATTGACTCATCACCAATTTTACTATCTGCAGCATAAACAGGAGAGACGACAATCATTTTTTTACTTGTTCCTGATTGTTCAAAATCAACAAAGGATCCTTTTAGTCCTCTTTGAAAGAATTCATTTTGAGAAAGTTCTTCGTCAGATGTTCCTACAAGTGAAAAGAACACATTTCCATTATTGCCAATTATTTTAGTATCTTCAAATCCAATTGAAAATCCAACAAGCTCTTGAAATGCTTGTATTTGAATCAGAAAGTCCCTACGTTTTTCTTCTTTCATAGATTTTAATTCTGATCCTGAAAGTCCGTCCATTTCAGAAACCAACAATCGAATCATAGGATCATTTGCAAGAATTTTATTTTGTTCAATCCTTGTTTCAAAAAGTAATCTTAAAGATTCTCCTCTAATATCCGACTCACCATGTAACAGTTCTCCACCTCTTTCTTTCAGAGTTTCAGCGGAATAATCAATACTCATGTAAGATGTAATTCCTAAAGCAGTCATTGTTACAAGCATGACTAACAAAACAAGTTTTTTACCAAGATTTATTGAGATTGACAATTTCGCTCTTTGTTATTTTTATGTAAATATCAAGGCTTCTAGAATTTTCAAGTATATTATGCCTGCATTGATTCTACTCTCTGATAATTACTTTGGTAGAAAGAAAAAACAAGCCTGAGGCTGTTAAAATCTAAAATAAGAAAAAGAAATTAAAAGTTGAACTAATCTAATCGATTAATTCGGTCCAACCTTTTACGAAGACTGAATCTTTGTGGAGTGGAACTGGTTGTCCAACAGTAAAGTCCATTGGTCTCATCCAAAAGATTGCTTTTGTTGGGCATACACCAATGCATGCACCATCAGAAATACATCTCTCTGGGTAAAAGACAAATGCTTTACCTCTCTTCCAGCCTTCAACTGGTTTTACTCTAAGGACATCTGGACCAAGTGTTGTACAGATTTCTACACATAGTGCACATCCGATACACATTTGTTCGCTTATGTCTGGAATAATTCCTACTGGCATAACAAAATAAAATCTTGATTCGGCATTAATATAATTTGCCTAAAAATCTTGTGTTATAACGGCGTTTGAAATTTTATAACAGTGTTTGAATTTTTGATCGCATTTCAACTGCTTTTCGATTAGATCTTGAAAATCTTTGAATCTTCTTCTATTTCACGAATAATCAAATCACCCTCAATTTTCTTGAGAAGATAAACCCCAGTTTTTGCAGACTTTATGATTTGTTTGCCTCCTGGTGTAAGAATCCAACCCTCACCTTCTTTTTTTCTAGCCATTGCAGTTATGATGATAGAAGAATTTGCATCTTTTCCAAGAGATGAAAGCAACATAATACATGAGTTAATGAATATGGCAGATTCTAAATCTTCAAACATATTGTATACTCCGTTAAATGAATCAATAATTACAAGAAATTTTTCTTTAGAAACTCTTGTTATTATCTCAGCGAATTTGTCTTCCCAATTTTCTTTTGTAGGGTGAAATATTGTTAAATTGTTCTTTTTTTGAATTATTCCTGACTCCACATATCCTGTATAAAGCAAATCCATATCTACAAAAATTATTGGTTTTGCAACAGAATTGATTAATTTATTGAGAAATTCTACTTTGTTAAATGGTTCTGAACAAAATACAATGTTGGGAAACTTCTCTTTGAACTTATTTTGAATATGGACTAATTTACTATCCAAAATTTGGTCAGGACTTTTATCCAACACCGATTTAGCATTCTACAGATATAATAATGAATTTAGTATCAAAGGATATTTCAGATGATTTTCCAACTTCAGATAAAATCTATCTAAACAATGCATCAGTCTCTCTAATGCCTAATCAAAGTATTGATGCAATGAAAGACTTTCTAATTTCTTACAACTCTATTGGACCTGATTCAAAAGGATCAGAACCATTTGTGACTGAAAAATTAAGAGATGTAAGAAAAGCTATGGCCAAAATTATTTCATGCCAACCTGATGAAGTAGTTTTAACTCAAAGTACTACTGATGGAATCAATATTGTTGCAAATGGGCTTTCATTTGATGAGAAATCAAACATGATTATTCGTGGAATGACTCATGAACACCATTCAAATTTTTATCCTTGGCTAAAACTAGAAGAAAAAATCACTCTAAAAAATCTCCCAATAGATAAAGATGGATTTTTCAAATCTGAAGATTTAGAATCATTAATTGATGATAATACAAAATTAGTTGCTCTAAGCCATGCTCTGTACAACACTGGTTCCATATTACCCTTAGAGGAAATTTCTAAAATTCTCAACGATGTGCCTCTTTTTGTTGATAGTGCACAAACTGTAGGATGTATTGATGTCAATGTTTCAAAAATAAATTGTAATTTTATGTCTTTTAATGGCTCAAAATGGCTCTGTGGTCCAATGGGGACTGGTTTGTTTTATTGTAATAGAAAATCAAGTGAGTTGTTAGAACCAAAAACCATCGGCGGCGAATCTGCAATTATCTATGATGATGCTAATTTAGCATTCAAAGAACTTCCAGATAAATTTCAAACAGGATTTAGAAATTATGTTGGAATTGTTGGATTGGAATCTTCTGCAAATTATTTACTTAACTTTGGTCTCAAAAATATTCGTGAAAAAAATCAATATCTATCCAATCTTCTAAGAGAAGAACTATCAAAAATTCCAAAAATTATTTTGTATGGTCCTGAAGAGCCTGATTCTAGAACTAGTATTGTATCATTTAACATAGATAGAATGGATTCTCAGGAAGTTGTTGACAGACTTGAAAAACAAAACATTGTCTTGGCTCTAAGAGAAATTATGGAAACAAAGATTGTGAGAGCTTCTCCTCACTTCTTTAATTCAGAATCTGAAATTATGTCTGTAGTTGATACAATAAAGAGGCTATAGATTCTCTTGTTCTTCTATGACCATCATTGTTAGAGTAGATTGTACTTTGGTAATCTTTCTAACTTTATTGGTGATAATTGAACGTAGTTTTTCAGCATCATCTGAAGACAATTTTAACACAATATCGTATACTCCATAAACTCCTTGGACTTCGTAGGTTACATTTTCATCTGTGAGAATTTGCTTTACTTCATTGATGATTGATTCATCTGACCCTAAATCAGAATTCAGTAGAACATATGCAGTAGGCACACGAAATTTTTACTCAAAGAGTATTTAACTTTTCATAATTCAAAAATTGATTAATCAGCATTTTGTCTTATTGATGTGAAACCTGTAGATCTAACACTTACAATATCGAAATCTATTCCAAGTTTTCCTGGTTCTCCAAAGCCACAATTCATTTCTTGGTCAAATCTCAAAGATGACGGGTATAATCTTGAGCTTTTGTTCCTTAGTTCTCACACTGGAACTCATCTTGATGCTCCTTTTCATTTTGTTAAGAATGGCATCAAAATTGACCAAATTCCACTTGATAGATTAATGGGAAAAGCAATTCTAATCAAAATCAAAAAATCAAAAAATTCTCCAATAACCAAATCTGATATTATTCAATTTGAGAAAAAAAATGGAACTATTCCTAACAATTCATCAGTTTTCTTTTTTACAGATTGGCAAAAAAATCTCAAAAAAGATAATTATTTTACAGAAAATCCTGGGTTAGCGTTATCTGCTGCTACATATCTTGCACAAAAAAAGACAAATCTTGTTGGAATAGATTCACCAAGTATAGATCTTGGAAAAGATGAATCATTTAGTGTACATCATGTTTTGTCAAAAAACAATATTTTGATAGTAGAAAACTTGACAAATTTGAATAAAATCAATTCAAAGGAATTTATTTTTACAATTCTTCCACTAAAACTAAAAGATGCAACAGGTTCACCTGTAAGAGCAGTAGCACTCTAACATTTCGTAATGCTAAAAATATAGTAGATGTTGATATCTTATATGAGCAAGCCTGGTAATATATGGAGAAAAGTTCATGGAAAAATTACAAAAAAACCAACAAACTTTTCCTGGTTGATTGAAGAAAAATTAGCAGGCTCTGGTATGCCTACAAGTTTTGATGAATTTGATTGGATTGTAAATCAAGGCGTAAAATCAATTGTAACTATGACTGAAAATGCTTTACCTGAAAACTGGACACAAAATATTGATTATCTTCATGTTCCAACTCCTGATCTAACTGCACCTGATATGGAGAGGATTGATTCTGCAGTTGATTTCATACATGAACAAATTACAAATGATCAAGCAGTAATGGTTCATTGTGCAGCTGGAATGGGAAGAGCTGGAACAATACTTGCATGTTACTTTGTAAAATATCAAAAATTTTCAGCAGTAAAAGCTATTGAAATGATCCGTGAAGAAAGACCTGGTTCTATACAATCTGAAGTGCAAGAACTAGCTATTGGTTTTTATGAAAAACATATAAAAAATTAAATAGATTCTGAAACTAGTTTACCATCAACTATTTTGATCTTCATAGTTTTACTGTCTGAAAAAGTTACTGTTAATTCATCATTTGAATCAGAGTCTTCAATTTTTAGAATTTCTTTCATTTTGAATTCTTCAACATCTATCATTCATTTTCACCTATTCTGGAATTGACACCGTCTCAATTTTACCATCAATCACTTTAACGAACAAAAATCTATTATCTTTCATAATGAAAGTTATACCACCTTCTTTATCAGGATCTTCTATTTCAAGAAGTGGTTGTCCTAACAAACCATCATATTTTGCCATACTAATTCACCAAAAAAGTTCCTTATATCCCTAATTGATTTTGATCTCAATTTCTCCAGAATTGTTCTTGACGCTTCCTGGTTCTGTAAACTCGTGTTTTTGCCATGATGCAAATGCTTCAGCACTAATTTTGTGTGTGCCTTTTCCCAAATCTTCTGCTTTGAAAACAAATTTCTCATTAAAATCAAATAATTCTTCTCTAACTTCTTCTTCTGTCAGTCTGATAAACGGTTCAAAATTTTTGGCTACCTGAACCCAAATTCTTCTATCTTTCATAGGGTTGACAAGTTTAGGATTTCTAGTCCAAAATATAGATGCCTTTCTGTAAGTGTCAATTGTTCTACCTAATTCCTTTTTCCTAAATCCTCCTGAAGTCAATTTTACACCACACTTCATTTTGAATGAGACATCGTTTTTGTTGTATGCCTCTGTCCAATTTGTCTCATTGAATGCATCTCTTAGGCGACCCTCAACTGAAAATTGGGCATTTATCTCAATATTTTCATCTAAAGCGTATTCATCCTTGGATTTTATCAATTCTATGTCTGAAATTCTACTTTCGCCCATTTCTACTGCTCATAATGATTTATATCCGCAATAAGTGCTTTTTCTGAATACATGAACGCACAAGTGATCAGTTCAGAAGCCAAAGAAATCAACCTCTCAATTACTGAAACCGATATTGGGATTTTGTACCTAATTCAACATGAGCTTCTAAAGGAATCAAATATTGATTTTGCAGGTGTTATTGTAAAACATCCACTAACTAACGAGTGTTGGATGAGAATTAATTCTAGTTCAAAACCACTGAGTGAAATAAAGAAAGCTACCGATTCAGCAATCAAAATGGCAGATGAGTTCAAACAACTATTTAATTCAAAACTTAAGGTAAATTAGAATTGAAGTTTTGCCCCAAATGTGAGGTCAAATTAAAAAAAGGTACTTCAGGCCTTCAATGCTCAAAATGTGGTTACACAGAAGGCAAAGAAGAAAAACAGACCAAAAAAATTATTGAAAATGAAGAACAAGAAGAATCTATTTTAGCTTTTGAAGGAGATGAAGGAGAGGAATCTCATCCAACTATCAAAATAGAATGTGAAAAATGCGGACATGATGAAGCAATTTGGTGGATGCTTCAAACAAGAAGTGCAGATGAACCAACCACACAATTCTATCGCTGTACAAAATGTAAGAATACTTGGCGTAATTACGCATAACGTTTAACTGGAACATAAAGTCAACAAAATTGATTTGACTTTTGGAGCAAAAACAAGTGGTTCTGATGATCTAAAGGCAATTATCTCTGCAATCTCAACACTTGTTGAAGAGGCAACATTTGTTGCAACTGCAGAAGGAATTTCATTTAGAGGAATGGACCCATCTCATGTTGCTCTCATAGATATATCGTGGCCTAATTCTGCATTTGAAAAATACGAATGTGATAGTGATATAAAATTTGGAGTAAGAATTGATGAATTCTCAAAACTCATTAAAAGAGCAGATAAAAAAGATAGTATCGAGATTAGTATCTCTGAACAAAACATGTTACTTGTTACAGTTGGAAAAAATAAAAAATACAAAATGCGTTTGATTGAAAGTTCTGCAACAGATACTCCATTACCAAAGATACCATATGATTCTAAAATTATATTATCTTCATCAAAGTTTGACAAAATTTTAGGTGATGTTCAAGTGGTATCTGACTATTTGACAATACATACATCTGATTCTAAAGGTGATTTTTCAGGAAAAGGTGATTCTGGAGAAGTTGTTATTGATTTAGATAAAGATGATGAAGATATTGAAGAGATTTCTTATAAAGAAGATAGCGTTGGAACCTACAGTTTAGAATATCTAAATCCGGTAGTAAAAGCAGTAGGAACCACTGCAGGCTTTATTACCTGTGAGTTTTCAAGCGCAAAACCACTCAGAATTGAATTCAAGGTAGCTAATATTGGTAGAATTCACTTTTACTTAGCTCCACGCGTGGAAAGTTAAAGCATTTAAAGATTAACTAATTCAGGTATTTTGAAATGAGACTTGTAATAAAATACGGTGGAACATCAATTTCATCTGCAAAAGACATTCAAGCAGTAGCTAATCACCTAAATTCATTATCAAAGAAAAACCAAATTGTAGTTGTATGTTCTGCAACTAGCGGAACAACAGATGATCTCATAGAAATATCTGAATCAATAAAAAAAGAAAATAAATCAAAGGCTGAACAGCTTGCATCAAAGATAACTAATAGACATAAACAATTAGCAAAACAAACGATCAAAAAAACTGATTTACGAAAAAAATTATTAAAAAACTTTGATGATGATTTTGCAGAACTTGTTGCATTAATTGATGGAATGGTTCTGTTAGGAGAAGTTACTCCAAGAACTATGGATTATCTTTTCTCATTTGGTGAACGATTATCAATAAAACTTGTTTCAATGGCAGTAAATGATTCAGGAAAGAAGTCGGTACCTCTAACTGGAAAAGATGTAGGAATAGTAACTGATTCTAATTTTGGCGAATCTAAACCCCTAATTGACACAACTAGATTACGAGTATCAAAAAATGTGGAAAATCTTTTCTCAAAGAAAACGGTACCTGTTGTAGGTGGTTTTGTTGGCGCAGATCAACATGGTCATGTTACTACTTTTGGAAGAGGAGGTTCAGATTATTCAGCAACAATTATTGGAACTTGCATAAAAGCAGATGAAATTTGGTTAATGAGTGATGTTGATGGTCTAATGACTGCAGATCCAAAAATAGTCAAGAATGCAAAATTGCTCAAAGAGGTCTCATATATTGAGGCAATAGAGATGGCATTGTTTGGTGCAAAACAGATACATCCACGCACATTTGAGCCTCTATTATCAAAGAAAATTCCAATGAAGATTAGAAGTTCCTTTAATGTAAAAAATGAGGGAACGTTAGTTACAGCTTCATCATCATCAACTGTAAAAAATACTGTAAAATGTGTTAGTAATGTTAGAAACAATGGATTAATCGATATTCAAGGTGGAAGTATGGTTGGAACTCCTGGTACTGCTGCAAAAATTTTTGCAACATTAGCAAAAGCTGGAATCAATGTAATGATGATATCTCAAAACCCTTCAGAGTCTAGTATAACAATAGTTGTTAAGAACACTGATCTTGATAAAGCTGTAAGTTCTCTTGAAATGGAACTTTTAGGAAACATTATCAAGAAATTAGAAGTAACAACAAATGTAGCAATTATTGCGCTTATTGGTTCAGGAATGCGTGGAACTGTAGGTGTGGCCTCCAAAGTTTTTGGTGCAGCTGAGAAAAATAAAGTAAATGTTTCAATGATTACTCAAGGCTCATCTGAACTAAATCTGGCATTTGTTGTCAAAAACTCTGACACAAATGCAGCTGTTCGTGCATTACACAATGCATTTGAATTAGATAAAATCAATTAAGATAAAATCATTTAAGGGAATAATCTCAATGAAATTTGTTGAGAAAATTACTTGTCATATTGATTATTGGAATTTTTGCAACAAGTATCATTACAGTCTCTTCATTATCGGATCAGTTTGCTGATGCGGGTTCTAGGAAAAAGATCCATTTTACACAAACTTTTACATCATCTCAAGATCCTGGCCAGGGGCATGAAAATCATCAATTATCTCTAATTTTGTCGCCTAATGAGGGCACAATCTATGATGGTTCTATGACGTTTACCTCTAGTGAGCCTGTTCAGATTGTTGTTTTACATGAAATTAACTCAAATGATGCAAAAGGCCAACCCACTTGGAGTATTGATGGGGATACTGTTTATGGATTATCTCTAATAGATTTACAAGAAAAATCTGGCTCCTTTGAATTTACAGGAGCTGCACTTGGATTACATTCTCCTAACTCTAAACCATTTACATCAACTGTAAGTGTTGATGGATGGATTAGAGGACAACCAACTGAAGTTATTATGCAAAAAATTGAATTAGAAAAAGAAGAACCCACATCATTACTTTCAAGAGCAAATGTTCCAGCTACAATTCCATTGCATAAAGGAATCTATGGTGGTGAAAAAGTTTTGTATATTATTACTGATGGAAGTGATGAAGAGTATGCAAAAGAATTATCAGAAAAACAAGAATGGAATGTAGAGGTTGCACCTGTTTTAGCTGGTGTTCCAGAAAATGCTCTTCAAAAAATATTTGTTTTTAAAAATGGTGTTAAAGGAGACGGACTTTATGGATTTCAAGATGAAGTATTTTCAAGTACACCGCAACAAGAATCAGATTATAGTGCACTATCTTCTGTAATTGAAGTAACATGGAAGGCTGGTCAAAAAGAGATTATCTTTGAATCTGTTATTGATGTAATTGCAGCTGAAGAAGGTGGAAGAATTGAATTTAATGAAACAGGAGTTGTCCTAAATACTCCTCATATTGTATGGCCTGATGGACAGATGCAAATACGTTCAGATACCGAAATCACTGATGATATGCCTTATGGAGGAGGACAAATCACTGAAATCAATGAAGAAGAAATGACTGTTACGTTTGTTGCTCATAGAGGATGGGGACCTGATGGAAGAACAATTTACTATATTGTAACTGATGCTACTCCCTCTGGACCTGCTGAGATGATGGGAGTAACTTCATCTCCAACTTCTACAAATCTAATTGCTCATTCAGGAGCAGTTGATCTCTTCCAATTTAAAAATGGAATTAAAGGCACAGGTCCGTTAGGATTCCAAGCTGGAATTGCTGCAGCCGCATTAGGTGATGAGAATTACAGTCCAATGTGGAGAATCTATCTGATTGAATGGAATGATTCAGAAAATGCAAAAATTCTTGAAACAAAATCTGATATTGATTCATTCCGTGCAGATGATCTGATTACTGTTAGCATAGCACGACCTACTAATAGTGATCATATAGTAAACTGTCCATTTATTGATCCCTTCCAATAATTCACTAAAGGGATAAATTACTTGCAAATTGATTTGTTGTAAATTTGACTGGAAAATTAAACATTGTTGGTGTTGGTCCTGGACATAATGATCATATGACATTTAGAGCAAAAGAAGTAATTGGTCAAAGTGATATCATTATTGGTTATGAAACATATGTAAATTTAGTTTCAGATCTAATTGAAGGAAAAACAGTTCATCGTTATGCAATGACTCAAGAAGTTGAAAGAGCTCATCAGTGTATTGACCTTGCAAAATCAGGAAAAATTGTATCTCTTGTATCAAGTGGAGATCCTGGAATTTATGGAATGGCTGGATTAATTTACGAAACTTTGGCTGAAGGTGGCTGGGATCCACAAGATGGACTTCAAGTAGAAGTAGTTCCAGGCGTGTCTGCACTTAATTCATGTGCATCTATTGTTGGTTCACCATTAATGTCTGATTTTGCAGTAGTAAGTATGAGTGATTTGTTAGTTCCATGGGAAGTTATTGAAAATAGAGTTGAGTCCGCAGCAAAAGGCGATTTTGTTCTTGTAATTTACAATCCTGCTAGTAAGAAACGAGTTCATCAATTGCAAGATACTAGAAAAATTCTATTAAAATACAGAAAACCTACAACACCTGTTGCAATAATTGTTGGTGCATATAGAGAATCCGAAACAATTGTAGTGACTGATTTAGAAAATCTACCAAACCATTCAGACAAATTAGGAATGACTAGTACTGTGATAGTAGGGAATTCATCTACATATTCCTACAAAGATTTAATGATAAATCCAAGAGGATACAAATCGAAATACAATTTAGAAGAACAGACTAATCCAGATCTTAAAGTTCAGTAACTTTTCTTGATTGCTTCATGTAATTCTTCAGTTAGATCAAGCTTGTCTCTAATTGGAGATATTATTTTTACCAAATAATTTCCAACGGTTTGCTTCAAATCTCCCGGATGTAGTTTTTTTTCACCAAAATCTGTTTCAAGTTGATTATAATCTTGATATGATACGTTTCCTCCAAATTTTTCAGGTCTTTCTACATTCATCTCACTGAATTCATGAAAAATTACCGTTTTTGCAATTTCTAATAGTGGGTTATTCTGTATATTTGCCTCTTCACACCAAGCTTTGTTCATTTTTTTCTTTATTTCTTCATCTGTATTATGAATAAAGACCCCTGAATTTGGATCAGATTTACTCATTTTACCTAGAACTTGTGACTCATTAGTGTCTGCAGGCTTGGATAGTCCTGGTAATAATTTGTGATGTACAGCCACTGGAACTTTCCATTTCATTTTAGGAAATATCTCTCTGACTAACATGTGGATTTTTCTTTGATCCATTCCTGCATGTGCAATATCTACTTCCAAAGAATGAATGTCAACTGCTTGCATTGCGGGATAAAGTAATTTAGCAACATCTATTTTTTCTTCATTTTCAGAACGGCCCATAATTGTTAGAGTTCTCATTGTTCTAGCTAATGACATGTGTTTTGTAAATTTCACAAGCTCTGACCAATACTCTGTTTTTTCTTCATAAAGTTTTGAACCTAAAATAATTTCAGCATCGGGACAAACTAGTTTGAAAGCATCTTGATAATATTTTGAAACCTTTGAAATCGTTTCCCAGTTTCCTCCTAATTTATCATTGATTAATGTGTGCCAATCTGCAAGAAATATTGTACACTTTACACCAGCTTTTGCAAAATCATTAATTTTGAATCCTGTACTAATTAGACTACCAAGATGTAAGAAACCAGAAATCTCTAAACCAATGTAATGCTTTGGAGATGAATTTGTTTTGAACAATTCAGTCAATTCATCACGTGTGACAACTTCTTCAGTAGGTGGTTTTTCAATCAAATTGACTTTTTCAGTTATGTCCAAACCAAATCAACTTTTGAGTGGTAAACGTATAAAGTTATTCAAAGAATTTTTGAAAAATTAGAACCTTTGAATAGAAGATATTTCAATTATTGTTATGACACTTGAAGAAGGATTGGAATTAATTGAAAATTACAAAAAAGGTCTTGAAAAATTCTTAGAGACATTACCTGAACAATCTGTACAATTAGGTACAGAAATGGTCAAAACTCTGACTATGAACTCAAAAAATGAGATTAAAAATTTAGAATCCATAGAAAAAGCCCTCAAGCGACCCCCAAAGTATGAATCAGGACTTTCTGAATAACCAAAACCTATTTACAATTTTTTTTGTGTTTTCTCAAATCTTCTTGAGTATTAAATTCTGTTCCACAAACTCTACATTTTTCTTTTTTCTTGTTATGGGCTATTTCTTGATGTTTTTTAAGTCTCTCTGAATCTGAAAGTACTGTTCCACATTTTTTGCATTTTAATTCATTTTTATTTCCACCAAATAATCCCATGATTATATTACGGTATACTCAAAGAAAAGTCTTAATTTTTAAAAACCTAAGCTTCTGGCTCATCTAATGATTTTCTAGGTTTTGTACTCAGATAGAATGCATGAGTGCTAATGATGAATGCTGCTAGAAACATTTTGATTGCAAAAATTGTATTCCAAGGCCGATCTGGATCTGGATATGCAATTGATAATTTGTCAATATCTGGCAGTACTCCATTAATAATTCCTGCAGACATTTGAGCGGTTAATACTGAAAAATTGTACATTACTTCAAACAAAGTGATAATTGAAAATCCTAACAACATTAATTGTAATAATGCCATTCGTGTTCCAACAATTTTATTTCCTGCAGTTCTTCTCCAACCTATTCTAGATACACAATACCATCCAATTATTGTGGAAAAAAATATCCATGTTGATACTCTTGCAAAATTTTCAAATGGAATTGTTGTATTATGTATGGCTTCACCCATTACATATGTTCCATTTTCCATCCACTCAATCATTGTAACATATACGCCAAAGATTAGTGATGAACCCATGATGAATCCACAAACATAGAAAATATACAGAAAAACTTTGTACCCTTTGTCTGTCTTCTCTAGATGACGTGATTTCATTATGCCGATTGCCAAATTTTGAAATATAAAAATTCATGTGTAGTAATTGTCTTTATACAGTAGTACTAAGGACAAAATTTGTGAAAATTCCAATTAACACGCCTATTCTAGGCAAAGAAGAGCTATCAGCAGTAGCCTCAGTTATAAAATCTGGAGGGCTTACTTCAGCCTCAAAAGATGGTGGAAAAAATGTACAGGAATTTGAAAAATCAATCAGATCTTTTGTCAAAACCAAATATGCTATTTCAGTAAATTCTGGCACTGCTGCATTACAAGCAGCACTGTATGCACTTGATATCAAAAAAGGTGATGAAGTAATTGTTCCTTCTTTTACATTTGTTGCTAGTGCAAATGCCATTGCTTCTACTGGTGCAAAACCTGTTTTTGCAGACATTTTAAAAGAAAATTTTACAATTGATCCTGAATCCATTACAAAAAAAATTACTAGAAATACCAAAGCAATAATGCCTGTACATTTGTATGGTCATATATCATCACTTGATAGAATTAAAGAAATTGCAAAAAAGCACAATCTTTCAATAGTTGAGGATGCTGCACAGTCACTTGGGTCTACGTTTAAAGGAAAACAAACTGGAACATTTTTTGAACTTGGATGTTATAGTTTGTATCCAGGAAAAGTTATGACTTCTGGTGAAGGTGGTGTTGTAGTTACTAATAGTAAAAAACTCTGTGAAAAATTGCAAATGATTCGAAATCATGGAATGATAAAAGGATATGATTCTAAAATATTTGGATTAAATCTTAGACTACCTGAAATTAATGCAGCAATAGCTAAAATCCAAATTAAAAAATTACCAAAGTTTATTCAATTAAGAAAACGTAATGCAAAATTACTGTCAGATTTATTATCTAATACAAAAATAAAAATCCCTACTGAGAGGAAAAATGAAAAACTCAATTGGGGATTGTACACCATTGCTATACAAAATAGAAATTCAATTTTAAAGAAATTGAATTCAAAAGGAATTGGGGCTGCAGTCTATTATCCAATACCAGTTCATAAAATTCCTATTTACAAAATAAAATCAAAATTACCAAATACTGATTGGGCATCAAAACATGTTATGTCATTACCTGTTCATCCAAATGTATCTACCAAAAATGTTGAATATATCGCAAAAACTATGCGTGATTTGGTAAATGAATAGCCTTGGTAACATAATTGGAGAAATTTGTAAGGCTGTTCTGCCTATAAAACAGGAATTTTACCTTGGAAATCCCAATTCACAAATTGCAATATGCACACTTGCAAGCATATCATTACTTGATGATTTGAAGGATTCAGAATTATTCTCTAAAACAGCAATTATTGGAAGACTATTTTCAGAAAATAAGGGAATTGATAGTATGATACAATATATTTATGAAAACAAGAACATAACAAAAATAATTCTTTGTGGAAAAGAAGCTTGGGGTCATAAATCTGGTCATTCATTATTACAATTACATGAAAATGGAATTGATGAAAATTCTAGAATAATTAATTCTGTTAGTCCGGAACCTTATCTTACAATTTCTAAAAATATGATAGAATATTTTCAAAAAAATATTACTATAGTTGATTTGATTGGTGAAACTGATCTTGAAGTGATTTCTAGAAAATTATAATTTCTTAATACCCATTTCTTTGTCTTTCTCTATTGATCTCATTTTTCTTTTTGTATTCATCTACGATATCATCTGGTGTGAGATTTAATTCAAGTGATGCTTGAACTACAAAATGCCAAATATCGATTAACTCTTCTCTTGCTTCATCTTCATTGAATTTTGTTGGTGTTTTCCACCATTTCCAGTTGGTGGTTCTTTGTAATTCTACTGCTTCATGCATTATTGCAGTAGATAATGCAGATACGCGTCCTTCAGCATCTTTTGGATACCTGTCAAGCTTCATCATTTCTGATAATCCTTTTTGAAGTTGGAAAATGGTATCTAGTCTGTCTTCAGTTACTTGTGACAATGATAAATTAATTTGAGAAATTATTGAACTTAAGTCTTTTTAGAATCTGATCATTTTTTCATACATTTTGATTCTTTTTGTAATATCTCCGTTTTTGATATGTAACAAACCATCTAATCCGTATCTTTCTACTGCAAATGAACCTAAAACATTACCATATACTACTGCTTTTTTGATTTCAGAAAGACTAGTTGATTTTTTACTTGCTAGATATCCTATCATAGCCCCTGCAAAAGAGTCTCCTGCACCTGTAGGATCTACTACATCTTCTAGTGAAAAACCAGCAGTTGGAAAGATAACATCATCATAAAACATGAGTGAACCATGTTCGCCTTTTTTAATAATAACATACTTTGCACCCCACTGCATAATTTTTTTTGCACATTTTATCAAGTTGAATTCTTTTGTGAGTAGCTTAGCCTCTTCATCATTAATCACAACTGCATCTACAGATTTTATCATCTTTATTACAGCATTTCTTTTAGTAGAAATCCAAAAATCAATTGTATCACACATAGAAAATTTTACTTTATCAAATTCTTTGATTAATGCAGTATTTTGTTCAGGATCATTATTTGCTAAATACACAAATTGAGATTTTCTATATGCTTCAGGTACTGTAGGCTTGAAATCTGCTAGAACATTTAGTTCTGTCTTTAGTGTTGATCTAGTACTTAATGTATCATCATACTTTCCATCATAACGAAATGTTTTTCCGTTTTTTATGGATAATCCTTCTAAATCAAGATATTTTGATAGAGTTTTGTGGTGTTGTTTTGGAAAATCTTTTCCTACAACTGCAATTAATCCTGTATCTACAAAATTACTTGCAGAGATTGCAGCAAAAGTTGCGGCACCTCCTAAAACATTCTTTAGTGTTTTCTTTGGAGTTCTAATTGTATCTAATGCCGTTGAGCCAAAAACAGTAAGCATTTGTGAAGAAATTAATCTTGATGTATAAATTCTATTGCTTGTTCTTCTGTTGGATAATATACAAATGGGATATCAATTGATGTGAAGAATGCATCATATTTTGTCACACCTGTAATTTTTACTGATTGAACATCTTTACCATCTGAATCAGTGTGAAAAATCCCTTTTACCTGAGTGCTATCTAGAGGTTGTACTGTAAATGGTTCTAATTGACCTTTACCAACCATTTGTTCATCTGCAATAACAAAGAATTCAGTTGTGCCTGAAGTTAAGATTAACAATGATGGATTTTCAAATTGTAATTCAATATTATATTCTGCTCCTTTTTCATTTTCATTCAATAATTCACTCTGAGTTACGCTTATTCCTATTTGAGATGCTGAAGCGTATTGTGAATATCCAAAAATACTCATTCCTAGAATGAAGAGAACGATCAATCCTCCCTTCTTTGATGAATTCATGATTAATTTTGAAAAAATTGCATTTTAACCCAAAGGGAAAAAAATCCCAATAAATTGTGTAAAAGATTTGATTTACTCTTAAAGCTCCTTAGAGCTAGTAAAATAAATCAAAATTACATGATTATTTTATGATGGCTAGAATAAAACTCAAGTTAGGTGAGAATGAAATTGAGGTTGATTCTAGAGATTTCTATGTTGATAATCAAACTTTAGGAGAAATTATCGAAAGTATATCAAATCATTTGCCTGAAAGTCATGCTAAAGTTGTTTATGAAACTGAACCTGTTGTAAACTCCTCTGAAATTTCTGCTCAATCTGGATTGGAATCTCTAGATGATGCAGAAATATTTGAGCCAGAATTTAATGAACCTACACGTCTTGCACCAAATGAAGTAAAATCAAAATTACGTATTTTAGAAACTAGTAGATTCTTTGATTCCCCTAGAACAGTTTCAGAAACTGTTGAACAATTACGTGAATATGGCTGGGCAGCAAGTCCTCTAGATGTGTCAAAGGCATTAGCAAAAATGGCATCAAACAAAGAAATTTTAAAAAACTCTAGTGAGAACAGAACTCATTATTTTGTTGAAGAATCTTTAATTGCTAACTAGAAAAATTACATTTTTCACAACTAGAAAAAATCGCTCCATCTAAATGATCAAAATGTGTATTGCATTCATTGCATGTGTGATGCATGTCAAAGTATCCGTCTTTCTCTATTTCCCCAATTCTATTTGATTCAAGATTGGTACTTTTACATTTAATACAATGACATCCACATTCAATTTTCATTATTTTTCTCCAATAATGTATGTATAGTTGCAGGACCTATACAAATTATTGGAAAAGAAACGAGAAATTCCAATAGAGATTGACGATCATTTTAGATTATTTGGAAAAGAACCTTGGGAAGTAGATTATGGTGAAAAATGCCCTGTTTGTGATGTTAGAATTGATGAGTATGGATTCTGTTCCTGTGGATCTAGTGGAGATTAAATTTTTTCATAAAAGGCATAGCAAGAATTACAAAAAATCCTATGATTAAGGGTAGCATTATTGAAAATTCAGGCACCACTGTTGTTCCAATAATGTTAACTTGTCCTGATGTTTCTGGATTGATAATAAGCCAAACATGTGTTCCGTTGCTAATGTGTTGACGAGATGGAATTTCTTCATCGGCAAGAAATACTGTATATGGTTCCCATAGTAATTCTAAAGGAATTATAGTTGTAACAAATCTATTATCTTCAATTAGATCAAATGTAATACTTTTTGTTGGTTGATCAAAAATAAAATTATCAATACCATTCTGATTTCTTATCTCCACAACAAACTCTTTTTCTTCCCATTTTACATTTTCATAAATTCTTGATTCATTTATTGAATATTCTAAAAGCATTTGACATCCATGACATGCAATT
The DNA here is from genome assembly GCF_965263415.1 of Candidatus Nitrosopumilus sp. Taxonomy (GTDB): domain Archaea; phylum Thermoproteota; class Nitrososphaeria; order Nitrososphaerales; family Nitrosopumilaceae; genus Nitrosopumilus. The sequence goes on from NZ_OZ253671.1 coordinate 512,012, forward strand.
CCTTTTTCATCATCTAGAAAAACTGGTCGTTCATTTGCAAATAACAAGTCAACTTCTTCAGGTAAAATGAAATTAGTTGATTGAAGATACAAAAAATCCCATGTCCAGGTGCCGTTTATTTCTGAAATAACATCATCAAGTTGATATTGTAAAATTGAATCTTCTTCTGATGGCATAATTAATACTGCATTATTATCTCCAATTACTGAGAATTGTTTTGTTACGCCTTGTTCATCGGTAACTGAAATATTTGAAACTGTTCCAGGAATCAAGTCAACTTGTTTAGGCGAGTTTGCATTGTCAATAACATGTATAACATGAACATTTCCTTCCAAGTCAATCCTAACTTCAACCAATTTCTGAGAAGCTTTTTCTGCAATTGTGACTTGTGCATAAGCTGTAGGAATAACAGTTACAAGAGAAACAATAACTAAAACTGCAAAAATTTTTGAATTCATTTACTCCACAGTTACGCGAGTCATCTGTACTTTTTCTAAAGGACAATCATTACCATCTCTCTCAAGATTAACAATCTTATCTGCTACATCCATACCCTCAGTTACTTCTCCAAATACAGTGTATTGTCTGTCTAGGAATGTACTGTCAGTTGTAACTATGAAGAATTGTGAGCCTGCACTATCTGGATCTTGTGCTCTAGCCATAGAAACTATTCCACGTAAATGAGATCTAGAACTGAACTCTGCTTTTACATTGTATCCTGGACCACCCATGCCCCATGAATTTTTGTTATCTGTTTTTGTATTTGGGTCTCCACCTTGAATCATAAATCCTGGAATAACTCTGTGGAAGAGTGTTCCATCATAGAACCCATCCTTAGCTAGTTTTTCAAAGTTTCTTACTGTTTCAGGAGCCAAATCCGGTAGAAGTTTAAATGAAATCTTTCCAAAATTTGTTTCAATATTTGCTGTAGTCATTAGGAATGCTCTGTACTATTATCATAAGAGTCTTTTGCGAAAATATTTTTGATAATTCTTATAGATTGCATATCTATTTTGAAAAATCTACAACTCTCAGTACGTTTTTCGTTGTACATAAAATTGTTAGTGACTTAGAATTTTTTTGTAATAGAAAGTATGAATTTCTTATAAATCAAAATTTTGAAATTTCGAAAGTTATAGTCTTATATAGAACAGTTAGAATTTAGAATTCGTTGAATCGCACAAACCAGAGTACGATCATTAAAGAAGCAATTAATTCATATCTTGACAAAGGGGTAACTGACAAACAAGACATCTATACCAAAGTAGTTGATGAGCTTGGTGTTCCAAGACCTACTGTCAGAAGAGTTGCAAGGGATCTGAGAACTGAATTATTACAGAAAATCCAAATTCTACAATCTGATATGCCAAAAACAACAACTGCTTCTGAAGAAGACGAGTAAATCGACTCTTTTTTCTTTTTAATTATTATTATTTTCTGAATTTTACCATTACTATTATAAACAATGAATTTTTCAAATCATTTATGGGATATTTAGGAAACCATTTGGCTACAATCTCCACTGGTGTTTTTGCAGCAGTGCTGACTGGGCTTTGGCCATACTTTGTAGACTTTGCCCCGATACTGAACTTTGTATTCATTATGGCAGTTCCAATAACTTGGTTCCTAGTATTTACTTGCTGGATATCTCAAAAAAGTACAGATTACATGCATGCACATGTCCATCACAGCGAAAAAAAAAGCTTGAGTAGTGCACAAACAGTTCAAACTACAACAACTGGTACACAAGTAAGTCTTTCAGAAATCAAACAAGTTCAAACTGAATTGTCTTCTGAATTAAACAATCTAAAAGAAACTGTAAAGCTAAAAGACAGTGAAATTGAAAGATTAAATCAAGAAATTTCTAATCTCCAAACTCTTGTACAGATTGAATCACTAAAAACTGAATTAGCAAATTTGAAAATGTTGGCATCTAAGAAAAAATAAACTCTAACTTAATCTTTACAATGAGAACAAATAATTCCATGATTACTCTTACAACCTGGACAGCTTTCAGCTCCTCCATAATGGCATTTACATGAGCATAACTCTGTAGGATCTTTTTTGCTATTCAATTGTATTTTTCTTACATATTGTTAGTATTTGACTTTTACAGTTTTGTTAAATGATGTTTGATGAATTAATAGGAAAATCACCTGTAAAAAATTGATTTTACAAAAATATGTTCATGTAAATTTTAGAATTATGTGAATTCTTGAACCAAAATATTTTTTTGAAATAAATTTCCACTAATCTCTAAACAATTTGAAAATTATTTTCTGTTTGAAATTGATATACCTTTAACAAGAAAACTTAGATTAATCTTTTAGTTTTTCTGCCATTTTCAAAGTTTCATTTACCATTTCTTCAAGTCTGGTTTGTCCATCTTCTGAAATATTATTCCCAGTTATTGATTCTGTAGTTAAGAAAACAGCTTTTGGATTTGTGATTACTCTGAAATATGATAATAATTGAGTAATTAATGTCTGAACATCAATAAATCCAATATTTCCTGCAGCTAAAATTGCCATTCCTGCAACCTTTCCTGCAGTTTCCTTGTAATTGATATATTCAAACAAATTTTTGAGCGCAGAACTAAAAAATGAATTGTAAATTGGGGAGCCAATCAGCCATACATCTGCCTCCATAATATCTCGAGCGGCATCTTTTGTTGCTTGATTATATTCTTCCTCAGGACCTCTATAACACTCAACTTGTCCGTCAGATAAGTTGACGAATTTAACATCTTGATTCTTTGATTTTGTGTATTCGTAAACATATTTCATTATGATCTGTGTATTTGCATTTTTTCTTGGACTACCAGAAATCACTACAACTTTCATAACTAAAGCCAATCTTTTTTCTATTTAAATTTCTAGAACAAAAAACAAAACGGGCTTGGAGGGCTTCGATCCCTCGACCTGTAACTTAGGAGGCTACCACGCTATCCATGTTTCGCGTCAAATTGACTCTGCGCCACAAGCCCAGCAGAAAAAACATTCTTAATTATTTAAGCGTAGTCAAGATTTTCTTTGATCATCTTTTGAACACTTTTCCAATTTTCGTTTTGTTGATCATTCCATTTTTCAAAGTATACTACATCTTTTAGATCAAGTCTTGGTAACCACCCAGCAGTTTCAAGATCTGGTTTTTCTGCAAAATCATCTACATATCCTAAACACAAATACGCTACAGGAACAACATGTTCTGGTAATTCTAAATTTTCTTTTAATGTTTCATTTGATAGAATACTTACCCATCCAAGACCAATTCCTTCTGTTCTAGCTGATAACCATAAATTTTGAATTGCGCAGCATACACTATACAATCCTGCTTCAGGTATGCTAGATCTACCTATCACAAATGGACCAAATTTTGATGGATCATATGTTACGCACAAATTTACTGGAGATTCTAAAATCCCTTCTAGTTTGAATGAAAGATACTTTGATCTCTTTGGCTCTTCTACTAATTGCGATGAACGATTCTTTTCTTCTTCAAATGATGCTTTGATCTTCTTTTTTGTTTCAATATCCTTTATCAGAATGAAATTCCATGGTTGTGAGAATCCTACAGATGGCGCATGATGTGCTGCATGAAGAATTTTTGAGAGAACCTCGTCTTCAATAGGCCTTGATGTAAAATGAGACCTTACATCCCTTCTTGAATAAATTGCCTTGTAGAATCCTTTTTTTTCTTCTTCAGTAAAATTATCTTCCAACTAATTCACGCCTTTCCTCTTTTTATTCATCCTTTCTTTTGTTAAACGTTAATAATGCCACAATTTAGTTTTGTATTTCAATGGGCCGGTAGTCTAGCTGGTTAGGATACCGCCTCGACACGGCGGTGATCGTGAGTTCGAATCTCTCTCGGCCCACTTTTTAATTAAAACCAGTACTGAATTCTTTGTCAATAGTACTCCATGAAGTCTGAGTAGTGAGCATTCCTTCAGCAGAAAAACTATTGATTCTTTCATTTATCATATCTTCGTAAATTTCTGGATTTGTTTCAGATTTTGTTAATACAAATATGCTCTTCAATGGTATTTGTTCCCCTGAAGAAAACACTGCTCTTCCTGGTAATGCAACATCCATTGCAGAATATTGACCTGAACCTAATTCAATCTCATCAGTAAAAAGTTGATAATCAATAACTCCAACTGTAAATGCTTTATCACTTGGATTTTTTACAAGAAATGTAACATCAAACTTTGCTTGATTATTTACATTATCTACATCTATCAATTCAACACTAAACAATTCAATCTCTGCTTGTTCCAATTGAGCATTATCTAAACTAGCATAGAAAACAATTCCTCCCATTAAGGCAAGAACTCCTGCTATTGCAACATAAACAGTCATTCTGCTCTGAAGTGCCATTTCAATGTATCAAATTACGTACAACTAAAAAAGGTTGTCAAGATCCAAATACATAATATTTCATTCAAAATATGATAAACTATGGCAGCATTAGAACAAGCGATTCTTACTTGGATTCATCTTGTTGCAGCTGCAATTTGGGTAGGTGGTTCATTATTCATTGGAATAGTTTTTTCTCCACTTCTTAAAACTATGACAAATTCGATTGAAGAAAGAATGCAAATTATGATTCGTGTTGGAAGACGATTTAACAAAGTAGCCGTTCCTTCATTAATAATTTTGATGGCAACAGGATTGTATAGTTCACATGTGTTACTAAGCAAACCAGATCTTCTTGTTGCAACGAGTTATGGGACTTTTCTTATAATCAAAATACTTCTTGTAATTGCATTAATCATTACGTATATTGTTCATGTTAGAGTGATTAGGAAAGATGTTGAAGATAAAATAATGTCAAATCAAATGCCTGAACATCAAATTCAAACATTAAGAAAAAAAATCATTATTCTTGGAGAAATTACTGTAGTTTTATCTGTAGCAATATTGTTCTTTGCAGCATTACTTGATGCTGGAGTATGATATTCCTTCAATAATCACTTCAAAACCATTAGGTAATTTTCCTACTCCGTATTTACAACCAGAAATTTTTGATGTTACAAACAAATTAGTTTCCAAATGTTTTGTAATTTTTTTTATTTGAAATGTGGTTTTACCTTTAGCCAAACTTGCAGGAACTATAATCATGTCTGCCAAATTCTCATCCACTGCTTGATCTTCTAAAAATTCATCAAGATCTATATCAAAACTCTGTGTTTTTTTATCAAACAATGCATCAATTCCTACGATTGAATTCTCATCAATACTGTAAACTAGTAAAGATGCACCAGAATCTAATGCCTCTTGTTCTTTAATTTCTACTTTAACAACAAAATTTTCATTTACTAATTTTTCTTTAATTCTCTTAACCTCATTCTCAATTTTTTCATTTGATATTTTTGAAAATGTACATAGAATATTTACTTGGTTTGTTTTTCTTTTTGTTAGTGAAATGGATTTAACGTTTGATGGATTAATTTCTAATTTGATTTCTCCATTCCCTTTTGGATAATATCCTCTTTTTTTCAACTCTAATGAAAAATTAATTCCCATCTTTGAGTATGTTTCTTTCAAAATATGTTGTGTATAATACATTGTGGGGCTCCATTGTACATCTGTCCCACCTTTGATAATAATCTCTAGTTTTTTTTGTGAAATTGCTACTATTGGAATTAAAACTTGTAAGATTAATGAAATGCTTCCTGCAGTTCCTACATCTTCAAATGATTTTGAATTTTGAATTTCTCCTGGAATAAATTTTAATTCTGTGGAACCAATTTTATCACCAATAACTTTAGAATCTGAAATTTTTTTTAGAATTTTAATTGCTGAAAGATGCTGTGGTTTTAATCCAGGAATTTTTCTATTCTTTCTGATATTTTCAATGTGTATTGGCTGTTTTGTAATACATGAAAGAGTAATTGCAGAACGAATTATTTGTCCTCCTCCTTCCCCATATGCTCCGTTAATTTTTAAAAAATCCATGATTTTTTTCTTCTTGTGACTCTTTATGATAGTTTTTTAAAAAGAAATTTTCTATTCTTTTGTATGAACGGTTTGCTAATAGGACGATTCCAGCCTTTTCATCTAGGTCATCTTGAGGCATTACGATTTGCTTTATCAAAAGTTGATAAACTGTGGCTAGGTTTGGGCAGTTCTAACAAGCCTACTGAAAAGAATAATCCTTTTTCAGCTAAAGAACGTAAAGAAATGATTCTTTCTTCAATAGATGATTCAATGAAAGAAAAAATTTCAATCTATTTTATTCCTGACTTGGACAATCATGTAAAATGGATTGAAAAAATAGATACTATAGTCCCAAAATTTGATATTGTATTTTCAAATGATGAATTGACTAATCATCTGTATTCAAAACGAGATGTCCAAGTGATTTCTATTCCTTTTTTGAAAAGAAATGAATTATCTGGAACAAATGTTAGAGATTTGATTATTAGCGATCAGAATTGGAATGTCCTAGTTCCCAAAGGTACAGAAAATTTTTTAATAAATAATGATGCCAAAGAACGTCTAAAAAATCTCTAATTATAAATAAACCCCGTATAGTACTGTTTGGTAGATAACACATGGAATATCTTTCAATGCTTCCAGGACCAACAAATGTACCTAATCGTGTTATGAGAGCAATGTTGGCACCAATCATCAACCACAGAAGTGATGATTTCGTTGAATTGTACACAGATGTAGTTGACAAAACTCAACAAGTATTTGAAACTAAAAATGATATTGTAGCATTGTCTGCATCTGGAACTGGTGCAGTTGAAGCAGGTGTTGTTAATTTAGTCAAGAAAGGGGATAAAGTAATCATTCCTGTAAATGGTGAATTTAGTAATAGATTATCTCAATTAATTGAAGGACAAGGAGCAAACGTTGTTAAACTTGAAACTCCTCCAGGACAAAATGCAACTTTTGATCAAGTAAAAGAAGCATTTGACAATAACAAAGATGTCAAAGCATTCTATGTTGTTCACAATGAAACTTCAACAGGAACTATGGTCAATTACCTTGATAGAATATCTGATTTGACATCTAGAAATGATGCATTCTATGTAGTAGATTCTGTATCTCTCTTAGGTGGCGCACCACTTCCAGTTGATAAATGGAATATTGATGTATGTATGACTGGAGCACAAAAAGCAATTGCAGCTCCTCCAGGAATTTCTCCAATATCTGTTAGTCCTAGAGCTAAAAAATACATGCAAGAAAATCCTCCATCTACAATGTATTTCAATTTAGCAAGATACTTCAAATATTATGATGAAGAAAAACATACTCCTTTCACACCCGCATTACCTTTACTTTATGCATACCGAGAAGCATTAGCAATCTTACTTGAAGAAGGACTACAAAATGTATTCAACAGACACAAAGTTTGTTCAGATGCATTGTACTCTGGACTTAGTGCTATGGGATTATCTCCATTTGCAAAAGAAGAAGATCGTTCAATCTCTATTGTTGCATTAAACTATCTTGATGGTCTTGAAGATAAGACATTTAGAAATACACTTGCAAACAAATTCAAAGTTCTTGTTGCAGGAGGATTTGGAAATCTCAAAGGCAAAGTGTTTAGAGTTGGATGTATGGGTGAAGTTAGCCCATATCATGTCATGAGAACAATCTCTGCAATTTCATCAACATTAGCAATGATGGGATATGAAGTAGATGCTCAAGCAGGACTAAAGACTGCTGAAGAAAAACTGAAGTCTCTCTAAAACCCTGTTAACTTAATATAAGGAAATTCGAGACCGATCACATTGACTTTCGATAAAGGTTCACTAATCCTAGTTGATTATACAGCTAAGGTAAAAGATAGTGAAGAAGTATTTGATACAACTCGTGAAGATGATGCAAAAAAATATTCAATTCATGAGCAAAATGTCAAGTATCAACCAAAACTAGTTTCTATTGGTGAAGTCTCATATCCAGTTCTAAAAGGACTTGATGAGGCTCTTGCAAAAACAGCTGTCGATGACAAACTTACAGTTGAAGTTACACCTGACAAAGGATTTGGTGAAAGAGATTCTGGCAAAGTCAGAATGATTCCAATAAGAAAACTAGGTGAAGATGCAGAGAAAGTTTCAGTTGGTGATACAATCGAAGTTGATAACAAACGAGGAATTATCCGTTTTATTGGCTCAGGAAGAGTTCAAATTGATTATAATCACCGATATGCAGGTAAAACAATTCTTTTTGATGTAAACGTTCTCAAATCACTTGATTCTCCAAATGATAAAGTTGATGGAATTCTAAAAAATAGACTTCCAGTAGAAGACTCTAAAATTTCATTTGACTTGAAAGATAAAGAAGTAAGTATAACCATTCCTGAAGAAATTCTTCGTGCAGATGGTTTACAAATTATGAAACACTTTATCCAATTAGATATTTTCAAATTTGTTCCTACTTTGGAAAAAGTAAACTTTGTTGAAACACATGTCAACAAACAAACTCAAGAAAAGAAACCTGAAACAAAAGAAAAAGCACCTGAACAAAAGGCTGCTTAAATTAGATCACTTTAGTACTCTTTGCAAGATTAAATGCTCTTTTTTCAGTCATTTTAATTTCTTTTAAGATAGTATATCTTTCAGGTCGTAACTCTTGTGCCATAGTTAGAGCTTTTACAATGACATCTGGTTTTAATCCGATTTGTTTTGCAGTAGTTGGTGCTCCAACATCTTTCAATGTTTTAATAATTTTTTTCCAATCCTGTCCTTGTAATTTTGCAATCATTATAGAACCAATACCACATTTTTCTCCATGGAGTCCAATTCCTGGAGCAATTTTATCTAATGCATGTGAAAACAGATGTTCAGCACCTGAACATGGTCTACTACTTCCTGCAATACATGATGCAACACCTGCACTGATTAGTCCTTCAACAATTACTCTTGCGTCTAATCCTTTTCTTGCAAATTCAGAGGAGTTTTCCATGACTATCTCTGCACTCATCATAGCCAAATCTGCTGCATATCTTCCATAGTATTCTTTCTTCTTTTTGTGACCTAATTGCCAGTCTTTTACTGCTATGATGTTTGCAATTAAATCTCCACAACCGCTAGCTAGTAGTTTTGCTGGAGCCTTTTTTATCACATCAATATCAACAAAAACCCCCATTGGGGCTGTTGCCACAATTGAATGAGGTTTATCACTTTTTACAGAAACAAATGGACTAGCCATTCCATCATGTGATGCGGCAGTTGGTAAGCTAACAAATGGCTTTCCTAAATTATATGAAATCAATTTTGCTGTGTCTACAGAACGACCTCCACCTATTCCTGCAATTAAATCTGAATTGTCTTTTTTAACATCTTTTTGAATCTGATTTAGCGATTTTAATTGATTATCTATTGATGTATGCCAAACAAATTTGATTTTTTTTAATTTTAATGATTTTTCAATTTTTTTTCTTAAAACTTTTTGAACATTTGTTCCAGAAATCAACGATACTTTTTTTGGTTTATTCAATGAATTTAGAAACTTTCCAAAATCCCCGATGTTTCTCTCTCCAATTTCAATGAGCCTGGGTAACTCCATTGTATGTGATTTCATGCGATCTTGATTTTTTGTCATTATTTATGATTTCCAGAGATCAAAAAGTTATTTAAAAGGGTGAAATGCCATTTACTTTATCTTAATAGGTGTATTTTTTGTCAAACAATGTTGAAGAAAAAATTTTGCACGGGACTACCACTGTAGGTATCAAGGCAAAGGATGGTGTAGTTTTATGTGCAGATATGAGGGCAAGTGCTGGTTATTTTATTGCAAACAATAACACAATGAAAATTCAAAAAATTGATGATCATGCTGGATTAACATTAGCAGGTGGTGTTGCTGACGCACAAAACATTGTTGATATTTTACGTTATCATTCTAATCTTCACAGAGTTGAAAAACACGGACCAATTTCAATTCACTCCCTTGCAAGACTTTGCTCATTGATTTTCCATCAAAATAGAGGTTATCCATTTATGGCTGATATTTTGGTTGGTGGTTATGATGCAGAAGGTCCTGCATTGTTTAACATTGACATGTTTGGTTCTGTTGAAAAGAAAGCATATGTTACAACTGGTAGCGGTTCACCAGTAGCTTATGGTTTACTTGAAGAAGAGTATAGAGAAGATCTTACAGTTGAAGAAGCAAAAAAGATTGCTTTAAGAGCTGTAAAAGCAGCAATTGTTAGAAACATTGGTACCGGCGATGGAATTAACATCGCAATTATGGATAAAGATGGATTCCGTCTTTTGACTGAAGAACAAAAGAAAGCAGTCATTGAACTTTAGTGATTTAATGCAAAGAAAACAACAACAAAAAGAATTACCTCCTAGCAGCCAGAATATAATGGCCACCATACTGCAAAGTATACCTAAAGATGCTAATGTTACAAAAATTGAATATGAAGGACCACGTATTGCACTTTACACAAATGCTCCTCGTTATCTAATGGAACATAATGAAACAATTTCAAATCTTGTAAGTATAATCAAAAAACGAATTGTTGTTAGAACTGATGAATCAATTAGAAAACCTGAAGATGATGCTAGAAAAATTATTTCAAGTTTGGTTCCAGAAGATGCCAAATTACAAAATACTCTATTTGATACTGCAACAGGTGAAGTTTCAATTGAAGCAAAACGACCTTGGTTGTTACAAAGAAATGCAAAAGAATTCAATCATGCTGAAGTAACTGAAAAGACAGGCTGGAAAATCCGTGTCAGAAAGGCTACGACTGTTCCATCTCGTACTATTCAAACAATTAATGCAACACTCAAACAAGCTTCTGCTGAAAGAAGCAAACAACTTAAACAAGTTGGAGATGAAATTTTCAGACCTAGATTAACCCAACGAACAGAAGTTTCACTTTATACTCTTGGTGGATTTGGTCAAGTTGGACGTTCTTCACTATTATTATCTACTCCTGAAAGTAAGATACTCATCGATTGTGGAATAAATCCTGGAGCACGTTCTCCAATGGATGCATTTCCTAGATTAGACTCTTTGAATCTCACATTAGATGATCTTGATGCTGTAGTTATTGGTCATGCACACTTGGATCATACTGGATTCTTACCTACATTATGTAAATATGGATACAAAGGACCAATTTATTGTACAGAGCCAACACTTCCTATGATGAATCTAATTCAATTAGATGCAATCAAAGTTGCAGCAGCTCAAGGAAGAACTCCAATCTATTCTGAACGTGATGTCAAACAAATTATGAGACAAACAATTACTTTACCATATGGAACTGTAACTGATATTTCTCCTGACATCAAACTAGTTCTTGCAAATGCAGGTCATATTCTGGGCTCTGCATTATGTCACTTTCACATTGGAAATGGTGATCACAATTTTGTTTATTCTGGCGATATTAAATTTGGAAAAAGTATTTTGTTTGAAGCCGCAGAATGGAGATTTCCTAGAGTAGAAACATTACTTGTCGAAAGTACATATGGTCTTAAAGAAGACATTCAACCTAGTAGACAAGAAGTTGAATCTGCTTTCATTAATGCTGTAAACAACACTCTTGCAGATGGCGGTAAAGTCTTGATTCCTATTCCTGCAGTTGGTCGTGCACAAGAAATCATGATGGTAATTGATCATTATATGAAATCTGGTGAAATGATTGAGGCTCCAGTATTTACTGAGGGGATGATTTCAGAGGCTTCTGCAATTCATGAATCATATCCTGAATATCTTGCACGCGAATTAAAACAAAAAATTCTTGAAACTGATGATAATCCATTTGATTCTGAATACTTTACAAACATTGAGCATGCAGATGCCCGAGAAGAACCTATGCGAGAAGATTCTCCTTGTATAATCTTGGCAACATCTGGTATGTTGGAAGGTGGACCTGTTTTAGAATATTTCAAGAATATTGCCCCTGATAAAAAGAGCAAAGTACTCTTTGTATCTTATCAAGTAAATGGAACTCTGGGACGAAGAGTTCTTGATGGATCAAAACAGGCAACTATGTTAGGAAAAGAAGGTAAGGTTGAAGTTGTAACGATCAATTGTGGTGTGGAAAAATTAGATGGATTTAGTGGACATAGTGATTATAACCAACTCATGTCATTTGTACAACGACTTAGACCAAAACTACGAAGAGTGTTGGTTAATCACGGTGAGAGAAAAAAATCCGAAAACCTTGCTATGAATATTAGAAGAATGCATAGAGTTCCTGCTCATTATCCTCAAATTCAAGAAGCAATAAAATTATTTTAGATCGTACTCTGGTTTCCAAATCTTTATGTTGGATGGAGCAACAATAATTCTTTCTTCACCCAATCTTGCAATATCTGCACCAGCACTTTTTGCAATAGAATACAATTCTTCAACAACCTTTCGAAGCTGATCCACATCTTTTTGAGCTAGCGGTGTTACCCTAAGAATCAAAATCATATCTTTTTTGATATCTTCTTGAATCGAATGTACATCGCTGATATCTCTAATGGTGATAGCCTTTAGAAATGTCGTATTTTCTTGTTTTTGCATTCTGATTGAAAATGTGATCTACTCCCTCAAAAACTCTTCCTTAGTTTTAACTAATTTTTTAAAAATTTTACGCCTAAATTCTAAATTTAATGTAATCTTCTTCTTCTATGCTTTTAGCACTAATTTCTTCACTAATGTCCCCATCTTTTACTAAAACAACTTCTTGTTGATTTTTTGGTGCATCTGAATATCTTAGAGTTACTGATGCTGCAAATTTTGTATGATCTTTTGCATTCTTGCCTCTTAGAATTGATATTGGTCCAACATGATCTTTTGCTTCAAGTAAAATATCATTTGGTAATGCAATTGCTTTGATCATTTCATTTTCATCTTTATTTCTACCAACAACAAATTTTGTTTCTTCATCTAATCTGAAATGTCTTCCAATTTTCAACAAATCAATATCATTTATTGTTGGATTTTCAACATGATTAAAAAGATCTTTAGCTTTAACTCCAAATTGTGGTTCTGTTAATAGACATCCTCCACCAGCATTAGGTGGATTTTCAATTCCATATTGTTTTGCCATGTCTAATTGATTTCTTCTTGTTCTACCTCTTATCATTCCAAGATTTTCTCTCTTGATCAACCCTTCTTTCTCTGGAATTGTTTCTGGTAGTAATGCAGCCGATAATGGTCTTACAATTTTTCCTACAAGATCTGATTCTTTTTCAATAGTTCTTAATGCAGGTCCATGTTGACTCATTGGACGTTGGCCTAATACTTCTCCTGATACAATAAATTCTGCTCCAATCTCTTCCATGTGTTTTTTTGCAGCATCAAACATCATGGCTCTGCAATCAATACATGGATTAAATCCTGCACCAATACCATGTTTTGGATGTTTTAACATCTCGATGTATTCATCACCAAGGTATACTGTTTTCAAATTTACATTAAGATCGTCTGCTCTTTCTCTAATTTCAAATCCACAACCTCTCCCACAATCAAAATCACAAAATGGTGTCTTTATAGCAACTGCAGATACATCAAATCCTTGCTCTTGCATCATTCTTACTGCAAGCTGACTGTCTAGACCTCCAGACAATAATGCAACAACTTTCTTCTTTTCTTTTTCTTCAGTCACAGCGATCTAGACTGAATTTCCATATACAAACTTTGCATCATACATAAATTATGAAACAAGTGTTTTTTGTGTGTGAAACAACGTAGAAAAAATCTACTAAAACATGCCCAAAAGATCGGTTGTGATACTTTGGTTACATTTGAGCCTGAAAATCTCTTTTACATGACTGGATTTTGGGGTGAAGCAATAGGCTTACTAGAAAAAAATGGGAAAACTACCATTATTGCTCCAGAACTTGAGGTTGGTAGAGCCAAAGATGAATCTGAAGACTGTGATGTAATCACTGCAGAACGTGGAACTGGTCTTGTAACTTCACTTGTAAAGAAAATAAAGAAAAATCGTGTTTGTACTGATTGCCAAAATTACTCTATTATGACATCTTTGAAAAAATCGCTTCCAAAAATAAAATCATCTACAGAGCCATTTTACAACTCTCGTATAATCAAAGATGAAAATGAGATCAAAATTCTCAAAAAAGCATCCAAAATCATTGATGAAATGTTTGAAATCTGCTCAAAAAAGATCAAAGAGGGTCAAAAAGAGTCAGAATTACAAACAATTTTGATGACTTATGCAATGGAGCAACAAATGTTTGATACTGGATACAAATCAACTCTAAATCCATTAATTATTGCTGGAGGTCCCAATGGTGCTTTACCCCATGCTCAAGTAACTCAAAGGAAATTCAAAAAAGGTGATCTTGTTGTAACTGATCTTACATTAAGATACAAGGGATATGTTTCTGATGCAACAAGAACATTTGTAATAGGAAATATTTCATCACAAGCTAAAGAAGCATATGAAATTGTTAAAGAATCTCAAAAACTTGGATTAAAAGCTGTAAAACCAAATGCAAATTGTAAAGATGTTGATTTTGCATGTAGAAAATACATTGATGAAAAAAACTATGGTCAATACTTTATCCATTCAACTGGTCATGGAATTGGATTAGAAGTTCATGAACTTCCTACCGTTTCATACAGAAGTGATACAAAACTTAAAGAAAACATGGCAATTACTGTAGAACCTGGAATCTATATCGAAAATAAATTTGGAATACGAATAGAAGATTCTTTGATTGTAAAGAAAAATCCTATTGTTATGCACAAATTTACTAAAGATCTGGTCACAATTTAAGCCTAAGAAAACGTAACTACATCAATTACATGTTTTGATTCAGGATTGTTTGATGTAATTTCTTGAGACTCTACATTAACATTCCAATCAAAATTCATTTCTCCTTTGTATGATTTAAAATTCAAAATTATATTATACTCATCTGAATTTACATTTGTAACTGACAAATCTAGAACTGTTTTCTTATGTCCGTAAATTTTTTCATCTGGATATTCTTCATCTATTTGATTTTTGATGACTTCTTTTACAGTCAGTTTTGATTCTACTCCTGCATTATAGTTTAACAAAGTGTCTAGAGCCATCTGCTCTTCTCCTGAAAATTCTGGTAGACTGTTTTCAAAATTTTTCTCTGATAATACACTTTGAGCTGAAATTACGATTAATGCAACGGCTGCAAGATAAAATGGTGCTCTTTTTTTAAGAAATGCCTGTAACCCTGACTTTTTTGGCTTCTCTTCTTCCTTCTTTTTCTTGTCTTTGACCATTTTCCCTCTTTTCCTAGTGTTTTGCTGTTAAAATTAAAACTTCCCAAGGAAATTGAATTATTCCATTCTTTTTTGTGTAGGGTTTTGTGTTCTCTTTTACCATTTCTTTGAGCTCTTTTCTCTGAGATCTCTCAAGCGAATCTAGTTTTTCTTTGATTGGTTTTGCTACATATCTAAGATAATTGCCCCAGTATTGCTCAAAAGTACCTGGGCTGTATGGGAAATTGTAATCCTTTACTGTGATTTTTCTAAAACCTGATTTTTTTATCTCATCTCTGAGTGCTTTTTTAGTTCCAAATCTATCAAAATCGGGAGTTCCAGGCGGAACGTAATTTGGGATAAACTGAGTTACAGCATTAAAAATACTATCAAAATATGGGACTCTATCTGGATGTCCATGCACAGATATTCCTAATTTACCTGATTCTTTGAGGCTATTTTTCATATTTTTTAGTGCTTTTTGAGCATTTGGAAAAAAAAACAATGCATACTGACATGTTATAATGTCAAATTTTTCTTTAAATGAGAAATTTTCAGCATCAGCATTTACAAATAATAAATTTGGAGATTTTTTGTTCCATTTTTTTGCAACTTTGATTGCAGTAGTTGCTGTATCTGCACCTACTACAAATCCTGATTTTCCCACCTTTTGATTTAATAATTTCGTAACAACACCTGTTCCACTTGCAACATCAAGTATGTGATCTCCTTTTTTGACATCAATTAACTCAACTAATTTTTTTGTGCTCTGAAATGGTCCTTTTTTTGCAGTTGCCCATCTTTTATGATATCTTGGTGCAACTTCATTCCAGACTGACATGTTCCGTTTTTTATAATCAAATGGTTTGACTTTCAATTTTCTTTAAACTCTTTTAGATCTGATTTTAATGTTCTTCCTGTCTCATGAACATACCTGTGTTCTATTTCTTTTAGTTTTTCAGCTAACTTGAAACTATCTGCATATTTCTTTGATTGTTTGTTTTTAATTTCTTTATATTGTGATACCAGTTTTTTTAATTCAGAATTTTTCATTTTATTTTCTTTTCAATTGCGTTTCTAATTATTTTTACAATCTTTTCTTTTTTCTTCCAGCCTGATGTTATAGTGTTTTTTTCATCAACAATTATGATTTGATTGTTGTTTGTATTCTTTTGATATTTTGTTCCAATATCATTTGCAATAATTAAATCTGAATTAGATTCTTTTAGTTTTGTTTTAGCTGATTTGATTAGGGCAGATTTTGATAGATTGGTTTCTGCTTTGAATCCAACTAGTATGGCATTTTTTTGAGATTTTTTTACCTGATCAATGATTTTTGGTGCTTTTTTGAGCCTAATTGTGAGTGATTTTTTGTTACTCTTTATCTTGAATTTTGATGGCTTTTCAGGAGTGTAATCTGATGCAGCTGCTGCCATGATTACAATATCATATTTTTTCTTTAGTTCTTTTTTTGTTGCATCAAACATCTCTTTGTTTGTTGTAACATTGATTATTCTGGCACCTTTTGGTGATTCTTCATTTCCTGGACCATAAATTAAAGTGACTTTGGCACCAGCTGAAATTAATTCTGAAGCTAGTAACACCCCTGTTTTTCCTGAACTGAGATTTGTAATTACTCTAACTGGATCGATGTATTCTATTGTAGGTCCTGCAGTCATTAACACTTTTTTGTTTTGTAATGTAGATGAGAAACCAAATTTCTTTAGTACAAAATCTAAAACATCTTCAGGTTCTGGCGCTTTAGCTTTTCCTTCAATCATTTGTGGAGAAAGAAATTGAATTTTGTTTTTTAGAAATCCAATATTTTTTTTAACAGCTGAATTGTCATACATTGATTCATGCATTGCCAAGCACATCAAAATTGGAATTTTAGAGCCAAATCCTACCGTTAGAACTGTTGAAATTGGAGTATCATCAATACCATTTGCAAGTTTTCCTAATGTATTTGCAGTAGCTGGATACACAATTACTAGATCTGATTGATTATAGTCAGCTATTTTTATGTGCTCTAGTTTACCTGTAAGTTTTGTAATTACGTCATTTCCTGTAGCCCATTTGAAATAATCAGGCTGAATTAGTTTTGTTGCTGCTCCACTTGCTACACATGTTACATCTGCACCATGTCTCATAAGCAATCTAGCAAGCTCTATTGCTTTGTATGCTGCAACACTTCCAGCTACACATAACACAATTTTTTTCCCTGTTAACTCTATTCCGTGTGACGAAACAATGTCTAATGATGGATGATCATTTACTTTATTTTTAGCTGCCAATTTGTTCACGTAATTTTTTTAATTCTTCAGGATCCATTGAAAACCAATTTTCTTCTGCAGGAAATGTACTTGATTCTACATCATTTTTGTAATCTTCAAGGGATTTTACAATATCTTCAGATAGATTCATGTATCTTTTTGCAAATTTTGGCTTTATCTTATCGTACATTCCAAGTAAATCCTGAACCACTAGTACTTGCCCATCGCAATTTACTCCTGAACCAATGCCAATTGTAGGAACACTTACCGTCTCAGAAATTATCTGTGCAACTTCGTGACTTACCATTTCTAATGCAATACTGAACACTCCAGCTTCTTCGAGTTCTTTTGCATCTTGAATTAGTTTCATTGCTGAATCTTTTGTTCTTCCTTGTACTTTGTAACCTTGTGAGAGCATTGTTGTTTGTGGTTGTAATCCAATATGTCCCATTACAGGAATTCCTACATCCACAATTGCACTAATTGTTTCAGCCATAATTGAACCTCCTTCTAGTTTTACAGCATCAGCTCCTGCTTTGATTAATCTACCTGAATTGTTAATTGCATCCTCTATACTTGCTTGATATGACATGAATGGTAAATCTGCAACAAGTAATGCATTGTTTCGTGCTCTGCTAACTGCTTCAGTAAACATACACATTTGATCCATTGTTACTGGAATTGTATTTTCATAACCAAGCATCACCATTCCTGCACTATCTCCAACTAACAAGACATCAATGCCTGTCTTATCACACAGTGATGCTAAGGTGTAATCATAACCTGTAATTACTGAAATTTTCTTCTTTTCTTTTTTCATGTTTGTAATGTCTTGTACTGATTTATGCAACTCTTGCCCTCCTTGTTAGATTATTTTTGATTTGAATTACATTTTCTGTTAAATTTTGCATGTTATCAAAATCTGAAATTATTTTTTGACGACTCTTTTCATTTTTCTTTGCTAATTTTTTAGACTCAGAAATCAGTAATTCAATTGCTCGTGTTACATTATCTACAATTGTAATATTAGCAGTCTGTGAAGTTCGCGAAAGTGGATTTAGATCAAACGTAATGACTGTTTTTCCTGCATTCCTTAGTGCCATAGTTCTATCACCGTCTTCTAGAGGAACAACTACTACATCAGCTGCAAAAATTCCATCTTTATCTACTATTCTTCGTGCTGAATCAATTCCTGGTAATTTTGTAGAATTTGCTAAATTTGCTCCTAGGATTTCTTTTGCTCCATTTTTTTTGAGAGTTTTAATGATAGCTTGCTTTCTCTTTTCATTTGTGTAGAATAGATTTACCTCAAGTTTTGCCTTGACTTGTTTGGATAATCTGATAATCTCCTTTGGACACAAGGCTGCAACATTTCCATTAACTGAGATAACTGGTCTTTGAGCCTGAAGTAACTGTGCAGCTGCTGTCTTTATGGCTCGTTTTGCAGTCTGATTTGTTTTTTCTCCAAGTAAATAATCAAATGCTTCTCCTCGTCCTTGAGCCAAAAGTCCCTCTTTTGCCACCAATCCTTTATCAAATCCAGTTACTAATTTTTCACGAATTAAAAGTGACTTTGCCCTTGGATGTGACTTTGGAATTAATGTCATCTGACTTCAATTAATTATTTAGAACTCGTGCTCCAATATTGTCTAATTCTGAATTTATTATTACTCCATCAGAATATTTTTGTAAAATTTCTAAAACCTTATCTTCATCCTCTTTTGGAATCATTGTGAAAATTGTTTCCCCAAACAATGCAATACCACATTTTATGTTATTTTGAGCAAGTTCATTTACTATTTTTTGCATTCTTGGTGTCATTACATCTACATATTTTGCAAATTCTAATGACATGTCTTGAAAGTGTTGATAATCTTTTGATTCTAGTAATCTGTTAACCATTTTTCCACCAAGTCCATTGATTTGAGAAAGTCTTTCTTTGATGAATTTGTTTGTTGAAATTGGAGAAAAACAAATCATAATAATTGAAATTTTTTCTGTAGAAATTTTTTCAACTGTTCCAATTCCTGGTGCTCCTGGCTTTACACGAATTTCAAATCCTCCATGAAATGATGCTAAAACATCACCTAATCCAGTTTTACAATTAACTTCTGCATTATGTGCAATTTGTCCAATTGTATTTTTATCTAATTTTGTATTAAGTGCTTGATCTAATGCAAATGATAGTGATAGTGCAACAGCACTACTAGAACCTAAACCATATCCAACTGGAATTGAAATTTCATGTTCAATGTCAAAGAACTTGTCTTCAAAATCTCCAATCTTTAGAAATTCATTTAACACAAATTCCGAAACATCTGTTTTATCAGATTGGTATCCTTTTGTTGTAATTTTGAAATTTGAATCATGATTGTTTTTTTTATCAATTATTACTCTAGTTGTGACACCTTGTTTAATTGAAAATCCTGCTCCCATTGAGCCTAGATTTTTAAAATTTTCTTGATTATTCTCCAAGTAAGCCTTGAAGAAACCTGTTACATGTGCAGGACAAAACGCCGTTCCCTCCATTGATCTGAGTTTAAATTTTACACAAAATATAAGAATATGGCTTAAATTAATTAAATTAGTATAAATTGACTAAATTTGTTAGACGCCTACAAAGAATTGGAAGTAGTATTCTAGTTTCCTTGCCAAAAGAATGGGTTGATGCCAACAAGCTAGACAAAAGCAGTCAGGTTGAACTTGAAACTGGTCAAGACAGTATTTCAATTTCTGCAAATAGAGAAACTCGTCCAACAAAAGAACTTGTAATCTCATATCCATTGCCAAAAGAAGAAAATATTGTCGCTGACATCACAGGTGCTTATCTTTTAGGATATGATATAATTGAGATTACTTCTGATTCTATAATCCCGGGTGAAGATAGGGAAAAAATCCGTAATTCAATGAGACGACTTGTTGGGATGGAGATAATTGAAGAAGATGCATCTCACATTAACATGCAGTTTCTATTAGATTCCACCACACTTAATCCTGAAAAAATACTCAAACGTATGAGTTCTATTGCAATTGGAATGTATGATGATGCATCAAATGGATTAATTGCAGATGATAAATCAAATCTGCAAACATTATCAAAACGTGATGTAGAAGTAAATAGACAATACTTCTTACTTGTAAGATTAATTCGTAGTACATTAGTTGATAAAAGATTAGCAAATGCATTTAATTTAGAAAATATTGATGTACTTGATTATAGGGTTGCAGCAAATCTTCTTGAGAATGCTGGAGATTCTATTGTAGAGCTATCTGATTTTATCTATAATTCTTCTCTGTCAAAAGAACAATACAAAAAAATTCATGATATTGTAAAAGATTTCAATAAATTAGCAGAAAAATCAATTGATGCTTTTACAAAACCTGATAGACTTTTAGCAATTGAAGCAATATCTTTACACAAAAAATTTGAAGATCAACTTGGTAAACTTAGAACTTCATTAGGTAATAAAAAAGAAATTCCAATAGATTTTCTTGATATGGTGTTTATGTTCGAACGAATTGCCCAATCATGGGCTGATGTTGCAGATCTCGTCCAACCAATCTATAATGAATAATCAATACAGTTTCTTTTTTGCAGCATATGTCAAAACTGCGCATATGGTCTTTGAATCTTGAATTTTTCCAGATTTTATCATACTGAGAAGTTTTTTTATATCTACTTTCACTACTGATAAAATTTCATCATCATCAAGTTTCAAATCTGCAATTTTCTTTAATCCTGAGGCTACAAAGCAGTGAATTATCTCTGAATTATAGCCAATTGATGGGTAATACGTGATTAATGGAGTCATTTTCTTTGCTCTATACCCTGTCTCTTCTTCTAATTCTCTAAATGCACATTTGATAGGCTGCTCTCTTTTTTCTAACGTTCCTGCTGGAATCTCTAGAACATAACCATGTGGAAATCTATGCTGCTTTACCAAAATCACTTTTTTGTCTTCATCAAAAGCAAGCATAGCAGCAGCTCCTCTATGCTCTATTACTTCTCGTTTTACTTTTCTTCCTTCAATTTTTCCATCATAAACACTAAGACCTAAAATTTTTCCTTCGTAAATTTTCTTTTTTTTCATGTGATTTCATGAAATTATTATTATTTAATTTGTTTGATACGTAAGATGTAATTTTGGTGATTTCTTTGATTCTTCAATTGATTTTTTTACCCAATTTGTATAAAATGAGATTTTTTTAGGAATGAATAAATCTGCTGATTTCACATTTTTACTTGTTCTAACCTTTTGTGTTAGTTCATCCATTTTGAATATGCTATCACTGTACAAAAATAATACAATTTGATTTTTTGCAATAAAAGGAATTTGTAAATAAGATTCTGAAAATGTATTATTCAAGTTTTCTAATGTCTTTTTTAAATCTCCATCAATCCATGTAAGTACTGCATGAGGAATATAATCTTCAATTTTTGTTGGGTCATAAACTAAAGTAAATTGAAAACCCTCATTATCATGTAATTTTTCAATACATCTTGTTACTGTCTTAGTTGATAGATTTGTTTTCTTTGCAGTTTTTTCAATCTTCTGTCTTGGTTCTTTAATTAGCTCTTCTAAAATTTCTAAATCTGTTTTTGTCAAATTAGAATTGAATATTGAATTTTCAGCTTCAAAAATTGACAAGACTCTGAGATCTTTCATTAATTTTTTTGCAAGATCTATCTTTTGCTCTAAATTTTCTTTAATAGCAATACCACATACTGTTACTCCCCCAACACATGGAACTACAATGTATGGTTCACCTACTAGACTTACTTGCTCTAAAATTTCTTGAATATTTTCTCCTGATACTACAAAATACAAAACACCATGACCTAAAGTTGGCGGTTCAATTTTGACGATAAATTTCTCAATAACACCACTTTTTTGCATTTTTTTTATTCTGACTCGAACTGCTCCTCCTGAAAGTCCCAGTTCTTTCCCAATCTGTCTGTCTGATTCCCTGCAATTATTGAGCAATCTACTCAAAATTTTCATATCTAAATTGTCCATTTTGTCATCTCCAATACTATTCTACAATTCATAGATAACTAATATCATATAAAATTGTCTAGATTGTTACCACCAGGCATCATATACATTAAATATCAGACTATTCCACTGATATCGTGGAATATCGGTTAAGATTAGCAAAAAGAATGTTGTTCAACAAAAAAGGGAGTTTGATTGGAGCAGTTTTAGCTGTTACAATTGGAATTTTAGTAATTCATGTAAATTTTGTAATTTTCCAAGGATTGTTTGATGCAATTGTTAGAGATATTAGCGATTACAGAAATGGCGACATTCTTGTTACTGATGAAGCAGACTATATCGATAAATCTGATTTATCAGTTGTAAGTTGGTTTGAAAGAATTCCGTATGTGGAAGCGGCTACACCGCGGCTTTCATCAACTGCCGAAATGAATATGACAAAAAATGGAAAATTAATTGAAGAAACACGAGTCCCTCTAGTTGGAATTGATCCTTTTAGAGATATTAGAGCATCAACTGTTCATGAAACTGTTTCAGAAGGAAGTTATGTTTTTTCAAGAAACTCTATTGTATTAGGTTCTAATGTTGCACGAGATCTTGGAGGAGCACAAGTTGGTGACAGTGTCAAAGTACTAGTGGTTGATAGATGGGGACAAGATGACATAAGAAGATTTACTGTTTCAGGAATTGCAAAGTCACCTGGTGGACAAGGATTTGATTATACAGCAGTTATTCATATTGATACTTTACGTGACATGATGAATAGACAAGGTGATACAGGATCTTTTATGGTAAAACTAAATGATCCTACAAAAGCATTTGAAGTAAAAGAATTTTTCTTACGTTCATTTCCAAATGATGATTTTAAAGCTGAAACAATAGAAGAATCAGCTGAGGAACAACTAGCTGGTTTTAGATCTGGTATTGCAATGATTAACATGATTGGTTATTTTGGAATGATGTCTTCAGCTTTTGCTATTGTAACAATTCAGATGATGTTAGTAAATGGAAAAACTCGCGAAATTGGTGTAATGAGATCCATTGGTGCTAAAAGAAAGGACATTCTAATTATTTTCATTTTCCAAGGAATGATCATAGGTGCAATTGGTGCTGGTGTAGGCACGGCTGCAGGCTTGGGATATACATTCTATGCAAAGGAAACTAAAATGTCATTTAACAATAGTTTGCCACTTGAAGTTACTTACAATTGGGAGAAGATTATCCAAACTGCTTTGACTTCGTTTATTTTAGCAATTATTGCGTCACTCTATCCGTCGTATCGGGCAACAAAACTATTACCAGTGGAGGCGATGAGAACTGTCTAAGGTATTAGAGATTAATAATTTGACCAAAATCTACGGAGAGGGTGAGAATAAAGTAAAAGCTCTTGATAATGCATCTCTTTCTGTTGAACAAGGTCAAATAGTTTTAATTGTTGGAAGTTCTGGTTCAGGAAAATCTACATTACTTAACATGATTGGTTTACTTGATCGTCCTACAAATGGAAAGATCTTCATTGATGGAGTTGATACCACCACCCTTAATGATGATAAAATTTCTTCATTTAGAAATAAAAAACTAGGGTTCATTTTCCAATTTTCAAATTTACTTACTGATCTAACAGTTCTAGAAAATGTTTTGTTGCCACGTCAAATTGGAGGAACAAATAACACTGCTGAAAAAGATGCAAGAGATCTACTAAAAGCAGTTGGATTAGAAGACCAAATGAATAAGCGTGCAAATAAAATTTCAGGTGGACAAGCTCAAAGAGCAGCTATTGCAAGAGGACTAATCAACAAACCATCAATTGTTTTGGCAGATGAACCAACAGGAAACCTTGACTCTGTTACATCTGAAACCATAGTCCAATTGATGAAATCTATGGCCAAAAAACTCAATCAAACATTTGTTATCGTAACACATGATCGTCAACACTTTGGTGATGTAGACAAAGTAATCACAATTAAAGATGGTAAAGCCTTTGAAGGAGACATGCCATCTGAAATGGAGGTTTTAGCATAATGAATCAAAAACTATTCTTTTTGTTATTTTCATTCCTGTTAGTGCCATTTTTAATAGGAAATTCCTATGCCCAGATTACATCTGGTGGATTTGGAGACTCTCCATTTGAGAGAGACTTTGGAGATGTCAAATTCTTAGATGCATACTTTGGTACCCTCAATGAGAAAATAGAAGTTGAATCTGGTGACAGTAATGTTCCATTTACTGTAGTATTTGCAAATGTTGGAACTCAAGACATTACTGGAATTAAAGGACAACTATCATTGCCTCTTGGATTTTCAGCTTCTGATGGACCAGGCTCAATAATTAAAGCTGATAGTGATTCAAACTCTTTGGCAGGAGAAAATTTTCATTTGACATTCTTTGTAAATCTCGATAAAAATGTCAGTATTCAACAATATCCTGGAACAGTAAAAGTTGATTATTCTAGATTAAGAGAATCTGGTGTACGAACTGCATTTGAAGACTTTCAGTTTAAGGTGACTGGTGATAGCGTGATAAATGTAAGAGCATTAGAAACATTTCTCACTTCTCTTAGAACAAACAATGTGATAATTGAAATTGCAAATGATGGAACAGCTCCAATTTCAAGTGTTGACATTGTTGCATCTAACACACAAACAGAACTTGCGTCTACTACAACGTCTACCACTAATGTGGAAAATGTTGTAATCTTAGAATCTAATTGGGATGTTGGAAATATTGAACCAAAATCTACTAGACATCTTACTGCAACAGTCTATGTTCCAGAGGGATTAAAAGACGACACTCTTAGAATTCCATTGAGCATATCATACTATAATGCACATGGTGATCAACATATAATTTCAAAAATTGTTGATTTTTACATTAAAGGATTGATAGAACTTACAATATTCAATGTTGATGTCATTGAGTTATCTGGAACACAGATGGTGATAGGAGAAATCATCAATGAAGGAAATGAAGATGGTTTGTTTGGATTTGTAAGTATTGAGCCTCGTGGTGATTCAAACATTAAACCAAATACTCAATTTATTGATGAAATTGAAATAGATGCGCCGGTACCATTTAACATTCCAATTGAATTTGATGGTGAACCTGAATATGGAGAGCATGACATTACAATTACTGTAAGATACAAAGATGGAGTTAGAGATGAGCTCTTTGTTATTGAAGACACTACTATTTTTGTAAATGAACCTACAACTGATGATGAATCTGGTCTTGATTCTTCAATGATTATCATTCCAGTAATAATTGTCATTGCAGCAGGAATTTTCATAATGCGTAGGCGTAAAAAAACTGAATCTTAGGTAAGTGATTAATTTTTAAATTATTTTGGAGAATTAAAATCAATTAGAAATGAGACTAAGTATTGTTATTATCATTGCAGCATTAGTGATAGGAGGAATCGTTACTATCTCTGGTTTTATGACCAATCAAAAAATTAGTGATATTCCTGAATTTTCAGAAATTTCTAATCAATATGTAAAATTAGAGAAATACAAAAATGAATTAGAAAAAATCAACCAGTATAATCAACAAGTTTTAACAGATTTGGAAAATCAAATAAAAAATTCTGATAATGAACAATTAGAACAAATCAATGAAGAAATTGAAGTTGTAAAACGTGTAATTAATGATAACAAGGAAGAACTTGAACAGGTAATTCAAAGATTATCTCAAATGGAATCCGATCCTTGATCTAAATCAATTCAAACTTTTGCATTTTTTCTAAATTCATATAGTAATTACCAAAATCATAATTATTGGAACTTCACAGAAAATTAACAATAATTGGTTCTATTTTGTTAGTTGCTACATTTATGATAAATAATTATCATGAGGAAGTTCACCCTGGGATTGGATTCAATTATGCATATGTAACTGGAATTGGAATGCTCATAGCATTTGGAATTAGCTTTGTAATATTTACAAAAGACAGGCTCAAAAATTAATTGAGTATTTTGTTTTTTACACTAAAAATATAAGCAATTAGTCGATCTTGCGATCATGCCATTTGATGAGATTGAAGTTCCAAAAGAATTACGTGAATTCATGATTGATGGTGCTGAAGAAACTGTTCTTGGACAAAAAAATGGCGCACTAAAACAATATCGTTATGGTAATTTACACATTAGAGAGTATGATGATAAATTTCTAGTCCATACAGATAAAATTGATCCAAGAAAAGATCCCATTGGTCATCTTGTTTATGATGCACCAGAAGTTTTGGTTGGTTTAGCTTGTGCAATTTTTGGTGGAAGTAAAATTGCAAAATCTGTTTTTAATACTAATTCAAAAAAACTTTCTTTAACATCTGGATTGATATCATCGGTTCTTTCTGGGTACATTGGATATGTTGCATCAAAAAAGATCAAAGATTATTTGGAGTAAGTCATGTCTGCTGGAAGAACAATCTATGTACTGATCAAACTTTTGCCATCTATCTTAGCTCTACGTAAAGATAGAAAAAAATGGACACAACAAGAAAAAAACACAATTGATTCTGAACAATTTAGAAAAAATGCAAGAAAAGCCCTTGATACTTTTGTCTCTTTGGGGCCTGTGTACATTAAACTAGGACAATGGTTGTCATCTAGAGCAGATATTCTACCTCAACCCTATCTTGAAGAATTATCAAAACTACAAGATAGTGTTCCGTCTGCACCATTTGAACAAGTAAAACCAATTATTGAAAAAGATCTTGGACCAATTAACGAAAAATTTGATGATATTGATACAAACTCTATCTCTGGTGCATCTTTAGGACAAGTCTATCGTGGTTCTATTTCTGGACAACAAATTGTCATTAAAGTAAAAAGACCTGGTATTGAACAAGTTGTACGAGAAGATCTAAAAGTTTTAAAAAAAATCCTGCCACTTGCTTTGAGATTTGTTGATCCTAATCTTAGATATTCAGCAAAAGCAATGCTTTCTCAATTTATTGAAACCATCCGAGAAGAGATGGATTACACAAACGAATCTGAAAATCTCAAAAAAATCAAACAAGATATGGAAAACAACGACAAAGTTATTGTTCCTTCAGTTTATGATGATTATTCTTCAAAAAATGTCCTAACTATGGAATATTTACCGGGAATTAAGGTTACAAATGTACAGGCACTTGATGAGAAAGGCGTTGATAGAGAACAACTGGTAATTGATGTTCATAAGGTCTTTTTTACCATGCTTCTCAAACATTCTCTTTTCCATGCAGATCCACATCCAGGGAATATTTCAGTAACTGATGATGGAAAATTAATTCTCTATGATTATGGTATGGTGGGAAGAATAAACAATGAAACACGATACAAACTCATACGGTTATACCTTGCACTAGTTGAAAAAAATCCTCCTAGGGTAGTTAATGCAATGGCAGAACTAGGAATGCTTACTCCTGGATATAACAGACAAGTTATCGAAAAAGGAATTGAACTATCGATTCGTGCGATGCATGGAAACAAACCTGATGATATGGAAGTTCAAAGCTTGATGGAGCTTGCAAATCAAACAATGAGCAAATTCCCATTTGTTTTACCAAAAAATTTGGCTTTGTACATGAGAATGGCATCAATAATTGAAGGAATCTACAAAACACATGATGTTGATTTCAAATTTGTCAAAGTTCTAAGAAATATTCTACAAGAAGAAAATATGATTCCAAAAGCATACGTTGAAGAATTAAAGATATCCTTTGACAAGTTTGCAAAATCAATTGATTCTGCATTACGATTAGGGCCTGAAATGGAAAAATTTATGGATGAAGCTAAATTCTCTATGCAAAAAAGAAAACCAATGGTATTTCTTGGTGGAAGTATTTTTGCATCTGCAATTTTTATTGGTTCAGTATTGTTATATCAAACATATGAAGTTTTTGGCATTTCCGGAATGATTACTTCTGGTCTACTAATGATCGGTTCTGCAATTTTTAGAAAGCACTAGTCTTATTCTATTGAGATATCTTTTCCTTTCTTAGTTACAGGAATTATTAATGTTAAAACACCATCTTCGTATTTTGCTGAATCAATCTTTTCTTCACCTTCTTTGACATCAATTGGGAGTCTAATTTTTTTATCAATGATGTTTGGTCTTTGTTTTGAAATCAATGATTCGGATTCTTTCTCATCTACTTCCTTGCATGCTTGGATTGATAGAATGTCTCCACATAGAGTAAGTTTGATGTCTTTTTTTGAGAATCCTGGAATGTCAATAACCACTTTGAGGCTATCAGAATTAAGATACATGTCAATTGGCGGTAAAACAAATTCGTAAAATTCTCGTGATTTGTTTCCAATTTCTTTTATCACTTCTTTTACTAGTCCCATTTCGTGTTATGTGGTAAATTTTTGGTTATAAACCTTGAGAGAAATTTTGATTTAAACAAAAAAGTTTAGGGTTATTTTGAGCCTTCTAAGATTCCAGAATCTCCATGAATTCTGTCAATGTGCTTTGAAAGATCATCTTTACTCTCAAAAATTGATTCACAATAAGCACATGAATATTCTTCAGCCATATTTTGAATTAGTTTTAGAAGATAATAAACAATTCGTAAATTCTAATGAATTTGCTTTGATAGATTTTTAATCAATTAACTTCTCTGTTTTGATAACTTATGATAATTGTAATTGAAGGTGGAGATCAAGCAGGAAAACTGACACAGTCAACTATGCTAGAAAAAGCACTCAAAAAAAGAAAAATCAAAACTAAATTGTTTCACTTTCCAGATTACAAAACCCCTATTGGAAAAGAGATTAGAAAGTATCTTGATGGAAAAAGGAAATTTCCTCCACAAGTAATTCATTGTTTGTTGTCTGCAAATAGATGGGAAAAACTAGAACAGATCAAAAATGCTCAAGAAAAAAACTCTGTTCTTATAATGAATAGATATTATCATTCAAATCTTGTATATGGTCTGGCAAATGGGATAAAAGAAAAATGGCTTGAAAATCTAGATGTAGGACTTCCCAAAGCAGACCTTGTAATCTTACTTGATGTAACTCAAAAAGAATCCTTTAACAGACAAAAAACCAACCGAGACAAATTTGAGAAAAATGAAGAATTTTTGAAAAAAATTTCTAGAATCTACAAAACCACTGCAAAGAAAAAACGTTGGAAAATAATTGATGCTACAAAATCTAAACAAGAAGTTCATGAAGAAATCATGAAAACATTTTCAAAGAAAATAGGATTATGAAAAAAAATTATCTAGATATTATTGATCCTATTCATGATTTTATTCGAGTTTATGACCATGAACTACCCATAATTGATAATCCTATTTTTCAGAGATTAAGGAGAATTAGACAATTATCAGGAGCCCATTTGACATACCCTGCAGCACAACATACGAGATTTGAACACTCTCTTGGAGTCATGCACATTGCTAGTCAGGCAGGACATGCACTAAATGAAAAAGGATTTTTTAAATCTGATGATATTGAAATTCTCAGATTAGCAGGTCTCTTACATGATATTGGTCATGGACCATTTTCTCATCTGTTTGAAGAAATAATTCAAGAAAAAAAAATTTCTCATGAAGATTTTGGTAAAGAGATTATTCTAAAATCTGAAATTGGTGATATTTTAACAAAAAATGGTTTTGATAAAAAACTTGTAACAAAAATTGCCTTTGGTGATTCAAAATTTCAATACATGAATGAAATTGTTTCAGGTGCTCTTAGTGCAGATATGATGGACTATTTACTTAGAGATGGTTATTTTACAGGAGCAGAACATGCAAAAATTGATCATAAAAGAATAACACAATCCCTTGATGTCCATCAAAAGAAACTTGCGTTAGAACGTTCAGCATTGTATTCATTTGAATCTATGATGCATTCAAGATATCAAATGTTCAAAGCAGTATATTTTCACAAAACAGTAAGAGCAGCAGAAGTGATGTTACTTGAAGCATTAAGATCTTCAGATGATGAATTTGGATTCTCTACTTTTAATCTAGATGAATTTGTTCATCTAACAGATGAACATGTTCTCTCTAGTCTAATATCCTCAAAAACTCCTAAATTAAAACGAGCAAGAAAATTTGCACAAGATTATCAAAATAGAAAATTGCTAAAATGTGTATTTGAGAGCATTTTGACAAGTAGAAAAAATCTAAAGAAAATAAAAACAAATGAACTCAGGTCTGCTATATCCAAAAAATCTAAAGTTGATGAAAATGAGATTTTTGTTGATAGTTCTGTTACCCCTTCTATTCCACTTGCACCATCAAAAAATGAGTCAAAATCGATAATTCTAATTACAAATGAGGGTGGAAAATCTTCTGCAAAAGAGATGCCTATTTCTGAAATACCCGTAGTATCGGCAATTTCTGGCTTTATGAATATCCTAAGAATCTATACTCATCAAAAGAATAGAAAAAAAGTTGAAATTGCCGCAAAATCCATCATTGGTGACCTAGAGTGAAAAAAAGAATTGTAATCAAACTATCTGGCAGAGTTTTTGCCATGGACAATGTTAAACTTCTCAAAGACTGGGCAGAATTTCTAGTAAAGATCAGTAAGGTTTGTCAGCCAATAATTATTGCTGGAGGTGGAAACATTGCTAGACATTACATCAATCATGCAAGATCTTCAGGAGCTGATGAGTCAACCCTTGATGAATTAGGAATTGAAATTTCTAGATTAAATGCAAAACTATTGATTTATGCTCTAAAAAACAGAGCATATTCTCATCCTCCAACTACTCTGCAAGAAGTTAGACATGCAGTAGATGATGGATTAATTGTGGTTGCTGGGGGACTTCATCCTGGTCAAAGCACCAATGGAACTGCTGCATTGATTGCAGAAAAAGTTAAAGCTGAACAATTTCTCAATGCTACTGATGTTGATGGAGTTTATGATATGGATCCCAACAAATTCAAAAAAGCAAAAAAATTCAAACGTATTGAATTGAAAAATCTCAAAAACATGTTAGTTCATGAGGATTCTGTAGCAGGAGGATATGATCTAATGGATATAGTTGCACTAAAAATTATTGAGCGCTCAAAAATTAAAACAAGAATTCTTAAAGCCAGTCCAAAAATTATTGAAAAAGCCATTAAAGGTGGTAATTTTGGAACTGAGATAATTATTCCAAAAAAATAACTTTAGGATTCATTTTGAATTGTGGGTCTAGTTTCAGTCCATATTAGGATCTCTTTTCCAGGATATTCTTCAACTCCTGAATCTCTGAGTTTTTTGTAAATTGAGAGAGCTTCCTCTTTTTCAAGCGCTTTTGATTGAGCCTTGGTATACCCATCATTATCTACAATTATGGCTACATGCCCTTCTTCTGAATTAACAACTGCTGTAAAATCTTCATCTCCTACTGGTTGGAATTTTCCATCTACTTTCTTTGTAGTCAAAGTCAACATTCCAAATCCTGCTGCCTCAAACATCTTCATTTGAGATTTTCCTGCTCTTTGTTTACCTTGTTGTACTGCTTGAAAATATTGCATAATTTTTCTCCCTCCCCAATGGTATAATAACTATCTCAACATTTAAGAAATCAAAGGAGTTTGCAAGAATTATGAATCCTAGAATTTTTGTTGGAGTTGCAGTTGCTGCACTTGCTGCAATATTAGGTGGAATTTTGATTATGGGACCTTCCATTGATATAGAATCTCCACAAACGTCTGGTGATTCAGATATTCCTCAAATTAGACCTCTTGAAATTGAGTTAGAAGAAATTGTTGTTTCAAAAATATCTGAACGTTCTGCAACAATTGATGTTGCATTTGAAATTACAAATCCTAATGATCGTTCTATGATTGTTACAACTATGGATTACCAATTGTATGAAACAGGATATTCTCAATCTGAACAACTTGGCGGCGGACAAATTGGACATAGAGCTGAAGGAATGGTGGAATTTGGTTCCAATTACTACACTCTACTTGGTGGAAACTCTATCATACTACGAGATGAGATTGTGTTAAGAAATTCTGGTAACACTCCTGAATTATGGTCTGCTTTTGAATCAGATACAAACACTTGGAAAGTTTCAGGTGTCGTGTTTTACAATTTAAGTTCCATGACAAGTGGTCAGGAAAACGAACTATTCTTTGAATTTACTCAATAGTATCATAAAATTATAAAATTATGATAATTTGTTTTTAGAGACAAAATATTGGCAAAGTTATAAAAGCAATTTCATTGGGATTTTATCAAATGGCAGAAGCAGGAATGGCCGCTTTCGGCGCAGCAGCAGGAGTCGCAATTGCACTAGCAGTAGTGTGTTTCGCTCTTCGTGGTAAAGGACATCCAGAACCACTAGATTAAACAAAAAGGAAATTATTCCTTTACAATATTTTTCATTTATCTAACTAGTCTTGTTTGCCAAGTCCTAGCATTTCGGCAAGAGACGTCTGTTTGGTATTCTTTCTCTTTGTGAAACATCTCTCGTAATATTGGCATTCGGTACATTCAGCAGATGGTTCTAAGATTGGTGTTTTTTCTTCTTTGAGAAGATTGTTTAGAACCCTTACCCTGCGTATGGTATCTTCAAACATCTTTTTGTTACGTGTTAGTGAAAATGTTGATTCTTTTCTATCTCCTGTGATGTATACTACCATCCCGTCTTCTTTGTCATATATCCACATGCATGCATTAAGATACAAAACATCACTTGCATGAGGATTTTCTAATTCATCAGTAGCTGATCTGAATAAGAGAATTGCATCATCTACAATCATATCTGCTTGTCCGCGAAGCTTTAATTCGTTAATCTCAAAATCTTTTGGATTACTACCATATTCCAATTTTCTTAATAATCCTGAAAGAAGTTCATTGAATCCTCTTCTTTCAATTTCTAGAGGTTCCACTCTATCATAGTATGAGCGTCTCATACATCTAACGACTTCTTGAAGATGGATAGTTTCAAAGTCCTTAGAGTCTATGTCAATTTCTAATTCATTTCCAATTGATTTTATGGCGTTTTGAATAGTAGTTCGAAAATCTCTATCTCCCATCATGGTATTTCACTTAGATAATTGGATCCTTATAGGTTAACTCATTATGTTGGTCAAAAATTTTGAGATTTTGCCTGCAAATGCTAACGTTACAAAATGTACTCCAAAACCTACTATTGCCCCTATGACTAATTCACCTACCCAAAAATAAAATCCCAAAAACAATGCCAAAGGTGGCAATGAAAATATCATGGCCATAAATGCACTAACCCAAATAGTATTGATTACTGTCTCTGTGGTGATCTCATTTTTCTTCTTTGGAAATTTTATCATTTTCAGATCTATTCTTCTTCAAGAATCAATTTTGACATGGTTGTTTCTGTAGGGATTTTTTGTTCTACGGCATATGCAATTGCAGCCAAATTCCTTACCTCAAATCCTGTTAGTTTTGTGATTCCGATAATTGTTGCAAAACTAAACATTTTGGTAAATGCTCTAGCAGATGAATGGTAAATGCTCATCTCAAATGCTCTTTCAAATTCAGCAACTGCATCTAACTCATTTTCATTTTGTGGAATCATGTCTTTGTATTTGGTTGTGGCAAGCTCATTTAGTGCATCTCTGACTGTACCTGTTGCCATCATTCTTCCGAGAAGCTCTCTTGGAACAGTTGGAGTTTGAGTCACAATCAAGTCTTGGATTTGTGATTCTTCTAATCCCCAGAATTTTCCTCTAATTACGCTGAGAAGATTGTAAAAGTCAACATCCATTCCAACAATCTTGATGACATCTCTGTCTCTTGTATTCTTTAAAGCACGTCCTAACTGTTGGTACAAAATTTTATCAAAATATATATCAAAGACCTGTATGTTTTTTGTTTCATTGTAAAGTGTTGCAGCCTTTGCAATCTCATCTCCAAATTGAACTGAATTTAGACTTGCGACTGCTTCTTCAAGATCTTTTGCAACAAGGGATTTGATGATAACATCACGTTGTTTAACTAATTCTTCAGCACGAAGATTGATGTGATTTTCAATCTCTTCTTGTGGTTTTCCTAAGACTTTTCCTTTGAGTATTAATTTTAGATTTGAGATAATGAATTTCATATAATATGCATCAAGAATATCAGAGTCACCTGCAGTCTTTGCAATGGAATAATGAACGTCAGCTAATTGTCCTCTAAAGGCTGATTCGATTCCCTGGGAAGTATATGGTTTTTGAACATCATTTACTGAATCGCCATAAACTGTATTTTTGATTCTGGTCATAAATTCATCAAGATCTCTTGATTCTGCCAAAGTCTGAAAATCAGCTCTTGTGAGTAATTTTCCTCTTTGGCTGTATGACTTTACTGATGCGTAGACGTTTTTGCCCATTTGAAAATCGTTTATGAGTAACGGATTTTAATGTTTGGCGATCTAAACAGGAACAAATCCTAAGTGATTCTATCTAGAAATTTAATGGCATCCTCTTTTTCCTGCTTTGAGAGTTCTACAAAAGCTACCAGAATCTCTTTCTGAATTGCCAATGACTCATCTGAAATATCCTTTAATTTTGTAAGGTCAAATGGGAGCAATTCCTTGATCTTATTATCACAAAATGCCTTGACATATTTCTGAAAAATAGAATATGCAAATTTTGGACTCTTCTCTAATAGACTGGCTAGTATTTTCTCAAATTCTTTTTCTTCAGATTCTGAATCTGAAAAAAACTCTCTTAGCAAATTCTTTCTATTCTTGACATCATTAATTGAAAGGGCAATCAAAACTCCTTTTTTTGTAAGGTGATAGTATGGAATTCCCTTTTCTTGAAGAGCTTTAGGGCCTCTCTGAAGTGGTAATCTCCCATCTTCTTCTGCAATTCCCATAGGAAGAAGTATCTCATCTAGATCTCTAAAAATTCCTGAATAGATATTCTTCCAGGCAATTCCTTGTTTCTTTGCCATTTTTTGTGATAATCCTGTTCTAGTTCTTTCAGCAGGATTAGCATCACTTGCAAGAATTCCAATGATTGCTCTTTGTCGTTGTGCTTCTCCTGTAAGCTCTTCTCCCTTAGTCTTGAAGGTATCAAAAATTGCTAATTTAGTATCTGACTTACCCATTTGCGATCATCTTAACATAATTTCCATATTTTATGTTACTATCAGAATATACTAAAATATAATAATTTACTTTTCTAGACATTCTTGAGTCTCCAACCCTTAAATAAAATCCAATTTCGATAAATTCAATGAATTCTAGGAACTACAAGTATGCTCTATTACTTGTAGCCGCAGTATCCATCACAGCAACAGGTGCAATGTCACAGGCATATGCACAAAGTGTTGAAGATGGTATGGACGGATATGTAAAAGGAACCAGTGGAATTTACACTGGTAACCCTCACGAATGTTGGTTTGATGATGGCGAAGGTGGCATGCTACCTTGTATGATCGATACCGGTGATACAGCATGGATGCTTACCGCAACATCACTCGTTCTCTTCATGTCTCCAGGTGTCGCATTCTTCTATGGCGGTTTAGCCAGATCAAAGAATGTCGTCAATGTTCTTGGTATGACTCTCATTGTTATGGGTCTCATGTCAGTACAATGGATTCTATGGGGATACTCACTAGCATTTGCTCCAAACGCAGATGAAGGCGCAAACATGTTCATGGGAAGTCTAGATTATGCTGGATTTAACATGGTTTCAGCCTGGGCACCAATTGGTGAACTAGGTCCATGTCATGATACGTGGTCAGCTGCCTATCAGATGAATGAATTTAAGGAAGGCGAATATTGTAGTCTATCTTGGCCAGGAACTGTTCCTCACCAAATGTTTGCAATGTTCCAAGGAACCTTTGCAATTATCACACCAATTCTTATCATTGGTGGATTAATTGACAGAATTAAATTCAGTGCGTTAGTCATATTCGTACTCTTATGGGGTACCTTCGTTTACGATCCAATTGCACACTGGGTCTGGGGAGGCGGTTTCATAGGAGGAGGTGGATTAGACCTCGATCCAGACTTATCGCCAACGTTTGCATTAGACTTTGCTGGTGGTACTGTAGTACACATTTCTTCAGGATTTGCAGCATTGGCTGGAGCCTTAGTCCTTGGTCGCAGACTAGGATATGGCAAAGTGCCAATGGAGCCACACAACATCCCAATGGTAGTACTTGGTGCAAGTATTCTCTGGTTCGGATGGTTCGGCTTTAACGCAGGTAGTGAAGTAATGGTAGACGGCATTACCGTCAGCGCATGGACTGTTACAAATACCGCAACTGGTATGGCCGCAGTTACTTGGGTCTTGATGTCATGGGCACATACAGGAAAACCAAGTATTGTTGGTGCAGCATCAGGTGCAGTAGCAGGATTAGTAACAATTACTCCAGCTTCAGGTTGGGTAGGTCCAATGGCTGCAATTATCATGGGAATTGCCGCTGGTACAGTTTGTTATGCATGTGTATCATTCAAGAATGCAAGAAAGTGGGATGACGCATTAGATGTATGGGGAATACATGGAATGGGTGGTCTTACCGGTGCAATTTTGACTGGTACATTAGCAAGTCCACATGTATGGGATACCGGAGACGGTATTGGTGCATGGACTGGCACTGCAGAAGGAATGGAACAGCAAGCAATCAGCATCATCGGTGCTGCAGTATCAATTGCATATGCATTTGGTATAACCATTGTAATCCTAAAGGTAATGGACGCAGTATGGCCAGGCGGAATCAGAGTCACTCCTAAAGAAGAGGAGATTGGTCTCGATTTGGCTCAGCACGGCGAAAGAGCATACGTCAACGAATAGGAAAAACCCTTTTCTTTTCTTCTTTTTATTATTCAATCCAAATCAATTTAGATTTGATCATTTTATCCAAATCATGATAATTTCAACTGATGAACTAAATTCTATACTAAACGATCCTAATCTCATTATAGCTGATACTCGTTCTTTCAAAGAATATTCTGAAGGCCATATTCCTGGAGCAGTTCATTTGGATTTGTTTGCATTTCATTGGATTGATACTACAAAACAAGGAATTGAGAATTTCAATAATCAGTCAAAATCCCTACTGTCTTTTCTTGGAGTAACTCCTGAAAAAAAAGTCATCTTTTATGATTCAGTTTCTGGAATGCTTGCAGCAAGAGGAGTATGGATGCTGATGTATTTTTCTCATCAAGATGTCCTGATGCTTGATGGAGGAATCACAAAATGGCAAAAAGAAAATCTTGCAGTTGAAACAAAACCAAACGGATTCAAACCATCTGATTTTTCAGGCAAAATCAATTCTGCGATAATTTCAGGATTTGAGCATATTCGAGATAATCTTGAAAATATGAAAATTCTTGATGCTCGCTCGTCTGGAGAGTATGATGGTAGTACAATTCGTGCTGCTCAATCAGGTCATATTCCAAATGCCGTCAATATTGACTGGAGTCAGAACCTCAAAGAAGATGGGACTTTCAAAAATGATGAGGAATTATCAAAAATGTATGATTTCCCAAAAGAGACTGAGATTGTGACATATTGCCAGGGCGCCTATAGGGCAGCCAACTCTTTTTTGGTTCTAAAAAAACTTGGATTCTCAAATGTTAAGGTCTATCTGGGCTCTTGGGGTGAATGGGGCAATCGACTAGATCTTCCTGTAAAAAAATAATCTTTGCAAAAACCAATTAATGTTGCAAAATCAATCAAAGTTATGGATACTTTTGATGCAATCAAAGAACGTCGTTCAGTAAAGCACTATGATCCAAATCATAAACTCTCTGAAGATGAAATTGAGAAATTAATGTCTCTGGCAGTTTTATCTCCAACTTCATTTAACATGCAAAACTGGAGATTTGTTTTGGTAAAAGACCCTGAAATACGAAAGAAGATTCGTACTGCATCATGGGATCAAGCTCAGGTAACAGATTCTTCATTACTATTGGTAATTTGTGCTGATTTGAAATCTTGGAAAAAAGAACCTGCACAATACTGGAAGGATGCTCCAAAAGAAGCTCGTGACTTTTTGGTTCCTGCAATGGGAATGTTTTATGAAGGAAAAGAGCAATTGCAAAGAGATGAGGCAATGAGGTCTTGTGGAATTGCAGCTCAGACCATAATGCTTGCTGCCAAATCTATGGGATATGACTCAAATCCTATGATAGGGTTTGATCCAGAAAAAGTTGGACAACTAATCAAGTTACCAGAAGATCATGTGATAACTATGATGATGGCAATTGGAAAGCAAGTCAAACCTGCTATGCCTCGAGGTGGGCAACTTCCATTAGACAAAGTTGTTTTTACTGATAGATTCTAAATTTATTCAGAAAGAAAATCTTTTGTTTCAAAAAATCCTGTTAATTCCTTTGATATTTGGTCTGAAAACATGCCTAAAATCTCAAAATCTGAAGGCGAGAACTGTTTTTTACTAAACAATGCAAGTACTGCAACTACTTTTCTGTTGTACATCAAAGGATAACCTGCAAATGATTTGAGTTTCTCTTTTTTTGCCCAATCATGATATTTTATTCGTGGATCATGTATGACATCATTTGAAAC
Organism: Candidatus Nitrosopumilus sp.; assembly: GCF_965263415.1. Taxonomy (GTDB): domain Archaea; phylum Thermoproteota; class Nitrososphaeria; order Nitrososphaerales; family Nitrosopumilaceae; genus Nitrosopumilus. The sequence goes on from NZ_OZ253671.1 coordinate 550,908, forward strand.
AATTGGTTTTTTCGTAGTAACTATTGCTCCTATCTTCAACGATTTTATTGGAACCTTGGAAAATTCGCCTTTCACGTTTTTGTATTTTCCTGCACTAAATCGTAAAATTAATGATTTCTCAGATTTATCCACAAACCAAACTCTCGCAAATGTTGCATCAAAATATTTTACAAGACTTTCTACTATCGATTGAAGTCTTTCATTTAATGTATCATATTTTTTTATTTGTTGAAGTATCTTCAAAGCTTGAAGCTTCTTTTCATTAATGTGCTCTTGATCAAAAATAGTATATGGCGTATTTTTGACTAAATTTGATTCATAAGATCTATAATCTGATATCAATTCAGAAAATTTGTTCAAGAAATTGTTTGTCTCTAAATCAAATTGTTCTATAGAATCAAAAATAAAATGACAAATCCAATCAAAATCCCCATTTAATCTGCTGGAATATGTGCAAAAATGTGATTCATTAACATATTCTGTAAGTCTGTTGATTAACTCTGGTGTGTCTTTAGTAAATTTGAATTTCAAAACTATTGTACGATTAACTTTTTCTGAAATTAACTCTGGATTCAGTGTAACAGAATAGCCTACAACTGTTTTGTTTTTTTCTAATCTTTGTAATCTGTGTCTTATTCCTCTATCTGTGATATGGTAATTCATATTTTGTAAAATCTTTGTAATGTCTTTAGATGATTTTCTAGCATTCTTTCCTAATTCTGTTAGAATGATTTTATCAATCTCATCTACCATGAATCAAATGCCGATTGCTATTAATTATGATTTTCCAATCTGGACATATTATACCTAATTCATATAATTGAACTTGTTTTTTTGTCCAATCTGGACATTTCTGGAAAAATATTTTTCCGTGAAAAATATATCCATTCTTGTGTATACTATATCATGATTTCAAGTAAAAACTGTCTGAAATGTGGTTCACAAAATATTACCTTTGATGATGATAAATTCTCTTGTGGAAATTGTGGATTATCTTTTTGTAGCTTTACGATGGCAAAAAATATGGGAGATGTAATTAAGGAATGAATATACTTCGTGTTTCATTAATAGTTAGTTTTACTATTCTATTTTCAGTAATTGTTGTAGATGATGCTTTTGGAACTTATAGAGAATCAAGAGATACTGTTAAAATTAGTCAAACAAATGAATATGCAAACTATGTTCATTTTCAACCAGAATGGAAGAGCTATCCTAGAAATCTAATCGTTGATGTTACAACTACATGGGAACGTGAAATAGTTCCTGGAGATGAAGAACAATCTGACATTACTAAACATGGTGCAAAACAAAGACAAAATGGACTTCAGTATGTTAATAGTAAACCCGTAGTTGCAGTACAATATGATTATAGAGATTGCGAATCTCAGTGGTTCCATTATGCAAAGACTGGTCTTGATTTTATTGGATACAGTCTAAATTTCTTTGAAGAAGAATCTTCTATTCCTAATTCTGCTTATTCAGATGAATCTCAAAAACAAAAACTCCAAAACGGATTTGCACAATTTGTTCCAATTTGTACCTCCAAAGAATCAACAAACTACGAGTACACAGTATCTGTTAATGATGATACTATAGGATTTGATGTGTATTTTGTACCATCTCGTGTTCAACAATGGTACTATTTCATGTATCCTGAAAACTTTGAGTATTATTCTAATGATGGATGTTATGCAAACAACTTCCAAAAATTCTCAGGAGAATGTAGTGGGGTTGATAAGAATGGTGGGTTGCTAATTGTAGTTCCTGATGAATTGTCAAGACCTATGACAAAGATTTCTGTTAATATGATAGAAACATAACCAGATTTAGGAAATTCCTGACAGTCTTTTATGTTAGAAAATCTCTAAAAGTTCATGGGCTTTCTAAAGAAACTCAAAGACACTGCAGAATCTGGTGTTGAAAAAGGAACTGACCTTGGCAAGAAAGGTGTTGAGAAAGGTGCAGAACTTGGAACCAAAGGATATGAAGGAACAAAAGATGCTGCTAAAAAGGGACACGATAAAGCTAAAGGCGACTAGATTCTTTTTTTAAATTTTATTTCTTTTTCCAAATGAATTGGTTGTAAATCAATTCTGGTCTAACTTGTCTGAATGGTTGTGCACCACCATCATACCATTTTGTAAAGTATTCGTACAAATGCAATCTGAGTGACTGGATATACACAATCAATCCCTCAATCATCATAATTCCCAAGTTACCTCCAATAATCATTGCCCATGCACCAACTGATTCTGTACCTCCAAGTGAACTAAATGCATTATTTACTGTCAGTAACAGTGCTGCATGCACCAGTAACATAATTCCAAGTCTGGCATAACTAATTGTGTGAGCTAAACTTTCTACTGTCTTGCCAAGGAATACTTCCATTACGACATTTGCAGCCGAACCTCCATCTTCAGGATGTTTCTTTGCATGCATTATGCCTCCAACCATCATCATTGCCATAGATGCAATTACAATTACTACTGCAATTCTTGTAATAATCCAAACTTGTGCCCATTCTCCTAGGAATATTGTAACCCATGGAACAGCTTCTGTGTGTACTTTGGAATACATGTTCATTACGTCATATTGTGAACCAATTGCACACATCATGATAACTACAATACCGCCATAGAGTGTGATGTTTGGAATTGCTTCCAAGTACATGACAATCTTGTGACCTTCTTTAGCTAATCTTCTAATTCTGAGAATCATTGCCCAAACAAGGTGGATAATTCCAATGAATAATGACACTTTGAGAATATTGATTACTTGTTCAAATGTTAATTCTGCAACACTGAGAATACCTACAATGAAACTTACTGAATGCAGCGCTCCTCCTTCTTCTAACAATCCTTCTAATGGTCCCATATGATCAAGGTGATAACCAAACGCTTCTCCTGCACCAACACCTGCAATAGCAGCTGAGGCACCAGAAATAGCAATCAACATTCCCCATCTGGAGAGATTACCTTGTCCTTTGAATTTGAATAGCAATCCCATTCCCATCAATAACAAACCGTGACCCAAATCTGCAAACATTAATCCGTAGAAAATTGGCCACATTAGGGCAATCATCGGTGTAGGATCTGCTTCTCCTTTTCTTGGAATTCCTTGACTTTCTGTAATTACTTCAAAAGTTCTAACGAATTTTTTATTATCAAATAATGTAGGAATTTGCTCTTTGTGTTTAGGATCAGTAATTTCTTCAGTTAATGAAGTCCATTGATCTGTAATGCTCTTGAATTTCTCTTCCATCTTGCTTGGGATGAATCCTTGAATGAGTGCAAAGTGTTTAGTTCCACCTGGCTTTCTCAAAGTCTCAAGAACATCTTTTGCAACAAGTGCTTCTTCATGTAATACTAGGATATCACGTCTAATGCTCTTCTTAATTCCTGCAATCTGTTTTGTAATTTGTGCCTGTTTTGCTGTAAGTTCTTTTAGTTTTGTCTCAGCAGTGGCATATGCCTCTGATGGAATCTGTGACATGCCATCTGGGATGGAAAATGGATTTGCATTGAATCCTCTAAGTACCTTGAGTGCTTTCTCAGAATCATCTATTCCACAAATTACCAAGATTGCGGCTTTTTCTTTACTTTCTAAATCATATTTGTAAAATGTAATACCTTCTAATGCTCTGCTAATTTCTTCAAAGTCTCCAGAATCTATCACAAAGAGATTTGTGTAGAAATACTTCATCAATCCAAATCCTGAAAGATCAATGTTGAGTTTTTTTGCAACTTCCAAAGTCTCTTTTAGTGAACGATACTCTTCAATTCCTCGTTTTGTGTCTGCCTCTTCTTCTAGAAGTTTTGCAGGTTCATCAATTATTGATGGAGTCCTCTTTTTGAGATCCTCTACCATGTCCTCAATTTCTCCAATCTCGTAATCCTTCTTTTTGATGATGGTTCCTTTGAACAAAATCTCTAGAATTCCTACAGTTGGTGGGACTCCTAGTCCTTTTACTACATCATCAATTGATTGGTAGGTTTTTTGTGCCTCTAAGAGAAGATCATCGATTTCTGGTGTGACTAAGTCATTTTCAGTATCGATTTTGTGAAACCATTCAAATTCTGTTAATCTGGAAACTGCACTTGGAGACTCGCTTCTTGGTAAAATTACACTTCCAAGTTTTAGATCGGCTACTACCAAGATAATCCAACGGTAATTCCTTTGATTTTAATATCTTTCTGAATTGCAATTCCCAAACATTAAAATCTATTACGGATTTACGCGACTCATTGGCAAATTCTGCTTTAGAAACCACTATTAGCAAAATTCTTGAACAAACTGAAAAATCAGTCATTTCCAATGTTGAATCTGCTCTAAATGAATCTCTCAAAACCCTTGATGATTCTGTTCCTAAACTTGAACAAGAATTTGATAAAATTATTGCAGATGGAAAGAAAGAAGCCGATAAAATTGAAAAACAGATTATGGGAAGTGCCGATATTGAGGCTAGAAACAAGCAATTAATGGCATTAGAAGATGCAGTCGGCAAAGTATTCTCAAAAGCACTTGAACAAATTGCAAATGCTGATCGCAGTGGTGATTATTCTAATTTAATTAAAACAATGATTGAAGAAGCAACCCAAATTTTGGGAACTTCAGAAATTACAATTACTACAAATGCAAAAGACAAAGACGTAGTTCAATCAACTTTATCTCAATTCTCTGGAGCTGAAATGTCTTCTGACACAATTGATTGTCTTGGTGGAATTGTTGTAAAATCAAAAGATGGTGCAATGACATTTGACAATACTATCGATGCAAGAATTGAACGTCTGAAGCCTTTAATAAGGAAAGAGATTGCATCCAAATTCGGGGTAGGAGAATAAGATGGCAGCTCAAGGTAGAATTGTTTGGGTAAGTGGACCTGCAGTTAGAGCAGACGGTATGTCTGAAGCAAAAATGTATGAAACTGTAACTGTAGGAGATTCAAAATTAGTCGGTGAAGTAATTAGATTAACCGGAGATGTAGCATTCATTCAAGTTTACGAATCAACCAGTGGATTAAAACCAGGTGAACCAGTAATTGGTACCGGAAACCCACTTAGCGTTTTGTTAGGTCCTGGAATTATTGGACAACTCTATGATGGAATTCAAAGACCACTAAGAGCATTATCCGAAGCTTCTGGTTCCTTTATCGGAAGAGGTATTACAACTACTCCAGTTGACATGACCAAAAAGTATCACTTTGTTCCAACAGTTAGTAATGGCGATGAAGTAGCAGCAGGAAATGTCATTGGCACTGTCCAAGAAACTGATCTTATTGAGCACTCTATTATGGTTCCACCAGACCACAAAGGTGGAAAAATTGCAAACATTGTATCCGAAGGAGATTATGATTTAGAAACTGTATTAGCAACAACTGAGGGCGAAGGTGAAACTATCGAACTCAAAATGTATCACAGATGGCCTGTAAGAAAACCACGTCCATACAAGAACAGATACGATCCAACCGTTCCACTACTTACTGGACAACGTGTAATTGACACATTCTTCCCAATTGCAAAGGGAGGAACAGGTTCAATCCCAGGAGCATTTGGAACAGGAAAGACAGTTACACTTCACCAAATTGCAAAATGGGCAAATTCCCAAGTTGTAGTTTACATCGGTTGTGGTGAGAGAGGAAACGAAATGACAGAAGTACTTGTCGAGTTCCCACATCTCAAAGACCCACGTAGTGGAAAACCACTCATGGACAGAACAGTCCTTGTTGCAAATACAAGTAACATGCCAGTAGCAGCAAGAGAAGCAAGTATCTACACTGGTGTAACAATTGCAGAATATTACAGAGATATGGGTAAAGATGTTGTACTTGTAGCAGATTCAACAAGTAGATGGGCAGAAGCACTCAGAGAGATGAGTGGTAGATTAGAAGAGATGCCAGCAGAAGAAGGTTATCCATCATATCTTGCATCAAGATTAGCAGAATTTTATGAAAGAGCAGGTCGTGTTAGAGCAGCAGGAAGTCCAGACCGTGATGGTTCTGTAACTTTGATTGGTGCTGTTTCACCATCTGGTGGTGACTTTACAGAACCAGTTACAACTCACACCATGAGATTTATCAAAACATTCTGGGCTTTGGATGCAAAGCTAGCATACTCTAGACACTACCCATCAATTAACTGGATGAACAGCTACTCTGGTTATCTTGCAGACATTGCAAAGTGGTGGGGAGAAAACATCAGCGAAGACTGGTTAAGTCTTAGAAGTGAAGTTTATGGTGTCTTACAAAGAGAAGATACACTCAAAGAAATTGTTAGACTCTTAGGACCTGAAGCACTTCCAGATGAAGAAAAATTAATTCTTGAAGTTGCAAGAATGGTAAAGATTGGTCTCTTACAACAAAACTCATTTGATGATGTTGACACTTATTGTAGCCCAGAAAAACAATACAAACTAATGAAATTACTAGTTGACTTTTACAAGAAAGGTCAGCAAGCAATCAAGGAAGGAACACCTCTTGCAGATATCCGTGCAATGAAAAGTATTACTTCATTACTCAAAGCAAGAATGGATATCAAAGATGATGAGATGCCAAAACTTGATCAACTAGATTCAGATATGCAAGAAGAATTCAAATCAATTACAGGAGTGAAAGTATCAAATTGACAGCAGAAGGCGGAGTTCAATACAGTAAGATTGCAGAAATCAAAGGTCCTCTAGTTATTGTAGATGACGTTGAGAATGCAGCATTTGACGAATTAGTTGAAGTTGAAACTAGAGATGGGGAAAGAAGATTAGGTAAAGTTCTTGAAGTTGGAAACGGTAAAGCAATCGTCCAAGTTTTCGAGGGAACTACCGGATTATCAATTGCCGCAACAAACGCAAAGTTTGTAGGCAAAGTTATGGAAATGCCAGTTTCAAGAGAAGTACTTGGTAGAGTCTTTGATGGTTTAGGTAGACCAAAAGACGGACTTCCAGATCCTATTGCTGATAAATTTATTGACATTAACGGTGAACCAATGAACCCAGAACAACGTGAATATCCAAAAGATTTCATTCAAACTGGTGTATCTGTAATTGATGGAATGATTACTCTAGTTAGAGGCCAAAAACTTCCAATCTTTTCAGGTTCTGGTATGTCACATAACCTCTTAGCAGCTCAAATTGCAAGACAAGCAAGTGTAATTGGTACACAAGATGATTTCGCTGTAGTCTTTGCAGCAATCGGTGTGCAATACAGTGAAGCAGAATATTTCAGAAGAAGTCTTGAAGAATCTGGCGCTCTAAAAAGAAGTGTTCTTTTCTTAAACACAGCAGATGATCCTGCAATTGAGAGAATTATTACTCCTCGTGTTGCATTAACAGTTGCTGAATATTTGGCATTTGAATTAGGAATGCACGTTCTTGTAATTCTTACAGATATGACAAACTATGCAGAAGCACTCAGAGAGATTAGTGCAGCAAGAGAAGAAGTACCTGGAAGAAAAGGTTATCCTGGTTATCTTTACACTGACCTTTCAACAATTTATGAAAGAGCAGGAAAACTAAACGGAAAGAAAGGAAGTGTTACACAAGTTCCAATCTTGTCAATGCCTTCTGATGACATTACTCACCCAATTCCTGATCTTACTGGTTACATTACAGAAGGACAAATTGTACTTGGTAGAGACTTGTTCAGACAAGGAGTATATCCTCCAGTAAACATCCTGATGAGTCTCTCAAGACTGATGAAAGACGGTATTGGTGAAGGAAGTACCAGAGCAGATCATGGTGAAATTTCAAATCAAGTTTATGATGCATACTCTAGAGCACAGGAAGTCAGAGCACTTGCAGGAATTGTAGGTAAAGCAGGACTTACTGAAATTGATTTGAAATACATGGATGTCGGTGATGTCTTTGAAAATGAGTTCCTCACCCAAGCAACTGATGAGAATAGAACTATTGAAGAAACACTAGGTATCTTATGGAAGATTGTATCCAAACTACCAAAGAACGAAATTACAAAAATCAAAGACAAGTACGTAGATCAATATTACAAGGAAGAGTAGCAAAATGTCGTTTGGACAAAATGTTGCTGCTACAAAAATTGAACTTTTCAAATACAAAAAATCTAGTCAAGTAGCCGTAATGGTGCAGAAAATTCTAGATGACAAGCGTAAAGTCCTTCTAAAAAACATTGAAGAGATGATTGAAGAAGCCTCAAAAGCTAGAGGTGGAATCTGGGAGCCACTCCAAGACATCTACAGTTCTGTAAACGAAGCATACTTGGCATTAGGTTCTTCAACTGTAGACTCTGTTGCCGAATCCACTCCTTCTGTTATGGAAGTAGACGTTAATGTCAGAAGAGTAGTTGATGTAAAAATTCCTGCACTATCTGTCACTGAAAAAGATACAAAATCAATGCCATACGGCTTTGCTGATACAAACTCTTCAATTGATAGAGCAGCAAAACAGATCAAAGAACTATTACCAAAAATCTGTAAAGCTGCAGAATATGAAAATTCAATTTTCAGTCTTGCAAAAGCATTGGAAAAGACTCAGAAATTACTTAACGCACTTGAGAATGTCATTATTCCTCAATATCAACAAAAAGTAAGATTCATCATTGCTACTCTTGAGGAAAGAGAAAGAGAAGAATTCGCAAAGTTAAAAAAAGTCAAGGCTAAGATGGAGAGTAGATAATAATGGGAAAAGAAGAAATCAAAAAAATAATTGAAGATTCTAAAAGATCACTAGAAAGCGAACATGAAAATTTTGCAAAGTCTGTTAAAGACGATCTAAGTTCTTTCAAAAAGAAAGCACTAGAAAAAGTATAATCCAATCTCACCATGATTTAAATATGGACTTTGAGGAGGCACAACATCCATGAAAACTATAGTCTTGTTACTTATGGCAGCAGCTGTAATTTCTATTTCAGGATCTACTAGTCTTGCTTATGCAGCAGAAGGTGACGCAGCAGGAAGTTCAGACTCATTGAAAATTCTCGGTGCTGGTCTAGCATTCGGTCTTGCAGCATTTGGTGCTGGTATCGGTCTTGGTCAAGTAGGTGCAGCAGGTCTTGCAGTCATTAGTGAGAACCCAGCTTTACAATCTAAGGTGTTCATCTTCGTAGGTATGGTCGAATCAATCGCAATCTACGGTATAGTCATGATGTTTATCATCTTAGGACAATAGTCCTAAACAACATATTTTTCAATTTTTAAAATTTTTTAATTATATTTTAGCTGGTTTACATCCAGTACTCTTGCGCAATACCTGCACTTGAGAACAGTTCCTTCCTTGTCAATTACATCCATAATTGACTCTATGTGCTCAGTACTATTTGTAATGCAATCTGGATTTGAGCATCGAAATATCTTGTCAATCTCATTTGGTAGTGACACTCTTCTCTTTTCTACCAACTTGTAGTCTTTTATCATGTTGATAGTAGCTTTAGGTGCAATTACTGCAATCTTGTTTGTGTCATCGTCTTTTAGAAACTTGTTTTCAACTTTGATGATGTCTTTTTTCTTAAATTTTCCACTTGGAACATTCAATGCTATGGTAATTAGACTGCCATCTTTACCGTCAATTCTCAAAGCATTGATTACCTGAAGACCCTTACCTTCATCAATATGGTCAATTACAGTGCCTTCTTTGATTCGTCGAACCATAAGTTCGGACTGTTCCATCAGAATACTTTGTATACCCACCTGTATATATCATTGAGAGAATGAACGAGTTCTACCAAAAAGACATAATCTCAATTAAGGACTTTAGCAAGGATCAACTCGAAAAAGTCTTTGCGTCTACTGACAAAATTATGCAGTTGAATCCCTCTGATAGGAGAGAAATCTGTAAGGGAAAGACATTGGCATATCTGTTCTATGAACCAAGTACTAGAACTCGTCTAAGTTTTGATTCTGCAATGGCTTCCATTGGAGGAAACTCTTTAGGAATTGCTGATACAAATTCCTCATCAACTCAGAAAGGTGAGAGCTTGGCTGATACTGTTAAAATGATGTCGATTTATTCTGATGTCCTAGTTTTACGCCATACATTAGATGGCTCTAGTAGATTTGCAGCTGAAGTTTCAGACAAACCTGTAATCAATGCTGGCAGTGGAACCGAAGAACATCCAACTCAAGCAATTCAGGATTTGTTTACAATTAAAAAAGAAAAGAAAAAGATTGATGGACTAAAAATTGGAATTGTTGGTGATCTAAAGTATGGCAGAACAGTTTACTCTTTGCTATATGGACTTGGAAACTATGATGTTGATGTTCGATTAATTTCTCCAGAATCACTAAGAATTAGATCTGATTCTACTTATGAAATCAAACAGAGATTAGACTATACTGAATCTACAAACATTGAAGATCACATTGATGACTTGGATGTTCTTTATGTGACAAGAATTCAAAAAGAGAGATTCCCTGATGAAGAAGAATATCTCAAAGTAAAGGGCAGCTATGTTGTTGGATTAGACTTGCTAAAACAAATGAAAGAAGATAGCATAATTTTGCATCCTCTTCCAAGAATTGATGAAATCTCAACTGATATTGACAAAACCAAGAATGCAAAATACTTTGAGCAAGCTGAATACGGAAAACACACTCGTGCTGCATTATTGGGCTTGACATTAAACGAAAACGGATTTTAGAATCCGTATTCCATATATCTAGAGACGTTTCATCATGGTTATTGGCTGAAACTAAAGTTATTCCGATTTTTCCTCTAGACTTGGTATTATTCCCAAGACAAGAACTCCCTTTGAGAATTTTTGAGCCTCGCTACAAGCAGCTAGTTGATGACTGTATGTTAGGTGATGGTCAGTTTGGTGTATGTCTAATTGATGAGACAAATTCTGTTAGTGGTTGGAATTCTCCAAAGACTGTAGGAACTATTGCTAAAATTACAAAATGTGAAGACGTTGAAATGGATGGACTGCAACTCCACATTGAAACACTTGGACGAAATTCATTTAAAATTAAAAAAATTATTTCACCTTCAATCCCTCAACCTGAAAACTATGATCCCCTTTCAGTTGAAGGCCATCAACAAATCTCTGAGATACATGAAAAAATTGGAACTGAAGCAAAGATGTACATTCAAGCTGAAGTTGAAATGATTCCTGAAATTGATGAGAACATTTCTCTTGAGCAATGGGAAAAACTAGTAGAGTTATGGAAAAAGAAGATTGTAAAACAAGCACTACCACAAGTAGTTGAACCACATTCATTGGATCATGTATTGGAGCAATATTATCTTACAACTGACACTCCTACAATTGATTACATTTACTCGCTTTCTGCACTTGGAGCAAAAGATCCTCATGACTTACAACCAATATTGGAGGCTACGACAATGCCTGAACTACTTCAAAAGGTTGAAGAACTACTCACAATAAAATAGCCCTGGGTAAGATTTGAGATGATGTCAATTACAAAATTTTCAATATTGGCATTGGCAGCTTGTTTGTTGTTTCCTGTAAGCAGTGTCTATGGTCATGGATTGGGAATTGATACCATATCCTCAGTAGATGTTGCTGGAAAAGAAATCTCAATTTCTGTAGAGATGCCAATGTATTTCGAAAATGAGCAAGAGCAAATCACAATCACTGCAACTGACAAAGAGACAGACGAGCCTGCAAAAAATGTGACATTTCTCATTGGGTTGTTTCATAGCAATGAGATGATTTTCAGAAATTACTTTTTCACAGAAAATGGTGTTTTACCAATAACTGTATTGTCCCAGCAAGGATATGATAATTTTGTAATTAATGGAGAACAAGACTCACTTTTAGGAGCATATCATGGAATTGAATCATCTCCAATAGAGATTGCCGGACCTGTTTTTGATTCAGGTGGATTATTTACTTTTGAAATTGAAGTCAGAACAATTGATGAGCCAACAAATATCATAGAAGATTCAGGCGTATATCGTGCCGATTTGACACTTGTTGAGACTAGTTCTCATCCACAAAAAGACGCTGAAGGAAATGGTGTTGAATTTAGAATGAAATCCTATTTTGACAAAATACAAAATTTCCAGTATGATCCTATTGCAAAAAAAGTAACTTTTGAGATGCCTTTTGATTGGAGTGAGGGCAGCATGTCTCACATTCCAGTTGTGCACGAAGAAGTACATTTTCCTAAAGATTTTGTTGAATTTTTGACTCCTAGTTATTCTGGATACGCAAATGGAATTGAATTATTCAAGGCTTCAGTATCCATTGATGATTATACAGAAGAAGATGAAAGAATAGTTCACTTTGTTTTGTTACAGGATCATCTAAGATTTATAAAAAATGAAATGAAAAAATCTGATGAACCTCTACCTGACAATATTGTTTTTACTTTAACTACAAATGACAAACCATCTTTTCCATTGGAGGCATTTACAAAAAGTGAGGACTTTAAGGTCAATTTGTCATGGGATCCTATAGACCTTGAACCAGGAGTTGAGACAAACTTTGTTTTTACCATTAGAGATGGATGGACAAACGAACCTCTGAGAAACTCTGACTATACATTTGTAATTATCCAAAATGGTCAAGAGATACATCGTGTATCTGGAGTGGCACAAGTTGGTGGTGAATTTGAAAAATACACCTTTGCTGAAGATCAAACAGGTCCTACAATAATTAAATTTGAAAACATACGAAACACTGGACAAGAAACTGAATTTGGAATGGTAGTTGCACCTGAATTTGGTACTATTGCAATTTTGATACTTGTTGTTTCTTTAATTGGAATAATATCCGTTACTAGAAAACGTAACATTTTTGCTTTCAATTAGTTTATTCTATTTTCATTTTTGATACAGAATTCTGTTTTTCCATTATCATTTACAACAATGTGACAATCACATGTTGGACATTTTACAATCTTCGACATATTTCATTTTTGAAATTTTTTGTATTTATTGAATTTCCTATGATTAATAATATACAAAAATTTGTTATTAAACATCTTAATAATTTTTAATAATTATCTGAGTTTAGAATATAGATAGTTATTAAGAATTTACAGGTTTATTAATAACAATTAAAGCATTTCAGGCATGAAAGGTTCACAAATTGCAGCAATTGGAGGTGGAATTGCAGCAGCAGTAATTATTGCTGTATTTCTGACAGTAGGTGAATCACAAAATGAAGTGATTTCAACTGAATCACAAAATGAAGTTACTTTAATTGAAGACAAATTTCTAGTTTATACAACATTTTTCCCATTGCATCAATTTACTCAAAACATTGCAGGAGATACTGCAGAAGTTAAGACACTCATTCCTACAAATGGTGATCCACATGCATTTGAGTTGGGACCAAAAACAATTGTTGATCTATCAAAAGCAGATATGCTAGTTTACAATGGTGTTGATTTTGAACCATACATAGATGAAATCAAATCAGCTCCTGATTTTTCACATCTTATACTAGTTGATTCTTCAGAAGGAATAACTTTTCTTGAAGGCGAAAAACATGATCATGGTTCTCATGGTGGAGATGAAGAACACGATGAGCATACTGAAGAATTTTTAGAAGAAATTGCACACACAATAGAAGAATTTGAACATGGTCACATTACTGAATCACAAACTATTGAATCCATTAAACAAATTTTGAGTGAACATGAAGGTGATGGACATGGACATGGTGAAGGTACGATTGAAAATATTGAAATGTTACTACATGAAATTGAAGATGGACACATGGAAGGTCCAGAAGGAATAGAGAAAATCCACCATTTAGTATCTGGTGAAGATGTACATGATGAAGAACATGAGGATGTACATGAAGATGAACATGAACTTGATCATGTTTATGATCCACACGTTTGGCTTGATCCGTTATTGGCAAAAAAACAGGTAATGAATATCGCTTTCCACATGGCTGAATCTGATCCTGAAAATTCAGAAGTGTATCTTAGCAATGCTAAATCTTATTCTGACCAATTAGACACACTGGATCAAGAAATTAGAACGCAATTATCCACCTGCAATAAAGATACGTTTGTACCATTCCATAATGCATTTTCGTATTTTGCAGAGAGATACAACCTTCACACCCTTGCAGTAATACAGGAATTCAGTCCTGAATCTCCTGTAACTGCAAAGGACATTGAAGAATTAATTCACTTTGCTGAAGATAATGACATCAAGTATTTCTTTACAGAAGAAAATAGAAATCCTAAACTATCTGAAAGGTTGGCATCCGAATTGGGTGGTGACATTCTACTGTTTAGCCCATTAGAGTCACTTGCAGAAGGAGATAGTCCCAACACAACATACTTTGATAAAATGAGATCAAATGTTGATAATCTCAAAATTGCATTAGAGTGCTCTTGACAACTCACATTCCAAAACCTGGAGATTGGAAGATTCTAGGACTTGTTAACAATAATTTGACTTGGCTTGCAATCAAACCTGAAGCAAAATTGTTAGTGTTTGCAGGCCATCAACATCTTGAGACATATCATTTTGAGAAAGGTGCAAGAATTTCATTCAAGTCCGGTGAACATGGACAAGAACTTCATGTAGAGCCAGAAAAAGCCATTACAAAACGGACGGCTGTAGCATAATGCTGGGATGGATTGTAACAAAGGTGATAATTTGAAAATAAAAAAATCTGATAAAGATGAAAAAATTGCAAATGAGCTTAGAATCGAAATAAATGACTCTTCATCTACTCATAACAACAATTTTGCAATAACTCTAAAATCAATCAATATTGATGTTGATAATCTACTTCCTATGGCAGAACAGTGGATTACTGATCATAAACAAAAAGCGTGGCTTGAGAAAAAATAAATTGTATACTTTTTGTCAAATAGCTACCAGTTTGACTGTATCCATGTTTTTATTTGTCTGAAAATCTTTTGTCATAATTGAAACTTTTTCTGCATCTCCATCAATTACAAAAAGCTCCATGCATTTTTCTTTCTCAATTTTACTGTGAAGATGAGTTGTAATGAGATCTTCAAAATTATGAGTTATACCTGAAACAACATGATCATATTCATCATTGTGTACTACCAAAAGAATTGCATGAATATTGCCAGATAAATCTGACTTTTGTTTTTCTTCTGTAACAAATGCTCTAATTCCTGCTCTAATTGCCTCTGACCTTCCAGAGAACCCCATTGTTGATTGTAACTTGTCTAGCTCAGAGAGAATCTCGTCATTTAATGAAATTGAAACAATTGGCATACATCTAATGTTATTAATTATCTTATAAGTTTAGTAGTTAAAATTATTATAATTTTATAAATTTATTAATAATTCGTGCATTACTTGAGCGTGAACACACTGAAGAATATCACAGGAGTATTGATTTGAAAGTAGTAGAAATCAAAGATCTTACTGTAAAGTATCCTGATGTTAAAGCACTTGATAATGTAAGTTTTGAAGTCAATGAAGGGGATTTTCTAGGAATCATTGGTCCAAATGGTGCAGGAAAATCTACATTGTTTGCTGCAATGTTAGGTCTTCATACTGACTATGAAGGAACAATCAAGTTTTTTGGCAAAGATATCAAACAATCAAAAAACTATCTAAAACAAATTGGATACGTTCCACAAAAACCAATTTTTGAAAAAAATTTTCCTGTTACTGTAAAAGATGTAGTTCGAATGGGATTACAAAGTAAATCTGATGCCGACAGAATTGATGAGATTCTACAACAGTTATGGATCCATGAATTAGGTGATAGAAGAATCGGTGAATTATCTGGTGGCCAACAACAAAGAGTCTTTATCGCAAAAGCTTTGGTTCACAAACCAAAATTAATGATTCTTGATGAACCTGTGACGGGAATTGATCAACAAAGTATTGAATTATTTTATAGCATATTACGAGAATTAAATTCTAAACAAAATATTACAATTATCTGGTCATCTCATGATCTTGATGCTGTTAATCAGTTAGCAAATCATGTAGCTTGTCTAAACCGTACACTGTTCTTTCATGGAGAATCTGAAGATTTCTTTTCAAACGATGATCTTGTCAAACAATACTCTGAAGCTTCAATGCAGGAACACATGCATCATCATTAATCATGTCTTTTGAAATTCTAACATACGGATTCATGCATAGAGCATTAATTTCTGGCATTGCCATTGCAATTCTTTGTTCTGTTGTTGGTTTGTTTCTTGTTCTAAGAAGATATTCATTATTTGGAGATGCAATTGCACATGCTTCTTTTGGTGGTGTTGCCGTTGGTTTGCTTGCAGGAGTTTACCCACTTTGGACAGCCTACATTGTTTCAATTGTCAGTGCATTAGTTATTACCAAAATTAAAGACCGATTCAACATATCTGGGGATGCCTCTGTAGCCGTGCTTTTGTCCTCAGGAATAGCAGTTGGACTCGTAATTATTGGATTATCAGGAGGATTTACGCTTGATATCTTTAGTTTTCTGTTTGGAAGCATACTGCTGGTAAGTGTTGATGATACTATTCTCGTTTTGTTCTTGACAGTTGGAATTCTGACTGTAATTACATTACTGTTTAGACAGCTAATTTATTCTACTTTTAATGAAGAACAAGCCAAAGTTAGTGGAATTCCAGTTGAAAAAATTAATTATCTAATCGTGTTTATGGCTGGAATTACTGTTGTTACGTCGATTCAACTAGTTGGTGTCTTGTTAATTTCAGCATTGTTTGTAATTCCAAACGTTTCAGCAATAATGTATGGTAAAGGATTCAAAAAAACTGCATTGATTTCTGTTAGTTTTTCAGTATTTTCTGTTGTTGCAGGAATTTTCATTTCGTATATCTTTGATATTACTCCTGCAGGAACAATTGTTTTAATTTCAATTGCATTACTTGCAGGTACTATGGGAATAAAATCTGCTGGTTTGCTTTCTAAGAATTAATCAAATCGTTTAGTCTTCTTTTGTCTTTAATGCTCTTCACATAAAACAAAGATGTAGCAAGAATTCCTAACGCAACTAATGGTGATGCAAGTTCTGTATACTTTAACTCAAATCCTCCTGATGATTGAACTTGTGATGCAATAACTGGAATCTCTGTCATCTTTATTGTTCCAATTTTTCCTGTTTGTTGTTCTACAAACCAGACATTGTTATCATCATCTGATGTCATAAATTGCACAAAGGATGTTTCTGATGGAACTGGAACCTCAATCAAATTATTGTTGTCAGGATCATATGCACCGATACTGTCTATGGTGTGTTGCGCAAACCACACATTTCCATATCTATCAAATGTCATGCCAAATGGCAGTGCTTCATTATTAGGCACAGTAATTCTTTCAAATGTCTCTAAAACTGGATTAAATCTGGTAATTGCCAAGCCTGTATGCTCTGCTATCCACACATTTCCTTCATCATCAAAGAGTAATGCTTCTGGTCCTAGTAGTGGAGGATCATTTGAAAATTGAGTAATGCTGTTATCTTTTGGATCAATGTATCCAATGTTTCCTGCACCAGTTGTTGTAAACCACACATTTCCATCTACATCAAGTTCTAAAGCATATGGGAAGTTTTCTTTTCCTGGTAGAATGATCTCTTCAAATTCATCACTTTCTGGTATGTATTTTACAATTCTATCTTTGTTAAAAATTGCTATCCAAATGTTTCCATCAAAGTCTGCTTTTATGAAAAGTGGAAAGTTGTCAAAAATAACAGGATCAAATTTTGGAAGTGTTTTTGTTGTAATCTCTTTTGTTTGAGGATCTAAGAATCCAATTTGGTTTCTAGGCTTGTCTACAAACCAAATTTTACCGTCTTTGTCTTGAGTAAGAAATGTAGTATTTACTCCATCAAATGAATGTGATGTAAATTCTTGAGTTTCAAGTGAAAATTCCCACAAACGTGGAGTTAATCCATCGCTTATCCAAAGTGTATCTCGTCCATCATACAATGGGAAGAGTGGTTTTGATTCTTCAGGTATTTCGTATTCAATAATTTGTGTTTGAATGTTTGTTAGTTTTGGTTTTACTAGTAAATTCAATAGTTTTGATTCATTTGCATTCTCAGTTCTTTGTGCTTCCACTTCAACTAACCATTCTCCTGAAAATCCAAATGTCATCTCTCCTTGGAATTCTATTGGCCTATTTTCATCCTGTTTGATAATTTCCATTGGAACTTCTATTGGTGAGATGTTCTTTGATGGATTTGATACCTTGACTTTAAGCTGGTCTGAATCATAGAGTGGATTTCCTTCAAAGTCGCTAACTTTGACTAGAATAGTGTTTGAGCCGCTTGAAAATGGCGAAATATCGATATCAAATTTTGTGTTCTCTGTAAATTCAATAGTTTTGAATCCGTAGATACTTTCCTGTGCGTCAACTTTTTGGATTTCTCCTGCTGGCAATGTTCCATTTGCAAGCAATGCCACTACTCCCAAAAGTATGATTCCTAATGCAGCATCTACTTTGAGTGTTCTCTTTAGTTTTTTGTGTACAGAAATTTTTCCTGATGAAAATTCTTTTTCAGCATTTTTTTGTACTTTGAATTGGAAAAACCACCCTAATCCCACCATTACTGCTGCAATTGCTATTTTGATTATGATTAATTGACCATAAACTGATTCAGTAATCATTCCTACATCGCTTTCTAAGAACCACATCAATGTTGGCCCTGTAATGATTACGATTCCAACTGCAATGATGAATGCAATAGAGAATCTAGGAATGAGTACTAGACTCATCTTTTCTCTACTTGATTCTTTTAGTTGTGAAAATGTTGGAAGTAGTGTAAAAACAAAATAGAAAATTCCTCCAATCCACACTGCTGCAACCAAATTATGTATGTAATCTAATACTAGTGGAGTTGTTTGTCCACTGGCTGCACCGTGTCCAATTAGACTTGTTGTAGATATTAGTACAAGTGATACTGCCAACATTGCAATTTGACTTTTCTTTGATAGTTTCTTCTTCCTGTCAACTCCAAACCAAATTCCTAATAGGATTATTGTTACTATCATTCTGATTAACCAAATATTACCAAAATCAGTTTGTATTGCATCAATTGGCGATGTTTCTAATCTGATTGTTTGAACTGCAATCATCAAAATATCTGAAATAAAAACCAGAACAAGTCCAATCCCTGTAACTGACATGAACTTTCTATGGTGGATAGATTGAATCTTTTCTAATTCTTCTCTTATGGATTGTTTATTTTGTGTGCCCCAAATTATGAGAGATGCAATTACTGCTCCTAACACAATTGTTTGACCTACTAGTCCTGGAAATCTTGCACCAGCTTCAGGCAAAAATATGAGTTCAGATGGTTGCTCTACACCAAGAAGTGAAGGATCAATTACAACATCACCAACTGCAAACAAGAATGCACCAGGAACAAGATGTCCATCTACTTTAGAGAGAACTTTAGTTGAAACAGTATAAACTCCATCTTCTAATGGTGGTGTTGTAACAATGAGAGATAATTCTCCTTCATAGTAAGCTGTATCTTTATTGTCTATCTGATTTCCATTTGTGTCAAATACTTTGAGTGAACTAAAGTTAATGTCAATTGCTTCTGAAAAATACACAATTACTTCAGATGTTCCAGCTGGAGAATTAGATGTTAGACTTGGAATAGTTTCTTCAGTATATGGATGGGCTGCTGCAAATGGAATTGAAATAAATGACATCATTAACAAAACAATTAGAAATTTTTGCATTTACTCTTCAGGGCAACATTGATAATTTAAACAGTTTTCACAGATTCGAATTTTGTACCAATTCACGTAAAGATAATAACGTGTAATTGTAAAATGATAGTAGTGAAAATCGCAGTTTTTGGTATTATTGGTTTATTATTCTCTTTTGGAATGATAGCACCATCATTTGCACACACTACTGTTCATGTTGAGCAATATGAAATTGAAGCAGGTTGGGGAATTGAACCTCCAATTGTAGGTATTAGAAATGATATTGTTTTCAAAATTATAGAACGTGGAGAAAATGAAGGCACGTATTCAGGAATTACTAGTGCATTCAAGGGTGTTGATACGACTGTAATGTTTGGTGGTGCAACAAAGAAAATTGATATAAACTCTGATCCTAGACCTGGATACTATTTTTCACCAATTATCCCAACTAAAACTGGAACTTATCAAGTAGAACTCAAAGGAGAAATTCGAGGTATTCCTGTTGATATTAAAATTCCAATTGAAGATGTAGAGCCTACCGCGGTCTTGGATTTCCCACCTTCAAGTAGTGAAGGCGCTGCTGACGTTGCTGCTCTAAAGAATGCAATCTCCTCATTGCAGCAAGATGTTTCTAAACTAAAGTCTGGTGAGGTGGAAGTAACTTCTGATGGTGGTGCAGCATATGACTTTGCAATATTTGGATTATCCATTGCCGGTGCAGCTATAATCTTAGCGATAATTGCTTTAGTAAAAAGAAAATAGAAAAAGAGGATTCCTAAAATCTTGGAATTACTCTAGATTTTGCAGTGACTGCTACGATGCTTATGATTGCAACAGCTAGTATCATCATTGCGATTGTACCAAATTCTGGGACAACGTTTGTAAATACTACTTCTTCACCAATTGGTCCTGTCTTTTCGTCAATACCATAACCTTGGAAGGTAATAGTAATGTCTACTGGGTCAGAAGAACTTAGTGGTGCTGTTGTGTGCATACCTGTGCCTTCATGATGATGTGCGCCTTCATCGTTTAGTACTTCTTCACCGTCTTGTGTAACCATTATGTCGTGGTTAACATGTTCTGCATCTGCGAACTCAATGGAGATTTCCATTGCTTCACCTGCAGTTGGTGCTGAAGCCCAAATTGAAACCATTGTACCATCAGATAGCATACCTGTTGCGGTTGCATCACCTTCTGGCATCATCATCATTTCATCACCATGATCATCACCATGATCATCTTCAGCAGCTCCGACTTCTTGTACTATGATTGTACCTATCATCCAAGGATGAACCATACAGAAGTAAGGATATTCACCTACAGTATCTGGACTCCATTCAAATGAACTTCCTGCCATAAGCAAGCTGGTATCAAAGATACCATCTGGTCCATCACTTGGATTTCCTGAAGTGTATGTGTGTGCTGCAGTGTCAGTGTTTGACATGATTACAACACCACCAACATCAACTGTTGCAGTGGTTGGAATGTAACATCCATCTGCGGTTTCTTCACAACCTGGTGCACCAGATCCATCTGCTGGTACGATTGTGACTTCTGAATGATCTGCATATGCAGCTGGTGTTGTTGCAACTAATCCAGCTACCATTGCAAATAGTACGAAGAAAGAGCAAATTGCTATAGTCTTCATTAACCAGTTTACTCGGCCAGATACATAAAAACCTCACTGGAATTTTCAGATATAGAATCTAGTTTTTTCTAAATTGATATAATTTTACAATTCCAACTACAGGAATTCCAACATACATTCCAAGATTTAGGAGTACTATAGAGATGCCATAACCCAACATCTCTTGCTCTGAATCAATATCTACATGATTTAGTATTGATAGTGATGATAACATTGGAGTAAGTGTTACTTTCATAACTTCTTTGAATAATGGTTGCTCTCTTTCAAAGTCTGCAACAGCAGGTGAGAATGAATAATAGAATTGATTAAAAGTTGTCATAAATGCAATTCCTGAATTTGTTTTAAGAACAGTATTGTCTCTAAGTTCTCTTAATTGTTGTACTTGTGGTGCAAGTTCTGAACCAAATGTTGCAGTTGCAATTAAGCATCCGCCGTTTTCACTACCGTTATCGCCATTACCTTCACCGTTGTTTTCTTCTGGTGGTGTAATTGGTTGTGCATTTGCTTCACCTACTTGAATATCAAAAGATACAGTTTCTCTTGGAATTGGTTGGAATAATATTCCTTCAACCTCAAAGTCCATTGAATACATTCCTTCGCCAAGGTTAAACTCTATTGGAATTTTCACAGAGCCAAGAGAAGTATGTGTTAGTGGAATTGGTCCAAACACAGTTTCACCATCTTTTGAAACAGCTACTGTATAGTCAATATGTTCTTGAACTTTTTGAGTTTGCGGATTTATGAAATCTATGTTAATTTTAGTTTGAACACCTGGTTCAATTGGATCATATGTTAATTTTACATCCAAGGTATTCTTGTCTGTAGGTAATGTTTGAGTTTCAGCAAATGCTGGAACCATTAAAAGTGGAACAAGAAGTAATGCAAACAGAAATTTCATACTGGATGTTTTTGAATAATAAATAAAAATCATACCCCAATTCTTAAAAAAAAATATCACGCATAGAAATACTCTGCCAGCTTTAAATATGGAATTGACACAATTCTATCATTGTACCATAAGTTTGCTTTATTCATCACAATTATCGGAATTTTCACAATACCTGCATTAATTCCTGATGTCTTTGGACATGGTCTTGGTGGGGATCAAGCTCCTCCAATATCATTTGGTGATATGGAAGTAACTGTTAGTACTCAACTAAGTCCATCTGATATTACTGTGGGTGAAATTAACAATGCAAACATGCAGATTCGTTTCTTTGATACTTTGACTGATACCAATCTTGACAAAGTAACCTATAGAGTAGAAGTCTGGCATAGCGGTGAACTTTTGGCAAGAAACTTGTTTTATGATTTGGATGGACGACTAGATGTAAAACTAACGCCAAAAGCTGATTGTACTGAAGAAAATCTTCATCAATGCACTGTCTATTATGGTTCAGAACATGTTAGCGCTCCTGGTGCTCTATTTGTACAGGGTACAGAATGTAATGATGATAATCTGGATATGTGTGCAAGACCGGGAATTACAGGTCCAATTTTCTTAGAAGGTGGATTATACCAAATTCGTGTTGATATTGAAGCTGCAACTAGTCCAAAATCAATAGTGGCAGAGTTGTTAAGCTATGATACTTTTGTTAGCATTGCACAAGATCAAAACTTTATGGTTCAAACTGCTAATGCAGACATTCCTGTTGTAGTCAAAACATACTACGACGAGGTTAGTAACTTCCAATTTGATCAATCAGATAATTCAATTTCGTTTGACATGCCATTTGACTGGAGTCCAGATTATGTCGATTTGGTTCAAGTAGTTCATGAAGAAGTTAGAGTTCCAAAAACATTTGCACCATATGCAGAAGGTAAACAATTCAAAGGATATGTTAATGGTATAGAGGTTGATCAAAGAGCATTACTAAATGACCCATATTCATATGATGATACTAACATTGTTCATTTCCTAATTACTAACCAAGAATTACAAAGAATTAACGAAACATTAGGTGAATCAAATTACGATAATAAACAAATGGATTTGAAACTAGTCCCACTTAGTGCAGTTGAAAAACAATCCACTGAATTTTATCTAGTAGATACTGCAAACTATGAACCTGTTCCAACTACTGTAAACATCTCATGGGATGGAAGTTATGGTGCAGGTGATGAAATTCCATTTGAAATTACATTCTTTGATGAAAATAGAGAACTTATTCGAGATATGAGATATGTTGTATCATTTATTGATGAAAATGATGAAGTCCTAGAGACATTTTTGGGAGATGACCCACAAATACCAGGTATTGTTGCCACTGAAGGAATTGATGTAAAGAAAATCTATGTTCCATCACAAGGAGTATACCGAATTGATGTTAGAGCTTTGGGCACTGGATTAGTATATGATGAGACTTATGCAGGAATTGGTTCAGCAATAATTGAACTTGGACCTAGCTTAGGAACGACTACAGAACCACAAGCACAACCACCTGCAGCCATCCCCTCTTGGATTAAGAACAATGCCGAGTGGTGGGCTGATGGACAGATAGATGATGGTTCATTTGTACAAGGGATTCAATATCTAGTCGAAGAAGACATTCTACAAATCCCTCCAACATCTCAAGGTGAAGGTACAGGTTCTAATGAAATTCCTGCATGGATTAAGAACAATGCAGGTTGGTGGGCAGAAGGTGCAATCGATGATGACTCTTTCATTCAAGGAATTCAATTCTTGATTAAAGAAGGAATCATGAAAGTTCAATCATAGGTTTTTAAATAAATTCAGTAAGGTGATAATGTAATGAAAGACATCAATGACGTCATGCCAAAAGTTCCTAACATGAGATGGGGTGCATTGATGAACAAAGCTCCAACTAGTGAAAAAGTTGAAGAGATGAACAAAATTTTCCCTAGCAATGGAAAATGGCATACTATCTTTGAGGAAAAAGACTCTGTTACAATTGATGGAAAAGAAATCCGTAAAAAAGATCCAAACAAGTGGACATAATTTGAAAAATCTATTCCTATTACTTTTACTTCCATTGTTGTTTGTATTTACTTTTGATAGTGTGTTTGGTCACGGAGTTGGCAGTGAAACATTTCCTCCTGTAAATCTTGATGGAAAACAAGTAACTGTAGAAGTTTCTTCATCACAAAGTGATCCTGAAGCAGATGATGATCAACAAATCTCTATTTCTTTCATTGATTTTGATTCAAAAATTACCTTACGTGATGTTACATTTCACATAAAATCTGAGAAAGGAAACCAATTTCTCTTTGAACAAGAATTCAAGGCAGATAATGGTTTTCTAGTATTCAATTTTGTTTCAGAAGAAACTGATTCTATTATCATCGAAGAAGAAACTGGTGCTAACATCTTTGGTTCATTACTAGGACTAGATAGTAGACTGATTCATGTGAAGGGTCCAAAACTCAGTGAGGGTGGATTGTACAAATTTGATATCACCATACTTACTGCTGATGGCTATTCAAAAACACTTGATGAGCCACTAGTATTCAATGCAGGAATTTCTATTGCTCAAACCTCTAGACATGATTTTGTTGATCCAAACTTTGGAGAACAAAAATTTGATGTAATTACTTACTATGATGAAATCTCTGATTTTGAATATGATCCTGCTTCAAAAGAAATAAGCTACTCTATGCCTTTTGAATGGAGTCATACAAACATCAACCAAACATCAGTTGTTCATGAAGAACTAGTTATTCCAAAAACCTTTGGTGATATGCTTGTGTCTGGATTTACTATGTACATTAATGGAGTGCAACTCTCTGAAGACATATCTACAATAGATGATTTCTTTTCTGATGGTCGTGTAGTTCATTTTATCATATATCAACAAGAATTACTCAAAGTTCTTGAAAATGGCTCAAATGAAAATGGTATGAATTTTCTAATTACTCCTAATAGAGATTATCCTCACATGAGTTCAGTTACTGAAAATGGACAATTTAGAATTCTTGCATCATGGGAACCTGAAAATCTGCAATCTGATGATGATGCAAAAATATTATTTGATGTTACTGATGTTTTCTTGAAAAACAAACCTGTTTCAACAAATTATGAATTCTCTGTTACACAAAATAACAAAGTCATTTATCAGCAAAGTGGAACAAGTACTGATTCAAGAGAAGAACATAACGTAGCAGAGTTTGTGATTCCACAAGATGTTACAGGAATTGTCAATCTGAATTTTAATAATTTAGATAATAATGATCTTGCAAGAACAACAATTCCAATTGTAATTGACAGAGTTATCTCTCAAAAAGAAATTGCAATTCCTGATTGGATTCGAAATAATGCACTGTGGTGGTCTGAAGAACAAATTGATGATAATACATTTGTTCAAGGAATTGAGTATCTCATCAAAAACAAAATTATCTTAATTCCACCAACACAACAAGAAGATTCTTCATCTCAAGAAATTCCCTCATGGATTAGAAACAATGCAGCATGGTGGGCTGCAGAACAAATTGATGATAACACCTTTGTTCAAGGATTGGAATATTTGATTCAAAAGGGAATCATTCGTGTTTGATCGCTATCTATTCGAGAATTGAACCAGTCGGTTTAAATGAATAATTAAGAAAATTACACTACTTTGTTTAGGCCTGAAAGAATAGTTGAAAAAAAGTCTACATTATTTTCAATTGTAGTTACAGGAGTAGTTGCAATTCTAGCTTTACCAATTATCATTCCTCATCTATTCCATGGATATCATTTAGCACACATTATTTTGCACGTTGGAGGAATCTCTTTGGCCGTATTCATTACAGTTCTTGCAGTATTTGCGTATTACAAATTAAGAACAAAACGACTCTTGCTTAGTGCAATTGCATTTGCCAATTTTATTGGAGCAGAAGTTGTATTGCTAGTTGATGCCACATGGCCAAACGTGTTTGATTTTGATATAATGTCAATTTCAGAAGTAGGACATTTATTGACGTTTGTTACATTGGGACTATTAGCGTTAGGAGTGTTTAGAAATGACTGATAGAGATTCACAAATTCAAGAAATTATTGAAAAAAACCCAGGTATCCAATTCCGTGAAATCATGCGTTCTTCTGGATTAAAAAATGGGGTTCTAAGTCATTATCTAGATAAATTAGAAAGAAATGGAGTTATCAAAGCTGATCGTGGCCCACGACAAGCTAGATTCTATCCTCCACAAATTACTGAAGACGAATCAATTGTTATCAAAGCATTAAGAAAACAAACTCCACGTGATTTGTTACTTGCACTAGTCAAAGAAGATGGTTTAGAGTTTTCTCAATTAGTTAAGGATGTAAACAAATCCCCATCAACCGTATCATTGTATTTGTCACAACTAGTAGATGACGGACTAGTAGAAACCAAAGTTGTTCAACTCAAAAAAAGATATCATATTAAAGTCAGAGACTTGATAGATAAACTAGTTGAAGACTATAGACCAAGCCTACTTGAAAAACCAACTTCTGGATTCGAAGATATCATTAACTCTTTCTAGAGTGTATCCGCCGCAAACTCTTCTGTTACTAGGTCTTTTCTCAATTATTTTATTTGCTCCTAGTCTAGCTTCTGCTGAAGTTTTTGTTCCCTTACATGAGTATCTGGGTTATTTTGATTCAAATGGAATCTATACTGTAGTTGGTAATGTAAAAAATGAAAATAATTTTGCAGTAATTCCTACAATTACTGTATCTGTAATTGAGAATTCCCAAACAATTTCAAAAACAATTAAGCATGTTCCGTTAGCTGCTGGAACTGAAATTCCATTTAAGATAAAATTCCCTGAAATAAAATCAAATACTCCAATTCTAGCTAACCCTGAATTAACTTTTGAAAAAACAATTACTCATGAAATTCCAATTCAAATTATTTATGATAAAACACTAATCAAACATGAAGATGGTCATATCTCAGGAAAAATTCAAAACACAGGAAGTGAAACAATCCATTTTCCAAAAATTTTTGCAGTGGTTCATGGTTATGAAAAGGTCTTAGATATCACTCAAAATATAGAGTACATTGAAAAAATCGAGCCTGGAGAAATTTTAGATTTTACAATGTATCCTGATCCTTCCATAACTGAAGATGTTTTTTACTATAGTTGTTTTGCACCAGTTGATACTACTGTAATTCCTGTAACTACAAAGAAAAATGGTGGAGATTTTGATTTTAGATATGATTCAGGTGCATGGTACTCTGCTGCAAAGTTTGATGAATCTGGAACAACCATGACAATTCGAGGATACAATAGTTATCCACTAGAGACATATGCAAATTTTGAATTTGCTCCAATTTCTGGAAATGAAAAATTTTCTGTTACGCTTAATGATGAGCCTATAGAATTTATCCAAAGTATTGATGATATGGGATTCTGGCACGTTGCATTTACAGTTGGGCCTCAATCTCAAGGTGTTTTGACGATTTCAGGCTTTGATAAAGGATTACCTCCTGAGCTTCCTACAATTCCTGTTTGGATAAAACAAAATGCAGATTGGTGGGCAACTCAACAAATTTCTGATTCAGAATTTTTAGAAGGAATTGATTTTCTTTTTGAAAAACAAATTCTATCTGTTCCAACACGTGAAGTAGTTTCTGAATCTCAATGGAAGATTCCTCAATGGGTACAAATTCCTGCAACTTGGTGGTATCAAGAAAAAATTACTGATGAACAATTCTTAAACATAATTGAGAATTTAGTTCAACGAGAAATTATTGTAATTTGATCTATATAGTTTACAGTGATTTACGAGTACAATAAAACATCTGTTTGTTATGTAAAAAATATAATCGCATCTCATATGTTTGGCAGTTGTACCACATGTATTGATTCCCCTAGAAAATCAATCCAAAAACAGCTTTAGAAAATATTCTTTATTATCACTAACAGCTGTTTTTGTATTGATTTTTGCATATTCCCCAACTCTGGAATCATCCTATGCATCTATGGAGGATGGTATTTTGTCAAAATACACTGCAAATGGCCAATACAAAATTGAAATGAAGTGGTCTCCCTCTGGTGAAATTAAACCTAACATCGACTATTCCTTTGTCTTTCAAGTAAAAGATGCCCAAACTGATACTCTAATTAGTAATAATTCCTTTAATCTAGAACTCACTCAAAACGGAAAATCTATCAATACTCTCACAAAAGAGTTTGATTCAAGCCTATTTTCTAAAAAATTCAATTTTCAGGATTCAGGCGTAATTTCCTTCATTCTGTCTGACATTAATCATTCTGATCAGGACGTAAAATTCTCAATGAAATTAGATTCAGAACCAACTTCTCTTGCTGATAGTAATGGATTTACATCTGTACGTAAAGTTGACGCAAAACCTGTAATCTTTGCATGTGGATTTGAAAAGAATGCAATAACTCTTCAGAAATGTTATCAAACACAAACCTATGATGACTATGGATGGTTTGGAAAAGTAAACTTTTTGATATACGCACCAGGTTGGAATGAAGATCCTGATAAAGTTGAGTCTATTGGAGGTACAGAGGCAGATAAATTACTATTAAGTTCACGTTCAGATAATCACCCTCATCAAGATCTTGGAATATGTAATGGATTTGATGAAACAGGAGCTGACACTGGTTTATTTGTTGGTCGTGTAAAATTAAGCGGACATGATCATGATGTAAATGGAGATGGAATTGTAGATACAAAGTTTGGATCAACAAAATGTTCAAACTCTCCAATTGATGAATATGGAAAAATTGAAGCAGGTAGAGAAGGCTCTGTTACACTATCTTGGCAATATCAAGATGATCCTGTAAAAGTTGTTACAAAAAGTATTAACTTTCATTGGAATGTAGGTGAACTAAACTTTTCACAAGAACAATATCATGTAGATGATACCGTAGAGTTTACATTCTATGATAGAGACATGTACAAAGTAGCTGAAAAAGAATTTGATTTGAACTTTAAAGTATATTCTGATACTGATAGATCAGGAGTTGTAATTCAAACAGGACAGAATTACAAGTTTAAACATCCCTTTAGTTTCACTATGAATACTGAAGAAACTGTAGGAAAATCATTACGTGTTTCAAATGGAGATACAATCTATGTTCAATATGATGATTGTACAATGCCAAAGGCCACTGATGAATATGGATTCACCTATTCAGATGACCATTGTGTAGAAGTAATTGAGAAAGCCACAGTCTATACTTACTGATGCCTATGATATACTGGTACATCTTTCGAATGAACCAGTCTGATATTTATCCAGAAAACGGCATTCTACGACATGGCACTTAGAGAGAATCACGTAAACTATTCGGTATCAAATGAAGATATCAAAAAGCTAAGTGAGCAATCTCAAAAATATGCTGATAAACTAAAAGCAGTTTTTGATGAATCTCACAAAGTTGTGATTGGTCAACAAGATGCTTTACAGGAAATTCTCATTTCAATAATTTCTGATGGACATGTACTTTTGGAGAGTGTTCCTGGTCTGGCAAAGACATTGATGGTAAAGACAATGGCGCAAATTTTCAATGTTGATCATGTTAGAATTCAATTTACACCAGATTTGCTTCCAGCAGATATTTTGGGAACAAAAATTTACAAAAATGCTTCAGGATCTTTTGTAACACAAAAAGGTCCAATATTTCATAATTTTGTACTTGCTGATGAAATTAATCGTGCCCCACCAAAAGTTCAATCAGCATTATTAGAAGCAATGCAAGAAAGAACTGTCAGTATTCATGGAGATACATTTGAATTAAAAAAACCATTTTTAGTTCTTGCAACACAAAACCCAATTGAAAATGAGGGAACATACAAACTTCCTGAGGCACAAGTTGATAGATTTGCTTTGAAAATTTTAATTGATTACCCTTCAAAACAAGAAGAACTTGAAATCATTGAAAAGAATTCATCTGAACAAGAAGATAAAGTAAAAACAATTATCAGCCCTGAAGAAATTTTAGAAATTCAAAAATTCAATGAGAAAATTTATGCTGATAAAGTAGTTACAGAATACATTGCAGATATTGTAAATGCAACGCGAACTCCAAAAGACTATGATCTAGATTTAGAAAACATGATAGAATTTGGAGCATCTCCTAGAGCATCAATTTGGTTAATGAGAACTGCAAAAGCAAATGCTATGCTTAATGGAAGAGGCTTCATTATTCCAGAGGATGTTAAAGCTGTTGCACATGAGGTTCTCAGACATAGAATAATTTTGACATTTGAAGCAGAAGCAAATGGAATTACCTCTGATAAGGTAATTGACTTTGTTTTAGAAAAAATCAATCCGCCTTAGGTTTAGGCCATGACAGAACTCACAGAACTCTTGAAACAGGTAAAAAACCTGGATATCAAGACCAAAAATCTAGTTGAAGGCATGGAATCTGGTGCCTATCGGTCCAGATTTAGAGGTGGAGGCATTGAGTTTTCTGAAGTCAGAGAATATGCTGCAGGTGACGATGCACGAAGAGTGGATTGGAATGTTTCAGCCAGATACAATGATCTTTTTGTAAAAGAGTTTGTTGAAGAAAAAGAGCTTAACGTCTATGTTGTAATGGACATGTCTGCAAGTAATGATTTTGGTTTTGTGAAAAGTAAAAAAGAACTTGGATTTGAGGTAACAGCTTCATTGATGTTTTCTGCATTAAAAAATAACGACAGAGTTGGATTGGGACTTTTTACAGATTCTCTAGAACAGTTTGTTCCTGCAAAAAAAGGTAAAAAACACATGATGGAAATTTTAAAAAAATTATTAAAGTATACTCCAAAAAGTACACAAACAGATATCTTTAGATCATTATCAGAACTACAAAAAAATCTAAAACGCCGAAGTGTTGTATTTGTTGTTTCAGATTTTATGTCAGATTCATTTGTAAAACCATTACAATATCTAAAATTAAAACATCAAATTGTTTTAGTAAATATCTCGGATATTCGTGAAACAGAGATTCCTCAAATTGGTCATGTATATTTAGAGGATGCAGAATCTGGAGAACAAATCCTGGTGAATACTTCTGATAAAAAATTTCAAGAAGAGTATTCTAATTTAATCAAGAAAACAAGAGAAGAAAATGAATATGAAATAAAGAAACTGGGAGTTGATTTTTTGAATCTTTCAAATGAAGAACCATTTGATATTACATTTAATCGCTATATTCATTCTAGAAGGAGAAAGTAAATGGAAATTCATTTTGAATATCTTTATGCACTACTTTTGCTTTTGATAATTCCTGGATTGTATGTTCTTTATTCAAAATACAATTCTGAGAAAAAAGATTCAATCATGAAATTTAGTTCATTAAAAATTGTAAAAAAATCTGTCATGGGCAAAAACTTTCTGCGAAAACATTTGCCATTTGTTTTAATGATGGGTATTCTTGGATTGGCAATAGTGGGACTCGCAAATCCTCAAATTCCAACGTTATCTGTTGAAAATGGCATCAATTTGAGCATAGTTTTAGATGGTTCTGAAAGTATGGCCGCCACAGATTATGAGCCAACACGCCTGGATGCTGCAAAAAACGCCATAAATAATCTGATTCAGAAAATGGGGCCTCAACACAATGTAGGCGTTGTACTCTTTGAATCAGGAGCCACAACTGTTTCTTATCTTACACCTGATAAGGAAAAATCAGTTAATGCAATTTCATCAATAGAGCAAGGACTAGGTGCTACTGCCATTGGAGATGGACTTGCACTTGGAGTAGATATGGCTTCATCAATTCCTGACAAGAAAGGTGTAGTGATCTTACTTAGTGATGGAGTACATAATTCTGGATTAGTAACACCAGAAGAAGCAACAGAATATGCAAAAATCAATGATGTTCAGATTCATACAATTGGATTAGGTTCAGTTGAACCTGTATTTTTACGAGATGATATCTATGGTGAACCACAATATGCAGAATTGGATGAAGAAACACTTGTAATCATTGCACAACAAACTTCTGGAAATTATTACAAATCACTTGATGAGCAAACACTAAGTGAAATTTTTGTAAATCTCAGCTCTAATCTTGCTTATGAAATAGAATATTCTACAATAAGAGATTGGTTTATAGCTGCTGCAATTGGATTATTGTTAATTGATGCTTACATAATTTATGGTAGGTACAGAATTGTCGCATAACTCATTATTTTTTAGCAAAAAAATTATTGGAATTTTCTTTTTATTGCCTTTGATAATTATAAATCCTGCATTTGCAGAATCACCAGAAATTCAAATGGATTGGTTAATTGAAGGTCAACTTGAAGAAGAAAGTGTTACAACACAAGAAGCAGAAATAGTTTCAAATTATGAAGAACTTGTAGTTGAAAATGCAGAACCTGCAAAACCAATCTATGATAAATTCATTACTGGTAACAAATATTCCGTTGGGGATCACAAAATTACAATTGATTCAGAAGAAGGTCAAATTCTAAATGGAATGTTAATTGAACAACGAGATCTTAGGCAAGAAAGTTTCGAGCACAAAATTAGATACTATGATAGATTCTCTGATGGATATATCGAAATTGCAGAAGCTTTACTAGATCCAATTGGTGATAGTAAATATCTGATAAAAGGCCAAACATTTGATTATAACCCTAATTCAAACTTGGAGCTTTTTGTACTTGAGCGTGGATACAGTATGGATAATTTAGCAGCTATTCCAAATGATATCTTTACTCCTAAAGAATTCACACTTGGTAGACAAATGATGGATGATGCCATGCGTAGTGGTGAAGGTGAATTTGATCTAAGAGAATATTCTCCAAACTATCTATTGCTGACTAAAGAACAAATCCAAGAACGAATGAATGATGCATTCTCAGAACAGACTTTGCAACTATTTGATGGTATACTATCTGGCGAACAACTTCCACCTGGTAAATTACCTGATACTGGTATTGCTGTTTCTGCACCTACAAGTGAACCAGAAAACATATTTGATAATTTCAAATTTGAAAAACCAAAATTCGAAAACACAAGACACATACGTGATTCACTACAGACTAATCCATTCCAAGTAACTGCACCTACATCAAACATTGAAAACATTTCATTGCTTTTGATTATTCCAGTGTTTGTTGCATTAGCAGTATTTGGATATCTCTTACGCAAGAAATTATCTGAAAGAAAATCTGAAGAACCACTATTACAAGTGTCAATGCCTCAAACAGACTTTAGAGAATTAACTCAACAAATGATAAGTGAATCACAGAGTTTGTTTGAGAACAATCAAAGAAAAGAAGCATTTGAAACACTCAGTCAAGCAATTCGATATTACTATTCACAAAACATGGAAATTTACAAAGAAATGACAAACCATGAATTACTAAGTGTACTTAATGAATCAAAATCAAATGCATACGATAAGGTAAGAGATTGGTTGTTGCTTTGTGGAAGTGTAGAATATGCAAAATATGATTCCAGTGATGCTGACTTTAGAGATACACTATCAAAGTTCTCAAAGGAGATTTCTATATGATGAATCTCAAAATCAGCTCATTATTTGCAATTGCTGTTATCTTACTTGCAATTTCACTTCAAAGTTCAGCTTTTGCCAATACTTCTGAGGCAAGTGTATTTCCTGATTGGGTAAGACAGTCCATTTCTCTCTGGATAGATGGGCAAATTTCTGATTCTGAATTTTTAGCACTAGTTCAAAATGTACTTGATAAAAACATCTTGCCTGATGAAATAGAATCTCAAGAAATTCTAAAGAATACTGCAAAAACTGTAATTCAGGATATTCCTGAATTATATGAAGAAAAAACTTCTGAATTAATTCCATATTGGGTTAAAGACAGAGCAGAATGGTGGATTGATGGAAAAATAAGTGACTTGCAATTTCTTAGAACAATACATTATTTGAGAGAAGTTGGATATCTAGAATACAATCCTGAACAAAGTATTTTCTCAAATGATGAAACATTCCAATCTAGTCTTGAAAAATATTTGTTAGATGATAAAGAAATTTTGAATATTATAAAAGAAACAAAGTGGAGATTGTTTTCAACTGAATATGAATTTGAAGAAAAAGAGAGCGTTGTAGATTCTGTTAGAATTACATTTAATGATATTACTAGAGTATACGAACCAATTTTTTACAAATTCAAGGTACCTACATTGACAATGCAAATAATTGAATTTAACAACAAAAATGATCTAGATAACTATTGGAACTCTTTTGAAAATAAAGACAAAGTGTTCGAGTCTGCATATCTTAGTGGAAATCCAAATGAAAATTCTGAATGTCTATTTAATTATACTTCAGAAGGTGCATTAACATCGTGTATCTATGAAAATTTCATAATACATGTTATCATATTTGATCAACATAATGAACACTACAATTATGACACCTCTAATCTAATCTTAGATGAAAACGAGCCTACAACTAGATTTATGAATGAAATTTTGAAAAAACTTGCTTTTTACAAAAATGATTATGTAAACTCTCAACTATATGATGTGCTTCAAGGTGATATTCAAGAAAATACTCTTCAAGATTTTTCTAATCCAATTCAAACTGTACCAAAATCTATTGAACCAGAAAAATCTGCAATTCAGGGAGTAGAAAATTTTTCATGTGTACGTGACGATTTTGGACTAGTAACAATTTCAGGTCAATATCATAATGATCATCTAAAACGATCTCAAGTAGAACTCACAATATCATTTTTGGATGCTAAAGGTAACGTAGTTGGAAAAACTAGTACCACTTTTACCGATCTTCAGGAATTTGAATCAAAAAGATTTGTAGGTCATTCAAAATGGAATGAGTATTTCCATTCCTGCAATATTGAGGTAAAATAATAGATCTAATGGTACATTTATCGAATGAACCATTCTCATTATATTCAAAACAAGGTTTTACATTTCATATGGCAAAAAGTATAGGCATAATGGCAATTTTTGCATTTATGGTAATTTTAACATCCACAATTACAATATCCCCCGTCTTAGCTGATACTGGTTTTACAAATGTACAAAAATCTGCAGGAATTATTATGAAATTCTGTGCAAACGAAACTTTCAAACTACAAGATTGTAATGAAAGATATGAAGGAATTGGCTGGACTGATAGAGTAAATGTTTTGATTTATGCTCCAGGATGGAATGAAGATGATGATAAAATTGAACAAATTGGTACTACAACAAATCCAATAGATGTCTACACTGATGCTAACCGTGTAAATGGTGTTGAGTTTACAGAGACTGGTCCTGATACTGGTGTATTCATGGGAGTTGTAAAATTGACAGGTGCAATGCGTTATACTGTTCATGATACCTTCCTTACTACTGTTAAAACACCTGGAATGACTATGGATCCAGACATGCTGAATATTTCAGCCCATGATAGAGCTGTAATGATTGCAACATCTACACAAGATGGTCGATTAACAGTTGATTGGGAGTATAATGAAGATCGACATGTTTACAAAACTGGATATTATACTTGGCAAGTAGGACAAGCTGAATTCCACAAAGACACCTATGATGTAAATGAAAAAGTCACATTTTTCATTCGAGATACTGACTTGTGGAAACATCACAGAGAATTTTTCACAAATTATGTTAAAGTATATTCAGATTCAGATAAGGCAGGAATCTTTGTTGGCGTTCAATTTGTAAAAGATATGGACCATGCAAAGGTTCAGAATGCAGTATATGATCGTCACTTGAGCGAACCAGCTGCAAGCTCATTGACAAAATACACTCCTGATGGAGAATGGAAAACATATCTCTGGACTGAACCAGGTGGTGTTATTGGTGTTGATCAAGATTATGACTTTAACTTAATGGTACATGATGGCTTTACTGATGTCCATGAGATGGGATTATCATATGATATGGACATTTACCTAAACGGTGAATTAGTTGAATCAAGAAATGATAGATATTCTGTAGATGGACAAGGTATAGAGCCAATTCACTTTGATGAGAGAGGCTCTGCTAAAATTGTAGTATCTAACATCTTTGATCAACCTGGTCAGGAAGTAAATTTCTCGTTCCAAGTTGCACCTGAAGCAATTTTAGAAGAAGTTGTACCTAGACATGGTTCCTTTGAAGTAGGAAGTACTCCTAATTACTTTGTAGGATATGAACATCCTCACTATATCAATTACCTTCCAGGAGAGTTCTATATGACTACTGAAGACTCTTCTCAAGAACAAAATCAATTGAGAGTTACAAATGGTGATACAATTTACATTGAATATAATGATATTACATTACCACGACCATATACTAGTGCTGATACTATGGAAATAGTCGCAAGAGCATTAGTTCTTGATACTGGTGTTCACATGGTTTCTGATGATTCAGAAATATTTGTTGAAACGCCAAGACCTACAGTAACCCCAGTTTCAACTGACATTGATATGTCAAAACCTACAATAACTTCTGTTTCAACTGACATTGCTATTCCAGATTGGGTAAAGAAAAATGCAATGTGGTGGTCTGATGGACAAATCAATGATCCAGACTTTGCAAAAGGTATTGAGTATTTAGTTCAAGAAAATATTATTAGTGTATCTGCTGCAGAAGAAATTGTTGATGAAGACGCAAACATAACATCAATTCCAATGTGGGTACGAAACAATGCAATGTGGTGGTCTGAAGGTCATCTTACTGACGTGGAATTTGCAAATGGAATCAAATTCTTGATGGCATCTGGATTAATCAAAGTCTGAAAATTTTTGTTAACTTAAAATAATTTACAATATTTTGATTGACATGAATCAAAAATTATTTCTTGGGGTTTTCTCTCTATTTTTGATTTTTGGATCTACACAAATAGCACATGGTGGAGGTTCTGGTAGTGAGGAAAGTGATATTCTTTTTATCAATCAAAATTACTTCAAAGTACAATTAGAAACAAACCCTTCAATTTTAGAAGGAAATGAAGAACATGTTACTTTTGATATTACTACAATTAATGATGATACTGGACAAGTAGTTTTAGGTGCTGAACATAAAGTTGAGATCTTTGATGGACAAGGAAACCTGATTGTAGAATTTGATGTATATTCTCCTGATGAAAAAATTCGGACGTTAATCATACCTAGTTCTGACGTGAATTTTTCAGGTGAAACTGCAGAAAATGGTGCCTGGCTAGCCTCAAATGATTTTCCGTTATCCATTGAAGCTCCTGTATTTTTGGGAGGGGGACTAGTTGATGTTCAAATGACTTTATTATCAATTGAAAATGAATCTGTATCTGGAACTGAAACACCATTTCAAATTTTGTTTACCATGGGAGAATTCATCCCATTTTCTATTGACATTGATGATGTACCTCATGATTTGATGTTTGCAACTTATTTTGATAAAATAGAAAACTTTCACTATGATCAAAGAGACAAAAAACTTACTGCTCAAATGCCATTTGATTGGAATGAAGACTTTATCGAATCAATCCCATTTGTTCATGCTGAATATTATATTCCAAAGACAGTAGATATTTTTGAAAACCATGAAATTCTATTAACTGTAAATGATATTTCTTATTTTGGAACAATAGATCGTTCTGGTGATGAAGAAATTGTGATTCATTTTTTACTTTCATCTAAAAAATTGTTGAAAATGATTGATGAAAATCCTCCTGAATTAAATGATAAAATGATCTTTGGCATTCAATCAGGCAAACTAAGAGATGTTCAAAAAAGTGACGCTTCATTAGAGAATGGTGATAAAGTAATACAATTATCTTCTGAAGAAGACTGGAAATTTCATTTATCCCTATCGCCTAAAGGAAAAATCAATCCTGGTAATGATGTTACATTGCATATAGAATTCCATGATCCTATTTCGAATGTAATTATTCAACAAAATGTCTATGATCTAGATGTATTTCTTAATGGTAAAATTATAGAATCAAAACAAGGATTGGAAGCACCTGATGGAACTGATTCTGTCAAAGTGAACTTTGAACAAACTGGTGCTGTACTTGTAAGAATTTCCAATGTAAACAACTTTGATACTTCAGGAGAATTTTCATTCAAAGTTACTGAACCAAAAGAAGAATTGATTGGTGATCACTTTGTAGATATTGGTATTGGAACATCATTACCTGGATGTGAGAATGATGATTCTTGCTATCTCCCCTCTAGTCTGAATATTGAGCCTAATCAAGTTGTATT
Source organism: Candidatus Nitrosopumilus sp. (assembly GCF_965263415.1). GTDB lineage: Archaea > Thermoproteota > Nitrososphaeria > Nitrososphaerales > Nitrosopumilaceae > Nitrosopumilus. The sequence goes on from NZ_OZ253671.1 coordinate 589,183, forward strand.
ATGGGATAATGATGATAGTTCTGCTCATACAGTCACATCTGGAACTCCTGATGAAGGTTCTTCTGGTATATTTGATAGTGGGGTTATGGGTGCTGGTGAAAAATTCTCTTTCAAATTTGAAGAAAATGGAATATATGATTATTATTGTACCCTTCATCCTTGGATGATTGGATCAATAACTGTTGGAGATACAAAACCTGCTGTCCCTGAATGGATCAAAAACAATGCAGAATGGTGGGCAGAAGGTGCAATTGATGATGATGCCTTTGTACAAGGAATTCAATTTTTAATCAAAGAAAACGTTCTACGAATACCTGCTACATCTTCAGGTGAGGGTTCAGGTTCTAATGAAATTCCAGAATGGATAAAGAACAATGCAGGTTGGTGGGCAGAAGGTGCAATTGATGATGATGCCTTTGTACAAGGAATTCAATTCTTAATAACAAATGGAATTTTGCAAATATAGTATATCCTACGAATGTACCAATTTTGTTTTAATCTATTTTGTATTAGTTAATTTCACAGACCATAGTTGGTGAGAAACTAGGAGGAGTCATCTTGGTTGCCTGTTTCTCATCTTTTATTTTTTATAACAGATTTTCCTAATGAAACAATCTTGAAAATTTCTAGAACTACATTATTTTTATTATTGATATTTTCATTTAGTTTTTCATCAGCATTTGGACATGGATTAGGTGGTGAAGTATTACCTCCTGTTAAAATTGAAAATAAAGATGCAGTGCTTTCAATTTCAATATCTCCATCAGTATATGACCCTAAAGAATATAAAAAATACATTTCACTTCGATTGTTTGATGCAAATACTGATGCAATAATTGAACATGTTACATTTGAGTTTGAGTTAAAAAAAGATGGAAAACAAATTTTCAAAGAAATATTTCATGATGAGTTAGGTGATCTTTCAATTAAAGTAATTACTAATGATTCTAAAAACATCATTATTGAAGGAGGAATTGAGCCTGTTTTAGGTGGCTGGATGAAAAATGACTCTTCTCTAGTTATGAGAGGTCCTATTTTTACATCTGGTGGTTTGTATGAATATAGTGTAAAAATTCTCTCTATTGATTCAGATTCAAATATTTTATCTGATGAAATAAAATTACAAGGCGCAATTAGTCTAGCTGAAACAAAATCATTTCAAATAACGGATTCACAAAATAATGAACAAACTATTCAAGTAATTTCATATTTTGATAAACTTGATTCATTTAGTTTTGATTCCAACAAAGCAACAATTTCTATGCCTTTTGATTGGAATCAAGATTTAGAACAATTAAGTGTAGTTCATCAAGAACTTAGAGTTCCAAATACCTTTGGAGATTTTCTTTTTACAACCTACCAAGCAGTTGTTAATGATGTATCATTACCTGATGATGCTGTAAATATTGATGACTATTCATTTGAAGATAGAACTATTCATATTGTTCTAAATCAGGAATTGTTAAAACAAATTCGTCATGATGCCTCAAAACATTCTGATGATATGATGATTTTTGAACTTCAACCAAGTGATAAAATAAAATTTCCTCTAGAATTTACAACTCCTGATTTAAGATACAAAGTATTCTTGTCATGGGAACCTGAAGTTATCAAATCTGGAGAAGAGATTACATTCTTTCTTAGCTTAGAAGAAATCTTTTCAGATAAAACAAAGAAACTAGTAGAGTACGATCTATCAATAATTCAAAATGATTATGAAATATTTTCAAAACATCTTGTTGGAAATGTAAATTCTGAAACACCAAATTCACATAAAATACAATTTAGTCGTGATCAGACAGGAACCGCAAATTTTGTCTTATCAAATGTTGATGGGAATTCTTTATCCAAAGGTAATTTTATTTTAGTAATTGAGCCTGGAAACCAAGAAATTGATGTTATTCCATCATGGATTAAACAAAATGCATCATGGTGGGCAGAAGGTGCAATCGATGATGACTCTTTCATTCAAGGAATTCAATTTCTAATCAAAGAAGGAATCTTACAAATCCCTTCAACTACACAAGGAACTATCTCTTCTAATGAAATTCCATCATGGATTAAACAAAATGCATCATGGTGGGCAGAAGGTGCAATCGATGATGACTCTTTCATTCAAGGAATTCAATTTCTAATCAAAGAAGGAATCTTACAAATCCAAAATTGAAAAATCTTATTATACAAATTTCATTCAAACTAAACAACTAATGTTACCATTAAGAGATGAAAATCCACATCCTCCAGGATTTAAACCAAAAATTACAATTGGATTAATCATACTAAATGTTGCAATATTTTTCTATGAAGTAATTATCACTGGTCAATTTTGGGAATTTTCTAATCAAAGAGCTGCATTCATGTTTTTTGAATGGGGTGCTGTTCCTAGCTGTATCACTGGTTTCTCATCAATGATTCAACCAGGAATTTCTTGTCCAGACACTCCATACTTTTCATTATTTAGTTCGATGTTCATGCATGGTGGTTTGATGCATTTGGGCGGCAACATGTTGTTTTTGTGGATATTTGGTGATAACATTGAGCTAAAGTTTGGCAAAGTAAAATTTCTTTTAATTTATCTTGCATGGGGAGTTGGTGCAGGTCTAGCTCATATAGTAATTGATCCAACAAGTTCAATTCCTGCAGTTGGTGCATCCGGAGCAATCTCTGGTGTACTTGGTGCATACTTGGCAATGTTCCCAAGAGTTCGAATCACTACTTTTCTTATGTTAGGATTCTTCTGGAGAATGATGCATATTCAAGCAAGGTGGTTTTTGCCATTTTGGCTAGTCTTTCAGAATTTGTTGCCATTTTTCATAGGTGGTTTTGGTGTTGCCGGTGGCGGTGTTGCATATATGGCTCACATTGGAGGATTTGCAATTGGATTTGCAACAGGATATCTCTACAAGAAAACACACAGTTCTGAATACACATATGGTACACGATACGGATACCGCCCAGACTATTGAAAGCATAAATTCCTGATTCTAGTTTGAGTTTTCATGCCATTGATTACGGTGTCAATGTATCCTGGAAGAACTCAGGAACAAAAAGACGAATACGCAAAAGCAATCACAAAATCAGCAGTTGAGATTCTAAAAACAAAAGAAAATCATGTTATTGTTGTTTTTGAAGACAATCCAAAAGAAAATTGGTTTTTGGCAGGAAACCAACTTTAATTATTTTTTAAAAAAATTGACTGGATGATTCCTGCCAGTCGCAGGTTGACATACACACTATGGTCGGTATGATTCTATTAGAACAACTTTGCATAAGAAGAAAATGGTACATTTTGCGATTGTACCATTGGTTTATCCTTTTATTGTCATTTGATTATTGTCCTATCATGAAAGCTGCAGTTATCCAATTCAAAGCATCAACAAACAAAGAAACTAATCTAAAGAAAATTATTTCATACATCGAAAAGGCAGCTTCTAAAGATGCAACACTATGTGCATTTCCAGAATTTATGATGTTTTATACAAATTCAACTCAAACACCAAAACAACTTGCTATTCTATCTGAAACCATTAATGGACACTTTGTAAAAACTATTGCAAAGACTGCAAAAGAAAATCATATTCAAGTTGTAGGTTCATTTTATGAGAAGAGTAGAAAAAAAGACAGAGTCTATGACACTTCGTTTGTAATTGACAAATCTGGTAAAATTATTTCTACATATAGAAAAATTCACCTCTATGACGCATTAGGTTTTAAAGAATCAGACAAGATGGCATCAGGCTCAAAGATTGCAAAGCCTGTAAAAACTACCATTGGTAAGGTTGGAATGATGATTTGTTATGATTTACGTTTTCCTGAAATGTCTCGCTCACTTGCAGCAGCTGGTTCTGAAGTATTGATTGCACCCTCAGCATGGGTGAAAGGTAACATGAAAGAAGAACATTGGCTGACAATTAACAAGACACGTGCAATTGAAAACGGATGTTATGTGATTGCACCTGATCAAGTTGGTAACATCTACTGTGGACGAAGTCTAGTTGTAGATCCCTATGGAAAAATTTTGCTTGACATGAAAAAGAAACAAGGAATTGGATATACTAACATTGATTTGAAAAAAGTCAAACAAACACGCAAAGTTTTACCATTATTAAAGAACAGAAGAACAGATGTCTATCCTACTTTGAAGGCTTGATTCTGCTTTTACAATTGAAATTTGAACACTGTTTAGTCCATTTTTGTTTTCGTGAGTAACGGAAAATTATCATTGGCCATTTACAAACATCACAAGGACTCTTTGTTGCTCTAAGTTTTGCTTTTTGTAGTAAAGGTGATGATGCTTTGCATCCTCCATAAAAGTTAGAACACCCCATGAATCGTTTTCTAGTTGTTCTTGAGCGAATTACCATCAACTCTCCAACTTTGCACTGAGGACATGAAACCAACCCATTTTTTGGAGAGTTTGTTCCAAGAATCATGTATTTTTTGTCTTTTGATGACCACGAAAGATACCCGTTCCCATCCAAATACTGAATTATCTCTTTTTTGAAAACGTTAGTTTTTGACTTTGTAGTTTTTACTGAATGTCTAACTACAGTCTTTTTGATCTGTACAGTCTGAAGTTTCTTTGATGGCATGTTCTACATTGAATTTACTAAAACGATTTTTATAGGGACTTGGGTCAGTGACATTTGTGGAAAAGGTTTGTGTTCTTGGCGCAGGAAGCACCAAGTATGGAAAATTAGCAGATAGTATTGCTGATATTACTACTCAGGCATCAGTTGCAGCCATAGAGAGTGCTGGTATTTCTCCTAAAGAGATCAAAGCATCATACATCTCAAACGTATTTGGAGTTGCAGACAAACAGGTACACATTGGCCCTGTCTTGATGAGTAGACTAGGAATCCCCGATAAACCATCATTAACAATAGAGTCTGCATGTGGAAGTGGTTCTGTATCCTTTAGAGAGGCATATGCCAATGTTGCAGCCGGATTTTATGATTGTCTTTTAGTTACTGGTGTTGAAAAAGTAACTCATACTGGAACTGAATGGACAACAACTTACTTTGCATATTGTTCAGACTTTTTTTATGAAGGTCAAGCAGGTGCATCATTTCCAGGATTGTTTGCATCAATGGCAAGAGCTTACATGACAGAGTTTAACACAACTGAAGAAGACTTTGCAAGAGTTGCAGTAAAGAATCACGATAATGGTGTACTAAATCCAAAAGCTCACATGCAGAAAAAAATTACTGTTGATGATGTATTGAATTCTGCAGTAGTTGCAAGTCCACTAAAACTATTTGATTGTTGTCCATTTTCAGATGGAGCAAGTTCTGTAATTCTATGTTCTGAAAAGTTTGCAAAAGAACATGGTGGTGATTATGTTGAATGTATTGGTTCAGGTCGTGGTGGTTCTCCTGCTGCATTGCAAGGACGTGATCACATGACAACAATCCCAAGTACAAAACTTGCAGCAGCTGATGCATATAAGATGGCAGGTATTACTGCAAAAGATGTAGACTTTGCAGAAGTACATGACTGTTTTACAATTGCCGAAGTTGTTGACACTGAAGATTTGGGTTTCTTTGAAAAAGGAAAAGGTGTTGAAGCTGTACGTGAAGGTAGAACCGCATTAAATTCTGATATCTCAATTAATCCATCAGGTGGTCTTAAATCAAAAGGACATCCAATTGGGGCTACTGGTGTTGGACAAGTAGTTGAAGTATATGATCAATTAACTGGACACGCTGGTGAAAGAACCGTTAAAGATGCAAAGATTGGGTTGACTCATAACTTTGGTGCAACTGGCGCAAGTTGTGCTGTTCATGTTTTCCAGAGTGTATAAAATGTCAATTGAAGAACAAGTAATTGAAAACGCCAAAAATGGTAAACTTCTAACTCACAAATGTACTGATTGTGGATTCCTTCATCTTTCTACGGCCTACTTTTGCCGAAAATGTGGTAGTAAGGGATTTGAAGATGTGCTTTTGGATGGTGTTGGAGAAGTTGCTACATATACCATAATTACTGTGCCTCCTGCGGGCTTTGAAAAATACACCCCATACGCTTTTGTCGTGCTCAAATTGGATAATTCAGATTTGAGAATTTCAGGATTTATGGGTGGAATTGCTACTCCTGCTGATCTTCCAGTTGGAACCCCGGCAAAAATCACAGGTTTTGATGAACGAGGAATCGTCATCGAAAAGCAGTAAAAATATTTGTTTGAATTATTAAAAAAAATCAGAATCGATTTTTAATTATTTTGTGATACTGATCATTTTCATGTCAGTAGAAGTAACATGTGGAAAATGTGGTGAAAAGATTACAAACATGAAGATGTTAAAATCTCTAAAAGATGTAATGAATTCTTATGGTGGAAAATGTCCGTCATGTGGACAAAAACTCTCTACATCCGAGTTTTCATTAGATGTTCAAGAAAAATAATCTATCATATTTGATCTTTTTTTACAATTTTTAAAAATTTGATCTAAAATCTTTCTATGCATTTAGAAAAATGATCAAATTTGATCCAAAATCATACTGTCATAAGTCTTAATTAGTGCGTTTTTTTAGAAAAGTACATGAAAATGAGTGATGAAGAATTAGAAATGGATCTAGATGGTGATCTAGATGCAGACATGGATGATGATCTAGATGCAGATTTAGATGATGATTCAGATTCATCAAAACGCGGCGGAATTTTACAATCTACATCAAAACGTGTCAGAATGATCTTTTCTGTAATGGCAAGTCCTAACAGAATTGATATTTTGAGAATTCTAAATTCAAAAGGTCCTCTGACTTATTCAGAATTAAAATCCCTAGCTGGATTCAAATCAAAAAAAGAGAGTGGAAAATTTGCGTATCACTTGAGAAAATTACTTAGACAATCACTTGTTGCATTAAACAAATCTGAAAGACGTTACACAATTACAAATCTTGGAAAACTAGTTTTAAGCTTAGCAAGACAAATTGAAGAAAGATCAATTATTGAAAGCGGAAAGATGTATGTTAGAACATCACATGAATCAATTGAGGAATTTAATTCTCATAAAATCATTCAATCTTTGGTGCGTGAGGGAAGTCTCCCACTTGAATTAGCACAAAAAATTACTGAAGAAGTTGAAAATAGAATTTACAAGTATCAAACTACCTATCTTACAGGCTCGCTTATTCGAGAAATGGTAAATTCTGTATTACTTGAGCACGGTCATGAGGAATACCGCAACAAGCTTGCACGCCTAGGCTTACCTGTATTTGATGTTCAAGAGATGATTACTAATCTCGATAATGTAGATAATGGAGCAGAAGGTCTCTTGTTTAAAACAGGCCAAAGAGTTTTTGCTGAACATCTTCTTACAAACATCTTACCAAAAGATGTAGCTGACTCTCATCTTTCTGGTGACTTACACATTGCAAATCCTGGAATTTGGTCAATGATACCTGATACAATATTTGTTAACGTTAAAGAGTTAATTGAAGATGGAATTGATCTTGGTGGAAAGTATCTTGATGTTTCAAGAATACCTGCATCAAAACAACTCGATGAAATTACAAGTGCATTATCTGTTGTAATTTCACTTCTTTCAAAAGAAGCTTCAAACGAAATTGTACTTGATGGCTTAGTTTCATTGTTCTCAAAACATTCAAAATCACTTCCAGAACTAGAACAAAAATTAACTGCAGCATTTGCAACTGCATCTACAACTTCTAAATACAATAAATCAAGTACTAACGTTTCAATTAGATTACAATTAGGTTCTGATACAAAGATAATTAATTCAATTATCAATGCATACAAAAATTATACAAAACTAACACCAATTCCAAAAATTGGTCTAATCATAGATAATGAAAAAGGAAAGATCACAGATGTTTCAGCAGCTGCATCAGAAATAATTTCACTTGGTGGAAAAGTAATGTTTGCTAAAGGGCAAACATCAAGTCATGGTGTTACCAATGGATCAACTAAAAACTCTGGACCACTTTCAATTATGCTTGAATCAGTATCGATCAACCTTCCAAGATTAGCATTTGAATCAAACAAAGATGAAACTTACTTTAGAGCAAGACTAGCATTACTTATGAAACCATCATTGTCTTCAATGGCATTGAGAAAGAAAGACATTTCAGATTTGACCAGACGTGGGTTGAATCCAATCTTGGCCAAAAATACACAATACATGCAAAAAAGCAATGTTTCTCTTGTAGTTAATTTGGTGGGACTCAAAGAGGCAGTCTTTAACATTCTTGGATTCCAGGACAATAAAGAAGGACGTGAGATCCTTCACAAGGTAATTGAGACTGCAGTCGACGTTGGAGCCAAAAAAGGCAAAGAATTAGGTGATTCTGTGGCTATTTGCATGACTGAGACTGAGAGTTCTACGCGCTTTGCAACCCTTGATGGTGAGAAATATGGCAAGAATTCCTCCCTAAACGCTATGGAAGGAGATTCATACTCTGAAGGAATTACTCTTGATGCCTCTGAAGTCACTGATTATACTACTAAGAGTGAGCCGATTTCTGAATGTAACAAACTTGCAAAATTGCTAAACGGAGGCTTGTTTGTAACGCTAAAAATTGCTAAAGATGCAAAGCCTGCAGAAATCAAAAAGGCGATTGAGAAAACAGCAGACCTTACAACCTCATTCAAACCAGTTCAAGATATTGCAATTTGTGGTGAGTGTGGTTTCAAAGACGAACCATTTGAAGACAAATGTCCAAAGTGTAAGTCTCCATATGTTGTCTGAAATTCATAATTGAAAAACTAGTTACGATCATTTTTGAAAATTTTTTGATCTGTTTCAGACCTATGCGATCATCGTCTATTGCAGAAGTTATGCCATTATGAAGTTCATAGTAGCGTTGTCAATTTTATTGAACCGAACTTTTAGACAAAAACTGACAAATCATTTATACCCGCATTGATCATAACCCTCTACGGGGAGATTATAATGGATAATTCACAAATAGAAAATACGATCAATGAGATCCGTAAGCGCAGTGGCGCAGTAACGGCTTTCAATAAAGATAAAATTTCAAATGCCATTTTCAGGGCATTGGCTGCCACCTCTAAAGCCGACCGTGGCCTAGCCGATCAACTAGCAGAAAACGTAGTTGACAAATTAGTAGAGCAAGGATTTACTAGCTCTAGAACTCCTACAGTTGAAGATATTCAGGATATTGTAGAGTCTACTTTGATTGATAGCGGTAATAGCGATATTGCAAAAGCATACATCGTCTATCGTCATGAGCGAAGAAAACTCAGAGACGAAAAAATGAAGGTCTTGAATCTAAAAGCACTTGATCCAGTTTCAAAAAAGTTTGACTTGAATTGTCTTAGAGTCTTGGCATCAAGATATCTTTTCAGAAATGGAAAAAATGAGATTATTGAATCTCCAACTCAGATGTTTGAGAGAGTCGCAATCCTTGTTGGTATTGGTGATCTTATGTATGATTCACAAGTCTTTGACGTATCTGGAAACTCAAAACAAGATGTAGAAGAAGCAAAATCTTATCTTGAAAAACTAGATGCCTTTGATTATAAATTCAAAGTTGGAGACTATTTCTTCAACAAATGGCATTTCAGATCCATGATCAATCACTATGTGACTCTTGCAAACAAGAATCAAATGAAAGTAAGCTTCAAAGAACTTTTGACACTGCTTGCAGCAAAGAAACTAGACAACTATTCTGATAAAATCACAGAATACTTTGATCTGATGGTTTCACAAGACTTTTTGCCAAACTCTCCAACAATGATGAATGCAGGTGGTAGACTAGGTCAACTCTCTGCATGCTTTGTACTTGGAATGAATGATGGCATGGAAGAAATCATGAAATCAACTTCTGACGCAGCATTAATCTTCAAATCCGGTGGTGGAGTTGGAATCAACTATTCTGATCTTCGTGAAGAAGGTGATATTGTAGCATCAACATCAGGTGTTGCATCAGGTCCAGTATCTTTCATGAACATCATTAACACTGTAACTGAAGTTGTTAAACAAGGAGGAAAGAGACGTGGTGCAAACATGGGTATTATTGAAGCATGGCATCCAGATGTTGAAAAATTCATTACAAACAAAACAGAACCTGGTGTTTTAGAAAACTTTAACGTCAGTGTTGGTGTTTGGGAAGACTTTTGGCATGCACTAGTAAACACAAGTGATGGTAACTATGTTTTACGTAGTCCCCGTGACAAAAAACCAGTTAAAGAAATTAACGCACATCAACTAATTGACTTGATTGCATTGTCTGCATGGAAGAGTGCAGAGCCTGGTTTGATCTTCTTTGATCAAATTAACAAATACAATGTATTTGCAAAAGCAAGACAAGCACCATTACGTGCAACAAACCCATGTGGTGAACAAAGTCTTTACCCATACGAATCATGCAATCTTGGTTCTATCAATTTAGTAAATCTCGTAAAGAGACAAGCAGATGGAACCTATGAATTTGATTGGCAAAGATATGAAGAGACAATTAGAAAGACTACAAGATTCCTTGATAACATTATTGATGTTAATCACTACCCAGTTCCAGAGATCAATACAGCATCAAAAGAATCTCGAAGAATTGGGCTAGGTGTGATGGGAGTAGCAGATCTCTTGTACAAACTAAGAATCCCATACAACTCTAAAGAGGGATATGAACTACAATCCAAACTTTCTGAAGCCTTAACATACTATTCTATGGAAGAAAGTGTGGCCCTTGCAAAGTCTCGCGGTGAATTCCCACTATGTTCCAAGACCGAGTATCCTGAAGGAAAGATTCCAGTTGCAGGCTATTATGAAAAGCCAAAAGAATCTCACTCCTATGAATGGGATGCATTAATTGAGAAAATAAAACAATATGGAATAAGAAACGTCCTAACAACAACAGTAGCTCCAACAGGTACACTGTCAATGATTGCAGACTGTTCAAACGGAATGGAACCTGCATTTGCATTGGTATTTGAGAAGAGAGTTACTGTAGGAAGATTCTTCTACACAAACAAGATTGTTGAACAAGTCCTAAAAGAAAATAATCTATACACCGATGAAATCCTTGCAAAGATTGCAGACAACTATGGCTCATTGAAAGGAATTGATGAAATTCCTCAATGGATGCAAGATGTCTTTGTAACTGCAATGGATATTCACTGGTCTGATCATTTGATGGCCCAAGGTGTATGGCAAGACTGGATTGGAAATGCAATTGCAAAAACAATCAACATGCCATATGATGTAACTGCAGAAGATGTAAAATCTGCATACCTACTAGCACATGAAATTGGTCTCAAAGGTATTACAGTATATCGTGATGGCTCTAGACACAAACAAGTGCTTCACATGACAAGTGAAAATGCAGAAAAAACATTTGATGTTACCCCAAGTGAACATGTAACAAGCTATGTTACAACACAAATTACAAACCCATACATCAAATCACAAGTTAATGCAGCACTTGCATTGAAAGTACATGACGAGGAAATCAAAGCTGAACCAATACAACAAGAAGAGGTTTCAGAAGATCGTCTATGTCCAACATGTAAGAACAACCTTGTATTTGTAGAAGGTTGCAGTATCTGCATTGAATGTGGATTTAGTGGTTGTACTTCTGGATAGATATCAGAATCACAACTTTTTTACTTTCTTTTCTTTTTGAGTTCGTATGGACAAGAAGATTCTAGGTGTGGGTATAGGCGTGGCCGTAGTCATAGCAATTGCAGCTGGGGTTCTTAGCATTTCTAATGACTCAAGTCCTGAAGTTATACCTGTAAAGACTAATGAGAAAATTGGATTGGTGATAAATTCTCCAAGTCAATCTGTCACCTTGCAAGAACTAGATGAAATCTATTCTACTGCATCTGAATCTGGAATTGGAAGAAGCAATGTCTATCTATTTTGGAATTTAATTGAACCAGAACGTGGTGAATTCAATTGGCAATATTCTGATGCACTGATGAGCTTTAACAAAAAAAATGATCTCAAAGTTACACTTTACTTTTCAATAATTAACGGAGAAACACTAGGACCATTTCCTGATTGGATTGGAAAACCACCGCTTCAATCACTTGGAGAAGATAGAGTAGTTAATGTCCTTGATGCAATTTTGTCACGATATGATATTGTTGATACTGTGATTCTTGCAGGAGAGACAGAGTCACAATTTCGATACTATGAACAAAACATTCCTGTCTACAAAGAACTTTTCACTGGAATCTATGATGGAATTAAAGAAAAACATCCTGATGTAAAAATTGGAAATGCATTTGCATTACACCAAGTTTTGAATAAGAACTTGAGATATATTGTAACTGATTTGGATGTTGGTGATTTTGTTGCATTCTCTTATTCTCCTGTAGATACTGTTGGTGATATGGTCAAAACCCCACAACAAGCACAAGAGGAATTACAAGAAATTATTGATTTGGCAGGTGACAAAAAATCTGCAATTTTTGAGATTAGCTGGAGCACCTCTGATTTTGTTGGAGGAAGTGAAGACTCTCAGATTGAATTTTTAGAAAAATCATTTGAATTTTATGCAGAAAACGAATCAGAATTAGAGTTTTTCACCTGGTATAGGCAAAATGACAAGCCTGAGGGAACCTGTGCATTTGAAGTACAGGGTATTGGAGAAGACAAACTCACCGTAGGTGGTTCAGGTTTTGGTAGTAGTGAGCATGTAATTGAGAGACTAAATCATTATGTCTGCAATGCCGGATTGTTTGATGAGAACGGCAATCCCAAACCAAGTTGGGATGAATTTAAGAATCAAATTCAAATGTTAAACTAAAATGATTTCCATAGTTTTAGCTGAATCAGCATTAGAGCTTGTTCCATCTGATTTGAAACATCATCAATCAGTAGTTTCACATGCAAGAAAACTAGGAAAACTTTCATCTGAAATTCTATTAGACAACTCATGGCACTTTGCAGCAATGAAAGGAATCAATAATGAATTAAAGAGAGGTAGACCTGATCTTGTACACTTTTCAATACTTGAAGCTACTACAATCCCAATTTATCTAAAAAACAAAATCAAACTCTATGTTCATACAATTGATGATAAAGTGATCTATTTTGGTCAAAATGTTCATGTACCAAAATCTTATCATAGATTTGCAGGATTAATTGAAAAATTGTACAAAGAAAAAAGGATAACCGCAAATGATGAGGTACTACTTGAAATAAAAAACAAAACATTCTCAAAACTAATTGATGAAATAAACCCATCAAAAATAATTGGATTTTCTACCAAAGGCACTCAAAATTCGTATGAAAAAATTGCAAGTACGATCATTGATGATTATTGCCTTGTGTTTGGAGGATTCCAAAAAGGACATTTTTCAGATTCTATTGAAAAACAATTCACTCAAATGTATTCTGTTAACAATGAATCCTTTGAAGGTCATACTGTAGTTGCCAGAATGCTCTATGAGTACGAAAAAACCATTTTTATGTAGGCATCAAAATTTGCATTTTGTTGCAGTCATAGTATAGCCTGGTTAGTATTCGGGGTTTCCAACCCTGTGACGCGGGTTCGAATCCCGCTGACTGCATTTCTTTGATTCCAATAAGAAGTAATTTTTAGGTGTGACTTTAGACATTATTGTGAAACCCGCAGTAAGAAAACTTGCAATGGAGAGAATGCAAATTCTAATACAAAATGCAATTAGTAATGCAAAAACAGACCCAGAACTTTCTCAACGTCAAGCTAGTCTTGCTAGGAGAATTAGCACTCGACACAAAATTCGAATGCCCTACGAACTTAGGATGGTCTTTTGCAAAAATTGCAAATCTTTCATTGCACCTGGAGTAAATTCTAGAATTCGTTTGGGCAGGGCATCTGTCAAGTCGATCAGAATATCTTGCTACTTGTGTGGGCACACATACCGCAAAATAATATCTCAATGATTTATAAGACGATTCTCGATTTTTTGTCTTCATGGCAAAGGTATACGATGTACCAGCAGATGTATTGATAGGTAAACTATCTGATACTCTAAAAAATGAAGATATTCCAGCTCCTTCTTGGATACCATTTGTAAAAACTGGAGCTCATGCAGACAAACCCCCACAAAACCGTGATTGGTGGCATACTAGATGTGCTTCAATTATGAGAAAAATTTACCTTCATGGCCCAATTGGAATTAACGAATTAAGAAAAGATTATGGTGGAGGTAAACCATCTGGTTATGGTGCAGCTCATCACAAAGACGCTGGTGGCGCAATTATTAGAAATGCAATCCATGGATTAGAAAAATTAGGTTACTTGGAGAAAGTTGAGAAGAAAGGACGTATAGTTTCTAAACAAGGTATGCAAAAACTTGACAGATTATCAACAGAAATTCTAAAAGAAATGATTGTTGAAAATCCTCAATTGAAAGTTTACACTTAGATTCAAAATGAGTTTTCCTGAATCAAACGATCAACCTCAAGACAATACAAATCATGAATTAGCTGCACAAAAAGAACAGATTCTAAAACAGATTCTAGTACCTGAAGCAAGAATGAGATTAAACAATATCAAAATGGTAAAGCCAGAATTGGCCGATTTAGTTGAACAATATCTTATTGGAATGGCAACTCAGGGAAAAATTCCTGGCCAAATTTCAGACGATCAACTAAAGCAAATCTTGCTTTCAACCCAACAACCAAAACGTGATTTCAAGTTCAATCGTGTCTGATCCCAGATAAAATATAATTATGGGTAACCAGCCTGTTATTCCATGAAAGCAGTCGTATACAATGAATATGCACCAGATGATAATTACGCTAAGATCCTTAAAGTCCAGGATATAGACGAACCAAAACCAAAACCAGATGAGGTAATTTTTACCAATAAAGCATCTGCCCTAAATTATAACGATATTTGGGGAATGAGAGGAGTTCCAGTAGCAGTTCCTCTTCCACACGTTTCAGGTTCTGATGTAGCTGGAGATGTTATCGCCGTAGGCGAAGATGTACAAAATTTCAAAGTAGGTGACAGAGTTGTTTCTCATTCAAATCTTGCATGCAGAGTTTGTAAAGCATGTACTGATGGAAGAGAATTTGATTGTACCCGAAGACAAGTTTGGGGTTTCCAAACTGGACCACTATGGGGTGCATACTCTGAACAAATTCACTTACCAGAAGTCAATGTTTCAAAAATTCCTGATAGTGTCTCGTATGAAGATGCCGCAGCAGCTTCTATGACTCTTCTAACTTCATGGCACATGTTAGTTGGTAGAGCAAACATTACTCCAGGACAAACCGTACTTGTAATGGGTGGTGGTTCTGGTGTTGGAAGCTTTGCAATTCAAATTGCAAAATTATACAACTGTGATGTAATTGCAACTGCAAGTCCAGACAAATTAGATAAATGTCTAGAACTTGGTGCAGATCATGCAGTAGACCACAGAAAAGACGATTGGCAAAAAGAAGTCTTTAAAATTTCAAAAGAAATTGCAAAAACAAAAGGTGAAGCACCTGGAATTGATATTGCATTTGATCACATTGGTCAAACTCACTTCAACAAGCAACTAACCTTACTCAAATATGGTGCATCACTTGTTTCATGTGGTGCCACAACAGGTTATGACGCACAAATAGATCTTAGACACATATTCTTCAAAGGAATTAATGTCTTAGGTTCAACACAAGGAACTAAAGCCGAACTAGACCAAGGTCTTTACTGGATGGGTCAAGGAAAACTAAAATCAATTGTTGATTCTGTCTATACATTTGAGCAAGCAGCAGAGGCTCACACAAAAATGTTAGACGGTAAGTTCTTTGGCAAAATCTTAATGAAGCCTGAAGGCGCTTAGTCATTTAATGACTCAGCTCTTCAGAAGTCTCATTTTTGTTCCTGGAAATAATCCTAGATTTCTAGAGAAAGCAAAAAAGCTTCAGGCTGACATTGTTTGTTTTGATTTAGAGGACTCTGTTCCCGACAATGAAAAAACGAATGCAAGAAATCTAATCAAATCTGCACTCAAATCTCGAAAATCATACGAATCTTCAATTTTTGTTCGTACAAACTCTCCGTTATCTGGTAAAATTCCTGCTGATCTTAAAGAAATCGTTCAAAAAGGAATCGATGGAATTGTTATTCCCAAAGTGAACAATACTAAAGAACTTAAAAAAATTGAAAAAATTATTTCAGGACTGGAAAAAACACGAAAACTCAAACCAATACAACTAATTCCTTCAATAGAATCTGCAGAAGGTGTTGTTAATACATACCAAATTGCATCTGGCAGTAAAAGAGTAGTTGCTGTAGTATTTGGTGTGTTTGATCTTCTAAATGATCTTGGTGTAGAACATACCAAAGATGCTGAAGGTGCAAAATATTCTAGAAGAAAAATACCTGTAGATGCACGAGCTGCAGGTGTATCTGCAATAGATGCTATTTGGCAAGATCTCAAAGATTCAAAGGGGTTGGAAAAAGATTGTAGAGTTGGCAAAAGTTTAGGCTATTCAGGAAAAAGCATTATTCATCCAGATCATATTTCTGTGACTCATAAATTATTTCATCCAAACAAAAGTGAAATTAAATGGGCTGAAAAAGTTTGCAAAATCTATCTTGAATCGACAAAGAAAGGAAAAGGCGCTACTACTGTTGAAGGAAAAATGATTGATGAAGTTCACTTTAAACAGGCAAAAGCGTTACTTGAACTTGTAAAGTAGGTTACAGATTTTTAAGAATAGATTTCATTGTTGTACTCTTTTCAAATGTTTTTTTAGGCACAATTCCACTGACTGTCAGTTTTTCCTTTTTTGCATCTATTAAAATCTCTTGAAACACACATTGAATTTTTGATATTTTTTTACTTTCACTAAGTACTTTTCCTGTTTCTATGAAAAATCCATTGATTAAAAGATTCTCTATCTTTCTGTATCCTGAAGTTTTAGGTATTCCTGATTCTCTTAGAATTTCTGGTATGGTATGTTCACTTTTTAGAATATATGTAATCATTTTTCTAGTTTCATCATCTCCAAACATATCTAAAATCACGTGAATTAGTTTTGAATCAAGTATGGTTAGGTGATAATTTTCTTTTACTTTTTTTACTTGAATAATTTCTTTTAGACACTCATCTTCAAAACTATTGATGTCTAGTTCTAAATTTTTTTTAATAATTTTTAGTAATGTTTGGAAATGTTCAGTAGCAAGTTTGATTGACATTCCATGATCCAAAAATAATTCTCGTTCAATTTTTTTTAGTGTATCTGCATCAATTTTTTTCTTAATTTTATTAGGTATTGATATTGAAATTAATTTGTCTAATCCCGGCATATATGGTATTTAGAGATCTAAAATATAAAGAACACATTTGTTTTATTAATTTATGAGCAAATCTGTTATTATTATTGATGATGATGAAGACACTGTTAGACTATTTTCTGAATTTCTGGAAGAAAAAGGAATCAATATTGTAGGAAATGGATTTGATGGTGTTACTGCTGTGAAACTATATAAAAAATTGAAACCTGATGTTACTCTTATTGATATTAACATGCCTAATGGTTCAGGATTTTATGCAATCAAGAAAATTCAAGGGATAGAACCTAAAGCACGAATAATTGCAGTAACCGCTGATACTAGTACAGTAACTGAAGAAAAACTACAAAAACTGAATGTATCTATAGTTCAAAAACCCTTCAATATTGAAAATGTTATTTCGAGCATAAACACCTAATTCCCAGTTTTGGGACTCCTCACATAATCTTATATTATAAACATCATACTTTTCACACATGGCAAAAAGAGTTACCATTATGATTGATGATGATATTGATAAGAAACTTCGCCTGCGCCAAGCAAAATTAATACAGCAAGAACAATCTTCCTACAGCTATTCTAAAGTATTAAACGAAACCATTCGCAAAGTCCTAAAATAACCAATCATTCTTCTTTATCTCAGAATAGATTAAAGATAATGAGATTCTATCTAATTATTGGAAATGGTTAATCTACTAGATCCTAGCAATGTCATAACTAGAATGTTCAATGCAGGAAAATATGAGGAAATGTATAATTATTGCAAGGGGCTACTTGAAAAAATCCCAAATGACATGGTTGCACTCCAAAACATCTGCCTGTCTCTAATTTATCTGAAAAAATATCAAGAAGCCATATCTTATTGCGATAAGGTTCTTGAAATAAAAGAATCAGATACGTATGCATTAAAAAATAAAATTTATGCATTAGAAAGTTTGGGTGAGTATGAACAAGTTCTAAAATTATGTAAAGGAATTCTTTCTTCTAATCCCAATGATTCATGGGTACTCAACAGTATGGGCCTATCGTTAAATGAATTAAATCAACACAAAGAGGCACTTGAATACTATGAAAAAGCACTTGCAATAGACTCTACCGATGTTACAGCCTTGATGAACAAGGCTATATCTCATAGCCATTTGGGAGATTATGAAATCGCAATTGAATTTTATGACAAGGCCCAAATGGTAGATTCTAGCCTCAAAGAAATACCTCTTGCTAAATCTAAATTATTTGAAAAACTAGGTAATGGTGATAATGCATTTTTGGCAGCTCAAGGAATTCTAAACAAAGATATGGAAAAAATTAAGATTGCAGCAAAAGAAAACAAATGCTCTCTTTTTCATCAAGTTTGTGAAAACGAATTTAAAGAATTAGATTCAAAAAAATCTAAAATGAAAATTAACTAAATGATTTTATACGTCAATTAGTAGGTGATCTTGATGTTTACCGGAATTGTTGAAGGAATAGGTAAAGTAGAAAAAATTTCTAAAAATACAAAAAATCGAAGTGCAGTACAGATGACTGTAAATCTGGGAAAACATGCAAAAGGATTAAAAATTGGGCAAAGTGTTGCTCTAAATGGTGTTTGTCTTACTGCAACAAAACTATCAAAATCTAGTTGTATATTTGAGATGATTGAAGAAACAACAAAGAAAACTGATCTTGGAAATCTTGAGGTTGGTGGAGTAGTAAACATTGAACGAAGTTTAAAGGCTGGAGATAGATTAGAAGGTCATTTTGTTTTAGGTCATGTCGATGGTGTAGGAATAATTAAAAAAATTCTAAAAAAACCCAAGGAAGTTCAAGTTTGGTTTGAAGTACCTAAAAAATTATCAAAATATGTAGTCAAAAAGGGTTCTATTGCCGTAGATGGAATTAGTTTGACAGTAACTGACATCAAAAAAAATCTTGCATCTATTTCATTAATTCCTCATACAATTGAAGTTACAAATTTTCAAACAAAAAAAGTAGGCGACAAAGTTAATATTGAAACTGACATTCTTGGAAAATACATTCTAAAATAAACCTGATAATCTACCACTTTATTGGTAATTACCAATTTTTAAGTAAACTTTATAATCAGTTTGAGGATTTTTTTGTTTATGTCTCTTGAAACTGCACTACAATCTCTAAAAAGAGGGGAATTTGTCCTCTTGTTTGACTCTGCTGGACGAGAAAATGAAATTGATATGATGGTTGCAGCAGAATTTGTTACTCCTGAACATGTTGCACGAATGCGTCAACATGCTGGTGGATTACTTTGTATTGCAATTGACAATCAATTTGCCAATTCACTTGAACTAAAATACATGCATGAAATTTTAGCAGACTCTTCAATCTCTAATAAGGAAATGATCATGGGGTTAGCTCCTTATGGTGATCACCCAACATTTTCATTATCTGTAAATCATTATCAAACTTATACTGGAATTACTGATAATGATAGATCATTAACAATACGAGAAATGGCAAATATTTACAATGTTGAAAATAAACAAAAAAAGTTTGCATCATCTTTTAAAACTCCAGGACATGTTCCTTTACTTATTGCATCAAAAGGTTTGCTAGCAGCGCGTCAAGGCCATACAGAGATGTCTGTTTATCTTTCACAAATTGCAGGTTTAACTCCTGTAACTGCAATATGTGAAATGATGGATGCTGAAACATATACTGCATTATCTGTTGATAAAGCAGAAAAGTTTGCAAAACAAAATGGAATTCCATTAATTGATGGAAAAGAACTACTAGAATACGCTAAGGTGCATTAATTTTGAATATTGCTATAGTAGTTTCGGAATTCAATGACGAAGTGACATCTAGGATGCTTTCAGTAGCACAAGAAAAGGCTGATTCATTGAAATTAAAAATAACTCATACTTGTTCTGTTCCCGGTGCATATGATATGCCCATAATAGTTGATTCCTTATTGCAAAAAAATGACGTTGATGCGGTAGTAACTTTGGGTGCAATTATCAAGGGACAAACCAAACATGATGAAGTTATTTCCCATGCTGCTGCCCAGGCACTTACTGATTTATCCATAAAACACCAAAAACCTGTATCTCTGGGAATATCTGGTCCTGGAATGCAAGAAAGACATGCTCATGCTAGAATTAGACCTGTAGCTGAACGTGCTGTAGAGGCAGTAGTAAAAATTTCATCAGAACTAAAAAGGATTCAAAAATGATTCAACTAAGTATTTTGAAAATAACAGGTTATGGTCCATGGACTTTGACTTTGGGAAGTGACAGAGAACATGAATTACAAATGCTTCAAGCATCACTATACAAACAACTCCAAAAATTATTCTCTGAGAAAAATTGCCTTGTTTTTCTAAACAGGGCTGACGAATTTTTTGTTGTCTCAAATGGCGTTGGATTAAATGAGCATATTGAAATCCAAAAAACACTGGAAAAATCTTTTGAAGTGAATCTCACAATTTCAATTGGTTTTGCCGAATCACCATTTGAAGCAAATTTGAAAGCATATGAAGGAAGGAAAAATGAAGTTGTTTTAGATAAACAATACAATATTTTTGGATTTGTTAATGGTACATCTGACTCTAAAGTCACTGTCATGCATTTGGATGTTGATGATCTTACATCCAAAAGAACAACAAATTCCCCATATGAAATTTCATCTTTAATCTTTCAATTATATTCAAAAATGTCAAAATATTTTCTGGAAAAAAATTCGCTCACATTTTTTATGGGGGGTGATAATTTTATGGTAGTTGCAAGTGATGATGGAAAAAAATCCGTACAAGATTTCATCAACATGATAAAAAATGATGATAAAATTTTTCTAAATTGTGGTATTGGTAATGCTCCTACATGTAGAGATGCTGTAAAATTAGCCACAAAATCACTTGACACAATTCGTGAAATTCGAGATTCAGGAAAAGAAAAGCCTGAAGTTTATGAATTATCATGTTAATCAAAAATATCAGCCTCCTTTTAGGAAAAGAATTAGAATTTGTTTCAAAAACAAATGTACAAATTCAAAATGGTAGGTTCAAACGAATTCAACCTAACATTAAACCAAGTGGCAAAGAAGACTCTGTTGACTGTGAAGGTCTTTTGTTGATTCCAGGATTTATCAACGCACATACTCACATAGGTGATTCAATTGGAAAAGACGTTACTCTGGAAAGTTCTGTTGACAAAAAAATACATCCTGTTTTTGGAGCAAAATCAAAAATTCTAAAAAATACTCCTCCTGAAAATCTGTCCAATTTTATGAAAAATACTTGTCACTCTATGATTAGGAAAGGAATAACCACTTTTGTTGATTTTAGAGAAGGAGGTCTAGATGGTGTTATCTTATTGAAAAAAACATTATCTGAAATTCCTATCCGATCAATTATTTTGGGCAGAGTTGATTTCTACCAAAATTCTGCTGAGATTAAAAAAAACCTGCCAATTTCTAAAGAAAAAGCCCAGGAACTACCTACAATTCTTCAAAAATGTGATGGCATTGGAGTCAGTGGTGCAAATGAGAACAGTAATTCTGTTTTGAATCATTATTCAAAAACATCCAAGATTAGGGCAATTCATTCTGCTGAAACCAAACAAAGTGTTTCAAAATCTAAAAAAATGACTGGAAAATCTGAAACAATTAGAGCATTATCTCTAAAACCTCATTTTCTTGTTCATATGACTCATGCATCAAAAAGTGATCTTCATGTAGCTGCAAAAAAAATTCGGGGAATAGTAGTTTGTCCAAGGGCAAATTCTTCTTTGGCTGAAGGAATTCCTGATATTACTATGATGCAACAGGCAGGTTGTACGCTTGGATTAGGTACAGATAATGTTATGATAAACTCTCCTGACATGTTCAGAGAAATGGATTATCTTTGGAAAGTTACAATGGGTATTCATAAAAAAAGAATCAATCCTAAAGAAATTTTGAAAATGGCTACCGTAAATGGTGGGAAAATTCTAAAAAAAGACATTGGAGTTATTGAAACTAAAAAAATTGCTGATTGTGTGTTTCTTAACAAGCATGCATTAGATTTAGAACCAATGCATGAACCTTATGCTTCTATTGTACATAGAGCATCTGAATCGGCAATACAAGCAGTAATGATTGGAGGTAAAATTGTTCATGGAAAAATCTAGACCACATGTTATTCTAAGTGGAGCAATATCTGTTGATGGAAAAATTGCAACTAAAACAAACGATTCAAAACTTTCATCGCAAAAAGATATTCAAAGACTTCATAAATTACGTTCAAACGTAGATGCAATTCTTGTTGGAAAAAATACTGTATTACGTGACAATCCTCTACTAACTGTTCGTCATGTTAAAGGAAAAAATCCTATTAGAATTGTTTTAGATTCAAAAGGAACTATTTCAAAAACATCAAAAATCCTGCAATCAAGTAATAAAGTTCCAACCATAATTGCGGTATCTAAAAAAATTACTAAAAAAAATCTTGAAAAACTAGAAAAATTTCCTGTCGAAATAATCAGTGTTGGTAATGATGCTGTTAATCTAAAACCATTGTTGAAAAAATTATCAAAAAAGAAAATCAAAACAATATTGGTTGAAGGTGGGGGAACAGTAAATTGGGAATTTGTAAAACAAGAACTCTTTGATGAAATAATACTAACTCTATCTCCATTCTTAATTGGTGGAGAGGATTCTGTTTCTTATCTACGTGGTACTGGATTTAACAGAATTTACAATTCCCCTAATCTTAGACTCAAATCAGTAAAGAGGCTCAAAAATCATCTAGTTTTGCATTACGTAAAGCTCTAAGTTCTTATACTTTATTTCAAATACAACTACAAGAAATTGGCAGTAAAAAAGAAAACAACCAAAAGAAAAACTACCACAAAAAAGAAGGCTGCACCAAAGAAAAAGGCTGCACCAAAAAAGAAAGCAACAAAATCAAAAGCAAAGAAACCAGCATTTGGTGGATATGCCATTAGTTTTGCAGGTCGTAATGAAACTGCTGAACAAATATTTGGTAAAAAACCAATTGCTCCAAGTGAAATGACCAAAAAGATTTGGGCATTTGTAAAATCAAAAGGCCTTTCTAATCGTTAAACCCATCTGTTAACGATGAATCGTTAACATTTTCTATCTTTTAATTATTTTAAAAAAATAAGATATAGATACTGGAAATAATGTGAATTCATTATGTCAACTGCATCATTAAGACGTGATCATGAATTAATTGAAAAAGTTGTTAAAGCAATGGATGCAACTATTCAATTACTAAACGAAAATAAAAAAATCCCAGAGTCAATCTTACTTCCTGTTATTGATTTTTCAAAAAACTTTACAGATGTTTGTCATCACAGTAAAGAAGAAAACTCTTTGTTCCCAGCATTAGAGCAAGCTGGATTGCCAAAAAATATGGGACCTATTGCAATGATGTTAATAGATCATGAACGTTCTAGGGAGATTGCAACAAACATGGAATCTTCTGCAAAAGAATATCTTTCTTCAGGAGAATCTTCAAAATTAATTTCTGATATGAAACAATATGTGGAGCACATTACTGAACATCTTTGGAAAGAAAATAATCGATTGTTTATGATGGCAGAAGCTCGATTGCAATATGTTGCACAGAAGGTTGATGGGGAATTAAATGAAATTGAAGCTTCAAAACTCAAAGATTTAGGAAAATCTAGGCAACATTATGAAGATCTTGCTGAAAATCTTACCAGAGATGTTGCTGAACAAGGAAAATAGGCTTGGTTGACAGTATATTTGGTCAAGTAGTTGCTGTACGAAAATTTGCAAATGGCGATATTGAGTTAGATTTCTATCATGATGATATAGTAACTGAATATAGATATTCATCTGACCCAAGTAGATTAGGAAACTTTCCAAAAGAATTAACTGAAACTTTGGCCTCTACATTATCTACTGATATCTGCATTGAAATTTTCTTTGGAGATGATGGAACTCCTACACATGTAGAATTAGAGGAATGTGATGATGAAGAAAACAACGAAGAAGATGATGAAGAATTTGACGAGGACTTTGTTCCAGAGGAATCATGAACTCTGAATGTATCTCAAAGCTCAAGGCGTTCCCAAGATCTCTTTGATCTTCACTCAATAACACGTCATCAAGTGTCCTCGTCACCATATAATACGCTAAAATTATACTTAAAGGATGCTCATAATTTCAACTATGAAAAATTATTCTACGTAATGATGATGTGTCAAATTATCATAAAATCTAACTGATTTTAGATTTACAAATTCTAACATTCCATATCTCGATAACTCTCTTCCAAACCCACTGTGTTTTATTCCACCAAATGGAATTCTTGGGTCTGAAATTACTACATTGTTTACGCTAACAATTCCCGATTCAATTCTTCTTGACATTTTATCTGCTTTGGCAAGATCTTTTGTCCAAATACTTGCACCTAATCCAAATTCGCTATCGTTTGCCATCTTGATTGCATCACTTTCATTTTCAACAATTGTTATTGGTGCAACTGGTCCAAATGTTTCTTCTTTTGCAATCCTCATATCTGATGTGATGTTTGTTAGAATTGTTGGTTTGTAGAAATACCCGTTTCCATCCATCTCTTCTCCTCCTAGGAGTACTTCGGCACCTTTTGCCTTTGCATCCTCGACAATTCCAGAAATTGTTTCTAACCCATCTTTGCTTGATAATGGTCCGATATCTGTATCAATTGACATTGGATCTCCAACCTTTAACTGGGATGCCTTTTTGATGAATAGTTCAATGAAATCTTCAGCAATATTCTTGCCTACAAAGAATCTTTTTGAGGCGACACAACTTTGTCCACAGTTGATGAATCTTCCCTTTGCTGCACCATCTGCCGCTTTTTCTATGATTGCATCATCTAAAACTATGAAAGGATCACTCCCACCTAATTCTAAAACACATTTTTTTAGATTCATAGCAGCTCTCTCACCAACTTTTGCTCCTGCATTAGTACTTCCGGTAAATGTTACAGCATTAACTTCTGAATCAATAAGATGATTTGCAGAATCTACACTTCCAACTACAGTTGAGAATACTCCTTCAGGTACTCCTGCATCTGCAAATGCTTTTTCAATCTCAATTCCTGACTGCATGGTAACTCTGGATGGTTTCATCACAATTACATTTCCTGCCATCAAACATGGAGCTGCAAATCTTAGAGCTTGCCAATATGGAAAGTTCCATGGCATAATAGAACCAATCACTCCTAGTGGTTCAAATGTTAGAAAACTCTTTCTGGCATCTGTGTTTAGAACTTCGTCAGAAAGAAAACTATCCCCATGATCTGCATAAAATTCTAAAGCCCAAGCACATTTTTCAATTTCACCAATTGATTCTTTTAGTGCCTTTCCCATTTCCATGGTTGCAATTTTTGCCAACTCTGTTTTGTTTTTCTTCAAATGTTCAACTAAATTGTAAATGTAACTTCTACGTTTTTCATAATCTTTTTTCCATTCTGGAAATGCTCTCTTTGCTTTTCTAACTAATTCAAATACTTGTTCTCTATCCATTGCTGAAAATGTAGTGATATCTTCACCTGTTGCAGGATTTGTTGTAGTAATCTGACTCAGGATCTCTCAGAATTATTCCTCTTATTTATTCTAGTAACCTAAAATCCAATATTATTGCTAATTTGATTAGAATATCTGTTGCATATCTTTTTTGATTTCATCAATTTTCTTTTGATATGCTTTTTTAGATTTATCATTCTTTTTTAGATTAAGGACATTTCCACATGAAGGACATTTGAACATCCCTTCAAGTGCGTCTTCAAATGTTACTCTTGGACAATCTTCATTTCCACAGTGATAAAAATCAGATGCATTTTCATAATCTAGTCTTTGTTGTAGTCTCTCTTCGATTTTCTTCTTTTGATTTTCAATGAAATGTTCTACCTCTTCTCTTCGGGTTCTCCACCTGTAGACAAACCATCCTTTCCTTTCATCTTTCACTCTAATTCCTGTGATGAGTGATTTTCCAAAGAGATCATACAGAACCTTTCTTACCATGTTAATTCTGAGTCCTGTAGAACTGGCAATTTCTTCATCAGTTGCATCTTCTGCTTTCAATAATGAACGAGCTACTTTGAGGTATTCGTCTCCTCCAATCATTGAAGCAATTCTAACAAAAGGGTCTTCGTATTTATCTACCAACTCTAATTTCTCCTGATTTTCTATTATTAATCCCTTGTTTCTTTTACCTGTACATTTTTGCCTGTTTTTGTGGGTATGATCTTCCGTTTTGCATTTGGGAATTCTTTTTCAAATTGCTTACCATCTTGAATACGATCTAAAAGAATAGCAAGCGCACTTATCTCAGAATGTGGTTGACTGCCTATTCCTACATTATAATCAGATAATTCGTAAATTTCTCTAGGTACTTTTTCAGCACCTACGATGATTAACAATTTTTCTTCTTTACGAATTTTTTCTTGAACTTCGTTAATTTTTTCACCATACATTGAAAGATGAACTATTTTGAAACCCTCTTCTTTTTTCTTTTTAATAATTGGTTTCCAACTGTCAATGAATTCAATTACAAAATAACCTCCCCACGTTTCGTTAATTTTTCCTAACGTGTCTTTGATTTCTGGATTGACTTCTGTCATGAAAATTGTTTTTGCACCAAATGCTCTTGAGACTAGTGCAACATGAGTTGTAACTCTATCATCTCTTACTAATCTCTGTCCAATACGAACCACTTCAATTTCCAAATGTCTTTTCAACTCCTATTTTTTTTCCAAATTTGTGAGAATCGTAACTCTCTAAAATATCTCGTATCAATTCTTTGAGCTGTTTTACATTTTTGCCTGTTTTTGCAGAAACTGGAATCCATTTTTTATTGTCTACTAGATTTAATGTCTTAATTTTTTCATCAATTTCACTATTTTCTAACAAATCTGATTTGTTTAGCGCATATACCATTCTATCTTTCTCAACTCCTAATTCACTCAATGTTCTCATACAACTTGAAAATTTCTTTTTTAATTCAAATATTGAATCACTAATGTCAATTACCACAATAATGATATCTGTATGACCCAATTCTTCTAGAGTTGATTTGAATGCATCAATCATGTATGCAGGTAATTTGCTGATAAAACCAACAGTATCTGATATCAAAAATGGCTCTTGATTAATTGTAACTCTACGCGTGGTTGTTGACAGTGTTGTAAACAACTCACTGCTTTGGTCTCTTGTCTCACCTGTCATCATGTTAAACAAGGTAGTTTTTCCTGCCGAAGTGTATCCTGCAAGTGAGATTGTCTTGAATCCCATTCTTTTTCTTCCTTGTCTGTGCAGCTCCCTTTGTTTTCCGGCTTTTTCTAATTTTGATCTAACAGTACTCATTCTGTGTTTGATGTCATTATAGTAAACATCAACTTCAAATTTTCCTATTCCCATAAATCCTGGTTGCTCCCCCATACTTGAAAGTCGAACTTTCTCTTTTGCTCTAGCCATTTCATATCTTAGCTGAGCTAACTTTACTTGTAACTTTGATTCTGCACTTGATGCCCTACTTTCAAAAATTTCAAGAATTAGTGCTTCTCTGTCTAAAATCTCCCTATGTAACACTGATGCCAGATTATAATTCTGACTTGGTTTTAGAACCTCATCAAACACGATAACATCGGGTCTAATCTTTTCTGAAATCTCTTCTAGTCTTTCTAAAATTCCACCACTAATGCCGTATTTTGGTTTCTTCAAAAATTTCTGTTTTATTATATGAACTACTTGAAAATCAGCTGCATCACAAAGCCCTTTGGCCTCATTAATCACATCTTCCTTATCATATGTGATTAGAATTGCTGATTTCATTTTGGTTCCATGTTTTTACTATAATTCGAGTTAAAGATTCTAACTGTTCAGTAATCTATGCCACTTTTTTGATTGCTTTTTCTATGTTCATATTTAGTACTATTTCTGCAATATCGCTGGCATATTCAGAAATTCTTCTAATGTTTTCCGCCATTCTTCTGACCCTATAGATCTCTTCATCGTCTTTTAGCGATTTTGAGGCCTCTCTTACTTTTTTCTCAAATTTTACAATCTCACTAGTCTTTTCAATGGTTTTTTCAGCCTGTGTATAATCCTCTTTGAACAAAGCTAGGCAGGCATCATCTAGTGCAGATAAACAGAATTCATTCATGTCTTGTAATTTTTGTAAAATCTCCTTTTTCACTGACTTTTTGAATTCCAAAAGATCTTTTGCAATAAACGCTGCATGATCTCCTGTTCTTTCTATATTTTTTACAACTAGTCTGTATCCCAAACAATTTCTTGGGTTTCTAAATCCCATTTCTTTTAACATATGTTCATTTTGGATTGCTATCTTTAATTGACGAATAATATAGAATCCAAATCTGTCTACTTCATCATCTGTATTGATTACTTCTTGTGCTAAATCCAAATTATTTTCTTTGACAGCTAGTATAGCATCACTAGACATTGATTTTGCCAAGTGAATCATTCTTTTGAATGCGCCATCTACTGATAACTCCAATAAATTTACCAGGACTTGTACTGTAATCCCACTGCTAGAATCTGAAATTATTTCAGACCCCATCAACATTCGCTTAACTGCTTCTTTTACCGTGTTTCTTTGAATTGGACTTAATCTCCCATCTTTTGGTTTTACATTAATTGTCTTAAAGCCCAGAAAATAAAGTGAAATTAATTTTCTTACAATAGAAGATGCTTTTTCTTCAAAATTAATTTCAATTAGTGCTTCTTCTTTTTTCTGACTACGTGCTTCAAATTTTGGAGGATAAAGCTCTAATGTTGATGAACCTTTTCTTACCATTCTAATCTGATCACCTTGTTTTAACGCCAAATCCATGATCCACTGTTTTGGTAGTGAAACTATATACGATGATTTACCTGTAAACTGTATTTTTCTTGTTTCTTCTCTTTCTTCCATAAACTAAATAAAAAAATCCTATCTATATAGTTTTTTGATCTTTTCCTATATCATCACTGAACTAATATTTAGAAGATATGAAGCCAGAATATGGATCATACCCTAAAACTACAATCTTCAATTGACTCCTTATTTGGAAATGGCGTTTCAAAATATCTTCCAAAAGATATTGAAATGACTTTCTCTAGAAAAACTGGTAGAATTAGGACTGTTATGCATAAAGGAAAACTATTGTGCACATTAAGAATAGATGGTGGTCTGGCAATCAGTCCATACTTTGCTCAAATGCTCATGAAGAGCAAAACCTTCAGAGGAAACTGTGTTGAGATAAACAAGGATGCAGCACCATTTGTTCAAGAAGGCAGATCAGTATTTTGTAAACATGTTGTAAAATGTGGAAAAAATGTTAGAATCGCAGCTGACACTCCAGTTTTATTCAAAAATAAAGTGATTGCAGTAGGTAGGGCTGTTTTGTCATATGAGATGATTTCTGATTTTGATAGGGGTGTTGCAATTAAGGTTAGAGATAGTTTAAAAAGTCGTAAAGAGGAAAAAGAACTATGATGCGCGGAGGAAATCGCGAAATGCGAAGAATGATGGACAAGATGGGCTTGGACATGAATGAGATGTCAAATGTTCAAGAAGTTATCATCAAGACTGACAAAAAAGAGATCATCATTTCCAAACCCTCTGTTACTGAAATGAAGGCCAAAGATAATTCCATTTTCACTGTTACTGCAGATAGTTATGAGGAAAGGGAATTGGAAGTTCCTATCTTCTCTGAAGAGGATATTCAACTTGTCAGCCAGCAAGCAGGTGTTGATGAAGAAAAGGCAAAAAGCGCATTAGAAGAAGCAAAAGGCGATCTAGCTAGAGCCATTTTACTGCTAACTACAGGATAATCTCCCATTTTATGCCTAAAAATGAATGATTTAAGTAATGGAATTATAGAAATTCGGATGTAATGAGTATGGCTGAATCTAAAGTTACTGGAATCATCAAATCTCTTAATGTATTAGAAGATGATATTGACTCCTTAAACAGCAAAGTTGGGGACATGAAAAAACAACTCTCAGTAAAGGCCCAAAATGAGATAGATGCTCTTATGGAAAAAACTAGAGAAATGGCTACAAAAGAAGCCGAAGTTATGATTAATACTTCTAAAGAAAAAGCAACTGCAGAATCTGCAAAAATTGCCCAAGAAGGAGAGTCTAAACTATCTGAAATTCAAGCAAAAATTGATGCCAATTTTGATGAAGCAGTAAAGCATGTCGTGTCAACTGTTTTGAAGGCATAATCCTAAATTCTATATTCTGTTTTATCAAATATCGATCCCTTACTTAATTCTCGTATTGGAGTTGCTACTTCCTATGGTAAACCATACTATAGATTTTCAACATATCTAAAAGCTCTCAAATTATCATTTGATTCTATTTTACCTGAAGATATCCAAAACTACTCGGGTCATCTTATACTAACTACTCGCAAAGAGTCTCCAAAGACATGTGAAATGCCAATACTTCATGAGGATATTTTTGAACATCCTCCAACTGTAATTCGTGGAATTATGATGCAAAAACTAAATCTTGATTTTGAAGAAAATGATCTGATTTTAGGAATAGATCCTGGAGAGAGGACAGGTTTGTCTGTATTTTATTATGGAAAAGAAATTGAGAGTTCATTTCATTCCTCTGTTGAAGAATTAGTTGCTCATATTATTCGAGTCCTTGGAGGTCTTAGAGCAAAAAGAAAGATTGTAAAAATTGGAAATGGAAACATGGGAATTGCAAAACAAATTGTAACTATGTTGAATCTCAATTTTTGTTCATCTTTTGAATTGGAATTTGTTGATGAAAGCAAGACTAGTATGAAAATTAAGAATTTCAATCAGAGAGGAAAACGAGATATGTTGTCTGCAAAATACATCTCTCAAAGAGACGGATATAGGCATTCTATATTGCCATTGTCTATGACGGGCTAGTTTTTTCATATTTTACGAATAAACTTTCTATTTATTCAGATCATACTGTATGATTTTCTTCTATTTTCTATATTTTTTTTAGAAAAAACTGAAATTTTTTGTCAAACAACTATATTGACACGTATCATTTTTTCAAAAAAAACGAATTTCAAACAAGCTATACATATTTATTGAAGATTTCTTGTTTTTCGTTGAAACAAATTATTGTGATCGTAAAATTACTTAAAATTTTTACAACTTTTTATGGATTTTTATCTATTTTTCATCGATCCACCCTTATATACCTATGAATTCTATACAATACTACCAAGATGACTTGTAAAGGAATTTGTGTAAGATACAAGGCTCAAAAGCCTGTTGGAACCGGAAGATATGCTTCTGGACAACGTCGATGTCAAATTTGTGAAATATTCATCAAATGGGAAGGACTATGGTGTCCATGCTGTGGCTATAGATTAAGAACTAAACCACGTAATTTGAAATACAAAGCCAAATTGCGTGCAAGAGTTGAAGCTGATGCTGTTGAAGCAAAATCTGTTGAAGTTCAACCAGAAGTTGAAGAGATTGCAGTAACAGCAAAAACTGCAAAATCCAAAACAAAAAAATCAAAAGCTACAAAGACAAAGGAAAAAACTCTATGTGAGTATTGTCAGAAATCTTTTGTTTATCTAGACAAACATCAAAAGAACTGCAAAAAAAATCCAAACAACATGGCTGATGCTTCCCAAGAAAGTGAATCAATAGCAATAAAAGCATAAGACTTGTTCATAGCTTATTGAACTCTCCAAATGGATTTTTCCAAAAATTGGTAAATTTGGAGGGCCGTAACTTTTCTTTATCTATTCAAAAATTTGATAATGGTTATTTTATTTCTGTAGCTGAAGGTTCCAACAAAATTGGCTCCATGGTAGCTTCGATGGCAACTGGACCTACTCCAATCACTACAACAATTATTCCCTCTAGAACCGAATCTCTTTTTCTCAAACTTGTTGCTGAACGAATAAGTACTAGAATGAGAGGCATTGCATTAGTTTCTGCATTTATTCAAAAAGAATTAGAACCAAACACTGCAAAAGACTTAATGTCTGAGATTATGGAGATGATTGAGAATGAGTGATTTAAGAAATTATATCTCTAAAATTAAGAAAAACAAAGAACTCAAAACTGTAAAAACTAAGGTTTCAACAAAATATGAAATTGCAGGCATCACTGCAAAAGTTGACGGTTCACATGCTGTATTGTTTGAAAATATTAAAGAAAGTGATTTTAATTTAGTTGCTAATTTGGTTGGTACTCGAAAAAGATTTGCTCTTGCCGTTGGAGGTACTGAAAATAATATTCATGAAAAGGTTATTTCAGCAATCAAAAAAGCAAAAGCTCCAAAGATTATCTCCTCTGGTAAATTTCAAGAAAATAGCTCAAAAAACCTCCTTTCCATGCCTATTGTTACTCATTTTGAAAAAGAATCAGGTCCTTTTATCACATCTTCAATTGCATATGCAAAGAACCCTGAAACTGGAAAACAAAATTCCTCTTTTCATCGAATGATGCCAATTGACAAAACTCATTTTTCAATACGAATGGTTGAAGGACGTCATTTGCATAGATGTTTTGTTGATGCAAAAGAACATGGTGAAGATCTAAAAATTGCAATAACTGTTGGTGTTCATCCTGCAATTTCTATTGCCGGAGCATATCAAGCAGAATGGGGAAAAGACGAGATTGATATTGCAAACTCTCTGTTGGGTGGAAAATTAACTTTAACAAAACTTCCGTTTACTGGACTAAATGTTCCTTCTGGTTCAGAAATTGTTATGGAAGGAAAAATTCTTCAGGATAAAACCCATCCTGAATGGATGGTAGAAATGCTTCAAACCTATGATCATGAAAGATCCCAACCTGTTTTTGAACTTGAAAATATGTATTTTAGAAACAACCCAATTTTCCATGATGTTTTGTCTGGTTATTCAGAACATAGATTGTTAATGGGCATGCCAATTGAATCAAAATTAAATGGTGAATTGAAAAAAACATTTAGACAAACACAACAGGTGTCTATGACAAATGGTGGATGTAATTGGCTACATGCGGTTGTGCAAATAAAAAAGAAAAATAATTCGGACCCAAAAAAAATTATCAAAAAAACATTTGAATCTCATCGTTCGCTAAAACAAGTTACTGTTGTGGATGAAGATATTGATCCTAATGATGCAGAGGCAGTAGAATATGCTATGGCCACAAGATTCCAGGCAGATAAAGATCTTGTAATCTTGAAAAATGTGCGCGGTTCTAGCCTTGATCCATCAAGTAATCAAAAGAAATTACAAACTGCAAAAATGGGTATTGATGCAACTAGATCCCTTTCAAAGCGTCCTGAGGGATTCGAGTTGGCTAAAATCCCAAAAATTGACAAAATTAAACTCGAAAAATATTTCAAATAACCAAAATCAACTGATTAAATTAAATTTGGATAAATTACAATTGTTTTAGATAACATGTCATCATCAAATCTTAAAGAAAAGAGTCCTGCTGAATCTCATGCTGAAGTTATCGTTAGGATGTTCCCGTCTGATGCAAACCCAGCTGGAAACGTGTTTGGTGGTGAAATTTTAAAACATATTGACATGGTTGCTGGAATTGTTGCTCAAAGGCATTCTCAATCAAATGCCGTTACAGTATCTATGGATAGTGTTAATTTTCTAAAACCTGTTTTTGTTGGAAATGTACTTTCATTAAATGCTAGAATAAACTATGTTCATAATTCTTCTATGGAAATAGAAGTTAGGGCAGAAGCTGAAGATATTGTTACTGGGATTAGAACCACTACTGGAACTGCTTTTGTAACATTTGTTGCACTAGACAAAAATGGCAAACCCATGCATGTTCCAAAACTTTCTTTAAAAACAGACGAAGACCGAGCAAAATTTGAAGAAGGAAAAATCCGAATGGAAAAACGATTGCAAAATCGGCAAAAATAATTTTGTGATTTTCAGGGATCCATTTAAGAATAATGAACTCTATCTTTAGTTAATGTCTGAACAAGAAAAAAATAATGAATGGGATTCATTGTGGCAAGAATACACTAAATCTCTTGAAAATTGGAAATCACTTTTTGAGCAGATTCAAAATGCCAGTAGTGAGATGCAATCTAAATTCAATGAAGTTTGGGAAAAAGCTACTGTTGAATCTAGTAATGAAACCATGAAATTATTTGGTGAAAACTGGCAAAAAGCAATGACTGATGCTGGAATGAATTCTTTCAAAGAATTTAGTGAGAACTGGCAAAGAGCTCTCAATGATAGTAACATGTCTACTTTCAAACAATTTGTTGAAAATTGGCAAAAGAGTCTTAGTTCCTCAGGATTAGAACAGATGAATGCATATGGTGAAATGATGAAAAAATTCACTGAAACTTGGGGCTCTATGTGGCCAAAATCCAAATAAATTTTGAAAGAATAAAAACACCATCTATTCTAAATTTTTTTATGTCCATATCTCAGAATGAGTGTTTTGTTGAATTATCTAGTTTTGATGATTTAGCAAGATATGCTTGTGCATTTAGAGAATATCCTCAGCGAGTCTACTCTCAAGAATTTAACGGAGAGAGAGTTGTTTCATGCAGTATGATTCTTGCTAATACTTTGCTGATTTTTTATACGCCTTTGAAAAAATCTGGACGATACATTTCATATCAAGTAAATAGTGGAAAAGAAATCTGTGACATTGTAGAATCGACAAAAGACATTTCTCATTATGCTCCTGTGGTTCATATGGAATCAGAAATTTCCCCCTTACCTGAAAATAAAAAAGATATTCTAGATCAATTTCATCCAATACCTGTAAAAGATATTGGTAGCTTGGCCAGATTAACGTATGACCCTGAATTTCCTGATGAACAAAATTTAACATTATTTGCTTTACCTAGAAAAAAATCTTGGGTACTTGGTTACATAACTTCTCTAGAAATGGATGATGTGTATTACAATTTCAATTATGTTGAGTTAGATTCTGAACCAACAAAAAATTTCTTAAAATATCAGGGTAATCACGGGAAAAATCCAGAATTCTCTGATACTATCGATCATGGCTTCTCATATTTTCCAATAATTAAAATTAAAAATGAGCACCCTTTGTTTGGATTTTCAGATTAGCTTAATCCCAAGATGTTAATTCTTTAATTTTTTTCCTTGATTCTTCAACTAATCTTATCAAAACAGGAATGTAAATTTCTGCAGCATATGCAACTTCAATTTCAGAAATATCTTCAATATCAATAAACGCTGATGTTGTTATCTGATTTTCATTCACACTAGGTTCATTATTTTTTGTTCTTTTGTAGTTGATTATTTCTAAAAATACTGGTAACTGTCTATTAATCTCAATTTGTAACTCTTCTTTTGAGCGTAATTTTTCATCACTTAAGCCAACCATGATTTGTTGATTAATGTCGTTTTCATATCTGTCTTGAGCTCTGATCATAATTTTTATTTCAGGTAATGTGTCTTCTTTGTTTTTTAATTCACATATTTTTTTAATTACTTTTGGGAATCTGCTTTTGTGTTCCTGATTAATTTTATCTATGTACCATTCTGAAAATTTAATCGCTTTCTCATCATTCTTTTCTTTTGCTTTTTTAAGAAATTTTTCATATGATATTTTCTCTGTTATGAATAATCCAAAATCTCTGTTTGCTTCATCAATAATATCTTCCATTACCATATTTACAGAATCTATGAATTTAGAAAAAAAATGATTTACGTAGAAAGGATCAGGATCGTATTGTTTTATCTGTTTTAGATAAATTCTACAATCATCAATAATTTTTTCAATATTCATTGATCATTGCCAGATTCAGAGTTTGTAAATTTTGATTGTGATTTCAAACTAATTGCTAATTCCTTGAAAATTTCATTTACACTCACATCTACTAGATTTATTGTAGCATTTTCCTTGACTATTTGTTTTTCAAATTTTTCTTTTATTGCAAATGATACTGATGACCAGTGCAAAATTCCTTTCAATTGTTCTTCAACAGTAGCATTAGTTGTTGGGAAATTTGCTGGTGAGAAAACAATACCATTTGTCCATTGCATTGTAGGAATTGCTCCTCCTGAAGATCTAGTACTAAATGCTATTTGCTTTACCCAATCATCAAATTTGTACTCGATTACTTCGTGAATTACTAGTTTTTTCCATGGTTCTACAGAAATTTCCATTTGAATAGTATTTTCTAAAAACCAATTATAATCTTATTTTTTAAGCGTAATACTTAGATCCTTAGATTTAGACTCGCTTATTTACTAGAAACTAAGCACTATTTTTTATAATGGATAAATGGGCTGACTATTTGATTTCTGAAGTCAGTTATGATTCCAAGCATTTGATTTCTATTGCTATTAGACATCAGGATACCGACAAGGGAATTACTAAAGGAATCCCTGTTGACCGCCTAACTATTTCGTCTGACATTAAGAACGGAATTTCTTATATCACAATTTACAGTGGAAAAAACTCCTGGAAAAAAGGACATAGAATCCGTACTTTTTCAATTGGAGGTGAACCATTTTTACGAATTGATGGAAATAAAGTGGAATTAGATTCTCTGGGAGATTTACCTGTTGTAACAAGCGTTGATCTAGATGAACTTGATTTAGCTCCAGAACCTGTTACAGAAGAACCATCTCCAGAACCAGCTCCTCCAAGTCCTAGAGGTTCACTACCAAAAGAATCTGCAGAAGAACTTCCACAAGAACTTGATTTATCTCCAGAACCTGTTACAGAAGAACCAGCTCCAGAACCAGCTCCTCCAAGTCCTAGAGGTTCACTACCAAAAGAATCTGCAGAAGAACTTCCACAAGAACTTGATTTAGCTCCAGAACCTGTTACAGAAGAACCAGCTCCAGAACCAGAAGAAGCTACTCCTGAACAATTAGCAAGATTAGAACAATTAGAGAAACAAATCCAAGAGTTAGAATCTAAACCAGAACCAGCTCCTCCAAGTCCTAGAGGTTCACTACCAAAAGAATCTGCAGAAGAACTTCCACAAGAACTTGATTTATCTCCAGAACCTGTTACAGAAGAACCAGCTCCAGAACCAGAAGAAGCTACTCCTGAACAATTAGCAAGATTAGAACAATTAGAGAAACAAATCCAAGAGTTAGAATCTAAACCAGAACCAGCTCCTCCAAGTCCTAGAGGTTCACTACCAAAAGAATCTGCAGAAGAACTTCCACAAGAACTTGATTTATCTCCAGAACCTGTTACAGAAGAACCAGCTCCAGAACCAGAAGAAGCTACTCCTGAACAATTTGAACAATTAGATGAACTTCAAAAACAAATTGATGAATTAGAAACTAAATTATCTGAAAAACCTGTTCCCGAAATAAAATCTGAGCCTGAAGTTGAGTCTGTAGTTGAGGAAAATACTGAATTTAATGATTTAGAAGAACAAATTGATGAATTAGAAGATGAGTTAACTTCAAAATTGAATCCTTCTGATGAAGCCACAGAAGAACAAATTTCAAGAGTAAAAGAACTAGAAAAAGAAATTGAAAAATTAGAAGCTGCTGATATTGAACATGAAATTATTCAAACATTACAAAAACAAAATAAAAAATTAGATGAGATCGAGAAAAAACTTGAGCAATCTTCTGAGACTTCTCCAAAACCATCTTCTTCTATAGAAGCTTACTGTGTTAAATGTAAAACAAAAAGAAAAATCAAAAATCCTGAAGAAACAATTATGAAAAATGGACGTCCTGCAGTAAAGGGTACATGTTCAATATGTAATTGTAAAGTCTTTCGTATAGGAAAAATGAAAAAATAGCTATTTTAAAACTACATTTGACCTGATTGCCACGCTTGATTGAATCTCTTTATGGCTTCTTGATATGCCATGATTGAATCATCCCCTGATGTTTTGAGGAATTTCTCCCACTGTTCGTTGAATTTCTTAATTGATTCAATGTTGGTTTCTTTGAAAATATTTTCAATCATCTTTGTTTGTTGTTTGATGTATTCAGGACCGATTTCTTCCCAAGTACTTTCCCAACTTGAACTGACTTTTTTTAATAATTCTGCATCTGATTCTACGGCTTTTTGACATGCATCATGATATGTCATTAAAGTTTCATTTGTAGCCTTTTGCCACTGTGCCAAAGATTCCTT
The DNA here is from genome assembly GCF_965263415.1 of Candidatus Nitrosopumilus sp. Classification (GTDB taxonomy): domain Archaea; phylum Thermoproteota; class Nitrososphaeria; order Nitrososphaerales; family Nitrosopumilaceae; genus Nitrosopumilus. Next base: position 627,440 of record NZ_OZ253671.1, read on the forward strand.
CCATCCGTTTAATGCAGAATTGTAGTCTCTCCAAGCTTTCTCAAATTCTGGTTTTTTTGTAGATGATTTTGTGCTTGATTTTGGCTTTGTTGCTTTAGATTTTGGTTTTGAAGTTGTTTTTTTGACTGGTTTCTTCTTTGCTGTGGTTTTTTTCTTTGCAACCATATGGTAGTTTGAAAATAGTAGATGTTAAGTCTTTCAATAATTCTGAAATTTGAAAATATCTAAATTAATCTCATTTGAATTTTGATGCTTTTGTAAAATTAATTGTGTGTTTCTTGTCTTTGTTTTGAAATAATTCAAAATGTTCTTTGCACAGATTCCTTGTTTCTCTAAAACTGATCTGAACTGTTTGAATTGCTTTTGATTTGCATTCTGAAATACTACATTGCATATGTGAAATATTGGTAATTTCCTAATAAAACTTTGAAATTATACTATTACCTGCTACAGATTTTTATCACTGCGTATCCTTTTTCTGATTATGAATGACGATGAGAAAGGAAAACGCTTTCTGGAATTAATTGATGAACAAAATAATGTTCAATGGGGGATTGTTGCAAAACTAACTTCTTTGATTTCATCAAATTGGGATTCTGCTAGTGTGCAAAAAGAACTAGAAGAATTAGTTGAAAAGCACACTTCAATTACAAAAGAACTTAACAGTTTAGATGAAAATAGCAGTATCTTATAGTGCAGAGTCTACCATTAATGCAATAAATAATACTGCCAAATAGGGGCTTGAAAATTTAAACAATGTCCATGATGCTTTTTCCATAGGTTTTACTATTACCCAAATTGATAGTGCAACCATCAAAATACCTGATGCAATTGCAGTCCACAAATACACTCCTCCTACCATCTCTTCTCCTGCTTGCGTTGTTATGAAAAATGGTGCTATTGAAAATAATACCATTACAACAGTTGATCCTGCAATTGCTCTAGCAGATGTTTTTTCTGATTGAACTGCTGTTAACATTGGAACATTTACCTTGTTGTAATCGTCCTTGAAATGCAGTGTTAATGCCCAAATATGCATTGGAATCCAAATGAATACCAATCCTGCCATTGCAAGTCCCATTGTCCATAAATCTGACATTGTAACTGCAACCCATCCAATCATTGGTGGTGAACCTCCACATAATCCTCCTAAAATTATGTTAGTTCTTGAATTTCGTTTTAGTGCATAAGAGTATATCAAAATATTGTTTAGTAATCCAAATGCTATGAATGCAGTAGCCCACAGACCTTGTTCTATTGTGGTTGTAAATGAAATTCCAAATGCTAGTACTAATGAAATTCCAGCTAATGCTAATCCAAAATTACGAGCTTTTACTGCTGGATAGATTCTTTTTGATGGAAGTGGTCTACCTTTTGTTCTCTCCATTATTGCATCGATATCTCTATCATGATAATTTGTCAAAGTGTTAGCTGCAGCAGAACCTGCGGCAACTGAAAATAACATGAGTGCCCATGTAGAAGGTGCAATATCAATTCCGTAAATATTAGATGCCGTTAAAGCGGCTCCAAATGCGGTAAATACCAACAAATACCAAATTTTGGGCTTTGTTAATTCATAATATACTGCAACTCTAGATTCTGTCTTTTGTTTTTGCAATACTAGTCACTATCCTTTGATGGCATATATGGCATTGCTTTGGCACGTGATTTCATCTCAATAAATGATTCTGAAGACTGAATGCCTTCAATCCTTCCAATTCTCTCTGAGACCATTTTGTGCATCTGATCTAATGATTTTGAATACATTGTAACAAGAATATCAAATCTACCAGTAACTTCTGCTACTTCTCTTACTCCATCAATTTTGAATAATTCTGAAATTATGTGATCGCGTTTTTTTGTATCCATGTTAATTCCAGTTAGTGCTTTAACATTGTATCCTAACTCTGCGTCATTTACGACAATCGTAAATCGTTCAATTAGTTTTCTTTTTACCAATCTCTTAATTCTTGAATAGACTACTGATGAATTCACATTGATTTTTTTTGATAAACGTGGAACTGAAATTGATGCATCATTTGATAATTCTGATAAAATCTGCAGATCAAGGTCATCTACTTTTGCCGTCTAAAACACCTGAGTCGTTCTAGATTTCTGGTTCTTATAAAGTTATTATTGAAAAAATTGCAAAAAAAATCTAGATCTTACCTTTTTTGTATAACATTTCAGCTAAGAGTACTGCGCCTTTTGCTGAACCCATTTTCTTGTTATGTGAAAATAGCATGTATTTGAGACCTTTATCAAACAATTCTTCTTTTTCAACTCTACCGATTGTTGTAGTCATTCCGTCGCCAACTTCTCTTTCCATTCTTGGTTGAGGTCTTGTTGGATCTTCATGGAATGCATAGTATTCTTTAGGAGCTGATGGTAATCCTTGAACCGAGATATCTTTGTTGTAACCATTGTAGAGTTCTTTTGCTTTAGATGGATCAATATCTTCCGAAGTTTCAACAAAAACTGATTCAGTATGTCCATCAATTACTGGAACTCTGGTACAAGTACAACTAACTCTAATATCTGCATCCTGAATTTTTCCATCTACAAGTTTTCCAAGAATCTTTCTTGTTTCTAGCCTAACTTTGCCTTCCTCTTTTGGAATATAAGGTAAAATATTATCTGTAATCCCCATGGCAGACACTCCTGATTTTCCACCTCCTGAAATTGCTTGCATTGAAGTCATCATGACCTTTTTTGCACCATATTTTTCAAGTAATGGTTTTAATGTAATTGCTAAACCTGTGGTTGTACAGTTAGGTAATGGTGTTACAAATCCTTTCCAATTACGGTTTTTCTTTTGTGTCTCAATTAATTCAGCTTGTTCATCATTTATACCTGGAATGAGAATTGGAACATCCTCTTCGTATCTATATGCAGAACTAGTTGAAACTACTGGCAGTTCTGCTGCCATTTTGGTTTCAATGTCTCTTGCAGCTTGAGATTCAACTGCTGAAAATACTAAGTCTAATTGTGACGTGTCAAGTTCGTCTATGCTTTTTACCGTCATTTCTTTGATGTAATCTGGGATCTCGCCTCCGACATCCCACATGATAATTCCTCCCTCATTTCTGATGGCATCAAGATAATTCTTACCTGCAGAGCGTTCTGAAGCTGCGATTTGGGTTACTTCAAACCATGGGTGATTATGCAAAGATTGTACAAATTCCTGTCCTACGGAACCTGTAACTCCTATGATTGCAACTCTTTTCTTCTCCATGAATTAATTATTGATCGGTTTCAATTAATAATCGTTATTCAAATTACCAAAAGATACTATATCGCCTATTCCTATTTTGTTATGTGAAAATAAGGACCAAAACAAGCATCACTAAACACTATCCTGTCTCTCATGGAGGCAGATTTTCTGGAGGAAATCATCAACTTGATGTCTTAGATTTTAGCTCAAACACTAGTCCCGCGGGAATGCCACCTTCTGTAAAATCCACTATGAAACAAAGACTAGATGGAATGGAACACTATCCTGACACTGATTCACTCAGTTTACTCTCTAGCCTCAAAAAATACACTGGATTATCTGATTCTCACATAGTTGTTGGCAATGGCGCAATTGAAATTCTCTATAATTTCTGTACAGCATTTTTGTCTAAAAAACGCGTTTTAATTCCAACTCCAACTTTTAGTGAATACGAATCTGCATCAAGACTCGCTGATTGTAAATTCACTTTTTTTAAAACAATGAATCTTTCTAAAAATATAGACTCTTTTATTTCAGAGATTCCCAAAAATGGATGTGTTTTTGTATGCAATCCAAACAATCCCACTGGAACTATTATCTCAAAAAAACAATTGACAAAAATAATATCTGCCGCAAAAAATAAATCTAGTTTTGTATTTGTTGATGAATGTTTTATTGAATTAGTTCCCGAATCAAATCAATCTGTAATAAATTTAGTAAAAAAATATGATAACCTTTTTGTTTTGAGATCATTAACAAAATCATTTGGATTAGCAGGAATCAGAATTGGATATGGTATAGGTTCAAAAACAACTATTGATATTTTGAAAAAAATAAAAATTCCTTGGAGTGTTAATGCATTGGCACAAGAAGCAGGAATAATGGCCATTAAAAACAAATCTCATCTTACAAAATCAAAATCAATTATTAAAAAGGAATCAAATTTTCTAAAAAAGAAAATTGCTAACATCCCTGGTTTTGAATGTCATGATTCTTCAACAAATTTTATTTTAATAAAAACAAAAGATGATTCAACAAAACTCCAAAAAAAATTATTAAAACACAAAATATTGATTCGTGATTGCAAAAATTTTCGTGGATTAGATAATCACTATATTCGAATTGCTATAAAATCCCATAAAGATAATCTAAAACTCGTAACTGCAATGGAGGCTATTACATGAAACCTTTGATGATACAGGGTACTTCTTCTGGTGCTGGAAAATCAACATTGGTTGCAGCATTGTGCAGAATCTTTGAACAAAAGGGATACCTTGTTGCTCCATTCAAATCTCAAAACATGTCTAATTTTGGCTATGCCACGCCTGATTTTGAGATTTCTCGTGCCCAGGCAATTCAAGCAATTGCTGCAAAATGCCCAATTGAATCTGATTTGAATCCAATTATGCTCAAGCCTTTGGGAAATTACTATAGTGCAGTTTACCTCAATGGGAAATATTACAAGAAAATGCATGCAAAAGATTACTATACAAAATTTGTAAAATCTAAAGGATTCAAAGCAGCTACTACTTCATTATCAAAACTCCAAAAAAATTATGATCTAGTTATTTTAGAAGGTGCAGGATCTCCAGCTGAAATTAATTTGCAAAAATATGATATCGCAAATATGCAAATTGCTCAAAAAGCTAATGCGTCTGTACTTTTGATTTCAGATATTGACAAAGGTGGTTCATTTGCAAGTTTAGTTGGAACTATGGATTTGATTGAAAATAAATATAAAAAATTAGTAAAAGGATTTGTATTAAATAAATTCAGAGGTGACATTGATGTGCTAAAACCAGGGTTTAGAAAGATAAAACACCTTACTAAAATTCCTGTTATAGGAACTATTCCTATGATAAAAGTTAACTTACCAGAGGAAGACTCGTTAAATGTCAAAGCAAAACAAATTGCTTGGACAAAAAATAATGTATCAAAAATTGATAAAGACTTAGATAAACTAGCAAAAATTGTAAAAAATAGTTTAGATATCAAAACTATTGAAAGGATGATAAAATGATTTTAGAATCTTTGATAATTGTGGGATTTGCATTGGTTCTTGATTTAATATTTGGGGATCCTAAGAATAGATATCATCCAACTGCTTGGATTGGTAGATTAATTGCAAAACTAACTCCACTTGGACAAAACCAAAATCAAAAATTAGAAAGACTTGGTGGAATATTTGTAGTTATAATTCCTATTGGAATAGTTGTTACATTGCTCTTAACTTTGGATTTTGGAATTTCATTACTTTCAACTGATTGGATAACTTTGGTAGTTTCAGTTGTGATAGGTGCTTTGTTACTAAAGACCACTATTGCAATCAAGGGATTGGAACGCTATGCAATGATAGTTGTAGAATCACTTGAATTGAATAATTTGGATTCTGCCAGAGAAAATTTATCCATGATTGTTAAGCGAAATACTTCCAATTTAGATAAAAATCACGTGATTTCAGGCGTGCTTGAAAGTATAAGTGAAAACACTGTAGATGGAATAACTGGACCTCTCTTTTACTATGCTATTTTTGGATTACCTGGAGCATTTGTGTATAGGATAATTAATACTGCTGACTCTATGATAGGATACAAAACTAATATTTTCAAAAATTTGGGATGGTTTGCAGCTACATGTGATACTCTGTTGAATTACATTCCATCTAGACTTACTGGACTTGTAATGATCATCTCATCTGCTATTTTACAAAACAACTGGAAAGAGTCTTACAAGATTATGATTCGTGATGGCAAAAAAACTGAGAGTCCAAATGCAGGATATCCTATGGCTGCATTAGCAGGGGCACTTGGCACAAAATTTGAAAAAGTAAATCATTACGAATTGGGTAATGGTGATCTGACTCTTACAAAAGAACATGTACATTCTGCAATATCTATTATGAAATTGACTTCAGTTCTATTCTTTGGAATTGTAATTGTTCCAATTGTTACCGTTTTAACATTAATTGGATGGTGGATTCATGCTTAAGGAAATAGGTTCTGTCTTTTCTTTCTTGACAATATTTCCATCATCAAATGCAACTTTGGAAAATATTGCAAAATACATGTATGTTTTCCCTATTGTTGGAATTGCAATTGGACTTTTAGTTGGTTCATTTGGATTTGGTTTATCTTTCTTTTTAGATCCACTACTTGTTAGTTTGTTAGTTGTTGCATCTATTGCAATTGTTACCGGCATTCATCATGCTGATGGTTTAGCTGATTTTGCAGATGGACTTATGGTGAAAGGAACAAAAGAAAAGAAAATCCAAGCAATGAAAGATCTTTCTACTGGTTCAGCTGGAATTGTTGGACTTGTTTTGTATTTGGTTGGTCTGATTATCACAATATCTCTTACTACTGGATTTGATTTGTTTAAAGCAATTCTGATTAGCGAAATTTTAGCTAAATTCTCAATGGTGCTTTTGGCTAGTTTAGGAAATTCAGCTGCATCTGGCTCAAACTCTCCTTTCGTACATCTGATGAAAGACAAGAGAAAACTGGCAGCCGCGTTTATCATCATGCTTATTCCTGTAGCCTTGATTGGTGAGACTACTGGATTGATAATGCTTGGAGTTACTGTTGCATTGACATTATTCTTACTTGGCATATCTACTCGTAGTTTTGGTGGAATTACTGGAGATGTAATTGGTGCTACAAATGAACTCACTCGTCTAGCTTCATTGATGGTGTTTGTATCAATATGATTGGCATTGTTATGGCCGGTGGTAAAGGAACTCGCATGAATTTAGATGATGAGAAACTACTCTTACAATACAAAAAACCAATTATCTTACATGTAGTTGATTCATTAAAAAACTCCCACTGTTTTTCTAAAATTATTGCAGTAACTAGTCCTAATTCCCCTAAAACAAAAAAACTACTAGAAGAAAATAATATTGAAACTTTTGATACTTCTGGAATAGGTTATGTTGAGGATCTAAACTCGGTCCTGCAAAAATTCAATGATTTAGTTTTAGTCACCTCTGGTGATCTCCCATTACTAGATGAAGAAATCATTCAAACAATTGTAAAACAAAATAATTCTCAAAAAATTTGGACAAGTATTCTTGTTACTAACAAATTACTATCTTCTATTGGAACGAAATCTGAATATTCTATAATTCATGATAATCAAAAATGTCATTTCACAGGAATTTCATTAATTGACTCTCAAAAAATTGATTCACTTGAGAATTTAGAAGAAAATTATATCATACTTGATGACAAAAGAATTGCACTTAATCTAAATACTAAACAGGATTATGATTTACTCAGCGCTGCCTGAGACTTTACCATTAATTTTTGCTTTAGAACCTGTTGCTTCTGCAATTGCATTTCCGCATGAATTACAAGCAACTTGTGTTGATGCATGTGAATAAACAATTTGTAATTCTCCACATTCATTACAGTTAACTTTTTGAAATTTACTTGATGGTTTTGGAATTTCGACGTGATCCTTCTTCATGCTGCCACCAACTCAAATTTCTTAATTCTAACACCTAGTTTATTGTACTTCTTTTTACATACAGTACATGTCATAATTGGAGTAACTTTCTTTGTAACTTTGGCTGGTTTTGCTAATTTAGGGAACTTTTGTCCACCATACCCATGTTTACGTTCAGCATGTCTACGTTCACCTCTTGCAGAACCACGTCTCTTTCCAGCCTTGTAAATGGAGACCTTTTGTTCAGTATGTGTCTTACATTTTGCACAATACTTTCGGATCACCTTTGGTATGTTCATATGAACAAAACCTTCTCAACCGTAATTTAAGCATTGAATCTATAATAGGCGCAAAATCTAATCAAAAATCGTGACTTCGAGCCTAGCAAATTCGATCTCTGCACTAAATTCTGTGGCTATGGGTGACAATAAAGCAGATCTGATTTTAAAAAATTGTAATTTACTGTCTGTCTATACTAGAGAAATCATTCCAAAAACTCAGATTGCAATAGTTGGTGAGAGAATTGCATATGTTGGTCCAGATGCAACACATGCACAAGGCTCCAAAACAAAAATCATTGATGTAAAAAACAAGTATGTAGGTCCTGGTTTTGCAGATCCACATCTGCATATTGATCAATTTGTACTTCCATCTGAATTTGCAAAACAAGCACTTCTTTGTGGTGTAACTTCTCTTTTCTCTGATCCTATTGATGTTGTTAGTGTAGGAGGATACAAAGGCTTTCAAGAATTTTTAAAATTGGGCGAAGACCTCCCTGTAAGAATTTTTCAAGTTGTACCTGGGGGATTGCCTGTTGATGCAAAGTTTAGTAATAGTAACACTCTCACTTTATCACAAGAAAAATCTGCAATAAAACATCCTCATGTACTTGGTTTAGGTGAGGTTTTTTCATGGACAAAAGTTACTCTCCGTGAACCAAAAACAATGAAATCTCTTTCAGCAATGTTGGAATGTGATTGTATTATCAATGGACATACTGCTGGTGCAAGTGACAAAAAACTTAATGCCTATGTTTCTTCAGGAGTCCTTTCTTGTCATGAACCAATCAACTTTGATCAAGTCTTAGAGAGATTACGTCTAGGAATGTGGATAATGATTAGAGAAGGTTCTATTAGACGTGATTTGAAAGAAATTATTCCAAGAGTCTTGTCTCATGGAACATATCTAAATCGATTAATGTTTTGTTCAGATGGTCTTGATCCAAAAGATATTGCAAAATTTGGTCATATTGATCATTGTATACGTGAATCTGTCAAACTTGGCTTAGAACCAATTGATGCAGTATCTATGGCATCTAAAAACAATTTTGATTATTATAACATGGGAAAAGATCTTGGTGGAATTGCACCTGGTAAACTAGCTGACATTCTAATTTTCAATGATTTGAAATCCTTTAGACCTAAAACCGTGTTTGTAGGAGGAAAACTTGCTGTCTCTGATGGAAAAATTGTTTTTCCAATAAAGAAAAAAGCAATATCTCCTTGGATCAAAAATACTGTAAAACTAAAAAAATTCTCAAAAAATGATTTTCAAATAAAATCTAAAAAGAAAGATGTTGTTGCAAATACAATTTTCATGCAGACTGAAATTATTACAAAAATAGGATCTGCTCAACTCGAATCAAAAAACAATCTAGTTTCTGCATCTTTAGATTCTGACATATGGAAAGTTGCAGCATTTGATAGAACTCATGGTACAAGCAAACATTCTATCGGATTTCTTGAAAATTTTGGTGCTGATATTGGGGCATTTGCATCTACTTGGAGTTTTCATGAAAATGATCTAATCGTTATTGGTTCAAATGATTCTGATATGGCAGTTGCCTCAAATCATTTAATAAAAAACCAAGGCGGACTAGCTGTAGTAAAATCCGGAAAAATTCTTGCTTCACTACCATTACAATTTGCAGGTATTGTTTCAACAGATTCCTTTGAAAAAGTTTCATCTAACTTTGAAAAAATCAACAACTCTATTGTTGATTCTGGATGCAAGTTTTCTAGACCTCACCTAATTCCTTTGTTCTTGCCATTTTTGGCCTTACCATCTGTTCGAATTCTTTCAGGTGGTATAGTTGATGTGAAAAAACGAAGTCACATCCCACCGATCAACTAAGTAATGTTAAAAAGGGGGATTCAGGGGATTGAAGCTGAATCTAAATGGCATCAATTCAACAAGGACCAAATGGACCTGTTTTAGTACTCAAAGAGAGTGCATTACAACAAAAGGGTAAGGACGCTCAACAAAACAATATTGCTGCAGCAAAATTAGTTACAGAACTAGTCAAAAGCAGCCTTGGACCACGTGGTCTAGACAAAATGTTAGTTGATTCTTTAGGTGATGTTACTATTACAAATGATGGTGCAACAATTCTTAAAGAAATTGATGTTCAGCACCCTGCAGCCAAAATGATGGTTGAAATTTCAAAAACTGTTGATAATGAAGTTGGAGACGGTACAACTTCTTCTGTAGTTTTTGGAGGAACACTTTTAGCTAAAGCAGAAGAACTTCTCAAAAAAGATGTTCATTCTTCAACAATTATTGATGGTTATCAAGCTGCTGCCGAAAAAACTCTTGAAATTTACTCTGAATTATCAAAGAAAATCAAACCTGATGATAAAGAATCACTCATTAAAATTGCCACAACAAGCATGCAATCTAAATTAATTTCAGAAGACAGTGACACATTATCAAAAATTGTTGTTGATGCTATTCTTAGTATAGTTACAAAGAAAGGTGAAGATTACTTTGTTGACCTTGAAAACATTAAGGTTGAAAAGAAATCAGGCGGTTCTATTCAAGATACTCAAATTGTTAAAGGAATTGTTTTAGATAAAGAAATTGTTCATAGTGGGATGCCTACAAAAATTGACAAAGCAAACATTGCTTTACTAAATTCCGCACTTGAAATTGAAAAAACTGAGATGAGTTCTGAAATTAGAATTTCTGATCCTACTCAAATGCAGATGTTCTTAGAAGAAGAAAATAGAATGCTCAAAACAATGGTTGACAAATTACATGATATTGGAGTTAATGTCCTAATTTGTCAAAAAGGAATTGATGATATTGCACAACATTATCTTGCAAAAAATGGAATTCTTGCAGTACGTCGTGTAAAAGAAAGTGATATGATTAAACTAGGAAAAGCAACTGGTGGTCGTGTAATTAGTAATATTGATGATCTATCTGAAAAAGATCTAGGTTCTGCTAATTTAGTTCATCAAAAGAAAGTTGAATCTGACAAATGGGTATTCATTGAAGGATGTAAACACCCACAATCAGTTACAATGTTAATTCGTGGTGGTTCTCAAAGAGTAATTGATGAGGTTGACCGCTCTATTCATGATTCACTTATGGTTGTAAAAGATGTGATTGAAAAGCCTGAAATTGTTGCAGGTGGCGGTGCCCCTGAATCATTTGCAGCATCTCAACTCAAAGATTGGGCTGACAATTTTGATGGACGAGAACAACTTGCAATTAAAAAATATGCTGAAGCATTAGAGGTAATTCCATTAACCATTGCTGAAAATGCAGGAATGGATCCAATTGATACCATGGCAAACTTGAGAGCAAAACAAAACCAAGGTCGTAAATGGACCGGTATTGATGCCAAAAACACAAAGATTGCAGATATGCTTTCTATTGATGTTGTTGAACCAATTGCTGTCAAAGAACAGATTATCAAATCTGCAACAGAAGCTGCATGTATGATTCTTAGAATCGATGATGTTATTGCAGTATCTGGTGGTCCAGGTGGCGGTGGCATGCCTCCAATGGGATAATTGATTAAAACTTAAGCCTTCTACCTTTGAATAGTTATTGTTGAACAAACTAGGTGTTGATTTAGGTGGAACAAAAATTGAAGCAATTCTGTTAGATGATTCTCTAAATGTTTTAGAACGAAAAAGAGTTTCCACACCCAAGGACAATTATTCTGAAATAGTTAACACTATCTCAAATTTAGTTTTAGAAATATCTAGTAATATTTCAGATTTTTCTTTAGGAATATGTACTCCAGGTGCAATTTCAAAAAAAACTGGATTGATAAAAAATAGTAACACTCAGTGTTTGATTGGAAAACCACTAAAAGAAGATCTTGAAAAAAAATTACAAAGAAATATTGCAATGGAAAATGATGCAAATTGTTTTGTTATGGCAGAATCAAAGATGGGTGCTGCACAAAATTTTGATCTTGTTTTTGGTGTAATAATGGGAACTGGTGTTGGTGGAGGAATTATTGTTAATGGAAAACTGCATTCAGGAAGAACCAACATTGCTGGTGAATGGGGGCATCACACGTTACATCGTAATGGACATTCATGTTATTGTGGAAAAACTGGATGTGTAGAGACCTATATCAGTGGTCCTGCATTAGAGCAAAAATGGGAATTACTTTCAGGAGAATCAAAATCTGTGCCTGAAATTCTTTCAAATATTGATAGTGGTATCGGAAAAACATGGAAAAGTAAATTTTTAGAAAATTTTGGTTTTGGTCTTGCCAATGTGATAGACATCTTGGATCCTGATGCAATTGTTCTTGGAGGTGGTTTATCAAATATTGATTTCTTGTATACTGAAGGAAAAAAATCAGTTTATGAAAAAGTATTTTCAGATTTAGTTGATACACCTATTTTGAAAAATGAATTAGGCGATTCAGCAGGTGTCTATGGTGCTGCTTTACTAAATTAGTTATTCGGGACAGCCTTCCATCTTTGAAATGAAATAACCATTAGTCATTATTTCAATTTCAATATCTTCTGGAACAGATTGTGTGTGACAAAACTTACATTCTTCAGTTGTAACTTTGGAATCTTCTTCTCCAATTGTATTGAGCCATTCTTTTGCATAAGAAATTGCCTTTTCAACATTATTGTTATCTGTAACCACATCAAAATGCATTGTTTGCCCATCTTTTGCCTTTACATATGTATCAAAAACATGAAAATCCATATTCATCACAAATTATTCCGAGTATTTATTTTTGATTTCGATCACTTTGTCGATTACTTCATTTACATTGGCATCTAATTCTGTACTAAACAAAATCAACCCTGCACCTCCAACTGGAACTGTCACTCTGTAGATTTTCTCATATTTTGCTAGTGCAAATTCTGGCTTTCCAATTTTATCTGATGTTTTTTTACGTGTTGACCAACGATAAACTGCTTGAGATAATGACAATTCTGTTTCTTCTCTTGATAGAAAACTTTCTACTCCTGGACGCATTTTGTCGTGTAACTCTCCATAATCATATACCCCAACATATCTAATTTTTTTATCACATTCTAAAACTTCATCACAAATTTTCTCATATTCCATTTTCTTCACCTATTGAGGCTCAATTGTGGCAGGAGGCTTGCTTGAAATCGTATATGTCACCCAAGTTACATCTTCAATCTCATTTGTTATTCTGTTACTCATCTTTTCTAACAACCCGTGTGGTAATCTTGTCCAATCTGCAGTCATTGCATCAATTGAATCAACAACTCTGATCATTACAATGTTTCCGTATTTTCTCTCATCTCCAACTACACCTACTGCTCTATCGTCTCCTACTGCTGCATAAGCTTGCCAGACTTTTCCATACAGACCAGCTTCGACTAGTTCGTCTTCTACAATTTTACTTGCAACTTTTGAAATTTCAAGCTTTGTTGGTGTAACTTCTCCGATGATTCTTACAGCCAATCCCGGTCCCGGGAAAGGATGTCTCATGAAAAGTTTTTCTGGAACTTCAAGAATTTTTGCAATCATTCTAACTTCATCTTTGTATAGTTCTCTTAGTGGTTCTAAAATCTCTAAATTGAGCCAATCAGGTAGTCCTCCTACATTGTGATGTGATTTTATTACATCAGCTGGTCCTTTTGAAACTCCACTTTCAATTACGTCTGGATAGAGAGTTCCTTGAGCTAACCACTTGAATGGACCATTTTTTTCAGCAAATTCTGTAAATACATTAACAAATTCTTCACCAACAATCATTCTTTTTCTCTCAGGATCTTCAACTCCTTTGAGCTTATCAAGGAAATTATCTACTGCATTAATTGATGTGAAATTTACATTGAAATTATCTTTGAACATCGTTTCAATCTCAGTCTCTTCGTTTAATCTTAACAATCCGTTATTGACAAAAACACACTTGAGTCTATCTCCTATAGCTTTGTGAATTAACAATGCAGCCACAGTGGAATCTATGCCTCCACTAACTCCACAGAGTACATTTCCTTCAATTTTTGAGATTTTTTCTACTGCTGAATCAATAAAACCCTCCATGGTCCAGTCTTGTTTTGCTCCACAAACTTTCAACACAAAATTTTTGAGAATTCCTGTTCCTTGTTCTGTGTGGACAACTTCTGGGTGAAATTGAATTCCGTAAACTGATTTTTCATCTGATGCTATTGCAGCTGCTTTTGCACTTTCTGTGTGTCCTATAACTTGGAATCCAGGAGGAATTTCTTCTGCTTCATCTCCATGACTCATCCATGCTCTTACTGATTCACCAACACCATTTAGCAAATCTTTGTCATTGTCAATTGTTAGTAACGAAGAACCATATTCTTTGTTTGCCCTTTTTACTTTACCTCCGTATTTATTTACAATTAATTGATGACCGTAACAAATTCCAAGTAATGGTAAATTCATATCAAAAATTTTACTTTCTGGAACTGGTGCATCAGAACTATAAACACTAGATGGACCACCAGAAAAAATTATTCCTTTTGGATTATATTTTTGTAACTCTTCATAACTAATATCAAAAGGAACTAATTCTGCATATACTGAAAATTCTCTTATTCTTCTACAAATTAAATGACTATACTGTGACCCAAAATCTAAGACTACAATCTTGTCCATGTAATCACTTGTTAATATTCTCCAGCATTCTTGATAATGACCATCCTGCTGTATTGATCAATTCATTTACTCTTTCTTTTTGTCTGTAATTTTTGATAATGATTTCTCTAATGTCTGAACCATTTTTGTTAATGATGTAATCAATTATTGATTCTCTTTGAATCTTTCCATTTTCCGCATCAGTTGAATCCTTCTTTTTCATTTCTCCGATGATTCTATCTAGGAAAAATGATTTGAAAGGAGGAGTGTCTGCACTAATCTCTACATTATCATCTAACACAATTGATACTTGTTCAGGCGTAACAAATGCATTGGCAATAACTTTTCCATCTTTTCCTTGCGTAATTGGGATTGAATTTTGTACTTCTTTGACTGATTCTTTGATTTTTTGTGGCTCAATTTTTTCTGTGGGTGGTAACTGTGATGCTTTGGTAAAACTAGATTCTTTTAGGAACATATCTAAAATTGTAATATTTTTTTCTAAAGTCTCTATTGCTTCTTGATGTTTGTCAACTTGCTCGATCAAACTTTCCTTCAAAGTAACAATTCCCTTCATTTGTTCCTCTGAAAATTTCATAATTTGATAAATGGGGAATGGGTATTAAATGCATTCTAGGTAATTATAATATCCAGGCTTTTGTATGGTATTTTTTCAAATCCTTTGATCCTAGTTGAAGTAGTAAATAATTCTGATTTTGTCTTTGTAGATAACCACTCTAAGAGTGATTTTCCTTTTTTTAATTTTATTAATTTTATTTTTCTTTCAGATTTTTTTGTATCTGAAAATTTTCCTATCCTATTACCAAAATCCATCCCAAACAGAATAATTTTTTTTGCCTCAAAATAACTTGCTAGAAAAACTCCTCTATCTCCATCTGTAAATCCGCCAAAATTTTGTATTTTGTTAAATGGTTTTGTTTGTGTAGTGCCAATACAATTTTTGAATTTTTTTGCTAATTCTAATTTTGAAATATTGTCTCCATGTGCATGTACTACAAAGATTGAACTTTTTGCAATTTTTTTAAATGACTTTTCATCTCCATCTAAATCTGTTACAACAATATCTGGAACAATTCCATTTTCTAATAGTGGTTTTAATGAACTGTCTGCTGCAATTTTGACCACTTTTTTTAATTTTTTTAATTTTGGAATTGCATATGATAATGATGGCCCAGAACCTATAACTAACACAGTATTTCCTTGAACTAGATCCTGAATTCTTTTGTTGGTTTTTGATTTTTTGAGAAATGAGTCTAATAATGTGGCTGATTCCTTGTCTTTTTTCTCATCATATTTGAACTCCTTTAGAATATCTGCATACTTTGCTTTCCAACCTGAAATCATCATATGACTCAAATTGTATTAGTTTTTGATAAATCATGTGACTAGACTTGCAAAAGTGGATGTTGGAGGTAAAAATCCTGTTCGTATCATGGGTATTTTGAATACTAGTCCTGAATCTTTTTACAAAAAATCTATTCACACTACAAAAACTCAGATAAAGAATTCTATTAAAGAGATGGAAAATGATGGTGCTGATTTTATTGATGTAGGTGGAATGTCTACTGCACCCTATCTTTCTACTATGGTTTCAGAAAAAATTGAATCAAAGAGAATACTTGATGCAGTAAAAATTATTCAAGATGTATCTAATATTCCAATTTCTATTGATACTTGTAGAGCAAAACCTGCTAAAGATGCATTAGAGCATGGCGTAGAAATTATCAATGATATTTCTGGTTTAAAGTATGATGAAAAAATGAAAGATGTCATTTCAGATTTTTCTCCATCATTAATCTTGTGTGCTTTTAGTTCAAAAACTGTAATGGGCAATTCAGTGTCTGTTACAAAAAAACTACTTCAAGAAAGTTTGAAAATTGCAAAAAAATCTAATATATCTTCTGAAAAAATTGCATTAGACCCCTCAATTGGATTTTTTAGAAAAGAAGGAAATGGACCATTTTTCACTAAAATTAAATCTGATTGGGTTAAAAGAGATCTAACTGTAATTCAAAATTTGAATTCAATCAAGGGAAACTATCCTATTTTGATCTCAGTTTCAAACAAATCTTTTCTTGGAGAAATTTTACAAAACGATCCATCTGATCGCTTGTTTGGTTCTATTGCTGCCGAAGCAATATCTGTGAATAATGGTGCAGACATTATACGTACTCATAACGTGAATGCTACAAAAGATGCAGTAACTATTGCATCCAATCTGAAAAAATAACACAAAGGCTTATAATCAATATTCAACTTTCTTAACAAGGTTTCATTGGAATTCAAAGAAGGATTAACTTTTGATGACGTTCTTCTTGTACCCAAATATTCAGATATTACAAGTAGAAGTCAGACCGATCTGACCACAAAATTATCTCGAAATATCACAATTAACATTCCATTTGTGAGTGCAAACATGGATACTGTTACAGAGTCATCTATGGCTGTAGCCATGGCTCGTGCTGGAGGAATTGGAATTGTTCATAGATTTTTGACTATTCAGGAACAGGCAAATGAAGTGCTAAAGGTAAAGCGTTCAGGTAGCGTTATGATCGAGAATCCATATTCTATTTCCTCAGACAAATCCATCCAAGATGCATTAGATTATGCAGAAGACAAAGAAATTTCTGGCTTGTTAATTGTTGATTCAAACTCCAAATTAGTAGGAATTGTCACTGAAAGAGATTTACTTTTTGCTGGTTCAAATGGAACAATCGCTGATGTAATGACAAAAGATGTTGTTACTGCAAAACCAGGTGTGTCATTGGATGAAGCAAAAGATATTTTACATAAACACCGAATTGAAAAACTCCCAATCGTTGATGACTCTGGTGTTATACAAGGATTGATTACTAGTAAGGATATTACAAATAATACTGATTATCCAAATGCCTCTAAAGATAAGAAAGGCAGACCCTTAGTTGGAGCTGCAGTTGGTGTCAAAGGTGACTTTTTGGAAAGAAGTGAATCTTTGTTAGATGCAGGTGCTGATGTTCTTGTTGTTGATATTGCACATGGTCATAGTGAGAATGCAATTAGTACAGTTCGTAACATCAAGAAAGCATTTCCTAACTGTGAATTAATTGCTGGAAATATTGCAACTGCTCAAGGAGCTGAAGATTTGATAAAAGCAGGTGTTGATGCAGTAAAAGTTGGTGTAGGTTCTGGTTCAATTTGTATTACTAGAGTAATTACTGGTTCAGGTGTTCCACAATTAACTGCTGTAATGGATTGTGCAAAAATTGGTAATGATCATGGAATTCCAATTATCTCTGATGGTGGTACTAGAACATCTGGTGATGCAACAAAAGCTCTAGCTGCCGGTGCATCTTCTGTAATGGTTGGAAGTATGCTTGGTGGAACTGATGAATCCCCTGGTACAGTTTTGACTAAAAATGGTAAACGTTTCAAAGTATATCGTGGAATGGCTTCTCTTGCAGCCTCAATTGGTAGAAAATCAAAAGAAACAGGCTCGATTTCACTTGAAGATGACCTAAATGACTATGTTGCAGAAGGAGTTGAGGCAATGGTACCTTACAAAGGAACAGTTACTGATATTCTAAAACAACTTGCAGGCGGTGTTCGTTCTGGCTTGAGTTATTGTGGTGCTCACACAATTCCCCAAATGCAACAAAATGCAGAATTTATCAAAATGTCAAGAGCTGGCTTTGCAGAAAGTCAGCCTCATGATGTTTCATTAATGTAGATAATTTTTTAAACAGTATTGGGATTGATTGAATCATGTTATCAAAACGAACTATAATTGGATTAGTAGTTGGTAGCATAATTATTGGAATAGGTATCTATTCGCTTATTTCAGATATTGGTTTACAAACAGTTGAAGTTGATGAAACATTTGCACTTGGTGAATCTACTTCTTATCAAATTCGAGCTAATAGTGGTGGACATCAACTCATGAC
Organism: Candidatus Nitrosopumilus sp.; assembly: GCF_965263415.1. Classification (GTDB taxonomy): domain Archaea; phylum Thermoproteota; class Nitrososphaeria; order Nitrososphaerales; family Nitrosopumilaceae; genus Nitrosopumilus. The sequence continues at coordinate 645,890 of NZ_OZ253671.1, forward strand.
TATTACTGGTGATAAATTTGATCTTAAATTATCTAGTCCTGGTGATGGATTGCAAATTCCTATGAAATCCTATTCTGAAGAAGTTACTCTGGAATGGACTCATCTTGAAGATGGTATTACAATGATAAACATACAAAATACTGGTTCAACTGATTTGCATATTGTAGCTACACTCAACATTACTGTTGATCCAATTCTATTTACGTATCACTTAGTGGTGATTACTGCTGGAATGGTGATTATTGGATTTAGTATGGGTTTTACACTAAGAAAACCAAAAGGCTTTTAGCTAAGTTTTGCTGAAGGGTAAGAACCCAAAACTTTCAAAAATAACGTATCTTGTTTGATCTTTTCTAACATTTCAGAAATCTTGGACTCTTTTTGATGTCCCTCAAAATCTACATAGAAGTTGTATTCCCATGTATTGGCTCTTGTTGGTCTTGATTCTATCTTTGTTAGATTTACATTATTCTTATGAAAATTCTCAATTATTCTATATAGCGAACCGGGTTCGTGTTTTATTGAGAAAATTATCGATGTCTTGTCATTTCCTGTAATGTCTGATTCTTTTTTTGATAATACCAAAAATCGTGTGTAATTGTTCAAGTTATTTGCAATATTTTCTGCAATAACAGGAACATCATAAATCAATGATGCTGTTTTGCTTGCAATACAGGCACAATTTTTCTTGTTTAGTTCTTTGATTATTTTTACACTACCTGCAGTATCGTATGCTGGAATCGTTTTCATTTTGTGTTCTTCAATGAACTTTCTACATTGACCAAGAGCTTGTGGATGTGAATACACGGTGTCAACTTCATTTATTTCTCCAATTCCAATTAAACAATGTTCAATTCTGTGATAAATTTCTCCTGTTGCATTTAGTGATGTAGAATACAACAAATCGTAACTTTCTCCAACACTACCTTCTAATGAATTCTCTACAGGTAAAACTGAATATTCTGTTTTTTCTTTGGATGTGTTTTCCAAAACTTCGGCAAACGTTGCAAATGGAACTGTTTCAACATCCTCATCAAATAATGCTCTTGCTGCAGCTTCACTATATGCCCCTCGTTCACCTTGGAACGATACATTAATCATTTTTATTCTCTCAGTTTTACGAAATCGCTTTTACCAAAGTCTGCAGATAGTTTTCTTTCATCAATCCATGAACATTCTGTACATTTTATGGCATCACGCATAGGTACTACTTTTCCTCCACATTTGCGACATTTTGTAAAGAGTATCCCTAAATTCGATTCATCAACTGTAGCATGAATCGTACCATTAAGATGATTTAAAATTTTTAATTTTGCTATATCGTTTACTAGTGCAACATTTCTTTTTCTGATATTTCTTGTTGAACAAACACATTCTACTTTAGATGTAGTTGGATTTCCATTAATGTAATCAATTGAAACTGCAATCATGGATGACATTACTGCTGCTACTGTTCCAATTACGACATCTCCTACTTTTGGTATGGATAGATTCTTTGGATGTGTAATATTTGCAGTTCTAGTGGTTTTGTCGATGTCTTTTTGTCCAATAGTTGCTGCTCTTACCATATCTCCATCATCAAAAGCATTGTATCCAGCCTCATATTCTTCAATAGATGCTATTTTTTCACCTGGAAATGTTGCATTTTCCGACATGCTCAAATTCTTGTTTTTGTGATTATAATTGTTTATGGCCTAATTGATATCGATAAATCATATATTTACACACATATGAAAAAAATCATGAAGGCTCTGGTTTATGATGAATATACTACTGATGATGATTTTTCTAAAATTTTAAAAATTAAAGATCTACCGATTCCTGAACCTAAATCAAACGAGGTAGTTTTCAAAGTAAAGGCGGCCGCTTTAAATTATGATGATATTTGGGGAATGAGAGGCAAACCTCTGGCAATCCCTTTACCACATATTTCTGGAACTGATGCAGCAGGTGAAGTAACTGCAGTAGGTGAAGATGTAAAAAATTTCAAAGTAGGTGACAGAGTTGTTTCACACGGAAATATGTCTTGCAGAGTATGTAAGAGATGTACATCTGGACGAGAATATGATTGCAAAAAACGAACCATTTGGGGATTTGAAACAGGCCCTCTTTGGGGTGGATACTGTGAATATACACATCTTCCAGAAGTTAACGTTGTAAAAATTCCTGAAGGAGTATCGTATGAAGAAGCAGCAGCCGCATCTATGACAATGTTAACTTCTTGGCATATGTTAGTTGGTAGAGCAAAAATTCAACCAGGACAATTAGTTTTGATTATGGGTGGTGGTTCTGGTGTTGGAAATTATGGAATTCAAATTGCAAAACTTTTTGGTTGCACTGTAATTGCAACTGCTAGTCCCGACAAATTAGATCAACTACTTGAACTTGGAGCAGATTATGCAATTGATCATAGAAAAGATGATTGGCATAAAGAAGTAAGAGCAATTGCAAAAAAACTTCCAAAGCCATATGGCGATGTTCCTGGCGTAGATGTAATTTTTGAACATATTGGAGGTTCTCATTGGAACAAGGAACTCACTCTTCTAAATTATGGAGGGACTGTAATTACTACTGGAGCTACCACTGGATATATGGCAAAAACTGACCTTAGACATATTTTCTTTAAAGGATTAAACATTTTAGGCTCAACTCAAGGAACAAGAGCTGAACTTGAACAGGGATTTTATTGGATGTCTAAAGGAAAAATAAAATCTATAATTGATTCTGAATATACACTTGAACAAGCTGTTGAAGCTCACACAAAGATGCTAAAAGGTAAAGGACTTTTTGGAAAAATCATAATGAAGCCAAGCTGATTATTCATGGATGATCCCAAAACAAATTCCATTTTAGATGAAGGAAATAGATTATTTTTAAAGGGAAAGTACCATGAAGCAATTTCTTATTATAATAAAATTCTAGATGAAAACCCAAAACACCTTAGCTCCCTTAACAACAAAGGATATGCACTAAGTAAACTAAAAGATTATGAAAGTGCTATGAGTTACTATGATTTAGCACTTGAAAACTATCCTGATGACCTTTCTGTGTTGGTAAACAAAATTTCTTCTTTTAGAAAACAAGGAAATCTTTCTGAAGGGCTGTCTATATGTGATAAAATTTTAAAGTCTAACCCAAAATACAATATTGCATTATACCACAAGGAAAGAATTCTATTTTCTATGAATAGATACAATGATTCCATTTCTTGTTGTGATATAATTTTGAATGATTATCCTGAAAATGGCGATGTTTTATTTGATAAATCTTGTAGTTTAGCAATGCTTTCAAAAACAGACGATTCATTGTTGCTACTTGAAAAATCAATTTCTCAAGGAACCCAATACAAAATCAAAGCAAAAAAATCAAAATCTTTTAAAAAATTATCTGATAATCCTAAATTTCAAAAACTAGTATCATAACCAATGTGGGATTTCTAAATATCCTTCAATACTTTCATTTCTAAGAATTTTTAGTAATGCATTAGCTTGTGGTGATGATAATACAGGCTTGTCAAACTGATTATCTGTAGAAATTCTAGGACATGCAACTTGAATAAAAGCATCAATTCCTTTTAGATTTCTTAGTCTGTCATTTGTAATGTCTGTTAATGCAAATAACTGAACCTCTTTTCCTTCAGCCTCTAACTCTTCTTTGATTTTTAATGCAAAAACCTTTGATAACTGACCTTCCTTCAATCCAACAATCACTCCAAAAGTTTTTGCTTCAGCTGCTTTGTATATGGCAAGAGTTGCTTTCCTTTTTAATTTCTGTGCAAAGTCTGTAACTTCTCTTACTTCGTTAAAGTAAGGATCTAAAACATATGTTGGCAAATTTGTGGATAATGCAATTCCAGATGCGTGAAAATTACTTTGTCCCAAGAAAACATATGCATCAACTTCTTTTTTTAGATCTGTTGCAGGATAAAATTCACAGCCAAACACCTGTCCATCGTTTAATTGCCCTTTACCTTTTCCAATCTTTACCGTGATTCTATTTTCTGTTAGAATTTTTTCAACTTTGTCTACTTGATGCAAATGTTGACTATCTGTTACTAGAGAAATTATTTTTCCTTTCAGTATTTCTGCACATTTTTTTGCCACACTGTCAAACTCTACATCGTCATAGGCATCAATTAGGATCAAATTTTTCTCATATGTCTCAGTGTTTATTGTATGGCCTATGTTGAATTGGATTTCTGCGCCAAGAACTTTGGATCCATTTGAGTTCAAATCACATGTTCCCCAAGTTGTATCAGCTAGAACATATGCTGGAATGCCAAATTTTTTTGTAATATTTTTTGCAGTATCTTGTACTTGTGGCAAAATTCCATCTGGCCCATTTAATGAAACTGATGCAGGATTTTTTTCTTCTATTTCTTGAAAAATCCGCTTTTCATCTATAACAATCAATTTAGCTTGAAATGTTATTTTATTAATTTAAATCAACTGTATCTTGCAACAACTAAAAATGTCTGAATTAGTTACCAAAAACGTGGTAAAAAAAACTGTTCTAAATATTGGTTTTGATGATACTGATTCTCCAAAAGGAATGTGTACTACTTTTTTGGCTTACAAAGTGGTAGATTTACTCAAAAAACAAAAAACTGAATTTCTTGATTTTCCAAGATTAATTAGATTTAATCCTAATATTCCCTGGAAAACACGAGGAAATGGAGCAGTTTCTATCAAAATTAAAACTAATAATACATCAAAAATAAAAAATCAAATCAAAAATCTTGTTTCAAAATATTCTGATACAAAAAATGGAGCTAATCCTGGTTTAGTTTTTTTTGAAAGTGATTCAATTCCTAATGAATTTACAAAATTTAGTGATTTAGCTTTATGGCAATTAATCAATAGAAACAATGCAAAAAAATTTGCTAAAAAACACAATCTAGAGTATTTTTACAAAGGAAATGGACAAGGTCTTGTTGGTGCAATTGGTGCAATAGGATATCACTTTCATGATCATACATTAGAGCTATTGAGCTATCGTAAAAAACAAAAATTTGGAAAAGAAAGGAAACTTTTAACAAAAAGTGTAAAGGAAATGCAAGAAAAAACGTATCCTGACACTTTCAATAGTTTTGATACAAAAAAAGGACGGGTTTTAATTACTCCTCATGGTCCAGATCCTGTATTTTTTGGTGTTCGTGGTGAAAATGTAGATGCATTAGTTTCCGCATCAAAGATTCTAAAAAGTGAGGAAAAACTGGATGGTTATATGATCTTCAAATCTAATCAAGGAACTGGTGACCACTTGAAAAATGAACTTACCTTTGAAACAATGAAACCATATGCTTCTGGAAAATTAACTGGAGTTGTTTCAAATTCTCCCAAAGTTGCAAAAGGCGGACATGTATTTTTCAAAATTCTCTCAAATGATAATGAGTTTTGGTGTGCAGTTTACAAACCAACTGGCATGTCTGTTGTTGCCTCAAACTTGATCAAAGGGGATAAAATATCTGTGGGCGGTGGAGTTAGAAAGGCTTCAAAAAACTTTCCCCGCATAATTAATCTTGAATTTATTCAAATCATTTCTCTTGAAAAACAAATCATGCCATCAAACCCAATTTGTAAAAATTGTAATAAAAAAATGAAATCTAAAGGTAAGGGACAAGGATTTGAATGCATTCGTTGTGGAAAAAAATCTTCAAGAAAAACAAATGAAATAATTCCTAGAAAACTAAACAAACAATTGTATTTACCAAAAGTTTCTGCTCATAGACATCTTACACGTCCTCAACAAAGACAGGGTATTCAAAACAAATCCACCAATTTCAAAAATTCTCTATCTTGGTTTTGTGTTTATCAAAATTAAGTAGCGGGGAGTAGATTTGAACTACTGAACTGCGGGTTATGAGCCCGCCGGGATGACCTGGCTTCCCCACCCCGCTGATTCAGAAATTAACACGAGCCGTATATACGCTTTATTGAATTCTTGAAAGTAATTAATATGAATTGGATAACTTGATTTTTTATGGATAAAAAAATCTCAATTGCAGTTGTTGTTATTGCAGTTGCTTTTTCTGTATACACTTTAACACTTCCATCGGATCCTATTCCATTACCAGAACCTAACTTTAATTCTAAAAACGACTCAGTAGATATTTTGGCAGTAAATCTAGACAAACCACGTTCAATTGCAGTATCTGATAATCGAATTTTTGTAACAGAAAAAGACGGTTCTATTATAGTTGTAGAAAATGATATTCAATTAGATTCCCCACTTGCTACTTTTCGCTCTGCTGATGTTTTTGATGGTGGATTGTTAGGAATTGCTTTACATCCAGATTTTGCAGAGAATCATTACATCTACGTATTTTTGACCTATGAAGAAAATGAAGTGTTGTGGAATAAAATAATGCGAATTACTGAATCTGAAAACAAATTACAGGATGCAGAAACTATCTTTGATAAAATTCCTGGTTCTTCTTTTACAAATGGTGGTTTTATCAAATTTGGACCTGACAAAAAATTGTATGTCGGTACTGGTGCTACATCTGATTCATCTCATTTACCACAAGATCTTGAATCATTATCAGGTAAAATTTTAAGAATAAATGATGATGGTTCAATCCCTGAAGATAATCCTTTTTCAGATTCTCCTGTATACACTTTAGGACATAGAAATCCTCAAGGAATGACCTGGGATAATAATAGTAACTTGTATGTAGCAGAATTTGGACCTGAAAAAAATGATGAAATCAATATAATTTTGGCAGGTAAAAATTATGGTTGGCCAGAACAAGAATGCTCTGGCAATGAAAGTTTTGAAAATGCTGTTTTCTGTTATGATCCAAGTATAGAGCCTGGAGGAATTTTATTTTATACTGGTGACAAATTTGATTTTGAATTTCCTTTCATAATGGCTTCAATGAGGGCATCAAATGTATATCAGGTTGATTTTGATGAGGGGTTGAGTTCTCAAAAATCTATTCTTAGTGGAATTGGACGTGTTCGTGATGTGGTTCAGGGATCTGATGGTTATCTGTATGTGATTACTTCTAACACTGATGGAAAAGGTTTTCCGGCTGCTAATGATGATAAACTATTGAGGATATTGAAATAAAATGCCTGACTCATCAATTTCAAAATTTTTTGAAAAAACAAGAACAGAAAGATTAGATGTTATCAAAAACTTTGCAACTCTTTCTGAAGACGATATAACATCATTAGAATTACCAGATGGTGGAATCACATTTGAAAAAGCAGACAAAATGGTGGAAAATGCATTTGGAACATTTTCACTTCCATTAGGAGTTGCAACCAACTTCAAAATCAACAATAAAGATTATCTTGTTCCTATGGTGATTGAAGAACCTTCTGTAATTGCGGCAGCATCAAAAGCAGCCAAACTTGCAAGACCTAAAGGTGGATTTACAGTAATAGCTGATGAATCCTATAGTATTGGACAAATTCAAGTTTTAGGCACAGATATTGATGATGCAATTTCTAAAATTAAAGAAAACAGTGAAGAAATTCTTAAACTTGCAAATTCAAAAAGTAATACTCTTTCTAAGATGGGAAAAGGTGCAAAAGAAATTACTTGCAAAAAACTTGATACTGATTTTGAACCGATGTTGATAGTTGAATTATTAATTGATGTTGGGGATGCAATGGGCGCAAATGTTACAAATACAATGTGTGAAGGTGTAGCACCATTGATTGAAAAATTAACTGGTGGAAAAACACTTCTTCGAATTTTATCAAATTATTCCACAAGACGAATGGTAAAAGCAACTGCTGTATTTGATAAAGAATCAGTTGGAGGTAATGAAGTTGTAGATAACATGATTCATGCATATCAATTTGCAAAACATGATGTGTATCGAGCAGTGACTCACAACAAAGGAATTATGAATGGAATTATTGCAGTAGCTAATGCTACAGGACAAGACAGTCGTGCAATTGAAGCTGCAGCAAATGCCTATGCTTCACATTCTGGACAATACCGATCATTATCTGAATGGACCAAAGATTCTGATGGAAATCTTGTTGGAACTCTGGAGATTCCACTATCTGTTGGTATTGTAGGTGGAATAATCAATGTTCATCCAGTTGCAAAAATTTGTACAAAAATTTTAGGTGCAGAATCTGCAAAAGAGATGGCATGTATAATCACTGCAACAGGATTGGCTCAGAACTTTAGCGCAATGAGAGCACTTGCAACTGATGGAATTCAGAAAGGACACATGAGGCTACATGCAAGAAATCTAGCATCTGCAGCAGGTGCCTCTACTGAACAAATTGATAAGATAGTTTCTCAGATGGTTGAAGAAAACAACATTTCAGTAAATAGAGCAAAAGAATTGCTTGAACAAAATTAATGACGTTATTATATAGACAGATTGAAAGGAGATACCATGTCCGAAATCAGATTTGCAATTCCAAAGGGAAGCCTGGAGGATGCCACATTCAAACTCTTAGAGAGATCTTGGACTAAGGTAAATCGTAAGAGTAGAACCTACCGTGTATACCTTGATGATCCAAAAATTATTGTAAAAATGCTAAGACCTCAAGAAATTCCAACTTTAGTAAATGAAGGATTGTATGATGTTGGAATTACTGGCAAAGATTGGGTCGGTGAAACAAAATCTGACGTAGAACCAATTTTGGACTTGGAATATGGAAAAATTAGACTTGTAATTGCATTCCCAGATAATTATCGATACAAGAATCTAGATGCAATGATTGCAGATTATGCTAAAAAGAAAAAGACATTGAGACTCTCTTCTGAATATCTTACAACTGCATCTCGTTTTATCAAGAGTTGTAAATCTTACAAAAAATATTTTGGAAACAAAGATCCACAAATTGTTACTCCTTGGTTACGTATTGGAACAAACAAATCAGTTCAGATTCATCTATCATTTGGTGCTACAGAAGCAAAACCCCCAGAAGATGTAGACGCAATAATGGATGTAACTGAAACTGGAACTACACTCAAACAAAATAAACTAAAAATTGTAGATGAGGTTCTTACTTCCACTGCACACTTGATAGTGAACAAAAAATCACTCAAAGACAAAGCAAAACGAGAAAAGATTTTTGATATTGTTACTTTGATGCGAGGAGCAGTACATGGCAAAAAATATCTACACATTTACCTAAATGTGGAAGAGAAAAATTTGCCAAAACTGCTAAAACAGATACCATCCTTGAAAAAACCTACAATTAGTCCTCTAAGTGAAGCTGGTTGGTACGGGGTTAATACTATCATCAAAAAATCAGATTTCCACAAAATAATTCCAAAACTGCGAAAAATTGCACAAGGATTAGTAGTGCATGAACCACGACAAATACTGGACCTTGAGGAGATCAAACGTGACGAAGAAAATTGATGAAAATCATTTCGATAAATAATGCAGAACAATTTCTAAAGAAAATAGGCACCAAAAACTCTTCTAAGAACCAAAAAGTTGTAGAACCTATTCTCAAAGATGTAAAGAAGAATGGTGATGTTGCAGTCAAAAAATATGAAAAAAAGTTTGGCGCAAATATTTCATCATTAAGAGTTTCTAAACGTGAAATTGCTAGTGCATACTCTAAAGTTTCAAAAGAAGATATCTTTGCAATAAAACTTGCAAAATCAAGACTGTCAAAAGCAGAATCTGCAGTACGACGTCAATTCAAAGATATCACCATCAAATCTAATGGAACAAAACTCTCAAAGTCATTTGTACCAATTGATAGTGTAGGATGTTATGTACCTGGTGGTGCAGCAAGATATCCTAGTTCAGCTATAATGTCAGTAATACCTGCAAAGATTGCAGGTGTAAAAAGAATTGTTGTGGTATCTCCGCCTAACTCTTCAGGAAATATTGATCCATTAACAATTGTAGCCGCTGATCTTTGTGGCGCAACTGAAATCTACAAAACAGGTGGTGTGCAATCAATTGCTGCATTAACATATGGTACTCGTTCTATCAAAAAAGTAAACAAGATAGTTGGACCCGGTGGTGCCTTTGTTACTTTGGCAAAATATCTTGTTAGCAACATTGTATCTATTGATATGATGGCAGGACCTACTGAATTGGGAATTGTAATTGATTCTGCAACAGACATTGATGTAGCAGCATTAGATCTTATTTCACAAGCAGAACACTCTTCAGACACATTTTGTTACGCATTAACTCCATCAAATTCAATTGCAAAAAAAATCCAATCTAGTGTAAACTCTAAACTTAAAGATATTCAACGTGCAAAAATTGTCAAATCCAGTCTTGAATCAAATGGATTCATTGGTGTTTGCAACCCATCTGACATTATTGATATCGCAAATGATTTGGCACCTGAACACTTGGAGATTATCAGCAAAAATCCTAAAAAATGGAATAAAATCAAGAATCCTGGCTTGATTTTATGTGGAAAAAACAGCCCCTCTTCAGCTAGTGACTATTTGTTAGGCTCAAATCACATTTTACCCACAAATGGATTTGGAAAAACTCGAGGTTCTTTGTCTGTGCTAGACTTTGTCAAGCTCTTAACAAAGATAGAAACAACCAAAAAAGATTTACAGAAAATATCAAAATCTATGAAGAATCTAACTTTAGCAGAAGGGTTACCAAATCACTATGAAGCAGTAAGAGGTAGGTTGAAATGAAGAATTCATGGTATGAAAAAAAACTAGAAGAATTTGCAAAATTAGGTGGTTACAAAAAACCTGAAAAATTTGATGATGCTTTAAAACTGGATTCAAATGAGAATTTTGTAATAAATAAAAAATTCCAGCAAGATGTTATCTCTTATGCAAAATCAAATTCTGATGTTAGAGAATACCCATTAGGAGGAGTTGAAAAACTAGTATCCAAACTATCAAAATATCTTAAAGTTCCTGAAAATATGATTGGTGTTGGAAATGGTTCTGACCAAATATTGGATCTGTTTTTGGCAAACATGGCTTCAAAGAAAACTAGAATTCTAACATCTGATCCAACCTTTGGATTCTTTGAAGAACGATGCAAATTATATGCTATTCCTTGTACCAAAATTCCCTTTTCATCTGACATGAAACTTGATATTGAAAAATTCAATACAAACTTGAAAAAATGTCAGATTTTATACTTGGACTCTCCAAACAATCCAACTGGATTTCAATTCTCAAAAACTCAACTAGAATCTTTAATCAAAAAATTTGATGGTCTAGTGATAATTGATGAAGCATATGGTGAATTTGGTGACTCTTCAACTGTTTCATTAACAAAAAAATATGATAATCTAATTGTTGTCAAAACCTTTTCTAAAGCATTTGGACTTGCAGGTTTGCGTTTGGGATATTTTGTTGCAAACAAGAAAATTGTTGAAGTTTTCAATCAAGTATTACAATATCCATATCCTCTAAACACCATTGCAATTGAGGCTGGAATTGTTTCTTTGGGCAAAGTTGACCAGATGAAAGATGCATCTGAAATCATCAAATCTGAGCGTAAAAAAATTATTGAGAATTTACGCAAGTATGATGCTTTTACTGTTTTTGACTCCAAAGCTAATTTTGTATTATTTGATGCTAAAGGTGCAGACAAACGTGTGTTTTTTGCACTAGTAGAACAAGGAATTTCTATACGTAAACTTGGCAAGATTGGCTCTCATTCAGGATGTCTAAGAGTTACTGTTGGCACCAAGGAAATGAACTCTAAATTCCTTTTAGCAATACGTGATCTTTTAGGATAACAAAATTGAATAATCAACAATTTGATTCAATAATATTTGATTGTGATGGAGTTCTAGTTGATATAACACAATCTTATGATAAAACAATTGATAAAACATGCAGATATGTACTAAAAGAATTTGCAGAAATTGATTCCATTACTATTGATCACAAAATAATTGATGGATTCAAAGCATCAGGAGGATTCAATGATGAAGTTGATTTGGCATATGCTGCAATATTATCATTATATGCAGCTAACAAATTAAACAAAGATCCTTCAGAGTTTATCTATAAAGTAATTTCAAATGCAGATAAAACAGGAATACGTTCTGTACAATCATATCTTGAATCTATTTGTAACATTTCAGAATTTTTATCTAAACTTGGTTCATTAAATGATAGACACAACAATACTGTTTACTCTATATTTGATCAATTTTTCTTTGGGCCTGAATTGTATGAAAAATTATTTGAAAAACAATCAAAGTTTTCTGAAGAAGGAATGATTTCAAATGACAAAGTAATCCTATCTGTATCTTTATTAGAAACATTACAAAAAAAATTTGGAAAAAAACTTGCAGTTGTTACTGGTAGAGGAATTGAATCCATTCGTTATTCACTAAAAGATATGTTGAATTACTTTGATACAAAGAACTCTGCCTTTTTGGAAGATGAACCACGGGAATTAGCAAAACCAAATCCTGCAACATTAATTCGTGCCATACAATCTATGGAATCAAAAAATTGTCTGTATGTAGGAGACTCTATGGAGGATTACATGATGGCAAAGGATACAGCACGGGCAGGTCATTCTACAACATTTTGTGCAATTGTCGGAACAAGTACAAATCCTGAAACTAGGCGTAAACTATTTGCAGATTCAGGCGTAGAGATGATTCTTGAATCAATAAATGATATTCCGAAGGTATTAAATTTAGTTTGATAAAGTAACAGTGTTCTCAGGTGATAAAATGAAAAAACGCTCTAGTAAGATTAAACGTGAAACGAAAGAAACTGATGTTTTGGTAACTGTCAACATTGATGGTGTTGGAAAAACTAGTGTATCAACTGATGTAAACTTTATTGATCACTTGATTACTGCATTTGGAAAACATGCAATGTTAGATTTAACTGTAAAATCAAAATCAAAAGACAATATCGTACACCACTTAATTGAGGATACAGCAATCACAATTGGGAATGCAATAGATGAAGCATTAGGAAACAGAACTGGTGTTACTAGATTTAGTTATGCATCTGTTCCAATGGATGAATCTCTAGCTGAAGCTTCTGTAGATCTGGTGAAAAGACCATTTTACAAGTTGACTTTGTCTATAAAGAGAACAAAGATTGAAGATGTTTCAAAAGAAGATCTTGAACACTTTTTCCAATCTCTATTACAGAATCTAAACAGCTGTATTCACCTTACTGTAAAGTATGGCGATAATGATCACCACAAAGTAGAGGCTGCAATGAAATCTCTAGCAGTAGCATTTAGAATTGCATGTTCCAAAGATTCAAAACAAAAAGGAATTCCAAGTACAAAAGGCGCAATGTAATGACAAAGATTGCAATATTTGATTATGGGGCTGGAAATATTTTCAGTCTCAAAAATGCACTAGAAAAACAAAATGCAGTAGTTAAAGTACAAACTCAAGTTGACAAGTTAGTAGGCTATGATGGAATTTTCTTACCTGGAGTTGGAAATTTTGATCCTGCAATACAAAGTATCAACCGCGATTCTGTAAACTTTCTTGATGTTGTGGGTAACACTCCTGTATTTGGAATATGTTTGGGCATGGAGATGTTTTTTGATAAAAGTCAAGAAGGAAAAGAAGAGGGTCTTGGAATAATTGATGGTGATGTTGTAGTTTTACCTAATACACTAAAGGTTCCACACATGGGATGGAATGCACTTGAGATAAAACAAGAAAATAAAATTCTTGAGGGTGTAGAAAATGGTTCATGGGTATACTTTGTCCATTCGTACAGAGCAAACCCTACAACACAGGATGTTATAGTTGCAGAATCTGATTATGACGTTAAAGTTCCAGCTATAGTTCAGAAGAATAATTATTTTGGAACTCAATTTCATCCAGAAAAATCTGGTGATGTTGGAGCATTAATGTTAAAGAATTTTTTGCGAGAGTGCACACAATGAAAATAATTCCTGCAATTGACTTGATGGATGGACAAGTAGTTCGACTATACAAAGGAAATCCTAAACAAAAAACTGTATACAGCGATGATCCCTTATCTGTTGCTAAAAAATGGCAAAAAGCAGGTGCTGACATGTTGCATATTGTTGATTTAGATGCTACTATTGGAACTGGCAGTAATTTGGACTTGATTGAAAAAATTTCTAAAGAACTATCTATTCCTGTTGAGATAGCTGGTGGTTTACGTACTGAAGAAATTATTGCTAGGGTAATTTCTTTCTCAAATAGAGTTGTAATTGGTACTATGGCATTCAAAGATAAAGAAATGTTACAACGAATCGCCAAAAAATATGATTTTTCAAAAATTGTAATTTCAGTTGATCACATAGATGGATTCATTGTTACACATGGTTGGCAAGAGAGTACGAAAACCTCTTTGTTAGATGCAATAAACGAGTTTGTGAGCATGGGATTTACTGAATTTTTACTCACTAATGTAAGTAAGGATGGAACTCTGGAAGGACCTGACTTGGAATATTTAGAAAAAGCATGTGCTATACAAAATGCAAATGTTATTGCGAGTGGTGGAATTTCAAATATTAATGATGTGTCTGATGTACAAACAAAAAATGCATTTGCAGTAATTTTGGGAAAAGCATTGTACGAAAACAAAATTTCAATTGAGGAGGCAAAACAATTTGTTAACTAAACGAATCATTCCATGTTTAGATGTAGATAATGGTAGAGTTGTAAAGGGACTAAACTTTGAATCAATTAAAGATGCAGGAGATCCTGTAGAACTTGCTGCCAAGTATAGTAAAGATGGAGCAGATGAATTGGTATTTTTAGATATTACTGCATCTCAAGAAAAAAGAAAAACAATCAAAGAATTAGTATCTAATATTGCCAAAGTAATTGATATTCCGTTTACTGTTGGTGGTGGAGTAAATAGTATGGATGATGCAAGAAATATTTTGCTTAGTGGTGCAGACAAGGTTGGTGTAAACACTGGTGCTGTAAAAAATCCAACATTATTAACTGAACTAATGACAATTTTTGGAAAGCAATGTGTAGTAATAGCTATAGATGCAAAACGAAATTATTCTGAAGACTCTACTAAAACAATGTTTGAAGAAAATGGAAAAAAATTCTGGTTTGAAGTTTTCATTTATGGTGGAAAACAAGCAACCGGACTTGATGTAATTCAATGGGCTAAAAAGGCAACAGAACTTGGAGCTGGAGAAGTATTACTAACTAGTATTGATAAAGATGGAACTAAAGATGGATATGATATTTTACTTACCAAAAAAATAGTTGATACTGTTTCTGTACCTGTTATTGCTTCAGGTGGATGTGGTAAACCTAATGATATGTCTGAAATTTTTGAAAAATCTGATGTTGATGCAGCATTGGCAGCCTCAATTTTTCATTATGAAAACCAGTCTGTTAATCATGTTAAAGAAATTCTTAGAGACCAAAACATCTCTGTACGATTATAAAGAAATTTTGCAATGAATAGTTATGAATAAAACCATTGATGATATTGATTTTGAAAAAAGTGGTGGTCTTGTACCTGTAATTGTTCAAGATGCAAATACCAAAGAAGTTCTTACTCTTGCTTATTCTAACAAAGAATCTCTAGAACTGGCCAAAAAAACTAAAAAGTCTTGGTTTTACAGTCGTTCAAGAAACAAACTCTGGATGAAAGGAGAGGAATCAGGTAATACTCAAGAGATTAAAGAAATTCTTGTTGATTGTGATTCTGATGCAATAATTTACTTGGTAGAACCATCAGGGCCTGCATGTCACACTGGTGAAAGAGTTTGTTTTCATCACAAATTGGATTAACAAACAGACTCAAATCTTGATTCTTCACCTGGTAAAAATATTTTGTCTGATACTGTAAATTTAATATTTTCATAATCTGTTCCTCTAAAAACTGCAACCCATTCACCTGCAATGTCATCTATAGAACATATTCCTTGTATTTTTGATAAATCTGGTGTAAAGTATTGATTAAAAGATGACTTTGAACCATCAAATGGAATTGTTAGATATACTGATCTGTGTGTATCATTTAATGGTCTTAGAAATGCAATTTGACCTTTTTCTGTAGGTTCTAAATTGTTCATTCTAACGAAAATGTTTTCCCCTAATGCATATTCACTTCTATCTATTTGAAATGGACCTGATGTTAGCCACTCTCTTTCTCTTGTTGCATCATAACTTGTTTCCGTATCCTTTGATTCCTCAACCTTATTTTCTATCTCATCTAATTTTTCATCAATTTCTATTGTGAATTCATCATTTGTTCCTAGTTCTTTGTTTATGATGTCTTCAATCTCTGTAACCTCTGATTCATTAAAACTAGTAGCAGAAATTCCAATTATTACAACTACTGCAACGATGATTGGAATTATTATCAAACTAGTTTTCATATTGTATTTTTTTTAAAAAACGCTAAAAACCTTCCTTATTTTTAATAATTATAAAAAAATTAAATTTCTAGATATTATTTCTGATTTATTTTGATTAACTTAGAAGTCTTTCAAGATTTTTACTACCTTTCACTATATTTTTTGTTGTATCAAATTAAGTGTCACTTAATTTGATATTAGGATTTTTTATCTATAGTTTGGGATGACAAATTGATCTTGACAAGAACTTCGTTGCAATGTAGGGAATGTAAAAAAGAGTATGATACTGCTTTCAAGTATATCTGTGATGATTGTTTTGGACCATTGGATGTAAAGTATGATTTTCCAACAGTCACAAAAGATACATTTTCTAACCGTGAACATACTTACTGGCGATATTTTGAGTTACTTCCAATAGAAGACAAATCAAACATTGTATCAATTGATGCAGGGTTGACTCCTCTGACAAAAGCTGAAAATCTTGGTAAGGAACTTGGTCTTAATAATCTCTATATCAAAAATGATTCTGTAAATCCAACGTTTTCATTTAAAGACAGACCTGCCGGAGTTGCAATCTCAAAAGCAAAAGAATTTGGATTATCTGCAGTTGGTTGTGCATCAACAGGTAATTTGGCATCTGCAACTGCTGCTCATGCTGCAAAAGGTGGATTTCCATGTCATGTATTTGCACCAAGTAATATAGAGATGGCAAAGATTACTCAAGCATTATCTTATGGTGCAAACTATGTTGCAGTTGATGGAACATATGATGATGCAAATAGAATTGCAGCACAGATTGGTGATTCTAAAGGAATTGGAATTGTAAACATTAACATGCGTTCACATTATGTTGAAGGTTCAAAGACATTAGCTTATGAAGTTGCAGAGCAATTAGATTGGAGTGTTCCTGATCAACTTATAGTCCCAGTTGGAAGTGGTGCAATGCTAAATGCTATTTGTAAAGGATTTGAGGAACTACAACAAATTTCATTACTTGATGATGTGTCTGACATGCATATGATTGCAGCACAACCTCATGGATGTGCTCCTGTTGTTGATGCATTTAAGAAAAATTCTAAAGAAGTAATTCCTGTTGAAAATCCTGATACTGTTGCAAAGAGTTTGGCAATTGGTGATCCCGGTGATGGTAGATATGTACTAAAAAGATTACAACAATACAATGGATTTGCTGAAGAATGTAATAACAAAGAAATTCTTGATGCAATACTTTTGCTAGCAAAGACTGAAGGAATATTTACTGAACCTGCAGGTGGAGTATCTGTTTCAGTATTACAGAAGATGGTAGAACAAGGAAAGATTGACAAAAATGATAAAGTTGTATGTTATGTTACTGGAAACGGACTAAAAGCAACTGAATCAATTATGGAAGTATTGGAAAAACCAAATGTGCTAAAAGCAGATATCTCAGAAGTTTCGGCGGTAGTAAACTGATGGCAAATATCACATTTACAATTCCTTCTGTGTTAAATCAAGGTGGAGGAGAAAAAAAAATAGAGATTTCAGCTGATTCATTACAAGATGTATTTACAAAAATCTCTGAACAAATGGGTGATGACTTTAAGAGACGAGTGTTAGAGGGTGATGGAACACCTCGTTCTTTGATTAACATCTACATTAATGGTAAAAATGCCAAGTTTTCTTCTGGAATGGAGACTACTCTCAAAGACGGAGATGAAGTTTACATTCTACCTGCCGTTGCAGGGGGCTCTGAAGAACTGTCTCCAAAAGAACTTGATAAATTCTCTCGACAGGTTATGCTTGAAGAAATTGGGTATGGAGGACAATTAAAATTAAAAAATGCAAAAGTTTGTGTTGTTGGAACTGGTGGTTTAGGACATCCAATAATTTCTAGATTGGCCACAATGGGAGTTGGAAATTTACGAATTATTGATAGAGATGTAATTGAATTATCAAACTTGCATAGGCAAATAATGTTTGATGAAGATGATGTTGGTCAAGTTAAAGTAGAAGTAGCTGCAAAAAAACTACAAAAATTAAATCCTGAATGTAAAATTGAAGCTCTAGCTGTTTCAATAAATGACTATACTGCATTAGAAGTTGTTGAAGGATGTGATGTTGTAATTGATGCACTTGATAGTGTTAATGCTAGATATGCATTAAACAAAGCATGTGTAAAATATAACATTCCATTTGTTACAGGTGCTGCAGTTGGAACATCTGGACAGGCATTTACTGTATTGCCAAAAAAGAGTGCATGCTATTTTTGCATGTTTCCTGAATTAAACGAAGACACAATGCCAACCTGTAGTATTGAAGGTGTTCATCCTCCTATACTTTCTATTATTGGTGCAATTGAAGTTGCAGAAGCTGTAAAAATAATTCTTGGAAAAAAACCAAATCTATCTGAAAGAATTTTACATGTTGATTTAGAAAATCTTGATTTCAATAGTACTAGAACATTTAGAGCTGAAGAATGTCCAATTTGTGGAACAGGAAAACTTGAAGTTACACAAAAAGAAGAATTAATTTTAGAAGAGTTATGTGGAAGAAATAGGGGAAAGCGAACTTATTCCATTACTCCCACTGAAACTTTTGATCTTGATGTTGTTGCTGTAACTAGTGTTGCAAAACAAAAAGGATTCCTTGTTGATAATCAAGGAGACCTTGGTCTTTCCATGAGGACTAATGACTTGTCTGTAAGCTTTATGAAAAAAGGTTCTGCAGTAGTTGTAGGCCCAAAAGATGAAAATGATGCGATTTCTCTTTACAAGAGTCTTTTAGGCAAAGAGATCAATGTATAATTTATGCTGTAAAAATTATACAAATTATATACAAAACATGAAAAATATCACGATCAAATTAATAAATCAGGAATAATATGTAATTATTCTATAAAATGTATATAGGAAATATATCAAATTAGAATAATTAATAAAAAAATTTCAAGATTTTGAGTAATTGTGGACAATTCGTCCATTACGGTTAAATACTAACTTTGAAGAAAAAACTACAATAACATGAATAACGAAATAGGACGTAAAATAACTAGTCTTACATTAATGACAATTATGGTTGCCGGTGGACTGACCTTTGCAATTCCAGGTGTAATGCCTGAAGCAATGGCCGCCAACGCCAACCTCTTTGTTTCCGCAGAAAACTCACAGTTTGATAATTACATGTCAGGACCTCAAGTAATTGAGGTCGTCGTAATTGATAGCGACATTAACGATACAGATGAGGCAAAAGGTGAACCAGACGTAACTGTTAACGGTAAGGTCCTGAGAATGGTCCAAGCAGTTGACGGTAACTGGTATGGTTACTTTGCCGACAGAGACCAAGCCCAAATCGCAGACTCTACTGCTGGCACTGCTGGTAGTGGTCTCGACTTTGGTGTCTTCTGTGCTGCATCAACTGGTACTGCTGTCTTAGGTGTATCAACTACTGAAACCGACGGTTTTGCATTGTCTAACGCAACTGCAACTGCTGGTGAAGATGTAGTTGGTAGCTCCACAGGCGGTGCACTCACAACTACAAATGCTAATTGTGATGGTGCATTAGGTGGTACAGGTGTATCAACAATGAACGTCTTGAGAGAATCAAAAGATCCTAACGATGGTTCTGCAACCAATGTCAATGCAGGTCAAATTGGCCTTACAACTGACACTGGTTCAGGACAATTAAACAACGTAATCGTTTGGCCTTTCATTCAACTTTATCAATTCAACCCAACAGGTAATGTTGTCGTACAGTACAACAAAGGTGGTGGTGTTCAATCAACAACACTTACTTTTGATACTGTTGATCAATTTGCCGAGTTGAGTTTAGATAGAGCTGTATATCCAAGATTATCTCAAGTTCACGCTACAGTTACTGACTTATGGTTAAACATTGACCCAACTGATGAAGACTCTTGGACATTTGGTACCAATGCAACAAACTCAACAAATCGTGATACATACTATCAAGTATTTGATGAGAATGGTGCATCTGGCGGAAGTGCCCTTACCTTAAAGGACACATTATCTGATTTGATGTGTGAGGATAACTGTATCCTTACACTCGATGTCAACGTACAGGGTGCAACTAATAATGTTGTAACTATACAAGACAACGGTGATACTGTTCTTATTGATTCTGGTAGAACTGCAGATACCAATAGTAATACTATTGTTGTATCTGGAGAATCTACTAGACTCGGTACAGGTTCACTTCCAGTAACCCTTACTGAACAAGGTCCAAACAGTGGTGTATTTGGTACATATGATGAATCAGATGTATCAAACGTCATAATCGCTAGCAATGCAGCAAGGGGAACCTCTGCATCTATTGATTACAATGAAACACCTCAAACTATTCTTGTAGGATTCGACTTTGCAAGTATTGACATCCAACCAGTAGATGATGAATGGAGCTCTGGTGAAGAGATTCCAGTAGTCATCACTGATGGTGATCAAAACAAAAACAGCAGAGCCGATGAAGACTTAGATGTTAACAACCCAGATGTAACTTTGATTCCAGCACTCACAACTGGTGATCCATTCACCCTTGGTGAGAAAGGCGATAGTACCTATAACACATTAGTTACTAACGCATCAACTATTGATCGTGGTACATCTGCTAACCCAGCTGCAGGCGCTGGTATTCCACAGTATCTGGTAACTACATCCAATGTTCCAGGTAACTCTGCTGGTAACCAGACCTCATCTACTGCTGTAGACACATTTAGTGAGAGAGCAATCCTCGACTTTACAAATGCAAACTCTACTGCACAAGTTAACTTAGTCATTATTGATTTGAATACAACTATGGAAGAACTACAAAACACCATCCAAATTGAATCAGCTCCAGGCGTTGCCTTTAACTACTTCAATTATGATGTTAGATCCTTCGATTCAGGAAGCCAGGCAACTGGTACCGGTGCCAGCAATGTAAGTATATTCTTACTGAACAATACTGCTAGAATCATCTCCGCTGGAGATGAATATAGCAATCTTGATCATGGCACAATTGTAGGAACTACTCTTGTAGTAAACTCCACAGACTTCCAAGATTACGTTGAGCTTACTGAATCCAATATAGATGACAACTTACTTGACCCAAGTAATGGTGCCGCAACCGATCCTGATGATCAACAACTTGCATTAGCATTTGAGTTTGATTATGATGGTGACGCTGCTACTCCTGGATCTAACGGATTTACAAGCCTTGACGCAAAGGAAGTAATCGTAGCTGACTTCTTCTCATTTGGTTTCAATGATGATGGTGTGCAATCTGGTGAAAGATTTGCAAACCAAATAATCAGAATTGAAGCTGAAGAAACAGGTGACAACACAAGTACCTTCGAAGGTTCACTTGAATATGTCATGGTTAACCAAATTAACATACAGGATGTCAATACCTTCTCAGGTATTACACCAATCGCAGATGATCCATCATTCATTGTAATTGAGGATCTTACTGACGAAGACGCACCAAGAATCTCATATAACGATTTAGGTGAAGACGGTGTAGTAACTCCTGTATCTGACCAAGAAGAAGCTCCAAGCCACTCTGGTGTTGTATCATTCAATCAAGATTCATACAAGATCGCTGACACTGTAGTAATTACATTAGAAGACTTAGATCTAAACGTAGACTCTGATCTTATCGATATCTTTACTGTCGTAGGTGAAGTCGGTGGTGACACCGATGACATGGTTGGTTCATCCACAACTCAAGACTTGAGTTTCGGTGAACTCGGCAGATTATTAGATGTCACATTTGATGATGTTCAATGGAAGACCCCAGCTGACGGCACATGTACCGTAGACGGTGAAGATGCCGGCGCTGACCTTGAAGACACACTTACTGATACTGGACTTGGTGCAACTGGATTTACTCTAGTTGAAACTGGAACAGCAACAGGTGTTTTCACAGGTGACTTCCAAATTCCATCATTCTGGTGTAGAGCAGAGGCAACAACAACTACTGATCCTAACCAATACGAAACAACCACTGGTCTTGACATTGAAGTTAACTATGTTGACTTTAGAGATGCCTCTGGTGAAATCGTAGAAGTTGGTGACTCAGCAGGTGTACGTGCTAATACTGGTTCCGTCAGTCTTGACAGAACAGTATATCCAGTACCATTTGGTGTTGCAGCCGATTTCCCATCCTCTAATACTTCAGAAAGTCCAAACGGACGTTCTGTATTCCCAATTCATGCCACTGGTATGAGTACAACAGGTGGATTAGAGTCTGATGAGGAATTACCTAACGGAGATCTTAGTATTCACGTAAGAGTTAACGATCCAGACTTTGACGTAAACCCAGCAGGTGAAGATTCAATTAATCAACCAGCAGGCACAAACGGTGACGGTCCAGTCAAAATCTCTGTTATCAGAGGTTCTGACACAGTCGTCCTCGGTTATGCTGGTTCAGCCGCACAAGAAGGACTTATCGATGTAGGAGGAAATAACTCTACAGCCGGTTCTGTCCGTAACTTCGGTCCAATAACTGAAATCGCACCTGACGCAGGTATTTACGAACTGGATGTAACTGTTAGATACACCGACGGTCCAGCATCCTCACAATGTCCAAACAGTTCAGTTTATACTGCATTGTTAGACAATAGAGGAACCGGTACATCAGCAAGATTCGACACTGGTGCAGCATATTCTGGTGAAGATTACTGTATCCTACAAGGAGATATTCTCCAAGTAGAATACACTGATCCAGCAGATGCTTCTGGTGACGAAAACACTGTAACCGACTCTGCTACTTTCGACCTTAGAAACGGTGTATTGCAATCCGACAAATCCGTATACATTATCGGTTCAGACATGATCTTAACACTCATTGAGCCAGACTTTGATCTTGACAATGACACTGCTGAGACTTATGACTTGGACTTAATCGAATGGGACTCTGATGCAGCAACCATTACCATGGGTGAAAACGCAGGTAGTGCAGCTAACATCGCAGCATTCGACCCAGAACCAACTGACTTTAGAGAAACAGGTGACTCTACTGGTATCTTCCAGATTGTTATCGAAATTCCTGAACAGTTGAACAATGACAAGTTAGAAAGAGGAGAAGAAATTATCCTCGAGTATACTGACTGGGGTCCATCCGGATCTGATTATGTAGGAGATGAAGATGAAGATGTCAACTTGACAGTCTACACTTCAAACTTCGGAGCAACTGTAGAACTTGACCAAAAAGTATACTCATGGACTGACAAAGTCTACATTACCATTGTCGCACCAGATCACAACTTTGACAGTGACCTAGTTGACGAAATCGGAAACTCTAGTGATGACCCACTAAAGGTCTCAACCAGAGGTGCTGATCTTGACAACTACAAACTCGTCGAGACTGGTACTGACACAGGTATCTTCACAGGTGAAGTAATCCTTACTGGATTCTCTACCCATGATGCTGATGGTGATGGTGACACAAGCGATGCTTCCGGAACCACTAGTGGTACCGGTCCAACAGGTGGCTTCTTAGCTACTGATGATGATGACGGACTTACTGTCTCCTTTGAATTCTCAGAGGATGAAACAATTGTAGGTTCTGCCCTTATCAGATGGAACATCGGTGAGGTCCAATGGCTTGAAGCAAGTTACCCAGCTAGCGGAACAGGTGTTGTAAGAGTAATTGATCCAGACATGAACTTAGATCCAGAAGCAGTCGACAACTTCGATGTCGATGTGTGGTCTGACTCCGATGCCGGAGGTATTGACCTTACTGTAACTGAAACTAACGAGGCAACCGGAATCTTTGAGGGAACTGTGTTCTTCACAACCCTTGATGAATCATCTGGTCACAGACTCAGAGTTTCAGAAGGTGACACTGTCACAGCAGAATATGAGGACAATACACTACCTGATCCATACACAACTGCAGATGAACTTGATATTACTGCCACTTCACTAATTGGCACTGTAGTACCACCTCTCGAGAGAGCACCAGCTGCTAACTTGAGAACCGTTGATGCATTCGGTAACAGCTTAGATTCTGTTTCCGTTGACCAACAGGTACAAATCAGCGCTGACTTAGCAAATGGTCAGGATAGAGAGCAATCATTCGCATACTTGGTACAGATTCAGGATGCAAACGGTGTTACAGTCTCACTAGCATGGATTACAGGTTCACTATCTAGCGGTCAATCATTCAGCCCAGCTTTATCATGGATTCCAACTGAAGCAGGAACATACACTGCTACTGCATTCGTTTGGGAGTCTGTTGATAATCCTACGGCATTATCACCACCAGTTAGTACAACTGTCAACGTAAGCTAAAACTAGTTCACATTACCCTTTTTTTCTTTTTTTGAATCCTTCTTAACGTAAGTTATAGACAATTTTTCCAGAAGTAATATCTAGGAGAATAACTGCAATTAGTTAAAATGAAATCTAAAATTTTCTTTTTGATTTTTTCTATGTTGTTAATAATACAAGTTCCATATTCTAATGCACAGTTTGATGCCACAGATGAAGAATTGATTGGGCTTAGTTTGTTTACAAATAGTAAAGTCTATGCACCATCTCATAATCTTCAAATATATGGAATTGGTTTGCCTGAAGAAAATTTAATTTTAAGATTATTTGCTCCTGATGAAACTATTGCAAAGTTTGATCAGTTAACAACTAATGCTGATGGTTCTTTTAATTACTCTTTATTGACATGGCCTCAACCTTCATCTAATTTTCCTTATGGCACATATACTGTTGAAGTAATTAGTACTGCACAAAATGGGATTTCAAAAACAATTGATGTAAAATTCTCATCTACTACTGATCTAATTGATGTTCCTGTTGAAAGACATGTTAATACACTAGTTTTTGCACCTGAAACTGCTGCGATAAATCAGCCGATTCGTGTATTTGTGCAAACAACAAGTGATGGATTATTGATCGGAAATGAAGCAGGTATTAAAGAATTATTGGGAAACACACATGTACATTTACCTTCAGGCATGACTGTAACATTAACTAGTTCATTCAAAGCTCTACATCAAGGACTGTACTATGTAGATTATACTCCAATTGAAGAAGGAACTCATGTTTTTCATGTAATAGCATTTAGTCAGGGAACAACATCTCATGGTTCTGCTGCAACAAATGTCTTAAGCCAAGATTTGGGTGGAATATCTGAACAAATAATCAGATTAAATACAATTCTGGATGATACATCCAAAGAACTAGATGTTTTAAAATCTGAAATTGAAGGATTTGATAATACATTAGAAACTGCAAGTGAAAAAATTGATAAAAGTACAGGAACAATTTCAACTTCTGTTGAATTCATTAGTGAGGCATCTTCTCAACTAAACTCTTTACTCTTTCCAATTATTGCATCCATTGGAATTATAGTTGCCTTACAGATTGCAATTTTGGCAAGAAGAAGATAGTTATAATAATGTAATACACAAAAACTCTTTGATGCCCAAAGCGGCTATTTTCTTTTCAATCCTCCTTTTATCTTCTGTAATGGTAAATTCTTATGCATATACTGGAGATGATGTGCAATTCCACGAAAAATCAGAAAAAATAGAATTTACATCTCAAATCATTGATGTTGATTCTAATTTTTTTGTTGAAAATAACCTCAAACGTTATTTGATTTTTGGAACAAACTCTCAAAATTCTGATTATCTGAAAAACAATTCAATTTATGGAATACAATCTGATAATGGATTTTTTTATGTTTCACTTTTATCTGAAAAATCAGCTTCATTGTTGGCAAGCCAGGGTATTCACATAATCGAGGATTCTAAATTAGATTTTCATTTATTAAACAATGAAATTATTGATGCTTCAAGAATTGGTGATATCACTGGTTCAAAAAATGCACAACTCAATTACAATGCATCAGGAAATGGAACTGTAATTGCAATTATCGATACCGGAGTTGATTTTTCAAACCCTGATATCCAACACTCTCTTGCTAGAAATGAGATTAATCATCCCATCATGCTTGATCCTGATGGACAAGGAATCGTTCTAACAAACTCAACTTTTTTTGCATACATTGATGAAAATGAAATCATACGAAATTACAGTAAACCCATTCCAGAACATATGACTTCTTCTGCATATGTTACAAAAGAAGGAGTATTTCTTGATCTTTCTCAAGGAGGAAAAGGAAGTGATATTCAAATTTACAATTCATTTTTTCCACAAATTGGCTCCTTCCCAATTTTTAAAGGAACCTTAGATAAAGATATGAAAATAGGCCAAGATAATAGAAACTACATAAAATCAAAAAGTGGAATATACCATCTTGGTGTAATTTATCAAGGAGGATTAAGCGGACCTCTCGCAAAAGTTCAAGTTGTACCTGTCCTTGTTGTTGATTCTTTTATTGCTGGAGTGTATGACACAATTATTCCTGATCTGAGTACTTCTTGGGAAGATTATACTCGATTTAGCTTGCCTTCCGGACAACAACCAAACTATGATTTTGATTTTACTGATGAAAAACCAATTGTTTTAGGAAGTGGTAATGAATTTCTTGTTTATGATTCAAACGATGACGGGAAAATTGATTATAGCGCTGGAACAATTGGTGCACAAGTTTTAGATGTTTATGGTGTTATTGGAAATAATTCTACTGAGATAGATGATACATTAAATGCAATTAACGGTACTCTCTTACCTGCATTAGATCCTAATGGTGAATTTTTTGGTATAATGACTGACTTTATGGGACATGGAACTTCTAGCGCTGCATCAATTACTTCTCGTGGACAAGAAACATATGATATTTACAATGATACCAAAAAATATTCTATAACTGGTGTTGCACCAAATGCAAAAATTTTACCTGTAAAAGCATTGTGGTTTGGTGATACTGTTTATGCATGGTTGTGGTCTGCAGGATTTGAAAATAACAATAATGCTTGGGAGTTTACTGGAAAACCTAGAGTAGACATTATCTCTAACAGCTGGGGAATCTCAAATTTTCCATCTTTTAAATCTGCACCTGGAATGGATGTTTTGTCATTAATTCAAAGTATTCTTGCAACTCCTCATTCCATTGATGATGATTATCCTGGAGTTGTAATGGTATCCAGTGCTGGAAACTCTGGTCATGGATATGGTACAATTGGACTACCTAATGCATCTCCCTTTGGAATCACAGTTGGAGCTACTACCAATAATGTTTTTGTTGGATATGGTCCATTCAAAGATCAACCAAGATTTGGTAATGATATTGATCACTACAATCACGTTGTTGATTTTTCAAGTAGAGGTCCTACATCAATTGGTGATCCAAAACCTGATGTCATGAGTATTGGTGCTAATGGATTCGTTCCATCTAATATGATCAAAACTACAAAAGACTCAAAGGATGAATCCTTTTCATTATTTGGAGGAACTAGTATGGCTGCACCACTAGTTTCCGGAAGTGCTGCAATTTTGATTGAAGAAATGACAAAACAATCTCAAAACTATGATCCATTTGTGATAAAAAATATCTTAATGTCTACTGCAGTGGATTTGAATAATGACCCCTTCACACAAGGTTCAGGTTTAACAAATGTTAATTCTGCTTTGGATTATGTTCATGGAAAAAATGGTGTATTTGTGATAACGAACGAAAATTCTTATGAAAATCTCAAAAAAATTCTTGAACCTACAATTGAGAATTTTAATTACACTGCAATAGGCTTTGAACAATTCAAACTTCCTTCACACTCTCTTCCTATGACTAGTTGGTTTGCAGGACAATTAATTGCAGGAGATCGAGCTATTGCCACTTTTACTATTACTAATCCTACAGATGATGAAATATCTGTTGATGTAAAATCAAAAACACTGTCTCTTATCAAACATACTCAATTTAATGGGACAACAATTCCTAGACAACAAGATTCAATTTTGAATAAAACTGGTGCATTTATTCCAAATTATGTAAAATTATCTGACGTAAAACCTCATGAAGAATTAAAAGACTTTTTTGATGAAGAATATCCAATTCCTGATGATTCATCTTTAATGATTTTAAATGTGAATTTCCCTTTTAATCAATTCATGAATAGTACATCTGATGTTTATGCTGATGACATGAAAATTTCTTCATTGTACTTGTATGATTGGGTTGATAACAACAATGATACAAAAATTTCTAGTGATGAAATATCTCTAGTTAATAGAGGTGGCTCTTGGGGGACTGTGCAAGAAATTCGAGTTTCAGAACCAAATGAAAAGTTTGATGGCGTTCCATTAGTTGGTGTTTATCCAGTTCCTACACGATACTCTTACTGGTTGGGAAACACAAATCAAAATTCAACTTCAATTGATTATACTATATCTGCAAATTATTATCAAAATGATAAATGGTCTATGCTATGGTCTGAATCTGAAACAATAACTGTTCCTCCTAATGATATTTCCACAGTAGATGTAACTTTAGTTACTCCAACTGATTTAGAAACCGGTGTTTATCAAGGATTTTTGAATTTTCAAAGTGACACACATGAAGTAAATGCACCGGTATCATTTACCATTAAAGAACCTATAACACAAAATGATTCTATGATTATAATTCATGGAAAACAAAGTGATGACATCCTTTATGGGAATGGATATACCAAAGGAGCATTTGATATGACAAATCGTTACATGGCAGGTGATTGGCGACAATATTACTTTGATGTACAAAATGAATTTGTAAATTCTGCAGCTATCGAAATTTCTTGGACTAGTGATGATACAAATCTAGCTGTATTTGTTATGGATCCATTAGGAAAAATTATTCAAACTAATGTTCCATCTGGAGTGTTTGGACATTTTCTTGGATGGCCATCACTTGATTGGTTAGGAAATTCTCTCTTTAGTCAAGGTGGTGGATTTTACCCCGTAAAAAACAAGGATGATACATCAACTGTATTGTATGTACCAATTAATCAAACTGGAACTTACACGTTGTTGACACACTCTACATTGTTTGGCGGAAATTCTTCAACTGAACCTATTACATTAGCTGCAAAATTTACAAACATTTCTACTGAAATGATGTCTCAAAATTCAGAAATTATGATTGATGATAAAACATCTTCAGACTTGGAGAAAACCACTAAAAACGAAACAATTTCTGTCAAAAAAGAAACTATTGTAGAAGAAATCACTACTCCATCTGATGACTCTGATTCTTTGCTTTTAACCGGCATTGGAATAGGAATAGCTATTGGAATTGCGATCGGAATTGTTTCTATAATTATAATTAGACAAAAACCAACAAAGTAACTGAACAAGGTTTATAAGCAATTTGGCGAGTACGTCAGCTTGAATGTCAGAGGTGGGGACGAAAAAGTCTGCCGGATTATCCCGAAGAGACTTTCTAAAGTTAATGGGTGCCGCAGGAACTGGTTTAGCTTTTGCTCCATTTGTCCCATTTGGTAATTTCATGCCAAACCCAAATCAGGCTTCACTTGAGAAAGTACCTGTTATTTTGCCTGATGGCACTCAAGCTAATGTTAACAATTATCCAATAAATCACGCTGAAGTCATTACATATCCTGCAACAGGTGATGCTGCACTTGATGCTGAAGCATTTCGTAAATGGCAATTCATTAGACTACCTGAAGAATTAGGTGGAGCAAAAAATGATGTTTCTGCATTTAGAGCTTACAGTATGATTTGTCTTCATCTTTGGTGTTTGTGGAAATATTGGCCTGATGAGGGAAGAAAAAGAGGTGAATGTCCTTGTCATGGAAGTATGTATGATCCGATGACTGGAACTGCTTTTGTTGGTCCTGCATCTGTACAAGCTGCACCATCAGATACTTTACCTAAACTAACTTTGGAAATTGATTCAGATGGATTAGTATACATCTTACCACCAAAGTTTAACGCACAAGAAAATGGAGTAATTGGATATGGCCGTTTCGCTTGAGCCAAGAAGAAACGGTGTAGTTGAATTTCTTTATTGGTTATGGGAAGGTGTAGATAGAACTATCTTTACTGCAATCAAGTTTTCATTTCCTGCAAGATTTGTAAGTCCATTTGGATTTTTGGGAATGTTAACATTCATTGTGTTTATTATTCTAGGAATTTCTGGAGCTCTGCTCATGTTTTATTATCAACCGATATTGGATAGAGCATGGGACAGTGTTCAATTCATTAATGATGAAGTCCCATTTGGATTCCACATTAGAAACATACATTATCATGGTTCTAATGCAATGGTTCTCTTAGCTGTTCTTCACATGTATTACCAATACTTTAGTGGAAGATACAAAATTAGAAATGAAGTCTTATGGATGACTGGTGTCATTTTAGGCGTTGTTACTATCTTAGAAGCATTTACTGGATATGATGTTATATTCTCTGAAAGAGCAGAACTTGCAATTAGTATTGCAGCGTCGTTGACTACGTCGATTCCTATAGCGGGTCCTGTTATACGTGACGCGGCGCTGGGTAGTGGGTTCTCTGACTTTGTGTTAAGATTCTATGCTCAACATGTGTTCTTGTTACCAATAGTTATGCTTGGATTAATGGCAGTTCACTTCCCAAGATTCTTGGTCTTTGATGTACCAATGGTCATGGCAATTGGTGGTGCTATTTTGATTACTGGTGGTGTATTCCCAATTGATTTAGGATTCAAGTTTGAGCCTACCGTACCGCCTGGTGTGACTGTCCCTGAATGGTATTTGACTGGAATTTACGCTTTCATGAGAACGCAATATGACAAGTTTGTAACAGGATTGTTGTGGCCTTTGATATTCATTATATCATTCGTATTGGTTCCATTCATTGATAGATACAAGAAATTCTCTTGGAGAGAAAGACCAATCATTACTGCATTTGGTATTACTAGTCTCGCACAAATTATGGTAACGACTTATTGGGGATTCTATATTTCTCCCGATATCTCAATTCCATTAGTTGAGCGTTTGGTAATTGATCCTGTATTCTTCTACAGTGTGATGATATTGTTAGTTCCAATGAGCTTTGGATTCACCTACATGATGATCAAACTTGCAAATGAAGCAGAAAGAAAATCAAAACTAGCAAAGAGTACTGGTCCAAAGAAAGTTGCAACTCTAAACTTGTCTGAAAAATGGATTAATTGGTTACTTGTTGCATTGTTAGCATTCCAAGTATTCCTCAACATTGCAGCATACAATGCAGCTATAACTGGAATGAATAACATCTCGTTGTTCTTCATAGGACTTATTCTGATGGTGTTTGCTGGATTCTTCCATATCTACAGATATGGAATGAGTGAACAAAAGAATGCTCCACCACCTCCACCATCCCCTGTATCTGATGAAAAACCAAAACTAGCTGAACCTGAAGAATCTTCTCAACTTGAAGGCTCT
Organism: Candidatus Nitrosopumilus sp.; assembly: GCF_965263415.1. Classification (GTDB taxonomy): domain Archaea; phylum Thermoproteota; class Nitrososphaeria; order Nitrososphaerales; family Nitrosopumilaceae; genus Nitrosopumilus. The sequence goes on from NZ_OZ253671.1 coordinate 677,422, forward strand.
GGAGAATCTACAAAACTCCGAGAAGGTGAAACTACCGCAGAAAAACCTGAAGAGAAACCTATTGCTCCAGAAGTTTCTGCACCAAAAACCCAAGCTGACTTGGGAGTTGGTACAGACAATAATCCAAATCTTGGTACTGGTGATCTTAACAAACCATGATCTCAAAAATTTCAAACAAGCTTTATAAGAACTTGAGAGGCGAAAAAAAATTATGAGTAGTCCCACATCTAGTCATGCTTATGGTATTGGACTAATTGCATTACTTGTTGGATTGTCTGCTTCTGTAGTCTTTTACACTTCATTTTATCTTCCTGAATCTTTAGCAAAACCATCTGTATCTGATCATATTTTGCATCCTGAAGAAGAATTCTTCTTAATTGAGATTGTTCCAGGTGCAGTTATAGATGGAAATGAAAATTATGTTCCAAACAAACCAACGGTTTTGCTGACGTTTACAAATAATGTTAAGTGGATAAACAACGATGATACTGCTCATACTGTAACTCCTGATCATAGATATGCAGATGGATATAGCGGTGACTTTGGTTCTTCTGGAGTAATAAAACCTGGAGATTCCTATGAGTTCTTATTTACAGAACCAACTGTACTTCATTATTTCTGTCAACCCCATCCTTGGATGAAAGGTGAAATCTCAGTTGAGAAGAGTAGATTCTAAACTGAATACTTTGCAAAAATTATCTGACTTTCAATTTCTTTATGTTGTTCAATAATTGATGCCCTGAATTTTACTTCGTATTCTTGAGTTGGCTCAAATTTTATTACTGCTGTAAACTCTGCTTTATTCTCTGACATTACATCTTTGTTGATAAACAACCTTGCAACATTATTTGAAATGGTTTTCCCATTGTATGATTTGTAAGTGATATGTTCATTTGAATCCAAAATCTGTGTATTGATAACTACTCCATCATATCTTCCTGGATATGATACAGAAATTGTTCCTATAATTTCAGAATTTGGATGAATTTCAGTTGAATTTAATTTAAATTCTATGTCTTTCACAAAAAACACATCTCTTGGTCTGAATAAATAATTTTGTTAAGCGGGCCCAAAGGGCTTCGATCCCTTGACCATTGGATTAGAAGTCCAACACTCTATCCATGCTGAGCTATGGGCCCAAAAACCTAGCAATTAATTACCATTTTAAGGGTTTACAGCCACTTTTTTTGGTAATTTTCTCTTTCCATCTTAAAGAGAAATTGTTGTGCATATCCTGCATATGGTCCAAAATGATCTACAATCTTTTCATGTAGAATATCATATTGTTTTTCTGTAATTGTTTTGGTATTTATTTGAAATTTTTTTGAATAATACTTTTCTAAAATTCTAACCATCCACCTATCTAATGGAAATGCTTCTAATTTATCAAGAGAAAATAATAGAACGCAATCTGCGACTTTGTTTCCTATTCCTGGTATGATTCGAATTTTCTTTTTTGCATCAAAATAACTACTTGTTTTCAAATCTTCAAATGTAATTTTTTCAGAAGATATAATTTTTGAGGCATCTTTTATGAATTTTGCACGATATCCAACACCACAATTTTTAATTTCATTAATAGATGCTTTAGAAAGAGTTTTTGCATTGGGAAATAGAAAAAATTCTTGATTTTTGTATTCTATTCTTTCTCCAAATTTTTGTGATATGTTTTCAAGATTATTTTTAATTTTTTGAATATTGGAATTTGATGATACAATAAATGAAATCAAACATTGAAATGGATCTTGTTTTATGATTCTTAATCCTGGATATTTTTTTACAGCAATTTTTACTGTTTTATCTTTTGAAATTGATTTAATTATCTCATCTAAATTGTCTTTATTTCTAAAAAAATCTTTTTTGTAATTTTTTAAAGATTTTATTTTTCCATTTTTGTCTACTTGGAGAATATCTCGTCCGTTAACTCCGTACCAAAATTCTTGATTTTTTTTCCAAAGAAAGACTTGACCACTATTTATTGAATTTTCAACATCTATTGATTGGCTAATTTGCATTTTTAGACAGTAATCTCTTCATTGACTGCAGGAGAACTTGCTTCTAATCCAAATTTTTCATGAATCTCCTGTGCAAATAAATCACATGATTCTGAATCCCCATGTACTGTCAATACCTTGGGATTTCCTTTAATTTTCTTTATCATGTCAAATAATTCGTTTCTATCCGCATGGCCTGAAAATTCAAACTGCTTTACTTGAGCAGTTACATTGAGGTCTTTTCCTCTAGTTGATACTGTTCCTGTTTCTAGCAATTTTTTACCTGGTGTGCCTTCACCTTGGTAAGAAACAAGAGCTATTCCGTTTCTGTCATCAAATGCTAAATGCTGTAAATAGAAAACTGCATTTCCTCCAACTAACATACCTGCAGGTGAAATAACAACACATGGTTCATCCATTGCACGTTTTCTTTCAGAATGTTCTTTAATTGCAGTTGCTCCTTTGATTGCATCAGAAAATACTTTTGGATCTCGTAAATATTCTGGATGCTTAAACATAATTTCATTTACTTTTAGTGCCATTCCATCCATAATGATTCTGTGTTTGAAATTCACACTCTTCAAAATACATGCAATCTCTTGAGAACGTTCAACTGAAAATGATGGAATGAACAAAATACCTTTTCTGTCCATCACTTCATTTGCAAATTCTATTAGTTCTGTTTCTGACTCCTTTCTTGGTTTTTGTTCTGTCTTTGCGTAGGTACTTTCAGTAATCAGCATGTCAATTTCTCCAATATCCAAATCCATTTCTCGAAGCATTCTTGAACCATTTGTTTTGATATCGCCTGTATAGAATAGTCGCTTATTCTCAGATTCTACTAGAACTGTACTGCCACCAATCACATGTCCTGATTCTCTTAACTCAAATGTTGCATTACCTTTGGTGATTCTTTGTTTGAATCCAATCTCTTTTGCATTTTTCATCATGTTGTTTAATTCTGGTATGTCAAATGGATGTGAATTTTTTTCAATTTTTAACATATCTTCAATTAATAATTTTGATAAATCAAATGTTGGTGGGGTTGCGTAAACATCTGTATTTCCACTCACAAAAAGAGATGGAACATTTCCAGAATGATCTAGATGAGCATGAGTGATAATTATTCCATCCACATCCTTGGGCTTTACATGAAGTGGGTATTGTGGAGGTGTACCTCTTCTACCAAATAATACCCCGTAATCAAGCAAGAGATTTGTCCCATTACAATTCACCAAAAAGCCTGATCTGCCTACCTCGTTGGCAGCTCCTAAAACTTTAACATTCAAGAATTAAGATGATTTTTCATCTACGTTAAAACCTTCTTGAGGTAGAGTCGATCATTATGCTAGACATGGAATCTTCAAAAGCTTTAATTAGTGCAAGCTAAGATCCGATCCTCATGGGAAGAAGCTTCCAAGAATGGTTAGGACAACAAGATCAAGCCGTCGTCGCTAAAACACGTGCTGGTGACGAAGCAAACAAACCGCTCCTAAACCAAATTAACTGGATTTGGGTTAACAATCTGATGAATCAGAAAGCAGACCTTAATCCATCTTCTGCAGAACTACTTGACTGGGTTACTTCTGGTCAAATAGACGCAATGAGAAAATAAACGTGATACTCACGTTATCTTTTTGTTTTTTAATTTTTTAATCTAGATTCTGCGCATAATATTTGTCGATCAAATTTCATAACAGGGTTATGGATATCAATCATGGTTTAAATAGTAATCAAGCATTCTTAGTTTTGTAATGCCAATAGCAATACTTCCAGACATCGATGAACAAAGATGTATCGGATGTGCACTATGTGTAGAAATCTGTACAACTCTTGGTCCTGATGTCCTTAGAGTAAAACCTGTTGAAGGCTGGAAGAGAGGTAAAGCATTTGTATTTTATCCAGAGAGATGTATTTCTGATGGTGCATGCATCGGTGTATGCCCAACAAAATCAATCTTTTGGATGAGACCAATGAATTACACTGCTGGACAACCAGTACCTCTTCACAAAAACGGTGTCTTCATCAACGGTTGGGCAGAAGACGCAGCACTATAAGGCTGAATCTTTTAGCACATTCTTTTTTCTTATTTTTAATTTACAAAAAAGATTTTTTCTTGATATTTTTTGGCAAAGTTTTTACAAAATATTTTAAAAATTCATCATCTTTGTCGTATCGAATTTCTGAAAATTGATTGTTATCAAAAAACATCTTCCAAGTTTTTTTAAATTCCGTATATTCTTTAGGATCAAAATTCATTCTTGATGTTTCATGGTGTGCAGCAGGGAAAATATCTGAAATCTCAATTGGAATTAATCCTAATTGAGGATTGTATTGACAAATTTGAGTTCCCTCAAAATCTTTGAGTTTTTTTGATAGATTCACAAATTGATGTGATAAGTAACCTGGTTTAGTTGATGATTCTTTTATGATTAGGAGTTTCTTTTTCTTTGATTTGAATTTCCTTACTATTTCATGAAATGATTGTACTTCAGGTCTGTATTGATCCTCTTTATCAAATAGAAAAATTGCTCTTTCCTTAAATTTTGGTGTTCCAATTTTTAAAAACTCTGAATTTTCTGTCATCACTTCTATCATTTCAAATAATTTTGGATGGGCTCTTGCTTTTTTGATAACATATTCCCATAATCTACCTTCATGAATTGCTTGCTTGACTTTGTCTACTTCTAGTTTTATTGCGTGGAGATTATGGATGGCAAGTTGGTTGATTTTCTCAATAGATTCTAACTGTCGTAATTCATCAGGAGTATATCTTGTACATATTTCACAATTACATGGAAAAGTCACAATATCTGACAAATATCGCGTTCCATCTTCTGTAATGTACCTGTTTTGCTTTGCGTATAGCATGTATGATGCAGAATCAAATGTGTCACAACCTAATGCTACTGCAAATGGAATAGTTAGTGGATGTCCTGCACCAAATAGATGTAAAGGTATGTTCTGTGGAATTTGTTTTTTTGCTGCAACAATCATTTGAGCTAATAATCTGTATTCGTATGACTCCATAAATTCAACTGGACTGCCCAATGCTAACATCTTGTATCCCATTTTGAGCAAACCTTTTGTTGATTTTGCAACAAGATCAAAATGTTCTCCTCCTTGGATTGGCCCCATCCAAATTTGCCCATTGTCTTTACTGTCTTCAATAGTTTGTTTGCAAACTTTGAGGGTATGTTTGACATATGCTTCTGCTTTTTTAATGGGAAGTCCAAACCCTGTTGGTTTGTCTAACGGTATTGCAAAATCTGTCATTATACCTTGTTCAAAACTTGCCATCTCTTCGGGTTCTACTGGAACATCTCCGTACTCTAACACTTGATATCCACCAGAGTCCGTCATTATTCCTCTGTCGTAATCAATAATTTTATGAATTCCTTTTTTCACTGCTTTGTCTCCATAATTATTTCTAGTAATGTATGCATTTGTAATTACTAAATCAAAACCAATCTCTTTGATCTTTTTTGAAGGAATTGTTTGTTTTACTGGATGAATAACTGGAACATATGCAGGAGTTTCAATTATCCCGTGGTTACTTTCTATTTTACCTATGCGGCCTGCCAAATCTGTCTTTGATATTTCAAACAAGTATCTTTTCAAATCAAAAGGCGTTATTTAATCAATCAATAAAAAATTTTTTCAAATCATTATTTTTAGTAACTAAATCTAGCCAATCTACTTCTTCTGAATGAATATTGCCTGAAATTACTGATTCTACTTTTTCTAGTACTTCTTGAACACTTCTTTCAGTTACATTAATCTGGATAACTTTGTCTTGAAATTGGTTTTTTGCATCATATGTGATAACTCCTAAAATCTCACTACTTGCATTTTCTTTACTTTTTTTATGTGAATAGCCTCTTTCATCATACACTTGAATCAAATCATATGGACTGCGTCTCAAAACAATAACTTTGTCAATTTTGTCTTTTTCTAAAACATAAGGTGCTAAATGTCCTATAATGATACATCTGTCTAAATTTTTTTCTTTAATAATTTCTTGAAGTTTTTTTACATCTACATCATTTGATTCATCATTTTTCTCAAACAATCCTGATTTTTTTGCAACCTCGTTAATGTCAACTATATCTAATTTTGATTTTTGTGAGAATTCCTTTCCAATAGTATGTTTGCCTACACCAGGCGTTCCTGTAATGACTATTGACATATGATAGATTGAAAAGGTTATGATTAAACGATTTCTGCAATACTAATAAGTAGAAATGAATTTTTGAGATCATTGCAAATTGGTCTTTTAGGTAAAGCAAATGTAGGAAAATCTACCTTTTTCTCAGCTGCAACTGAAACTCCTGTGGCTTCTGGAAATTTTCCATTTACGACTATTGAACCCAATGTTGGAGTTGCATATGTTAAAGCTGATTGTGCTTGTAAACATTTCAAAATCGAACATCAAAATGATCTTTGTGTTAAAGGTACTCGATTTATTCCTGTAAAACTTATTGATATTGCTGGTCTAGTCCCTGGAGCTCATGAAGGAAAAGGTTTGGGAAATCAATTTCTTGATGATGCAAGACAAGCTGAAGTTTTGATTCATGTTATTGATATTGCTGGAACTACTGATATTCAAGGACAACCTGTACCACCTGGAACTCATGATCCACTTGAGGATGTAGAGTTTGTTCAAGATGAATTTGATTTGTGGTTTGCTGATATTTTAAAACGTGAATGGGATAAAATTACACGAGAAATTCATCAGAAAAGAGCAAAACTTACAGATGGAATTGCAAAACGATTCACTGGTTTAGGCATAAAAGATTTTCAAGTACAAGATGTACTCCAAAAACTTGGTTTCATTTCAAGAGATCCAAAAGAATGGAATGAAGATGATATTGTTGAATTTGCCCGAGAACTAAGAAAAAATACAAAACCAATGATCATTGCAGCAAACAAAGCTGATTTATGTCCTGACCTTGATATCACAAAAAAAATTAATGATAATGTTATTCCTTGTAGTGCAGAAACTGAATTATTACTACGAAAAGCATCAAAGGCTGGAATTGTAAACTATTCCTCTGGTGATGAGGGATTTACAATTACAGAAGGAAAAGAGATTGCTCCGCCACAACAAAAGGCACTTGACTTGGTAAAATCTGTCTTTGAAAAAATCCATTCTACTGGAATTCAGAAAATTCTCAACACCGCAGTTTTTGATTCCTTGGATTTTATTGTAGTTTATCCCGTTGAAGACGAAACAAAACTTACTAACAAAGATGGAGTAATTCTTCCTGACACTAAATTGCTTCCTGAAGATTCTACTGCAAAAGATTTGGCTGAATTAATTCATGCAGATATAGCAAAAGGATTTCTGCATGCAATTGATTGTAAAACGAAGCAGAGAATCAGTGGTGATCAAAAATTAAAAAATGGTGATGTGATAAAAATTGTATCGACTCTAAGTAGGGGATAATATGTTAGGACTAGGAATAGAAAGTACTGCCCATACTTTTTCATGTGCAGTTATAGAAAAAAAAGGAAATAAAGGAAAAATTTTATCTGATGTTAGGAAAATTTATCGTCCTGCAGATGGAGAAGGAATTCATCCACGAGAGGCATCAAGACATCATATTGAAAATAGTTCACTAGTGTTGTCTGAATGTCTTGATGAGGCAAATATCAAAATCAATGACTTGGATATTGTGTCTTATGCAGGTGGTCCTGGTTTGGGGCCTTGTTTGCGTGTAGGTGCTGTAGTTGCAAGATCATTGGCATCTTTTTACAAAATTCCAATTTATCCTGTAAATCATGCATTAGGTCATATTGAATTAGGAAAACTACTAACTGGTGCAACTAATCCTTTGGTACTTTTAGTATCTGGAGGTCACACAATGCTTTTGGCATTTCTCAATAAACAGTGGAGAGTATTTGGTGAAACTTTGGATATTACTTTGGGGCAACTTCTTGATCAGTTTGGAAGATCAATTGGTTTTGCTTCCCCCTGTGGAAAAAACATTGAAGAATTAGCAACAACATCTTCTAACTATGTTGTATTGCCCTATTCAGTTAAAGGAAATGATGTTTCGTTTTCTGGATTATTATCTGCAACAAAATCTGTTGCAAAAAAAAGCAAAGTTGATGCATGCTATTCTCTTCAAGAGACTGCTTTTGCAATGATTTCAGAAGCTGTAGAACGTGCACTATCCTTTACAAGAAAAAAAGAACTAATGATTGTAGGTGGTGTTGCAGCCAACAAACGATTATCTGAAATGCTGCAAGATGTGTGTAAACGACATGGCGCAAAATTCTATGTTGTTCCTCTGAAATATGCTGGAGATTGTGGTAGCCAAATATGTTGGACAGGACTTTTAGAATCCCAAATAAAAAAAGGTGTGTCACTAAAAGATACTTTTGTTACACAATCTTGGCGATTAGATACTGTTAAAGTAAATTACTGATTTTTGTAATTTGCAACTGCCTCATCAATACTCTTGAGCCAACTTTTTGTGTTAAACACACCAAACTTGTATGTTTTTTCACCATCATCTGTGTTTACAATAAAACATACTTTTTTCATAAGTAATCCCTCTTTCCACGTTTTAGTTACGTTACCTAATGTAACATCTAGTATTGTATCTCCCATATGTTTTGAAAAATCCATCATTCTTGCTCTAGTTTTATCAAAAGCTAATCTTTGGTTAGTTAATGTGAGAATTCCTGAACCTAAACTATCTTCACTACAATCTTCCTGTTTCAGTCTCTCTTCTCCATCTTCCATGATTAATTTTTATTGAATTCATTTGAATATAACGTTAATGAAATTAATCAAAAAAGGTGCAGAAGCTGATATTTATCAAACTATGTGGCAAAATTCTAATGTCATTCTAAAAATTAGAAAGATAAAAAATTATCGAAACTCTTCGCTTGACTCAAAAATTAGAAAACAACGAACTATAAAAGAATCTCAAATAATTTCACAAGTAAAATCATTTGGTATTCCTGTACCTCTAGTTTATTTTGTAAATCTAAAAAATACATCAATTATCATGCAACAAATTCCTGGAAAACCTGTTCATGATTTATCAGAATCAAAAATAATTCAATTATCTAAAACAATTGGAAAATTAGTTGGAATGCTTCACAAAAACGGTATCATGCATGGAGATTTAACCACTTCAAATTTTATTTTCTTCAAAAATAATGTATATGTTATTGATTTTGGTTTATCTCAAAATACAATCAAACCTGAAGATCACGCAGTTGATTTACGATTAATTAAAGAAATCTTAAACAGTGCTCATGCAAAAATCATGATTCCTGCTTGGAAAAATTTCTTGCTTGGGTACAAATCTGTAGTTGGTAATGCCAATTATGTGAAAATTACTAAATTGGTATCAGATATAGAAAGCCGTGGTAGATATGCACAAGTCGTTTGATCTATACTTTGTATCTTCAAACTCTCACAAGTACAAAGAAGCTAAAAGTATTCTAAATTCATTTGGAATAAAATTAGGTTTTTTCAAATTAAACCTGGAGGAAATCCAATCAAGTTCTCTAAAAGATATTGCAGAAAACAAAGCTAAAGATGCATTTTCAAAATGTAAAAAACCAATAATTATTGAAGATGATGGTTTGTTTATTGATTCTTTAAATGGATTTCCAGGACCTTATTCTTCATACGTCTTTAAAACAATTGGTAACAAAGGAATTCTAAAACTCCTCTCATCAAAAAGAAATGCAAAGTTTGTTTCAATAATCACTTATTGTGATAAAAAAATTATCAAAACTTTTGATGCAAATTTAGATGGTATTATATCAAAATCTCAAAAAGGTAAAGGTTGGGGGTATGATCCAATTTTCATTCCAAAAAACTCTAGAAAAACTTTTGCAGAAATAAATTATAAAAATGAACTATCCCATAGATTCAAAGCGTTAAAAAAATTCTCTAATTGGTATTTGCATAAGATGAAATCCAACGATCAATAAATCTTTCATTGTTTTGTAAAATTGAAATTCGTGAAACAAAACTTTCATCCATTATTGAAAATATTTGACTTTGTTTTGCAATTTGTTCACTAAATCTTTTCACTTCTTCCATCTCTAACATGTTTGAATGTTCTAATCTGTTGGTGGAACGTCCAATATGCATGTATGATTTTATTTCTATAAAATGTGGGCTTGCTTCTTTGAACATTTTGGCGAATGCTGGAATCATAGATTTCTGATCATTATAATTTCTAATCAAAGTTATTCGTAGAACAGTTCGTGTGTTGAGGTGTTTTAACATACCAAGTGTTCTATTCCATCTTTCCCATGAATCGTCATACTTTGGTTTATTAATTTTTAAAAATGATTTATAGTCTGCTGCATTAGTTGATAAATACAATTGTGTTGGAAGCGCGTCCTCATCTTGTAGTTTTTGAATCATATCTGGTTCTTGACCATTTGTTACAAGAAAAATTGATTTTGTTGCTTCAAGTGAATTTAGATACTTTATCAACTCAGGTAATTTTGGATACATTGTTGGTTCACCTGAAAGTGAAATTGCATAGTGACTAGGAAGTAATGATTCATCTAATCTTTGTCTATCATTTCTTGAATCTCCATAATACCCATTGATCAATTTTTTTCTTTCAGCCATTAGTTTGGTTAAAATTTCTTCAGGTTCAGCAACCTGTTCTGGTTTCATTTCTAATGAATCATAAAATTCCATTGGTCTCCAACAATATACACAACGATTCTCACAATGCATTCCAGCTGGCGAAAATTCCATACATCTATGAGTCGAAATTCCATAAAACTTGTGTTTATAGCAACTACCTTCGTGTTTGAATGATTTTTTTGTCCAATGACATAGTTCTACAGTAGAATGATCCGAAATTCCATACTTTGCTTTTTTTAATTGTTCAGAAATTGCAGGTTTGATCTGAATTAGCTTTTCTTCTTCAACTACCTCCCCAGAACAACTCATAAGTCCAGATCTTGTTTTGGTTTACTTAAATTGATCGAGTTTTTTTGTTAAGGGTTGAAATTTTCCCAAAACCATTGATATTTTTGGTCAAATTTAGAGTGAGGTTTAATAACTGGATCCTCAGGAATATTTTAGGCATTGAAGAAAATACATACTCTACCATTCCTATTGTTATTGCTAACTACTCTAACTAGTATGCCCATGAATCCTGCATTTGCAGCAGGTGATATAGATAATGATGGAGTTGATGATTCTGTTGATGCATGTCCTAATTTACGTGAAGATTATGAGGGTTCTATTGATGGTTGTCCATCAAACTTTGTTCCATGGTATGATGAAGACTATGATGGAATAGAAGATCATATTGATCAATGTCCTAATCTTAGAGAACATTACAATCTTTTCCAAGACGAAGATGGTTGTCCAGATATTTCTCCTGAAGGAGGACCAGGTGGATTGCCTGACTCTGATGGTGATGGGTTTGTCGATACTGTAGACTTGTGTCCAAATCAACCTGAAACTTTTAACGGTATTTTGGATAGAGATGGTTGTCCAGATGACTTTGGTTCTGGTGACCGAGATAGAGATGGTGTTCCTGATTCTATTGATCAATGTCCGTTAAGTCCAGAAACTTACAATAGATTCCAAGATGAAGATGGCTGTCCTGATGCAGCAAATAATTTAGCTTTTGTTGATACTGATAATGATGGCATACAAGATTCAATAGACTTGTGTCCCACCGAACCTGAAGTGTATAATGATTATTTAGACACTGATGGTTGTCCTGATGTTACGTTAGATTCTGATTTCATTGATACTGATGGTGATGGAATTGCAAATCAATTTGATATTTGTCCTACTGATCCTGAAACTTTCAATCGTTTTGCTGATTATGATGGTTGCCCTGATTCTATTCCATCATTTATCGGTTCTTTGAATGATGCAGACGGTGATAGAATTATGGATGTTGATGATGCATGTCCGTTAGAACCTGAAAGATACAATGGCTTCCAAGATGAAGACGGTTGTCCTGACATTCCACCTTATTCAAGTGATAGTGATTCAGACCGAGATGGAATTCCAAACAGTATTGATCAATGTCCTACTGTAAAAGAAACTTACAATAAATTCCAAGACTTTGATGGTTGCCCTGATCTTGTTGCAGATAATATGGGTGCAATTGATACTGACGGTGATGGAATAATTGACAACCGAGACTTGTGTCCAAATCAACCTGAAATTTATAATGGCTTCCAAGATAGAGACGGTTGCCCTGACTCTTATGGTACCGGTGACCGTGATTTAGATGGCATTATTGATTCAATTGATGAATGTCCACTTGCAAAAGAAACTTACAATAAATTCCAAGATGAAGACGGTTGTCCAGATTCTTTATCTGGATTATCCGCACTAGATTTTGACGGTGATGGCATTCATGATTTGAATGACCAATGTCCACTAGAACCTGAAACATTTAATGGATATCATGATGAGGATGGTTGTCCAGATGTTTCTGTTATGGATTCTGACGGTGATGGAATTAGAGATGCATTAGATCAATGTCCTTCAACATCTGAAACTTGGAATAGATACAATGATGAAGACGGTTGTCCTGATGATCCATCTGAAGCAGATTCAGACTTTGATGGTATTTTAGATTCAGTAGATCAATGTCCTCTAGATAGAGAAAGATACAATAACTTCCAAGATGAAGACGGTTGTCCAGATTATCCTGACTTCCTTACGAGTATGGATTCAGACTTTGATGGATTGGTTGATTCAGTAGATCAATGTCCTCTAGTTCCAGAAACTTACAATAAATTCCAAGATGAAGACGGTTGTCCAGATTCTGTAGCTGATAACAAGGGCTCTCCAGATTCAGATAATGATGGAATAAATGATTACAATGATCATTGTCCAAATCAACCAGAAACCTATAACGGAATTCTTGATCTTGACGGCTGTCCTGATGATTACATCCTAAGTCATGATAGAGATCAAGATGGAATTCCTGATGCAATTGATGCATGTCCAACCGCAAAAGAAACTTACAATAAATTCCAAGATGATGATGGATGTCCAGATACAATATCTGAATCCTTTGTAGTTGATTCAGACAATGATGGAATTCTTGATATTGATGATGAATGTCCACTAGTTGCAGAAAACTATAATGGCTTCCAAGATGAAGACGGCTGTCCTGACGTTGATGACATCCAACCAGATTCCGACGGTGATGGTGTGCCTGATGTAATGGATATGTGTCCAACTCAAAGTGAAACCTGGAATAACTATGTTGATTATGACGGCTGTCCTGACATTCTTCCAATTGGAAATGTGGTAATTGATAGTGATGAGGATGGAATTAATGATGATGTTGATTTATGTCCAAATCTTAAAGAATCTTGGAACAAATACAACGATACTGACGGCTGTCCAGATATTGCTCCTGAACAATCTAGATACAAACATGATGCTGATTTAGACGATATTATCAATGAAAATGACATGTGTCCACTTGAACCAGAAGACTATGACGGTGACAACGATACTGACGGCTGTCCAGACTCTTAGGTGTTTGTAAAATGAAACAATATCTTTTAGGATTTTTACTTTTACTTACCCTAACTATTGGAATGGCACCAAGCAGTGTTTTTGCAAATGAAACAATTGATACTGACGGTGACGGTGTTCCTAATGCAGTTGATCAATGTCCTAATCTCTTAGAAGACTATGATCCTGAATATGGCAATAACATTGACGGCTGTCCAGCTGATTTTGTTCCTTGGTATGATGCTGATTATGATGGCATTCAAGATCATATTGATAACTGTCCTACTGTAAAAGAAACTTACAATAGATTCCAAGATGAAGACGGTTGTCCTGATTTATCCCCTGATGCCGGTGTTGAAATTGCTGATACTGACGGTGATGGTTTTCCTGATTATCTAGACCTGTGTCCAACACAGGCTGAAACATTTAATGGAATTGATGACACTGACGGCTGTCCTGATGATGATCATTCTGTAATTGACAGTGATCAAGATGGAATCTCTGACAGTAAAGATGCATGTCCACTAGAACCTGAAACATATAATCAATACCTAGACACTGACGGTTGCCCTGACTCTGTTGATGGTATGGTGGCAGGATATACATTCCCAGATACTGACGGTGATGGAATTGAAGATAGATGGGATACTTGTATTAATGAGCCAGAAAATTACAACAATAATCTAGATTGGGACGGCTGTCCTGATATTCCTGGAGTGATAAATCCTGAATCTCCTGATGCTGACTTTGATGGTATTCCTGATGACAAAGATGCATGTCCACTAGACCGTGAAAATTATAATAAATTTGAAGATGGCGATGGTTGTCCTGATGTTGTCAAACATGTAATATTTGGTGATTCTGATGGAGATGGAATACTTGATCAAAATGATTCATGTCCATTTAGTCCTGAAACTTACAACAAATACCTAGATACTGACGGTTGTCCTGATTGGGTTGCTGATAACAAACTTTTAGCAGACACTGACGGTGATGGAATTATTGATAATCTAGACTTGTGTCCAACACAACCTGAAACATATAACGGCATCTTAGATACTGACGGTTGCCCTGATGACTCTCTTTATAGATTTGATGCAGATATGGATGGAATTTTAGACATTGATGATGCATGTCCACTAGAACCTGAAACATATAATTTGTATCAAGACACTGACGGTTGCCCTGACTCTGTTGATGGTATGGTGGCAGGATATACATTCCCAGATACTGACGGTGATGGAATTGAAGATAGATGGGATGCTTGTATTGATGAGCCAGAAAACTTTAACGGATTTTTAGATACTGACGGTTGCCCTGAAATTGAAGGTACATCTGGAAATGATATGCTTGATGCTGACTATGATGGTATTGCAGACCATTTGGATCAGTGTCCAACCATTGCAGAAAGATATAACAAATTCCAAGATGAAGACGGTTGCCCTGATAGTGTTCTTTATCAAACAATAGGTGACTTTGACGGTGATGGCATCTTTGATGATGTTGATCAATGTCCAACTGCCAAAGAAACTTACAACAAATACCTAGATACTGACGGTTGTCCTGATTGGGTTGCTGATAACAAACTTTTAGCAGACACTGACGGTGATGGAATTATTGATAATCTAGACTTGTGTCCAACACAACCTGAAACATATAACGGCATCTTAGATACTGACGGTTGCCCTGATGACTCTCTTTCTAATCTTGATTCAGATATGGATGGTATCTTAGACATTGATGATGCATGTCCACTAGAACCTGAAACATATAATTTGTATCAAGACACTGACGGTTGCCCTGATTCTGTTAGCACTGTAGATTCTGCATATGCATTCCCAGATGCAGATGGTGATGGAATTGATGATAGATGGGATGCTTGTATTGATGAGCCAGAAAATTATAATGATAATCTTGATTGGGATGGTTGCCCTGATGTCTTAGGAGCAGAATCTACTACTCCTGTTTATGCTGATTCTGATGCTGACGGGTATCCTGATGTTGTAGATTCCTGTCCAACTGAATCCGAAACTTGGAACAAATACCTAGACACTGACGGTTGTCCAGATATCGCCCCAGAACAACAAAGATTTGTCCATGATGATGATCTAGATGACATCATTAATGATGAAGACTTGTGCCCACTTGATCCTGAAGATTATGATGGTGACAGAGACACTGACGGTTGTCCTGATCCATAAGTCTGATTGAGTTTATACAAAAGAATCTATTTAACGTGAGACTTAATAAATACTTGATAATAGCGGAATCAGGGAACTATGAAACAATATCTTTTAGGATTTTTACTTTTACTTACCCTAACTATTGGAATGGCACCAAGCAGTGTTTTTGCAAATGAAACAATTGATACTGACGGTGACGGTGTTCCCAACGCTGTTGATTTTTGCCCTCATCTCTTAGAAGATTATGATCCTGAATATGGCAATAACATTGACGGTTGCCCTGCTGATTTTGTTCCTTGGTATGATGCTGATTATGACGGTATCCAAGATCATATTGATAGCTGTCCTACTGTAAAAGAAACTTACAATAGATTCCAAGATGAAGACGGTTGTCCTGATTTATCCCCTGATGCCGGTGCTGGAATTGTAGACTCTGATGGTGATGGATATCCTGATTTTCTAGACTTGTGTCCAAATCAACCTGAAACTTTTAATGGAATTGATGATACTGACGGTTGCCCTGATGATGAACATAATTTACAAGATCGTGATCAAGATGGAATCTCTGACAGTAAAGATGCATGTCCCCTAGAACCTGAAACTTACAATTTTTATCAAGACTTGGACGGTTGCCCCGATTCTGTTAATACTGCAACTTTTGTTTATGAATTTCCAGATACTGACGGTGATGGAATTGATGATAGATGGGATCAATGTCTAAATGAGCCTGAAAACTACAATGGATTCCAAGATGAAGATGGTTGTATTGATATTCCTGGTGTATATTCAGAAGGATT
Organism: Candidatus Nitrosopumilus sp.; assembly: GCF_965263415.1. Classification (GTDB taxonomy): domain Archaea; phylum Thermoproteota; class Nitrososphaeria; order Nitrososphaerales; family Nitrosopumilaceae; genus Nitrosopumilus. The sequence continues at coordinate 693,896 of NZ_OZ253671.1, forward strand.
TGTAGACTCTGATTATGATCATATTGGTGATGATGTTGATGCATGTCCCCTAGAACCTGAAAATTACAACAAGTTCCAAGACTCTGACGGCTGTCCTGATGTTTTACAATTACCAATTACTGGCGATGCAGATGGTGATGGTTTGTTAAATTCATTTGATGATTGCCCATACAGTCCTGAAAATTACAACAAGTTCCAAGACACTGACGGTTGTCCTGATTCTGTTGCAGATGGATTTGTTCCATATGATTCAGATGGTGATGGTATTATTGATAATCTAGACTTGTGTCCAAATCAACCTGAAACATACAATGGCTTCCAAGACACTGACGGTTGCCCTGATGATTCTGCCTCTACACTCGATTCAGATAAGGATGGAATTCCAAATGTTTCAGATGCATGTCCGTTAGAACCTGAAACTTACAATTTTTATCAGGACACTGACGGTTGCCCTGATTCTGTTGACGGCATTTTATTTGCTTACACATTCCCAGATGCAGATGGTGATGGAATTGATGATAGATGGGATGCTTGTATTGATGAACCCGAAAACTTTAACGGATTTTTAGATGACGATGGATGTCCAGACACTCCAGGAATTTCAAAATCTGCATTACTTGATACTGATTATGATGGAATCCCTGATGAACTAGATCTATGTCCTACTATTGGAGAAAGATACAATGGCTTCCAAGATGAAGACGGTTGCCCTGATACAATTGCATATGATTCAGCTGGTGATGCTGACTTTGATGGAGTAAAGGATAATGTTGATCAGTGTCCTCAAAGCAGAGAAACTTACAACAAGTTCCAAGACACTGACGGTTGTCCTGATTCTGTTGCAGATGGATTTGTTTCATATGATTCAGATGGTGATGGAATTATTGATAATCTAGACTTGTGTCCAAATCAACCTGAAACATACAATGGCTTCCAAGACACTGACGGTTGCCCTGATGATTCTGCCTCTACACTTGATTCAGATATGGATGGAATTTTAGACAAATATGATGCATGTCCGTTAGAACCTGAAACTTACAATTTTTATCAAGATTGGGACGGTTGTCCTGATTCTATTGGTGCTGTAACCCATTCCTATTCTTTCACAGATGCAGATGGTGATGGAATTGATGATAGATGGGATGCTTGTATTGATGAACAAGAGAACTTTAATGGATACCTAGATTGGGACGGTTGTCCGGATATATTAGCTGCAGCATCTACAACACCAACAAAGTTTGACTCTGACGGTGATGGATTCTATGATAGTATTGATTCCTGTCCAACAAATCCTGAAACTTGGAACAAATACAATGATGATGACGGTTGTCCAGATATCGCCCCAGAACAACAAAGATTTGTCCATGATGATGATCTAGATGACATCATTAATGATGAAGACTTGTGCCCCCTTGAACCTGAAGACTTTGATGGTGACAGAGATACTGACGGTTGTCCTGATAACTAATTTTTGAAATAGTAAATATATTCAAATTATTTAGTTTGATTATGCTTCCAAAATTTTCTAGCAGAGCATTTTTAGCTCCTATGGCTGGAGTTAGTGATCCTGCTTTGAGATTACAATGCAAAAAGATGGGAGCTGGATTGGTAGTAACCGAATTTACTAGTATTCATAGTATTATTGAAAAAGAAAAACAACTCAAAGATAATATGAAAACAATTCAAGAGTTTATTGAATTCTCAGAACAAGAGAGACCAATTTCAGTTCAATTGTTTGGATCTGATCTTTATGCGTTAGAAAAGGCTGCGACCATTGTCGAACCTTATTTTGACATGATTGATTATAACATGGGTTGTCCTGCTCCACACATTACACAACAAATGGCTGGAGGAGCTTTATTACAAGAAGTCAATCTCACAGAACAGATTTTCAAAACTCTTGTAGGTGCTGTGAAAAAGCCAATAACCCTAAAAATTCGTTCTGGTGTAACGGATGCAAGTAAATTTCTATTTAGAGAAATTGCTGAAATTGCAGAAGACCAAGGAATTCAAATGATAACTTTTCATCCTAGAACTGTTAGTCAAGGATATTCTGGGAATGCAGATTGGAAATTAATCAAAGAATTAAAAGAAATTTCTAGTATTCCTGTAGTTGGAAATGGTGATATTACTACACCTGAAGATGCCAAAATGATGCTTGATGAGACTAGTTGTGATTATGTTATGATTGGTCGTGGTGCCATGGGCAATCCTTTCTTATTTGAACAGATTAATGATTATCTTGAGACTAGTTCGTACAAAGAATATTCTTTTAAAGATAGATTGGATTCTTTCTTTGATTATCTTCATCTTACCAATCAATACAAAATCAAATTCTCTAATATCAAAAGTCAAGCCATGAGATTTACAAAAGGATTGAAAGGTGGTTCCAAACTTCGCTCTAAAATTACTTTTTCAAAAAATCTTACAGATCTAGAAAAAATTATGCGTGAAGCATATTCTATACCTTAAATTTATTTTTAAATCTAGTAATTTTCTTTACAAATGTTAATGGTTTAACCAAAAATAATGTTTAATTTTTAAGTAAATTGGACTATTCTTATATATTTCAAGATGGCATTTTAGTTATGAAAATAGGAGTTGAATCATAATTGGCAACAGCTTATGTTCTCATAAACTGTGAGCTAGGTTCTGAGGAAGCTGTAATTTCAGAACTAAAATCTATTGAAGGTGTTGTTGAAGTTCATGGCACATTTGGTGCATATGATATTTTAGCAAAAGTAGAATCTTCTCAAGTAGAAGCGTTACGTGAAACTATTACTTGGAAGATTAGAAAGATCCCAAAAATCAGATCAACACTAACTCTGATGGGAATTGAAGGACAACAGTAACTTCAAAATCCTTTGCTTTTATACTTAGTTTGCAATAATAATACATCCCTTCAAAAAACATGTCCTCCAAAAGGATACCTCCTGAGAGGAAATTTTTCCTCTCAGCAGTTTTATCTTAAAATAAAATAAAATGATTAGAGGGCTTCAGAACCCGTCTTTTTAGATGCTATATTTAGAGCACTTTCTACATTATTGACAATGATGATTCCATCTCCGCCCTTTCCTGTAAAAGCTGCATCTGCAATTGCTGAAGATACTTTCTCTACTTCAGAGTCATCTACTATTGTTATCACTGTTGCAACTTTGTTGTATTCTGCTGTGAATGAACCTGTACCTCTTCCTGATCTGATCTCTTGTCTTTTTCCGGAGCCTCTACCCTTTCCTTCTGTGATGGTAAATCCCCCAACAATGTCTTTAATTGCATCAGAAACTGCACCGGCTTTGTCTACTTGAACAGTTGCCTCAATTCGTTTCATTTGCATTTGTTTTTTGGTATTGTTTAAAAAAGATCATATGTATTTTTTAGAATTTTGTGATACAATGGTGGTTATTTCATAATCCTCTGAGCTTTTTAGTATAGCCGAGAAGAAAAATCATGAAAAGTGATGAAAAGAGATCTCACCGACTAAATTATCTTCTAAAATACTATCTTAGTAATCCTCAAGAACATGCCTTGTATCAAAGGGCAAAACAGATGGGGGTATCTGATTCTACTGCAAAAGACTATATCCGAACTGTCATTATCCAAGCACAGAAGATCTACTCAAAATAGTCTCAAACTTTACTCTTTAATTGTGTAAGAGAAATTATTCGAAATCTTAAACAAGGAATTCATAAATAATCATTATAGGAGAAAATATCGTGGATTCGCTACTTGATGATGTAAAGGCTCTATTGGAAAAAGATTTTGGTGATGATAGAATCCTAAAACAAATTCGTCGAGCTTGTGAAAATAATGAGGTTGTTAGCAATTTTGAAAGAAATTATGTTAAAAAATTAGCAGAAAAATATCTTGGAAGAAAACCAGAAACTAATGTTGAAAAACCTGAAACCTTTGTTGAAAAACCTGTGGTTCCAGATGTAGTGATGCCTGAAACATCATCTGTTCAAAAAACCCAAACAATTCGTACCGCACAACCAAAAACTTCCTCTTCTTCCTCAAAGAACTCAAAGTTAATGATAGTGATTGGTGTTGTTGCATTAGTAGTAATTATTGCAGCTGCTGTATCTTTTAGTGGAATTTCTAATGTAACTCCTAATACAGTTCCTCCTATTGTAAATACTCCTATAGGAACAGAATCATTAATGATTCAAACTGACTTTTCATCATATAGCAAAAAAGATCTCATCTCAATTAATGGAATTTCAGATACTACTGGTTCTGTGAATTTATCTATAGAAAACCAAAAAGGTGAACTTGTCTGGACAGAACAACTCTCTCTAAAAAGTGATGGAAGATATTCCACACTTGCAATTGCAGGTGGCCCTGGATGGGAAAGTTCTGGCACTTACACTATCAAAGTAGATAATGGTGATGAGACAAAGTCTAGTACATTTTCATTTACTGCATAATTCTTTCAAATTCTTTCCAATGTGAATCAATAATATCTCTTAATTTTTCTACACTAATCTCTTCCATGTATTCGCGATAAACTATGTACTTGTTTTGTCGATTTGATTCATCTCCATAAATATCACTAGTATTTTTTGGAATTGCATTTGATTTCCATTGATTCATTTCAAAAACCCATACTGTTGAATCTGGATTTGAAAAATCAATATCATCACACCCTACAACATACAGATAGCATTTTGCTGACTGGTTTAGTTTTTCATGAAGTTTTTCATAGGCAATCATCTGACCCTTTGCGATGTTTATCTTGTCATTGTGAAATCCCTTGAATTCCAGTATGACAAATCCTCCTTTGTGCTCAATTAACCAGTCAATATCTGTACCTCCTGAGGCTATCATTCCATGTACGATAAGGTCTCCTAACACCTCCCTACCACGAGTAAACTCATTCTCATCAAAAATCTGATACTTTGCCTTTTGGCTTTTGCGAATTACTTGAGGATTATAGTCATTTTGTACAGGCTCTGTTTTTTCATAAAGATTGTCAATCAAGTCACTGGTTTCATTGGCCATGAAATCTTGAATCTAAAACCTAATGATAAGAGAGTTTGTAAAATATAGTAAAGTTGTTCTATTTTTCTGATTTATCTACAGAGAAATTCTCCGCCTGCACCTTTGTACAAAATAAAATATTCATCAGAATTTTTTCTTTCTTTTTTTGCATTTAGTGCATCTTGATACATTTCAAAATGCTCTACTAGATACAATTGGTTCCCTGGCTCTGAAAAATAATCAATTCCAATCAAATCAAATCCATTGTCTGGAGTTAGTTTTTTCTTTTCTTCTTGGAAATTATCTTCAGACAATATCTTTGTAGGATCTATTCGTCATAGATCATTAGATTTTTTTCTTCTAATACTGAATGTAGGTTATGAACAGAACGATAAACGTCTGATTCTTTTTTAGCTCCAGTACATACCAACTTTCCTGATGCAAACAACAAGATTACCGTTTTAGGATCAAGCATTCTGTGAATGAGTCCTGGGAATTGTTCTGGCTCGTACATGCTTCTTGGTAATGTTCTTGCTGCTTTTTCTAGATGTATCTTTCCACCCAAGTTAATTGCTGCAACAATGTTTTGTACAGTGATTACTGCATCATTTTTAATTTTGATTTTACCTTTTCTTAATTTTTGAACTACAGTGTTTACAGCTTTGATTGCCATCTCTTCGGATTTAGCTCCAGTACAAACCATCTTTCCTGTTCTAAAGATCAATGTTGCAGTTCTTGGGGTACTTAATCTAAAAACTAATCCGGGAAATTGTTCTGGGTGGTATTCAGTATCTGGGAATTTTTCTGTGATTTCGTTAAGGTCAATTTTTTGTTCAACTGATGCAGATGCTACAACATTTTCAACACTGACAATTGGCTTTGTTTGAGGCATGACGAGGGTCTTTAAATAGGCCCTTTATATATACTAGTCAAATTTTTTTGGAAAAATTCAAGTCTTAATGGTGACCAACCCATTGGTATCGATATTCCTCATCAATAATGTCAGAGACTATTTCTTTGTTTTTGATTTTTGTTTTGGGAAGTTCTACATCAAACAATCCTAGTTGTCCTTTGTATTGGATTGGAACTCGAAATGTTTTTGCGTTCTTTAGCAAAAACCCGTAGGTCCTATCATGGAAATTTTTTGAAGCAAAATGAAATTTTTGGTCTGACTTTACTTGTTTTTGTGAATCATATTTTTTTACATCATAAATTTCCACTTTGCCAACAATTGCACCTGTGACAAATTTTTTTTCAATCTTTAGTCGCTTTGTATCTTCTTTTCTTATCTTTAGTGGTGCATGTATTAGCAATTCTCCACGGTAATTTGTATTCCATTTACGTAACTCTATTGTCTTTTTTCCTAAAATGATTAGTTCAGCAAATGGTTGAGATACTGAAAGGCATTTCAAATTATTCTCTAGCTACCTGAATGTATTCGCCAGGATTCTTGCCTCTTCCTTCAGGCAAATTGGTTATTCCTCCATTCAAACTTTGGGTAACTATCCCTTTGCTTGCCAAAACTTGTGCAGTCATTAATGATGTATTTCCTGCCATACAAACTAACAATGATTTTCCTTTGGAGCCTTCTAACTCTTTGTTCAGTTCGTCAGGAACTTGTTGTGTCGATAACAGGTTGTTGATTGTAGATGCTTTTGGCACAGTAATCTTTGATTTATCAACGCCTAATGATTTTGCAATTATTTCAATTCCTTCTTCTTTAGGCGTGTATTGTGTGTGAACCCAAATAATATTGTCATAATCTGCTGCAACAGCTGCTGCATCTTCTAATGATACTCTCATTGGTACATCACTGCCCTTTCCAATCATCTCAAAGTTCTTTCTGTACTTTTCAATTCCATCTGCAATTATTACTATGGCCTTTTTGATTTCTCCCTTGTATACCATCTCTAGTGCTGTAAACAATTCTAATGCACTACTCTCCCCAATATCGTATCCCTTGTCAACCATATATTTGAGAATTAGTTTTGCATTTTCAAAATCAATCTCATGCTCTGTGTATGATTCAGGATTGTATAGTGTCAATCCTTCTGCCTTTGATTTTGTTCTAATGCCTGCTACATCTTGGCCTAGTGGAGGAAATACCACATGAACTGCCTTTTTGTTATATTTTTCAGCCATGTACTTACTCAATCCACCTGATGTACCGCCTGTTCCAAATGAACAATACAATGCATAATCTTCTAGTGAATCACCAAGTTCATGTAGTTGCTGATCAATTTCAGGTGCAGTAACTGTATTGTGAATGTCAATGTTTAATTCATTATCATATTGTTTTGGGCAAAATAGATCATAAATCTCTGCAAGGAATCTTGCCAAGTTAATTATGTCTTGTTTTGCTAACAATGCTTCAATCTCTGAAAGATTGTTATCAAAGATTTGAGGATCAAATCCCATCTCAGTTAATTGTGAACGAATGTTTCCTGCAGTTGCTTTTGCAGCCATTTCATCTGCTTTGTTTTCCATTCCAGGGGCTGGACAAATATCCATATCCAAATCCATAATTTTGATATTCTCATTTCTTAGTTCTTTGAATACTCCTTCCTGTAATTTTCTTGAAACAAGTGCAACTACAGTTACACCAAGTTTTGATAATAACCCTAATGCAATTCCAAAGTTTCCTGATGTGGCCTCGATGACTACTCTTTTACCATTACATTTTCCTTCTTTGATTGCCTCATGAATAATGTGTGATGCTGCTCTTACTTTGATGGAACCACTAAGTAATTCTGAATCAAATTTTCCGTAAATTGTGAAATCTTTGTCATCAAGATTTAGTTTAAAAACACTTTTTGCACACTCTTTCAAATCTGCAGTTAGATCAACTAGTGGTGTTGCATTAACTATCTTGTCTCCTTCTATGTGTGGAATCTGATTCCATATCTCTTGTTCGAATTTTTCTAGCAATGCAGGATCGTAATTTTGAGCTTCTGACAATTTCTAATTTGGCTGATTTTTTCTCAATAAAATATCTATAGAAAATTAGTTCAGCCTATTTTGGATTAGATATCTAAAATCTTGATAACTTTGTTTGGAATGTCTCTTAGACGGCTTACTGCCATTGTTTTTTCATAACCTAGGTGTCTTAGATTGTTTGCAATTGTGGTTGCTCTTACTGTATTTGGACCCAAGCCTAGGGCAGCCATGCTTATGCCTAGGCTTTTTAGTGATTTTGTCATGTTTCTGACTGCATCAGGGTCTGAAGGTTCCCCATCAGTTAATGTCAAGAAAATATCTGGCCTTTTTGATTGTAAAATTGGAAACATCTTGTCATATACTTCAGCTAGAGGTGTAGAGCCGTTTGCAACAATTTGTGCCAATCTTTTTGCAGTGACATTATTCCATTTCATGTTGTCTGGCTTTATGGACCAGCAAACAACTGATCTGTTCTCTGTGCTAAATGCATAGACTGCAAATTTTACCTTGAGATATGCCAAGACCTCGCAAAGTGCAAGTGTTGCTTTTTTGTATTCAATTGCATCTGAAGAAATACTAGATGAGTGATCTAATAGTATGACAATTTTAGTTTTGATTGATTTTTTGATATCTGTAAAGAATGGCTCGTTTCCTTCAATGTAATTTTCTTCATCAAATTCATCTCCTGATCTCACATGTTGTTCCTTCCAACCTGTCTTCCACTCCTTGAATTTTGTTTTTAGTCCATTAATCAAACTCATGTCATAGATTATTGTCTCATCTACATTTCTTGTAGTTGGGATTTGTATTCCGATTGCTTCAGGCATCAATCCTTTGTTTTCTGTTTTCTTGTCTTCGTCAAGTAAAACATTGTATTCATCAATTACATCTTCTCCCCTCAATATTGCAGAAGGATCTACATTACCAAAGTCTCCTTCTTTGTTTTTAGAAACTATCTTCAAGACTCTTAGCAGTTCTTCTTCAGAAAGTGGCATCCCTGCTTTCATAAATGGCAGTGATACTGGAATTGTTAAAAGAGAATCAATTTCTAGAATTTTGATAATTTCACTGACATTTTTTTCAAGCCATTCTGTGTCATGATTTTCTTCTATCGCTTTATTTACGATTTTTTTTGCAAATACATCAGCCTTTCTTATCTTCTCAAAATGACTGGATTGGACTTCGCCCTTTACTGCACCAAACATAAAGTACTGATAAAATGCCTCTACAATTCTTGCTTTTCCGTAAACTGTGTGTAATTGGGGTCTAGCCACAAGCATATAGGCGTAGTTGAAGATGATCTCATCATCCATTCCCTTCCAAACTTTTCTTCCCAACTCCTCTACCCGCCTTGTTTCCATTGTGTTTAGGATGAAACCAAATGCATGATCATTGCTGAGAATTTTCTTGCAAAACTTTATTCTCATTGCCTCATACCATAATGAGGTTCTAAATTGTCTGTACTTTTGAAAATCATTTCCGACTCTTTTTTCTAACGGAGTTAGAATTACCTTATTTTCTTTTAATCTTGTCTTTGTTTCGACTTTATCTGAAATTTCTACAACAATGTTGTCTCTTTCAGACCATCGTCTTACAAGAAATGTAGCAATCTCTACTATTGATTCGTTTTGAAGCTTTACTGATTGCATTTAGTTTCCAAACATTGAGGTAATGATGTCACTTACTTTTTGATATTCTATATCTCCCCATTGTGTGTACACATTTCCAAAAACAAAATTGGCTGCTTCCTTTGCAACCATTCCTTTATCTAATAATTTTGCAAAAGCAATTGATTCCCTTAAGCTTGGAGAGTAAAATAACTCTTCAACTGCTGCTGCTTGTCTTAATGTATTTGCTAGCTTGATTGCTTGAACTATCTCTGAATCATGTTCTCCTGACACATGCTTTTTTACAATTTCCAACTCTACTTCTTCAGGTGGATACTCTAGTCTGATTCGTACTGGGAATCTGCTTAATAGTTGTGGAGGTAATTCTTTTGTTCCGCTGTGAGTTAATGGATTAATTGTTGCAAGAACAAACCAATTGTCTTTTGCCTTTACAACTTCTCCTGTAGATTCCTTTAATACAATTTGTCGTCTGTCATCTAGTGCCTCATCTAATCTAAGTAAAACATCAGCTTCAGCTGAATTAATTTCATCCAAGTATAACATACTGCCTTCTCTCATTGATTTTATCAAGAGACCTTCATCAAAACTCACGGTTCCATCTGTGAGGGTCTTGGTTCCAATCAAATGACTCTCTCTTGTTCTGAGGCTAAAATTTATTGATTCTAAATTGATTCCTTTGCTTTTTGCAAAATCTCTTACCAGAGATGTCTTTCCTGTACCTTTTGGTCCTATGATTAGCACAAAAAGGCCCGTCTCGTATGCCTTGTTTAGAGTCTGAATTGAATTATTCCAATCTAGATACTGAACTTCTTCCAAAGTACGTTTTCATTAATATCGACAATATTTATTGTTAGATCTATTTTCCAAATGCTTCTACTTTTGCAAAAGCTGCATCCATTCTTCCGTGAAGTGTTTTGTTCCACTCATCAAAACCAGATGGGTCTTTTGGATAATTGTTATAATGCTCTACTAACCATTGGTTTTCTTTTGATGTGTATCTCAAACCATCTGCAACTGTCTTGTTCATTGCACCTCTGATTATCATTCCAATTTTTCCTAATCCTGAAAAGTCTGGATGTTCACCCTTGCTGATTGATTCGACATCCATATTTCCCAAAAAGTGTTTCATACCGTAACTGATTTGCTCGTTTGTCATTTGTTGAACCAGTCTTCTAAACAATTCAAGACCTGCAGTCTTGTAACCATACTCTTTGATGAAATCTAAATTGTATTGCCAAAGACTTGCTTCTGAAACATCGTTTGCTTCTAGAGCTTTTGCAACATTGTTTCCGATAATAGTTCCTGCAATTAATGCTGGACCGATTCCTCCTGCATCAATTGGTTTTGGCATCCATGCAGAATCTCCAACCATCATGTATCCTGCTGAAACCATACAGTCGTTTTGTCTTCTAACTGAAACTTGGAAGATTCCAGAATTATTGTTAATGTCTTCAGGGTCTTGTGAAAGTTTTGGATTTTTAATTACAGTGTTTCTTTCCAAATATTCTTTCATTAAAGATTCGACATTGTCTTTTTTGCCTAATCGGTTGTTTCTTCTTTCTAAAAGTGATTTTTCAACACCAAGACCAATGTTTACTTTGTTTTCTGCTTTAGGAAATACCCATCCGTATCCGCCCGGAGCAATGTCTTGGTCTAAGTGAATAATACAATAATCAGGATCAAACTCTGATAATTCTTTTTGTCCTGGCTCAAAGTACATGATGTATCTGCCAGTTGATTCCAAGTCTCGTCTGTCTATCCTCTTCTCTACTTTGGTCGAGTTTTTCAATCCATTTCTGAGCATGGATGCGACACCTGTAGCATCGATGACAATCTTTGCTGTTTTTTTGAATGGCTCATTTGTTTTGCTGTCTGTTCCTTGAACACCGACAACTTGCTGACCTTCGTAAATTAGACCTGATAGATTTTTTTCAAATTCAAATTCAATTCCCATCTTTTGGCATCTCTCATTTTGAATCTCTGGGAGTTTTTGACGATTCAACATGTAACCTGCACCATCAAATGGGATTGCAGTTTCCTTGTCTGGAGAAAATGCCATTACACCTTTTACATCATGTTCGATTTCTGGTCTGGTCCATTCCACCTTGATTCTTTCTGTCATGAAATCTACTGCTTCTTTGGAGCATGCGTCTCCGCAAACCCAACCAGACAATGACTTTCTACCTGGCATCATTGCAGAGTTTCTGTCAACTACCAAGATCTTTGCATTTTGATTTGTGTAATGAGAAATAGCTTGAGCTGTAATTGTTCCTGCAAGTCCTCCACCTGCAATTATAACATCATAGTCTGCCACGATAAGATGTTCGTCTGTCCGTATTTAAAATAATACCATGAAAATGTCGAAGGAATAGTATGTTTTTGAGTAATTGATCGATTCAAAATTTGGGGTCGGTTCGTCGCGGCGTCTTCAAAGCTTTCGCTCAGACTGGAGCGGCTACTATCTCCTCATTCCCGATTGATATTGTGGTTTTATTCTATTTAATCTAGTTGGCAATCTGAAAAATTTCTGTAAATGTTTTGACGGTATCTTTCTTGTTGTAGATTGGTGTGTGAATTTTTAGTTTTATTGTGTCCTTTTCACTAATTGTGACGTTTCCCTTTACCAGTTCTTGTTTGTCTAGTCTCATGTGAAATCTAGAGTCTACTGTTCTCTCCTCAATCTCGTCTATCAACTCGTCAATCTGTTCTTGCGGTAGTAATTCTACTAGTTTTTTTAGAAAGTTTAGAGCCTGTTTTTTGACAATTTTTGCATTTAGCATGGTAATTGGATTATCAAAGTGACCTGTAGTTTCATTAATTGTAAAATCATCTTCTTGTAGTTCTAAAATTTCAAAGGCTTGAAAAATTTTTGATGTATCTTCAGTAGCATGAACTATGGCATCAACTGTAATCTCTATCTTATCACTCATAATTGCACTATGATACGATTGATTGTTTATGCTTCAAGCAAAACTGTTTCTTTCTCAGCAGTTCTGATGAGTTTAACTTTCTCAAGACCGACATGTCTTACTCTGATGACTTTTTTGAATGCAGCCATAATGTCTGAGTTGATTTTGCTGTAACATGTTGCTTGAACAAATTGTTCGATTGTCATTTCTGGAACTTGTTTGTTAATTACATCTCTTGCAATTAATCTAAGTGCGTGTTTTCTAGATGTATTGAGTTGTCTGTGAGTTAATGCAATTACTTTGATTCTAAAGATGTAACCATCTTTTGTTTTGACATCGATAATGAAATTGATTTTTGATGAACCACGTCTAACAAGACTTCTCAAAAATTCTTTAGAGTATTCGAATCTCTTGAAAATTGTTGATGCATTGTCTCCATCAACTTTGTTAATTTGGAAATAGATTTTGTATTGGTGTTGTGAAGGATCTCCTTTTAGGATATCATATAGTGTAACTTCTAAAACTCTACCAGCTGCATTTTCATCATCTGTGATTGGTACATATCCAATTGGTACATTGTTAAATGAATCTGGAGCATTTACAGTAACCCAGCGTTTTTCACGCCACTTGTCCTTTACTCTACCTTTTCTACGTGCCAATTATTATCGACCTTTGAACCCAAAATATAAGGGTATGTCATTAGATCTCTTTCTGATTTCCCATGTAACTCTGTAAAATCTGAGGGATTTTGATATGGCCATCCTTTGTCTGGAAATTCTCCATAATTGAGACCAGTACTCTGGTTGTGGCTACAAGTGTACTGTTTAGAGTGTGCAGGTATTGTGTATCTTCATTTGTCTTGTCTCTGAATCTGATTTTTAGTCTTCGTGTTTGGTAATCAAGACAGTTAGAACATGACACGATCTCTCTGTAAGAGTTTTGTCCTGCCATCCATGCTTCAATGTCATATGTCTTGGCTGAAATCTTTCCCATGTCTCCAGTTGACAATAACATAACTCTGTGTGGAATCTCTAGTTTTTGGTAAAACTCTTCAGCCACTGCCAACATCTTTTCATGTTCTTTCCAAGAGTCTTCTGGTCTTGCATAGACAAACTGTTCAATCTTGTCAAACTGATGTACTCTGAAGATTCCTTTCTGATCTCTTCCATGCGCTCCTGCTTCTTTTCTAAAACATGGACTGATTCCGGCATATCTTATTGGAAGATCTTTTCCTTCAATGATTTCTTTTGAGTGCATTGCTGCCATTGCATGCTCTGATGTCCCAATCATGTAGAGGTCTTCTTCTTCAACTTTGTAGATTACTTCTTCAAAATCATCTGCAATTACTGCCCCCTCCATTGATGAGCGATTAATCATGTATGGTGGTTGGACAAGTGAATACTCTTTTTCTGTTAGAAAGTCTAGTGCAAAGTGAATTAGTGATTGGTTTAGTCTTACTAGGTCATTTTTCAAATAATAGAATCTGGCCCCTGCAACTTTTGCTGCCCTCTCCAAATCAACCAAGTCTAAATTCTCAGACATGTCAATATGATCATTAATCTTAAAATCAAATTGTGGAATATCTCCCCACTTTCTCATCTCTTTGTTTGCCGTATCATCAGGTCCTACTGGAACTGATTCGTGAACCAAATTTGGAATTGTAAATGCTAACTTTGCGTATTTGTTTTCAATCTCTTCTTGCTGTGATTCTAGTTTTGCAAGTTCTGCTGAAACAGTTTTCATTTCATCTAGAACTGATGATGCATCTTCTCCTGCCTTTTTCTTTTGAGAGATTTCATTTCCAATCTCGTTTCTTCTTTTTTTGAACTCGTCAGTCTTTATGATGAACTCTCGTCTTTTCTGGTCTGACTCGATTAGTCCATCCAAGTCAAATTCTACTGCTCTTGCCTTGAGCATGTCTCTAATTACCTGTGGCTTTTCTTTGAGCAGTTTAGGGTCTAGCATTATTCTATCACCTTTAGTGCCACCTGTATATGGTCCATCACTTCATCAATAGTTCCAATTAGCTGTTTCATGTTCTTCTTACTTTCAAAATTAAAAACTAGTTTGTTATCAACATTTTCAACATCAAGACTCAATCCTTCTGGAAAATCCACATTATCTGGCTCTAATGCTTTTTTGACAGTTTCTGCCTTTTCTTTTGTAATATTACTGAGGACTATTTGGACTTGACACGTTAACGACATTTACTTCTAAATAATTGAGAAACTCATCTAATTTGTCTTTAGTTATTTTTGCACCCGCTGCTGCATCGTGACCTCCACCAATCCCATCAAACTTCTCAGCACCAGTTCTCATCAGATCACTTAGATTGATGTCTGATTTGCAACCAAATGATTTTCTTGATGAAAACTTGATTGTGTTCTCTTCTCCTTTTGTTCTCAAAATTACAATTTTGCCTGAATTCTTTGGAGATCCTGCAATCAGTGATGAGATGGTTCCAGTCATTGTTTCAGGTACAATGTCTTCACCATTTACCATAACACATGTCTCACTTTCAGAGATTCTCCATCTCTCATTTGATAGAATGTTCATGTATTCTCTGATCATCTTCCTATAGTCTGTCAGGATTGTTTCCCCTTCTCTTAGAATCTTGTTTCTATCTCCCATGCATATTGCCATTCCAACTCCGGAGCGACTAATCCTTCCACAAGAGTTTAACATGGTTGAAAATTCTCTGCCATCCCTCAAGAAACTTCTCTTGTCTTCTCTTGGAAATGTGTAAGTGTATCCGATTAATTCTGACATGATTTCAGTTGCATTTTTTCCAGCTGTAAACTTGGTGATGGATTCAATGACCTGTCTCTTTTCTTCCTCGTCTAGCTCTGCTGGAACCCTCCATCTCCCCTCATCTTTTAGCTGTATTCCAGAGGAGTTTAGTAGTGAAAGGCAGGCATCTCTGTTCCATGTTAATCCCTCGATAAATGGCTGGGATGTAAATGCCAATGCATCAGGTAGCGGTCTTGTCTCTCTTCCAACCAGTAATAGGTCCAAGTCAATCTCGACTAGTCCCTCTTCTTTTGCAGTATTGGCAATCTCGAAATTCTTTCCAGTAAATGACTTTCTTTCTCCTTGGTCTTGTCTGTCTCCAAGTGCTGACACTACTGCAATTGATGAGAGGTCAGAGTTTTTCTCATCAAGTGCCATTGATGCAAGATATGCCATACCCCCTGCACAAATCTCAAGGCCTCCATCGATTCCATACTTCCATGCATTAATGACATTTGGATTCTCTATCTCCTCATCTGGAATCTGGTGATGATCCAAGACAATCCAGTTATCTCCCAATGTCTCATTGAGGTTCTTTGCAAAACCTCCTCCAAGATCAGTAACTATATGGAAATCTCTAGAATCTGTTTTAAAAGAGTCTACAACATTTTTGCTAAACTCTTTTGATGTTCTAACAGTACAATTTGCTCCTGCTCTAATCAGGGCTTTTGTCATTATACTTCCAGATGTTAATCCATCACAATCAATGTGGGTTGTAACAAAAATTGATTTTTTGGATCTTATACAATCTGTAACTTTATCTTTGAAAAACGAAAGCGACTCATCAAGTGATTTTGTCATTACTCTAATTGAGCTACTACTGATTTATATTTCCAAGTTGCTGGGATTCGACCGATCTTTTTGTAATAGACTGATAGTCTGTGAACTTTGGCTTCGATTAATTCCAAAGATCTGACATTTCTTCTATCTCCTTTGTTTTCTTTGAGGTGTTTTTGAAGACCTACTGCTTTTTTGACAATGTTTTCCAAGTCTTCTGGCATCTCTGCTTTCAAATCATTTTCTTCTAGAATCTCCCCAATTGTCTTTTTTGTAATTGGTTTGATTAGTGGGATTGAATGTTGATCTCTTAGTTTGATTCCAATTTGACTAGGAGTTAGTCCATCTTTGGAATATTTGATAACTAACTCTTCAATTTCTGCAGGACTTTGTGTGATCCATGAAGGTGCACGTAGTGTAGCTGGTCTAATGGAGTGCGACTTTCCATGTCTGTGTGTGTGCATTCGTCCCATAATTTGGCTCACCTGAGTACAGAATTAAACGTTACTTATACTGATCTCGTACATTCTTCGAAAATTGGGGCTCAGAATAAAGTTTTAAATAAGTACTATTCGTCCAATCGATTAGGTAAACGGTATGAATACAAAAGTACTCTTAACAGCAACCATGCTATCTGTATTTTTCTTCGGTGCCATCGGTGCAGCTTCAGTTGCATTTGCCCAGTACATGGGTAACGTTGGTGATGCAGGAGAAACCGGATCTTACACATTAGAGGAAGCACTTGAGATTCAAAGAAGAAGAATCGAAGCTGCTGAAGCAAACCCATCTTCTGGTTCAGGAACTCCATATCTTGATGCCGGCGGTGTCGTTGGTGCAGCAGTTATTGCAGGTGCAGTCTTTGGTGGTATTGCAGGAGCTTTCTTGATTAGAGGAAGATCTGGTAAATACGCAGCAATGGGTAGAGGATAAAATACCTCACTTTTCTCTTATTTTATTATCAAGCCTTAGTGTATACTGATCTCGTACTTTATGATAATAAAAGAAATGTATATATCGCAGAAATTGAGCCAAAATATACATGACTCCTATCGTAGGAACTTTCCTAAGCATCTTGTCATCACTAACAGGACAATTAGGACCAAACTATGATCCATTATTCTATGATGTAATGATTTACATCTTCGGAACCATGATGTTCACTGTATTCCTTCTTGGAATTATCTCATTCTGGTTACGTGTTCACGGATGGGCATACAAAGACAACCGTGAGAGATGGGTCGACGAATTGGACAGACACTTTGAAAGAGAAGGTATCGGTCTTATTCCAGACAACGGAAAATACTGGTAGAAATCTACCTTTATCATTTTCATTATTTTTAATTCTCTAGAGTAATCTAGCTCAAAGTCGTTTTTGAAAAATTATTAATTTTTACAAAGTTTGCAATTATCTAACTCTCTGGAAGGAAGTCTGTATCCTTTGAAGTGTCATACCCTTTTGATGTAAATTCTGCCTTGTAGTGGTATCCGTCTTGTAATGGATGACTAATGAAGTGAGGTGATTCTTTGCCATTGACGTAAATCGTTGACTTGCTTTGCTCCATGTCCCTTAATGGGAAATCCCACATCCACAAAAAGTGGCCTATCTGGAATGTAAAGTCCTCTTCCCATTCTGCATAAATCGTACCATCATTAGTTAGAGTGTACATGGTTCTTTGGCATTCACCATCTATACCTGAATTGATATTTGCTGGAATCTCTGCTGGAATTCCATCAATCACTAACTCCAATGTTGCCTTGATTTTGTAAGGTGTATCTCTGTCATTGATACAGACTTTGAGAGGATCGTCTTGACTCAATTGGCCTTGAACAATACTACTTGCAACACCTACTGATATTGCGATAGCTGCAGTTATAGCTAGAAACTTTAGTGTTTTTTTTCGCTTGTAAGGATCACCAGTTCCTGGCCATATCATAATAGGATAATTTTAGTCAGATTCCTTAAAGTCCTTTCTCTTAGTCATATACAATCTCAATTGTGTCTAGTTGGTCTTGGTGGTCTGCAATAAAATAGGTAATCTCATCTGAGTCAATCTCAAGCCATTCTGATTCCCCTTTGTATGGTAGGTAATCCTCTACAAACAAATCTCCAGGGCCTGTCATTCTTACAAGAACATTCTCTCTCTTTGGATTTATCTCAAAAGGCAGTTTGAGGACTTTGCCCCTTCTTTGATTTTGGATGTTTACTTTGTATGGGTCTTCTCGAAATTCGACTTTGCCAAAAAAGTAACTCTGAAAAATATCTAGTTTTTTGATTTTGAAATTTAGCATTATGATTTGATTGCTATGTTATTGCAGATAAGACTTGGTTTCTGACTTACGTTAATCGTAAGGATGTCTAAAATGAAAAGGAAAAGGTTGGGTGGTTTAGATTACTTGCCAGGGTCGTGTTGCAAACGTAATGACATATCCAACACCGATAATAATTGATTGATATGCGATGTTGACATATGGGATTGGTTTGATAATTGGTTCTCCTTCAACGACAACTGTTTGACCTGGACCGAGTCCTGGACCAACTTTGGCTACATTGAGTTGGGTGTGTACGTGGTATACACCTGCTTCAAGTGCTTTAGCAGATAGTGAATAATCTACAACAGCGTTACCTGGAATGTCAAAGACGTTTCCTGGTGGGTCTCTTGCGAGCATCTCCCATCTGTTACCTGCATTGGTTGACTCTGAGAAAATGGATATCCATCCTCTAAGGTCTCTTTCTACAAGACTGACTAATGTTCCTTGAAGTGTCAAGGTTTCGCCAGTTTGGAGGGATTGTCTGTTAAAGGTCTCATCTTCAATTCTGATGAAACGACTCTGGAGTTGTGCTTGGACACCGTGTGCATCTGCAGTTGGAAGAATTGTCTCAACCCAGTTGAAACCTAAAGTTCCTAGTGCAAGTACGACAGCTAGTCCGAATACGAAAATCTTTTTTTCGACCATAGTTATCCCTAATATTGTGAAAGATAATACACGTCGTTATATGTTTTACCTTCATTGCGAGGATCGATACTAATAGCGATGTTAATCATTGATGTTAATCATTGAAAATAACAAAAAACCAATGTTATTTTTACAATGAGAAAAATATTAAATGAAATTATTTCATAAATCAATGGAAAATTCATTAAGAATTTTACAAAAAAGAACTTGATTTCAATCTCTTACTTTATATTCTCAATATGCACCATGGTTACCATGGCACAGATGCCCGCATTAATCCCAAAAGAAGTTGAGATTCAGAGACTAAAGAAAATCTGGCTCATCGTTATTGCTATGGGATCTACCGCAGCATCAGTCGAAGTAGATAACTTCGTTGATGGTTCTCTACATCAGACTTCTATCAGAGATAGTGCATTTACTCCAGCTCACTGGTGGTTATATTCCCACTTTGTAGCACTTCCACTCGGATGGGGTTCAGCAGCAATCTATGATAGAAAAGTCCCAGTTCTCAGAGGTCCAAATAATTCAATGAACACTGGTTTGAAAATGACCATTCTTGGTTACTTAGCAACTATGTTTACAATTGGAGTCAATGAGATGTGGCACTTCTGGTTTGTAGAGGAAATCTTTGCAGTTCCAAATCACTGGATGTTTAACATGGGTGTTGTAGTAGCATTCATGGGTGCACTTGCATACGTAGTCAGAGTATATGCTAGACTCGTAGAACTTGGTGCAGAAACTCCAGGAGAGAACCCATATGTCGCAGAGATGTACAAGATGGCCTTAGAAGGCAAATTGTACAGTAGATCAATTCCATAGACAAAATGTGCAATCGCACAATTTTTTCTTATTTTATTATTTTCTAGTAAGGACGTAGATCGTACCCTTGTCAGCAGTTTAAGAAAGACTTAAAAGGATTCTGTATTAGAATAATTCCATAATGACTCTTCCAAAAGGATTCGGTTCAGGCGGTGGCGGTGGATCATCCAGTGCTGACGTAGAACGAATGATTGGACGACGCGTTGAAAATATGACTGGTATGATCACAATTTCATACTGGGCAGCATTATTGGCAACTTTTGGTGGTACTGCAGCAGGATACTTCTATTATCCATGGGCATATCCAACAGCAAGTGGCCACTTTGCATTCATCGTACTTGCAATCATTGAGGCAATAGGTTACATCTTCTGTGTTAAAGTCATGGAAGAAGGTTCCAATAAGAACAGTAATGGTATAGTTGGCGGCAGTATTGCAGCAACCGTAGCATTCGTGCTATTCGTATCATTATATGTCGGTTGGTAATCCGAAGGCAAACCCTTCAGATACACTTCTTTTTCATTTTAATTTCTAACAAAAATCTTTGATATTTGTCGAATAGAGTAACGATCTTCATCACACTCTAAAATTTTATATACTGACCGTTTCTTCAACTTCATATGGTCTGGTTAAGACGATGTACACACTACTTGTTCATAGTAGTGGTTGCAGTTAACTCTACACTGTTAACAATTAATGCAGGAGACTACATCTTCTACACTGACTGGGCTTGGACTTCGTACACGGTATTCTCAATATCGCAAACGTTGATGCTTATTGTAGGTGCAACATATTACCTAACATTTACAGGCGTTCCAGGCACAGCAACGTACTACGCTCTGATTATGACAGTATACACATGGATAGCCAAAGCCGCATGGTTCTCACTCGGTTATCCATATGACTTCATTGTAACACCAGTTTGGTTACCATCAGCAATGCTGTTGGACTTAGTCTACTGGGCAACAAAGAAGAACAAGCACTCCTTGATACTGTTCGGCGGTGTACTGGTAGGAATGTCTTTACCATTGTTCAACATGGTAAACCTGATAACAGTAGCAGACCCACTTGAAACGGCATTCAAATATCCAAGACCAACATTGCCACCATACATGACACCGATAGAACCCCAAGTTGGTAAGTTCTATAACAGCCCAGTCGCTCTCGGTGCAGGTGCAGGTGCAGTTTTGGGATGTACATTTGCAGCATTAGGTTGTAAATTGAATACATGGACTTACAGATGGATGGCCGCATGGTCAAAGTGGGACTAAAAACCCAACCTTTTCCTTTTCATTTTATTATTTACTACTAGTGTTAACTCTAGAAAATTTCCTGAAAAAATAATTTTGAAAATCTAATAGTTTTTGATTAGTAATTCAAAGTGACCTGTTCTCTTTTTTGAATTAGAGTTGATAGAACGGTTTGCTTGAATCTTGTTTATTTTCCAGGACTTTGTTGAGAACATGTCAGAGACTTGTTTTGAATCTGAATTTGACAATAGGACTTTGCATCCTTTAGAATCCAGTTTGTTACACAAATCTGCTAGTCTTTCAAGGTCTTTGTCTGTAAAGTCCTTGTTTGTGTAACTTGTAAAATTGGCAGTATCGCTGACTGGCTGGTATGGTGGGTCAAAGTATACGAGATCACCTTTTTTGGCATCTCTGAGAACTGCCTCAAAGTCGCGACATTTGATTGAGACTCTGCTTGCTTGTAGAATTGCACTGACAGAGCGGAGATTCTCCTCATTTACGATATTAGGATTTGTGTAACGTCCTAGTGGGACATTGAATTTTCCTTTGCTGTTGACACGGTACAATCCGTTGAAACAGGTTCTGTTCAAAAAGAGCAATCTTGAGGTTTTCTCAATCTCGCTTCTAGGGTTTGATTCTCTAACAGAGTAATAGTATGATTTTGAATCCTTGTGATAATTTTTTTCGTGATTTTTGAGAGATGAGATTAGGTCATCAATTCTGTTTCGAATTGTGGTATAAGCTAAAACCAGATCAGAGTTCAAATCAGAGATGCTGCATTTTTGGCCATCTCTTTCAGTGAGGATATGAAACAACAAAGCGCCTCCTCCGATAAATGGCTCATAATAGGTCCCAAACGTTTTTGGCAAACTCTCATTTAGAATTGGAATCAGCTGACGTTTTCCACCGGCCCATTTTACAAATGGTTTTGGGGTGACAGTTGATACTTGGGAGTATACTTGTTTCAATAGTTAGTATTGCAGAATTTTTTAACAATTTAGAACATAAAAAAAATTGATCTTAGACTAGGTTTTTCCTAGTTGAAGTCGAACTTAAATACAAATTTCGTAAATTTGGCAAAAATCTGATTTTGAAAATTGAAAAAAGCTTCGAACGGGATCCGGACCCGCGACCTTTACCTTACCAAGGTAACGCTCTACCAGGCTGAGCTATCGAAGCACAAATTCACCCTGTAGAAAATCCTTATAATTCTTCATTATCGCCTCAAAATCTGTAAACTGTTAAATTTCACACAGATTTTTACCCTTTTGGAGGAGTAATCAAGCCTGGCCAAAGTAAGTACACTTTGTGCTTTTGGACATGCAGGACTTAAGATCAAATAATGGGTGATCCTGTCTCTCAGGAGTTCGTGGGTTCAAATCCCACCTCCTCCATACAAATCTACTTTGGATTTTTGATTCCTCTAGCGTTTAGAACTTCGTAGACTTCTGGTATGGACCAGACATAACCAACATGGACACAATCTTTCTCATCACAGAGCTGGCAGTACAATTCTCCTTTCTGAACTGCAACTTCGGCGATTCTGTTTTTGATATTGTCCTTTAGAATAATTCTGTCATCATCAACTGAAATCTTTTCAATCTTTGGAGCATATCTTGCAAAGGTCTTGTCCTTTTGCATCATCTCCTCTAACATGTAAGTAACATAACCTGAGAAACTGTTGACACCTTTCATTGCTAGGTCGTCTTTACTCTTTTGATAAACTTCTTGGAATTTATCATAAACAGTTTCTGAAACGGTAATTGATTTGAATCCAGCTTTTGGCAATTTACTTTTCCCTTACCGTACTTTAAGGTACCTTCTATATAAGATTTTATTTTAAAAAACAAATTGCCCAAGTCAGTGAAAATTAGTCTTTATACAATACCATACTCCAAGAGCAATAATGGGAAAAGGATATTCTGAAGAAGAGATTCGTGAAAAACTAATTTCAGTTTTGAAGGATTCTGAATCTGGAATGTCTGGTGTGGAGATTTCTGAACAGATGAAAGTAAACCGTATCACCATGACAAAGTATCTCAAAGTTTTTGCAGCTGAAGGATTGGTTCGTCAAAAAAATATTGGAAACATTACACTGTGGTTTTTAGAACCAGGTCAAGAGTCATTTCATTTTCCTGATGACTATTTCAAAGTCGCCCCCAAATTTTTGGATTATCTGATAAAGGGAAATGAGGACAAGGTCTATTCGTTAATTCGAAATTCTATGCATTCAGGTGCCACTGTAAATCGTTTGATAATTGAAGTCATTTTGCCTGCAATTGAATCAGTAAAGGATCTGTTTGATGAGGGAAAGATTGGAACTGCAGAGCAAAACCTCCTAAGAACTATCATCTCAAAATCTCTTCAGATACTAGACCAAATTCCAATAGTTTCAGAACCTAAAAAAAATGTAATTGTGATTTCAGCTGATTTTCAAAGCAGCTTGATTGCCGAAGCTGCCTCTGCAGCATTTCATTCAGATGGGTGGCGAGTATCTCATCTTGGGGATATGTCATCAGCCATTGACGTCCTCTTTGATCTTGACTTTCAGAAATTGATTGGTAAAGTCTGGAAGCAAAAACCTGGCGTTTTGATTGTAGTTGTTTTTTCTGAAACAGATGAGGGTCTGAATTTCTTTGCTGATTCAATAAACCCAATAAAATCAAAATCTGGAAAGCGCATGAAATTGGTACTTTGTGGAAATACTTTCAAAAAAGCAAAAACCGAATCTGACCTTGTGACAGAGAAACTAGATGAGATTATCCAGTGGTCTCAAACAGTTTATCAAAATCAAAAATAATGGGCCCGATGAGATTCGAACTCATGACCTTTCGATTATCAGTCGAACGCTCCAGCCAAGCTGAGCTACGAGCCCACGAACAAATCTCTAGGCCAGAGTCATTTAAGTCTAATTTTCTTTCCACTTGATAGAACAGCCAATTGAAGGGTCAAAGTCTTTTTCAATTTTTTGACCTGATACTAGTTTGTCGATATTGTTGATCATTGTCTTCTCAGTTGCAGTATCGTCTGGCTTCATGGCGTTATCGATTCTTCCATGAAATACTAGCTGCTTTTGTCCATCAAACAAGAATGGGTCTGGAGTGCACATTGCCCCATATTTTTTGGCAATCTCTTGTGTCTCATCAACTAGATAATCAAATTTGAATCCCTTTTCATTTGCAGTCTCTTTCATTGCCTCAAAACTGTCTTCAGGATAATCAGTAGAATCATTGCTGTTAATTGCAATCATTGCAATATCACTGCCGCATTTTTCATGCAACTCGTTTAATGCATCAACTTTTGCTTTGACATAAGGACAGTGATTGCACATGAAGATTACGAGATATCCCTTGTAATCCTTGTAGTCACCTAGTGCATGTTTTTTATCATCAATTCCTAAAAGTTCAAAATCTGGTGCTGCATCTCCAGTCTTTAATTTGACTTGAGATTCTAAAAGTACCATGAGGAGATGTTCTTGCTTTCAAATAAAATTCTTGCCAAGAAGACAACAATTAAAATCTGCAGATAAATCAAGTCTCGTGTGGGCCGGTAGTATAGCCTGGTAGTATACCCGCCTTGCACGCGGGGGGTCACGGATTCAAATTCCGTCCGGTCCACTTCTTTTATACGCGATCTGTGCTGGATTTCAGACTGCTGGATGGATTTAAATAGGAAGAGTTTCCGTTTTTTCTCATGGCAAGCGCAGTAGACGGATGGCCGGTATTCATTCCACTTATTGTTGGATTAGCTCCAGGATTAATTTACTGGTTGGCAATTACCGCAAAGAGAAACTAAATCTTACATCTCTTTTTATTATTTTATTTCTCTAGTGTAAACTAGGTTAAACGATGTTACCTTTCTTGTCCACTATATGATATGTTGTAGAAAATTAATCTCCATATCAAAGAAACATTGATGCTAAAATTTGCACTTGGCGCATTCTTGGTCTTTCTACTAATTCCATTTTCTCAATCATTTGCACAAGAATACTCTGATACTGCTCCAACCCTTTCAGTATCTCTAACCAGTGAAACTCCATATGTCTATCAGGATTCAGATGGGTATACTGTTGTAGTTGGTACTGTCAAAAACAACAATTCTCTATCCTCTGTGACAAATGTCATGATTCAAGTGGATTTCTTTGATGAGTTTGATCCTAGTCCGCTAGAGGTTGTCCAGGGAAGAACAACCCTTGAAGTACTTCCGCCAAACGGCGAGTCTCCATTTTCCATCAAATCCCAAACCCCAAACCCTGCAATAACTGATGCATCAATTTCATTACTTGGATTTGACTCCTCATCTGCAAAAGAAAAGGGCCTGACAGTTTATTCTAGTGAAATATCTCTTGGTAAAACTTTGAGCTTTGAAGGAGTATTGAAAAATGGTGGGGCTCCTGGTTCTAACACCAATGTTTACATGGCATTGTATGATGGATTTGAACCACCTAGAATTCTTGAAGTAATTACTCTGGAACTAGATGACGTAGAATCTGATAGCGATGTTTCCTTTAATGTTAATAGAGAAATTGATGCAAGGGCAGTGGGATTTTTGTTGTTTGCTGAATCTGATGTCTTTTCTTCTAATTTTATTGATGTAGAAATTCCAGAACCTCAATCCGTGTCAAAACTGGTTTCCATCTCAAGTGTCTATGTAAGAGATTCAGAAGGAAAGAGACTCTCTGAAATTCCAGTTAATACCATTGTAAATGTACAAAGTAAACTCTGGATACAATTTGCTGCAGACCAAAGTACTAACGAAACTCCATACACGTACTATATCCAAATCAAAGAATCTGCAACTGGAAAAATAGAGTATATTGGAAAAGATGATGGACGCTTTATTGGAGTAGGTAATCAGTATCCTGCAATAGACTGGATGCCAGAAAACAGTGGACTATACTTCCTTGAGACCTTTGTATGGGATAGAAATAACATCCCAATAGCAGAGCGGGGACCATTTGTTTTGCTTAATATCCAATAGTTTCCATACCCTTTAAATCCAAAAAGAAATGTGCAGAGTTGGCAATGAAGTTCAACACCATTTTGATGATTTCTGTAATGTCACTGATTGCAGTAATTCCTTTAGGTCAAGAGGTTTTCGGTTATGGTGCTGCTCCTGTACAAAACAGCGCTAACAATTTCACAGTTGATATTCAAACTGATAAAGAATCATACGCACTTGGTGAAGATGTAACATTTTCTGGTAATGTCAACAAATATGATGAGGATAGAAGTTTACGAATTTCAATTTTTGATTCAAAGAACAATCTTGTAGTTACCCAAAAAACTACTGTTGATTCTGATACTACGTTCTCTTATAGTGTCTCACTAAACGAAAAATTCTCAGATGGAAAACATGTGGTGAAAACTCAATACGGTAATTCAAAGGCCACAATTGACATTACTTCCTTTATGATAACTTCTGATGTTTTAGGGGCATCTGTGACATCAGACAATGCAAAAATTCCTGATTGGATTAAGAGCAATGCTGAATGGTGGGCAGAAGGTCAAATCGATGATAGGTCCTTTGTTGAAGGAATCCAATTCATGATCAAAGAAGGATTGATGAGCATTCCTGTAACCGAACAAGGCTCAAGTTCTCAAGAAAATAACATTCCTGATTGGATTAAGAGCAATGCTGGATGGTGGGCAGAAGGTCAAATCGATGATAGGTCCTTTCTTGAAGGAATCCAATTCATGATCAAAGAAGGACTAATGAACATATCCTCTTAATCTTAATTCAAAACATGCCAAGAAACTAGTAGGTTTATTTTCAAAGAAATCCAATAATTGGTATGTCTCAATTCTCTCTAGTTGCAATGGGTGGGACATTTGATATTATTCACAGAGGCCACATTACATTGCTTTCAAATGCATTTGAGATTTCAAACAAAGTAATCATTGGATTAACTAGTGACGAGTTTGCACAAAAACGTGGAAAGACAGTTTCTAACAATTATGAAAAACGATTGACAAATCTAACTGAAATAATTTTCAAGGAATTTCCAAACTCTTCATTTCAAATCAGTAAACTGGATAATGACTTTGGCCCTGCCGTCTTGGAGCCAGAAGTAGAGGCGCTAGTTGTAAGTGATGAGACAAGCAGTCAGGGTGATACCCTAAATGACTTGAGGGCTCAAAAAAATCTCTCTCCTGTAAAGGTCATAACAGTTCCAATGCATTTGGCAAAAGACGGATCTCGAATATCTACTACTAGAATCAAAAACTCTGAGATTGATTCAGAAGGAAACTTGTTATCAGTTGACAAGTAGCTTGCACAACTTTGAGTAATTGCAATAAAACAAAATTTCAAGATTCAGGCTCATGGCAATCATTAACCACATGATGAACAAGATAGACACAGATGTCTCTAATCTAAAGCAGGGATTGCATCCTCAAAACCTGTCATACTGGTATGAAAAAATTATCAAAGAGACAATTGAGATGGCGCCACCCTGGCTCCAAGACAAGATCAAAGTTCATCAAGACCCAATACTGTTGATGAAGTTTAATCTCGATATCTCAAAACGTGCGGTTCGATACTTCATGATTGCAGTTGACAATAACTTAGATGACATGCCATATTCTACAAAATTGTATTTTCTCAAAGTTCAGGAAATAATGGCAACTGAGATGGACAAATCTCTAGTTTGATTGCATTTTTTATTCTAGGCACAAATGAGACCTCTAAGTATCTATAACCAAAAGAATTCTCATAATCATCAATCATGGACCTTTACAGATCAAAGTACTCTGATAAGAAAAAGTCTGGGGGAGGACGTAGACGAGATGATGCATCTCGTTCTTTTAGAAATTCCCGAGATGACAGATACTCTAGAGATGACCGATATTCCAGAGATAGAAGAGAGTCTACAACAGTAACTTGTGCTGATTGTGGCGATGAATGTGAAGTTCCATTTGTTCCAAGAAATAACAAACCTGTTTACTGTAGTGATTGCTTTAGACAAAACAAACCAGAAGATTCAGGACGTGATAATTATTCCAGAGATGATAGAGGTTCAAGATATTCCAGAGATAACAGAAGAGAATCTCGTAGAGATGACAGATATTCTAGAGATAGAAGAGAGTCTACAACAGTAACTTGTGCTGATTGTGGCGATGAATGTGAGATTCCGTTTGTTCCAAAAACTGACAGACCTGTTTACTGTAGTGATTGCTTTAGGAAAAACAAACCAGAAGATTCAGGTAATGACAGATCTTTTCGTGATAACAGAAGAGAACCAAGACGGGATGATAGAAGAGAGTCTCGCAGAGATGACAGATACTCTAGAGATAGACGAGAACCACGCAGAGATAACAGAAGAGAATCTAGCAGAGACAAACCTAGAAAACTAAATGATAGACTCTCCAAAAAACGAGAGAGCTTTTTCAGTAATGGCTCAGATAAATTCTATGCAACAATAAAAGAAAAATTATTTGAAATCTTGGGAGGAAAAGTTTGTTCTAGTTGTGGGTTCAAAGATGAAAGGGCTTTGGGATTTTGTCCTGTTTCTGAACATTCTTCATTTGATGAGATTGGACGTGGTGGTGCTGCTTCATCCTGGGGAAAATATATCTCAGAACCTGACCTTGCAAGAGAAGAACTAAAGGTGCTGTGCTTGAATTGCAATGAAATTAACCAACCTGTAGCAAAACCTAAAGAAGAAAAACCAAGACCAAAACAGAAGAAAAGTAAATTTTTCCCTAGATGATCTAAAACCATCTTTGAGAATTTATTAACACTTTAATTATAATAATTTTGAAATTAAATTATGAATGGCGACTTTAAGGCATTAGGACTTTCTCTAATTGCAGTAGTTGGAGTAGTAGCACTCTGGACTGCATTTGGTGTATAGATTCAACCTTTTACAATCTCGACTTGATTCCCAAGAATCTTAGTTGAGATTATTTTGTGTTCTTTATCAATTATTGATTGTGCAAAATCTGCAAATTCTTCTACATTAGATTCATCTTCAAGCAAAATACTGTGAGCAGATTTGTCTTTGAGTGATATGACTAGTTCGTTTTTTACAAGATTTAGAATTCCTGTGATAAATGTCTCATTTCCATCCTTGATGAATATGAGACTGGCTAGTTTCTGAGCCTCGTATTTGTCATCACAAGTAATTGTTATCTTCATTTATTCTCAAAAAGAAATTCATCTATCTTGTCTTTTGCTTTCTCACGATTCTCTTGATGCACTGCTAGGAATTCATTCATCTTTTCAATTAGAATTGCTTTTAGTTCTCCTGAAAGCATTTTTCCAGATTTGTAATCCTCATAGATTGATTTTAGTTTGTTATCATCTGGCTCAAAGAATATTCTAAGATATTGGTATGATACATCAATGTCTGGATTTCCTCCAAGCTTTCTATGCTCTTCAACACTTGTTTGTCCGCCTGAAAATGCATGTTTGTTAATCTTCTTTTTTACAACATTTGGTGCATCTGTTGTGTATACAGTACCGTTTTCATTTGAAGCTGACATTTTTCCTCCAGGTCCTTCTAGTGCTGGAATCATTATGTTGTGGATTAATGCCGGCTTTGTCTTTCCAATTTTAGGAGCAATATCTCTTGTCAGTCTAAAGTGAGGATCTTGGTCTACGCCCAATGGAATGAGTACTG
Organism: Candidatus Nitrosopumilus sp.; assembly: GCF_965263415.1. GTDB lineage: Archaea > Thermoproteota > Nitrososphaeria > Nitrososphaerales > Nitrosopumilaceae > Nitrosopumilus. The sequence goes on from NZ_OZ253671.1 coordinate 723,559, forward strand.
GCTTGTCTTCAATGAAGCATGGAGCAGATTGCAATGATGTGTAAAAGATCATGCCAATACTGGTGTCATTAGTAAACCCGAATGTCGCTTTAGTGTTTGAGAAATTAATTTTCTTTGCAACTTGAGCTGCAATTGGGTACAGTGTTTGAATATTTCTTGTATTGATGATGATTTTTGTTTTTTCTGGCTTGAAACCTAATGCAATAAAGTCCAATGCGTTTTCATATGCAAAACTCTTTGTCTCCTCCAAAGTTAGATTTGGTTTTGAAAAGAATTTTTCATCATCAGTTAACTGAAAGTACATGTTGACATCAAACTTTTCTTGAAGCCATTTTGCAAATACCCATGGAACCAGATGGCCAATATGGGTGTGGCCTGATGGGCCTCGTCCTGTGTATAAGAAGAATTTATTGCCATTATCATAATCATCTAAAATTCTATTCATCTCTCTGTGTGAGAAGAATATTCCCCGTCTGAGCATGTAATGATCCTCTCCCGTAATTTTCTTGATTCTTTCTAGTAACTCTGGGGAAATCTTTTGAGTGCCAAATTGCTTGACTAGTTTATCATAGTCGATATCCCCTTCCACATGCCAAGGAGTAACAACAAAATCGTCAGCTGACATTCAAATTGACTTAGGTTAAGGTTTAAAAAGTCTTTTTCGAAGTTTTGGTGTTGTCACAGGTCTTTCACGATATTGAAAAAAAAATCATAACATCACTAAAAGACAACCCAAAGCAAACTCCTGAAAATCTTGAAAAATCTACAAAACTTTCACCAGACCAAATCCGACGTGGAATTGAATGGCTAAAACTAAAAGAACTAGCAAACGTCGATGAATCAAAATCAAGCATTGTCAGTCTGGGCAAAAACGGAAAAGAATCACTTGAGAAAGGACTACCTGAAAGAAGACTCTTAGATTTACTGAAAACAAAATCCCATCTATCTGATTTACAAAAAGAACTGGGTCCAGTGTTTGGGCCTGCCATGGGACTGGCACGAAAAAACAACTGGGTAAACGCTACAGCAGACAAAATTACTCTAAAGAACCCTCCAGACGTTTTGCCAGGAGAAAAATCTCTAAAACAAATTGGCAAGAATAAACTATCTGTATCTGAACTAGACTCTGATGACCTGTCAGGACTGTTGAGACGTCCAGACTTTGTTGTAGAGGAAATTGTAAAGACCAAACAAATCTCTCTGACTAATTCAGCAAAATCAATCAATCTTGATGATTCCTCTGGAGGAATTGATGTAGAGGCCAAAGTACCTGAGGTCTTTGTTGCAAGGACTCATCCACTAAAAGACACAATTGATGAGATTCGAGAAATTTTCGTTACCTTGGGCTTTTCTGAAATTTACGGAAACATGACACAATCAAGCTTTTGGAATTTTGATGCACTATTCACCCCACAGGATCATCCTGCAAGAGAACTGCAAGATACATTTTACCTTGATGGAATCTCTGCAAAAAAGATTGTAACACCTGAGCAAATCAGAAAAGTTTCAGACTCTCACAAGAAAAACTGGAGATACCAATGGGACATTAATGAAGCACGCAAGATGGTTTTGCGAACTCACACCACTTGTGTCACCATAAAACATCTTGCTGAAACAAAACCTGATGAGGCTAGAGTATTCTCTTTGGGTCGTGTCTTTAGAAATGAAAAAGTTAGTTACAAGCATCTTGTTGAATTTAATCAAATTGAAGGAGTTGTTGTTGGAAAAGATGCAAACTTGAGAAATCTTATGGGAATTCAACGAGAGTTTTACAAGAGAATTGGAATTACAAAAATAAAATTCTGGCCGACATTTTTCCCATACACTGAACCATCACTTCAAACAATGGTGTACAATGAAAGACTGGGTAAATGGGTTGAGCTATTTGGAATGGGAATCTTTAGACCCGAAGTTACAAAGCCACTTGGAATAACAAAACCTGTTTTGGCATGGGGTGGTGGTATTGAGAGAATTGCCATGCTAAAGTATGGTCTTGATGATGTTAGGGAATTTTACAATAACAATCTGAGTTGGTTGAGGAGTGCAACAAAATGCCAGTAGTGGAATTATCCTATTCTAGTCTTCAGAAACTAATTGGAAAGTCTTCTAAAAAACAGATTGCAGATTCTTTGCCTTTTCTGGGACTGGACATTGAATCTGAAGACAAGGATCTTGTAAGAATTGAATACAGTCCAAACAGACCTGATTATTCCACTGACTTTGGAATTGCACTTGGCATGCAGGGACTGTTAGGAATCAAGACTGGTGCAATCAAGCTAAAAATCAAAAAATCAAAGCAATATTCTGTCTCTGTAAAACCAGATGTTGCCAAAGTAAGGCCATTTGTGACTGGAATTGTTGCAAAAAGCGGCAAAATTGATGATAAAACAATCAAGCAACTCATGGCAATGCAAGAGGATTTGCATTTTGGTATTGGAAGAAAGAGAAAAAAATCCTCAATTGGGATTCATGATTTAGACAAAATCCAATTTCCTCTAGTATACACCACAACTGATAGAAAACACAAATTCATTCCGCTAAATTCTGAGAAGGAATTGTCAATTTCTGAGATTCTTGACACCACTGAAGTTGGAAAAGACTATGGCAGTTTGCTTGCAAATTTCTCAAAGATGCCAGTAATTCTTGATGCAAATCAGAACACGGTATCTTTTCCGCCAATAATTAATGCTGCAGTAACTACAGTTACTACAAAGACAAAGAATCTCTTTGTTGAAGTTACCGGAATAAACAAAGCTGATGCTGAAGACATGCTCTCTGTTGTTGCAACAATTTTACAAAGCGCAGGATTCTCTTTGGAGACTGTGGCAATCTCTGGTGCAAAAAACTCTACACCAAAACTTGCTGAAAGACAGATGACTGTCAGTCCATCACTAATTAACCAGACACTTGGGTTGGATCTCAAGACTCCAAAAATCATTTCATCACTAAAAAAGTCAAGACTAGATGCTGCAGTAAAGGGAAAGAACATTGTTTGTACAATTCCTGCATATCGTTTTGATATCTTTGGTCCAATGGATTTGGTTGAAGAAGTTGCACTAGGATATGGAATTCAAAATCTAGAGCCTACCATAACTCCTTCTCAAACACTTGGCCAAACAAATCCTGTATCCCTAGAACTAAAGTCACTTGGCCAAACCATGATTGGACTGGGATATCTTGAAGCACTAAATTCTAGCTTGACTAGCAAACGTGTTCTTTATGAAATGGCAAACAGAGAACCTAAAACAATCATCTCCGTACTTGATTCAAAAAGTCAAGAGCATACAATTTTGCGTGATTCTATTTTGCCTGGACTACTAGAGAATCTCTCAAAAAATATTCATGAATCATATCCTCAGAAATTATTTGAAACTGGAACTGTATTTTCTGCAGACAATCCTATATCTGAAAACATTAATCTATCTGGAATTAGTGCACACCAGGATGCAAATTTCACTGAAATCAAATCTGTTTTGCAATCAGCACTCAAGACAGGCTTTGATTTAGAGATTAAAACAAAAACAACCCAGCATCCAACATTTGAAAAAGGACACTGTGCAGATGTGATAATTAACAACAAACCAGTCGGTGTCATTGGAGAAATCAATTCAAAAATTATTGAAAATTATAAAATTCGTGTACCTGTAGTTGGTTTTGAAATCTCTCTATCTGAGTCTATTCTCAAATCTCTTTAGAAAAGACACTGCTAGCAATCCAATACCTGCAATGAATAATCCCGTTCCAACACTAATCTCAATTAACAATCTTTGATAGATTGAAAATTGCTCCATGTTAAGACGGTAATTTGATTCTGTTTTTTCGTAATTTTCCAGATACTGAATTTGCGGATAATCAAAAATTATGATTAGTATGCCTAAAATCAAAACGATAATACCAATGAAAAACAGCGTTTGATTTTTGATTTCCATTAATAGTTTTTAGTAGGATGGCCTCTATAATTAATCGCCCAAGAGCAGGCACGCAGACGGATTAGGATGATGTCGATCGTAATGATACCAATGATTTCTAATTCACCCAGGCGTGCTACATTATGGGCAACCCCGGTTTCAGAACCCAAGGAGGTTTTGGCTAAAATACCAATGATCTTGTGCGAGTCAGAACCGGGGAACATTTCATAAACCATAAAACATCCTTTGATTCTACAAAATTTGAAATGGCAAACTATTGGTTGGCAAAACAAGAACCTAGCGGACCTAGAGGTTACAACTTTGAGCAACTAAAAAAAGACAAGACCACAGTTTGGGATGGAGTCCACAATAATCTTGCACTAAAACACATGAGAGAAATGAAACCAGGTGATCTTGTATTATTCTATCATACAGGTGATGAAAGACAAGCAGTTGGAATTATGCAAGTTACATCAAAACCATATTCCAATCCAAAAGAAGACGTTGAGCGATTCATTGTAGTTGATGTAAAATACAAAAAAGCACTAAAGCGTCCTGTAACACTTGATGAGATGAAACAAAATAAAAAATTCAAAGACTGGGAACTAATTAGAATTTCAAGATTATCTGTAATGCCTGTTCCAAAACCAATCTGGGATGAGATTCTAAAGATATCTCAAGCATGAATGTAATCGGTTTATTGATATAGTCGAAATTTGTAATTACTTCATGGCAACAGCTTATGTGTTAATCAACTGTGAACTAGGTTCAGAAGAGGCAATTATTACTCAACTAAAGGGCCTAGAAGGTGTCAAAGAAGTTCATGGAACTTTTGGTGCATATGATATTTTGGCCAAGATCGAGTCTGATACTGTTGAAAAACTTAGAGAAACAATTACTTGGAAGATCAGAAAAATTGAAAAGATTCGTTCAACACTAACCCTTATGGGTATTGAAGGCCAGACATAACCACCCCTTTTTCTTATTATGATTTTACACTTTATCTTTGTAGTAAAAGAAGAAGACCGTGACAAGCGTCAGTTTGAGTACGAATATGTCAAAAAGATGGCTCAATTCTTCAAGGTATGGATTAAAGAAAAGTTTGGCAAAGACTATGAGATTCAATGCGATGAGATGATAACAAAGCCTACAAGCATTCTCCAGAGACTAGACACACATACTCTCATACGTGATCATGAGCAAAGAGGCAAAGACATCTTTCATTTCTATCTGACTCACTTTCGACCCTTATGGACTGATTCTACTTGTGAAGGGTATCATGCAGAAAACTTTGGAATGGTTCTTTGGCAAAAACCAAAAGAAGAAAACGATGATCTGTACTTGGCAGAAAAAAACTGTACTGCAGTATCTAATGTAATTACTAATGAGCAGATGCGACAGATGGGACGCAAAAAACATACAAGAGAAATCAATGACATCTGGACTAAACATCTCTTTGAGCAGTTAGAGTTTGAACAGTATGGTGATGATTTTAAAAGAACAGAAGGTAAACCAACCTTTCTAACTATGGATACTAGAGAACTAAATCTGTAAAATTAACACTTTGTAACAGAGTAAATATTATTTTCAAAGTTTGCTGTCTTGAAATTTAATTGATTTTCTGCATCATCTTTTCTTGACTTGCTCAAGTTTTCAAGTTCAACTAGTGCATCTCCCTTGAATCCTACTGAAGATGCGTAAATTGCATCAGTTAGCATTGTTCCGTGATCACCACTCTTGATGTCATCTACAATATCATAGAACTTTGTTGTGTCTTTCTTGTTGACTGGATGTCCTGTTGCCTTGTTGTGTGCAACTGCAATGTACATTCCATTATTTTTGACTGCAACTGGCATCTTGTGATTCTTGCCAGTTTTACCTGGAATTGCCTCATTGACTAGGACTTCACATTTGTGGTACATGCTTGAGACATATGCATAGAATCTGTATTGGGCATATTTTCCTGCCTTGTCTTCTTCACATTCTACAAACACTTTATGGAGTAACTCTAATGCTTCATCATTCATACTTTGTAATCTGTCATCAATTCTTCCTCTCTCTAATAGTTCGGACTTGCATTCTTTTGCAATTAGAACCAAAATAAAATCAGGTAAATTGTAATTTTTCAAAGCTGCAACAAATGCGCCAGCTTGTGACATTCCAAATTTTGGAAAACCCTTATTGACCATTTTTACACCTCAAAAATCTACTCCCCAACTCTGTAATAGAAACCTGCTTTTGGCTTATAATTGTTAAGAATTTTCATGCCTGTGGCATTGTTTTTGCAAATTTTTTGAATTGTAAATATTAAATTCGGGATGCATTTTTTGCATACTGTGAACATTGATTCTACTCCCGAACTTGTTTCAGGTGTTTATGCTAAATTAAAAGAAAATATCACAAAATTTCGAAACGTTACTGGCAGACCACTAACACTTACTGAAAAAATCCTATCAGGACATTTTAACCAAATTGATGATACAAATTTTGCTGGCGGAAAAGATTACGTCTTTCTCAAACCAGACAGAGTTGCATTACAAGATGTAACTGGACAGATGGTAATGTTGCAGTTCATGCAAGCTGGACTCAAACAAACAGCACTGCCAACAACTGTTCACTGTGATCACTTGATTCGAGCCGAAGTTCAAGGGGATGTTGACATGAAAGTTTCTTTAGATGAGAACAGTGAGGTCTTCAAGTTTTTGCAATCAGCTGCTGCAAAGTATGGTTGTGGCTTTTGGAAACCAGGTGCTGGTATCATTCACCAAGTGGTTCTTGAGAACTATGCATTTCCTGGTGGACTAATGATTGGAACTGATTCTCACACACCAAACGCAGGCGGTCTTGGAATGATTGCAATAGGCGTTGGTGGTTTGGATGCAGCAGAAACCATGGCTGGAATGCCTTGGGAGTTGCTATACCCAAAAAAAATTGGCGTTAAACTAACTGGTGAGTTAAACGGATGGACTGCACCAAAAGACATCATTCTCAAAGTAGCCGAAGAATTGACAGTCTCAGGTGGAACTAATTCCATTGTAGAATACTTTGGACCTGGAACAAAATCAATTAGCTGTACTGGAAAAGCTACCATTACTAACATGGGAGCTGAAATTGGTGCAACATGTTCTGTATTCCCATATGATGAGAGAATGGAGACTTATCTAAAATATACAAACAGAGGTGACATTGCAGAACTTGCAAACCAAAACAAGGAATCACTTGTTGCTGATCCTGAAGTAGAATCTGATCCTGAAAAGTTCTTTGATAGAGTAATTGAAATTAATCTCTCAGAATTAGAGCCACACATTGTCGGACCACACACTCCAGACTTGGCACGTTCTATCTCAGAACTATCTGGTGATGTAAAGTCAAATGATTACTCTGATCCAATCTCTGTTGCACTAATTGGAAGTTGTACAAATTCATCTTATGAAGACATGTCAAGAGCTGCAAGTTTGGCAGAGCAAGCAAAACAAAAGGGAATCAAAGCAAAGATTCCGTTATTGGTTACTCCTGGTTCTGAACAAATCCGAGGAACAATAGAACGTGATGGACAGATGGATTCACTCAAAGACATTGGTGCAACTGTTCTTGCAAATGCATGTGGTCCTTGCATTGGTCAATGGAACAGACCAGAACTAGACAAAGACGAACAAAACACTATCGTTACAACATTTAATCGAAATTTCCCTGGAAGAAATGACGGACACCGCAGTACTTTGAACTTTATTGGCAGTCCTGAAATGATTATTGCACTATCATTAGGTGGAAGATTGTCATTTAATCCTCTAGTTGATGAGTTGATTGCAGCTGATGGAACAAAGTTCAAGCTAGAACCTCCAAAGCCTGCTCCTGAAGTTCCTGAAGAAGGATTCATGAGACCTGAGGGAATCTTTGTTGCACCGCCAGAAAACTCTGATGATGTAGAGGTAATCATTGATCCTAACAGTAAACGACTCCAAAAACTAGAGCCATTTGTACCATGGGATGGCAAAGACTTTGAAGAGGTTCCAATCATGGTGAAAGCCAAAGGCAAGTGTACCACTGATCATATCTCACCAGCTGGTGCATGGTTGTCACTTCGTGGCCACTTGGATAATCTCAGTGACAACATGTTGCTTGGAGCAGTCAATGCATACAATGATGAAGTTGGAAAAGGAAAGAATGTTCTAAACGGTAAACTAGAATCATTTTCACAAATTGCAAGACAGTACAAGGAAAAACAGATGCGTTGGGTAATTATCGGCGATAACAACTATGGTGAGGGAAGCAGCAGAGAACATGCTGCAATGACTCCAAGATACTTGGGATGCGCTGCTGTAATTACAAAAAGCCTTGCAAGAATACATGAAACCAATCTAAAGAAACAAGGATTACTCGCATTGACATTTGCCAATCCTGATGATTATGAAAAAATTCTAGAAGATGACAAGATTAGTCTTGTTGACTTGAATAATCTACAACCTGGACAACAGGTAAAGTGTGTCATTACACATGCAGATGATACCAAAGAAGAGATCATGTTGAATCACTCTTACAATCAAGCACAGATTGAATGGTTCAAAGCTGGTTCTGCTCTTAATGTTTTGAGAAATAGATAGTGGTGGGCCCAGACGGATTTGAACCGACGACCGATGGTTTTGGAGACCATCGTCCTACCAGGCTAGACTACAGACCCACAAGAATCGACATATTCATCTAGGATTTTAACTTATTTTTAACCAAGATTTATTTGCAATACTCATCAATTCCGAACAGTCGAGAAAATTATGGTAAAAAAAATGATGATTGCACTAGCGGCAATTCCTGTTATCGTTGCATTATTGATTTCAGTTCCACTACTAACAAAAAACGAGATTCCAATTTCAGCTGCAAACTCTTTTGATAAACTGGACATTGAATACACAAAACACCAGCTAAAGACAATTGATTATGGAGTAACAGAACGTACTGGTGCACAAAAGACAGAGATTCTACTAATCAAAAATGACGGTGAGCTAAAGTATTCAGTGACAGAGCAAGGATATCTACAACCAGACATTCGCTCGCAGCTAGATGAGAAGAGACTAAACAAGATCAAGGCATTGATTAAGGAAACTGGATTCATGGAGATTCCAATAGAGTCTTTTCCACTATTAGAGAATGCAACTGAATTTCAAAAATCAAATGTAAAAATTACTTTGAATGGCAGAGCACAGGAGATTCATTGGCCTGAACAAAATGCCACTAGCGGTTTTATTCCTCCAATTATTACCATGGTCGAAGTTGAGCTAGACGATATAATTTCAGAGATTAGTGAATAGGTACAAATAGCCTGTACCAAAAATTATGATATGCTTCCACTATCTGGAGAACGCAAAGACGCTAAAGGAATAATTTCTGAAAAATCAGAATCCTCTGATGTTATTCGTGGCTCTTCAACTTTGAAACGTGGCTTTGCACATATGCTCAAAAATGGAGTTGTAATGGATGTCACAAATGTAGAGCAAGCAAAAATTGCAGAAGAAGCAGGCGCAGTCTCTGTTATGGTATTGGACAAACTTCCATCAGATGTAAGAAAGGCAGGTGGCGTTGCAAGAACTGCAAGTATTAGAATTATTGAAGAGATTATGGATTCAGTTACAATTCCTGTAATGGCAAAATGTAGAATTGGTCATGTTAATGAAGCACTAGTCTTACAAGAGACAGACGTTGACATGATTGACGAGTCTGAAGTGTTAACTCCAGCTGATGAGCTACGTCACATTTGGAAATGGGACATGACAACTCCTGTTGTTAATGGTGCACGTTCTTTGGCTGAAGCCTTGAGAAGAATTGAAGAAGGAGCTGCAATGATCAGAACAAAAGGAGAACCAGGAACTGGTAATGTTGCTGAAGCAATCACTCATATCAAAAAAGTAAATGATGAATTAAGAACAATAAAATCAATGTATGATTCAGGTGACAATCAAGATTTAGTCCGAATGGCAAGAGAGTTCAAAGTATCTTATGATATTGTAGAGCAGACTGCAAAACTTGGAAGATTGCCTGTTGTGAATTTTGCAGCAGGTGGAATTGCAACACCAGCTGATGCAGCATATTTGATGTCATTAGGATGTGATGGAATCTTTGTTGGGTCTGGAATTTTCAATGCAAATGATGCAGCAGAGCGTGCAAGAGCAATTGTATTGGCTACAACATTTTGGAATGAGACTGACAAGGTAAAAGAAGCACAAAAGATGATTGATGAGCGACAATCAATGCTAGGATTAGACGTTAAAACACTAGAGTTACGTATGCAAGACAGAGGCGGTTCAGCATGAGTGCCAAAATTGGTATTTTATCAGTACAGGGAGACGTTGCTGAAAATGTATCTTCTTTGGTAGCTTCTATTGCTGACTTGAATCAGGATGCAACTGTTCATGTTGTAAAGACTCCTGAGGAGATTTCTGCAATGGATGGACTAGTCATTCCTGGTGGTGAAAGTACTACAATTGGACAAATGTCTCTGGTAAATGGTTCTCAAAAAGTAATCAAACAAAAGGTAGAATCAGGAATGCCAGTTCTTGGAATCTGTGCAGGAATGGTTCTACTTGCAAGCAATGCCAGTGACAAGGTTGTTGGAAAAACAGAACAGCCACTATTTGATTTTCTAGACATTGAACTTGAGAGAAACTCTTTTGGTCGCCAACGAGAATCATTTGAAGCTAACATCTCAATGGATTCAATTGGAATTTCAAACTTTAATGGTGTCTTTATTCGTGCACCTGCAATTTCATCAGCTGGTGATGTTGAAGTATTGGCAAAGTTTAATGAAAAAATTGTTGCAATCAAAAAAGGAAACATTATTGGAACATCATTTCATCCAGAATTGACAGATGATTTGGCAGTTCACAAGTATTTTGTAAATCTAGTTAAAGAATCTAAAAACTAGTTCTAGAATAATTTCATAACTATGCCAAACTATGCCACTTTTTTGATCTAAAAGAATTGATTTAGCATTGACTTGAGGTCAACAATTTACTTATGATCCATTTGAAGAGAAATAATGACGTAATGGAATTATGGCACAAGTATCAAAAGACTCTCTTGATGTAAGTTCAGATTTCATTGAATCTGGAAAATCATTTAAAAGTACTAAGAAAAGAGGTGGTCCGTATTCTAAAGATGAAAAGATAAAGCGACAAAATGAAGTCTATCGATTGCATTTTGAGTATGGATATTCAGCTAGAAAGATTGCAGAATTGATGAAGATTAATCGAAACACGATTAATGATGATATTATTTTCTGGTATGTTAAAATTGCAAGTAGTTCTGAACTCCTTAATCCTGAAAACGCTATCCTTGTTAGTATTCAGCGTTTTAACGTTCAACGCTCAAGGTTACGTGAAAATTTAGACAAGGCTGAAAATTTTCATCAAAAACAAGCAATTGAAAAAATGATCTTTGACATTGATTCTAAAATTCTCAGCATCCAACTAAAACTAGAAAGCTCTATGATACGAGTTCAAAAACTTGGAATTGATCATCTGAATAATTGGCTGAAAAAGAACAAAAAAGATGAGCGATACCTAACTTATTTTGATACCATATCTGTATCTGAAAAAGCTCAGCAAAGAATTTCTAAAATTATTAAAGATGATCAGAAGAAAATTGGCATTTAGAGTGATCTTGCACATTTCTTAAAATTCTATTCCAACAAGTGATGGTCCTAGCCCGAGGCAGATTCGAACTGCCGTCACGGGCTCCAAAGGCCCATATGCTTGACCTCTACACTATCGGGCTACAATACGGTGTGTAAAACATGCGTTAATGAACTTTCATCATTGCTGTCGCTCATGTATTTTTTTCAGAATCTTGTTAATGCAAACCTGATTTCTTTTGTTCAGATCATGCTCCCAAAACCTGAGAACAGACCACCCTTCTTTTCTTAATTCTCGGGAAATTTTTTTGTCACGCTTCATGTTTGTTTCAATTTTATTTTTCCAGTAGGCTTTTGCAGGTTTCTTCTTTTCAAAATACCTGTATCCGTGCCAAAAATCACCATCGCAGAATATTGCAATCTTTTTTTCATCTAAAACAAAGTCTGGATTACCGTGCATTTTTGGATACATGGTGAAATTGCAGTTTATTGCAGACAGCATGTCTTTCATTTTAAGATCAATCGAGGTGTTCTTTGATCTGATTCTGGACATTACCCAGCTTCTTTTTTCTTTTGAGAATATGTCGGTCATTTTTAGACAGACGCAATTTTGATTACTTGATGCAAGTGTTTCAAGAGAGACTCTGACACTTTTTTTGCAAGCATTACTGGAACTGCATCTGCAACTTGCTGTTGCTTGTCACTCAAGCCACCTTTAAAGACGTAATCGTCAGGGAATGTTTGAATTCTTGCAGCTTCTCTTACTGAGAAAAGTCTGTTTTGCGTTGGGTGAATCATCATCCCCTTTCTAAAGTTTGTAATAGTTATTGCGGGCTCATTTTTGCGAAGACGCTTGTAAATCATGCTGTGAGCTTTTTCAATTCCTGCATACTTTCCATCTACTTGCATAAGCTTTCTTGGAATGTTTTCCCAGTTACCTCCTGGTGGTACGGTCTTGATACGTTCAATTACAATGGGCGTATTTTTAGTCACTACATGGTTCTTTACTTTTGCAGATTTTTTCCTCATCTCTGCCTGGAATTCATTTGGTGGATTTAGGTATTCGTCAGAATTTGATTCGGTGCTTCCTGATCTGATTGTAGGAAGGTCGTTAATGGCATCAATCAGCTTGACATGTGGTAAGAGTTTTGGGTTATTTTTCCTCTCTTCTTTTGAACCGTGTGTTTGTTTTGGAGGTTCAATTGGAATTTCGCTCTTTGAACCTACGATGAATGCACGTTTTCTCGTTTGAGGTGCTCCGTAGTCTGCGGCATTTAACAACATGTAGTTTGCATTTTTGTATCCAAGATCATTGAATTTTTTTATAAGACCTTTTACAACGTTACCGTCTTCTATTGCAAGAATACCTGGAACATTTTCCATTACAAATGCAGAAGGGTTCAACCTCTTGACCATCTCTAGAAAATGATACATCAAATGATTCATTGGATTGCTCATATCACGTGTCATCTTGTTTGCCAGAGAGAATCCTTTGCAGGGAGGACCTCCAATGACCAGGTCGACAGTCGTTCTTTTTGTTTTCTTCTTTACTGCAGAAATAATTTTTCTTTTGGTTTCCTCTTTAGCAATGCTTCCCAGAATAAATTCTGTTTCCTCGTGGTTCGTCTGAAAAGTTTTCCCCGCAGATTCATCAATGTCGTTTGCAGCTACAGTCTTGAATCTGAAATTGTGGTTTCTTGCATCTTCAAACCCTCTCGAAAGTCCACCAGGACCTGAAAAAAGATCTACAACGTTAAGATAATCTGCCATACCCTCTCCAGTCATTTCTCTCATGTTGTTTATCAATTTGTCTTTGATCTGATTTAACCTAAAAAAGAGAGGTGGTTATACCTGAATTACCATGAAAAACAAGAACATGCCTATTAACATGTGATATTAATCGATCATGTGTCAGGACATAAGCTTTGGCAAATGAGTAGGGCAACTAGGCAAATAACAAGTGCCATGGACGCAACACCTTTGTTAAAAGAAATTTTTCAGAATAAAAAAAATACGAGAAAACTTCAAGAAGAATTTGGGAAAAAATTAGCTGTTGAAGGAATAAAGACCTACGGTGAAGTACGAAAAGATAGCGGTGGAAATAGAACTTGGATGACACTACCTAAGATTTTTGGTTTATGTTATGAGGACAAAAACAAGATTGTAAGATTTACACAAGCAGGAAAAATCGTGGCAAAAGGAGGAAAGCCTGCAATGCAAATCATGATGAAGCAAATTTTGACGTTTCAGTATCCTAATCGGACACAAGAAAGAGAAAACCAAAAAATGGATCCGAAATTCAAAATTTTTCCATATAGGTTTCTTATCAAAGTTTTATTGAAAATGAAAAATCTAACTGTTCAGGAAATTGAACTATTCGTACTTCCTGTTTCATCTGATGAAGAATTAGAAAATGTATGTAAAAACATAAAGATGTTCAGAGAGAAAAAACTAATTGCGAATTATGAAAAACACAAAAATAAGTACAAAAAAGATCACAATTCAAAATTATACAAGAAATATATCAATGATTTGGCAAATACCTTCAAAAATCACTTAGAGTTTCTTCCGGGAATTTCTTCCAAAAAAGATGGAGGAATTCATCAACTTTTCATTGAATCAAATTCTAAACAAAAATGGAAAGACACCATTAAGAAATATGATATTGAATATGCCATAGAAAATATTTATCCAAATCAAGAAAGAAAGTTTTTTGTTGATAGATATGGTTTGTTACCTGGAAAAAAGAAAGCAAGTACAAAGACAAGCAAACCAGTTACAAAAGAACAAACCAAAATTAGAAAAATACAAAGTGCTATAGTCCATATTTTAGAAAAAAACCTAAACATTTCAAAATCAAAAATGATAACAGAAATTTTTAACTATACGTTTATTTCTAAAACTGAAATTCAAAGAATTCTTTCAGCATTTCCAGAATTTGTAAAAACAAAATACTCAAATTTTGAAAAAAAATACTTGGCGGTTGCAGGTAACGGTAACAAATGGAAAGAATTTGAAACAATGTCGAATCAAATTTTTTCAAAGTTCGGAGTCAAAGTAGATCACCAAAAAAAGATTGCACTTTCAGATGGACAGAAAGGATTTCTTGATGGATACATCACATTTGGAGATGAATCTGGACTAATTGACTCTAAAGCAGGAAAAGGATTCTCTTGCAGTAATGACAAGGTTGGAGTTATGAAAGATTACATTTCTGAGGCTAGTAAGATTTCAGATAAGCATAGCTTGAGATTCTTTGGGTACGTATATGGGAGAAAATTTTCCAATATTGGTGGATTTGATAGGATATGTAAACAAACCAAAGTGAATGGATTCAGAATATCTGCTGTAAATCTTTTGCAGATGATGAAAACTTATGATGAAAATAAAATTTCTAAAGAAGAAATTTGGATTCTTCTTCAAAAAAATGGTGAAATAACTCCCCTAGATTATTAGTATCAAAAACTTTTACATTACATTATCTTTGAATTAATTTATGGGAAACGAATCACCTTCTCCTTTAAGAAAGAAAATTCTAAATCTTATGGAAGAAGAAGGACCTCAGACAGTAAAAGATCTTGAAAGCAAGATTGGTCTCAGCAATGGCTCATCAAGATCAATTTTGGTGAAGATGAAGGAAGCAGGATTGGTTGAGAGAGTAAGTCCTGGAAAATATCAATTAGTTAAATCCGAATAATCCCAAAATTAATTTTCTTCAAACTTGGGCATTTCAATTTCATATGTTTTTCCAATTCCATCTGAATATTCTGTATGTTTTTTTGGCCATGAATAAATTACTGTTGGATGAAAGTCAGATGAAAGGCAGTACAAAAATGCTCCGACTGATTGGGGCTTTGTACCTAATGGTGCAATAAGCACATTAAGATCATTATTTGGATTGTGTTTTGAAATAATTTTTTTTAAAGAATTATGCACTTCAATTGGGTTTGTGGAGTGAATTTTTTCAACAAAATTTTCTCCTACTGCATTTATCAGAGGACGGTTAATATTTTCTGTAACTCCCTCCCATTCTGGATTATATGATGGTGATGGAATCAATAACACACATTTGTGTGGCTCTATTTTTTCCCAGAGAGTAAAAGATCTGTCTCCTTCATATCCTAGAAACATCACTAAAAGTGATTTGTGTCGAGGATGATGATATCCTCCAAAAGTTGGAATAATCTCTATTTCCCGAGTTCCTAGTGAGAGTGGTCTGTTTTTAGAAATGTTGTAGGATTTAGGTTCTGTATAGAAGAACTGTGAATTTTTTAGTAGATTGTTTTCATGTAATCCTCGTAAAAGTATCAATAGTAAGTATCTGCTCATGGTGGAAATATCTATGGAGATTTTTGCATCTGGATTTTGATCAAAAATACCTCGTAATACATTACATACTGTTGGGGTAGGGTGAGAGGGATCCAATTCAACCACTTCAATTCCACCAAGATTAGACAATTTTTCTTCAACAATTTTCTCGTTTTTTAGTGAGGGGGGTGTCTCAACAGCAGTTTGTCTATATTCAAAAATTATCGAATTTTTTGGTGAAAAATCTTTGATGTTTTCAATACATCCTAATGTTCTATCTTCAAATCCAGCTGCACATATGAAAAAATCTCGGTTGATGTGTGGTGTTTTTGAACTCAATCTATTCTTGACTCCATTTTGTAATTTTTTCATTGGATGAATCATAGGTATCTTTTTTCATTTTAGCATTAAGTGATTTTTTCTCTTCAATCTTGGTTTTTGGATTAATCATTCTAGATAATTCTGATGAACCAAAATCTGAACGCCATCTTGTATGATAACTTATTTCCATTACGGGACAAAGAATACGGTTTATGATTATTTCAAGCGGTCTTGAATAAGAAGTACTTCTTGGTTTTGTAGCATCAATATTTCCAATTTTTTGAAACACAGATTCTCTAATTCCTGTCTTGTACAAATCGAGTAAGTTTTTGGGCCAATTTGTAATTGGATCCTTTATCCCAATTCTAAGCGTCTCAGGCTCTGTGTTATCAAAATGAAGTTTTGTTCGATAAAGATCACTCATATCAATCAAAAATAGTTGCATTGTAAGGCCCAAATTTTCAATACCTGGAGCAATTTTTTCAAGAATTCCTGAAGAAACATTTTGAACTGCTTGAGTTTGAATTTCCGAAGAAATAGTTTTCATTTTTGAAACTTCTTCACCATTTTGTTCCGCAAGATAGTATGCCATTCCACATAATTCCATAAACTGTCGAATGATTCCTGATGAAAGATGTGTAAAAGTATTGAATCCACAATAGGTCTTTTTTCTTCGTTTTTGTTTGGTTCGAAGGGCTCTAAAAATAAGCGCATCTTTGTAATAACTAATTTTTTCTTTAATTATAGATTCATTTATTTCTGAAATATCTTTGCCTTTGGCACTAAGCATTTTTTCATACTCTTCTCTCATGTTTTCATCAGTTACAAAAATCTCATCACCGTCCTGTAAAATTACCGAAATATCTGTCTCATCAAAGCCGTTTTCGGATAGAAGATTTTTTGACACGTGTTTTAGAAGGTCCTTGTATTGTGTCAAAGATCTAGGTTCCTTAAGATCATAATCCAGTGATATGTTCTGATAATCGTTTACAGCTTGTATATCCTGTCCAACAAGTGTTTTTCTTGTATACAGACCTTCATATTTTGTTGCCACTTTCAAACTAACTTTTTCATTAGATTTTTTTATCAAAGTGTTAATGACTACCTGTTGAGATTCCAACAAACTTTCATACTCATCTAACAGAAGGAACAGTGTTTTGTTATTCAGAGGAACGACATTGGAGCTGATTAACAACCAAATTTGTTGTATGGCATCTACCTCAGAATACCCTCCATTGTATGTATTGCCTCCAACCATCAAGGAACTTGCCACAAATTTTCTAATTTCCCTTTTTTGAGCTCTTATCCAATCTAAAAGACTACTCCAGGATTCCGGTCTTTTGCTACCTGCAATGTCGTTCAAGATTTTAGAAATGTTTTTGCAAATTTCTTTTTCATTTACAGCTCCAATTGTAAATCTATCAGAATTTAGGCATTCAGCAATTGTTTCTATCAAAGATTCAGTGAATTGTAGATTAAAATCATCAATAAATAATGTCTTGCTTAATTTTTCCCCCGTCTGCTCAATTTCTTTTTCACTTGTAAGCATAATTCCCCCCCGATCCATTTTCAGATACACTCCAAAGAATTCTAAACCAGAGTCTTCAAATTTGGTTTTGCCAGAACGTTCAATTGCAGTTGTTACCTCCAAAGAACGTAACAACATTGTTTTCCCAGAACCCCTGCCACCTTCTAAAATAACTGCAGATTCGCCTCTAAGAAGTTCATATTTTTCTTTTTCAGGCTCATGAAACGTATTTGCCAATAAACGCCCATCAAAAAATTCGGCTCTAATTTTACCAAATGGGTTTATTTTCGAAGGATTTTGAATTTTTCCATAAAGTTCAATTGATTTTGATTCATGTATACTTCCTAGTAAAGTGCTTAAGCCTTCTATGAATTCTGTAAAATCAATGATCAAGGAGTTATTGATTCCTGGAACTTTGATCAAAGAATTATCAAAAACTAAAAATCTGCATTCGCATTCACTTTTTTTCAAAACATCACGTGCTTTCTCAAAATCAAAACCTTTTGAATTCTGTGTTATAATAAAAAGCATAACGTCACAAATACCCGCAATGTTTTCTATTCCAACTTCAAAAGTTTCTAAAGATGTTAGACTTGGATGTAATGATCGTAATCCATGGTTTTCGAGTGAATCTGATAGAGTTTCTACAAGAGTTTTATCTGCATTATCTGCCGCTATACCTATAGAGATCATTTAATCAGTCCAATATTTTCATACATTCTTACTTTTATGTTCAATACGATTCTTATAAAATGATCAAATTGCCTAGAAAATGTTTTACATATATTAGAAATTTGTCTATGCCATTAATTGGATATATAAAATATAGATTGAATCATCTTTTGTCTAAAACGATGTTCTGAATTAAAAATTATTCTAAATTATGCATTGACTGTAAATCTTTCTTAAATTCAGACAAACTCTCAGGAACTTCCACTGCGATAGAATCCTTTAATGACAATTCTTTTGCCTTTTTCTCATTCCACACTTTGGAGTTAAACTGCACTACCTCTTCAGTAAGTTTTGAGAAATCTTCTGTCTCTTCTGACTCAGCTTGCCTTTCAGTATGGATACTGGTTTCAGAATACAATGTCTGCCACAAATGTTCTGTGATAAATGGCGTAATCGGTGCCAATAATTTTAGAACTGTTGATAGTACTTTGTGTAAAGTGTAAATGGCAGCATCTCTTTCTTCTTCTGAAAATCCCTCCCCATAGGCTCGTTTTTTGACCATTTCGATATAGTGAGCTGCAAACAGATTCCAAGTAAATTCTCTAATTGCAATTGCTGGAACAAAGAAGTTGTATTCATCATATCCTTTCTTGCAATCTTTAACCAATTGATTCAATTCAGACAAAATCCATTTATCCACTGTAGTTGGATTTGCATCTTTGATTACAGTAAAACTAGACAAGAATCGAGAAACATTCCATAGCTTGCTCAAAAATTTCTTGGTTGACTCTATCTTTTGCTCATTGCATCTAAAGTCATAACCGTGATTAATCTCACTTGCACTCCAGAATCGGAATGTGTCAGCTCCAAACTTTTCAATTACTGGTAATGGATCAATTGCGTTTCCTTTACTCTTACTCATCTTCATTCCTTTCTCATCCAAACCATATCCCATAACCCAAGCTTCAGTCCATGGTTTTTTGCCTGTTAACATGTCACAACGCAAAAGTGTGTAATACAACCATGTTCTTACGATATCTTTTGCTTGAGGTCTAAGTGATGTTGGATAAGTTTTCTCAAAGAATTCTGAATCCTTGTTATACTTTGTAACAAACAATGGTGATACACTAGAATCCATCCATGTATCAAATGTTCTATCCTCTCCAGTAAATTCACCATTACCACACTTTGTACATTTTGGAATAGGACATTTTTCCTTCCATGGTTGGTAATATTTTCCTGGTTCTGGAACATGTGGTTCATTGCAACTAGAACAATACCAGATAGGAATCTCTGTACCATAGTATCTTCGTCTAGAAATTGGCCAGTCAATGGATATGGAATCAAGCCAATTCATCAAAATCTGCTTGTGCATAGAGGGGTAAAACGTGATTTCTGAGCCTAATTTTCGCATTTTTTCAACAGAATCTTTCTGCTTGAGATAGTATTCTTCCATTGGAATGATTTCAATTGGAATCTTGCTTCGCTCAGAAATCGGAGTCCTGTGATTAATCTCTTCAATTTTTTCTACAAATCCTTTTTCTTCCAAATCTGCAATAATCTTCTCTCTAGCTTGTTTTGGTTTTAGTCCTGCATATTCTCCTGCAGCTTCTGTCATCCTTCCATCCAAACCAATTGCAACAATCTCTTCTAGTTTCATCTCCCGAAACAATGCAACGTCGTTTTGATCACCATAACTACAAACCATTACAGCTCCTGAACCAAAGTCTTGCTGAGCTGAATGATGAGTTTTGATTTCCACTTCTGCACCAGTAATAGGTACAACTACTTTACTTCCAACAAATGGAGCATATCTTTCATCTTCAGGATTTACAATAATGGTGCGACATGCACATAATAGTTCTGGTCTTGTACTTGCAATGATAATTTCCTTGTCTGTATCTTTGATTTTGAATTTCATGTGGACTAGTTTTGTCTGAATATCTTGGTATGCAATTTCAGCATCAGCAATTGTAGTTCCAGATACCCAATCATAGTTGTTAGGTCGAGTAGCTAGAACAATCTTTCCTTCCTTCCATAATGTGATAAATGTAGATTGTGTTAGTGCACGATATTCTTCTGAATCTGTTCTGTAATGGTTCTTCAAGTCCCCACTCAAACCAAGGTTTGTCATAATCAACACCATCTCTTCTTCCAAGTCATCTAGTGCTTCTCTGCACAAATTCAAAAATTCCCCTCTGTCTGTTTCCCTCATTCTGATGTTGTGTTTTTTCTCAGTGTAGAACTCTACAGGTAAACCATTTCTGTCAATTCCAATTGGAAAGTAGACGTTTTTGCCATTCATTCTTGCAGTTCTTGCAATCATGTCTATCTGGGAATAGTGAGCAGCAGCTCCAATGTGCCAAGGCCTGCCTGAAGGGTATGGCGGAGGCGTATCTATGGTGTAGTTATCATCAGTTGGAGTGAATTTGTAAAGGTCTGAATCCTGCCATTTTTTTAATACCTGTGCCTCTAACTCTGGATTCCATGCCTTTTCTGTAATTTTTGGGTCCATTTTACAAATTGTCTTTTGAGATGTTTGATATAATGTGAGAGCCTTTGTTGTATCCCTCGTAAATGTAAACACCTACAGCTTCAACATTTGATGGCATTTTAGGTGCCAATAATTTGATAAGCTCACCTGAAAGATTTTCAACAGTTGCCTCGCCCTCTAAAAGATAGGTCGTATGTTTTGGAACTTGCAACTCAAACATTCCTTTAGGTCCTTCAAATTTTATTACATAGTGAGAGTCGTCTTCAGATATCACATACTTTCTGTTAATGAAAAACTTGTGATCAAATGCAGTTAATACTTCTTTGATGATTTTTTTTGCAACACCAAAGTCCAGTAACAGGTTGTCTTTCATCTGTCCTACTAATTCCACCATTACAGATGATGTGTGTCCATGTAAAATGGAGCATTTCTCAACTAGTGGTAGTATGTGTGCATAATCAAATGCAAATGACGCATCATCTAAAAAGATAGAACCAGTCTGTGGTGTTTTATCATAAAATACAATGTCTTGTAACTCTTTTAATTGTGCAGCATATTTTCCGTGTCCGATTGCCATTACTTTTTGTTCAGGAAAGTCTTCTTTGATCTGTTTGTATTTTGTAATGTCGTCTTCATTATCAATTACCTCAATTAGTCCTTTTGCAGTTTTAAAATCAACTGTAACTTTTGTTCCATTTTTTAGAGTAACCTTGTGATTGTATTGGTAATCATCTTCAAGAAAGTCTAGCATCTGGGCTACTGTCAACTCTGTTCGAGTTCTCAGCAAATTTCCTTTCTTGTCGATATATTTGAAATCAGAATCCAATACTGCGGGACTTGTTGCCATGTAAAGTCATCTGCCCCAGAGTCATTATATAAATTCTGAAATTTTTGTGCCTAAAAGGGCCTGTCAAGTCATGATTTCAACTTGAAACTTGGTTGTTTCTTGAATCCTTTGAATCTGTTTCTTATGGTTACTTCTGTTACTCCTGCAGCCTCTGCAAGATCTCGTTGAGTAACAGCACCGCCATATTTCAAACAAGCAATGTATAGTGCAGTTGCAGCAAGTCCCATTGGGTCTTTTCCTGCAGATTCTTTGTTGTCTTGAGCTTCTTGAAGTACTTTGATTGCGTGCCGCTTGATTTTTTCAGAGAGTTTCAGCTTGCTTGAAATTCTTGATATACATTGTATGGAATTTACAACAGGCATCTTTAGCTGCAATTCATAATGCAATAATCGATAACATCGAGCAATGTCTTTACGTTTGACATTTGCAGCAACTGCGACATCATTTAGAGTTCTAGGAGTTTCAGTATCTCTGCATGCTGCATAAACGGATGCTGCAATCATTGCAGAAATAGATCTTCCGCGCACCAGTTTTTTCTCCAATGCTTTTCTGTACAGGTACGAAGCCTTTTCAAGTACGTTTGAAGAGAGTGCAATCTTGTCTTTCATTCTAGTTAGTTCGTTGAGTGCTTGTCTTAGATTCCTGTCCTCAGATTCATGGGATTGACTTCTGCTATCCCAAGTCCTTAATCTCTCAATAGTGCTTTTCATAGAAGATGACAAAGGCTTGCCAGTCGCATCCTTGTTAATTGGATTAATTACAGTAGATAATCCCATATCGTGCATCAAAAGTGAAGAGGGAGCACCAGTTCTTGCAGGATTTGCACCACTTTCAGTTTGAAATGATCTCCACTCTGGACCTGACTCGTTTACTTTTTCAGAGACAACATATCCGCATTTGCTACAAAACTGTTCTCCTGTAACATTATCCGTTAACAGGGAATTTTTTCCGCAACGCAAACAGTTAGAATCTTTTGTTAAAGTTACCATGAAAGTTGCTTTTATGCCGCCACCTTTTTTATTGGAATTTTTTCATGAGATGGATTCTCATCAGAATTTTGAGACTCTAAAACGTCTGCATCTCCTAGTACAGTATCTTCAGATATAGTGCCATCAAGGGTCAATGCATCACGAAATTTCTTGTACATTGTTGAATCCATCTTGGTCTTAAAAAACAGGAATTCTAATTCTAATCTCTTTAATCTATTCATCTCTGCTAATTCTTCTTCTATTCTTTTTGTCATGATTCACTTCCCAGTTCATCGCACTTAAGGGATGTTATTTTTTTAGATTCCATCCCAGTCTTTAGACTGGACATACTAGTGTTGTAAGTCATTTCTTTGAGCAGGTACATCCACAATCAAACATTCCAGCTTTTCCCATACATTGATCATGGTGCTCGTTGTAGCACTTGTTACAGATTACCATGAGATATTCCTTTTTTGTGAGTTTTTTCGTGTGCTAGTACTTTATCAAATGTATCAGAAAATCCTTCCCAAGTAAATTTGCAATCTCTGCAACTGTATTTCATTTATTTTACTCTCTTTGAGATTGGAATTTCAATAGTAGATACATCTCTATTTCTTCCATCTTGAGATTCAAGTGATTCAGAACTAATGTTTACACACCCTACTTCAAATGCATCTGTTTTCTTTAATAGAACCTGAGTGACGTCTACTGCAAGTCCAATACTGTGTCCTCTGGCCTTGATAGTAATTTTATCCAATGTAGCTAATTGAATTATTGCAGAAGTAACGTATGACATTAACGGCTTTTTTCCGATAAAAATTGTATCAGTTGTATTATCTAACATACAAACTGGGAATAAATGCCTCATTTAAACTGGGAACACATTATCTAGTCGCAAATTTCAATAAATGAAAAAAGTTGGTATTATACTAGAGAATTTAGGATTCTGGCCAAATTGATATCATTTTTTGTAATGCCACCTGCATCATGAGTCGTCAATTCTATTACTAGTCTGTTGTAGACGTTAAACCACTCTGGATGATGATTCATCTTTTCAATCTCCATTGCAGCTCTGGTCATAAACCCAAATGCCTGATTGAAACTCTCAAATTCTATTTCTCTGTGCAGTTTCTCATTTACTACACTCCATCCTGGTAGATTTTTGAGTTCTTCTGTAATCTCTTCTTGTGATAGTTTCATGATTCATTGTATGTTGCATCTAAATTAATAGGTACTATTATGATTCACATCCAATTCCATCATTATCTCCATCAAATTTGTGTGGATCTGGTTGGAATACTGTGAAATCTTTCTGAGAAATATCACCACAGTCTAAATCAGGTGGTGAAGATGGAATGCAAAAGTCCGGATATGACGAGTCACAGTTTTGAGTTTGTTGATTTGTTTCATCTTCTGAATTGTTACATCCATGTTTTGTTGCCCAAGAATGAGTGGCAAATTCACTTTGATCACAAAATGCTGAATAAAGATCCCCGATACCTGAATCAAGTATCTCTTTATTTAGATTCATATCATTACAATAAATCACTCCTAACATTCTACCGTATTTATCTACAAGTTGATCATCGTCCTGATCAACTATGACTTCTGAACCAACTGGACAAACTTGTTCGACAAATTGTTTTGCTTGTCCTCCATCGTATTTTAATTCCGGAGCATCAACTAGTGCAAATCGTATAGACTTTCCATCGACTTTTACGGTATCCCCATCAATTATCTGAGTAATTTTACCAGAAAAACACAAAGCATTTCCTGAACATTCTGTGGATTTTATTTCTATTTGATTTTCTACAGGTTCACTTTTTATTTCTATTTGATTTTCTACAGGTTCACTTTTTATTTCTATTTGATTTTCTACAGGTTCAATTTCTTGTTCTTGTTGTTCCACTAGTCCTATTCCAAATATTGTAACAATTACAACTGCAGATGCTATTCCTAAATTGCGAAGTAATTTTGTATTCATTTCTATACAATCCTCTAAATCCTAGTAGTTAAAATCCTAATTATTGTGCCTAGGAATCAGTTTAGAGATTGATTCATTACCCTTTGTAGAATTTAGAGGAAATAATCATGGATGAGAAATATCAGGAACTCTTTGATAAAATCAAAGATTCCATTACTCAAACAGTTACAGACAAAAAAATTGGAATTGCATATTCAGGTGGCGTTGACAGCACATTAATCTCTAAAATTTGCAAAGACATGAACTATGATATTACATTACTTACAATTGGATTTTCAGAATCTCATGATATCTTGTTTGCAAAAGAGGTCAATGAACAGTTGAATTACCCTCATCATGTCTTAGAAATTGATCCAGAAACTTTTCCATCAATCTCATCTGGTATTCATGAAAAAATACAAACTGACAATCTCTCCTGGAATGAAAACTGTATTGCATTTCATTACGTGTCAAAGCTTGCAAAGAGTTTAGGGATTGGTACGGTAGTCACTGCAAACGGAATTGACGAGCTATTTTGTGGCTATAATGCGTATAGAGAGGCATATTCCGGTGGTGAATCCAAAATCAATGAAGTCATGGAGGCAAAACTGGACAATGAACTCAAAATGATGAAGGCAGTAAACATGATTGCATCTGAATTTGGAATACAAATTCTGCAACCATTACTCTCACCAGATTTCATTGACTATGCAAAGACTGTACCAATTTCAGACAAAATTACAGATTCAGAAGATATCTATCGTAAACACATGATAAGAAAACTAGCAAAAAAAGTTGGTGTCCCAGAAGTTTCTTGTAACAAACGAAAGAAAGCACTACAATATGGTTCTAAGATTCACAAAACTCTACTGAAAACTAGATGATCTAAATTATTGCCTGAAAACGGTTCAGGCCTTTTTGGGTTCAAAACAAAATATCAGAAGCACTTTTCAATGACTGTAATTGATTTTCATATAGTATGAAGTATTTGGCGATTTTTTTGCTGGCCCTTGGTATCTTTGTAATTTTGCAAAACCATGCATATGCAACGTGTGCTATTGATACAGATGATCCTCCGGTATCCTGTGATGGAAAAATTGGAATCCTTGATTATCCAAAAAGCCCTGAGCAACTCATACCATCTCCGCTAAAGCAGATGACTCTTGGAATAAAATTAGGCCATGTAATTTGTGATTCAGAACACCATCTTGCATACAATATTCGCTACGAGCCTGCATGTGTGTTTCCAGACTCTGAATCGTCTCTTTTAACACGAGGCTGGGCCAAACTCAGGTTGCTGCTCCCTGCAGGTCCTGATCCAATCAAAGAGTTGGAACTTACGGGACAAAATGAAATGTCATATCGGATTAATGGTAACCTTGTTTCTGGAGATGACAAACCCCCGCTAAGTGATGAAAGGATTCGAGATATTGCGTGGGAGTATTCCCAAAAACATCATCAAGATGAGCAATACTTGGAGTATTCCATATCTTCTGTTCAACATGTCTATAATGTGGGAGATAAGATTGAATTAAACTTGTTAGAATGGGGAAATTATTCTGGTTGCTGGGATCTCAAATTGCGTATAATTGATGTGCAAAACAATCCTGTCTACGTAGATGATTCAATAAAACACTGTTCAGAGACTGACGAAATGTCTGGCACTTTTCATTCATACTTGACAGGCAAAGACTTTGAGGAATTCACATGTCCACATCCTGGATATTACAGAGTTGAAGTATCCAATGGTAATGTGTTTTATCCACAAATCTTGCAGAACTTTGTCTGTCTTGATCCTGAACCCGGACCTAAACCTGATATCAGTCATCAAGAAAAACCCGTGAATGAGAATCTTGCAAACAATGATGATTTTGTTTTTTCCTTGTATCGTCAAATAATCAAAGATGATGATACATCAAACTTCTTTTTCTCACCATTTAGCATATCAACTGCATTTTCTATGGCATATGAAGGAGCTCGTGGCAATACCGCATTACAAATGAAAGATGCGTTTGGCTTTTCACATGATGACAAAACTCGCTGGAGCAACATGTCTGATGCCCTAAAAAAACTAAACCATGAAAATGGATTTTACGCTCTGGAAGTAGCAAATGGAATGTGGCTTTCTGAACTGTATGAAATAAAACCCGAATATGTAGATGTAGTGACAACTCATTACAATGGAACTGCAAAGTCTGTTGACTTTGTAAGCAATGAGGGTGTAGATGAGATAAACCAATGGGTAAAAGAAAAGACTAGAGGCAAGATACAAGACATATTGGAACAAGGTTCAACTGACAAATTAACGCTCCTTGCACTTACAAACTCGATATACTTTAACGGAGAATGGTCCGACAAGTTCAGTCCAGATAGAACTACCCAAGAATCATTTTGGATTGGTAACGGAGAATCAGTAAATGTGCAGATGATGAAGATTCCATCTGATACGTTTAACTATGCTGAGACTGACACAGCTCAGATTCTTGAGATGCCATACCTTGGAAAATATATCTCAATGCTTGTAGTTCTTCCAAAGGACAAAAACGGACTGAGTTCTCTTGAGGCATCACTTGACTCGTCACAACTAAGCGAGTTCAGAAGCATGATGGAAAAACAACCGCTCACTGTTCATATTCCAAAGTTCGGGTTTGAGTCGGACTATGATCTTATTCCGTTGCTAAAAGAACTCGGGATCCGTGACGCGTTTGACAAAAACAATGCTGACTTTACTGGAATAATAGACGATGATACAGTGTATCTAAGTCAGGCAAAACACAAGGCATTTGTTGACGTACATGAAGAGGGAACAGAGGCAGCTGCTGTGACTGTGTTAATTGCCCAATTCTCAAGTGGCCCACCGGACCCTTTACATGAGTTTATTGCAGATCATCCGTTTGTCTTTGTAATTCCGGAAAACTCTGCTGAAGAGATACTTTTCATTGGACGTGTCACTAATCCTGCACTGTAGAAAATGAAAACTAAATTTTTGATATTTACAACACTAATGATTCTTATTTTGCCATTATTTCTACAAAACTCTTATGCTTGTAGTTGTGCTGCACCTACGGATTTTCTTGGTGCATTGCAGGAATCCCAATATGCATTTATTGGAACTGTTACTGATATTGATAATAGCGGAGGCCCGCAAAAGGTCACTTTCTCTGTTACACAGACATTCAAGGGAGACATCAAGGATCACAATTTTGTTTTAGAAAATCTGGGACTAAGTTTTTCAGATGAATATACAAACGTTAAGCATAGTTCATGTGATGTCGGATATCAAACAGGGATTACATATGCTGTGTTTGTTTATGATAATATTCATTACAACAATGGGATGTGTGATACTAAACCTATCGGGTTTTTAGGATTGAGCTTGCTGAATCCCTTTGATTATAATCTGTTCTATTATGTCCTCTTGGGAACAATTGTTAGTTCTGTTATTGGAGTAACCAAATGGAGAAAAAGAAAATGAAAACTAGGCTTTTGATAATTACTATACTTTGTGCTGTCTGTGTAACATCTACAGTGATGGAAGTTTATGGGCACGGAGTTGGATCCAGACTTAACACAGGATTCTACAGAGTTGAAGATGAAATGTCTTCAAAGACAACCGTGTCTGTAGGGGAATCATTCATTCTAAATGGCACACTCGTATCCCTAGTTGAAAGAGGATTTACAGGGAATATGAATATTAGATTTGATTATACAAACAATGAATCGTGGTTTGTGAATCTCTTGAAATCTAATTTCTCATGTCTTGCCAAAGACACATGTGAAAAATCAATCATTGTCGCACCCAACCAAAATCATTGGTACATGGATGTCCAACCTACTCCCAACTCATATCTGTTGAAAGGAGATGAAACTATTTCATATTCAATAGAAATCACTCCATTAAAGGGCGGAACATATCATGTTCATACGGATCCAAATGCCGACATTGAGTCTTTTAGATACATTGGACCTGGTGTGACAATAATTGTAGAGGGCTCGCAAGACATGACAGAAGGGGAATTGTTTGGATTTTACATTCCTTACACTGCAGGATTTGTTTTGATGGTAATTGGTATAGTGTATGGTATCGTTTTTGTTTATAGGAGAAAAAGAAAATGAAAATTAGATACAAAATACCAATCATTGTGGGAATATCTATTCTGATAGGTTTTGTAGCTATTGTAATGGCCCCCATTTTCTTGATGATTGGCTCTAATGCACTTGCAGGTTTTATAATGTCCAACACTTCCGATGAAATATTTGAAGAGGATTTTGCAAAAATTCCAGAAGTGAAATTCTTTATTGAAAAATACCCGAATCATTCTACATCTCATTCAGGAGATTTTCTGGGATGGAAAGTAATTTTTTACGACTCAAGAACACATGATCAAAATGCCATTAGTTTACATGTAAAGAAGAGTGTATTGCATCAAGGAGTAAAGATAAGTGCAGGATGCAATACAAGTGATTCTAGTATTGCATTTGACATTCCACAGGAACAAGTGATGGATTATCTAAAAAATGACAGATGTTCAAAAAGATGAAAACTAGACTTTTGATATATGTGGTGCTTTTTGGATTAATCCTATTTACGTTAGTGCTGCTTCCATTAATTCTAGAAACACAAGAATTCAATCCTCTTAAATTCCTAGTTGGAATTCCAAATTATCTAATTGTTGCATGTATTCTTGTCCTGATTGGAATGGGAATTTGCTCTCAAATGGATTTTCTAAAAAAGGAGAAAAAGAAAACTACTGACTATGGACACAACTTACGCAAGAGAATTTTGATTGTTATCGGAGCTATCGCCGTATATTATTTGATCAACTTACCATACCTTCTGATTAACGGATTTTTCAACCAGCCTACATTGCAAAATGATCTTCCTGATTATTTTGTCTATAATGTAATCAAGTTTGGGACAGTATCTGCAATCTTGTATGTTGCATTGATAGTGGTAAAACCATCACTATTTCCAAAATCAAAAAAATACAAACGACTAGTCATTTTGACAGTCATACTGATACCGACATCTGTAATTGCACTGCAAAGTGGATATGTCATACCAGAACTGGAGCAAGGACTTTGCATAACCCGTAGTGGCACAGTCAATGAGGACGGCAATTTTATTGGCAGTAGATCTCAGGGAATATCTGTTGAATCTGAATGCAATGCAAGCTGTGAATTTAACAGTAAAACTAGCATGGGAGAAGACAAATTATGTGAGTTTCATGGTGTTTACGGAAAGACTAATTGGATAATAGATCCTAATAATGAGAACATTATTTTTAATTGAGAAATAGAAAATGAAAACTAGATACATAATTCTAATCATTATAATTGCATTATCTTTAGTAGTGGCCTTTATGGTTTATGCTAACCAGTATCCTGAATCAGTTGGTTTGTCAAAACCAGAAATAAAAATGACTATTCCTGATAAAAATGACCCTAGAGTGGCAGAACTAGAAAAGCAAGGATTTTCAGGTTATAGAATTTTACAAATTTTAAACTGTGATCCTAGTGATGAAGACAGAGGAATTAGAGCGAACAGAATAGCTAATGAAACACATGTGTTTGATAAAATTGATTGTGTTTGGAATGAATTAGACTCTGACTCTCCAGTAATGAAGAATTCTGCATCTGAAGATGCTGATGATTTTGACAAAACATGGGGCGGTCCTGGTAACAGGCATCCTGCGTTTTTAGGATATCATATCCCTGATGTTTGCACAGAAGACATGGTTAAACATCTGGTAAAGCATTCCAATGTCTTTGAAGGTGAGGAACATTTTATGCTGGAATATGTTGGATTGCCTAAAGGGATGAACTCTGAAGACTTTGCCCAATGCTATTTGGAAGTTAAAACTGCAATTGTAGAGCAGAGAGAAAACACACTTCCAATAGAATCTGAAAATCTTATCGGAGCATCAGAAGACAAAACACACACATCTCTGGATATTGCAAGTATTGAGGATGGACGCATCATGCTTTATCCTGTTGACACTTGCGCAGGAATAGACATTGACCGCCTTACTGAAGACGAGCTAAGCCAAAGATATCCTGCAACACATACGACAAAATCCGGAAAGACATATGAGATTGAATTTCTAATCCTTGATGATGATGATCTTAAAGAAGCGCCAGTCATATCCGAACTGATCATGGCAACTCATCAAATCCCATTTCCGTCAGATGGAAGAATCACTGCATACAAAGGACTGGTAGAGGATCCTGACTGGAATAATTATTTAGACTGGTATGGTCAAAAAAAGGCCGAACAATTCAACCTAGATGAGGTGAAGGTGCGAGGATTTGTTTACAACGGGGAATACTATAGCATAGGGTTCTCAATCTGTTAGAATAAAATGAAGACTAGACTTTTGATAATTATTGGAATAATTGTTGCAGCTTCTGTAACTTTAGTTGTTTTAGAGTATGATCAAAAAACCAAGTCGTTTATGGAAATAATTGCCATTGATGTAAAGTTTGAGTCAATACATGTTCCTGATCCCATTTGTTTTGTTGTAGACAGATCGTCTCCAGACAACATCGGTGGCAATGTTACGTTGGATACCTGTATCACCTTAGACCAATTTGAGGAAATGGGATGCACTAAACCAATGCTTGAACACATATTAGAATTTTCAAATTTGCTTGATCATGAAGTTGACGGACTTATCTATCTGAAGTGGGTAGGACTACCAAACGGAGTATCTCAAGAGAAATTTGATGATTGTTTTGATGCTATTTCTGAAAAACGAACTGTATCTGAAACAAAAAAGCTTTGGAAATCAACAGATGATTGGAATTTTTTAAACTTAATACGTAATAATGATAATCTTTACTGCAGTTCTGCAAATGAAGAATTAATTGATCATTGCTATTCTCTTGAAAATATCGTATTTGGTGATGGTGGCAAAAAGAAAGAAACAGGTTGGAAATTATATCCTGGCGGAGCTGGATGGACACTTCCAGAAAATTCTACACTTGTACCTATCTACAAAGAAGTTGAATTTGGAATTCCACCACTTGATTTTACCGCAATGCTTGATGATAAAATATTTGTAAACAAATGTGAGTCAAATGGAGGAATGTGGAATTACACTCGTCATGATTGTGAAGGTTTGTGGGAAGTCTGTCCTGATATTGGAGGGATAACAATTCAAGAAGATATCACACCACCGTGTATTGATACTGGAATCATTGATGACGATCCTCTTACAGTTAAAGTGTGCCATGGTGCTGGAGTTATACGGGCAAGTTGTGTGTTTGAATATGAAAACTAGACTTTTGATGATAATTATCGGTATTGCAGTTGGTGCGATTTCTGGAATTGTGTTTGCAATTGATGCTAATGTGATCGAACATTTGATGTATTCTGATCAATATATGCTTGAAACTGCAATGGATAATTCCATTGTACAAGAGTTTGTCAATATGTATCCTGAAAACAAAATAAGGTATGTCAGAGTATTGCATCAGGAACCTGCAATTGTCTTTGAAATGATTTATGATCAAAAGATGGCATTTTTGGCAGTGGGAAGTTTTCAAGAGGATAATTTAGAATTTATGTACAAATGTTTTTCTTACGATTACAGAACAACATTCTTTGAGTTAAATGGATTGCAATCTAAAAAACAAATTCAAGAAAATCCTTGTTGGAATTAGAAAATGAAAACTACTCTAATCGTTCTTGCAATAGTAGTTCCTGCTTTAATTGGGATGCTTTATTTTGCTTATACTGTTGATTATGAAAATAAAATAAAGTCAGAGTTTGAATCTTTAGACTGTGAAAATTTTCAAGATGCTGTATCTTTTTCTGATCCAATAAAAAGCAAATATTATGATGAAAGGTATCGTGAATGCTTTGGAGGATTAGAAGAAGAAAGAAGACGTATTCAAGCTGGTGGAGGAGGACAAGGTGCTTCTCCATTTTCTAATTCTCACTTTGATGAAAGAGATTTGATAAATATACCATAAAATCTGGAAAAGAAAGCGAAGAAACGATAAAAGAAATTTTACGCCTAATTGCGTCTCATTTTATTCTCCAAGAAAAATTCAGGTCTTTTTGGGTTCAAACCATATTTTTAATAATTTATTTTAGATTCTCTTCAAAAAATTCTATTGTTTTTTGCCATGCATCCATTGTAGCTTCAGGAGCATATCTCTCACCTGATGGGTTTGCAAACGCATGGTCCACATCTGGATAAATGTGAATGTCATTAGTAATGCCAACTTCGTTTAATGCCGATTCAAAATCATTTACCTGTTCAGGAGGAATTCCCTGGTCAAGCTCTGCAAAGATTCCAAGTATTGGCCAATCAATTGATGATAATGTTTCAGGTTCTGTGACTAGTCTTCCGTAATAGATTGCAGTGGCATCCATGTCTTCATTGTTTAATGCAAGGTTAAGTGATTGTTGTCCGCCAAAACACCATCCAATTGAACCCATCTTTTCAGGTGAATATTGTTCTTGAAGATATTTTGTTGCAACATTCATGTTTTCAATCCAATACTGTTCCTCAAATGAACTTCTTAGCTCACGTGCCTCATCTGAAGTTGTGGCCACTTGTCCGTCATACAAGTCAACTGCAAAAACAATGTATCCATGAGACGCAAGTTTTTCTGCCATGTCATGAATATTTTCATTTAACCCCCACCATTCATGAATCATAATGACTGCAGGATATTCTCCATCGACAGTAGGTTTTGCCAAATATCCATTAGAGTTTTGAAAATAGTTTACATCCGTTGTCTCTACTGGATACTCTCCAAGTGTGAAGATTTCTGAATTGTTGTTTCCAGTTGTATAGTCAGGTAGAATGTGAATTGCCCATCCTCTCTCAATTAGTTTTGCAACAGAATCTGGTTTCAGACAGGCTGGATTTCCATTTGAAAATTTCATTACAAGTTCCAAACCTTCAGTACAAGTAATATTTCCAGGATCTATGCCTTGTTGAATTTGTTTTAGTGGTGGTGGATGATATGCAATTGCATCTGCTAGTACAATTTGTGATAGTCCTAAAACTATACTGAGAAAAATTATCGCAATCACACTAGTTTTCAATGCTTTAAGATGTTCATTATTTGGTATAAAGAATTCTCCAAAAAAGGTTCAAACCTCTATGGACTCATTTTTTCTTTATGAATAGTTTGAACATGTCTTCGGAGAAAACCTTCACTAGTTAGACGTCTTTTACAATGTGGACAAGTTACCCTTTTAGCCATTCATGAATTCATATTTTTTTATGAATTTCATACATTTGAATGTTAGTTATTAAAAGAGATTTGTATCCCAGTTGGTTCAAGCCTAAAGAAATTTCTTTACTGTTTTTTGAACAGACTGGTTTACGTTACTGATAATCTTAGGTGATGCGCCCAAGTGTTTTTCAGGTGAGAATATTGCATCAATCTCTTTTTCAGTTAACTTTGATGTGAATGCTTTGTCGTTTTTGATTGCATCTTTGTAGAACATTCCCTTGTCATTTGCCAAAAATGCAACTCGTTGTACATCCCTGTATGCAACAAATCTTGGAACACCTTTCTTGATTAGTGCCTCTAGTACAAATTCCGCAAAGATTTGTCCCTTTGTGATGTAGAGATTATCAACAATTCTCTTTTCGTTTACCAATAGATTTGAAACAATTCTAGTCATGGTTTCAAGCATCTCATCAACTAGAATGGATACTGTAGGAATTACAAATCGCTCGTTAGCTGAATTTGATAAATCACGCTCATGCCACAATGGAATGTTCTCAAATGACAATGCAACCTGACTTCTAACTAGTTTAGATAATGATGATACACGCTCACTTTTGATTGGGTTTCTCTTTACAGGAACTGCACTGCTTCCCATCTGTCCTTTCTTGAATTGTTCTGCAACCTCACCGATTTCTGTTCTCTGCAGATTTCTAATCTCAATTGCAATTTTTTCTAATGTTGCACCAATCAAAGCTAATTCAAAGACATATTCTGCATATCTCTCCCTTGGAACTACCTGAGTTGTAACTTCAGCTGGGAATAATTTTAATCGCTTTGCAGCTCGTTTCTGAACTTCAAGTGACTTTGCACCCATTAGAGAACCTGTTCCAACAACACCTAGTGTCTTGCAAATCAAAATTCTTTTCTTGATTTCCTCAATTCTCTCTACGTGCTTTGCCATCTCTGCTGCCCAGTTTGCAAATTTTAATCCAAATGAAATGATACTGGCATGTTGTCCGTGTGTTCTACCCACTGCTGGAATCTTGGAGTGCTTTACTGCTTTTTTTGCCAAGATTGATGCCATCTTTGCAACTTTGGGTTCAATGATTTGCAGTGCATCTCGCATCTGCATAGAGTTACTTGTATCAACCAAGTCATTGCTTGTCAATCCATAGTGAATCCATGGTCTTGCATCTTTAGTACACTTTTCACTTAGTGATTCAACAAGAGCTGCAGTATCGTGATCACTTTTAGCTTCGAGTTGTTTGATTCTTTTTGCAGTAATTTTACCTGAATTAGCTGCTTTGAAAATTTTTCTTCCAACTGTTTTTGGAATCATTCCAATTTCACTTTGAGAAATTGCAGCAGCTCCTTCAATTTGTAATTGATAGTTGACTTTTTTTTGTTCACTAAAAATTTCCATCATTTCTTTAGTGCCATAACGGCCACTATCAATAGGTAGAATTGCCAATGATTCAGATTGAATCTATTGGAAAATAAATCTACTCCTCGTCTAGTATCGTGATTTGTTTACTGTTGCAATCTTTCTTTGAGATCTAGGCTCCTTTGTTTTGGCCTTTGATTTGCTAACTTTACCTTCTGTTTTGATGCTTTTACCGCTTCTTCTTGCTGCCCTTGATGCTTTTGCTCTTGTTTTTTGTTCTTCTTTTTGCTTTTCCTTTTCTTCTTCAGTTATTTTTCCTCTTACCATATTTTCTAAATGTGATTTATCCTAGATAAGTCCTATTCTTTTTACTAAACTTAAAATTGGAACCACACAACTTTTGAAACTGTATGAGTGATATGACTCCAAAAAAGATTGGAGAAAATCAATACCAAATTGATGCTGATTCTAATTTAGGAATGAAAGTTCCAGTAAAAATTTACGCAAATCAAGCACTACTTGACAAAATGCTTACAGACAGAACTATCATGCAAGCAAGAAATGTCTCATCTATTCCTGGAATTGTAGGACACAGTGTTGTTCTACCTGATGGACACGAAGGATATGGCTTTCCAGTTGGCGGAGTTGCTGCCATGGATGCTGAAGAAGGGATGATTAGTCCTGGTGGTGTAGGTTATGACATTAATTGTGGAGTGAGATTACTTCGCTCTAATCTAACTGAAGAAGCAGTTCGTGCAAAACTAAAGGACTTGGTAACTGATTTGTTTAGTTCAATTCCTTCTGGTGTAGGTTCAAAGGGTGCAGTAAAGCTTAGTCATTCAGAACTTGATGAGGTTCTAGTTAATGGAGTAAACTGGGCAATTGATCATGGATATGGTTCTACAAATGATTCAGATGTTTGTGAAGAGAACGGTCAGATAAAAAATGCAGACCCTAACAAAGTTTCAGATAAAGCAAGAAAGAGAGGGGCTCCACAACTTGGAAGTTTAGGCTCTGGAAATCACTTTTTAGAAATTCAAAAGGTTGCAGAAATCCATGATCAAGAAGCAGCTGAAAAGATGGGAATCAAAGAAGGAACAATTACAGTTCTAGTTCATTGCGGTTCAAGAGGATTTGGTCATCAGGTGTGTAGTGATTACTTGCGAGTATCAGAGCAAGCAATGTCAAAGTATAACATTACATTACCAGATAGAGAACTTGCATGTGTTCCAAATACTTCTGAAGAAGGAGAGTCTTACAGAAAAGCAATGTTTGCAGCTTTAAACTTTGCATGGAGTAACAGACAGATGATTACTCATTGGACAAGAAAATCTTTTGAACGTGTCTTTAATCAGTCTGAATCTGATCTTGACATGAAACTAGTTTATGATGTTGCACACAATATAGCTAAAGTTGAAAAACACAAAGTAAACGGAGAAGAAAGAAAACTAGTTGTTCACAGAAAGGGTGCAACTAGGGCATTTCCTGCAAACAGAGATGAGATTCCATCAAGGTATCGCCACTTGGGACAACCAGTATTGGTTCCAGGTTCCATGGGAACTGCAAGCTGGATTCTACTTGGACAACCAAACTCTATGGACTTGAGCTTTGGTTCTACTGCACATGGTGCAGGAAGAACAATGTCCCGTTCCAAGGCAAGACGAAATTACACTGAAAATGATGTTAAAAAATCCCTAAATGACAAGGGCATCTTTATCAAGGCATTGACCAGAGATGGAGTTGTGGAAGAGACCCCTCAAGCCTACAAAGATGTTGATTCTGTAGTTGATGTATCCCATAATCTGGGAATTGCCACCAAAGTGGCAAAATTAGTGCCTATAGGTGTGATTAAAGGTTGAGTGATGATTCAGAACTAGAACGACTAAAAGCAAAGAGACTAGCAGAGATGCAAAAAAATCTCATCTCTAGACAGGATACAGAAAAAACTCCTGAACAAACCCAAGAAAAGCCTGCTGAAAATCCACGAGACATTCTAGTCAAAGTTTTGGGATTTCGAGGACTAGAAGTTTTAGAGAATGCAGAATCTCAATTTCCAAATGAAACACAAATGATTGTACAAAAATTATCTGAATTAATCAAATCAGGAGAACTAAACGAAACAATTGATGGCGGACAACTATTAACATTATTCAGAACAGTTGGACTAAACATTAGAATGGAAACTAAAATCAATGTTGAACAAGATGGAAAATTTGTCTCACTAACTGACAAACTCAGCAAAGAATCAAAGGATGAATAATGGTAATAACACTAGAAATTTCTACAAAAAACTATTCAGATGATTCATTTAACATCAAAAGAGCTCTCTCCCACATGGAAACATTAACTGGTGCATACAACGGATACATGTTTAGTGAACCCAAAGAAAACTTTGGTTGGACTTTTTTTCAAATTGCATTCAAAGCAGACTTGCATGATGGCATTGCAACAAAGTTTGCTGACATGTTAACACGATACAGATCTAAACCCGAAGAAAAGTTTGCTGAATTTATGAGAGATTATTTTGCTTCTAAAAATTGTGACGTAAAAGTTAGAGTTGTTGACTAGACTCTTCTTCCTCTCTTTCCACCCTTCTTTCTAGTGGTGTCATGAGGAATAGGTGTAACATCATCAATTCTTCCAATCTTAAATCCGCCTCTTGCTAATGCTCTGATTGCAGCTTGTGCACCTGGACCTGGAACTCTAGAACCAACTCCACCAACGGCACGAACTCTGATGTGGAATCCTGTGAATCCTTTTGTCTTTGCAGATTCTACCACTGCATTTGCAGCTTTCATTGCAGCAAATGGTGATGATTCGTATCTGTCTGCATTGACATGAATTCCGCCTGAACTAATGGAAACAGTTTCTCCACCAGTAAGATCGGTCATGTGAATGATTGTGTTATTGTAACTACTGTAAATGTGAGCGATACCCCATTTTTCTGGGCCCTCTTTCTTTGCCTCTGGTTGGGCTTTTTCTACTACTGCTTCGGTTTTTGCTTCCTCGACAGGTGCCTCAGTCTCTTGGGCTGGTGCCTCTTCGACAGGTGCTTCCTCAACTTTGGCTTCAGTTTCTGACAATGACTACTCACACCTAAAGGGGTTTAAAAAACATTGATTTTGGAATTTTGCTTTGATTTGGCCACTTTAGCCAAAAACGACCATTCTTCTTATACTGAAAAAAGCTCTGAATTCTCATATGGGAAATATTTTGTTTCTGGCAATTGGTGTTGCAATATCTGCTGCCTTGTTTGGTTCAATGGCTATGCAGTCTCTTGCTCCGATCAATGAAGTAATTTTATCTCCTCAAGAAAAAAAATGCCAACAAATTGCAAATGAAGGATACAAGATGCATGCACTATACCCCGAAGCTCATCCTGATGAACTGCCAGATGATGACAAAAAGAGATTACTTTACCTTGATGACTTGTGGATGACTGAATGTGTTGCAGTTTTGCCTGCCGAATCTGTTTTTGATATTGTAAATAATGTAGAGCGAGACGTATCTTACGACGAATAATTATCTAAAGTGTTTCCAACCTTTGTCTTTTAGAGAAACTTTTTTGTTGTCTCTTTGTAATATCACACCTTTACCTGTAGTGACATAACCAATTTCAATAATTGGTGTTCTGAGTAGTTTTGCATTCTTTAGAATTGTTTTTTTGTATTTTGGATTAATGGTAAACACAAACTCGTACTCTTCTCCTCCATGAAATACTAATTTGTCTTGATTAGACTTTGCAAACTCTTTTAGATCTTTTTTGTGTGGAGAGTTTGTAATAACAAATTTCTTCTTTGATTGCTTTGCCATCTCGTTTAGCGTAGTGGATAATCCATCACTGGAATCCATTGATGATGTAAAGTATCTTTTGTTCTTCACACCAAAATCTACTCTTGGTTTTGGATGAATCACTGACTGTACAGCTTTTGCAACAAAGTCTCTTTTTCCTTTCTTCTTGTGCAATAGTATGCTCAAACCTGCTCCAGTATAGCCAAATGGCCCTGTTGCAAAGATCAAATCCTTGTTCTTAGAACCCTTCCTAGGTACGATTCCATCATCACTACCAAACAGGCATACATTAAACACAATCTCCTTTCCTGCATTCGTATCGCCTCCTAGAATCGAAATTCCAAACTCACTGCATGCCTTTCTAAAGCCACTTGCTGCCTCCTCAACCTTTGAGCGTGAGATGCCTGAAGGGAAATTGACTGAAATGATACCATACCGGGGCTTTACTCCCTTTGCAGCAAAGTCACTAACACATGCTACCACACTCTTTCTTGCAGCATCATCTAGTTTCATTTTAGGAGGAATGTCCGTACTTTGAACCAGTGTGTCTGTCTTTGCTATGATGTTTGCTTTGTTTAGTTTGAAAATCTCTACGTCTTCAAAATTCTTGTTACCTAGTTTCTTTTGAAAAATTTTGATAATTTCAGATTCATCTAACTTGCTCATAAC
The DNA here is from genome assembly GCF_965263415.1 of Candidatus Nitrosopumilus sp. GTDB lineage: Archaea > Thermoproteota > Nitrososphaeria > Nitrososphaerales > Nitrosopumilaceae > Nitrosopumilus. The sequence continues at coordinate 763,232 of NZ_OZ253671.1, forward strand.
TTTGATTCACCAATTCTATTGTATCTTTTACAATCTGTTTGCATTTCTTTTCATCATTTGATTCAGCTGAGACTCTAATGATGTCTTCAGTGTTTGACTTTCTTACCAATACCCAACTGTTCTCATCAATTATTCCTTTAACACCATCAAGTGTAATTACTTCTGAATAGTTTTTCTCAAATGTTAATTGCACTTGCTCTATCACTTTGTCATGGAATTGTGCATCAATTGCAGTCTTGTCTCTTATTTGGAAATAACTTTCCATAAAGTCTAGTATTTCATTAAATTTTGTAGTTCCAAGCATTGATGAAATTAGACCACTAGTTAGAATTCCTTCTCTACAATAATTAAACTCCGGCAAAATAAAACCACCACTGCTTCCTTCTCCTCCAGCTTGTGCATTGTCTTTTATCATTTGTTCAATGACGTTTGCTTCTCCTACTTTGGTTCGCTGAACTGTTCCGCCATTTTCTTTGATAAATTTTTCAACTGAAACACTGGTGTCAATGCTTAGTACAAATTTTTTGTATCCAAGATCTAATGACTTTGCAACTCCCAATCCCAAAGTTACATCTGGTGTCTGTTTCTTTCCATTTCTAACAACAACCAATCTGTCTCCATCCAAGTCAAATGCAAAACCAATCTCTTTTCCTGATGATGCTGAAACTAGATCCGATAAACTGTCTGCAGTGGGATCAGGGCCTCTAGTACTTGCTTCAAGGTTATCATTAATCACAGCCACCTTGCATCCGATTGATTCTAGCAGTTCAGGCGCAAATCCCTTTGCAGCCCCGCCTCCAATATCGACTACCACTTCAGGATTAGTGTCTAAACTTCCTATGATTTTTCTTGCATCCTCAATGTATGATGATGAAATGTCTTCTTCTGAACCAATCCGTGTCTTTGGAAGTTCTTGTTTCTCAATTATCTGTGGAAGTTCTTTTTCATTGATTCCTCTTCCCTCAATGATGAATTTCAATCCATTCCATTCTATTGGATTGTGAGATGATGAAACAACAATTCCTGCACCATACTTTCTTGCTTCTCTAAAAACTACTGGTGTTGGAACAGTCTCTAAATTAAAAACATCAATTCCGTTTTTCATTATAGCTGCACTTGCAGTATCTTTTATCATGGAACCTGTCGGTCTGGTATCTTTTCCAATCACACATTTACCTGACTGTACCAGTGATGAGAAATTGTTACAAAATTCTAGTACGTCTTTTAGATTAAGATCTTTGCCAAATATCCCTCTAATCCCAGAAATTGTTTTCTTCAATCAATCCAACTCAGGAAGGCTTTTTATTAACTCTGATGGATTTATCCAGACGTGCCTTGGTAGCTCAGCCTGGTAGAGCGAACGCCTCGTAAGCGTTAGGTCGCGGGTTCGTACCCCGTCCGAGGCTTTAATTTAATTTCAAAAAATATTTGTAAATAATTAATTTGATTCATCAAGGGCTTCAATGTCTACTTCTAGTTCTTTTCCTAAACCAATCCACCATTGCTTAGTATCTTCTGTCATATTCCCCTCGTAATTCTCCTAAAATCATCCTTTATAGATCTGCCGGTTGATCAAAAGTTGATCAATTCCTAACTTTTTTCTAAAAATTATTCAGCTTCTTCTTCTCTCTTTCTCTTGAATTTCCTGTACAAGATTATCGTCAGTGCAGCTCCGGCACATCCCCAAAATAATGGCGATAATCCAGGTTCAACTGTAGGCTGAAAAGCTCCAACAAAGCTTGCAAACATGATACCTATCAAAACCAATCCACCAAGTTCAAGCATTTTTGCCATGTTTTCTCTGCGTTTGTGATGATATCAAAAAGATATATGGTTTTGTAAATTATCTTCTCATATGGACAAATATCTTACTGTAGTTTTGATGTTCATGATTGTAACTATTGCAATTGCATTCTTTGATCCTACTACTGGAGATATGCGATTCATTCCGCATCTATTCTATGGCGGAATTGCAGGAATAATCATCATCTTCGTTTACAGTTCCTACAAGGAAAAGAAAGCACGACAAGAAGCAAATGCTAAACGTAAAAGATCTAAAAAGTAAGTTTTAGAGTTCTAAACCAAATGATTCAGCAATACTTGAAAAGTTTGCATAAGACTCTAAATATTGTCTTCCTTTTGGTGTAATTACAAAAGTGTTTTTTCCATCAAACTCAATCTTGTTGATTAGACCTGCTCCAGTCAAGTTATCCAAGAATTTGGATAGTCTGGAATGTGATAAATTGGCCTTTGTTAGAAGTGAGGTTGTCTTGATGCCTTCCTGTCCAGACTGTTCAGTAACAGTCAACAAATCAGCTACAATTTGCATGCTAGTTCTATAGGAAACCATACGTAGTTACTCTCAAACTCTGATATAAGGGTATTACCACCAATTCAGATCAGATAAATAATCTCTTGCCTGATTTGCCAACAATGTCTGCAATTCCATGGTTCAATGACTTTGAAGGTGTTGCTTACCGTTATTATGATCTTCGCATGAATGTTGTCCCGCTAGTTTCAGACAGAAAAGAGTCTGCTTCCCTGTGGCATGATACCATTCGTTTCTGGGTAGATCCGTCAATTAAGATCAGATTTGTCGAAATTGGCGACAAGTACTGGTTTATCATGGGTGCTGATTCCCAAAAGCCTGACACAAATCTTTCCTTTTACAAAGTCTTGCAAAAGTCCGAACACTATGAGCGATTCAAGAAAGGCCACGGTGGTGAAGCATATCTGAGATTGGGAACATATGCACACAAGTCACTTGATGATGTGAAAAAAGATGCATTGTGTAATTGTGGACATGAGGCAAGAGATCATGATGAAAATGATAACGATGAATGTTTGTACCACGATTGTGATTGCAAAGAGTTTTCAACTTTTCAAGTAAACTTGCTTAAACGCAAAAAAACAATCACTGACATACAATTTCTTCAAGAAGAAGATGTAAAAGATGATCCACTTGTTTGGAACTGTTTTAACGCAAATGATTTTTCAGAATCAGAAACTTAGTCTAGTTCTTTGTTTACTCTAATGTGATCTCCAGGATAATACTCGTGAAGCTGTTTTGAATAACAGTCGCCGCAAAGTGTACCTTCTATTCCCCATTCTTTCATTGGATGAAATGGTTGGTTAACTTTTTCACCACAAATTACACATTTTTCTTTTAGTCCCAAAGTGTTTTCTGCTCTTTTTAATCGATATAAAAAACATTCCCGCATACAGATGATAGTTATGTTAAATACAACCTGTTTTTAGGAAATTCAGGTACTAGTCTGACCAATGTAAACCTCCTGCAAGATTTTTACTTGGTTGGACTATTGCCTACTAGAATCACAACAAACTGTTTGTGAGTTTCTTTAGTGCCAAGATTTCATCTTCTTCTTGTCTTATTTTCTTGTCAATCACTCGCAGCATTGTATCATTCCACACATGTTGGGAAAAGAAATTGTGCTTTGTGTTTGCCATCTCTATTTCATCATCAACTACAGTATCCTCCAAAAATTTTGTAACAATAATGTCTGCTAGCTTTAAAATTCGAGAATTCAGTTTGAAACTGCGAAAAACTGGCTCTATTTTTCTAATATCTCCCTTAAAATCGCCCTTTGTTTCGAGAATCTTTTTGTGTAGAATTCTAAAGTATACTGCAACATAGAACAGAGTTGCATACCTCTTTGTCTTGTGACCCCCTTTCTTTCCATACTTTAATGACTTTTTTGCAAATTCCTTTACCAAGTACGGATACAACAAAATTCTGTAATCATCCTTTAGGTTGTCATTAAAAATATCATCATACTTGCTTCCTCTTGGAAGAAATTGAGCTGGCGAGCTATAAGCTTCAGTTGGTCTTTGTTCAATTCCTGCAACTAGACATTGAATTGCATCTTTTGCAACAATGACCTTTTTGTGATTGTCTGGCAAGTAATTGTTGTATGTAGAATCTCCTGCATAGTCGCATTGTTTTGATTTTGATTTTGTATCAAAGGAACCTGCTTGAATCTCATAAAAGTATCCAGAGTTTTTTAATTGTGACTTAATTGACTTGTGAAAGTCCATTAGAGAAACCAAGTCTTTTCCTCTTACAGAGTTTTGAGAGTTTCTGTACTTTGTAATGTTGTTTTGTTCTTGTTCATCATCAGCTTTGATTATTGTAACTGTCATAGAGCCATCCATGTTCTTTGTTCTCTTTGAATGATCCAAAATAGAATTTGATGTCTGAGCACCATTGACTATCTGTGGTGCGTGAAGCTCTATCATGTTCTCACCTAGTTCTGAAAAATCACTTACTACAATTGTAATTCCATTATTGTAAAAGAAGAATTTGTTAGGGTTACTTTGTAGTGTGTCTCGCAGTCCTTTGTTTACTGTAGTCTTGAACTGCATCCATTGTCTGATGTTTGATTCAAATACATAGTCTCTATTCTTGCTTACAAACTCTGTTAACTCGCGTAGTTTCAAAATACCTAGGATTGTATTTTCATGTCTGAGCATCTTTTCTAGTCGTATTGATGATTTTTTGCCTGCAGCTGGCTTTTTTATCCTGTCCCATAATTTCTGAATGATTTTCTCCTCGTCAATTACCTCTACTAGTTCATCATGATAGTCTACTTTTTGGTCTGTAACGTAGCAGCACTTTACTTTGAGATTTTTTTCTTTAATCTTTGTAACAAGCTGGGCCAACTCTGGTCTCATCTTTGTAACGTCTTTTGCAAGCAGTCTCTTTGCATCTTCTTTGAACTTTGCAATTGCTTCTAGTGAATGAGATGTACCATATTTTGATTGAAATAATCTAATTGTATTATCTGAAAAATCTACTGGCAAATACGCATCAATTCCTAGATCGTTTGCACCATCTACAATTGCATCTGCCGCATCATCTTCTGTTGCCTCAAAGACTCGCGTTAATATCCACTGCAGAAAGTTATTTCCCTTCTCAACATCACTCTTAGAGTTCTCAGCATACTCGTGTATGCTTCCTCTGATGTTTTCTGCAAATCCTTCTAGAGGTGGGCTGGAATTTTTTTGAACTAGTAGTGTGTGTGAGCCAGGTATGTATTCTAGTAACCCGTTTCCGTTTTGAGACAATCTACTTTTCTAGTATGTTATATATTTAGAGAATTTGGTAATTATGTAATAACTCAGTTTTGGATGTGAAAAGATTTGATAAAAAAAATAGTTGCAGCAAGCATAGTTGGTATAGTGATTATTGTGGCACTCGCTGCAGCATTCTCAACTGAAATGGATCCACAGCCAGAACCACAACTCGAATCAAATCTTGAAGTTTCATCTTATTCCATGCAAGGAGTTTTGCAGCCTGATGTTATGACTGGAGGCGATGTTATCATGCCAACCAAAGTCTCACGACCTGGCTGTGAAGAAACTGACAGATGCTACATCCCATCTGTAATTACAATTAGTGCAGGCGAGTCTGTAACATGGGTAAATGAGGATTCTGCATTTCACAGCGTAACTTCAGGATTTTATGACACACCACAAGATCTCTTTGATAGCGGACACATGGATCCTTTTGATTCTTACACGCTAACATTTGATGAACCCGGAACTATTGATTATTTTTGCACCTTGCATCCTTGGATGGAAGGACAAGTTATTGTAGAGTAAAGGTACCCGAGGGAGTCGAACCCCCTTGTATAGGCTTTGCAGGCCCACGCATAACCGTTCTGCCAGAGTACCGTTTTGAAAAACACAAAATGAACAATTAAACTCTTGTGATATTCAATCCCTCAAGGATTAGTACACAAGATCAGAAGTACTTATGAACTTAGTAATTTCAGCCAAAAGTATTGCAAGTATATTTTCGTAAAGAAATTCAGGCTTTTGAATATGTCTCATTTTCTGAATTAAAACTCAACAGCCAATCTGACTTTTGCTGCGAAAAATTATCAAAATATGTTTCATCAGTAAAATCTTGGAACGGAAAAATTGGAAAGTACTCTATAGTTGAGAAAGACAACTATGTCCCAATTGATTTTTGTCCTTTTTGTGGTGAAAAAATAGAATACATCTCTGTGACCTGAAAATGAAAACTAGAAATAAAATAATTATAATTGTGGTAACTGCAGTAATTTTATTATTAATAGTAAACACGATTATCCCTGCATATCTATACGCTCAATCTGATAAACTAGGTTTTATTTTGTATAATTGTGCATTTGGAATGCACCGTTATGGCTCCTTAATGCTGATCACTTATGACAATGGAACGCATACAATTAATGAAAATTCTTGTGCTTGGATAAAAAACTCTGATCATAAACCAGCTTCTATGGAGTATCAAGAAATTAATGGTATGTCTTGTGATGAACTTATAGAAAGACACGCTACCAATAGGCCTTATCAAAATAAAGAAAATAAAATATTTGCTGAATCAAAAATTTCAAATTGTAATTTTGTAGATGATTGGTCTGACACGCAGAAAAAAGTAGATGAGTGGAGATAAAAAATGAAAACTAGAAAAATATTTTGGACTTGTATTTCAGTTTTTACCATGATAATAATAGGCATAGTTTTGTTCATGAATATTCTTTCGTTTGAACGACTGTTTCCTTTAGAATGTGATGTATCTGAAGAATGGTTAAGAGGAAAAACAGATTTTCTTGTGATAAAAGATTTTTTTGATAGATATCCTGATTCAAAATTTGAAAATTTGGGAAATATGAAAAACATGCCTAAGTTTTGCCAATATGCATTTGTTTCAGAAAATGATGGTAAAACCAGACAAATGATAATTACTGTTGACAAAAACCTACAACTAATGAAAATATCTGTAGATCCTTGAGAATAAAATGAAAACTTTTGGCAAAAAATGCAAATGCGGTCATTTTGAAAGTGATCATATCAATGAAAACAAGAATTTCTATGAACCTAATCGCTCTCCCGAAATGGATTATTTTATGTCCCCGCCACCAATTATAGAAAACCCAAAACGAATTCGATGTAAGATTTGTTTGTGTGATAAGTTTATTCCAGAAAAGAAAGGATTTTGGAATAACCTCTATTAAACTAAATGAGTAACTAATTTACTTCAAATCCCACACACATGTGTCGTGGTTAAATGAATGAGTACTGTTGTCAATTATTTTGTTTGGTGCAAATCCACCTGGAGTACAAAATACCACATATGGATTACCGCCTGTAGATTTTTCTACTGGTGCTGGTATGCATGCTATAGCTTTTTCAGCTCCAACTCTTGCATTTTCAGAACTCCAGTATTTCCCTATCTTTTGTTTTTCAAGGATTTCAGAACACGTAATTGTTTTCAGTTCTTCTTTTTCTATTGCAGCATTTGGATACATTACATTGTATCTGTAATCCAGAGATGCTCCAAAAATTATGAAAACTGCAACAAAACACACCATAGGAATTAACCAGAATCGCAAGGATTCTTCTTCCATGATTACGTATGGTTGATACTCTATTTAATCACTTGAATTGCAAATTGCGCCTATTGACCCCAAACTAGAGCTGAATCCATGTGGATTCAATCTTCTGAATCATCTGGAGATGCCGAAATTGATGCTGCAAGAGCTACATTTGTAGAAAAATTGCAAGAATTAAGGCAAGCAATCGAGGATGGAGACTGAAAGAGTTTCTGAGTTAAGAGAAGAACTCAAAGATCTTAGAGGCGAGTTAGGTAACATTAGATCATACAGAAGTTAGGTCTAATCCCTACTCTCTTTTTTATTTTTTTTAAAACGGTTCAAGCCTATAGTATTCAAATCTAAAATAAAAAAAGAAGAGAAAATCATCCTCTTCCCATTGCAGCGTATTTTCCCTTGCGACCTCTAACAAAAAATGCAGAAGCGATTCCACCAAATATTCCTGTAGATAGTATCAAGGCACCAAGTACTCCGTCAGCTGCAAACATTGGAGTTCCTGAGCCTGTACTAGGATTTTCATTTGCAATTCGTACTCTGTCTTCTGAGAGTTTGAGGTAATCCTCAAGACCTGTATGCCCAGAAGATGGCAGATATTGAGCAAATGCAAGGTTGCTAACAGAAGGTAATATCAAAACACTTAACATTACTCCTGCTATGATTGTCTTTTTTCTATTCATTGAATAAATTACGTGAATTTTGCATAAAGGGTTTGATGAAATTTTTGTTTTACTAATCCTTACATACTATGTTGTCTTATATTATGCACCTATGAGCAATGAAACTTCAAAGACGATAGATGCTGTAAACATTTTTTCTTTAGATGATGAAAAAATGAAAATTCTGGCCAAAGTCATTTCAAACAAATCAAGTATCTCTATTTTGAATTTATTATTTGATGATGAGATGACTGCAAATGAAATTGCTCAAAAAACAAACATGTCATTGCAATTAGTAAAACATTATTTAGAAAAAATGCAACAGATTGAACTTGTATGTGTTTCAAAAGTTGAAAAAAACTCTAAAGCACGAGACATGAATTATTACAAAGCATCAAAGCTTGCAATTGTAATCACTCCATCAAAAATTACAGAAAAGACAAAGAAAAGCAAATTGTTGTTACGTTCATTTAACTCCATTTCCAAAGTACTTGGTATGGGAATTGTTTCTGCAATAACTGCCATGTCTTTAGTTGTGGTGTCAGCTGAAAGTAGGTTGTTACAACCAATACAGAGCTGGTATTCTCAGTTTAACTTGCCCATCAAAATCCCAGGAACTGGTATTGCAAACTCTATGGATGAGTCATTATACTTGGCAAAGACAAAGGTAGAATCAGTAGTATCAAATCCTGGAGAGGGTTCTGGAACGCCATATCTAGATCCTTATACTGGCGTATCTGAATTAGCAGGAACTGATTTTCTAATCATGCTTTCAATATTGGCAGGAGTAGGTGCAGTGTTATCATTTGTATTTTTCAATAATGTGATACGAACATACCAAAAAATTGATGAATGATTTTGTATCTTTTTGTGCCTAAATATGCCCATTTTTGACCCCCATATGGCAGTTGAATGATGATTATTCCTGAAATTTTTGATTTGTTCTCATATTCGAGCTAATTCTGTCTCTCGTCTGCTTCTGTTTGAGCGATTTGAAAAACGTGTACGGGTATTGCAGCAAGGACATCTAAGGAATCTTTTTTCAAAATAATAGTCACAGTTATTGCAATAACACCCACCTTTTTCATAGGCTGTAGGCTTTGATCCTTTCTCAAATGTTTGACATTTGTTTTTACATGCAGTCAATCCCATTTTCTTCTAATTAGTCCTCATATTATATGAAGGTATCATCTTATTCTAATGATGTCAATAATACGAATACTTTATGAGTCACATTTCTTAATTTTTTGTGATGATTGACGAAATCGAAGGTATGACTGTAATGGTTTCTGATCAACAAAAGGCATTAGAATTCTACACTGAGAAACTAGGATTTGAATCAAAACTAGATACAGATGTTACAGGATTTCGATGGATAGTGGTAGGACCAAAAAACTCTAAAACTGTACTTAGCTTGGCAGATCCTACCAGTGTTGAGAAATGGTCTGAACAAAAATCAACAAAACTAGATCTTAAAATTGGTACTCCAACTGGGATTTGGTTTTTTACAAAAAACATTGATGATACATATCAGGAACTTCAATCAAAAGGAATTGAAATCACAAAACCTGAAAAACAAGTTTGGGGAGGAATAATGTGTACTGTTTATGATCAAGACAAAAATAGTTTTGGTCTTGTTGGTGATTCTGAAGAAAAATGAATAATTTCAAATTCCGTCAAATTGAAATCAAAAACATTGATTTACTAATATCAAAAAACATTGGAGACAAGGAACGTCTTGAATCTATTCAGATGAAACTTGCACGTGGGTTACACTTGTTTTCTGAGAATCGTGCCTATGTTGATGCATTAATTTTAGAAAATCTCTCAAATGATGAGATTGAAGAGATAAAAAATCAAGTAAAATCTGTAACTCTTGAGAAATCAGAGTTTAATGAACAAAGTATGACTAGATGCATATGTTGTGGTAATCCAAAAAAATCTCTTGATAGTGGTGGAATGTGTACTGAATGCTATTATGAATATAGAATGAAAATTTCAAGATTTATTACAAAACCTATGGGAAATATGGGATTCTTGTTTTAACAATGAACGATAGTTATACAAAACTTTCAGTAGATCTTCCTGTACCAAAAAATGACGGTAAGGCATCTCATCTCTTAGGAAGAACAATCCCAAATCTCATTTTACCCTCAACTAAAAACAGTTTTTTTGATTTGTCTGCAATTGAGAAAAAATATGGAATCTTGTATTTTTTCCCAATGATGAGTATGCCTGAAAAAGAATTACCATCCGGATGGAATGACATTCCTGGTGCACGTGGATGCACTCCTCAAAATATTTCAATTACCAAACACATGGTAGAACTTGAAAAACATGATGCTATTCCAATTGGAATTTCTTCGCAACCAATTGCAGATCTAGAGAAATTGTCTACATTAAGGAATTTATCACAAATTCTAGTATCTGATAACAAACTAGAATTTCAAAAGAAACTCAATGTTCCTGTCTTTGCAGTTGATGGAAATACATTGTATAGACGACTAACACTGATTGTTAAAAATTCCAAAATCCTAAAGGTGTTTTACCCTGTTTTTCCTCCTGATGAACACATTTTTGAGATATTGAAATGGTTGGAGAAAGAAAATGAAAACTAGTTTTTTGATAATTGCTTTGGTTTTTGTAGGTGCTTTTGGCACTGTTTATGCTACACCTGAACCTGAACCTGTACCCGATGAACCTGTCTATACTAACTGTGGTCCTGGAACAACACTGCAAGACGGTATATGTGTAGTAGATGATACAGAAGAAAATTCCGATGATTCTGTTCGCTGGGGTGGAGCTGTTTTTGCAGAATGCTCAGAACAACACAGAGAAGCATGTATTGATGAGAATGGAAAATTTGACTATGGTGCATACTGGGACAGCTTTTGGGAGCCTATACAAGTACAACATAGTTTTGAAAAAGACAGCACTGCTACATTTGAGCATCATAAAGACGAATTAGGATTTAGAGGAAAAATAAACGCAACGCAAGAAGATGTCATTACAATTACTGTCCCAAGAAATGTCGTTGATTCTATTTTTAGAAACTGTGATCCTGATGACTTGATGCTGCTTGCAAACTATGAAGAACAATATTCTGATACAATATCTCATGACGGATTGTATGAGCATGACATACAGGCAGAACAGATTGCAAACCAGACTCACAGGCAAATAACCTTTGGAGTTTTACCTACAATGTCTTTTGAACTGGTAGGATCTTTTCCTTTGGGATTGGCAGAAGAAATGTTTGATACGTGTGGTGCACCAAATGGATATTTAGCATATTATACACCTCCAAGATTTCAAGCAGAAAATGGAGTAGAACCCTCTAAAGTAAAATGCAATGATGGTCTGGTTTTACTACAGAAACATAGTGGCTCTCCTGCATGTGTAAAACCTAACAGCGTCATAGACCTTGTTAAACGCAATTGGATGACTACTGATGAGATAGATGGATATGCAATTGACTATGATGGAGATGTAAAACATTTGCCATTTGCAGATATCTGTACTAATGAAATGAAGATACTTTTACTGACATATTCCAACATAAGCTTACCTGAGGAACACTTTGTAATGGAAGATGTAGTGTTGCCCTCTGGAATGAATCAAGAAGACTTTGAACAATGTGCACATGAAACAGAATTTACTAAATCGAGATGGAATATGGTGTCTGTAGAAAATACTGATGAATTTGATAAAACATGGGGAGGTCCTGGAAACAGACATCCTGCATTTTGGGGATATGATATTCCAAAAATCTGTACTGAGGACATGATAAAACATCTGGTAAAATATTCTACAATGTTTGATAGGAGTGCACCATATTCTCTTGAATGGGTTAGTTTGGATGATGGTATTGATCCGGATGACTTTGATGCATGTGTAGAAGAATTGTTGGAAAGAAATCCTAAGGAACTAGAAAATGAAAACTAGATACATCGCAATAGGTGCAGTAATTTCTCTCATATTGGGAGTTGCTATATCTATTCTAAGTATCGAAACATTTCCCTCTGAACCTCCTCAAAATTTGCCCAAAGGAATGGTTCCTATAACACCTGAAGTTGGAAAAACATCAACTCCTATTGGAATTTACATGATTATTGCAAGCGTGTTTGTTCTGATTGGAATTGGCATCTATTCATTAATTGACTTTCAAAAAAGAAGAACTGGTAAAACGGATATGAGAAAAAGAAAATGAAAACTAGATTTTTGATAATTGTTGGTCTATCAGTTATTGGAGGCTTCCTAGTTTTACCAACAATGTCATATGCATTTGCAGCATGTGCACCAACACCGTTTGGTGAATCTATGCCATGTTTTGATAGTTTTCATGTATTTCATGAACCTCTCACAGAAGAATTGATTATGGATTCAATCTACAGAAATCTTGAAACAAACTATGATGGATGGATTCAAACTGATAGAATCTGGGCAAATAATGATGTGGGCTATGAACATCCAACAATAATTTGTACTGCATTTGATTGGAATGGTCAGACTAATTATCGAATGCTACAATGGAAAGATGACTATAGACTTTCAAGTCTAGAAGATCATCGAAATGATTCAATGTGTGACAAGTGGTTTCCTCCAATGTCCTTAGATGCTTCAAATCCTAGTTTTGATTGCAAAGAAGCAGTAAAAAATGAAATCCCTACTGACTGGAAATACAATTGCTATGATGAACCTATGGGTAACCCACTCCGAGACATCAGCTTGTCCAAATCTGATGATCCTCAAAGATTACAATTCATCTTGGAGCATTGTGAAAAATATGGTCCACTTGGTTATGTTGGAGAATTAAGATATCTTAATGACACTCATCTGATAGATCTTGATACTTGTCAATGGGATGTTAGATCCAACAGCGGAATAAGCTTGGATAGAACTGTATACACTGTACCATTTTCTGGAGAAAAATCAGAACAAACAAAGGTACTTTGTGAAGATGAATATGTGTTAGTTGATGGAATATGTGCACCGAAACCAAAACCATCTGATTTTAGAGATTTGCAAACGGGTGAAACTATATCAAATCCTGAAGTGATTGTAATAATTCAGAGTCTTGGAGCAATACTGATAATTTTATTCATTGTAATTTATGCAATAAGGAAGAGAAGAAAATGAAAATTAAAATCGCAATAATTAGTGGAGTTATACTTGCAGCTATATTGTTTGCAGGATTCTCTTCATCCTTTATGTTCCCAAATCCAACTTGCCCTGCTGGAACTGTTCTAAAAAATGATGTTTGTGTGATTGATGCAGATTATACTCGGAATTATGACTACAAGATTACTGGCACACAGGCTGGAGCTGGCTCTCACACAAAATCAGAACTAATCTTTACTCGAACTACTATCGATGAACCACTAATCGTAGACTCTACTGAATTGACCAAAGACCTGTATCACACTGAAAATATCATGTTCTGGGATTGGCAAATCTACACTTTGGAGAATTTTGTCTTTGTTAGTTGGATTACCTCTGAGCAGTCCTGGTCTGATGTATTTTTAGCAATAAGTGATGATTACGGCAAAACTTTCGAAGTAAAAAACATCAGTCAGAATAGAAATTATATTGATCATTATAAGATAGATTTTTCTGATGAGATCCTCTATTTTGTATGGCATCAGGATTTTATCACTGAAGAAAATAATCATCTGACCCATCTTTATTTTACAAAATCTGACAATTATGGAGAATCATTTGGACAACAAAAACTCATGAGTGGTTTTGATACTCGATCTTTTGAGTTTGACATGGAAGCATTTGATGATAATGTCATTTTAGTTTGGAGAGAAGATACGGATTCCCAAGAAGAAAAAAACATATGGTTTGCAATAAGCACTGACAAAGCAGAATGGTTTGATAGAGAAGCAAAATTGTTTGGGGCTCGTATTGACGTAGAATCTTTAGATGGAATTTTACATTTTACCGGACTTTCAGAAAGACATGACACTCAAGTTTGGTATGCATATAGTGACGATGTGGGACAAACTTTACACAAAAAAATAATCTTTGATGCTGATTGGAAACTCAGTCCTTATGCTGAACGCCCTTTTCCAAAGATTACATTTGAAGATAATATTTTTGTAGAATTTGAAATGAATAATGCAGACGGTGAAAAAACGCATTACAAAGTTCCTATAATTGATGAAGATGAGCAAGAAGTTGACTGGTCAGATATTACATTAATGAAACCAAACAGTGTGGAATTTTTCTATTATCCTAACCCTCAGGATAAAGAGGACACACATCAGTTATTCATGCTAATTAGGCTGCCTGAGTGGATGGGCGGTGCAGAAAATGATGTTTCTGCATTTAGAGCATACAGTGCAAAGGCGCTAGATGATCCATGTATCGTAAAATATTGGCCTGATGTAGGACGGCAACGAATTGAGAATCCATGTCAGGGAGGAATGTACCGAGTAATTGATGGTGCCATAACTTATGGTGCAACACATAGAACAACTGCAATGACTGCACTTCCATATCTTGAACTTTCAATTGATAACAATGGAATGATGTATGTCGAACCTCCCACATTTACTCCATCTGAAAATGGTGTGATTGCATATGGCAGAAACTTATCCCTGGATGAAATACGTGAAAACTCTGAATTTCTTGCCGAATCATTTGCAAAACACTATCCAAAGTATCCTCCAATTCCAACCGAGTTTGCTGGATACATCTTGTCTGAAATTACACCTGAAAACCATTCTACTACTGTAAGATACTTGGATTTTCCAAACAAAGTTGGATATGTCACTTTGATAGTGGGAACTGGAGCAATGCATCAGGATTTTTCAAAATCTAATGTGGAGTATTGGCATATAGGTGACACTGAAATCAAAATTGCTGGAACTGCAATGGATGAAGACAGTACTACGCATGAATATTTTAGAACATATGAAATAACATTTAGAGACGGATACTATTACATGATAGAAGGGAAAAATCTAGAGTTTCTCAAAAAATCAGTTGTCTCAAGCTTTTTCCCAGATTTTGAATATGATGATTTGCTTTTAATCTCAAATACTGCTGAATAGGAAATAACAAAGAATAATGAAATTGTCTATGACTCAACTGTATGTTCATGAATGACATTAATCTGAACATTGGCAAATAAATAGAACAAATACGTAATTGTATTATGAAACATTTCATTTTATTTGGAGTTTTGATTCTTTCACTAATTCTAATTGTTAATTATGATCCTATCTTTGCATCTCATGGAGGTTCGCATCATGATGATCAAATGGGCCAACACGGAATGAAAGATAAAACAATGGGACACCATCATATGTCACACAAAGGAATGTGTGCCCCAGGATTTGTGTCCCTTGATGATATGTGTGTGCTAGATGACCGATGCGGACCAGGAGCTTATGCAGGAAAAGTTTGCATGATGGATGGTGTCATGAAAGAATACCTAAGACCACATCATCAAAAACATGCAGGAATTTCTGCTGAAAATATTATTTGTGCTGAAGGAAAACATTTGATGTTCAAACATCATGATGCAAGTCCCGCTTGTGTATCCTCTCACTCTGTAGATAAACTAAAACATAGAGGATGGCAAACTGAAAAACCTCCAATTGCATGTACAATGGAATACAATCCAGTGTGTGGGGCTGATGGTGTAACATATGGAAATATGTGTAGTCTTCATGCTGAACATATGGGATTAAAACATCCTGGTGAATGTGTTGTCTCATCTTCTATGGATTTAGAAGAATCATTCTCATTATCTCCAAGTGAACTAGAACAACAGATGACACTTGATCCTAATCTGGTAGTAATTGATATGCGGGATTCAAACTCATACGTGGATGGACATATTGCAGGCTCTTCAGTTGATGTGATGGAAGGTGCAACCCTTGATAAAAGAATCAAAACAATGTTTAGTAGAATTCCTGAAGTAGCACAAAATATCCATGTGGTTCTTGTTGGTGATTCTCAAAATAATGCATTAGACTCAGCACAAATTATGAATGATGCAGGAATCAAGACCTCTTTTCTTGCAGATGGAATAGAGTCATGGGGTGAACTTTCAACAAAGATGACTCCAACTGTAACTTCTTCAGAAGAACTATACCAACAATTACAAAATCAAGATGACGTTTATCTTCTTGATGTACGAGAACCTTCTGAATTAGAGGTAACTATGATTTCAGGAAGTAAAAACATCCCACTAGCAGATATCTTCATTGAAGAAAATTTGTCTGAGATTCCAACTGACAAACCAGTGGTGATTATTTGTGGCTCTGGTAATCGTGCAACCATTGCAACATATGAGTTGGCACAACATGGAATTGACTTTCAGGTATTGGAGGGTGGAATCATAGCATGGGATGCCTATCTAGATGAAAACAATCTGCCTAAACACTGAAAATTTTATCTATCTACATCTACTTTGAACTCAAATCTCTAATTATCATAATTGATTTTTGAATTTAACAATAAATATTCAAAGAAACACCAATACTTTATTGGAAAAAATTTTGGTTCCGTTTGATGGCTCAGGATATTCTCAAAAAGCTTTTGAGAAAGCATTGGAAATTGCAGAAAAATTTGCATCAAAACTCATAGTCATCACTGTTTTACAATCTACAGTGTCTGAATCTGCGGGTATTTCACTTGAAAGGATGCAAGAGATACAAGATGAAGAGAAAGACACAGCAACTGTAATGCTCAAAAAACTAGAATCGCAAGCAAATGCCAAAAATGTTTCATTTTTGATGCAAGTGATTCACAACCCTTCGTCTGCTGATGGAATAGTAACTTTTGCTGATAAGAACAATATTGATTTGATTGTAATTGGATCTCATGGCAGAACAGGTTTTAGAAAGATTGTGTTGGGTAGTGTGGCAAATGGAGTGCTTGCACAGGCTAAATGCCCTGTATTGATAACTAAAGGAACAGAATAACTATTACATTTTGGGAATTCCTTAAATGCTAAAATGTTCTAAGATACACATGGATTCAAGAATTGCATTATTTACAGTACTAGCACTTGTTGCAGTATTTGCAATGGCACTTCCTATGGATTCTGTTTATGCACAAACAACTGACATCCTTCCAGATGGTGAGGGTGAAGATGGTGAAGGAAAATCTTGTCCATTCAAAAACAAGACTGCATCAGTTAACACCGGTTTGAATATCTAGATTAGAATTTGTTAAATGGTTTTGAAGCTAATTTTACGTCTTCTCCTTTTACAGTCTTTCTTCCTGCATGAGAAGCCATGTCTACTGCACTCTTTGCAATGCCGTTTGCCACTTCTTCAATGACTCTTCTTAATTCATCAGCAGATTCGTCACTGACTCTTTCAGCACCTGCTTTTTTTAGAATTCTATACATTGCAGATAGTCCCAATTCTGATGATTTCATGGATTCTGTTTTCATTTTTTGTGAAAAAAGATAGTGAGTGAAAAAATATCACTAAGGAATCGATTTATACAGACTATTTTAAGAATTGATCAAGAAATGACTTGGCAGTTTGATTCTCACATTCATCTCTCTGATCCGCAGTATTCTACTGACATGCATTTTATTTTACAAGAAATGAAATCCTTGAAAATCAAAGCATGCTGCGTATCTATGGATGCACAAAATTCACAAGAGACCTTGGAGCTTGCAAAAAAAAGTGATCTTGTTTTACCCTTTATTGGAATTCATCCTGAATGTGCAAATGATGAACTGGAAAAAGTTGTCACCATGATTGAAAACAATCATGATGCTCTTGCAGGAGTTGGAGAGATTGGATTGGACCCAACTTATACAAATAATGATGAAGACACTAAAAGACAAATCCATGTCTTTGAAACTTTGCTATCTTGCGCTGAAAAATTCAACAAACCAGTTTCAATTCATTCCCGGAAGAGCTTGGATGATGTATTTCAAGTCATGACATCATATGATACCAAACATGCTTTGCTTCACTGGTTTGATGGAAGCAAAAAACAACTTGCAAAGGCCATGGATATGGGATTCTTTGTTTCATTTGGTCCTGTAATGGTTTATGCTAATGACAAACAGGTTTTGTTGTCAAAATGTGATGAATCAAAAATTCTAGTTGAAACTGATGGTCCTGTGAGATTTTCTAGATGCTTTGAGATGAAATCAGCTGATATTGGCTTTGTTCCCAGTGTGATCTTTTGTGCCTCAAAAATTCTGAATAAATCATTTGATGAGACTGCATTATTACTGGAAAAAAATTCCAACGCATATCTTGGAATATAGGTATAAAATACCCTAATCTTTAGACGATTTGTGGATAGAATAAAGAGTCTTTCATACAAAGTCTTAGAAACTCACAAGTCAAAGTTTGGTGAAGATTTTGCTGATAACAAAAAAATTCTAGATCAAGTATCCATCGTTCGCTCAAAAGGACTCAAAAATGAAGTTGCAGGTTACATTACAAAATATATCAAAAGAGAAATTCGTGATGAAAAAGCAAAACAAGCACGAGAAGAAGCTTCCAAATCCCTAGAACAAGAATCTCAAGTAGAACCTAAACCCGTAGAGGCAACTGAAACTACAGAAGCACCTGCTGCAGAAGCAACTCCTGAAACCACAGAAGCACCTGCTGCAGAAGCAACTCCTGAAACCACAGAAGCACCTGCTGCAGAAGCAACTCCTGAAACCACAGAAGAAAAATCTGAATAATGCACTAAGTATTAATTTCAAACTTTTAACAACACATCATAATGATTACTGTAAAACTTGTTGGCGGTGCCAAGAAATCTTTTACATCAGAAAAATTAGAATTTGAAAAATCTGACATTACTATTCAAGAACTAATTGACTTGTTATTGGAAACAAAGCCAGATGATTCTCCAAAATTAGATACTGAAAATATTTTGATTGCAGTAAATGGTGTTGACTCTTCTGCACTTGATGGAAAATCGACTATACTTCAAAATGATGATGTAGTTAGTATTATTCCTGTAATTCATGGCGGTGCTTCAAAAAAACTACTCTACAAGGTATCCTCAAAACAGATTCAAGTCATCCAAATCAAAGGTCAAAATGATATTGATGTAAAATTTCTTGATAATCTCAGAGAAAAGTTCCCTAAAATTCAACTCCAAGCAGTATCAAGTAAATTTGTCTTGAACAGTTATCATCTCAAAAAAATACTATCTCTTTCACTAGAGTCTCAAAAAAATGATGTTTTACTCTCAAATAAACTTGAAACTGATATTTTGATGCGTTTTGCAATATCAAAACAAATCTCTGCTGCAATCACTTCTGCAGGAATTAAACCAAAAACTGATTTTCTCTTAATTGCAATTGGAAATAAAACATCTCTTGATTCCTTGTACAAAGAATTATCTTCACTTTCTGTTCCATTGTTTTCAAAAAATAACGAGGCATTCTTGAAAAAATCATTTAATATTTCAAAAAAACAAATTGATTCTGTTTATTCCAAAAACCCATTGGAAGATATTCTAGTAGAAAAAGCAGCAGTCTTACTCTGACATACTGCGTTTAGTTTTCTCTGTGCTTAAAATGTCGGATTTTTTTAGCACAGAAATTCCAGTCTTGTTGCCCAAAATCTCAATTAAGACAACCTTGTCTGGAAACTCTAGTGATACTTGATTTTTTATCTTGTTGGCAATTTTTGTAATGATTTCCTGACTAGACATGTCTGAATTTCTTTTCTCAATTGATATTCTGTATTTTTCATCTTTAGATATTTCATCAGCTAATTCTTCAACAACTTTCTCAATCTCTTCAAGTTTTGTCTCTACCATTCTCTGAATTGGAATGATTCTCAAACAATATCTGACACTCCAGGGCTCATCAAGAAGCATCTCCTTGATCTTTCGCACTACCTCAACTGGTTCTAGCTTTGTTTCAGCAGTTAGAATCCCTGACATGCTTGTGATTGTAACTTTGGGATCAGAATCTCCAAATTCATCTAAAAATCCCCTCAACTCCTCTTCTGTTTCTGGCTCTAGATGTCTGGCACACGTTATTATCAGATTCATACCTTCAAAATCTCCTCTTTGCTCAAAGAACCTTCTCTGATAATTTTGATCTTGCCATCTTCTATTGCAACGATTGTTGATTCTCCTTTGCTTGTAATTGTTCCTCCATCAACAAAAACATCATAGTTTTCCACACTCTTGATGCATTCCTGAGGATCAAAAAATGATGGTTGTCCTGAAACATTTGCACTAGTTCCAATTAGATAATGACATTTTTCCAATAATTCTAACGTACATTTGTGATTTGGAACTCGTAGTGCAATTTTGTCTGAAAGATTTAGTGATTCTTTTAATTTTTCATCCTTTAATTTCAAAAGAATTGTTAGTTGACCTGGCCAAAATTTCTCTACAAGTTTTTCTGAAATCTCATCAAATTCAGCAATCTGACTAGCTATCTCTTTAGAGTAAACTAAAACTGGAAATGGTTTTGAAAAATCCCTTGATTTAATCTCGTAAACTTTTTTTGCAGACTCTTTGTTGTAAGGATTACATCCAATCCCATATACTGTATCTGTTGGAAAAACAACTATTCCTCCATTATCGATTATTTTGGATGCTTTCTCAATTCCTTCCTTGTCACAGTTTACTTTCATGCTTTATCCCAGTTTTTTTGTTTAATTACCATTTTCTTTTGAAAAGTTTTTAACATCATATTTTTTCTATGGTAACGTATGTCTAATCCAGATTATCAGGATACAGATTTTGAAGATGACTTTGATGATGAATTAGATGAATTGGATGAAGATTAGATGTTTAATCCAAAGTTGTCTGCAAAGCTTGTAAATTTGTAATATGCTTGAAGAAATTCTCTACCTGTTTGGCTGATTTTGTATTTGTTAGAACCTTGACTGTCAACTTGCTCTAAGAGACCTTGAGAAACTAGTGTTTTTAGAATTCTTGAAATTCTGGAATGAGAAACATTTGCTTTTCTAATCAGATAAGTTACTGTTGCTCCATCCTCATCTTGAAGATCATCTCTGGTAGTAGCTAGAATGTCGCCAATAATTTTCATATGTGTTCTATACTCTGCCATTTCTTACTGATTATTTTGAGAATTTCTATGATAGGACGTTGATATTTTGCAATATACCAAAAAGATAAAAGAATTTGACAAATTTTGCCCTTTGTTCAAATTCGAGCCTAGATTAAAAATCACTCTAACCCTTCATCAAATTTTATCTTGGTTAGAGGAACCTTGCTAACTGGAATGAATAGTGCAATCAGACCGCCAATTTTAATCACCATTGATACTGAATAGAGAATTGATTCAGGGAATACAAATGAGTACCATCCAAGGAATTCTCCTAACGCCAATAACGCCAATCCAATTGAAACTGAGATTGCTCCTTTGTTTCTATTGTCAATGTAGGATAGCATTGTTTCAATTGCACCATATGCTAACAAGATGAATGAAACTGATCTAAATAGATGTTCCAACTGCACTGATGAAACTAGAAAGAATGGTAAGATTCCAACTGATCTAAAGTAACTTGATTTTGGAAAAAATGATTTGATACTATGTGAGAATGCAATGAAAAAGTATCCTACTGTTTGGATTGCAATTCCCAAAGTTTGTACCCATCTTTCAATGTTGCCAGACTTTATGACAAAGTCTTCTGCCATGTATCCTGTCCAAATCACAAAGAATCCTATACTAATTGAGAAAAATGCAATTGTTAATCTAAATAATGTTGGACTACCTGTATTTCGAAATCCAATTAGTGACATTATTCCGATTCCAAGTCCTACCAAAAATCCTATGAGATTAAGTATATTTTCTAACAGAAATTCCAATGATGTTTAGAAAATTGTTAAACTAATTATTTTAATCTGATGAATGATTTTACCATCTTGTTAATCCCATTCATCTAGAGAACCTGCAGTTTGTCCTTCAGTACTACCTGCATAGTCTCCTAGTATGTCTGAGTATGTTGCTTGATTATGTGCTACAAATTTTATGTATTCTCCATAACTCATGTCCAAATCACAAGAACCACATTTTACAAAAGAAAAATCTGGTGACAATTCTGCATTTTCTTTGCATTTAGGGCACTTTATCTTCATGAATGATTTGGTCTTTGTTAATTATTATTACTTTACATAACAGAATTTTCAAGATACTGTTTTTGAGAAATATTTCTAGTCGTAAACTAGGATTTTACCGTGTAAAACCCAAAAATTGATTGTTTTTGTTATCTGAACATATTTTTAAAAATTAACAAAAAATCAGACAAATTTTTCGATTCACACCAACCATAGTTATCTTTTATGAAATTCACAAACCATTCATGAGCCAAAAACTAAATTATGATGGAGTAATGCACCGTCTCTTCGACCTTGATGAGAACATTCGATTTGCTGCAGTAGCTAACATGAATGGTGAAATTCTAGCAACTCATTCAAGACCAAATACTAACTTGTATCTTTCACATGATGACACTCTAGATACAATCCAACATGCAATTGGTGCATGGAAATCCCGAGAGAAACATTACAACAAAGTTGGAGAAGGACTCTATACATTGGCTGTTTATGAGAAGCTAAGAAGGGCAACAATTCCATTGCCAAGTGGAAATCTACTTCTTGTAACAATTGACAACTCTGGTGGTCAACAACAAATCATGGAAAAAATTCTCAATGAAGTAAAAATTCATGATTATACTACAGGGTAAACCTCTTCTTTTTTATTCAATTCAATAAAAGATAAAAGGAGTTTCAAATTGCTAGATTCTATGACTCGTACTTGTACAAAATGCAAGAATGAAATTCCTGATACTGAACAATTAGGTCTAGTTAATGAGAAATATCCTACATGCAACAAGTGTTGGGCTGAATGGAAAGAGTATCAAATCATGGTAATGAATGAATTGAAACTTGACATGTCAATGGCAGATCACAGAAAATTACTAAAAAAACACGAGAAAATCTTTGTAGGTGTAATGTCTCCTGAAGGGGAAGTCATTGATTATAGCAATGAAGATAACAGAAAACCTGATGAGCCACAGACTGGTGCTTAAAACTTCAAGTGTTTTTTTGCATTTTCAGGAATAACTAGCATTATTCTTCTCTTTTTGTCTTCATCAAGACTGTTGATAATTTTTTTTACTGCATTTGCTAGTGTCTCTTTTTCACCATCCTCTAGTGTGAGATAGATTTCCAAGATTCCATCTAAATTGAAAGTGATTAATTTTTGTGGGTTTTGTGCAACTTCTACAATGTATGCTGAAAACAGACCTTCTCTTTGCTCTTCAGACAGTGTGGCCAAAATCTTTAGCCACGTCTTGAAGAGTTTTGCAAAATTTGGAAATGGGATTGTTGGTCCTGCCTCTAATGCATTGTTGATCACTTCATCCTGATCTGGTTTTGCTAATGAAAAAAATTCCATCATACGTTTTTTTAGAATTGGGTTTCTCAAAAAGTCTGGAAGATTTGCTAAATTGACAATGATGTTTCCTGCAAAATTCTCTCCGACCATCGATCTAGAAAACTAATTCTCGGTTATAAAATGATGTCACACCACTTTAGCTTAAATAAACCAAAGTCAAGTTCAACATTATGACATCTACTGTTGTAGTTGGTGGATTTTTTGGAGATGAAGGAAAAGGAAAGATCATCTCATATTTGGCAATTAAGGATAATCCAAAAGTTATAGTTCGCGGTGGTGCAGGACCAAATGCAGGTCACACCATCAAAGACGGTGATAAAGTTTACAAAGTCAGAATGCTTCCAAGCGGATTTCTAAACAAAGATGCCAAAGTCATGATTGGTCCAGGAGTTGTGATTAATCCTGAAGTATTACAAAAAGAGATTGATGATTTTGGTGTTTCTGGACGAGCATTTATTGATAAACACTGCGGAGTTATTGAAGAGACCCACCTTGCCCGAGATTCCAAAGGTGAACTCAAAGAAAAAATTGGTAGTACTGGTTCAGGAACCGGACCTGCAAATGCTGATAGAGCAATGAGGGTCTTGAATCTAGCAAAAGACTTTGATTCTTTGTCTTCTCTAATCATAGATGTACCTGCTGAGGTCAATTCTGCTATAGACAAAAATGAAAATGTCCTAGTTGAAGGCACTCAAGGCACGTTTCTCTCATTGTGGCATGGTACCTATCCATTTGTAACCTCAAAAGATGTTACTGCTTCAGGAATTTGTGCTGATATAGGCTTGGGTCCAACCAAAGTAGATGAAGTGATTGTTGTCTTCAAGTCTTATGTTACGCGTGTAGGTACAGGTCCACTTGACAAAGAACTCTCACTAGAAGAAGCAGAAAAGAAAGGCTGGTCTGAATTTGGAACTGTAACAGGACGTCAACGTCGTGCAGCTGATTTTGATTTTGATTTAGCTAGGCGTGCAATCATGCTCAACGGTGCAACACAAATCTCAATTACAAAGTTAGATGTGTTGTTTACAGACTGTGCAGGAAAAACTTCGTACGATGAATTGTCTGATGATGCAAAAGAATTCATAAAAAATATTGAAGATGAATTACACACGCCTGTTACAATTATTGGAACAGGACCAACTGTCAATGATGTCATTGACAGAAGAAACTAGGCTCCAACTTTTTGGATAAGTTTAATTTGTTAATCGATCGTTAACTTTCGTGGAACAACCTTCTCCTTCTCCTTCTCCTGTTGACAAACAACCTCGATACATACAAGTCAACTCCACTTTAGAATTCACTAGGCTCGTTTGCGCACTAGAGCGTGCACCACGCGTATCTTTCTTACATGATCATGATGGCAGAAAAATTCTATCAGTCCAGATGGATGTTCTAAAAGAAAAACCAATTGTATACTTTACACCATTAGACAATAACGGCCACTATCTTCGTTATGGATTAACAGGTGGAAAAGAAGAATCTGAAATTGTAGATACAACTTCTGATTCTAGCAAACTATATTCTCCAATTGTTAGAATAAAGTCTCTACCAAAAACATTGAAACCTGGAAACGGAACTCTTGATAGATATCAGCCAATTGAACTAGAAGACATGTCTAGTCTTGCAAAACTCACATGGGGTTTTGAAGATATACCCTTCCCGTTATTCTTATTCCCTCACAATGACAAGTGGCTTTTAGGTGTCTTCATGAATTTCCATGAAGAAGGCACATCGTACTTTTGTCATGTCTTACTAGATCAAGATCCACAAAAACCATTCCTAAAGTTTTCAACTAGTAATGTAATTGAACCAGTCTTCGTAGATAACCCTGCAGAACATGGTTATTCATACATCAAAATAATAAAATTAAAAGAGACTCATCCATTGGTTGACTATGCTCACCTTCAAAACTAGACTTTCTCAGATCGCAAAAACAAATGGCAAAGTAATTCTTGCCAATGATTATGATCCCTCTGTAAAAAATTTAGAAGTCAAAACTATCTCTAATATCAAAAAATTACATCCATATCTTTGTGCAATCAAATTAAATTTTCATCTGTTACTTCCACTCAGTGAAAAACAAGTTCTAAAAATAAACAAAACAGCTCACAGATATGGTTTGCAAACAATTGCAGATATCAAACTAAATGATATTGGAAACACAAATCGTGTAACTACGGAAAACTTGTGGAAGATGGGATTTGATGCAGTTATTGCGAATCCTATAATGGGATTAGACAGTCTCAAAAATCTCGTAAAATCTGCCCACAAACATGGTAAAGGTGTCATCACTTTATGCCATATGAGCGCCCCTGAGGCTAGATTGTCTTATGATATGGAGGTAAAACTGAGAAAAAAACAGCAACTCTATCAACTGTTTTTGGATTGGGCTCTGCAATCTAAAGTTGATGGAATTGTAGTTGGCGCAACTTTTCCAAAAATTATTCAATATTGCTCAAAAAAGGCTGGACGAAAACTCAGTATTTTCTCTCCAGGAGTTGGAACTCAAGGTGGAGATGCAAGCGAAGTGATTTCTTCTGGAACAAACTATCTAATTGTTGGAAGAACAATTCTTAATGCAAAAAAACCAATTGATGTTGCAAAAGGTTTGCAGTTAGACAGTCTTGGTAAGTAACATTTGAGCTTTTGTTAGAACTGTTTTTGCATTATCAAAAGTAGTTTTTTCCATTGCAGTGTTGTAATCCATCCAGGTATAATCAAGGTGCTCATGTGAAATGTTTACTTCTTTGGTTGTGGTTTCAGCTAAAAAGAAAACCACTTTTTTGTGAACTAGTTCCTTTTGATATTGAAAATTATATTCAATCCACTCTTCAAAACCATCTAAAAACTTCGCATCAGTTATTCCAGTTTCCTCTTTTGTTTCTCTAATTGCAGTTTCATGTGTGGATTCACCCTTTTCCATTTTCCCCTTTACAAAATCCCAATGCCCTGATGGATAGTGTAAAAGTAAAAACAAATTTTTAGAATCTTCTTTTCTAAACAATACTATTCCTGCTGATGTCTCTTCTATCATTTTCCTAATCTTCTTTTTCTTTCTTGAAATGTTCTAATGGCTCGCATCAAATCTATCTTCCTAAATTCAGGCCAAAATATGTCCATAAAAACTAATTCACTATATGCACTTTGCCACATCAAAAATCCGCTGAGTCTTTTCTCTCCAGATGTACGCAAAATCATGTCTGGTGATGATTGTGGTAAATGTGATGTGTAAAGATTTGATTCAATTTCTTTTTTTGTAATTTTCTCAACGTCTAGTTGACCATCTTTAATTTTCTCACCAATTTTTTTAACAGCATCAACTAATTCGTATTGTCCTCCATATGCTAGTGCAATGTTTAGAAAATGATTGTCATAGTCTTTTGTAGCGTCATCTAGTTTTTTTAGAATATCTTTGATAGAATCAGGTAACAACTCAATTCTTCCAATCCCCTTCACTCTCATCTTACATCTATGGATTCGTGGATCGTTGTACAATTTTTCTAGTCGCATACGAATCAACTCATAAAGATGATCTAATTCTTTATCATTTCTATCTAGATTTTCAGCTGACAATGCATACAATGTTACAATTTTGATGTTAAATTCCTCACACCAATCAAGAAGATTTTCTACTGCATCGGCTCCTTTCCAGTGTCCTGCCTTTGGAATTGTTAGATGTCTTTTTGCCCATCTTCTATTTCCATCTAAAATTAATGCAACATGATTTGGAATGTCTCCACTTTGAATCTCATTTTCTAATCTTTTCCCATAAATTTTGTAAAGACCTGATAGCTGGAAAATTACATCTTTGATTTTACTAATACCGATTCACCTTTTGATGACTAGTGCACCATTAAAGATATCAGTGTTTTTGCAAAATTCAGCCTAGAAATAGTCTAAATTAATCTGAAACCATTTCTTGGTCTTTGTGTTTTCTGTACTTTTTGAAGAGAATTGTAGCTGAAACCAGGGTAGCTGCAAGTCCTCCAAGCAGTGGTGGAATCAGAGTAAATGAACTTACATCAGAAATCATGATGTTTGTAAACTGATAGATTGTTGGATACAAAGCAATCAATACAATTATTCTCAAGATATCGCTGATTTGTCTTGGCACTCCTCCAATCCAATTACTAAGTAATGTTCCTGCAAATATTGCACCTAATCCTGTCCATAGTATTGGTAATACTCCTGCAATAAACTGACCAATGATTACTTGATCAGTAATCTTTACAATAAATTCTGAATCTGATTCTATTAGTTCTGGATCAATTGACGCAACTCCAGCTGGTACTGATGATAGTATCAACAATACTCCTGCAACCATTGTAAACATTCTGATAAAACCCATCGGCGTCGGCTTTGACCAGCTTGACCAAACTCTATCAATATCAAATGCACGAATCAAAAATGCACCACCTAAAATACTGACAAGCACTGCAAAGATTTCTGTAGTGATTCCAAATACTGCTGCAACTCCACCAATTAACAAAAGAATTCCTGGAACCCCCAAGAAAAATTTAGAATATCTGGAATCATATGCAATCATTTTGAGATATTTTCCAAATACTGCATAAGAATACTCTACACTTCTACTTACTTTCATTACAACACGTTGTACTGAAACTACTGGTAGAACATTTTGAATTACTGGAATAACACTTTCATCATCTTCACCATCTGAAACAATAACTGCGCCATTTGCAGAAAATCTATCTAAAACTTTTCTTGTTTCTGCAAGAATTTTTTCATCAGCTTGAACTCCTCTATCTTTGACACCTGCAACTGTAACTACTTCAACTTGATATCCTTTACTTACCAAATCTTCATATGTTTTAATTGCTGAAAATATGGAATTAGAATCTGCATCTTCGGGGTCTTCTAATGCAAGTCTCTGTGCTGCCTCAATACATGCATCTCTTCCAATCACTGGTGTGACAATACCTGCCTTTTCACCTACGTCATTATCTCTGTCTACACAAATTACGAGTAATTTATTGGCAGTAGATGCATTGACATCTTTTTCAACCTTGTCTGAGCGTTGAGACATTCATCTTGTATCGTAAAATTGCTTTTTAACGATTTCCAACCATTATGATTAGTAAAATTCGGTTTTTGAGGCTAAGGTCTTGAGTCATCAGAAATCTTGACAAGTTCCATAGATTCGTCTTTTAGTGATTCAATTTTTTTCATTGCTTCAGAGATTTCATCCTGTGATCTTTCATTTTGTATCAAATTTGCCAAAACTTTGGTCTCTCCAATGTATGAATTGAATTTCTTCATTGCATCCATGTAACTGATGTAACTGTTTTGCCATTCTTCAGGAGGTTTTGATGTTACAAATTCGCTGATCTGAGATGTTATTTGAGTTGATGTAACATCTGCTGATGCAATATACTCTTCTGGTGTAATCTCTCCGTCTAGGAGTTTCTGATATTCTATCAGAGTTGATTCTTGTAAAACTTCGTGAATACCTTTTGCCCCATCTAGATAATTTTCGTAATCTGTAACAATGAATGTGGTTTCATTTTGTTGAGGAACTGTCCACACCAAAAAACTGGCACCCGTAATTACACCCAAAATAATTATTGTAATTGCAATTCCTTTTTTTAATACCATTTTTCTTCTATAATGTCTGCTAGTTTATAATTGATAATCTTTGAAGAAATTTTCTATTATTAAACAAATATTGGAAAAATTGGTTTTTGGCATAATCTTGGCCATAATTTTGTAAAATTAACTAACATTCGTTAAAATTTTTGAATTTAGGCTTTTTCTGAGGCACAAAAAAATTTACGCACGTCTAGTCTGTAGTTAAATAATTTTCACAGGCTCTTCCTAAATACCAGCGTGTTTGACAATTTTTAGAATGGTTACAGCATATTGCGTAAAATGCCGCGAAAAAAGGGACATTAAAGATCCCAAAGAAACTAAACTAAAGAACGGACGTCCTGCCGTAAAAGGTACATGTCCTGAATGTGGAACTAACGTTTTCCGTATCGGAAAAATGGAATAATTTAGAAAGAAAATCCACACGACTTCTTCTTTTTCAAAACCCATATAGGGTCTAGTCTACACTATTTTTTAGTGACCAAAGCAGAATACGAAAGTCTACTCAAAAGGATACAGGACAAACTAGGTGATACTGAAAAAACCTCTACTGCTAGGTTTGAACTTCCTGTTGTAGATGTAATGTGGGAAGGACAGAAGACTTTCTTGCGTAATTTCTCTGAATTCCCAAAGGTGCTTAGACGAGATCCTGACAAAGTATTACAATATCTCTCAAAAGAGTTTGCAGTTCCTGCTGAAAGAATAGGTGACAAGGCCATGTTTATTGGAAAACGTGATCCTGATGACTTTACCAGACTGTTTCAAATTTATGTTAAAGATTATCTTGAATGTCCAACTTGTAAAAGTCCTGATACAAAGATACTAAAAGAAAATCGCATATCATTTTTGATTTGTGAGGCATGTGGTGCCAAGTCAACTCTAAAAGGTAAATATGCATAATGCCATTTGCAGTACGTCAAACTGATTATCAAAAAAACCAAATGTTAAACATCTGTGATGCAGAACTATTAGGTAAAACTATTGTTGAAGGTGAACTGAACATGCACATCAGTGAAAGCTATTACGGAGAAAGATTTGTTGAAAAAGATGAAGCTGAAAATTTACTAAAAACTTCTGCCATAATCAATATGGTTGGAGAAGAAACAATTTCTTTATCCATTAGGTTGGGGGTCGGTTCTGAAAATGGTGTTAAAAAAATCTCTGGTGTTCCTTTTCTTATTGTTTTTAAAATGTAAAATGTCCTTTCAAAAAAGAAATTCATTTTATATAGTAGAGGTATTGCTAACTAATGACTGACATACTAAGCAAAAAATTAGAATCAAAATTAGATAAGAAACTAATTTCAAAATCCAAAAAAAGAACTTTGGATGATGGTTTTAAGAAAGGAAAAGTAGTCAATGAAGTTTTAGACAAACCAACTGTCATGACTTTGTACAAAATGATAACAGATCATGTAATTGCATATGTCAATGGTGCAGTAAGTGCTGGAAAGGAATCTGTATTGTTTTGGGGAGTTGATGAAAATGATTCTAGTGTTGCATTGAAAATTTATCTTGTTAGTACTTCTAATTTTAAAAAACGAGAACCATACATTCTAGGTGATCCTAGATTCTCAAATGTGAAAAAAGGAACAAAAAATCTTGTTTATCTCTGGGCAAAAAAAGAATACCGTAATCTAACTCAATGCTTTGAGGCTGGAATCCCAGTCCCAAGACCACTCTATGTGACAAATAATGTGCTTGCAATGGAGTTTGTGGGTGAAAATGGCACCCCTGCCAAACCATTACTTAATTCACAAGTAGATGAAGATGACTACAAACAGGCCATCCAAATTATTTTAGATATGTATGAAAAGGCAAAGTTGGTCCATGGGGATTTTTCAGAGTATAACATCTTCAAAACCCAAAATGGATTGGTTGTTTTTGATTTGGGTTCTGCAGTCGATTTGAGACACCCTAATACTCAAGAATTTCTTAAGAGAGACATTAATAACATTACAAGGTTCTTCAAAAAAAGAGGAGTTTCTGTTGAAGATCCAGATGAATTGTTTGAGGATATTGTAAAATGAGCTTTGAAAAATTACTACGAATACCAAATGATAGGATTGCAGTACTAATTGGCAAATCTGGAAATGTCAAATCTAAAATTGAAACAGCATGTCATGTCATTTTGGATATTGATGGTGAGACTGGAGAAGTTCTAATAAAGTCTGATGGCGATGTTGAGAAGATCCAACCATTCAAAGCAATGGAAATTGTTACAGCAATTGGTAGAGGTTTTTCTCCTGAAAATGCTATGACTCTGTTAAAAGGAGAAAACACATTGCACGTTATAGATCTCAGAGAATTTGCTGGAAAATCTAATGCAAATGTTGAAAGGATAAAAGGGAGAATTATTGGAGAAGGTGGTAGAGCAAGAAGAAACATGGAAAATCTTAGCAGTACACACATCTCAGTTTATGGAAAAACAGTTTCAATTATTGGTGATGCAAGTAAATTACGATTAGCAGTTGATGCAATATCTTCCATATCAAGTGGAAGTATGCATGGCGCAGTTTATGATAAACTAGAAGCTGCAAATAGAAAAGAAAAACAAGAAAAAATGAAATTGTGGGAAGATCAAGATGTCTTCGATTAAAGAAAAATTTAATCAAATTTCTCCTAGTGAGTTTTTCTATAGTAACCGTGACTTGGCTGGATTTAGTAATCCTACTCGTTCACTATATACTGCTGTCAGGGAATTTGTTGAAAATGCCCTTGATGCCTGTGATCAGAAGGGAATTCTACCTGATGTACACCTAACAATCAAGGCTGTAGAGCCTGATAAACCCGACCCAAAACCATACATCTTGACTGTAAAGGATAATGGACCTGGTGTTGATGCAAAACATATTCCACTTGCATTTGGAACTGTTCTTTATGGTTCAAAATTTGGATTAAAACAAGCAAGAGGGATGTTTGGTCTTGGTGCAACAATGGCAATTCTATATGGTCAAATTACTACAAACAAACCAGTAATTGTAAAAAGCTGTGCTGATGGACAAACTCAAAATCAATTTGAAATATTATTGGACATTCAAAAAAACAAACCAGTAATTGTAAAACATAATACAAAAGAAGCTTCTAAGAAAGGACTTTCTGTTAGTATTTGTTTAGAGGGGGATTATTCCAAAGCAGGAAACAAAATTAGAGATTATGTCTATGAAACATCACTAATTACTCCTTATGCAACAATAACATTTGATGATCCTAAAGGACAAAAATTCCAACATCCTAGATTTGTAAAAGAAATTCCACCTCCACCAACAATCATCAGACCACATCCACATGGAATTGATGTTGAAAGAATTAGAAGGATGATCGTTGAATCCCAATTTGAAATTCCAACAATTGATGATGTAATGATTGAAAAAGTGAGAAAAGATTTGGGATTATCCAAACAAAATCTTAGCTTTACTGCAATAATGACAAAAGCAAAAAAGAAATGGAAAAATCTTTCTCGTCAGGTACGTGTTGTCATAGCTTTGTTGTCCTTTTTGAAAATGGATTTTGAAAAACTAAGTAAAATTAGAATTGAAGACCTTGATGTCCCAAACAAAAAATTACACTATTGGGACTTTGGTGATTCTCAATCAAAAACAGTTGATATGGATCCTGAAAGTCAATATTATAAGCAACTTACCAACACTGTTCAAGGTGAACCGCTAACTACTTTTCTTACCAAAAGATTCCAGCGTGTTGGACCTACTACTGCTGTTAAGTTTGCAGAGTTTGCAAAATTCAAGCCTGAAAAACGTATGGGAACTCTTACCAATCAAGAACTAGTAAACTTGAGTGACTCACTTCAGAAATTCGATGATTTCATGGCTCCAGATTCCAGTTGTTTGGCCCCATTGGGTGAATCTCCACTTGAAAAAGGAATCAAGAAATTTTTCAACCCTGACTTTGTTGCAGTAGTTCAACGCCCAGCATCTGCATATTCAGGATTTCCATTTATTGTTGAAATGGGAATAGCATATGGTGGTGACATTAAATCAGGTGGCCCTCATGTGTATAGATATGCAAATAGAATTCCTTTACTTTACGATGAAGGAAGTGATGTGGTTCTCAAGGTTGTAAATGATACAGACTGGGGACGGTACAAAGTAAAAGGTGATCCACCGTTTATCATAGTCTCTCATATTTGTTCAACTAGAATTCCTTACAAGACTGCAGGAAAAGAAAATGTTGCAGACAGACAAGAAATTGAACGTGAACTCAGACTAGGACTACAATTCTTATCAAGAAAATTAGCTGCATTCATGTCTAAAAGAGGACAAGCAGAAATGGCAAAAAAGAGAGCCAATCTTTATGCAAAGTATATTCCAATGATCGCAGAGTTTTGTACTGAACTTGCTGGAAAGAAAAAAGAACCTAATTACAAGAAAATTTTAGAGGAACTAGAACCTGTTGAGACTAAACAAGCAGAACCCAAACTAGTAGAGGAGGAAAAACCAATTGAAAGCAAGTGAGAAAAAAGCAAAAGAGATCAGCAAAAAGGCTAAAGAAAAACAAAAAACAATTCTTGAATCTCTAAAAAGCCATGGTGCAAAAATCTATGAAGATTTAGAAAATGGACAATTCCCAAAATTCTCCATTCCAAGTAGATCTGTAAGTAACATCGTTTATGATAAAAAATTAAGACAATATATTCTAGGAAACTCATCTGCATTAAGAAGTGCAAAGAATTCAGCACAACTCCGTTCATTTACGCAACTAATGTGGCTAGCATTTTTTGCAAATCGTCTTACTCAAGAGAAAAAATCTTCCACATTAAGAGATGTGTACTATTCCTCACAAGCATTTGCCATTGAATTTGATGATCAGTCTGAATCAGATAACATCATTGTGGATTTAGAGGCAGTAACTTCAAGACCTAGAGAAGACTTTCACATCTTCCCTGAGGAGAGGAGCTCTATCTTTGGTGATTTGAATATTGAATATACAATTCCTGGATATGAGGGTAAAACAATGAATCTCTCAAACCATCCAGACGGTTATTCTATTGGGCCTAGTCTGACTACTGCTGAACTAGTTGATACTAGTGCTGAAATTGTAATTGCAATTGAGAAAGGTGGTCTCTTTACAAGATTCGTTGAAGAACAAGTAGATAAAAAATTCAAATCAATCATAATCAATACTGGAGGACAAGCTCCACGTTCCACTAGAACTCTGCTAAAACGTCTTCATGATGAAATGGGATTACCTGTTATCATTTTGACTGATGGGGATGTGTATGGAGAACATATTGCTATGGTGATAAAATCAGGTTCTGCAAATGCTGCACACCTTAGAGAGTTGACAGTGCCTGATGCAAAATGGGTTGGAGTTTGGGCAACTGATATTGAAAAATACAAACTACCAACAATTCCAATGACTGAGTCTGATATTAAGAGATGTTATGATTTACAAAAGGATCCAAGATATGAATCAGGAATTTGGAAAAAGGAATTGGAAGTATTTTTGAGATTAAAGAGAAAAGCAGAATTGGAGGCCTTTGCAAAATATGGCCTTACAAACATCACTGACAAGTATCTTCCACAGAAATTAGAATTAGCAAAAAGTTTGTAGCTATTTTATTCGTAGTGTTAATACACCATTACGATATTTGAAATCAAATATTTGCATATCGTTTGCACCTTCTATTGGAACTTCTTTTGAGAATCCTGCAGTTCCTCTAATGTAGAGCATCCCATCTACCAATCTTACTGCAATTTTATCTTCAGGACCTGGAACTTCTGCTACAAAGACAAACTCCCCTTCTCCTTTGATTAAATCATACACCCAGTTCTTTTGCTCTTGTTCTCTTGATTGTGTGTAGAGTGGTTTCTGGTCTTTTGTCATCTTTTTCAAGACTCTTACCCAGTAAAACATTGTAAGTGCTGCTGCACCAATCAAGAAGAAACTAACAAAGCCTGAATCTGCTCTCTGAGTCATTATGTAAATTACTCCTAAAAATAATATCACAATAATAGGAATTACAAAATTTAGAGATTGTTCATTTGAATATGCTCCCTTGTAACTTGACAAACAGTAACAATTTGGGCTGACCAAATATAAAGTATCTTTGGTTTTTATTACCATTTTTTCAAATTTGAGCTATTGTCTGAAGATGAAAAACCTGCAAAATTAACAAAAAAAGAAATTTTTCTTAGAGGAAGTATAATTGCATTAATCACTACTGTTCCATCCCTTATTGTATTTGTTCTAGTTTGGTTTTTCCTTGATGATGTTATGATTGGAGCAATTTCAGGTGCAATATCTCACTTTGTTGCAATGGGATTTTCTTTGAAGATATCAAAAAAACTCCTAGTCAAAAAATGACATGGGATCATGTTTTATTGTAATGGAGTAGTTGAAAAATTATGGATTCAAAGATTGAAAACGATCTGATCTCTGAAATTCATCTAAATTCCATTCAAACCAAAGTGTATTTGCTTGTTACTTGTTATGGAAAAATGTCTGCTAAAACAATTTCAGAAAAACTAAAGATCTCTTTAGAAGATGCCCAAAATGCAGCAAATGATCTAATGAATTTGGGTGCATTCATTGATATTTCTGAAACTGAATTTGAGGCAATGCATCCTAGATTTACTGTAGTTAACATGTATAGACGAATGTGTGAGCGAGAAAATATTGTGTTTAAGCGAAACAAGGTTGTTGACAGTATAGGTGTGATTCTTGAAAAGCCATATGATGATGCAAGAACTAAATAATACTACGATTTTTGAAGACCATTGACTATTGATACTGAAACTTGTAAACACCAGCCAGTTTACTTTGGTGTAGTTAACATAAACATAGATGAAAGAACAATTGGTTCCGTTGATGTATGGCGATGTGGTGTATGTAAAAAGAGATTCTGTGAGGAAAAGCAACTTGGAATTGAAGAACTGGCTGATCTTGTAGGGATGCCAAAAATTGATCCAGATGCAAAATGGGGAGTTACCGTTTGTAAATTACAACAGGGAAAATACAAGTGGAAACTAGTAAAATTAAAAGAAAATGGTGAAATTAAGCACGAATGCCTTGATGAAACGATTATTCCTCTAACAGTCAAAGATTACAAAGTCGAGGATGACAAACACTGGAGCTTTTTGATTGATGATAATGTCAACAAAGCAGTTGAAATTTAATTTTTAACATGGAAATCAAAGTTCACATAAATGATATTCATGGCAGTCAGATGGCTGCAAAGATTAATGGTAAATTCACTGTTGATGAACATGAATTTCATTTTACTGCAATAGCATTTGGAAGGATTGGTGGACAAAATGTTGGAGCAAAGCTTTCCAAAACAACTGAAAAAGAATTAGAAAAACTAGGTTATGATGTTGATGAAGTAATAATGGAGTTACAAAGACATCTACTTCAAGGTGATATGTCTTTACCTGAAGGGCTTAAAAAAGAATCATTTGTTGATGATTAAAATTCTGCTTCTTCTAATGCTTTAGCACAAGAACAACTTCTATCTTTAGGGATTTTTTCAATTAATTCTGTTAAAATTTTCTTTGTACCTTCAACATTTTTTGAAAGTGTCTCTAAAACTTCTTTTGCAGTTACTGGTTTTTCTGCCCAAACATCGTAATCAGTTACTGTGGATATTGATGCATAACAAATCTGTGCTTCTCTTGCTAATTGACATTCTGGAACTAGAGTCATTCCAATAATATCTGCACCTGTTGTTCTGTAGAATTTTGATTCTGCTTTTGTAGAAAATCTTGGTCCTTCAATACAGACATAGGTGCAGTCTTTGTGAATGTGCATATCTAAACTATCTGTAACTTGTGTAATTGATGATTGCAATTCTGGACAGAATGGATCTGCTACTGAAATATGAATGACTCTGCCATCTTCAGAAAACGAACCGTCTCTTGATTTTGTGAAATCTATAAACTGTGATGGTAACACAAAGTGCCCTGGTGTCAGTTCTTCTTTTAGACTGCCAACAGCTGATGGTGCAATAATTCGTGTGACTCCAAGCTCTTTGAATGCCCAAATATTTGCTTTAAAATTAATCATGTGTGGTGGAATTGTGTGTTTTTTCCCATGTCTTGGCAAAAATGCAATCTTTCTTCCCTTGAATGTTCCAACAGTAATTGTGTCTGATGGTCTTCCATATGGTGTATCTATATCTACTTCTTTTGCATCTTCAAGTAATCCTGAATCATAAATTCCAGTTCCTCCAAAAATTCCAATCTCTACGTCTTTTTCCATTAGTATTTCACCAGTGATTTACAATCATACTTGCTAATTCCTTTCATACCGTTAAGATCTGTTAGTTCTATGATAAATGCAAAGCCAACAATACTTCCTCCAACTTTTTCAATTAGTTTTGCAGCTGCCTTGGCAGTTCCACCAGTAGCTAGTAGATCATCGCAAATGAGTACTCTTTGTCCTTCTTCTATGATGTCTTTTTGAATTTCTATTGTGTCTTTACCATATTCAATTGTGTATGAAATTTTTGTGGTCTTTCCAGGTAACTTTCCTGCTTTTCTAATCATCATCATGCCTTTGTTGTATCTTGTGGCCAAGATGCATGCTAGAATGAATCCTCTTGATTCTATCCCTGCAAATATATCTACATTTTTTGGATGAAAATACTTTGAAAATTCATCTGCAATTGATTCCATTGCAGATGGATCTTTTAGGATTGGGCTAAAGTCTCTAAATAAAATTCCTTTTTTAGGAAAATTTGGGTATTCTGCTATTTTGTCTCTTAGATTCATACTAGCTGCTAAATTTAGGTGAAATAAAAATTGTTTGAGATTAATTTATCTCAAAAGTGGTTTCGCCTGAAGAAAATGCATCTGATACTTTAATTGTGTATGTTCCTGGTGCAGTTTCTGCAGGAATTATCCATGGTTGGTTAATTTCTCCTCCTGATGATGCAACAAATTCTAATGAATCTAAAACTGATCCATCTGCTGAAACTATGTCAATTTGTACTGTTTGACTAACTCCAATTATCTTGATTTGCATTGAATCCCCAACACCTGGAATGTTAATTCCTTCTTCAACGGTTATTTGAATTCCTTCTGCTACTGTGGAAACCACTTCGATTTCTATTGTGTGGAAGTTTGAGCCACTTTTTGCATTAATTGACCACATACCGCTTTTTCCATCTGTTGGAATTCTAAATGCACTTTCAGAAATCTTTCCATTTTTATCTGAAAAAGTATCTCTTTCTTTTATGATATTTCCATCAGGATCTGCTAAAGATATCGTTAGCAAGACATTTGCGCCTGTATCTCCTAGAATTAGAATAGAATCACCTGGAGTATAGTCTAATTTTGTAGTGTTAATTTGAATTTCTCCTGAACCTGTTTGCAATCCTACTGTAAAGACTTCTGAACTTTGTGAAGTTCCTTTACTAGCTACAGCCGAGTATACTCCTGATGCAAATCCTGTCAAGTCTAGTTCATGTTTTGCAGTACCATCTGGTTCTAATGTAATGGAAATTGTATCTCCTTTTGGTTTATCGGATGGATCTATGATCAACAAACTAACAATTTCAGAAGCTTTTCCTGTGATTGAAATAAATGCTGTATCTCCTGCACTATAATTGAGTTCATCAAATTCTACATTAACTGGTGTTGTAGGTAATTGTCCCAGTCCTGCAAATATGAATTCAATATCTTTTTCTTGTGTTGCAATTAAGGTGTATGTTCCTTTAGGTGATGATTGGTCTGTATCGTATTCAAACTCTACATATCCTGATTCATCTGGTTGAATAATGTCTGAAAATAATTCTTTACCTTGTGGATCTTCTAAAATAAACTCAATTGGTTTGTTAGGCAAGGCAGTTCCATTAAATGTCATTACTTCTCCTGGTTCAAACTTTAATTTGTCTGGTGCAACGATTATTATTTTGTCAGATTCCACAGTCCATGATTTTAGTATACTTTCTCGCCCGTCAGTAATTGTTGCACTGTATTTGCCAAATGGTGTGTCTAGTGCAACTATGATTGGTTCATCCAACTCCCAATTCCCTTTAGCATCAATTTCTGCTGTTCTTGAATTAATAATCTCTCCATCCGGATTCGTTATTTCTGAAGTAATTGCACTATTGGGGGCCCCTGTACCTGAAATCTCTAATAAATCTCCTCTATGAATCACATTTGGTAATCCTTTTACTGTGAGTTTGATATTTTCTGTCACTGGAATTCTATTTTCTATCTGTCCTATTCTTAGACTGATCTTTTTCTCTTCTCCTTCACTGTCTTTGACTTTAAAATCTACTCTGTCTGCATTTTGATTTTCTGGAATCTTCATTGTTGTAATAAAGTGACCGTTCTCATCTGTTACAAAACTGCCAATTTTTGAACTATCTATGTAAAAGTCAAATTCTTCTGAAGATCCAAAATGATCTCCAGTTACTCTGATTGATGAACCGGCATTGGGTTTTTCTGGAACTATTCTAAAGATTGAATCTGAAAGAATTCCTGTTTCTGTTGGTGTTTCCACTGGCTTGTCTTCGGTGTTTTCTACTGGCTTGATTTCGGTATTTTCTACAACTTTGGGTAACTCTTTTGGTAGTACTTTGCCCATACCCTGTTGTTCACTTTTTGTATCCATTGCTTTCCAGTTGATTCCTGGATTTTTGTTGTCTGTTTTTACTCCAAATTTCACTGATTCTCCTTTCTTGATTGGTTCAGAAGTGGTAAAAATGATAACTCCTTGTGGGGTTTTTTCACCTACCCATCCTTTTTCAGTCTTAAAAGATTCAAACGTAAAATCTGAACCTAACCAAATTCTAAAAGTATTGATTTCTTTATCTAAATCATTTGTAAACTCTATGATTGTTGTTTCCTCTAGACTAATACTGTTAGCATTAATCTCTTCCCCATACACATTATCTGGAATTGAAATTAATGTTATTGAAAATAATAGTACAATTGAAAGGAAAACTCCTCTCACAGAGGATTTACTCATTATATTCAAACTAGTCATCTCTCACTTAAACCTTAAAGGTTTTTTTCTCTTTTTCTATTTGTAAATTCAGGATTTTTCATGAGCAAACTTCTTAAGCTTTGGCCTTTTGAAATTTATCTAAATCTGGTTTTGCATTGACATTCTGATATTGTCTAATTCGCTCTGCAACTAATCTGTATAATGATCTGAATTGGTCTTTAGTTTTATCTGATAGAAAACTGGTTTCCTCTAATGCAATTTTTTCACAAATGTATCTGGTAATATCTTCTTTGTTGAATTGACCCCAATCATCATCACTATGCTCTTGCCAAATCTTTCTTAATTTTTCTAAATTACCCTTACCATCTTTTGATAGCACATCTTCAGGTGCAAGATTTGAAAACCCTTCACGTCTCAACTTGATTTCATAAGTCTGATTTACAGGATGTAAATAATCTTCAAGCACGATATAATCTTCAATTGATTCAAGCTTTTTTCCTTCCAATTCAAAGAAAATTGTTTGAATTGGTGAAAATTCATTTGAAACTAGTTGTGCAGAAATTTGTTTAGATTCTTCAGTATTATCTAATAGAATAAAGGTTCTATATCCATGATTTCTATAAAATATTGCCAAAGGTAAAACTGAATTTTTGTTATATGCTGCAACAACATTTAGTGGATTCATTGAAATGTTTGGGTCTTGTAAGAATTTGTCAAATGCATTTAGGTACATTGAATCTGACATTGTCTCTACGATGATCACTGGTCTGGAGTTTGTTCCTATCTCTCTGTCTACTATTGATTCTACCTGACCTCTAGACAACCCATACAAAATTGGTGTTAGTGTTTTATCATCTGCATTCCAATAATCATAAAATATTCGGCTTAGGTGCTTTCGTTTGTCTAACTCTACAACAAGTAAATTTCCTGGGGTATAATCAAATATCATAAATGGTGAGTGTGTTGCATACAAAACTTGGTTTGAACCTGCTAGGTTTTTTAGCAAATCTGAAATTCCCATCTGTTGCGTTGGATGAAGATTTCTTGCTGGTTCATCTAAAAGTAAAATTGCTTCTTTTAGTTCTGCTCTTTGTGTTTCAGCTGCAAAGTTTACAATAAAAGAGAACGTCCATTTGAAACCTTCTGCTCTTCTATTTAATAATCCTGTATTAGTTACTGTACCATCTCTGTGAACATCTGAAATTACAACACTCATGATGTTTCCTGGATTGTATCTCAAGTCTACATGAATTGGATCTCCTTTCCATGCTGGATTCAGTTTACTAGTTAATCTATTGCTTGCAGCGTTTAGTAATTTGATACACTTTGATGGACTCTCTTTTACTTCCTCTAACTCATTCATATCCAATTCTGCTAGATAGAAGAGATTTCTTACTGTCTCTGCCTTATCAAACTCTTCAACATATTCAATAGAATCTGCCCTATCTCCTTTTTCTTCTCTGAGATATTCATTAAGATTTATGTTTCCATAGATTTTTTTGTAATCTGAAAAGTAAACAAATCTTGGATGTAGTTCTGATTCTATGAAATTTTGCAGGGCAATTTTTTCACTCTTGCCACTAAGTAAATTTGAAAATTGATTTTCTGGATTCTCATAGATCTTTTCCCATTCTTCAATTACTTTTGGTTCTTGCATTGCAACAACATGAAATTGATTACTAAATTCTGCCATTCCTCTGTCAAATGATTCTTGATTATTTGGAACATCTCCTTCAAAGAAAGATGTGTTAATCTGAATTCTAAGATGATTTGGAATTGTATCTAAAAACTCTATAATTTGTTTTGAGAAATTCTCCCATGAATTAAGTCCCTTGTTCTCTTCTTCACCAAGTTCAATATCGTCAAATTCGTACTGCACTTTGGGATGTTGATTTGTTCGAAATAATCTAATTTTTTTCATTTCTGGCAGACCTGGAAATTTTTCTTTTAGCATTTCCATCTCGTTTTGATTTAGTTCGAATTCTCCTTCTGCTAGTCTGATTTCCTCCTTGAGCTCGTCACTCATTTCATCACAAAGATCTAATTCTGAAACTTGTTCGCCTCTATTCAAAAGAGTCAATGCTTGTAAAATGGTAGTTTTACCACTTTCATTTCTTCCAATAAATGCTGCCAAATCTCCAACTGTAATCTCTCCAGAATCATGAATGCAACGATATGCCCTAACTCTGAATTTTCTAAGTCGCATCTAGCGATATTTAGTCGGCTACGATTTAACTCATTCGTCAAATTGATCTGAAGTCAAAGGTTTTGCTAAATAGATATAGGGGAAACAGTAATTTTAAAACAAAATGGCATCAAAGAGAATTTTTATTGTATTTGTCTTACCAGTAATTTTCTCAATTGCTTTTGGTTCTGCTGTTATGGGTGATATTCTACAAGAACCTGGTCGAGAATTGAACATGATGCCTTCAGCACCTTCTTCAGGAGGATCTCATAGTTCTGGAGTAAGTTCTCATAGTTCTGATATTGATATAATTGGACTTTCTAAATCATATTCAACTTCTGAACCCGTAGAGATATTTGTACAAGTTTCTGATTCTCATTTTGATTGTGGAGATCTTTATGTGACAATTTATTCTGGTGACGATGTAGTTACCCAAGGTGGATTCCTTGAACAATGTTTTGCTGAAAAAAAGGCATTAATTCCAATTGGGGACAAATTCTCTGAAATTATTGATACTGCTGGATCCTACAAGATTGTAGCACAAATGATATCTAAAGATCTAAAAAACATCTCCACTGGTGAAGAATTTACTGTTAAATAGTAATACTATATGGAAAATATGAAATTAAATTTAAAAAATAAGGTGATTTGATGGCAAAGAAAAAAGAAGAATTAGTTGATGAAGCAAAGAAAATCAAAGCAGAAATTGATGCATTAAAAAAGAAAACAGAAATTTTAGATTCTAAACCTAAAAAATCTACAAAGAAAGCAGAAGCAAAACCTGCAAAGAAAACAACAAAGAAAGCAGAAGCAAAACCTGCAAAGAAAACAACAAAGAAAGCAGAAGCAAAACCTGCAAAGAAAACAACAAAGAAAGCAGAAGCAAAACCTGCAAAGAAAACAACAAAGAAAGCAGAAGCAAAACCTGCAAAGAAAACAACAAAGAAAGCAGAAGCAAAACCTGCAAAGAAAACAACAAAGAAAGCAGAAGCAAAACCTGCAAAGAAAACAACAAAGAAAGCAGAAGCAAAACCCGAAAAACCTAAAAAATTAACTAAGAAAGAATTAGAAGAACAAAAAAGAATAGAAGAATTAACCCCTGAAGAAGAATTAGAAGAGCAATTATCTGATGAAGAAATTGAAAATTTCCAAATCGAAAAAGTAGACATGGAAAGACTCACAAACAAAGTTTGTGATATTTTGGCTGAACGTGAATCAGAAGGAATGTTTCAAAGTGAATTGTGGAAAAAACT
The DNA here is from genome assembly GCF_965263415.1 of Candidatus Nitrosopumilus sp. GTDB lineage: Archaea > Thermoproteota > Nitrososphaeria > Nitrososphaerales > Nitrosopumilaceae > Nitrosopumilus. Next base: position 806,640 of record NZ_OZ253671.1, read on the forward strand.
CAAACTTACAAGCCGTGATGGTTCCCGTCTATCGTTAAAACTTGAAAGAATTGGTTTTATTACTAGAGAAAAAATGCTTGAAAAAAATCGTTGGACATACAAATTAATTTTAAAGAAAACTCCAATTAGTACACAATCAATTGAGAACTCTCCCTGTTTGGTTTGTCCTGTTGAACAGAAATGCTCACTTGAAGGTGAAATCAGTCCTAGAAACTGTCAATTCATTGAAGATTGGGTAATTGCTGAGATGAAAAAACCTGCGAAGGCCAAATGAAACTATTAGATGCACGAAAAGATCACTATCGAAAATTAGCACATGAGCAAGGTTTTCGAAGCAGAGCTGCATACAAACTCAAAGAACTAAATCAATCTTATCGAATTATTGGTCCTGGTTTTTACGTTCTTGACCTTGGTTGTGCTCCTGGTGGTTGGACCCAGATGGCTGTCAAACTAGCAGGAAATCAGGGCAAAGTTATGGGAATTGACTTGTCTTATGTTGAAGAAATCCCTGGGGCAGAAATTTTGAGAGGTGATATTGAAGATGAAAATGTTGTTGATGATGTGATGTCTTATTTTGAGCGTAAAGTTAATGCTGTGATTTGTGATCTTTCTCCAAAGGTTAGTGGAAATTGGTCTGTTGATCATGCAAAACAAATTTCTCTAAATTATGATTGCACCAAAATCATGGATAAAGTATTGGCACACAAAGGTAATGCTGTATTCAAGGTCTTTGATGGTGAATACTCTATGGAGTTTAGGGACTATGTTAAGAAAAAATTTGCAAGAATAAATCTTACAAAACCTAAAGCTAGTAGAAAACAAAGTAGTGAGTTATACTATGTATGTTTAGGCTTTATTGGATAGATTGGAAAATCTCTGTTATTTGATTAATTTTTGCATCAGTTCGAAATCCTGTTGGATTAAATGATGTTATGCTAGCAACAAAACCCCTTTTTTGTAAATTCTCTATAACATCATCTAGTTTAGGTGGAGATGATTTCATTTTTTTTGCAACTTCATCTAATGTGTAGTATGTTACAGGCATTTCTGCTTCTAAAAGACATTTGTTTAGGGTTTTTTCACAAACTTTGTCTACTTGTAAATTTGGAATTTGAATTAACATATTTTCAACAAATTCTTTATCAAAAATTTTCCCAATCCATAGCGGACCTGCAATTCCACTTTTTGATTTACACAACTCACACTCTTGTTTTTGCTCTAATGAAATTTTCCGATGTCCACAATTTTTACAATGTATAATGTATCCAATGTTTTCTTTTTGATCAGGTCGGTTTCGAACCTTAACATATGTTCTATAGTAATGCATGTCACTTTCTACAAACATTGGTTCAACTTCAACTCCTAATCTTGCTGCTACAATTCTTAGACAACCAAGCACCAATCTAATTGCTATCTCATTTCCATATTCTGCTCTAACTGGAATTCCACCATATTTTCTCTTACAGGCATCCTGAAAGAGCCCATTTAACACCTGTAAATCTGTGGCTGCAGTTGATAATATCCCTCCATGCATGGTTGCTCTTATTCCACAATCAAAAAATGCTGCAGGGGATCCAAATGGATCAATATCTACAATTGAACCTCTTTCCCCTTTTTTTGAATAATTACTAAAAAATCTGCATACTTCTTTTTCAATAAATTCTACATTTTTGATTTCATTAAGATTGGCTGAGTATTCTGCCATTTTTAATGCGGTTGGATTTAGATCATTGATTACTAAATTGTCAATTTCTAATTCATTTGCAACTCGTAATCCTCTTGCACCAATTCCTGATAATCCTTCTAAGAAAATCTTTGGTCCTTGAAAATTTTTTAGAAATGCAGCATATGCGACAATTGAAAAGTCTCTATTCAGTCTTGCTTTTGGATTAAAAAATGCTGGTTCTTTTGGTGGAACTTTTTCTGTAATTGAACCCTTTGGAACTAACAACTTTGTTTTTCCTTCAACAATTTCTTGAAGAGATTCATTTGGTATTTCCAATTATTCTTCTATTTTTTCAAAGCCTATAACGGTTTAATACTTGCGCTTTAAGACAAAATTTGTGCAAATTTGTGGGGTTGATGATGCTGGACGTGGTTCTATGTTAGGTCCACTAGTAATTTCTGGAATATCTATTGAGAAACGAAAATTAAGAAAACTTTCTTCTCTAGGTGTTAAAGATTCAAAGAAACTTTCTCCAAAAAACAGAGAACTTCTTTACAAAAAAATTATTGAATTCGTTGATGATTATTACGTTGTTAAGATTCCGCCAAGATCTATTGATGCCAGTGTAAAGAAACATGGTTTGAATGAATTAGAGGCAAAATACATGGCAAAAGTTGTTTCAAAATTAGATCCTGATACATCATATGTTGATTCCTGTGATGTAAATCCTAAAAGATTTGGAAAAGAGATATCTAAATTATCTGATAACCATAAAATCAAATCCTACCATCATGCAGATAGTAGATTTGTTGTTGTATCTGCAGCCTCAATCCTTGCCAAGGTTACGCGTGATAGGGCAATTGAAAGGCTTCAAAAAAATCATGATTTGGGAAGCGGATATCCATCTGATTCCAAAACTGTGAAATTTGTGACTAAATATTACAAATCTAATCATTTTCTTCCTACATTTGTGAGAAAAAGCTGGAAACCAGTTCAAAAAATCTTGAATAATTAATCTCTAAATTTTGCAATAACTATTGCATGGTCTTTATCATATGGATGCAAATCAATTGATTGTAATATCTCAAACTTTGATTGCAGTTTCTGTGTTTCTTCTTCTACAATTTTTTTTGGTGATTTTGTTACGTCAATACTTCTTGTTTTAATTACTAGAAAGAAATAACCACCTTTCTTTAGAAACATTCCACAGTTATCTATCGCAATTTCTGTTTGATCAGGTTGTGCAATATCAACATAGACTACATCTACTTTTCCAAATACTGAAAAATACTCTTTTGGTCTTCGTGCATCTTGTAGAATTGGCATAATATTTTTTCTATAAGCTGCAACTCTATCTAAAAAATCTCTTGCAACTCTACTTGCATGTTCTACGGCAAACACAATCCCACTAGGACCTACAATATCTGAAATATGACTTACAGTTGTTCCAGTTGATGCACCTAGATACAACACTTTGGTTTTATTTTCAAAAGGAAAATCTTCTAACTCATTCATTATTGCAGCTGCTAATTTACTTCTAAATGGATCCCATAATCTGTATTCTATTCCTTTTTTTACAATTAGTTTTTCTTTGTATACTTGATTGCCTGGTACTAAATTTTCAGTAGCTAATTTTTGCTGACCTTCTGATTTTATCCAGAAAAATGATGGATTATCTTCTTCCAAACTGTTTTCTCTTTTTATTTTTATTTGAACCTGGTCTGTCATCTCTACGTCCGCCTCTGTCATCTCTACGTCCGCCTCTGTCATCTCTACGTCCGCCTCTGTCATCTCTACGTCCGCCTCTGTCATCTCTACGTCCGCCTCTGTCATCTCTACGTCCGCCTCTGTCATCTCTACGTCCGCCTCTGTCATCTCTACGTCTTGAATTGTCTCTAAAGTTGCCTCCATCTCGTCTAAATGACTCTGGTCTTCTGATGTCTTTTTCAGTTGGATTTTCATACTTTTTGCCAATTTCATCTACTCTGACATTGAGCTTTTCAAGTAGAGTATTGTTTAGTCCCTCTCCATACACGTCAACTCTGGCAGCAATGACTGCTTTTGCAGCAATAGCACGTGCAATCTTTCCTCTTTGCCATCTAGGTGCAGCATGAACCATTGCGTGTTGGAACAACAATCCATGCTTTGGTGGTTGGGAACCTGTCTTCAATGATCTAAACAATGCTTTTTCAGCTCCAAGAACTTGAATTGTACTTGCTGGAAGTGATGCTAATCTCTTTAGACTACCAGCTCTTCCTAAAATTCTAGCACCAACTGCAGTACCAAGTATTGCAGAAAGATTTGGTGCAATTGTTACCATTTCAGATTCAACATGCTCTTCAAGTTTTTTACGCAAATCATGAAAATCTAAAATTTGTTTTGCAATTGATTGGACAATTGTTAAATTAACATCTGATATGTCTCCTCCTCTACTTTTTGTAGAAATCAAAGATAACATCTCAACTTTTGATTCTGGAAAACCTGCATCTTCAAAAACTTGCTTTGTTAATGATTCACGTTTTCCTGCCATAACAATTTGTGCATATCCGTTAATGCTGTCAATAATATTGTCTAGTTCAGGAAAGTGTAATCCGTACCATTCCCTTAATCGTGAACTAAGAGCATTTGCAATTTTATCAATTTCATCTAATGAATTAATTGCTTGAATAATATGAAGATCTGGACTTTCAGATACTTCTGTAACTTTTGAAGATGATAATCCTAAAGCAAATTCTCGTAGTTTTCCTAATGCGTCTTGAGGATTAGATGCAAAACCTGAATCCACAATGATTTGTGGTTTTGATGATTGAATTATTTCTAATTTTGAATCCTCCATTATCTGTGAATCTATGTTATTTTTTTTTAAAATTGCAAGTAATGATTCATCACTTACTGCAACACCTCTCTGAATTGAAATTAAATAATTAATGAGCTCATTTAACCTTGATTCTTTATTTTTCACTAAAAGATATTCTTTAACTGAATTTGAGAAAGGAAATGCTTTTTCAAGTTTGCCATCATTGAAAACTGATATTCCCAATTCTGTTAAAATCACAGAATACATGTCTAGTTCAATCTAAATCACCTTTAAAAAAGGTACTAGAATCACAAATCAACTGTTATATTCGAAACTACCCTCATTAATCAAAGTGGAGCCCAATCTTGCAACTTCCATAGGTCCAATTCAATTAGATAGACCCGTAATGCTGGCCTCTGGAATTTTAGGAATATCTTTAGATGTTTTTAATCGTCTTTATCGCTCAGGAGCAGGAGCAGTTGTTACAAAATCACTTAGTACTGAACCTTGGGAGGGATATCCAAATCCAACTATCTTTAGTGTCAAAGGAGGCGGATGGATTAATGCTGTGGGATTATCAAATCCTGGTGCAGAAAATTTTGCAAAAATGATTGAACCAAATCAAGACGTACCAATTATCGTGAGTCTTGTAGGTTCTGTTCCTGAAGACTTTGAAAAAATGATAAAACAATTTGAAAACTGTAAAGTTACAGCGTATGAACTGAATTTATCTTGTCCCCATGTAGCTAAAGTCGGATTAGAGGTAGGTGATGATCCTGAACTCGTAAAGAAAATTGTAACTACTGTCAAAAATTCAACCAATGTACCTGTCATTGCTAAAGTTGGTCTGGGAACTACCCATTATCTTAACACCGTAGGCACTGCGGTTGAATCTGGAATTGATGCAATCACTGCTATTAACACAGTTAGGTCAATGGCAATAGATGTTGAAACACAACGTCCTATTTTGAGTAACAAATTTGGAGGACTATCTGGAACTCCAATCAAACCAATTGCATTAAGATGTGTGTATGAAATTTCATCCAAGTACGACATTCCAATTATTGGATGTGGTGGTATTTCTACTTGGGAAGATGCTGTTGAATTTTTCTTGGCAGGAGCTTCTGCTGTACAACTTGGAAGTGCAATAGGTGATAACTGGATAGATGTGTTTAATGAAATCAATACAGGAATTTTACGATATATGGAGAAAAAAAATTATTCAAAAATTGAGGAGATGGTAGGTCTTGCAAAGAAATCATAATCATACAACAATTGTCACAGTTGAAAAAGTAATTGATGAAACCCCTACTGTTAGAACTTTAGTTTTCTCTGATGAAGTAATGTCAAATGTTCTTCCAGGCCAATTTGCAATGGTTTGGATTCCAGGAATCAATGAGTTGCCAATGAGTGTTATGATTTCAGATGAATCTGGAAAAGCAGCATTTACTGTTAGAAAACATGGAGCAGCTTCTACTGGTCTATTTAATGTACAAGTAGGACAACAAATTGGAATTCGTGGACCTTATGGAAACTCTTTTGATCTTAAAGAAGGAAAACTGTTGTTAGTTGGTGGTGGAACTGGTCTTGTTCCAATGATGCGATTACTAACACATGTAAAACCTACAGATGATGTAACTGTTCTAATTGGTGCAAAGTCTGAGGATGAGGTATTCTTTGAAGACTTGGCAAACAAACTTCTGACAAACAACTCTCACAAAGTAATCGTATCAACTGATGATGGAAGCTATGGCGAAAAAGGCTTTGTCACTGACTTAGTTGAAAAACATGTGGAGCAAACCAAATTTGATGGAGTATATGTCTGTGGACCTGAAATAATGATGTACAAAACAGTTCAATCTGCTCATTCTAGAGGTATTTTTGTCCAGGCCAGCCTTGAGAGAATGATGAAATGTGGTGTTGGGATTTGTGGTAGCTGCTGTGTGGGTGAAGATCTAGTATGCAAGGATGGAACCGTCTTTGATGGTCAGCATCTGTCTCAAAACAAGGAATTTGGTAAATTTCACAGAAACAAGGCTGGAATATTAGAAAATTATTAGATTTGACCAGCAAGGTTTAAAATAAATCATAAAATTAATTTCGTGAAGGGAATGGGAACTCCAAAGATCGTTTTAACTGCTGATCGTACATTAATGTCGCCGTATAGAGGACTGTCTCTTGCGACATTTTTTGGATGTGCTCCTGCTGTTGACCCTAATAGAGACCCAAAGAGCTTTTGGTACAAGATTCTTGGAAAACAAGTAACTCCAAAGATTCTGTTTGATTTTATCTGCAATTATATTCCGCACACAAACGGTGTTGCAAATTATGCTCCATATGGTTTGAGAAAACTTGAAGCAGGTTTGCTACGAGATGGATTTAGCAGACAAGATGTTGTTGTTGCACATCCAGACCACATTGAAAAATTCATTGGACCTGAAACACTAGTTGTTGGAACATATGAGATGGATCCACTTGGAATGGGACCAGTAACTATGACCTTTACTTATGGTAGAAAACAAACATCATACGATGAATATTACAACACTGAACTACATCATAGAATCAAGGCTGCAAAAGCAAAAACTGGCAGCAAAGCCAAAGTAATCTCTGGCGCATCTGGAACTTGGCAATACAACTATGACCCAGAAAAAATTGAAGAGTTTGGAATTTATGCAATTCTAGAAGGTGAGCTTGGTGGCATTGCACCTGAAATTGATGGACATGCAGGACGATTCTTTAACTATTTGATTAATGGCGACTTTGAAAACATGGATCCTTTCAGAAAGAGAAGTGACTTCAAAGTTAACATTAAAGAATTTGAGAGAAACGGCAAAAAACTTCATGGAAGATTTGTCAACTTTTGGGATAGACCTGATTTGGAAGAGATTCCAGACATTGTTGAACCAAGTATGCACGGAATGATTGAAGTAATGAGAGGGTGTGGACGTGGATGCAAATTCTGCGACGTTACATTACGTTCCTTGAGATATTATTCTCCAGAAAAAGTCAAAAAAGAAATTGAAGTCAACATAAAGAAAGGTGGTTCCAAATCTGCATGGGTTCACAGTGATGATATTTTCGTTTACGGCATGGATCCTAGAACTGCAAAAGGAATGGAGCCAAACAGAGAAGCATTAGAAGAATTATTCACTGCAATCATGTCCACTGGAGTAGAACATACAAATCCAACACACGGTACATTAGCAGGAGCAATTGCTGATGAAAAATTAATTCCAAATCTATCTAAAATCATGAAAGCAGGACCTGACAACATGATTGGTGTTCAGGCTGGATTTGAGACTGGAAGTTTGAGATTAATTGGAAAATATGCTGATAGAAAACTTGCACCATACTCTCCTGATGAGTGGCATTGGGTTGTAAAAGAAGGTGTAAAGACTTTGAATAAGGATTACTGGATTCCAGCATTTACTTTGATTATGGGACTAGATAATGACGAGCAACCAGAAGATTCATGGGAGACTATTCGATTAATCAGTGAATTAGAACGTGAACAACCTGAATCAATGTTTACCACAACTGCTTTGACATTTGTTCCAATTGGATTGTTGGAGAAATCTGACTTTTTCAACATTGGAAACGAGATGACTCCTGCACAACTAGGAGTTTTGTACAAGACATGGCAACACAATTTCAAATATGGTATTCAAAAATTCATGACTAGAACTGGTTCTAAAGGACCTCAGAGATACTTTTTCAATGCAATTGCACGTTCCCTTGGTGGTGTACCACTAGGTGCTATGGAGAGATATGCTCGCAGGAAGAGTCGCGAGCACGAACATGTCATTGAGACTGTAAAGGCAAAGTACCGATAAAATTCCAAATACATAAATTCGTTAATTATTGGTGTAGATTATGGCAACTCACGGTTCACTTACCAAAGCAGGCAAAGTAAGAGGACAAACTCCAAAGGTAGAAGGACGTAAAATTGTAGGTACCAATTCTAGTCTTAGAAACAAGAGTAATTTCAAAAAGAGATTTGTCTTAGGTAGATTCCCTGGTCAAAACAAACCTGGACAAAGAAGAAAGAGACGATAGTCAATTTTTCTAAAATTTTCTCACTTTACGATCATTTTCTAAAACAATACTCTTATAAAGTACTGGTACCGTACCATACGGTATGGTAGAAGATTTAAGATTAGATAGTTTAGAGGGCGTAGGTCCTGTAACAACTAGAAAATTATCCGATGCAGGTGTCCACAACGTCATGGACCTCATCGTCAGAGGTCCTGTAGAAATTGCAGAAATAACTGGAATGGAAAAGGATACTGCTGAAAAAATTGTCAATAAAGCACGTCAACATCTAGTTGATGGTGGATTAATTGCCAAACACTTTACAAGTGCAAGTGAAATTTACAAACACCGTCAAAGTATTGGTAAAATCACAACTGGTACAAACTGTCTTGACACACTATTTGATGGTGGTCTTGAGACACAAGCCTTGACAGAAGTTTATGGAGAATTTGGTTGTGGTAAAACACAATTTGCACATACAATGTCTGTAATGGTTCAAAAGACCAAAGAAGAAGGTGGTCTTGAAGGCAGTGTTTTGTATATTGATACTGAAAACACTTTCAGACCTGAAAGAATTGTATCTATTGCTCAAGCTCATGAGATGGATCCAGAAAAAGTTCTAGACAACATCATTGTTGCTCGTGCATACAATAGTGCACATCAAGTATTGATTCTAGAAGAAGCTGGACCAATCATTGAAGAAAACAATGTAAAACTAATTGTTGCAGACTCTGCAGTTGGATTATTCCGTTCTGAATATCTTGGAAGAGGAACTCTGTCAACCAGACAACAAAAATTAAATCACTTTGTTCATTTGCTGTCCAGAATTGCAGAAACTTACAACTGTGCTGCAATTGCAACAAACCAAGTTATGGCATCACCTGATGTCTTCTTTGGAGACCCAACTAGACCAATTGGTGGAAACGTAGTTGCACATACTAGTACCTACAGAATCTACTTTAAGAAATCTGGCAAGAAACGAATTGCCCGAATGGTAGATAGTCCTCATCATCCTGAGGAAGAAGTAATCTTTGCTCTCGGTGAAGCAGGTGTAATTGACCCTGAAGAGGCTGAGAAAAAGACCAAAAAGACTACCAAAAAAGCAACCACAAAAAAGGCAAAAGAGCCTGAAGTAGAAGCCAAAGTAGAAACTCCAGAAGAATCTACAGAAACACCTGAAGTAGATGCAACTGCTGAAACCCCAGAAGTTGAAACTGCACCAGATGTAGAAACTGTCGAAGCACCTCCAGTAGATGCTGAAGCAGATGATTCAGAACCTGTAGAAGAGTAGAACTCTCTACTTTCCTTTCTTTTGAAATCTATGAATATTCCTTTTTTGTTAATCTCTATGTGACTAAAACAAAATGTATTCTGTTTGATATTGGTGGCGTACTAGTTGACTGGCACATGTCCTGGATTACATCTGAAGTATCAAAACGATTTGGTATTAAAGAAGACTTGATAATTTCAGCATTTGATAAACATCTATCTAAATTAGATTCTGGAAAAATTAATGAATCTGATTTTTGGAATAACGTTGCAGTTGATACTCAATCTGATTTATTAAAAAATAACAAAGAATCACTTTGGGATACTTATTTTAGAAAAAATGCAATCCCAAATCCTGATGTAAAAAAACTTAGCATGAATCTAAAACAAAATGGGTTTACTATTGGAATAATTTCTAATATTGAAAAAGTAACTCATACAGTAGTAGACGATTGGGATATGTTGTCTCACTTTGAACACAAATTCATGTCCTATCAAATTGGTTTTTCAAAACCCGATCCTAGAATATATGAACATGTAATTCAAAAATTACCTTATTCTGCAGACGAATTGTTATTCATTGATGACAAATCATCTAATGTGGAATCTGCAAAAAATTGTGGCATGTCCTCTATCCATTTTACAGATTTAGATAATTTACAATCCTCTTTGGAGGGATTTGAGGTAACAATCTAGCCTCAATTTTTGATATCTTTTTGATTAAATTATAATATCAATTGATTAATCTTGTAAATCATGACAGACCTTTATCGATTACTTCCTGAGGAGATGGAAAAATTAGTGATTGATATGGGATATGATAGATACAGAGCAGACCAAATTTTACTTCCGTTATATTACAAATTCCCAAAAAACATCAACGACATTCCTCAACTACCAAAAAAATTACGAGAAGAATTAACAGAAGCAGGTTATACAATTGGTTCAGCAAAAGAAACCCATCGTGTTGTAAGTGATGATGGTGATACTACAAAATTACTATTACAATTATCTAATGATTCATCAGTTGAAACTGTTCTGATGCAATATAATCCAACAAAGATTGGGGGTCATCCAAGATCAACCATTTGTGTTTCAACACAAATAGGATGTGCAATGGGCTGTGTGTTTTGTGCAACTGGACAAATGGGATTTGAAACAAATCTAAAAGCAGAACATATTGTATCTCAAGTAATTCATTTTGCTGAACTTTTAGAGCAACATGGAGAGCATGTTACAAATTTGGTCTTTATGGGAATGGGAGAACCTATGGCAAATTATGATGAAATGATTCGAGCTGTAAAAATTCTAACTCATGATCGAGGGTTTGGATTAGGACAAAGACATATCACAATTTCTACTATTGGTATTACATCTGGAATTGAAAAACTAGCTGAAGAAAATCTTCAGATTGGTCTTGCTATATCTTTACATGCTCCAAATAATGAGTTAAGAAAAAAACTAGTTCCAACTGCTGGATCACATTCTGTTGAAGACATTATAGAATCTGGACGAAATTATTTTAAAAAAACTGGGCGACGTGTAACTTTTGAATATGCATTAATGGAAGGAATTAATGACTCTCCAGAAATTGCAGAAGAATTAGCCAAACTACTACATGGAAACGGTTCACATGTCAACATCATTCCAATCAATCCAACTGCTGGTGACTTTAAGCGACCTACTGAGAAAAATGTCTTAGAATTTGAGCAAATTTTACTCAAATCTGGTGTAAATTGTACTGTTCGTGTGGAAAAAGGCACTGAGATCTCGGCTGCTTGTGGGCAATTGAGAACCGATATTCTTGGTTAATTCTAGTAGAACCTTGTTCTAAGTCTTAAAATAGGGCTTTGGAAGGTTTCACACTACATGGCAACTAAGAAATCTTCTGGTCGTTCACATGGATTCAAACACAAATCTAGATCAGTTATGAAGAAAGATTCTCCTAGAGGCGTTTCATTCTTGCTACGTGAATACAAAGAAGGTCAACAAGCACTTGTCATCATTGATCCTAGGCAGCACAAAGGATTACCGCACAGAAGATATCATGGTAAAGTAGGTATGATTACAAATGTGGGTAGACGTGCAGTCACTCTAGATGTAAAATTAGGAAACAAATCGAAAACCTTAATCACTAGATTGGATCACATAAAACCATTCGGTGTATAGTTATGGAAGAAGTACAAAAGAAACAAGCTATTTCTCTTTCAGAAGTTAAAGAAATCTTAGGCAAAGTTGATCCTGAAGAAATGGATCAAATTCAACGTTGGACCTATGATTATGTTTCAAAATTTGTATCACTTGATCCTAAGAATGCAAAAGAGATGAAGAAAAAACTCATCAAGGAATGTGAATTAACAGAAGATGAAGCTGTTGAAATTGTTAACATTAGACCAACAAGTATGGCAGAATTACGTTCTTTCACCTTTGGTTGGAAAAAACTAATTCTTGCTGAAACTCTAGAAAAAATGCTCAATATAATCAAGGAGCATTCTTAATTTCTCAGGAGTATTTTATTTTGTATAGGGCACAATCCCCACCTAGAAAATATGAGGAATATGCATATGTTCTAGATTTTAATCCTCGGGGGAAATCATCAACTGTAAGAGGAAGAGAAGGAATAATCATCACTGCAATTGGTGAAAATAGACTTACAATCTTGGAGATTCTTGGAATTGCAAATTCTACATTTGAGGTAGGTGAGAAAATCTACATTGGAAAAGAAGGAAGAACTAAAGTTGAGTCTGTATTAGGTAAGATGGAATATGAAAAAATTTCTTCATCTGCTCAAACTGAATTACAAAATGTAGTTGAAAGTATTGTAACTGAAAATGAACCAAAGTTTGTAGAATATCTAAACAAGGCACAACCACTAACTCCTAGAATTCATGCATTGGAATTGATTCCAGGAATTGGTAAAACCTACATGAAGACAATGCTTGAAGAACGAGAAAAGAAACTGTTTGAGAGCTATGAAGACTTGCAAGAAAGAGTTGGATTCAAAGAACCAATCAAACATATCACTGAGCGAATCATGGATGAAATTACTGGTGAAAGTAGAATGAATCTCTTTGTAAAGAGATGATAAAGCGAAAACTACTAGGACAACACTTTCTCAACTCACAACCAATTGCAGAATCTATTGTATCTGAGGCTGAAATCACAAAAAATGATGTTGTATATGAGATTGGAACTGGATTAGGTGTGTTGACTCCTTTATTGTGCAAAAAGGCAAAAAAAGTAATCTCAGTTGATGCTGATGATAATCTGATCAAAAAGGCAAGAATTGAATTCTCTAACATTGACAATCTCGTGTTAAAATCAGGTGATGGTTTCAAGAAAAAGGATTCATTTTCTATTTTTGTATCTAATTTACCATATTCTAAAAGTAAGGATGCTATAGAATGGTTGGCTCAACGTGCCTTTTCTCATGGTGTAATCATGGTTCAAAAAGAATTTGCTGAAAAACTTGTTGCAAAGTCAAAAAACAGAAAAGCAATCAGCATTATTGCTACACATGCCTTTGATATCGAAAAAATATCAAACGTTAGAAAGAATAATTTTTCTCCACCCCCAAAAGTTGATTCTGTGATCTTGAAAATAAAAAAGAAAACTAATGTAGATAAAAGACTGATCTCTACAATTAATGAGATCTTTTCATACCGACGTAAAACTGTAAAAAACATCCTAAAACAATTTCACAAAGAATCTGATATAGAGAAACGAGTTGATGATTTAACAGGAGATGAAATAGTTAATCTTGCAAAACAAATTCTCAAAAAATGATGAATATCCTCCATCTGAGGATACTTTTTTCATTGCAAACAATATTGAAAATGAAAAAGGAGAATATGCATTAGATATTGGAAGTGGTTCAGGATATCTTACAAAATTGCTTTCTGAAAATTTCTCTCTAGTTATTGGAACTGATATCAACTGTGATGTATTGCAACATCAAAGTTCCTACAAAACTCAGAATTTGATTTGTTGCAATGGTTCAGATGCATTAAAGATAAAATTTGATTTTATTGTATGTAATTTACCATATTTGGCTACTGATGAAATATTGGATATTGCAACAGATGGTGGTGCTGAAGGATTTGAAATCCCAAAGAAAATTTTTGATTCTGCAAAAAACAACCTAAAAGAGAATGGCAAGTTTGTTTTTGTCACGTCTTCTCTATCAAATTATCAAAAACTCATAGATTACGCACAAAAACTAGGACTAGAAACACGAATTATGGCAAAAAAGAAACTTTTCTTTGAAGAATTAATTCTTGTAGAAGCAATAAACTAGTTATTTTCTTAATTTTTCTTTTGCGTATGTGACTATTGAATCAGTCATTTGTGTTGTTGATGCATCACCCCCAATGTCCCATGTTACTGTCTTTCCTTCGTTGATTACTTGTTCAGTTGCAGCAAAAATTGCGTCTCTGATATCTCTTTCACCAAGATAGTCTGCCATCCAAGCTCCTGATAGAACAGTTGCAGTTGGGTTTACTTTGTTTTGTCCTGCAAATTGTGGTGCACTCCCATGAGCTGCTTCAAACATTGCATAATTGTCTCCAATGTTTGCAGAGTAAATTAATCCAATAGAACCTACTAGTGCTGATGCAAGTTCTGAAATAATATCCATAAACAAATTGGTACTCACTAGAACTGAGCCATTGAATTGTTCAGTTGCAATTACCATTTGTTGTGCCATATTGTCAATATAAATTTCAGATAATTCAATATCTGTTCCCTCAACTGCCTTTTGTGTTTCATCCCAGAATATTCCATCAGTTTGTTTTAGGATATTTCTTTTTGTTACTGCAACCATCTTTTTCATATTGAATTTATTTGCCCAATCTACTGCTGAATCAATTAATCGTCTACTTCCCTGTCTTGTAATTTTTCTAATTGCGATTGCTGCATCATCTGTAATTTTTGCCTCTACACCAGTGTATAGTCCTTCAGTTGCTTCTCTAAAACAAACACAGTCAAGTTTTCTGTCTGGAGTTAGTCTGTCGTAGGTTTTAGTTGGTCTGATATTTGCATAAAGATCAAATTTCTGTCTTAATGTCACTGCAACACTTCTAGGTGCACCTGGAACTGGAATTGTAGTAGTTGGACCCTTGAAACAACAGTCAGATTCTTCTAGAATTTTCATGGTTGCATCTGGGATGTATGATGCGTCTTTCCTACCATTTTTGTCCCATTGCTCAGAGCCAGCCTCACATAGAACCAATTCTGACTGGAAATTACATTCCTTGAGAACTCTAAGCATTGAATCTACAACTTCAGGTCCAATACCGTCACCTTTCATTACTGCAGCTTTTTTACTCAAAACTGCAAGTTTTTGAGGAGTTTATTATTTAATTCTACCTTGATGTAAATGATTTCTACATGTTATCTATAGTGATGATTTAATAGCTATTTTTGCAAAATAATCTTAAATGATCATAGTTCAGATTTCTGATCTTCATGTAGGTTCTCAATTCTTGGAAGAAAAATTCAACATACTAGTTGATGAAATCAATGCATTAAATCCTGATGTAATTGTAATTACTGGCGATTTGACAAACGAAGGACTAATGAAAGAATATGAAAAATGTAAATCATTACTAGAAAAATTTAACACCAAAAAAATTATTGCGATTAGTGGGAATCATGATTACAGAAATACTGGTTATTTGTTATTCAAAAAATTCTTTCCATTTCAAACTATTAATGAATTAGGTAATGATGTTGTTTTAGTAACTGTTGGTACTGCAAGACCTGATCGAAATGAAGGCGAAGTTGGATATCGACAAAATCTCTGGCTTGAGAGAACCATGAAAAAATACAAAGATAAGATAAAGATTGTTGCAATGCATCATCATCTAATTGCAATTCCTGATACTGGTTCTGATCAACTAACTGTAGTTGATGCTGGTGATGTTCTAAGAACTGTGCTTGATTCCAAAGTCGACGTTGTTTTATGTGGTCACAAACATAGACCTTGGACTTGGAACTTTGGAACTTTGAATGTAGTAAATGCTGGAACTGCGACATCTGAAAGAGTACGTGGATTATTTGAAAATACATACAATATTTTAACAATTGAAAACAAAAAAGTCCAAGTTGACCTAAAAATTGTAGGTGGCAAACGTGTCCCAATTGATGAAATTGTGAGCAATTACAGTCAGTTTCATGATGAACTAGACAACACATGAGTTCTCAATTTGTCCAAAGTTTGACTTATTTACAGATTAATTCTAGCCCTCATTATGCGGGGATCGCCTAGCCTGGTAGGGCGTAGGATTGCTAATCCTATGTCCGCAAGGACACGGGGGTTCAAATCCCCCTCCCCGCGCCATTAAAACTTAATAGACCGAATCGGGAACTTTTTTCATGGGACGAAGAAAAACTCAAAAAATTATACGCACAGGTCCTAAAAATGCAACAACTGGAATGTGTCCTATTTGTAAAACAATTGGTAAAATATTCATCCTTGGTTCACCTGGCGAAGAACGTGCCAAGTGTGAAAAATGTCGCCAAGAATTTGAATTATAGCTTAGGCTGACAAATACACATTTTATCTTTCATTTACTGACTATACCTGATGCACAAGGTCTATCAGATTCTAAAAAAATTCAACCCAAAAAAAGACTATGGATTTGATATTAGACCACAATATGCAAGATGCCTTGAGGTAATGTGCAATGATGATAAGGTAAATGCCAATGAATTTGCAAAAAAACACAGAGGTGAGTTTGTCACAAGAAAAAATACCATGGAGGCAAACTTGGCAGTAGTTCACAAGGCAATTTCATTTGGCAAAAAACTTGGACTATTACAAGAGATTCCAACTGACTCTACTCCGATTTTGTACAAGGACTTTTGTCAACTAGAAACAGTTTCTCATTTTAGAAGTCAACTTCGAGGAAGTAATCGCAGAAACACAAAATCAAATACTGATGGAACCCGTGATACATACACAAGACATCTTCACTACTTTAACAACTGGATTTTTGGAAAATCTTTAGAATATACCAAAGAAGTTTCTGCAGGAAATGACACATACAAAAAAACAAAACAAAAAGTAACTCTAAAAGGAGTAGAGAATTTTTTGCAAATTTATGCCCAAAGCCATTATGACAAAAAGCCGTTTGTGAGACTGATAAAGAG
Organism: Candidatus Nitrosopumilus sp.; assembly: GCF_965263415.1. GTDB lineage: Archaea > Thermoproteota > Nitrososphaeria > Nitrososphaerales > Nitrosopumilaceae > Nitrosopumilus. Next base: position 823,559 of record NZ_OZ253671.1, read on the forward strand.
TTACTTTTTGGATTCAGATACTCAGACAAAGAGCAAAGCTATGAGAAACAACTCTTTTTTTGCAATCAATGAATATTTTAAGAAAAATGAAGAACCTATAGAACTAACATTTGATCCTAATGCTGGACTATCCCTTGATGATGGTGATCTAGAACAAATCATGACACTAGATGAGTTTTTGAAAATTCTAACTCTTGGAAGGCCTAGCATAACTGAGCGAGCAGTATTTTTGTGCAAATTCCAAAGAGGACTTGATTCATCTACTCTAGTTGACCGGTTCAACTTTGAGGCATGGTCACAACTAGTAGAAGAATTTGGAACTGATGATTATACCAAATGGGATTTGAAAAAATGTCCCGTATTTGTTGGATTGAGAAGAGTAAAGACAAACATCTCTCATGGGGGATTTTTAGATAGAGATTCAATTTCTGCTTTAATTGACTATTTGAGATATCGAAAAAAAATTACTGGAAAAGAGATTAGTGCAGGTCAGGCACTGTTTCTAAATAATTTTCAAAAACCAATCAATGAGGTATGGATTACTCAAAGTTTTGGTAGAATGAGAAAAAATGCTGGTCTTGATGAGATTCTAAACCCTCAAGAAGTAGAAAATGGTGCAAGAAAAAAGTATAGGATTACGTCCCATGAAACCCGCGATCTCCTAAAATCCGTCCTTGTTGATTCTGATGTAAGATATGATCTTTGTGAGGAGTACATTGGTCACAAAACTGGAGATTCCTATGAAAAACAAACAAAGATGTTTGATGTTACCATGCGAAAAGAGTACATCAAGGCATCAGGCAGACTCAATATCTTCTCAAAGTTTCAGGAAATCTCAAAAGGAGTAAGTAGTGAAGACGAGATGCGAGAGAAACTCAAAGAAGTAGAGGCAAAGATGGAGAAGATGAACAAACGCATCTCTCGAACAGACAAACTGCGTAGAAAAAAATCTAGGTAATCTTTTTCTTTATTTTAGTTAGATATTCAGGTATGTTTAATGATTCTTTAATATCTGCAATAAAATCTGTCAATAATTTTTGTAATTGTGAATCATTGTTAATTGTATCAAATAGTTTTTTTGTAGACTCGTCAATACTGTCTGCAAATTCTGAGTATTTTTTGTTGTATTTTGCCATCTCTGATATAGTATAATCATTTTTTTGTGGTTCATCAGAAAACACAGAAAATATTCTGTTTTGAAATACTACATCATAGTGTAATCTCAATAAATTAAGATAAAACAATGCAACTAGTTCATCAATGAAAAAAGAGATATCTTGTGAATAATGAAATGGAATCTTGTCTTTGTTGTATTTTTTTGTAATCTCTTTTTTGTATTTTGTTTTGTGTGGTATGGTAAAAAAATATTTTTTGAGATGAATATCTGAAATATCTTCAACTATTGGAATCTTTATTGTGAATCTAAATTGGTTTTGTATTTTCTCTCCCTGTGATCTCCATGTATTACTGCCTTGCTCTACTTCTACTGATTCAAATGAATATTTTAGAATCATTAATAGTAATTTTCTGTCATAAATTGATAAGAGCCCGTTGTCATTCCACTGACCTCCAATGTTTGGAAAGAATCTCTTAAAATGTTCTTGATGTATTGTATCTATTTTTGTTATCTTTTCAGATTTTAGAAAATGAAAGAATCCTATTGGTGTTACTTGGTATGTTCTGACTGTCTGTTTTCCGTGTTTTTCCTCTGATGCTATCTTGATGCAAAAAGAGTCTGTGAGATCTTTTTCATTGTCTCTAAAGGTTCGCCTTGATACCCACTCTGTCTTTGAATCTTTATCATGCTTTGAATTGTGTTCAAGATCATACTTTGTAACGCCTATCTGCTTGCTTTCAATGCGTTTTTCTACGCTCAAAATTCTTGCAATTATGCGAATTTGGGTCTTGTTCAAGGCAAACATGGGGAACTTCTCCCCATTATGTCCCACATTTTCTATATAAAATTCTGGTTTATTCTCTCCAATGGGTAAATCAGAACTAAAAGTGTCATTTGAAGTCGAATCTTGGTTTGAATGTGAATGTGAAGATCTAAAAGAGTATAGACTGGAGTTTGATGGCGGAAGTTCTGGAAGTTATTTTGTAGATTATTGCAAGAAATGCTATGATGATGATGACAAGCAGTTTCTAATCTCAATGGAGGTCATACCATAGTATGGCAAATGCACAATTTCTAAATGATATGATATTATTATTACAAACACTAACTGTTGCATTAAAGCAAAAATATTTTGAAAAAATAATAGAGCGTGATGATGGGTTTTACTGCTTTTACTGTAAAACCAAACTAGAACTAGAAAAATTTGTTTATGAGCATCTAAATGATAACAGAGCAGATAACAGATTAGAAAATATTGTATTTGCATGTTATTCTTGTAATAATAAAAAAACATCTAGTGAATCACTTAAAGAAATAGCACTTGCAAAACTCAAAGACAATGAGGGCAATGTTCTGTGTGTGCGAGAATTTGAGGAAAGCGAAACTGCTTCAGTTGAGATTAATCTAAATAGACTTGGAATGAAAATGACTCAAGAATTTTTAGAAGAAAAATTTCAACATAGTGACAGTATTGATAAGATTGATGCAAAGCGATGCATTGCACTAAGAATGTACAACAAAATAGGTAGTGGAAGTGAATCTACAATAAGCAAACACTTGAATGCATTTTGTTGCTCTGAAGGGAAATATGAGCAGGTAGGAAAAAAGATTGTAAAAAGAACTAGTATAGAATCTGGACAAGAAAATATTGATAATCATAATCGAAATAATACTTTGGATAAAACAACAAAACTACGTGCCATAGAATTGAATCTAACTCCTGAAATTGAGCCTAAAAATAGGCATAAAATCGAGAAATTATCTAAAGAACTTCATAATGAGGAAAAATGTAAGGCATGTGAAACCATAAAAGAACATGAAAAAAGAACAGATATACTTTTAGCAATTTATCATAAATCAAGTTCTAAAGAAAAAGATAATCTACTTCTTGACATTCATTCTAAAGTAGATCATTGTGCTAGTTTCTTTTGTAATAGACCTGTATTTGATGGACGTAATTGGTGTGGAGATTGTGTGAACTTTTGGAGTAAGATGATGAATTTTGGTGGGGAGAGATAGGTTGGTGTATAGAACTGATCACAAGTCATGTGATAGTATGGATTGTAAGCAACTTTGTGCATACATTAGAGTAGAAGGTAGATGGACTGTAATTGGGTATTATGGAACAAAATGTAAAAAACTCTCATATGATGACTATGAAGCAGAAAAAAGGAGCAGAGAACTACAAAAGAGACTATATGAAATAATGCATACTCCCAAAGTCCACAAATACCCTAATACAGGCATCAATAAAGAGACAAAAATATTTACCCAGTAAACTGTTACATCTTAATTTCTTTTTTCTAGTGCTTCATTGTATGCTTTGCATTGCTTTTTTGAATCAATTATTTGCCAAATGTATAGTGCAAGAAATGGAATTAGATATAGTGGAACAAACGAGTTTGCAGTAGCGATATATCCTGCTAGTGGTGTAGAGCCATAAATCATAGCAGCTCCTACTGTTAGCATTAGAATAATCCACACCAGAAATAATCCTCCAACTAGAATCAAGACTCCACGTTTTTTCTTTCCAACATAGATGTGACCAATTCCTAAAATCCCAATTAATCCAAGTAATATTGATAGAACTAGAGTTGTACCCTGACTCTTGTAGTCATTGACTGATGGTCTTTCTAGATTTTTGATTCTCTCTTTTGCCTCGTCTAGTTCTTTTCGAAGATCTTCATCTTCTCCATCTTTCATACTATGTTATACTGAGTTACACCCTTCTTAAATTATACTCAGTATTACTTTGTAATACGAAGACAAAAACTGCCATATCTGTAGATATTGAGATGCTCAAATGGGTTGAATCTCAGGTAAAAAAGGGAAGATTTGCTAATGTTAGTCATGGTTTTGAATATTGTGTTAGGGTAGTTAAAGAACAGAAATTATCATTATCTACAAAATGATTTTTTAAGAAAATGTTAACACCTTGATAATTTTTGGTATTTTATTGTCTGTAGATAATCCTTCAAAAATGCAATTGGATCGAAAAACAACTTCATTTATTCTGATATTGATGATTGTTTCTTTGTCACTTCAATTAATCGATCAAAATCTCCATTTTGAATCAGATGAACTTGATAAACAAATTGGAACTCTATTGTTTGCAGTTACTGTTTCTCTTTTTGGAATTGTTTTTGTTACTTTAGCTCATAAAAATTTGAACAAATTTGCAATTGGAGTTTTAACTACATTTTTTTCAGCGATTCTACCTGTTTTGGCATTTCTACCTATACTCTTAAACCATCCTCCAAATCTAGCATGGTTTATTGTTGTGTATTTGATAGTAATGTTAGGTTGGTTTTTCTTAGTTTACACTTTTTTGATCGGAAAAAATAATTCTAATAAACCAATAGAAATACTGGAAAAAAATTATGCTAGATCAATTTCGAAATTAATGTTAAAATATATTCTTCTAATATTTTTCCAAATTCTTGGATATTATGTATTTGTAATGTATTTTCACACTAAAGAATTCATAACATAAAAATTTCATAAAAGTTATCAATAAGATATACATAATTTAGTAATGTTAAATTTTCTTTTTTTGCAGGCTGAAATGGGTGTTGCTGTACTAATGGCTATAATTGTAGCCATAATTATTAGTGCAATATTTTATGGAATTCAGAGACGAGGTATTGCATCAATTCAGAAAAAGTTACAACCTCTATCAAACTTGGATCCTAAAATTGTATATGATGTATCTAGGATTGATACTGAACTAAAAACAGCATATTCTGATCTTACTAATTTGAAAACAAATCTTCCACACACAAATGAAATTACTTCTTTGGAAGAAAACATCAAGAAACTATGTCTTGATTTCACTGAACTTAAAACAAATATTGATGATCAAATGAATAAATTCCGACTTAATACTACTGAAGATTTAGATAAAACAAAAGATGAAATGATAAAAACTGCTACTCAAAAGATTACTGAACAAACAACTAATCATTTAACTGAAACAAGTGTATCTAGAGAAGAATTTGAAAGTCTTAAAGAAAGAATTTCAAAAATGTTAGGTGCTGATGAAGTTGCTGAAAGAATGGAAATTCTATCTTTACTTTTTGATTCTTCGCAAATCAAAACTCTAAACTGGCAATGTAAATTAATTAAATTACTCAATGGTGGATTGGCACCTGATGCTGAAGAAGATTTGATAGTTGCAGAAGGTATTCCAAAATCTAGATGTGAAAAATTTCTAAAAACACTAACTGCAGCAGGAATAACTGAAGCAAAAAAAGTCTCTGCATATTATCTTGCACCAGACTATGAATGGATTTACAGTTATGTTGATAATCCTGATTGGCTTCAAAACAGACTCAGCAGCAATATCAAAAAGGAATATGAATATCAACAATACATCAAAAACAATCTCCATTTGATTGAAGAAGGGCTACTTTTGGAAAAGTCTGAATATGAGTTAGCTACCGGAAAAATTGATTTTATTTGTAGAGATTCAAATGGCAAAGCAGTAGGCTTGGAATTAAAGTATCCATCTGCTACAAAAAGTGTAAAACGACAGATTTCAGGCTATAAAAATGACTATGAATCAAAATCTGGTAGAACTGATTCTAGATTCTTTGTAATTGCTCCTAAGATCCCTGAGGATCTCAAAACTCTTCTAGTAAGTGATGGCTTTGAATATCGTGAAATTGAGTTCTAATCTACAATCTTAATAATTCTATCAAAATTACTGTGTTCTCCCGATTGAGTATATCGTTTACCCGGAAAACTTTGTTCTGTTATCTGAAAATTTGTTATGTCGTTTACAAACATTCTTCTCCATTCTGGAATTCCTCCTGATGATGATGTTCCTGCAATTTGATAAACTAAAAGCGATTCTCTACCATCTTTTATTCCAAACACATGTGGTTCTGCAATTCTATGATGTCCATGATAATCAAAACTAACTATTCTTTTCATGTTTATAGAATCCTCGATATGTTGGAAACTCATAACTTGTATTCTCATTTTTGATATTTAATAGATCTGGATTACATAATACCCAATTAACATATCAAGTTAAAATAAGTAAAAAGAGAAACATAGAATTGAATCTTTTGATTAATTCTATGATTAGTTCTTTTTTTGTGCTAAGGTAATTGCCTCAATTACAGTAGTAACTAGTTCAATTAGTGTCTCAATAGTTTTTTTGTATTTTGTAGCAGATTCTGTTTTAAGATTTTGAATCTTTTGTTTGATTTCTACAAGAATGGTATTGAGAACTTTTACTAGTTTTGAAGTTCCTTCAAATTCTGCAACTATGTCAACTAGAGCTTGACTGTTTGAAGGTAGTTCTCTTTCAATTCTGTATTGTTCAATCTTGGATACTGTGGGTTTTGGAGCAATTATTGTCTTAAAGTCTCCACGAGCCAATGGCAAATTTCTCCATGCATTCAATATATACTAACTAGCCAATATCATTTTCTTTTGATCGGTATCATACCTGTCCAATAAGCTTATAAGCTCATATGTTACAGGTATGATAAGACCTAACATGGCTAGATACTCGAGAAAAAAGGTAATCGAAGAACTAGAAAAAGCATTTCCAAGAATGCAAAAACATGATGAGATTGTTGATGTTTTATTTGCTGGAGAACATATTCGTGCATACAATGAGTCTAATAGAGCAAAAAAATGGAAGTTTGTTCTAAAGGGTGCCTCTTCAAATGCATTTTATCGTGCTTACAAATACAAATTATTAGAAAAACGTGAATCTGCACGTAGAGCATTTGTTATGTCATTACGTGGGATTAATACGAAAAATAAAAAGGATACTTATGAAGCACTCAAAAAAGAACGTGTTGGTTTATTGAAACATTTGGCAGTTAGTGCTTCTGCTCGAAGATCTGCAGCAAAAGCACTATCATTAACATCTGATAGTTATGGATTGATCAAACAAGAACTTGAACAAGGTGATTCACAAACCCAACTTACAACTTATGGTAAAGTGGTTAATCGTTTGACAGTTGAGAAAAAATATAATAAAAAATATGATTACTATTGGATGGGATTTCGAAATATTGGAGATTTGTATTGGTTAAGTGATATGGCACGTAGAATTTTAACAAAGGCAGTTGTGTGATGAGAAAGATATGTCTTTGAATTTTAATGATGAATATCAGGTCAGAATAAACATCCCTGAACTAATTACCGATGTTTTAGATTGTGAAAGACATCTTGAAAGAAATTTGAATCTAATTGGATTTACAAAATGTCATATTTTTGGTAAAATAATGACAATTTTCTTTAAACCTCCTAGAAATTTTACTGATGAATATGTGTTAAAACAAATAGACATGACTCTAAAAGAGATGAGTATTATTTTTGTCAAAGCTGTAATTCGACATTATGTAAGTAATGCTACTAGAACTGTGATTGCAGGAGCTGCTGGTGGTATTGTTGGTGGTATTGCAGGAGCTGCATTGGCTGCATTAGCTGAAAAAGCATTATTTGGATGGAAAGATATGTGTGAATGCAAGCATGGAAATTTCAATGAATTAATTATAACATCATTGGATTGAGATTCTATTATTTAGATATAATTTAACAAATCCAGGAACGACTTTTTATTCAAGTATATTCATAAAATAATACTTGAATAGTGAATCCCCCGATGATGAATTTCCAACGTACACTGGTAATGCAGATAACACTGTAGAGGTTCGTACTGATTCTGATACTCATATTGGAGTAGAGAAAAAATCTGGAGGCTGGCTTGAAAGCGAAACAGAGCGAATTTTGAGATTTGCTGGTATGAAAACCCAAAGAGAAAGAAAAATAGTTTTTGAAGAATCTACTAATGAGCATTATCGTGTTGACATTCTAGCACAATATGACAATCTTACATTATTTGTAGAATGCAAAGACTATTCTGAACTCAAAGTAACTGAAAAAATCCTTTTTACTCTTATTGGACAAGTTCATGATTATAGAATAGATCATCCAGATGAAACTGTTGTAGGTGTACTAGTTACTAGTGCTAAAAATGTAGGGCAAAACATGGGAATTCAAAATAAACTTCAACGTGAAGGATGTCAATTATGGGATGGTACCACTATTCAAAAATTACAAGAAAAAATGATTGATGTTGATAGTAAATCTGAATTTGCTTCTTACTTGTTTGAAAAACTTGGTTATGTATTACAATCTGATGATGTCGATAATGATACTCTAATGCCTGGTCAACATAGATTCCATTGTAGAATGCACTTTTTTTCAATTCCTGCAGTAAAATACATTGGAAACAAATTTTCACATAAATCAATAATTAATGATCTAAAACGAGTTTTAGATGGAACTGGAATATCGATATCTTCATTTAGCTACAAAAATTTTAATTCTTCTGAAGGCGAACGAATTAATTTGTACGTTGATTTTCAAAAAACCCTTACTGAAGAAAAACTCAAAGAATATTGGAAGAGCAAGTCTGGACTTTTTAGAAAACCAAAAGAATCTCCAATGGAATTAATGGAAATTGGTTTTGAATCTGCTTGTATTGGAGCAATCACAAAGACATATGGTGTAGAATATAGCCATCCAACTGGTGCTTATCAAATAAGGTCTATAGCTACGCGTTCTCAGTAAATTTTATTTTTTATAAAAAATATTTTTTATCAGAATTTTTTTCGTTTTAGGTGTACTGAGTATGTACTATGTATTTATAGTACTTTTACCATAATATTATGGTAATAAACCATAATGTTATGGTGTTATTACCATAAGTGGTGCCTAGATATGAGAGAAAATATGTACAAAATACTGGATATACTTGCCAGAGAGATTGGCAACCCAATGTCAATTAACGAAATAAAAAATAACATACATCAAATCTATGGCTCTGCTGATTACAAAAACATCTACATGGCAATACATGAGATGGAAAAAACAGAACTGATTAGAATTCAAAGCATTGGGCGATCTTCTATTGCAGTTTTGAGCTTTGAGAATCCATTATTAATTGACATGCTTGCAGAAATGGAACTAAGAAGAAAGACACTGTTTCTTGAAAATAAACAAGACTTTCAGATGTTACTTATTGAACTTAGCACATTTCTAAAGGAGTTTTATTTTATAAAATCAATATCCATAGTTAATCCTCAAAGAAATGCAAAACTCAACAGAATAGAGTTACTGATTCTACTAAAAAATTCCAAGAGGAAAGGAGATGTTGATGGAGAAATTGCAGCTGTTCGCTCAATAATGAATGCACTATACAAAAAGTATAACATCCGAATAGATCATATACTAATTAACGGAAAAACTTTTCTTGAATTATTAATTTCAGATGAAATTAATGTTGCAAGAGAAATGCTCTCAAATAAGATAGTTCTCTCAAATCCTCAAACATTTTGGATAGAAATAATGGCTGCTCTTAAAGAAGGAATGAATATTAAATTTGAAGAAGAAACAAACCCTGCAAAAATATCTGAACAAGACATGGTTTACAATCTAGCAAGACTGGGATACAAAGAAATTGGAACTAAAATAACAAATGGAACCCCAATAAGCATTGAATACATCATAACATCTATCTTACTTAAAGACAAAAGCATACGACGAATAGAAGCAATTCCTATAATTCTTGGAAAAAACGAGTCTCATGTTAACTATACTCTCTTAGTTTTTCTTGCAACAAAATTTCATGTTCTAAAAAGATTGTATCAGATACTGGAAATCCTAGATGCAATCAAACCTGCTGAAGCACTGACGCACGCAATAGAAGAACTTCGAAATACTACCGTTCACAATGTAAAGACTCGCCAAAAGGAGATTGAGTTGAACCTAAAAGATGTTGAAAAAAAGATGAGGCTATACGATGTCATTGAGTAAGCAGCAATTATTGGATTTTTTAGAAGAATTAGATAAAGAACTTGAGCGTGAGATAACTGTAGTTGCAGTAGGTGGCACTGCAATGACTCTTCATAATGCTAAAGCATCCACAATTGATGTTGATTTTACAATTCCTGCCCAAGACTATTCTGAATTTGATAGAGTCTTGAAAATAATCCCACATGGATTCAAAGTTGATGCTTGGAATAATGGGATGGTCTTCAGCCAAGACTTGCCTGATGACTATTTGGAGAAAAGCAAACCTGTCAGGACAAAGATGAAAAAAATGAAACTCAGGATTTTAGATCCGCTTGATATCATTGTTACAAAGATTGGTAGATTGCATGGACGCGACAAAGAAGACATTGCAACATGTATTAAGAAATTTAGAATTACTCCAGAACAAATCAAGAAAAGAGCAAAGCAAGTTGTGTATGTTGGAAGGGAAGAAAATTATGAGATTAATCTAAATCATGTGATAAAGAATTTTTTCTAGATATTTTGAATCAATTAAACTCAGAATCTCTGAAAGAATCCCTTTGGTGAGCAATTTAACGGATATCTGGTTGGTTTCTTAGATGGGTTATCTCCTACAAAATTATCCAACTTTAATTGTAGCATACGATGATATTGCCACATCACTAAACTGCGTACCGATTAAGATCTTGTAATATCCCTCATGTGCATCATCGCTTGCAGTTATAGTTACAGGAATTTTTACAGATTCATCTGAGATTAATACCATCTCTGATTTTGGATTAACTGTAATTGATTCAGAATTACTATTTCCAAATAATTTAACTTCAGAGTTTTTGTTTGAATTGGGTGTTATAGTTACAAAGAACTCTTTTTGTTCCCCTTGCTTGATTTCAATTTCATCATCATCTATTGAAACTTCTATTGGTAATGGTACTGAAGTGTCTAGTACTCCTATGTTGTTTTCAACCCATTCAGTAAACCATACTTGTTTATCTTTAAACGTAAATCCAAAACTTTGTGATAACCCACAATCACTCAAGTCTCCACAATCTGACCAATCAGGATTTCTTGATGGAATGTCATATTCTACAAGTGATTCTATATCTGGATTAAAAACTGCCAATCTGTTTGCAGTTTGTTGATTAAACCACATGTTTCCCTCCGAATCAAATGCATTCCAGTAAGGACGTGTAATTGGTGTTTTAATTAATCCTGAAGCATTGCCATAGGTCATCACTGATGGTTTTGATGTAACAAATTCTATCACTTTATTATCATCTGGATTAAACTTGTAAAATGAATTTCCTGCAGTATCTGCAATCCAAATATTCCCTAGATGTCCTAATGCAACACCATTTGGTGCTTTTATTGAATCAGGAAGATTAAATCGTTCTACTTCTTGTGTATTGGAATTTGTTTTAACAAGTATTGCTTCTTTTTGATATTTCCACATGATAAACCACATGTTTCCATCATTATCTACAACTGCCTGACTTGTGAAGAATCCATCTGGAATTGAAAGAGTTGCATTAGTGTAAATTCCATTATCTAATTTCTCATGATTCAAAACCACAATTTGTTTTCCTGAAAAATCATTAATTACAAAATTATCATTGTATAAACCGATTTTTTGGGGTGATGGTTTTCCTGTTTTACCTTTAATTTCAAACTTTGAATATTTTTCATCAGGAATAGAGAATTGCCACAGTGCCCCGTATTTGTCATCTGTATACCAAATTTCATTATCTTCAGTAAGTGCTATTCCCCACATCATTGATGCACTATTCAATGACCACATATCATTTGGATACTCTGTAAATTCTTCAGATTCAGGATCAAACTTTGCAATATTCCCTGTATTGGTTTGTGTAAACCAAATTTTTCCGTCATAATCAGCAATTATTGAAAGAGGTTGTGTACAAGGAGTGGGAATTTTAAATTCTTTGATGTATTGACTTGTCTTAGCATCAGAACTTCCACAATGTTGGTCTCTTTCATGAGGTTCATAATTATCAGCAGGAGTTCCAGTTAATTTTTGAACGTCTTTAATTTCTGTAGTAGAACTATCATTTCCAAAAGGGACTAAAGTATACACTGCCCCAAAATATACCAAAATCACAATTACGGGAATAACATAGAGAATTTTGTACACATGATAAAAGGCATTTTCATAGTTTTAATCCCTTGATGTTGTTCTATAGTTGTACCAACAAAAATACAGTTTTTGTCATGTTTCTACTATGCATTATGTTTTCTAGTTGTGATTTTTTACAAACTTTTTAAAAACCATATTTTGTTTTAGTTCTATATGGATTATGAAACAGATTATTCAGAATATGTTCGAGATCAATCTGCAAGATTAATTCTAAAGTCAACATGTTCTCCCAAATCTGCAATTGAAATCAGCAAAGATACAAAAATTTCTCTTGGTACAGTTTACAGAAGACTGGAAATTCTCAAAAAATTGGGATTTTTGAAAACTTCTGGTAAAATTGAAAATGGATGTAAGGTTATGCTATATCATAACAAACCTAAAAGATATCATATCCTAAACCCCAGAATTGTATTTCTTTTAGAAATTATTAACAAAAATCCTGGGTTGTCTTTTAGAGAGTTGCAAAAATTATCAGGTTATCCTTTTGGCACACTTTCAAATTCTCTTAATAATTTAGAAAAAGATTCTAAAATAATTATCAAACGTTCTACTAGACGTGCAAATTATTTCCCACAAGACATCCCATCCCTAGAATATTCAACACTAATCAATTTAAGAAAAGAAACATCAAAGAGAATAATCTTATTCCTTGTTGAAAATCAAAAGGGAACTTTTTCAGAAATTCAAGCCCATGTCTGCAAAGCTCCCTCCACAGTTTCATTAACATTGACTCATTTGGTTGAAGAAAATATTGTACTACGAATAAAAGGACTAAGACCTCATTTCAAACTATTTGATACAAAAACCACTCTTAACGCATTGGATAGACTTGAGCCAAGTGTAACTGATACTATGAAAGACAGATTTGCTGATACTTTCTCTTATCTCTAGTCTGATCTAAAAATCCCTACAATGAAAAAGGATAACATTACAAGAATCAAACCGTGTGTTATGAAATCATGAGCTCCATAAGTAATCTCGAAGAACGGATTTAGCAGATTTGCCAATGATGTACTTTCTGCAACTGTTATTGCTGAAAACGCACCAAAGATCATCAACAAACGAATATTCCTAAACTCCAAATATGTGATCAAACCAACTATTGACAAAAACAAACCAAAAATCACACTAGCTACGTGAATTGCATAATATCCTCTTTCTTCAAAATCCACTCTGTCAAAACCAAGAGGGATGGAAATCACAAGAGCCGTAACTGAAACTATTAGGAGAATTTTTGTTTTCTCTTTAATGGATAGTGTTGGTTTTTGCAATGTTTAGTTTTGAATTAATTTGATTTTAAATTATTTGGAACAATGGTAAAACAATATCATCATTAATTAAAGAAAAAAAGATATTTTTCATTGATGATGATTCTTGAGAAAGCCCCTAGAACTTTTTCAAGAAAAGTCATCATTGGAATGTTTGTTCTAGTCATGCTTTTTACTATTGAGCAATCTTTTGCTGAAGAATACACAATTAGCACTCCCTTTGGAGCATTTAATCCAGAACTAAATACGCCTGCCGAAGTATGGTATGACCCTCCAGAACTTATCATCCAAGTTGGAGATACAATAACATGGACTAATGATGACCGTGAAGGACATACTGTCACTAGTGGAGATGGGGCTGGTAGATTTGATTGGATGGGTTCTAAGAATCTAGGAAAAGCAGATGGCATTTTTGATAGTGGGCGATTCATGCCAGGCGAATCATGGTCTTATACATTTGAAGAAGAAGGTGCATTCAATTATTTTTGTATAATTCATCCTTGGATGGAAGGAATTGTGTTTGTAAAACCATTCATTCCAGATTATCCCCATGATGGTACAGGAAAAAAACTTGAACAATTCCCAATGTATAAAATAACACCTGATCAATCAATTGAAATTAATTTTTCATGGGAGCCTCACATAATCAAAACACATGAAAAAGTAAATTTCATTTATCGATTTTATGATGCAGTATATGATCTTCCTTTAAGAAAAATGCAGTATGATATTTCTATAATTCATAATGGAAATTTAGTTTTTGAAGAAAAAGGCGCAGTTTCAAGTGCAGGTGGGGATTATCGTCAATGGATTTATGAAGAACCTGGAACCACAATTGTAAAAATTAAAAATATCAAGCCTTTTGGAACTGTAGCTGAAACACAAATCCAATTTGGTGATGATGCATCTGCTAGATTGGCAGATTTTAGTGCAATTGTATATGAAAATACCGAAAAAACATTCACTAGTGATGAAATTGTCCAACCAAGACAAACTGTTCAATTTTATTATGAAATAGCAGTTGCAATCATTGTAGTTCCAGGCGTTATGCTATTGGTAGTTATTCTTTACATGAAAAACAAAGGATCTGATATATCTGCAAATCAAAAGGAGAGAAAGGCTAGTCCTGTATGATATGATGGATGTAAAATCAGAACTAAAACTAGTTCGACTCTCATTAATTGTCTCAATAGTTGCAGGAATGTCTTTTCTTGGTGTGTTGTTTTTGGATATTCCAAATGACACAAAAAGTGATGTTTTAGGCACAGAAATTGCATTTTCAGGATTTGGTGAAATTACTTTGTTTAGTTCTCAAAAGACAGGTATGTTTGAAAAAAATTTCTATGAGGATGCAAATCTTGGATTTGTAATATTCAAACCAAACAGCAATTGGGAAATTCATTCTGCATTAGATGAATTTGAATCTGAAGAACTAGAATCATTAAAAACAATAGGATTTGTTGATGGAATATTCATTGAACAAAACCATAACAAACAGTTTTTGCTCACAATCTTTGATATACAAAAAGAAGATTTTTCATTACACGAATACATTGATGACCAAATCTCCTTGATGGAATCTCAAAATTACGATATACCTTTTGAACAAGTATCTCCTGACAATGATTGGGCAATATTTGCAGTAAATGATTCTGTTAGTCAGACATATGGAGAACAATTCTTGATTCTAAAGGAAAATCGATTGTATATGTTACAATACACAGGAGATCATCCAGAAACACTTAGCATAAAACAAAAAGAAAATATCAATTTTATCATGGATTCATTTGAGGTAATTTAGATGAAATTTTACTTCAAGTTTTTAGCACTTTTTCTAATTGTTTGTTTAGGGTTTTCTACAAATTCCGCATTTGGACATGGATTGGGAGGAGAAATGCATCCGCCTAGAACTATTGGAGATAGGGATGCAACTCTTTCAATAAATGTCTCTCCTTCTACATATGATCCTAATGATCCAGAAAATTTTGTGACACTGAAATTGTTTAATTCAGAAACTGAAGCAATTATTGAACATGTTACATTTATCTTGGAACTCAAAAAAGATGGAGAGAGAATTTTCAGATACATGTTTCATGATGAATTTGGCAATCTCAATTTTCGTGTGATTTCAAATGACTCTGATAAAATAGAAATTGATGGGGTTCAGGAGCCTCTTTTGGGAGGCTGGATGAGGGGAAATGATCAACCTCTTACTCTTACTGGACCCATTTTCTCCTCAGGCGGTCTTTATGAATACAAAGTGGAAGTACTTACGGTAGATTCAGACACAAATGTCTTGGATGTAAGGGTGGAACTAGAAGGGGCAATCAGTCTTGCAGATACCAAAACTTTTGGAGTCACTGATTCTCAAAACCAATCTCATGACGTTCAAGTCATTTCGTATTTTGATGTCGTAAACAATTTTGATTTTGATTCAAATCAGATGAGTTTTTCCATGCCTTTTGATTGGAATCAAGATCTTGAACAACTAAGCGTAATTCATGAAGAAATCAGAGTTCCAAATACATTTGGAGAGTTTCTGTCTACAAAGTATGATGCATATCTAAATGGTATTTTGTTACCTGATGATGTAGTAACCATTGATGATTATTCTTTTGATGATAGAACAGTTCACATGACAGTTTATCGTGAATTAATCAAAGAACTAAAAGAAGAGGCTTCAAAAGTATCTGATTCACGAATAGATTTTAGATTAAAGACAAGTGACCAAACACAGTTTCCTTTAGAATTTGCTACTCCTGATTATCGATTCAAAGTGTTCTTGTCATGGGAACCTGAAATCATTCGTGCAGGTGAACCTGTAACATTTTTTGTAGATTTTGATGAATTGTTTAGTGCAAAAACTAAGAGAGTTACAGAATATGATCTTACTGTAATTCAAAACGATGCAGAGATTTACAAAAAACATCTAACTGGTAATGTCAATTCTGATACTTCAAATTCTCATACAATAACGTTTACACCAGAACATACGGGAACTGCAAATATTTTCTTCTCAAACATTGATGATAATACTCTTTCACGAGGAAATTTTATCATAGTAATTGAACCCTCACTTGAGCCACAAATTTTAACAAATATTGAGCCTGAAATTCCTTCTTGGATAAAAAACAATGCAGGTTGGTGGGCAGATGGTTCTATTGATGATGATGCCTTTGTTCAAGGAATACAGTTTTTGATTAAAGAAAACATTCTACAAGTTCCTATAACTACCTCACAAGAATCTACTGACAACGAAATTCCTTCTTGGATAAAAAACAATGCAGGTTGGTGGGCAGATGGTTCTATTGATGATGATGCCTTTGTTCAAGGAATTGAATACTTGATGAAAAATGGAGTCATTGTTGTAAATTGAATTTGTGCAAAGGAGTTTGTGACAGATTCAAAATAAAGATCAAGGGACAAAAAATTAGATATGAAAATAATCAAAAACGATGCCCTGTATGTGATATTTTTATGGTTTGCCTTGACATAAGATGTCCTTGCTGTAGTTGTATTTTGAGAGTAACTCCTAGAGCAAACAAATATCGAAAATCATTTCATGAAAGAAAAAATAACTCTAGACATTAACGAGATAGTGATTTAATGCCAGACGATGATGATTTACCAAAAGATCTTGCACACATCACACCTGCATACAAACGTGCATTATGGATTGTCGTTTTAATCAATGTAGGTTA
The DNA here is from genome assembly GCF_965263415.1 of Candidatus Nitrosopumilus sp. Classification (GTDB taxonomy): domain Archaea; phylum Thermoproteota; class Nitrososphaeria; order Nitrososphaerales; family Nitrosopumilaceae; genus Nitrosopumilus. The sequence goes on from NZ_OZ253671.1 coordinate 840,623, forward strand.
CGGGATTGCCGAAATGATTGGTGGATTCTTGGCAGATTCTCAAGCACTCAAAGCTGACGCACTTGATTTTCTAGGTGATGGGTCAATCACGTTTTTGGGATTGCTTGCGATAGGATGGGGTTTGAAATTACGTGCTCGCTCAGCTCTTCTACAAGGAATTTTTCTTGGTGTAATGGGAATTGCAGTACTTGGTTATACGATATATCGCACACAAGTTTTGCATGTTCCAGAAGCTGGAATGATGGGAGTTTTTGGCTTTGGTGCACTTTTGATAAATGTACTTGCTGTGATCATATTGCTTCCACATAGGAAAGGTGATGCAAACGTACGTGCAGTATGGCTCTTTAGTCGCAACGATGCACTAGGTAATATTTTGGTAATAGTTGGTGCAGGTTTTGTATTTTTAACAGGAACATCATATCCTGACCTTATAGTAGCTGGAATAATTGCGAGTCTCTTTTTACAGTCATCATTTTCAATCATTAAAGATGCTAGAAATGATCTAAAGCAATCCGAGTCATCATAATTCTCATTACATCATTTGAGAATCATCTGTGAAATATGGTATATACTTTAAATTTAACAAAAATACTATCAATAGAGTATGAAAAATACATTACTTTCTGTAATCTTAATTTTTGCTGTTGCTACAATTTCACTATCTTTACTTTCTGAGCAAGTCATGGCACAAACCATGATGTCTCCAAGACAACAAATGATGATGGGAACAAATCCTAACCAAATCGTATGTGCTGACGGTAAGGTTCTCATGATGAAAAACATGGGCATGTCTGCGTGTGTTAATCCTAACAGCTATCTGAAATTGGCAGATAGAGGATGGGGTAATTGGGATATGAACATGATGACAAACGACCCACAACAAATGCAACGTGTAATGAATAGCATGTTAAGCAATCAGCAAACTGGAAAACTTTGGTATGATACTATGGCAAATGATCCTCAGCATTTGCAGACAATGACTGATCAAATGAAAACAACCATGATGAACAATCCTCAGATGATGAGTCCTATGATGAATACCATGATGGATAACCCAGAACTTCGTCAACAAATGATGGACATGATGGCACAACATCAACCAATGATGCAGACAATGCGAGGAAATAGTACTATGATGAATATGATGATGGGTGGTTCTATGAATCACGGAATGATGGGAATGATGAATGATCCTGAACTAAGACAACAGATGATGAACACAATGATGAACAATCCTCAGATGATGCAAGACATGATGAACAATGGAATGATGATGAACATGATGAATGGTAAAATGATGATGGGTAACATGATGGGAAACAACATGATGATGAACAATAACATGATGGGAAATAATATGATGAATGGTAACATGATGGGTTCTGGAATGAACCAAGGTATGATGGGTAACAACATGATGGGTGGCTCTATGATGGGCAAAGGAATGATGATGGGCAACATGATGGGAATGAATCATGGAATGATGTCAAATATGAATAACATGAGCGCTATGGGAACTGCAATGAATGATCCTGAACTAAGGCAACAAATGATGTATGACATGATGAATCACCCACAAATGATGTATGATATGATGAACAATAATCAAATGATGAACATGATGAATGTGAAACCTATGATGAATAGTAATTGGACTATGAACAATCCACAAATGATGAATAATATGATGGGTCAAATGATGAATGATTCTCAAGTAATGCAGAACATGCATGATATGATGATGAACAATCCTTGGCACATGCAAGGAATGATGGGCAACATGATGAGTCCAATGATGAATAGTATGATGGATGATCCAGAATTACGTCAACAGATGATGGACAACATGATGATGCACCCTCAGATGATGCAGAACATGATGAATAATCAACAATTTATGCAGACTTTGAATACGCCTTAGAACTGATTCATCTAGGAAAATAAAACATTACAGCAACACCAATCAAAACTACTACTGAACCAATTATCTCTGGTTTGTCTGGCTTTTTCTTGTCAACCCAATAACCCCAAATTATTGATGATACAACAAAGATTCCTCCATATGTCGCATAGACTTTACCAAACTCAGCAGGCTGTAAAGTCATAACAATTCCATAAGAAAATAAAATCAATCCACCAATTACTCCAAATATTTTTCTTTTATCAATTCGCAACCATTTCCATACAAGATATCCTCCACCAATCTCTAATAGTGCTGAAAAAAAGAAAATACCTAGACTAGTTGCTACTTCGATCAAACCTTCTCTCCTTTTCTTGGATAGTAGAAAATTATTGCAACCCCAATAACTGCAATTATTGTTCCAATAATGTCATAGGTATCTGGTGGCACACCTGCAATTAACCATCCCCACAATATTGCCATTACAATAAAGACTCCTCCATAAGCTGCATAGATTCTATGAAAGTGAGTCTTCTGAAATGTTGGAACAATTCCATACAAGAATAACACAAATCCTCCAACTGCACCTAACATCCAACTAAAATCTTCACGTAACCAAAGCCAGACTAGGTAACCTCCGCCAATCTCACAAAGACCAGCTAGGAAAAATAATAGAATTGAAACGAAAAAATTCTTTGATTGATCACCCATTTGATATCAAAATGGAATAAAGATTCTATATTATAACTAATTAAGATACATGAGTTGGAATCAAAGAAAAAGCAGTTTTGTGGTTATTGTCCAAAAGACAAATGTTTACTTGATTGTAAAATATGTAATCCTCGATTAGATAGTAAATCATCCTGTGATTGTTGACTGTATTCAAAAATTGTCAATTTAGACATTGATAGTCAACAATTAAAAGCAAAAATCAATGAGTTAATTCTGGTTTCAAAGTCCATGCTATTCCCAACATTACAAATGGAATAGACATTATTCCAATTATCCCTAATGTTATATAGAAAGCAGATTCTGATACATTTGGATTGTTAATTATCCAAGGAAGAGGTAATGAAATTACAAACCAAATCAATGCAAGTAAAAGAATTAGTTTTTTGTTGATTTTCAATTCATATTTTACATTTTTTAAATTGTTTTACGTGTATCGTATTTTAGTACAATAAACGAATACGATTAACACGCTAAATTCTTTTCATCATTTAACATATTCCAAAAATCAAACGCAGTATACTGTTCTGACACTACATAGGAAATTCATTATCTGATGTTAGTTTCTTAGTTGTTGTCAATCCTCAAGAAGTTGCAAAATTCCCAATAAAGTTAGAAAGCATTTCTGAATCAAACCCTGATACTGGAAAATACAGGGTAGATCTTACGTGGTTCCCAAATACACTTGAACTTGGAGAATCTGAGTTCATAATGTCATTTTATGATAAGGATACTGGGATAACTTCAGGAAATGTCTCATATGATTTTGTACTAGTCCAAAACGGAACTGAGATTCATCGCAAGTCTGGAATTGCAAATGGTGGTGGAACTTTTGAGAATTTTGTGTTTGTGGAAAAAGAGGCAGGTGATGTTACCATAAGAATTGAAAAAATTGCAGGAACTGATGAATATGTCGAAATCACTGTAAATGTTGTTCCTGAATTTGATTTACTTGCTCTGTTAGTGTTAGGTGTTGCCTTTGTTATTGTAGTGATTTTGAGCAAAACTGGAAAAAAATTACCTGTGTATAGAAATTTGGAGTCCATCTAAAATGAACGTGTGTAAAGGACTTTGTCTTAGAATAGAAATTAAAAAATTCAATGGAAAGATTAGATATGAAAACAATCAGAAACTCTGTACTCAATGTAATGTTTTCATAAATTGCACTGACGCAAGATGTCCTTGCTGTCGTTGTGTTTTACGTATTACTCCAAGAGCAGGAAAATATCGTAAACTATTCCAAGAAAGAAAAGATGAACTCAGATACTAATCAAGTCTTAATTCCACTTGTTTATTGATTAGTAAATTTAAGGTCTATTGACTAAAATAAAATACGAGATAATTACAGCAATAATTCCAATTATTGCAACTTTTGAATTAGTTTGTAGTTTCAATTTAATTAAAAATACATTTTTGCAATATATAACGTTAAAATCTTTGAATTAGGACATTATGTGATTGTTCTTGTAAATAATCACTTCATTTTTTTAAAAAAAGATTAGTACAATGATAAAACATAGTGAATAAATATTCAAAAAATCTATTGTCAGTAGTGAATTTTTTTGGAAGATGAATCTGTTAAAAATACAATTAACAATTCAAATAATATTATGATTAAAAAATCTACGTTTACTAGTTTGATTGTTGTACTAGTGATAGTAATTGCAATATCCTCTTTTTTTGCAGGTTCATATATTACAAATTTAACTTCTGATAAAATTACAAAATCAGATCTTGATACTGCAATTTCAAAATTAGAATCAAAAATTGGAAATACTGCTAAATCTAATGTTCAACCAAATACACCGCCTGTAAAAATTTCCATTGATGATGATCCGATGAAAGGTGATCCAAATGCACCAATTACGATAATAGAATTTTCAGATTATGAGTGCCCTTTCTGTCAACGATTTTATGTTAATACTCTTCCGTTGATTGAAGAAAATTATATCAACACAGGCAAAGTCAATTTTGTTTATAGAGATTTCCCAATTCAAAGCATTCATGACAATGCACTGCCTGCTTCATTAGCTACTGAATGTGCTGATGATCAAGGAAAATTTTGGGAATACCACAATATGATATTTGATAAAAAAAGTACGTGGGAGAAAATAGATGGAGCAAATCTACTACAAGAATTTGAACAATATGCAGTTGTTTTAGGATTAAACATTGAAGAATTTAATGCATGTTTGGAATCTGGGAAATATCTTGATGAGATAAAAAAAGATCTTCAGGATGGACGTGACTATGGTGTAACAGGAACACCTGCATTCTTTATTGGTAATGACGAATTAGGATATGTTGAATTAAAGGGTGCACAACCGTTTGAGAGTTTTCAAAAAGTCATTGATGGCATGTTAAGGCACTAAAATGAACTCTAACAACAAGAAATTCATTATTATTAGTGCAGTAGTTGTAATTGCCATAATTGTGACCCTAATTTTGATTGGTTCGTCTTTGATTAATTCATCAGTAATTGTAGAACAATCTCCAAATCTGGAATCCTCTCAGGAACTTGATCCTAGAATTATTAATTGGCGCCATGTTCATGGATTGGGGCTAGATCCTGCAAATCATTCTGTTTTGTATATTGCAACACATGGGGATTTCTATCAAAGTATTAGCGGTGCACCTCCAATCAAAGTAGACAAAGTTAGAGCAGACTATATGGCATTTAATGCGCCACTGGTTTCTGGATTCCCTCTCTATGCAAGTGGACATCCATCAACTGGAGGAAATACAGGATTGATCAAAAGTAATGACGGAGGAGTGACTTGGCAACATGTTTCTAATGTGATAGAGCCCCCAGTTGATTTTCATGCAATGGCAGTAAGCAAACAAAATCCCGAAACAATAATTGGTTTTGACAGTGGAGCACGCGGACTATTCAAGTCTGTTGATGCTGGAAAAACTTGGGAAACACTAGACTATCCAGAGTATGTTTCAGCATTAGCAATTTCACCTGATGATTCAGAACTAGTATTTGCAGGAACTGGAAATGGCATTTTCAAATCCGATAATGGAGGAAAGACTTGGATTCATCTTGATACGTATAGAGGATTGTCTGTATTTGCATTAACTTTTGATGATACAGGAAAACTATTTGCCTCAGTTAAAACATTTGGCATAGTACAATCAGATAATTCTGGAGATTCGTGGGAAAGTATGGTAAATGTTGATCTTACAGTAACAAGCATTACTGCTGATTCACAAAACAATGGACTCTATGTTTCAGGATTTTCTTCTGATGGGTATCAAGAAGTTTACAAAGTTTCATACGATGGAAATTCATATGAAATGATTGGAACTAACAAGGGGTTAAGATAATTGGAATCAAAGAAAAAACAATTTTGTGGATATTGTCCTGAAGATAAATGTCTATTAGATTGTAAAATATGTAATCCAAAATTAGGTGATGGTTGTAATTGTTAGGAGTAATCAAATATTGAAACTAGTCTGTACTCATTGTAGCAAATTGTTTGAAGGGGAGAATACCAAATTTTGCTCTCAAGGCTGTCGAGATTCGTACATTATTGCAATAGACAAAAGAACAAGAGAGGCAGTAAAAGATGACCCAAGTCATACTACCCATCTGAGTGAAGATTAGAATTATTCCTAAAATAGTCAGTCTACAATAATAAAATACTTGTAGGTTTTCTAATAAAACGTGTCAAAAACTACCTCGGGAAAAAACACAAAGCGATTAGAATCAATCAAAAAAGCACACCGCCAAAAAAATTCATTTACAACTAGAATGGAAGATTATCTTGAGGTGATCTCCGAACTCGTAGAACTCAAAGGATATGCTTCTCCAACTGATATTTCAAATTACATGCATGTTAGTCCACCTAGCGTAACTAAGATGCTTAGGAAACTTGATTCTGATGGGTATGTGGAATATACAAAATATCGTGGATTAAAGTTGACCTCAAAAGGTAAAACTATTGCAAATGACATTCGTCAAAAACACAGCGATCTTTTAGAATTTTTTCAACTAATTGGTGTCGAATTTGATGTGGCAAACAAAGATGTAGAAGGAATTGAGCATCACTTGAACCCAAAAACTATGAAACAATTAAGAAAATTCACAACATTTCTAAAATCTAATTCTGATTATCTTCATTCATTTAATCCCAAGAATAATTGATTCTCTACATCGTTCTTGATTGTGTTGGTACTAGTAAAGTTGCCCTATTCTAATAAAGTTGCATTAGACTAATAAAGTTAGCCTAGGCTAACTTTATATTGTTCAAACATTTCTGTATATCATTCATGATAAAATCACGTTCTGGAATTATGCTAATGTTTTTGATTGCAGTTGCAACAGTTTCTGTACTGTTTACTGCTTTTCCTGATGGTATTAATGCACAACAAGATGAGAATACATTTGTAACTCATTCTGGTGCTGTGGTAAAAACTACTGGTGAGGTACTAGATCCATTGTATACCAGTGCAACAGTGGAATTTGATCCTATGGAATATTTACGTGATTTCAATTATGGTCGTGTTTCACAACTACCTGATGGAACAACTCTGCGTGAATACACAATAATTGCAAATGATGATGAAATAATGGAAGTGTCCCCTGGAATTTTTTATAATGTTTGGACATTTAATGGAACCGTTCCTGGACCTACAATTAGAGCAACCGAAGGAGATGTTGTACGAATCAAATTCATCAACAATGGGGAAAAAGAACACACTATGCATTTTCATGGAATTCATCCAGCTGGAATGGATGGAGTCTTTGAACCAGTAGGTGGAAATGGTGGACAGTTTGTTTATGAATTTGAAGCAGGTCCAGTAGGAGTTCACCCATATCACTGTCATGTAATGCCACTTGAGGAACATATTGTACATGGACTTTATGGTGTGTTTATTGTAGATCCAAAAGAGGAACGTCCACCAGCTGATGAGATGGTTATGGTCTTAAATGGATTAGATACTGATTTTGACACTGAAAATAATTTCTATGCTGCAAACACTATTCCATTTTACTATCAACACCACCCAATCCAAATCAATGCTAATGAATTGATTCGAGTTTATGTTGTAAACATGGTGGAATTTGATCCAATTAACAATTTACATCTTCATGGTAATCTGTACAAATATTATCCCACAGGAACTGATATTGTACCGTCATTTTATACAGACATGATAACGATGTCACAAACTGAACGTGGAATAATGGAGTTTGAGTATGAATATCCTGGGAAATATCTTTTCCACGCACACAAGGTAGAATTCTCAGAAAAAGGTTGGGTAGGAATATTTCTGGTAAATGAAGATGAAAATACTGTAGAGTCTGAAGGATATGGAAGTTAGTAACAAATCCTCAAAAGGAAAAATGATTGCAAGTGGTGTCATTCCATTTGCATTTTTAGTGATTATGATCGCATACATTTTTGGTCCTGGTTCGGATTTATTGGATTTAGGAGTTCCATTACCTGAAGTTACGATGGAAAAAGTAGATTTTGTAGATTCTGAAATTCAAGTTACTGTCAGAAATACTGGACCAATCCCTGTTGAGGTTGCAATGGCAGATGTTAATGATAGAATACAACCTGCCGCAGTTGAACCGGATAGATATTTGAACAGGTATGAAACAGCTTTGGTGAGAATTCCTTTTGAATGGAATGAGGCAGAACCATATAGAATTGGAATTACAATTGAGGATGGAACACGATTTGAAAAAGAAATCGATGCTGCTGCCCCTGCATTAGAACCGACTTTTGATCTTGTAGTCTTTTTTGCAATAATTGGAACCTATGTTGGAATTATCCCTGTAATGATTGGTTTGCTTTGGTTGCCTTTCATCAAAAGGATTAGCAAACAAAAGTATCATTTCTTTTTGGCGTTGACTGCAGGACTTTTGTTATTCTTGGCAATTGATTCTGTTGAAGAGGCATTAGAAGTTTCTGAAGAAAACCTTGCAGGAAGTTTTAACGGTGTACTGCTTGTTGCTACAGTTTTAGTAGCTTCATTTCTTGGATTGTACTACACTGGTGAAAAATTAGTAAACAGAGCAAGATCGTCTAGGTTTACAAAACCTGTTGCAATTGCACTGATGATATCTATAGGAATTGGATTGCATAATTTTGGTGAGGGACTTGCAATAGGAGCTGCTGTTGGTCTTGGGTCTGTTGCATTTAGTACATTTTTGATAGTTGGATTTGCGTTACACAATACCACTGAGGGAATTGCAATTGCCTCCCCTATGTCTAGGGAAAAACGAGTGATTGGAAAATTAGCAGCTATGGGAATGATTGCTGGAGCACCAGCCATTTTTGGTGCATGGGTTGGAGGCTTTGTATATTCTCCTTTCACATCTGTGATATTTTTGTCAATTGGGGCAGGTGCAATATTTCAAGTAATAATTACAATTTTGAAATGGGTGCGAGAAGAAGGTGACAAGAATCTATCTAGTGCCGCTATAGCTTCAGGTTTTGTAGTTGGAATGGCAATAATGTATCTTACTAGTATCCTGGTTTAATTTTTTTGGTGAATTAGCATTATACTCTATTTTTTCATCTATTCAAGCATGAAATAGTCAGTCATTAAAAGAAAAAGTCAATATTTCCTATGTTAAATTATAGTCCAAAAAGCTAACCTGCTCATCAAATTATTTACCCATAACTTTTTAAGACAATTTTTTCTTGATAGATAATCATGAGTTCAGAAGCTGAAACCATCTATGAACGAGTTGCAAAACTTGAAGATGAAATTGCATTGCTCAGAAGTGAAGTCGATATCCTCAAAAGAGCATTGAGAAATAAAATTGCACGTCATGAAATCTCAATGATTAAGAAAGGAAACGATATAGATTCTATTATTGATTAATTTTTTGTCTTTATACTTCTAATCAATTCTAAAATAAAATCTACATCTTCTGCATTTGGATTAATCTCCAAATATTTATTCAAATATTTTAAAGCATTATCATAATTTAGTAATCTTTCTTCCAGTATTCCTTTGTCTCTAATATCCTCAGGTGATTCTGGCTCAATTGCTAAAACCATATTGACACAACGAAGTGCTTTATCATAAACAAAAGATTGTACATAGGAATTCTTCAAGTTGCGAGTCATTCTTATTAGAATCTGATCATGTTCTATCTCATCTAAGAATTCTGGTTTGAATTCTATTTCTCCTCCATAATTTGTATCGAGAATTTCTTGCAAGTCATCAATGTCTAATAATCTTCCATCATAGAATGGATCTAGTATCATCTCTTCGTTATATTTTACTAAGATGTGACTTGGAAATCCCACAATCTTAAGATCCAGTCCTATGAACTTTGCAATTTCTGCATAAAGAATTGAAATAGTAATTGGCAGTCCTGTCTTTTTGTCTAGTACTTCGTTTAGAAAATTATTTTTTGGATTATAGTAATCATCATCATCTCCACTATACCCTAGATTCTCAAAGAGATGTTCGTTTAACATTGATATGAGATATGTTGGATTTTTGACATCACTAATTGATTCTTTAAGAGACATTCCCATTTTGGTTGTCTTTTCTATGTACTTTTCAATATCTAGATCTGGGTATTCTAGAATTTGTGCAAATTTTAGACACTTTTCAACTAAATTGAAGTTTGGATTCTTTACAAATGAAACCCATTCTGCAACAAATGGATCAAACTCTTTTTCCAATTATCACTGGCCCAACTTGTTAAGGTATAGTTGAGGATCCTTGAGTTCTTTGGTATTTGGAGGAATTTCTATAATTTTTTTGAAGGTATCTGAGCCTAGTTTTTCATACACTGCCTTTGTAAAGTCCTTGCCCATGCTCTTTCTTACCTGATATGATGAAAAGTCTGTCCCCATGAATGTGGTGAGATAATTTTGAAAGTCTTGGTCATCTTTTAGAATATTTTCAATTGCAAATCCTGCCATGCCTTCCATTGCGGTAAATACTGCATGATGTTGTTGTATTGGTGCAAGCCATCTCTTGTAAATATCCAAGAGTTGAGGAATTGCTTCTTTAATTTTTGGATCCATTTCTACATGTGTGAATGTCATGACATCAGGTCCAATTTGTTCGATTAAGAAATGATCTGGATTCAAAAAGAAAAACAGATTTGCTCTTTTTGCAAATGGGAAATCATCTGGCACTGTTTGTAGTTGACAGTATTCCGCTAACATGTTAACAGTTTCTGTATCTAATTCTAGAATAATCCTTGCTAGTTCTTCATTAATCTTGTTTACTTGCATTGCAGCTTCTTTGTTTATTTGATGTAACTTTTCTTGTGTCGAGTGAATTAACTCTTCTAATACTGCCATCTTTATTCCTCCTGTATATCCAGAGTTTACGTTCTCAAATCTTGATTCGTATGGTTCTCCTTGTTTGTGTAAAATGATTTGTGGATAACGTGACAAGATGAATCTGTTAAGGTAGATCACACCATCAAGATAGTCGCCATAAGTTGTTGTGATTTTTGAAATGTATTGAATTGCATAGGTGGAATATACCAAATACTTTGCAGTATCTTGCTTCATTAATTCTGCAATCTTTGTATTGTCTTCTTTTGCAACTGCATTAAATAATTCTCTTACAAATTCTTTTGATTCGTTATCTGCAAATACTTTCTCTCCTTTGAGTCTCTTTAGATCTTCTAATTCTGGAAACTCAAATTCTAAAATATCTGATACTTCTATTCCTAGAAATTCTTTGATCTTTTCTTTAAATTTTGGAAGCACTTCCTCTGTTATTTTTTCTATATCTTTGAACTCTATTTTGCCAGCAAGGTCTTCTTTAGCCTTGACTACCAGGCTTGAAATCTCATTTTCTTCATCAATTTCTACTGATAATTGACCAAAAAGTGCTTCTGCAAATTCCTCAAACTCTCCCATTTTCAAATAGAATCTCGAATTACTACATTTAACATTATCTTGGTTTTACATCAAAGAAATATAGTTTGTAACAATTGATTTTTCATATGCTACAATCAAGTATGAAATTTTTAAGATGTATTAGATGTGGAGCAAAACTTGAACTTGACGTTTTTGAATTTGATAAAGAAATCACAGAAGGGATGTTGGAATGCAAGAAATGTAAATTAGAGTTTCCAATTATCCAAAAAATCCCCATCTTATGGGATGATTTCTCAGAATATCTATCTTTTAGAAGGATTCTTGGAGGTAAACTCTACAAACTAACTAATTCATCTAAACTCAAGAGTTTTGTCAAAAAATCTCTGAACACAAAAAACAATGACCGTAGCAATATTGAAGAAAAATGGGCTAGAATTTACCAAAACAGCAAAACTTCAAAATTTTATAGTATGATAAAGAATAATCTAGACTCTTTACCTTCATCAAAATTTGTCTTGGAGCATGGTTGCTCTATTGGAATTGTAACTAGTCATTTGGCAACTTCTAATGAATTAGTGTTTGGTGTAGACCGCTCATTTTCTGCAATTCAAATCGCAAAAAAACAATTCAAAGATAATTTAGATTATTTTGTAACTGACTCATTGAATCCTGTGTTTGGCAAGTTGCAGTTTGATTTAGTTTTGGCTCTAAATGTATTAGAAATAATTGAACCGAAAATATTGCTTAAATTAATATCAAAACAAATTACAAAAGGATATTTTGTAGTATCTGATCCTTATGACTTTGATAGGGGGACTGGCTCTGTGAAAAATCCTGTAGATGCATCTAGTTTACGCACAAATTTGAAAAATTTAGGATTTAAGATTTCAAATTCCACAAAAAAACCATCGTACATTCCATGGAATCTTAAACTAAATCCCCGAACAACTCTAAACTACAAAGTAGACTTTGTTATTTCACACAAATCCTAAATCAAATCTTTCCAGATTCCAGTAAACTCATCACTTGGCACTACTGAGAAAATTTTGATCTTGCCTAGTGGTTCTAGATGTTGTCTCTTATCATAATAGGTAAACTCTCCTTCTGTATCTGGAAAAATTGTGATTGTATCTTGTTGTCCTGGTTCTAGCAAGTCTGTTTGGACATTAAATCCATCAATATACAATCTATGATGCGTTGCTCCATTGTTAATTACCGTTAGAATGTATGCAAAAGACGTTCGTGAAATTAATGTTGGATTGTTTTCTCCTTTAACTCCCTTGATTGCCTGAATTCGTGTTTCTCCCTCAATCTCTTGGAACACTATTGTTTGTTCTACTTTTTCAGTCCAAAATATCTCCACATGTCTTATGTTTCCTTGTCCAATGAATCCGATCATTATTGCAAGACCTATCATTCCTGCAACTAGTCCTGCAATAATCAAAATTTTGTCATTTTGTTTCACTTTGTAATAGATGCAACTTTTACTCTTAAAGACATTAAATCTTAAAATCAATATGAAAAATGACTAAAATTTTGTAAAATTGTGTGCCGGGGGCGAGTTTCGAACTCGCGACCTCCAGATTATGAGTATTGCCTTAGTTGGAGAACCGCTAGAGTTTACCAAGTAACTGGCACTCTAACCAGGCTGAGCTACCCCGGCATAGTATATGCCTGAAAATATGGGAAATTAAATGATTCTTTCAAAATTTTGATTGTATTTTCAGTTTTTTGTTCCTCTTTTTTACCAAAAAATACACTGCATGGCAGTGAATACTCACTGCTTAACTTCTTTTTTGGTGTTTGTACCACGTTGAAGAAATCCTCTCAAAAAGTCACTATTTTGACATCTATTCTACTAATTTCAACTATTTTGATATCTACTCAGGGTTTTTCAAATACCGCATTTGCTGATGATGAAGCAATCAGTCATGACTATGATTTTGTCGCAGGAATACATAATGTAGCTACTTTTCATTTTAGAGATGGTATTGAAACAGTAAACTTTCCAGTCTTTTCAACTACTTCTGATATAGTATCTGATGCTGGAACTAGTTTTTCCATGGAAGGTGTAATTGGTCATAATCCTCATCTTCATATGGCATTAGATGAAGCATACAAACACAGAATATCAAAATTAACTGGTGGCAGTGCATTTGATTATGATCATCGATTTTTCGATGTGGATGTAAAAGTAATGCAATCTAGTACTGTTTTAAAGTCATTCTCGTATAGAAATTGTGAAATTTCTTCACATGGAGTAACAACTCAAAATGATGATTATGAGTCATATCATGTAGCAAATTCTGGATTTGCTATAGTTAACTCAATAGAGTTTAACTGTGGTGGCATTTCAATTAATCAAGAAGAAATTTTTGCAAGTGTACGTCCTGGCGAAAAAACTTTTACAGATTATGGTTCATTACCATTCAAACAAGCTAATAATGTACGTACTTTTCTAACATTTGACTTTGATAACGGTGCTGAAAAAATAGAATCAGTGATTTTTACGTCCACTGGAGGATATAGTGAAGAAGATACTGGAACTCCTAGTTTTCAAATCATCACTGCAGTTTTACCTCATCCATTAATTGATAATGCAATCATAAAGTCTCAAAAAGTTGGTGGTCTTGCAACAAGTTATAATGAAGATTTTGATGTAAATGTAGAATTTGTAACTCCTGCAAAGTTGGATGGACTGACAAAAGTAGATGCTCAAACAATACGTGCTCTTAACTATGAGGGTTGTATTGTGAGTGGTTATGATATACTTACTTTACAAGATAAAGAAGAAGGTTATACTGGAAAGCGTGGATTTGCAACTGCTGAAATACTTGATGTTGAATGTTCTGGATTAACTCCTGTAAATCCTAATAATGAACCTAAACCTGTCACTATTAATTATAACATGGGTTCTGGCCCTCGAGCAGTAGCCACATTTAGCTTTGATAGTGGAACTGAAGTTGTAGAATTTCCTGAATTCTATCAAGGTAATTTAATTGCAAGAGCAAATCCCACATTTGAACTTGTAGGCGTACCTGGAATCACTCCATTGTTGTATGAAGTAGTTGATAATTCCAGAAAGACTGGTTCAAAAACAACTGGTGTTTCTTCACTTGATGAGTTGTTTAATGTCAATGTTAGTATGATGTATGGAAATATTCTTGCTCGTGGATATGACTATTCAAATTGCCATGTAACTGATTATCTTCTAAAAACAGAACATGATCTTGAAGAAAGCTTTTACAAAGGCTTTGCATTAACTAATGAATTTCATTTTGAATGCTTAGGGTATTCTCCAGTAGATCCACACCTTAACATGAATAACCCTCAAAAAGGAGATGTCGAATCTTCAAAAGATTATCAAGCAAAACAGCGTTCTTCTTGGGGACCTGGATTTGCATATGTTTCTAAAAATTAATTTTTTAATTATTTGATTTCTTTCCACTTTGTAGTTTCATTTTTTACCCAGAGGAATTTTTTTTGTAGTGCTGATGTGTATAATTTCTCCCATTCTGCACCCACCTCATCAGTCCATGCCTTGAAAATACGTGGATCTATATAATTTCTAAGTGATGTTCCAATATTGTAATCTCTAGTTTTTTCTGATAAATCTACTTGCAACTTTAATTTTTCAATTCTTTCTTTGTGTTTTTGTTTTTGTTTCTTGATTTGCTCATTTAGTGTCTTGATTCTTTTTTCTTTGTTCTTTTTCTGAGTATCAGTTTTTGGTTCAGTTGATTCTACTTTTTTGAGTGTTTGTTGTGTTTTCTCCCATGCTTTTTCTTTTTCTCTTTTCTTGAGTGTATCCTTCTTTTTTTGTAATGATTGCTCAAACGTCTTTGGGATTGTTCGTTTGTGATTACACATTATTGCAGCTTCAAGATTTGCCAATTTTGCATGGTATAGTTTCTCATTATCTGACTTCCCTTTCATGTTATCATGATTTACCAGATAATTCTTGACTACTGTTGTTGCCTGGTATGTTCTGAACACTTTGGCAGTCACTCCCTTTACAATTCCTGAAAAATACTTGTTTACATCTCTCGATGTTATATTATGGAAAATTTCCTCGTTTGGTTTTTTCTTTTCAATTAATTTTTTGAGATTTTCTTGAAATTGTTTATCGTCTCCTGTTGCTTTGATCGTCTCTTGCCATCTGACACTATCTTTTCCTAAAAAGTCAAACTCTATTGTATCTGAAGTAATTTTGATATGCTCTTTTCTTAATGTTGTAGCACCTACTGTATCAGCTTCATCAGGATCTTTTTCATCACCTACTCTCATTGCAGTTCTATAAATCAGATAACATGCAGTTGCAACATTACTTTTTTTTGCATCTTTCATATCTTTGACCATTGCTTTTCTAATTTTCTCAATCTCTTTTTCAAGCTTGACAGCTTTTTCGTACTTTTCCTTATCTCTACCTTGTTTAAGATCTGAACTGTCTGCCAGCCAAACATATTTTCTTTTTTGTGTAAGAAAATCCAACCAACTGGCAAGCCACATTGAATCATTATCATGAATAATTTTGCCCCAATCACCTTTCATTGTTTTTTTAGCTTCTTTATCCATATTCAGAGTGACATCTTTAGAAGTTACACGAGGTTTCCATCTTCCTCTAAGTGGATGTTCTCCTCTACCGATAAAAATTCCTGGAGGCTCTGCCATATAGTTTCCAACTTCGACTTCTTTTCCATCCATAATTGCAACTCCGTATTTTGCTTTGAGTTCTTCTCGAAGTTCTTTTCTTTTTGCAGCAATTGCCTTTTTCTCTTCTTTTGTCATCATCTCTTTGAGATCTTTTTCTTTGTCAACTAGTTTGTAAGCATCTGAAAAATCAATATCCTCATATGATATTTTTTTAAATTTAGAATCTAGAGTCTTTGCAAAATCTGCTGTAAAGTTTTTCTGAAAAACCTTATCTTGGGCATATGGGGTGTCTTTCTTTTTTGCCCACTGGTAAACCATCTCTTCCTGGTCTAAATTGAGATTTACTTTTTCTCCCTTGATCTTTATCTTGATTCCTTGTGTCTCATAGGCAGGAGGAAACAAGATTCCGTTGTGTTGTAGAGTTTTCCATTTCATTCTTTTTTCACCTTAAAATTGCGGACTTTGACAAAAACTGAGTTCTATGTGTATATCAAGTTAACGTACAAGTTATGTCATCCTGGAAAGAGCTCTTTGCTCATGTATTTCTCAAATTCTAGGTCTGTTTTCATCTTTTTTGCCTCCATGAACATGGCAGCATCTGTTCCAACAACATATCTTGGAAGCATCTCCTTATCATGAATTGCTTTGATGATTACTTCTGCTACTTGTGATGGAGCAGTTCCCATCTGGACCATCATCTTCAACCCTGCCAAAATGTGGTCCGTCAATTCTTTGTATTTTGGATCTGTCTTTGAATCTGGGATCTTCATTGATTCAAAAAAGTTTGTCTTGATTACTCCTGGTTCAATTAGTGTAGTCTTTATTCCAAACTGACCTAATTCATATCGCAAACATTCTCCTAATCCTTCCAATGCAAATTTTGAGCTGATGTATGCTGGAGATCCTGGCAATCCCATTCTTCCAGCAACAGAACTAATGTTAATTATATTTCCTGAATTTTGATTTCTCATAATTGGGGCAACTTCTTGAATAATTCTTACAATACTAAAGAAATTAGTTTCAAACTGTTTTCTAAAATCATCCACTGAAACATCTTCAGTACATCCAAACTGACCATACCCTGCATTATTCACTAAAACATCTAGTCTTCCTGCTGAATCTGTTACTTTTTTTACTGCTGAAACAATTGATTCTTCTTTATCAACATCAAGCTCTATCACTTCAATTGGGAGATTGTCTTTTTTTGCAGCATTTTCCAATTCTCCTGCTTTTGATAAATCTCTCATACTGGCAAATGTGTGATATCCGTCTTTTGCAAGTGCTAGTGCTGTTTCTAATCCAATTCCTGATGAACTACCAGTTACAAGAGCTACTTTTTCCATAATGTTTCTAATTTTTTGTTATATTTATCCCATTTTGATTATACTAGTGGTCTGTCTCCTTCTGTAGGATCTACTAGTTCTGTTTTCTCACCGTTGTTGATTCTCTCCAAAATCTCTAGTGCAGAGTATTTGTGCAAATATTCATTGTTATTTCCACATCTGTACGAGAACGTGCATCTTGGACATCCAGCTTCGTTTTTGCATGGACATTCCTTTACAATGAACATGCTTCTCTCAAGTGCTTGCTCAAATCTGTCATAGAGTGCCTTACTTGCCCCGCTTCCACCAATTGCCCCGTCATAGATGAAAATCAAGCCTGACGTGCCTAGTGATATGCCTCCCAAATCTTGAGATACGCCACCTGTAATCATATTGCTTCCCTCAATTACTACGTGTTCTGTTGCATGATATCCACTGGCTTCAGTATATTCTTCATCTTCAGACTCTCCCATAACTTTAAGAGGTCTAGGTGCATGAAAGACAATTCCCTTTGTAACAAAATCATATTCTAATGGTGTATCTAGTAGAACCTTTTCTCCTTGTGTTACTTCTTGTCCAAGTTCGATATTGACATATCCGTATACTTTTTTCTCAATATGTAATTTACAAAATGCAACTTCAACTCCGTTTGCAACTCTTTTCTCAAAGACTGTCTCAATTGTAGGCCATTCTTCAGTTAATGATTTTGTATAGTATGGATAGTCTCTTGGAATTTTTTCAATCTTTGCGTAATTTTTTTCTGGATAATCAAATTCTTTTACTTTGTAACGAATACCTGCAAGAAAATAGATTGCATCTTTGTGTAATTCTTCTAATGCAATTGGTAATATTCTATCTCCAACTTTTTTTCCATTTAAGAAAATGTCAATTGATTGTCCTATTCCTCTGATACTGTATTCGTTGAGAAGAGAACTAATTTTATCAAAATTTGGAATTATTCTATTATTGAATTCTTTTAGATTCTCTTTGATGATGTGTTGTTCAATTACTTCTTGATGTTCTTTGAGTTCATGTTTTGAAATTGGTCTGTCACATGCCATTGCCAATACTTGAAATTCTTCAACAAATGGATTCTTGGGATCAATGTATGTTTTTTCAATATCTTCAAAATAATCATCAGGATGATTCTTGTAATATTGTGAAATTGGATCATTTCCCAATGCCAAAAATGCATATCCTCTCTGACCTTTTCTTGCAGCCCTTCCAATTCTTTGGATTAGTCTATTTACTGGGATGGTAGATGAAATAACACAATCAACATTTCCTACATCTATGCCTAATTCAAGCGTAGGAGTACATGAAATTGCATCAAGCATATCCTCTTTGAACTGTTTTTCAACAAATGTACGATAATTTGCCATCAGTCCCGCCCTGTGAACTTTGATGTTTACTTTTTGTTTTTTTGCCTGGATTGCTAAAAGTTCAGAGTTTAGATGCGAGTTGTTAAAGACCATTGTCTTGTGATTTTTCTCAGTAAGTTTCTTTGTTAGTTCTACCATTAATGCTCTTTGAGTTCGAAGTGATGGAAATAACATTGCAAAGTCAGTCTGGCCTTTTTTACCTGAACCTTGGATTTTTTGCATTTTTTCTCCAAATAATTTCTCACAAAATTCTTTTGCATCTTCAAGTGTAGCTGATGCTGCAACAAATTGCAACTTGTTTGTACAGATTCGTTTGAGTCTCTTTATGATATAATGGACATTAGAACCAAAAATCCCTGAATACACATGAGCTTCATCTGTAACTAGAATTCTTGTTGATGATAATATTGATGAGAACTTTGTTTGATGCCACAAATGATAATGTAACACATCAAAGTTTGTTACGAGAATCTGAGGAGGGTTTTCAATAATCTCTCTTCTATCAGCTAATTTCGTGTCTCCATCAAAGACATTTACTCTAACTCCAATCTTTTGTGCAAATTTTTTGATCTTTGGGAACTGATCTCTTGCAAGTGCTTTTGTAGGATAAACAAAAATTCCAAATACATTTCCGTCACTGGAATCTTTTTTTATTCTTTGAATCACTGGAATCAAAAAGGCTTCTGTTTTTCCTGAAGCAGTTGGAGCTTCAATTATTATATTTTCTCCATATGCAATTTCGCCAATTGCATCTTCTTGGAATTTATAAAACTGTTCAATTCCTAATTCCTTAAGATGCTCTGTAATTGATTCATCTAATCCCAAATCTTCTATTTTGCAGCCCATTTTAGGCTCAGGATTGCTCAAAACCTTGTATTGTGAAACATAATCCTTTTTTGAATATAGTATTTCTTCAGTTATTTTATCTGGCTTGTTTTTACCAATCATACTTTTGATTTCATTTTCAGCACGTACAATTCCCTCATCTTTGAGGCCTTCAGAAAGTCCTTTTTCGGTGACTAGTCCTTTGTCATATCTTGAAAGAAATTCCAAGAATACTTCATCTACATTCTTTGAGAACTCTAATAGATCTTCAATTCCACAACCACTACACGAAACATGCATTTTTTTATTGAATGTCTTTTGAATCTCAATTCTAGACTTGCATTTTGGACATGATAACTTCAAGATCTATTTGCTAAGAAACGATTAGTGATTTATTGTTTAGTAAATCTGTATACTTAAATCATTGAAAATAATCTGATATGAATATATGAAACAAAAAGATGATTTAAAATTAATTAGAAAAGCTAAAAAAATTTTTGAAAAAAGTAAATTTGATTTTGTTAGTGAACGTATACATTTTTGGACTGATGAAGATGATGAAGAACTTACTGAAATAGATGTATGTGCAATTTTAGAAAATAGAATGTTTATCATTGAATGTAAAAGTGGTAATATAAATAATAAAAATACTGAATTAAGAAAAAAAAAAATGACTTAATCAAAGCCATAAAATCCAAAAAAATAAAAAAAATAAAAAATGATACCAAAGAAAAATTAACTTTAGATCTTCTTGAAAATATAGATGAAGTTTATCTTGGATATTACTTAGGAGATGATAAAGTTTACAAAAATAATAAAGCATCATTAGAAAAAAAACAAAAATTCCCCATATGGGATAATCATGCAGTAAAATATTTTGAGAAAGTTTCTGAAACTTTAGGAAATTTAACTCAGAATGAATTGTTATTTAGAGAATTTTTAGTATTTGATGATGATGCGGGAACAAAACCTGTATCTGCAATACCGTTCAAACAAAATTCTGTTAGATTACATTTATTCACATTACCTGCAAGTCAACTCTTAAAAATTGCATACGTATCTAGACGTGGTACCTCTAGAGATGAATCATATCAAAGAATTATCAATCCCAATAGATTGAAATCTCTAACAAATTTCATTCTTGATTCGAAAAATTTACTCATGGCAAATCCTATAATCATTGCATTTGATCCAGAAACTTATGGAAGTGTAACTTACAACGAAGAAAAAAAATTAAATTTTAAAAATATTGCATGTTCAGCTTGGGTAATTGATGGCCAACACCGAATTTTTGCTTTTAAAGATATAGATTTACCTTCCAAAAAATTCAAAAAATATGATATTCAGATTCCTATTGTTGCCTTAGAAAAAACGAATACACTGCTTCAAAGTGAAACTTTTCTAAATATCAATTATTATCAAAAGAAAATTGACTCTCTTTTGATATATGATCTAGCTGCCAGTTTCCAATATCCTAGAAATGCATTAGTTTGGCCTAGTCTTTTAACATTAAAACTTAATGAAAGTGGAATACTTCAAGGATTAATTAAAGTAAAAGAACTTGATGAAAAAAAATCTTTACAAACAACAAATTTTGTTAGAACCATTTTAGAAGAACTGTTAGGTTATAATTCTGCTATTGATGATTATGATGGTCCATTATACACTTTAGCCAAATTTAACAAAAATACGCGAATTGACACACCAAAAAATGAATCTGCATTTAAGAGTCATTTGGATATTTTGCAAAAATATTTTGTTGAAGTAATGGCTTTGACAAAAAAACAAGGGACAAATTGGAAAGATAACGCCACTGCAAGGGGTTTTTTGTCTTCTTCAGCAATTCAAGCCTTTATGCTAGTACTTTCTGCAATATTGAGAGTTGAAAAGAAAAAAAACATAGATTTCAAATCTATTTTAAAACCTCTTGAAAATGTTGATTTTACTGCTGGAACATATGCTGAATATCGGGCTGGGTATCCTTCAATTCAAGGTTATACAAAAGATCTTCTTCAAACAATTAGTGATCAAATTGGAAAAGATTACCGCTATACCCCAATTAGTCAAATTAGAAAAAAAATAGAAACAGCAAAAAAATCTAAAGCAAAATCCACTAAATCTAAAGCAAAATCCACTAAATCTAAAGCAAAATCCACTAAATCTAAAGCAAAATCCACTAAATCTAAAGCAAAATCCGCTAAATCTAAAACTAAATAAAAATTTCAATTATTCAACTAATTTTTGAATTTTCAGGAATTCTTTTTCTTTGATTTGATCTTTATTGCAGGTTTTGATTTAATTCCTATTTTTATATATAATTCGGAGGTACGCAGTTTCTCTCCCGTTTTTTTAATTTTCTTTTCATGCAGAAGTATGTCGATTATTGCCTTTACAGGTTGTCTGTTTTCCACCAATCTCTCAGGTAAAATTTTATTCAAACTTGCTTTATGAAATGCTTTCTCTGGTAATTTTTTTAATGATTTTCCTAAATGAGATTTTGGATCTTTGATATTTCCTAATTTTATTCTAGTAGTTGGTTTTGTGTCTCTTCCCATCACATAGCACAAATAATCTCCGTCTTTATTTTTATAATATACATAAGTGCTTCTGAAACCTCTGATTTCTTTTTCAGATTGTTCTTTGAATTTGAATTTGTAACCTTTTGGTACTTCAGGCACATCCAGATGTACATCATCTTTTTTACCTGATTCTTCTGCATCTGTCCACTCGATTGGATGATATACTGGTATCATAAAATTTGATGAAAGAAATTTTTCATCTAATCTATTTTGTGCTAATTTTACGTATGGTTTTCTTAAATCAATTCCAATAAAATCTCTGCCAAGTAATTTTGCCATTTTAGTGGTTTGGCCACTTCCATTCATGGGATCTAATACTGTATCTTTTTTCTTTGAATATAATTGAATTAATCTCCATGGAATTTGTTCAGGAAATACTGCAGGATGTTTAATCACCCGTGGTGGAACTGGTGTTATATCCCATATAGACAATGAAACTTGTCTTTTCATAGCTCTGTTTAATGGAATTTTTTCTGTATTTTTTCTATCTAAGGGGATTTTCTCACCACCTTTTTCAAGAACTATAATGTATTCATGCATGATGTTTGCTCTATAATATGTTGGAAATGAGTGTTGTACAAAAACACCAAATCTATTTCCTGCACCATTTCTCCCTGCAGTTACTTTATTCCAAATAATCATATCACGCAAATGCCAGCCTAATTCATCTTCATTTTCTTTAACTAATCGAGATATTAACAAACTAGATAATGGAATCAATTTTCCATTTACTACTTCATCCCCAATAACAATACAACAAAATCCTCCTGGTTTAGTAACTTTCAAAACTTCAGAAAACACTTGCTCCATCTCATCCAAATATCTCTCTGTAGTGGTACCTGCATTTCCTCGAAATGATGATTTCTGAGATTTTTTCTCATTTTCTACATGTTGAGAATAATTAATGGCATTTCTATAAGGTGGAGATGTAATAGTGAGCGAAACACTCTCAGGTTTGATATATTTGCTTAATTCCTTACTATTTGCTTGAAAAATTTCATTTATCTTGTATTTTTTATTTTTCACGAAATATCTGTCAATCGTCAAAGCTTTAAAACTTTCGTTTAGTCCTGTTTTGTTTCAGATTCATCTATTTTCTTTTGACCAATCTTATCTGCAATAATTTTTCGCAACTCGTCATCAGTCTTTCCTTCAACCTTAACCCCTATTGATTTTGCAATAGTCTCTAATTTTTCTCTCTCTGATTCTACTGGTCCTGAAATCTTTGGTGTTTCTTCTGTAACTTCTTTCATGCTTTCTTGAATGTCATTTTTTGCTTTGTTGTATTCATTTACTGCTTTTCCAAGTTTCCTTGCAGCGCCTGGAAGCTTTCCTGTTCCTAAAATCAAAACTAGGGCAACAAAAATTATGATTATCCATTCACTACCTGCTACATTTAATGAATAATCTACCATGATCTCACATGTCTTATTTTGAAATTAAACGTAATGTTTAAAATTATGCCTAGCATTTTCATACATGAATATCACGAATGAGAAGTAGTTATTGATTTAAATAAATTCAAAATTATTTACCTGTATGAAAAAAGTTGAAGCAATAGTAAACGAATCTGCGCAAAATGCAGTTATTGATGCAATGAGAAAGGTTGGCATTAGTGGTGTAACTGTTAGTAAAGTTCAAGGTCAAGGTGCACAAGATCCTCCTTTAGTTGGTGACTTCTTTAGCAGGGTGTTAATTGTATGTGTAGTCGATGATCCTAAACTAGATGAAATCCTTAATGCAATTGCAGGTGCTGCTTGTACTGGTACTAAAGGGGATGGCAAAGTCTATGTCTCAGATATTTGTGATGCTCTTGATATCTGTACTAAAAAACGCGGAACAATGGATATCTAATACAATACTCTTTGTGGTTCTAGTTTCTTTCTAGTAATGATTGCAAGTAGTGCTACCCCAATTCCTATTACACAAAATATCAGATACGGTGTATCATCTCCTAAAGATTGTGATATTGGACCTCCAAGTGTTGGTCCTATTGCCCAACCCATTCCAAACACTGTTTCATATGCTCCAATGATTTTACCTGAGATTCCTTTCTTGGTTTTGCTTAGAATAATCTCCAAAGTTAGTGGGAAGAATATACTGAATCCGAATCCCATTAGAACCAACGATATTGCAAATGTTATGATAGAGTCTGCTACAACTGATATTGCAAGTCCAGCTGACACTGCAAAAACTGCTGCAATCAAGGTTTGACTTGTTTTTCTTGCAAATTTTCCTGCCAATGCAAGTGATACAACCCGTGAAATCCCAAAAACAAAAAACAACAACAAAATGTCTGTGTCTGTCATTCCGTTATCATTTAGAAATGCTGGATAAATTGTCAGAATAATCCCAAATGAAGATGTGCAAAAAAGCAACAAAATTATGACTTCGGGAAATCTCTTCATTTCTTTAATTGATGAAAATGAGAAATGCTCATGATGATTTCTTACACTCTTTCTTGAAACAAGAATTGAAGAAATCAATGCTGTAGCCAAAATAAATGCTGTAATTTGGAATAGGATTCTGTAAGTAGTATCAAGACCTTCCAAAAATACCGTTCCTAGCAGTGGTCCTACCATGAACCCAATCACAAAAAACATTGTAAACCATGAGATGTTCTTTACCCTGTTTTTCTCTGTGCTTTCATTTGATATGATGGATTCACATGGTGGCCAGAAAAATGCATGGGCCACACCTGTCAAGATTCTGAATCCCATTATCTCTGGAACTGATTGTGCAATTGATAGAAGGTAAATTGATGCAGAATTAATTGCAGTTCCCAACGCTAAAAGATATCCGTTGTTGAATCTGTCAAGAAGAATTCCAACAAATAATGGAATGAACATGTAAGGAATGAAATTTGTTAATCCGATTAATCCAAGTTCAGAATATGTTGCACCTATGACATTTTTTGCAAATACTGGAAGTATTGGTCCATGCAGCCCATAGGAAATTCCAATAATTAGACCTGTAATGTTTACTAGAATCAGAACTTTATTCATTTGTATGCAGCAACCATGATTGCTCCACCCATAAGATCTTTCTCAAATTCTACTCTGGAGAATTTCTCTAAAAGTAAACTTTCAAGCTTTTTGTTTTGTGGCCATCTTTTGAAAGTTCCATAAAGAGTTCCAAACTTTAATCCAAGTTTACCTCCTGCACTAAATGCAAGAATTGGCAAGATACATCTAAGATAAAATGCAACTCCTGCTCTAATGAATCCACTATCTGGTTTTCCTAAGTCTACAATAACAAATCGTCCATCTTTTTTCAACACTCTGTGAATCTCTGATATTGCAACTCTCAAGTTTATTGCATCTCTTAACGAGTAACCACATAACACTGCATCAAACTCTTTATCTCTAAATGGAATGTGCTCAAAAACACCGTTTGCCATGTCTGGGGTTTTCTCAAAATGCGAACCTGTATTCTTTAACATTGGAACAAGAGGATCATAAAGCGTAACTGAAATTTTTCCATCAGTTAGTTTTAGTGCTGTCTTTGACATATTGCCAAAACCTGAACCTGCATCAAGTATCTTATTCCCTGGAAGAACTCTATTTGAAATTCCACGGTTACGATGCTCTACATCTTTTCCTAGTGATATGATAGAATTTACCTTGTCATAAACTGGAATGATTTCACGAAGTACTTCGATTACTTCGCTCCAATAACTGCTTCCTAAACCCATTATCTATCGTCTCATACACTAAAATGAATATCTTTCAAATCTGAAATTCTAAGGAACAAATTTTGATGCGTTTTGAGAATATTTTTGCAAATCTGCTTCAGATACTTTTTCAAAGATTTTAGACTCAGTTGAAATCTTTGCCATCTTGATGTCATTAACTCCTTCTTTTTTCTCTGCCTTTAGATTAATTGCTGCAATTGCTAGTGCTGCTGCATCTTCTAAACTCAAATCTTCTTTGTAATTTTTCTCCAAGAATGCATTTACATCATCTGAACCTGCTCCAATTGCAATTGCTGCAAATTGAACATATGTTCCACTTGGATCAGTTACATAGATTGATTCTCCTTTTTGGTCAACACCTGCAATAATCATTGAAACACCATTTGGACGAACTCCTCCATATTGTGTAAATTGATGAGCTTGGTCTGCTAGATGTTTTGCAACAGTAGCAACTTCTACTGATTCGTCATAGGTCATTCTATTTCCTTGTGAGAAGAATCTTGCATTGTCAACTTGAACACGTGCATCTGGAATGTATCCTGCTGCTGCAACTCCAATATGATAATCTACTTGGAAAATTTTCTGTGTGACATCCGTACTTTGTAATGTACGAGGTTTTTCCTCAACTGCCATGATGACTCCTTCTTTACTAGCTACTCCAATTGCTAAAGTTCCTCTTTTTACAGTCTCAATAGCGTATTCGACTTGGTAAATTCTGCCGTCTGGAGAATACATAGTAGGAGTCATATCATAACCCTTTGATGCCATCATGTCATCACGAGTTCATTCTCAGTCAATTTAAGGGTAATTGTCGAGCCTGAATATGGAAAAGATCTGGAAATACGGTTTTAAGCAAAACGAGCATATCTACCTCAAGAAACATGACAAACCAATTACTAGAGTTCAAAGAGATCATTAGATCTAAACAAGATCCAAACCAAAGAAAGCCCGATAAACAAACTAGAAAATTACTATTTTACTTGTTTACAAGTACTCGAGGTGGATTTACAAGACTTAGAATTATTATGAGTTTACTTGATAAGCCCTACAACACTCATCAACTCTCTCAAGAACTTGAACTTGATTACAAAGCCATACAACATCACATGAAGGTACTTGAGAAAAATAACATGGTTTCAAAAATTGGTGAAAAATATGGTGCAATCTTTCACTTGTCAAACTTTCTTGAAATGAACATCTCTGCTTTAGATGAAGCAATTGACAAACTAGACCGAAAGATGAATCACAAAAAAGTCTACATCTAATTCACATATTATGAAACGCGATCAGAAATTTTTAACCAAACTTATATAATTGGAATATTCCTAGATCGATCATCTTGGTAAAATCTGACCCATTTGCAAATGCAACAAAACAGGTTAATGATGCATGTGATATTCTTGGTATCAAAGATAAAGAATTACGAAATTATTTAGCAACTCCAAATAAAGTTTTGAGAGTAAAGATTCCAGTCAAAATGGACAATGGAAAAATTAGAGTTTTCATGGGTTTTAGAAGTCAACACAATAATGATAGAGGTCCTTACAAAGGCGGTATCCGATACTTCAATCCAGAAGGTGGAGTTGAATACATGGAACGGGAAGTCATGGCACTCTCATCATGGATGACTTGGAAATGTGCTATTGTTGATGTTCCACTAGGTGGTGGTAAAGGTGCAATCTATGTTAATCCAAAAACTGAAAAACTAAGTGAAGGTGAACTTGAAAGACTAACTAGAGGATTTGCATACAAAATTTCTGAAATTATTGGTCCAGAAAAAGACATTCCAGCACCTGATGTTTACACAACAGGAAAAGAGATGACACAAATCATGGATACATTTAGCAAACTAAATGGAAACAAATACTCTCCAGGTGTAATTACTGGAAAACCAATCTCAATGGGTGGTTCTCTTGCAAGAAATGTTGCAACTGGTTTGGGAGCAGCATACACAGTTAGAGAAGCTGCAAAGACTTTGAAAATTAATCTTAAAGGTGCAAAAGTTGTCTTACAAGGATTTGGCAATGCATCAACATTTGCAGGTGAATATCTTGAGAAGATGGGTTCAAAAGTTATTGCAGTTAGTGACTCTAAAGGTTCCATCTCAATTCCAAAAGGTGCCAAAGTCAGTAAAATCTTAGAACACAAACAAAAGAAAGGAAGTGTTGTTGGATTTCCTGGCAGCAAAAAAATCTCTACTGAAGAATTACTTACAACAAAATGTGATATTCTAGTTCCTGGTGCACTTGAAAATCAAATTACTGCTAAAATTGCTAAAAATCTAAAATGTAAAATTATTGCCGAAGCTGCAAACGGTCCAACATTACCTGAGGCAGACCCAGTAATTCAACAAAAGAAGATTTTAGTCATTCCTGATATCTTGGCAAACTCTGGTGGTGTATGTATCTCATACCTAGAGTGGGTGCAAAACAACATGGGTTACTATTGGACATTTGACGAGGTTGCAAACAAGATGGAGAAAAATATCACTAAAGGATTCAAAGATGCATATGCATTATCAAAGAAACACAAAATCGATATGAGAAAGGCAACTATGGTTTTGGCTGTAGAAAGAGTACTTGAGGCCTTTAACACAAAAGGTATCTGGCCTTAGGCAAAGTAAGACTCGTAACAAACTAGTTGTTCAATAAACATTATCTTTCCATTTGTAATTTGTCGCAATTTTCTTTTGTATGAAAGATCTATCTTTGTTCTTCTTTGTAATAGTTGAATTGTTTTTCCTGTAAGGTATCTTCCTTTTTTGTCTCTATCAAACAAAAGAATAATTTTTTTGTATTTGGCAGCAGAGTCTACAAAATTAATTATTCCTCCAAACTTGTGAAATACTAAAATTTTTCCTTGATAGCCTAATTTTCTTAATGCGTTAAAATCCCTCTTTCCTTCTACTACTATAACTCCATCTCTTACAGAATTTAATTGAAAAACAAAATTCTGCAATTCTAAAATCTCTTGTTCTGTTACAAACACACCTCTAAATTTATTTTAACATATTAAGCACTTTTGTATGTGGAAAAACATGTCTGATGTG
Source organism: Candidatus Nitrosopumilus sp. (assembly GCF_965263415.1). Lineage (GTDB taxonomy): Archaea > Thermoproteota > Nitrososphaeria > Nitrososphaerales > Nitrosopumilaceae > Nitrosopumilus. Next base: position 869,578 of record NZ_OZ253671.1, read on the forward strand.
TTATTAGTACAAAACACAAGAATTGAAGGTTCTGGTTATCTTGGTGATTTACTAAAAGAAGATGGATTTGATATTATGTCAGTAAATGCAAAACATGAAAAACTTTCCGAAAAAGATTTCTCTCTTGTTGTGATTTTGGGAGCACCTGAAAGTGCAAATGATGATTTGCCATATCTTAACGAAGAACAAAAACTAATCAAAAATTCTGTTGAAAAAAACATTCCTGTTTTGGGAATATGTTTGGGTTCTCAATTAATTGCAAAAACTTTTGGTGGTAATGTATACTCTGGTCCAAAAAAAGAGATTGGATTTTACAATGATTTGAAAGTCTCAGATGACTCTGGACTATTTTCTGGTTTTCAAAATCCGTTCACTGTATTTCATTGGCATGGTGATACCTTTGATTTGCCTGATGGTGCCATTAATCTAGCCTCATCTGAGCACTATCAAAATCAGGCATTTCGATACAAAAGTGCAGTTGGACTACAATTTCATTTGGAAGTAAATGAAGAGATGGTGAATCTTTGGCTTGATAATACAGAAGAAAAATTACAAAAAATCCCTTACATCGATCCAAAAAAAATTCGTTCTGATATTGATGAAAATATTTCAACTGTAAAATCGAATATGAAGAATTTTTACAATAATTTCAAATCAGAATTTCAACTTTGACCAAAGTTTAATATACTGAGTTTTGATTTCATCGATCGAACGATGGCTGCAGTTAAGAAAATTTTTGATGAAATTATTGAAACTGATCACAAAGTCATCACTGAAGAATCATCAAAGTCTATTCTCAAAACTTATGGCGTTAAAGTACCGCCATATGCACTAGTAACTTCTGCTGAAGAAGCAGCAAAACAAGCAAAGAAGATTGGATTTCCACTTGTAATGAAAGTAGTATCTCCACAAATCTTACACAAAACTGATGTTGGTGGAGTCAAAGTTGGTTTAGACAATGTTGCTGATGTAAAAAAGACATTTACTGACATGTATGGCAGACTATCAAAAAAGAAAGGTGTCAATGTTAAAGGAATTCTTTTGGAAAAGATGGTTCCAAAAGGTGTTGAGCTTATTGTAGGTATTCAAAACGATTCTCAATTTGGTCCAATCATTATGGTTGGAATGGGTGGTATCATGACCGAAGTTATGAAAGATGTTGCATTCCGAATGTTACCCATTACAACTTCTGATGCAAAATCAATGTTAAACGAACTAAAGGGTTCTAAACTTCTCAAAGGATTCAGAGGAAGTGAGCCAATTGACACTAACATGGTTGCAAAAATGTTAGTAAACATTGGAAAACTAGGCGTAGAAAATGCAGATTACATTAACAGCATTGACTTTAACCCCGTAATCGTATATCCAAAATCACACTTTGTTGTTGATGCAAAAATCATCTTAAACAAAGAGAAGAAGAAAAATTCCATCTCAAAGACAAAACCAAACATCACAGACATGGAGACATTCTTTACTCCAAAAACTGTTGCACTAGTTGGAGCTTCTGCAAGTGCAGGAAAGATTGGTAACTCTATCTTAGATAGTTTGGTAAATTATGATTTCAAAGGAAAAGTAATCCCAATTAATCCAAAGGCAGATAAAATCTTTGGACAAAAATGCTATCCTTCAGTAGCTGATATTCCCGGAAAAGTTGATCTAGTTGTTGTTTCAGTTGATTTATCCATGACTCCTCCAGTTCTTGAGGACTGTGCAAAGAAAGGAGTTCATAGTGTTGTAATTGTCTCTGGTGGAGGAAAAGAACTTGGTGGTGAAAGAGCAGCATATGAAGCTGAAGTAGCAAGATTATCTAAAAAACATAAAATCAGAATTATTGGTCCTAACTGTATTGGAATGTTCAATGCAGCAAATAGATTGGACTGTGCATTCCAAGGACAAGAAAGAATGTTACGTTCAAAATTAGGCCCTGTAGCATTCTTCTCCCAAAGTGGAACAATGGGAATTAGTATGTTGGAAAGTGCTGACACATTTGGTCTATCTAAGATGATTAGTTTTGGTAATCGTTCTGATGTTGATGAAGCAGATATGATTTGGTATGCTGCAAATGATCCTCAAACTAAAGTAATTGGATTGTACGTTGAAGGATTTGGTGACGGTAGAAAATTCATCAATGTTGCAAAACGTGTAATGAAAGAGAAAAAGAAACCAATTGTTATTTGGAAGAGTGGAAGAACTGCAGCAGGCGCAAAGCAAGCTGCATCACATACTGGTTCACTTGGTGGCTCAAATGCAATTATTATGGGTGCATTCAAGCAGGCAGGAATCATTTCAGTTGACAGTTACCAACAACTAGCTGGAGTTCTAAAGGCACTAGCATGGCAACCAGCTGCAAAGGGCAATAAAGTTGCTATGACCAGTAATGGTGCTGGTCCAATGATTGGTGGAATGGATCAATTAGAAAGATTTGGTCTTACTATTGGAAAATTATCTTCTGAACGCGTCAAAAAAATGAAGGCCCACTTCCCACCAGCAGTTCCTATCCACAGTGGTAATCCTGCTGATGTAGGTGGTGGTGCTACTGCAGAAGATTACAGATTTGTTATTCAACAATTCATGGATGAAAAAAATATAGATATTGCAATGCCTTGGTTTGTATTCCAAGATGACCCATTAGAAGAAACAATTGTTGATCATCTTGCTAATTTCCAAAAGAAAAGAAAGAAACCCCTTTTAGTTGGATGTAATGGTGGTCCGTACACTGAAAAAATGGCAAAATTAGTTGAGAAACACAATGTACCAGTTTACCAAGACCTTAGAACTTGGGTTGAAGCTGCAGCTGCATTATCTCAATGGGGAAAATTCCTCGGAAAATAGATAACATTTAAGTCTCGCATGGCTTGACAAATTTCCATGTCACTAGTTACCACATCTACTTCTGATGGCATTTGTACTGTCAAAATCAACAGACCTGACAAACTCAATGCTATGAACACTGATGTTGCAAAAGAACTAATCAAAACTTTTGAAGAACTAAACCACAATGATGATGTCAAAGTTATCATTTTGACTGGTGAAGGTGAAAAAGCATTTTCTGCTGGTGCAGACATTGAATACATGTCAAAAATCTCTGCAGATGAATCAGTAGAATATGCAAAGACTGGTCAACTCGTTACTGCAACAGTTGAATTAGTTAAACAACCAACAATTGCAGCCGTAAATGGATTTGCATTAGGTGGCGGTTGTGAACTTGCAATGTCTTGTGACATTAGAATAGCAGCTGATACTGCTAGACTAGGTCAACCAGAAGTAACAATTGGTGTCCCTCCTGGATGGGGTGGAACACAAAGATTGATGAGAATCGTGGGAATAGCAAAGGCAAAAGAACTTGTTTACACAGGTAAAATGATCAAAGCTGATGAGGCAAAAGAGATTGGTCTTGTAAACCATGTCGTTCCTCTTGCATCATTACAAGAAGAAGCTTTGAAAATGGCACAACAAATTGCTGGAAACTCTACAATGGGTGTACAGATGTCTAAAGTTGCAATCAACAAGGGACGAAATGCAGACCTTGATACTGGTCTTGGATTAGAAATTCTTGCTTGGAGAAATTGCTTTACACATCCAGATCGCCAAGAGAGAATGACTGCATTTGTTAACAAGTCAAAGAAATAGCTATTTCCTATTTCCTTCTTATTTTATTATTTTTTGAGTTCTATTGATTCTATGATACTGTAACCAGTCCAACTCTCCAAGGATGGAATGAACAATAGTATTTGTAAACACCTTCTTCTTCAAATATGTGCTCAAATCTATCTCCTGTGTTTAGTGGTGGACTGTTAAACAATTGCGTGACCTTTCCACTTAGATCTATGCTTTGGATGTTATGAGGCACTGAATCATCATTTACCCATGTTACAGTTGCTCCTACTGGAATCTCTAGATTCAATGGTGAGTAAAATCCGGCACCTGTTACATCATAGTTGCCATTTGGAATGACAACTTGTGCATCAACTACTTGTGGTGTTGGCTCCTTTATGTTATCTATTACAATTACTTCATTTTCAATCAAGAATTTTATCATGTTGAGAAATTCCCCTTCAGAGACAATTCCTTCACCATACCATAATGCTGTATTTTTTACCCATTCTGGTACTGCTTGTGCATTTGCTACATTAATTGAAAGAGAAACTATTGAAACTGCAAAAACTAATACTAATACGGACATTGTTTTTGAACTACGTTTCATAGAGATTATAGTAATTCTGGAATTTATAAGATCTGAGTGCAGTGTCTTGCAATGTGTACTGGTTGATTATATCTGATTATCACATATGATAATCATGCAAGAATTAGTACAAACAAGAAAAATAATGGACGATGAAAGAAAGCAAATAATTTTAGAAGTCTTAGCAGACAAATATTGCAAACAGATCCTCCATGACACACTAGAAAAACCAAAATCTGCAATGGAATTATCTGGTGATAAAAAAATCCCTATTAGTACAGTTTACCGAAGATTACAAACCCTATATGATGCAAAATTACTTGCAATCTCCGGTTCAATAAATGAAGATGGAAAGAAATACTTTCTTTACAAGAGTAAGGTAAAGTCAATATCTCTTCAATGCGATTTAGAAGAGACCACAATCGAAATCACTCCTAACCCGTCTAGTACGAGTTAGTTACATTTTATACTTGGGGGCCTGAGATACGTTGAAAGAGAAAATGGGTGCAAATCGTCAGGTTCACAATCAAAAAAAGGAATCGACACGTAGCATTACCTATAGACTTCCAGAAAAACTAGTCAATGAACTTGAAACTGAAGCTACTATGAAAAGCATCTCTCAAAATGTGCTTGTAAAACAAATCTTAGAAAAATATGTTCAATGGGATAGATTTTCAAATAAAATTGGAATGATTCCTGTTCCAAAAACTATTGTAGAAACTTTGGGAAGTGAATTGGATGGTAGAGACATTGATGAAATTATCACACTAATCTTTCCAATGATTAAAGATACTGTTTTGTTTATCAAAGGCGGATATGATTTGAAACGATGTATTGAAACTCTAGAAGATTACATGAGAGCATCTGGAATGAACTCTGATCATAGAATTGAAGGTGATATGCATATTTTTTTGATTCAACACGAGTTGGGAATGAAATGGTCTGTCTTTACTGAACAGATGTTAACTCAGGTTTTTCGTAGTTTTATGCCCGAAAAAGAATTAAAATTTCAAACAACAGACACTACGGTAATTCTTAATGTTCAACTAGGTTCTGATTTCAATGAACATGATTATCATAGTTGAAATTCAGTAAATCCTTTGAAATATCACATGACACAATCTTTTACATGAGTTCTGACACGGTTCATCAGAAAACTCTTGTCAAAGAAATTATGAGCAACTCCGTTATCTCTGTGGATTCTTCTGTTACTGCAACTGATGCTGCAAAAATGATGGAAGATACCGGTGTTGGGGCAATTGCTGTATTGGAAAATGGGTCTCCTGTTGGAATTGTAACTGATAGAGATTTTGCAATAAAAATTACTGCTCATTCATATCCTATTGATACTCCTATTCGGAGGATAATGTCTGCCCCCCTCATTTCTATTGATCCTAATTCTGATCTTTGGACTGCTTCAGATTTGATGACAACAAGAAATGTTAGAAAATTACCTGTAATTGATGATGACCGAATTATTGGCATAATCACTTCTAGTGATCTAGTCAAATATTTTGCAAGTCTTTAAAATTCCATTAAAAATGCCCAATTTCTTGAATTACTAGTGTGTAGGGTTGGAAAAGCTTATTATATTTTGAACCAACTTTTTTGTTCATTATGGCAACTGAACAAACACAAAAGATGATCACAGTTACTGAAAAAGCAGCTGAGAAAATCAAAGAATTCATGAAAGAAGAAGCAGAATCTCCTGAATACCTTAGAGTATATGTTCAAGGCGGAGGCTGTTCTGGTTTGTCTTACGGAATGGGCTTTGAAAAAGCACCAGAAGAAGATGACATCGTCATGGAAGAAAATGGTGTAAAACTTGTAGTTGACAGTTACAGCGTTGACCACTTACAAGGTGCAAACGTTGACTATATTGAAAGCCTAATGGGTTCTGGATTTAAGATTAACAATCCAAATGTTACAAAATCCTGTTCATGTGGTCATTCATTTAGTACTGAATAAACACACCATCATTTTTCATTTTTCATTATACTATGTTTGTATTACAGGCAGCTTTTTTGAAAATTCTAGTTTTTTAATGCAAATTTTTGCGATACCCTCATATATCGAATACAGAGACTCAAAATATGATAATTAAGGAGATGAATAATTTATGCCTCAATCAGGAATTGTCAAATATCATGTTAAACTTTCCTATGAAGTTGATGGGCTCGTTGAAAGGGCAGATATAATCGGAGCCATCTTCGGCCAAACAGAAGGACTGTTAGGCCCTGAGATGAATCTGAATGAACTGCAACGAGTTTCAAAAGTAGGTCGTATTGAAGTAAACGCTAGAAATACTGCAAATACAACTGCTGGTGATGCATTAATTCCAATGAGTACTGATATTGATACTTGTGCATTGATTGCAGCAGGAATTGAAAGCATTGACAAAGTAGGTCCATTTGACTGTAAATTTACCTTAGAAGCAATTGATGATGTACGTGCTGCAAAGAAAGACGATATTGTAAAACGTGCAAAAGAAATCAAGCAAAAATGGGCAACTAAAACTGTTAGTGAAGGAGAAAGTATGCTAAATGATGTACATCAAGGTGATTCTAAAAAATTAACCACTTATGGTCCCTCCAAACTTACTTGTAGTTCTGGCCTAGCTGATTCTAACTGGGTAATTCTAGTTGAAGGAAGAGCTGATGTAATCAATCTTCTTAGAGCAGGATATGATAATGCACTAGCAATTGAAGGTGCAAAAATTGATGAGTCTATCAAAGAATTATGCAATTCAAAAGAAACTGTTGTCGCATTCTTAGATGGTGATAGAGCCGGTGGCTTTATTCTCAAAGAACTAAAATCAGTTGTTGCAATTGATTACGAACTAAGAGCAGACAATGATGTTGAAGTTGAAGAATTAACCCCACAAAGAATTGATGAAATTCTTAGTCCAATTGCTGAAGAAATCAAAGGTGGAAAACCTACACCACAACTCAAAAGTGAAGATGATAAACCTCTTGCAGAGATGGCCGCAAAAGTTTTTCCAACTCTAAATGAAACTCTTGAAGCAGTTGCATTAGATGGTGATAACAATGAAATCTTTAAGGTTCCAATCAGCGAAGTTGTTAGCAAACTATCAACACAATCTGGAATCAAATATCTTCTACTAGATGGAATCATCACTCAGAGACTTTTAGAGGGTGCCAAAAACGCAGGAATTGAATGTGTAGTTGGTCACAGAGTAGCAAAACTATCAAACTCTGATGGAATGACTCTAAAAACATTCGGTGACTTGGGCGTAGCATAGGATCTTAGATGCCTGAACTAAAAATTCAGCATATCCTAACTTTATCTTATCTTCTATCCAAAGGTGCTAAACACAACTATGTTTCAATAACAACCTCTTCTTTGGGCAAAAGCATAAAAAAATCACAACAAGCTGCATCAAAACACCTGCTAGAACTAGAGCAAAATCAATTCATTGATAGAATAATGAGTGGACGAAATGTATCTGTAAAGATTACCCCCAAGGGATTTTCTGAAATGATAAAACTTTCTACGACTCTGCAAAAAAGCTTGAACTCATTTCCATCTCATGTTGAACTAAAGGGAACTTTGGTTTCTGGAATGGGTGAAGGAGCGTACTATATGGGGCTAAAGGGATACACAAAACAATTCAGGTCAAAAATTGGTTATGTTCCATTTCCTGGAACTCTCAATGTACGACTAGATCAAAAAATCCACCAAGAAGCAATCAAACAATTTGAAACTCTAGATGGAATCAAAATTAAGAGCTTTTCTGATGGAAAGAGGACTTATGGTTGGGTCAAATGTTTTCCTGCAAAACTAAACAATTCAATTAATTGTGATGTGATTTTACTTGAACGTACTCACCATGATAACTCTGTTGTTGAATTGATTTCAAAAACATGTATGAGAAAAACTGGCAAACTAAAAGATGGTTCTAAAATAACAATCAAGATCCCTATTTCTTCTTAACAAAAAATTATTAACAGTACATTTGCTAGAACTAATGCTTGATTAAACAAATTACGGTAGCCATCATCACTCCAACTCACGATAAAAAGTCCTTTGATCTGGGATTAGAATTGGCAAAGAAACTAGACTGTCCTCTTTCTGTGATAGAGTGTTTTTACCAAAAACCTCCAACATTTCATTTCTTTGAGACAAAAACTGACAAAATTGCCTTACAAAAAAGAAAAGATAAAATAAAAAATGAACTTTCAAAATGGGAAAAAGCTGCTGCAAAACAAAATGTTCCAATTAAAACTAAATTTGCATTGACTGATTCAATAGCCCATTGGGTAATTGACTATGTTACTGACAATAAAGTCGATTTGCTAATTGTAGACTATCCAAAGTTGTCTATGACTGAATCTACGCTTTATGATGACATTATCAATACCATTCATCATAAAGCAAAGTGTCACGTTTTGACAACAAAACAATAGTTTTGAATAACTAAATTTTTATCCATTATGAATTAAGGTTGGAATTCTACAAAATAGTAATAAGAATCTAATACACTCATACCTTGTTAATGAATAAACTCATTCTTTTTTCTGCACTTGGGATTTCAATCATAATTGTTCTGGGCGTTGGAATTTTTAATCTACAAACTATGGACATTAGTCAAAATCCTCATTTTGAATTTACTTCTGATTATGTAGCAGTTCCTTTGGATAGAGAAAATCCAATCAAAGTGGGTATTATTCATTCTCTTTCTGGAACAATGGCCGTTAGTGAAAAGTCAGTTGTTGATTCCACACTAATGGCAATTGATGAAATTAATGCAAAGGGTGGAATCTTAGGTAGAGAGATAATACCTATTGTAAAGGATGGCAGTTCTGATTGGGATGTCTTTGCATATGAAGCTGAAAATCTTATAGTAAATGAAGACGTTGATGTTGTATTTGGAGGATGGACATCTGCTAGCAGAAAAACCATGAAACCAATTTTTGAAGAACATGAACATCTATTATTTTATCCAGTTCAATACGAGGGATTAGAAAAATCTCCCAACATAATCTACACAGGAGCTTCTCCTAATCAACAAGTTTTACCTGCAGTAGAATGGGCATTTGTTAATCTTGGAACAAAATTTTTCTTAGTTGGCTCTGATTATGTTTTTCCAAGAAGTGCAAATGAAATTATTAAATCTAAAATTCATGAATTAGGTGGTACTGTTGTAGGAGAAGAATACAAACTATTAGGAGATCAATATTTTGATGATGTTGTAGAAAAAATTTCTGAGTCAAAACCTGATGTGATTCTAAATACTATTAATGGTGATAGTAATGTTGCCTTTTTCAAAGAGCTACGACAACAAGGAATTGAATCTGATGAAATTCCAACTATTTCATTTAGTATTGCAGAAAATGAGATACACAATCTTGGTGTAGAATATCTGCAGGGAGATTATGCTTCTTGGAATTATTTTCAAAGTCTTTCAAATGAAAAAAATAGAGAATTTGTAGATAATTTTAAGAAAAAATATGGTTCGGAACGCGTAGTTGATGACCCTATGGTATCTGGATATGTTGGGGTGTATCTATATGCTAAAGCAGTAGAGTCTGTAGGCACCACTGAAACCACTCAAGTGTGTGATGCATTAAGGGGGCTGACGATAAATTCTCCAAAAGGGGCTATAGGAATTGATCCTGAAACTCAACATCTTTCAAAGGTTGTAAGAATAGGGAAAATTCTACCTGATGGCCAATTTAAAATAGTTTCAAGTTCTGAAAAACCAATCCATCCTGAACCATTTCCTGATTATAAAACTGAAGATCAATGGAATTCATTTCTTGAAGATCTCTATTTTGGATGGGATGAAAATTGGGCAAACCCTGTTTTGATTTCTCAAGGAGATAAAAATGAAATTTGAATTAACTTATTCTAAAAAATTACTTTTTCTATTATTGTTAGTAAGTTTGGTTCCTCTTGTTGTGTTAAGCACATTTTACTATGTTGATAAAATAGAAACTGAATCAAATACTTTAAAAAATAAATTATCATCTGTCTCAGAAACTGGTTCAAAAAATATTTCAGAGAAACTATATGAACTAAAAGATAATATTTCCCAAATAGCGCAAACTGAAATCATCGTAACATCTACTAAAGAATTATCAAATGAAAATCTTGAAAAATCTGACATATTCAAAAATCGTTATGAATTAGAAAATCAATTTTACATACTTTCTGATTCTTTTCCAGAAGTACAAAGTTTTACAATTAGTAATGCAAAAACTGGAAAAATTTTATTTTATACTGATTTAGTTCCACCTATTGCAGATCTAAAAAACCAAAAACATTTTGAACAATCTATAAAAGAAAATATTCAAACTAGTGAAGTACTTCTATCTGCATATCTATTACCAAACGAATTTGGTAACTATGAATTAAACATTCCAACTTTGTATGTTTCATCTCCAATTGAAGGTGAAGCGGGTATCGAAGGAATACTTACTGTCCGAGCCAATCTCTTTAAGACAATTTTAATATCTCAATCAGATGATTTTGTTACCTCAAACTCATACTTGGTAACTTCTGAAGGATATTTCCTATCAAAACCAAAATATTTTGATGATTCAGTTGGTTCTGATTTTATCAATACAAGACCTGAACTAAATTACCAAGCTATTGAGCCAAATACCAATCAATTTACTGAAATTCTAAAAATATCAAATAATGAAACTACTGAATTGAACTTAAATGGATATTCTAATTATTTGGGAGCGATTGTTGTTGGTTCTGTCTCTCCTGTAAAAGAAACTGGTTGGAGTTATGTTGCCGAAGTTGACAAAAATGAAGCATTTCAGAAAATTATATCCTTCCAAATCTTGACGGTTTCTATTTTTGGTATAGTTTTGATAGGTATGGTAAGCATGGCACTTTATTTTGCATCTACTTTTACATCCCCAATTAAAAAACTCCAAAATGCTACTGAACAAATTATTCAGGGCAATTTTGATATCAAAACTGCAGAAAATTCCCGAGACGATATTGGTCAACTAACAAGAAATTTCCAAAATATGGTTCAAACTCTAAAGGACACAACTGATGTAAAAGAGCAAATTACCATACAACAGAATCTTAGAAAAGCACTTGAAGAATCATCTACAGTAAGTATAATCGATAAAAATGGAAAAATAACTTATGTTAACGAGAGATTTTGCAAAGCCTCAAAATACACAAAAAATGAACTTATAGGCAAACGTCAAGATATTTTGAGATCTAGAAAAATTCATCTTCCTGGATTCTATAAAGATTTGTGGACCACGATTTCAAGTGGAAAAATTTGGCATGGTGAAATTTGTAATACTGCTAAAGATGGAACTTTGTTTTGGAATGATACTACGATTATTCCGTTCTTAGATAAGGATGGACAAATTTCAGAATATGTTTCAATTAGAAACGACATAACTGAACAAAAAAATCTCACAGATAGATTAGTTCGTGCAGAAAGATTTAGTGCTATTGGTGAACTATCTGCTAGAATTTCTCATGATATCCGAAATCCTCTGGCAATAATAAAAAGTGAATTTGAATTATTGAAAATTCAAAAACAAATTGATGAAGAAGACTTCCGTCGAATTGACACGTCCATTAACAGAATCACACATCAACTAGATGACGTTTTAGAATATTTGCGTGATACGCCACTAGTCTACTCTAAATTCAACCTTACTGAACTTGTAACTGAAGTAATTGATACTTTACAAGTTCCTTCCAATGTAAAAATCACCATCAAAGATGATGAAATTTTTATGATAGGTGATAAAGAAAAAATGAATGTCATTTTAGTTAATTTGATTTTTAATTCTATTCAAGCACTTGAAGATGGAGGAAATATTGAAATTATTTTGTCAAAAATTGATTCTAAAATTGTTATCCAAATACAAGATTCAGGTATTGGTATCACTATAAAACCAATAGAAGCAATATTTGATCCGTTAACTACATCAAAACAAAAAGGAACAGGATTGGGACTTGCTAGCGTAAAAAATCTCGTAGAACAACACGGTGGTACAATATCTGTTAAAAATAACCCTACAACTTTTACGATAAACATTCCGCAAAAAGAGGGTGAAATCTGAAAAAATTATACAATTTTTCAATAATCAAATTCCGTGAATTGATTCACCGTATTCTTTTTGAATCTTTGAGCTAGAACTATCTGGAATTGGGGATTGTAGCCTTGCAACTTTTGCATCTAGATTGATTTTTTTGCATCCTTCTGTAATGAATTTCTCTTGATGAACTTGGTCGTACCCTAATGCAATTATCTGTGGTCTCACATTATTTACAGTCTTGAAAATATCATCTTCTTGTCCAATTAGGCAAAGATCCACCATGGATAATGAGTTAACTAATTCTTGCCTTTGTTCTTGGGAGTGTAATGGTTGTCTTTTTTTCATTTTAACTGCAGTGTTATCTGTGGCAACTACTACTGCAAGAACATCGCCTAGTTTCTTTGCAGCATTTAGAGTGTGTATGTGTCCTGGATGAATAATATCAAAAACACCTCCAGCTAAAACAACCTTCAAAGAATTTCGTCCTGATTCAGTTAGTGATTTTTTGTCTTCATTGACAAATTGATTTTTTATCAACTCATCAATTTCTGAATTTATTTTATCATCTGATAATGCTGTACTTTCTTTGATTTTTTCAATTGGGTTAGTACCATCAATTTGAGATACGTAAATTGCAGAAAGAATTATTTTTTTACTTGATTCCAACATTTTTCCTATTTTTCTCCCTCTCTTTAATTCATCGCTGAAATTACATTTTGGGATCCAAGCCTTTGGCTAACCTCAACGCATCAACTAGTCCATCTGCATAACCGATACTTAGTATGGCAACCTCATCTTGACCATCTTCCAAAAATTTCTCTGCGTCTCTAACATACAACTCTGCATTTTCTAAAATTATTTGAAACTCTTTTTGGTCCTTATAGTAGGGTTCAACCTCTTCTAGTGCTTCTCTGACCATTGGAACGTATTTTTCAATCATTTGAGCAGAAATCTTTCTTGTTTTCTCTGCATTATCGTATGGCTCATCAATACATTCTCCTAAAACCTTCAATGCATCTGATTCTGTAAAATGTAATCTTCCTGGAATTATCACTGTATGTGGTGGTTTTCCAAAATCCTTCTTTTTTAGGCTAGAAATTTTACCTGAAACTATCTCTTGGTCTTTGAATCCTATTCTTGATGCAACTATGGCAAAGGTTGATGAACTGATTACTTTTCTTCTTTGACCTTTCTCAGTTTCTAATAATCCGTTCAATGCATCCTTGGGATCTAAAAAGAAATCTTTGTCTTGATTAAATTCCAAAAGAAGTACAGTGTGATTTCCTTCTATAACATTTTTGTAAATTACATAGTATGGAGTTGTTAGTGATTTCATCTCACTCATTATTGTTGCAATTCTTCCAACTTTGTAAAAGTGCAAACCGCACTCTCCAATCATTGAAGTTAGTGATGAAGATGCATGAATGGAATGTGTTTTTATTTTTTCTTTAATTGCTCTTTCTCGTAACTCGATATGTGTTGTAGCTATGTATGGATCTCCATACGATAACAATACAACTTTCTTTTTCTTTGCATTCTCTAAAATCTCGTTTCCATCTTCTACTAACCATCTTTTTGCAGGTCTAAATTCTCCCTTTGTTGCATTTTTGATTTTGGTTAGATCTGATTTACCAATTGGACTTGTGAATTGTTCAAGATACACAATGTCAGCTTTTGCTAAAACATCAATTGCTTCATTTGGAATGGATTTGAATCCTGAAATTCCTAAACCTACAAACCAGAGCATTACTGCATCTTTCTATCGTGTAGTCTTTTTAAATGCTGTAGCATCTTTTTGAGAATTTCTATTCCCCTAAGGTATTCATCAATTGAGACCTTTTCATCAATGGTGTGAGCTTCATGAGGATCTCCTGGACCATATGTTACAACTGGAATACTCCATTGAGTTCCTAGCACATTCATGTCTCCAGTACCTGTTTTTCTGATTAATTTTGGCCTAGTATGTTCTACATCCATAACTCCAAGCGTGAATGCACGCACTAGAGGAGAATTATGTGCTGCCTCAAATGGCTCTGTTTCATCAAGAATTGAATAAAATGCCTCTACCTCTCTTTCCTCTGAAATCTCCTTGACTAGATTTGCAATTTTTTGTTCAACTGATTTACAATTCATATCAACTGGAATTCTGATATCAAATGTAGTCTCGCATTCTTTTGGTGTAACATTATGACTAGTTCCGCCCCTGACTTCAGTCATAGTTGCAGTAAGCAACATTCCTTTTGTCCTGTCCTCTTGGTTTTCTTCTAGTTTTTCTTTTAATTCTCTTGCAAATATCATTGATTCTAAAATTGCATTTTTTGAAAGCCATGGCGCACTAGCATGTGAACTATCCTCTACAGTTACCTTGAGATTTATTGCTAAACGTCCTTTGTATGCAATTGTAACTTGTTTGATTCCACTTGGTTCGCCAAAAACAGCATAATCTACATCCATTTCTTTTTTGACTAGATTCTTTATTCCTGTTGCATTTCCTTCTTCATCAACTGCACCAACAAAGATTATTGTTCCATTATTGTTTTGTATTGATGCTGCAGCAAATAGCATTGCCATTAATGGTGCTTTTGCATCCGATGCACCTCTGCCATAAAGTGAATCTCCTTCTTTTCTTACCTTTACTTTGCCTGGAACAACATCCATGTGTCCGCACAACATAATTTTTGGACTGCCTGAACCTTTTTTGGCAATTACATTACCAACTTCATCAATTTGTATATCTTCAAATCCTAAATCATCACACTTGTCTGCAAGAAATTCTGCCATTGGTTTTTCACTAAGAGATGGCGTGTACAATCGCAGTGCTTTCTCAAGCATTTTTGTTGCAAATCTTGGTGTTACTGTAAAATGAGTGTCCAATTCTTACTTCTCTATATTTAGTGCATAGTCTAGCATTAGTGAAGGAATATCTACTTCACATACTCTAACAGTGTTTTTGTATTCTGTTGTATTGTTTACTTCGTGAACCACTAATCCTTTCTCTTCGCTTTCCATCAAATCTACACCTACAATATCTCCATAAACTGCATTTTTTGCCTTAATACACATTTCTTCCATTTCTTGTGTTACCTCGCATGGCTCTGCAACTCCTCCCAGTGCCATGTTTGTTTTCCAATGCTCAGAATTACGGTAAATAGCTGCAACAATTTTGTCACCTACCATAATTGCTCTGATATCTCTAGGTGGTCTTTTTACAAACTCTTCTAGATAATGAACTTGATAAATTGGATACATGTTCTCTCTACTTTCAATAATTCCTTCAGCAGAATCTTTATCGTTTAACTTTGAGATTAATCTACCCCAGCTTCCAACTGTTGGTTTGATTACTTTGGGATATCCTTGTGAATCTAGTGCTCCAAGAGCTGCATCCTTTGAGAAAGCAACTGTTGCATCTGGTGTTGGAACTCCAGCTTTCTTTAACAACATATGTGTGAATAACTTGTTTCCTGCAAAAATTCCAGTGTTAAGACAATTGATTACTTTGACTCCTAATCCTTCAAGTGCTGCAGTTGAATGCAAGTTTCTGTAATAACTTACACACCTTTGTATAACTACACCATAATCTTCAGGTTTTTTTTCTAAATCTATTGCTAACTTCTTACAATCTACCATCTGTATGTTGATGTTCTTTTTCTTACCTGCTTCTAGTAGGCCTTTTTCTTCCCAACGGATGGTATCATAAAGAATAGTAACGTCAGGACTCACTGTCCCCAATCCTCGCCAACCGTTTGGGCAGGCTTTAGATCGAAACCGTCTGAACCTTTTGCTAATTCAAAACTTGCGCCACATTCCGGACATGTTACAATTTCTCCTTCAAGTGCATCACTTGGTATAGAAATATCTGCATCACATTCTTCACATTTTGACATATTCTCTTCTCCACCTCCTCTCTATTTATCATTAATTATTTTTTCAAGTCTATCTTCAAGTGGAATTTCAATTAGATCTCCCATTCTAAGACCCTTTAATCCAGCTGCAACTGCTTTTGCACTTTCATCGTCTTTTTCTAATCCTAATAGTGACATGAGATAAGCTGCTCCTGTCTTTCCTGCCAATTCTCCAAATACGATTCTTCTTCTGTTGCCTACTGCTCTAGGAGGAATAGGCTCATAGGCTGCAGGATTTCTGAGTATTGCTGCAAGGTGTGTTCCTGCCTTGTGTTTGTATGCTGAAGAACCAACTATTGGTTTTGAATCATAAGGCTTGATTATTGTATAATCTTCAATTAATCTAGATAAATCTAGTAACATATCTAATCTGAAATCATTTGGTGATTTGTACAAGTATGTTAATGCAACTGCAACTTCTGCAAGTGGAGGAATTCCTGTTCTTTCTCCAATACCATCAATGGTTGTGTGAATTTGATCAACTCCTGCATCACATGCTGAAAAAGCGTTAGCCACTGCAAATCCGATATCATTGTGTACATGTGCATCTAGTGGGACATCAATAGAATCTCTTACCTTCTTTACAAAATTATACATTCCAATAGGACGAAGTATTCCAACTGTGTCTGGAAGACTAATTCTGTCAACACCTGCTTCTTCTATTGCTTTGCAAACTTTGAGTAAAAATTCTGGCTCTGCCCTACTTCCATCTTCTACTGTAAATCTAATTTTTAATCCATGTGATTTTGCATACTCTACAGTTTCCACTGCTCTCTCTAATGCCTCTTCTCTTGTGATGCGAAGTTTGTCTTTTAGGTGTATGTCTGAAATCCCCAGATATGCTGCACACCATTTTGCGTCACAGTCTAATGATGTGTCAATGTCTTGTTTAAGAGCACGTCCATGAGAAACAATATCTGCCTTTAGTCCTTGTTTAATGATTGTCTTTGTTGCTTCTTTATGATCACTTGATACAACTGGTGAAATTTCAATTTGGTCTACGCCGAAATAATCTAACATCCATGCGATTTGGATTCTTTGTTTGTTTGTAAATGAAACACCTGGATGTTGTTCTCCTTCTCTTAGAGTACTATCTAATACTCTAATCTTCTTTGGATTCTTTTCATATGCATTGTATATGTTTGCATAGTGATTCGGATCTTTCATTACAGAATTCGTTAACATAAATTGATGATATAAACATATTCGTACTAGTTTCGTTGGAAATAACTAAAAACGATCCTAAACTAGTTTTGAATTAAAATTTTGAAACGAAAGTCGTTTTAGATAACTTTTCTTAAAATAATGACAGTGTTGGTGTCTACCACACCAGGAATTTTTCTTAAAGCATCAATACTGTTGTTAATCTCTGCAATACTTGATGCACTCATAATTGTCGTAATGTCGTATTGTCCTGTAATTTCATAAACTGTTTTTACACCATCAAGCTTTGCAAGTTTCAAAGAAACTTTTGATGTGTCTGTTGCAGAATCAACTGAGACTAAAACAATTGCACTGGTTGCATTTTCTTCACCTAGTTCTAAAGTAAATTTCTTGATAGTCCCATTTCCTACGAGATTTTTTACACGTCTTCTTACTGCTGATTCAGAAAGTTTTAGTTTCTTTCCAATGTCTACAAATGATTCTCTTGAGTCTTCTTTTAGATACCCAATAATTTTTTCGTCTACGTTATCCTTGTACATTTCGCTTTTTCTCCTCTTCAGTTAGTATGATATCTAGAGCATGTAAAACTTTTGTTACATCTTCTTCTGTTATTACTAATGGAGGTAGAATTCTTAGAATATTTCTTCCAGAATATAGCATAAGAACACCTTCTCTGATCAATCCCATCAAAATATCTCTAACCTCGAACTTCATCTCTACACCTATCATGAGTCCTTTACCACGAATTTCTCTGATCATGGTGTGATTTTCCTTTAATTTTTCTAAACCTTCTCTGAAAATTTTTCCCATCTTTTCAGAATTCTCAATCAATCCATCTTCTGTAATTGATTTGAGTGCTGCAATTCCTGCAGCACATGATATTGGATTTCCTCCAAAAGTTGAAGAATGTTCACCTTTGCTAATAGAAGCCAAGATATCTGGTCTTACAAGAGTTGCACCCATTGGAACTCCCCCTGCAATTCCTTTTGCTAAACACAAAATATCTGGTGCTGTGTTCCAATGATCACAAGCCCATAATCGTCCTGTTCTACCTAAACCTGCTTGTATTTCGTCAAAGATTAACAGAATTCCTTTCTCGTCACAAAGCTTTCTTACATCTTGCAAGAAACCATCTGGTGCAACAATAATTCCACTTTCTCCTTGAATTGGTTCTAAAATTACAAATGCAGTATCATCATCAATTACCTCACGTAATGATTCAATGTCTCCATAAGATGCAAATGAAACTTTTTCCACAAGAGGCGCAAATGCTTTTTTGTATTTTGGATTAAATGTTAATGATAATGCTCCAAATGATTTTCCGTGGTACGAACCTTTCATTGCAACCATTCCTTTTTTACCTGTAAACTTTCTTGCAAACTTTATTGCAGCTTCAATTGCTTCTGCACCACTGTTGTTAAGATGTACTTGTGTTAGTTCTTTAGGTGCTAAACCAATTAATGTTTTCAAAAACTCTTCTCTTGTTTTATTGTAAAGTGAACTGTGTACTGTAATAATTTTGTCAACTTGTTCTTTGATTGCATCATTGACTCTTTGATTTTGATGTCCTACTAGTGCTACACCATATCCTCCCATACAATCAATGTACTCTTTTCCATCAACATCCCACACATGAGCTCCTTTTCCTTTTTCAACTGTAACTGGAAATCTCTGATAGAGATTACCCATGTATTGATCTTCACTCATGTTCAATCACCGTACAATTATCATGTGCAATAGCTGATGAAACTGGATTTTCTTTTTGACCATTTGCAATGAGTGCTTTTTCAACTCCCATATCTAATGCCTCAGTTGATGCTAAAATCTTCTTTTCCATTCCTGGTCCAATCTTTGGTCTAATCTCTTTTGCTTCAGCTAGTGTTAGTTTTGGAACAACCTTATCATCCATTAGCAAACCATCAACATTTGTGATGAATAATACTTTGTCACTTCCTACCTTTCCTGCAACATATGCTGCTGCTCTGTCTCCATCTACATTGAGAAATTCAGACTCTTCACTCATTGCAATAGGTGAAATGACAGGCGTAAGACCTTGATCCAAGAGCAATTTTATGAAACTAGCATTAACTTTTCTAATTTTTCCAGTATATCCGCCATCAATTGCTTGTTTTCGTCCTTTTTCATTTACAATTAAGAGCTTCTTTTTTCTGTCTGCTTCTATAATTTTGGCATCAACACCTGATAATCCAATTGCATTAATACCGTTTTTTTGAAGCATCTGAACAATTGTTTTGTTGATTCTGCCAGACATTACCATTGTAAAAATCTCTGCGGTTTCTTTGTCTGTGTATCTACTTTTAATTCCGCTAGGAGATGTTACAAATTTTGGCTCTTTTCCAAGTTGTTCACAAACTTTGGTAACTTCTTTACCTCCACCATGAACTAGAATCACTCCTTCTGACTCTGCAACTTTTTTGATGTCTGCAATTGTTGATGGATGTAAATCATCTACTACACTTCCACCAATTTTGATAGTAATCATTTCTAAACAGGTGTTAGTGGTGTATATCTTAGTCCGTCCATTTCATCAAAACCACACATTACGTTCATGTTTTGGATGGCAGAACCTGCTGCACCTTTCATCAAGTTATCTGATGCAGATAATGCAATTAATCTATGGTTGTCTTCGTCTAAATCAAATCCTATATCACAAAAGTTTGAACCAACCAAGAATTTTGGATCTGGGAATTTGTATAATCCTTTTTTGTCTCGAATTAATCTTACAAATTTCTCTTCACCATAAGTTTGACGATATAATTTCCACAATTCTTTTTCATCAACATCTTTATTCATGAATGTGTGGTTTGTACAAAGAATTCCACGAACAACATCTACTGCATGTGGACTCATTGAAACATGAATTTTCTTTCCTGCAATTTCACTTAGCTCTTGTTCAATCTCCCCAGTGTGTCTGTGTTTTGCAGGTTTGTATGGTCTAATGACTCCTGCTCTCATTGCGTGTGCAGTTCCTGAACCAGAACCTGCACCTGATGAACCAATTTTAGAATCTACTACAATGTGTTCTGTATCAATAATGTTATTTCTAATCAATGGAGCAAGTGCTAACATTGATGTTACTGCCATGCATCCTGGACATGAAACAAGCTGTGCTTTTTTGATTTCTTCTCTGTGTAATTCTGGTACTCCAAAAACTGATTTAGATAGATAATCTGGATGTGGATGTTCCCAACCATACCATTTGTCATATCCTTCTTGATTATGTAATCTATAATCTGCACTCAAATCAATAATCTTGATACCTCTATCATACAACGCTTTTACAATTTCTGTGGCAGTTCCATGTGGCACTGCTGTGAAAACCAAATCACATTTGTCAGTTAATTTATCGTAATCTAATTCTGAGAAAGTAAGATCGGTAAAACCCTTCAAACTTGGTTGAACTCTGTGTAGATACTCTCCTACATGTTGTCTTGATGTAACTGTAGTGATCTCAACATTTGGGTGATTGACTAAAAGACGTAATGTCTCTCCACCTACATATCCTGATGCTCCTACAACACCTACTTTCATGATAAACCTCCTCGTAATGGAGTATAATTTATTTCCTAACGTAGTTTAGAGCAAATTCTACCATTTCTTTTGGTATATTTCGTTGTGCAACTCTTGCCAATCCCTTAAATTCTACTGTATTATTGACTTCATGAACAACTAGACCATTCTTTTCGTCTTCCATCATGTCTATTCCTAAAATTCCTCCTCCCATTGCTTTTGATGCTTTTGCAGCCATATCCTCCATCTCTTTTGTGATCTCACAAAGCTCTGGATCGGCACCAAGTGCAATGTTTGTCTTGAATCCTCCTGAAGACTTTCTGTACATTGCTGCAACAGGCTCATCTCCAACAGTAATAACTCGAATATCTCTAGGTGGTCTTTCTACTAATTCCTGTAAATAGTAAATTCTATCATGTGGGCTATCTGTAATATCTCTGATTTCTGAAATTGCATCAAACGTATCTTTGTCTTTAATTGGCATTACCCCTCTTCCCCAACTACCAATTACTGGTTTGATTACTAGTGGGTATCCGACTTTTTCTAAATTCTCAGATGCACTTTCACTTGTAAATGAAAAATATGTTTTTGGTGTTGGCACCCCTGCTTTTTTCAAAAGCAACGTCATGAACATTTTGTTTCCACAAACACTTGCAACATCAAACTTGTTTAGAACCGGAATGTCCATAAATTCAAGACTTGCAGTAAAGTGCAATCCCCTAAAGTAACTGACACATCTTTCTAAAACAACCTCTCCCAAGTCAAAATCTTCTTTCTTACTATCTGTGTTGACTTGAGTAATCTTTGCATCCAGCATCACCGTATCATGTCCTAGTTCATCTGCTTCTTTTTGAAGCATCTTTTCTTCGGCTCTTAGGCGGTCAAACACAATACAGACTTTTGACATTACTCTCCCCAGTCTTCGCCTACGCTTTCTGCTTGTTTAAGCTCAACATTTGATCCGTCTTTTTTTGCGATTTCAAAGTCAGCTCCACAATCAGGACAGGAAACAATTTCTCCTACTGCGGCATCATCTGGGATGTTTAGTGTTGCGTCACATTCTGGGCAGTTCATATTTTTTTTGACCTTTTCTTTTGTAATTTATTAGCTTCTGTTGATTGCATTCCCCACAATTCTACAAATCCTTTGGCCAATTTTTGGTCAAATGTGGACTCTGTACCATAAGTAGCAATTTTATGGCTGTAAAGTGAGTTCTTGGATTTTCTTCCAACTACCCTTAGGCTTCCTTTGTACATCTTTAGCTTGACTGTTCCTGAAACCGGTTTTTGGGATGCTTCGATAAATCCGTCTAAATCTATCTTTAGTGGGTCTTGCCACAATCCTGAATATGCTAGGTATGCCCATTCATCATCAATTATTGATTTGAACTTGTTTTCGTGTTTTGTGTGGACCATTTTTTCTAAATCTGAATGTGCTTCAATCAAACAAGTGGCAGCTGGAGTCTCGTAGACTTCTCTTGATTTTATTCCAACAACTCTGTCTTCGATATGATCAATAATTCCAACTCCTGCAGCTCCTGCTTTTTTGTTGATGTATTCAATTAACTTTTGACCATCCATTGTTTTACCGTCAACTGCTACAGGAATTCCTTTCTCAAATTTAATTTCCAAGTATGTTGGTTTGTCTGGTAAATTTTTTGTCTTAACCCAAATGAATGCATCATCTGGTGGTTCGTTGTATGGATCCTCTAGTACTCCGCCCTCAATTGCACGACCCCACAAGTTCTGGTCAATGCTGAACTTTTTTGCTACAGTATCAATTTTGATTCCGTGTTTCTTTGCAAATTTTAACTCTGTAACTCTGTCTAAATTCTTATCTCGAATTGGTGCAATGATTGGTAGATTAGAACCAGAACGTAATGTAATATCAAAACGTACTTGGTCGTTTCCTTTTCCTGAACAACCATGAGCTAGAGATGTTACTTTTTCTTTTTTTGCAATTTCTAAAACTTTTTCAGCAATTAATGGTCTTGCAAGAGCTGTTGCTAGACAGTATTTCTTTTGATAAAGTGCATTTGCTTTAATTGATGGGAAAATGTAATCTTTTACAAACTCTTTTCTTGCATCTATATTGTAGTGTTTTTTTACTCCTAATTTTTTTGCCTTTGCTGCAATTATTTTATTGTCTTCACCTTGCCCAACATCTACTGTAACTGTAATAACATCCATGTCGTGTTCATCTTGTAGATACTTTACAACAACTGAAGTGTCTAGTCCTCCAGAAAATGCAAGAATTCCTTTTTGAGTCATAAAACATCTTTTCCGTCGTATTTTGGAATTTATCTTTTGTGATAGGCTTGCAAATCATTTCTTTTGCAAAAAATTCTTGGCTAGCTTGAGCTAAAATTCGATGATTATTTAACCGCCAAATATAACGCTGTTTTATGAAAATTCGTACGGCAATTTCTGCTGGTATTGCAGCAATTGTGGTGTTTTCAGTACTTGGAGTTGCTCTTAGTTCTAATGATAATACTCATGAGAATAAACTCCGAATTGCATACTTTCCAAACATCGGACATGCTATTCCAATTGTAGGAATAGAAAAGGGATTCTTTGAAGAACATCTTGGTGATAGTACTCGAATTGAAACCAAAGTTTTTGATAGTGGACCTCAAGCAATAGAAGCTCTCTTTGCAAATTCAGTTGATGTTGCATATGTTGGACCTGGACCTGCAATTAATGGATTTTTAAATTCTGAGAATAACAATGTAAAGATACTTGCAGGTGCTGCAAGTGGAGGTGCAAGTTTTATCGTTCATCCTGATTCTGAAATAAATACTGCATCTGATTTTGCAGGCAAAAAAATTGCAGCTCCTCAAATTGGCAACACACAAGATGTTTCACTACGACACTTTTTGGATGAAAACCAACTAAAGCCCGCTGAGAAAGGAGGTAGTGTTGTTGTTTACAATATCCCAAATCCTGACATTTACACATTATTTGTAAAAGGTGACATTGATGGTGCATGGGTTGCAGAACCTTGGGCCACAATATTAGAAACTGAACTTGATGGAAAAAGATTGTTCCATGAAGAAGAACTTTGGCCTGACCAAGAATTTGCATCCGTTTTATTGATTGGAAATGTAAATTATGTTGAAGAAAACAGTGCAACTATTGCAGAGTTTATCCGTGCACATCATGAAACAACAATCTGGATTCAAACAAATCCCATAGATACTAGAATTGTTTTTAATGATTTTCTAGATTCATACCTTGGACAATCTCTGTCTGATGATGTTGTGGATATCGCATTATCAAATATTTTGATAACTGCAGATCCTAAACCCCACTCTGTCTTCTCTTTTGCTGAAAAAGCCGATGCATTGGGATATCTTGGAAGAAATGGATATGATTTGTCTGGAATTTTTTACAGCTTTGATACAAATTCTCTAGAGGAGGCTAATACTCGATGACCAAACTAGAGGCCAAAAACATTGTCAAGTACTTTAACCATGATTCTCATAAACTCAAGGCTCTGGGTGGGATTGACCTCAAAGTAGAGTCTGGTGACTTTGTATGTTTGATAGGGCCTTCTGGATGTGGAAAATCTACCTTTTTGCGCATAGTTGCAGGCTTGGAAAAGCCTGATGATGGTCAGATTCTCTTTGATGGCCGCCCTGTAACTGAGACTGGACCTGAAAGAATCATGGTCTTTCAAGAGGGTGCCTTGTTTCCATGGCTCACAGTACAAGATAATGTGGAGTTTGGGTTAAAGATGGCAGGTATTCCAAAAGAAGAACGTGCCAAAATATCTCACAGGTATCTTGACATGATGCAATTAACAAAGTTCACTGATTCGTATACTTATCAACTTTCAACAGGAATGAAACAACGCGTAGCAATAGCTAGAGCTCTTGTAATGGATCCTGATGTATTATTAATGGATGAACCATTTGCAGCACTTGATGCACAAACTCGTGATTTGTTGTTAGTTGAAATGCAATTGATTTGGGAAAAAACAAAGAAGACTATTCTATTTGTAACTCACAGTGTTGCAGAAGCTGCAGTTCTTGGAACCAAAGTTGTAGTGTTTAGCAATCGTCCATCAATAATTAAAAAAGAAGTTGATAATGATTTTCCAAGACCTAGAGTTTCTGAAGATGAATCATTATTGAAATTCCAACAAGACTTGTTATCTGAACTAAGACCTGAGGTAAAGAAAAACAAACAGTGATTATCATGGCAAAAAATTACACACCTCACAGAATTGCTTTTTATATTGGCATCATTGTTGTTTGGCAAATAATTGCAATGACTGGACTTTGGCCAGACAATGTTTTTCCATCTCCCTATGAAGTAGCTGAAGACTTGGCTTATGGTGCATCTGATGCGAGTCTGTTTTATGGCATTGTAACTAGTATGTGGAGATTGGCAGTAGGACTTGCAATCGCAATTGCTGGTGGTATTGTTTTAGGAATCTTTATGGCAAGAGTTGAAGTTGTGAATCAAACAGTTGGTTCTTTGGTATTGGGATTGCAATCAATTCCATCTATTGCATGGGTGCCACTTGCAATTCTTTGGTTTGGTTTGACTGATGGTGGAATTATCTTTGTTACTGCAATTGGTGCAATCTTTGCTGTAACGATTAACACCTACACTGGCGTCAAAAACATCAATCCCCACTTTATAGAGGCTGCAAGAAATATGGGTGCAAAGGGCAGTCAACTTGTAACTGCTGTGCTTATTCCAGCAGCATTTCCGTACATGATTTCAGGCTTTAAGCAAGGCTGGGCCTTTGCCTGGAGAGGTGTTATTGGTGCAGAAATCCTCTTTTCATTCCTGGGATTGGGCTTTTTACTTAATGCTGGACGTTCTCTAAATGATGTTTCTCAGGTAATTGGAATCATGCTTGTGATCATGGGAATTGGTCTTGCAGTAGATGGAGTTGTCTTCAAAAAACTTGAAGACAAGGTAATGTCCAGATGGGGCTTGCGATGATCCTTGAAAATGGTTCAATCTTTATAGGATTCAAACATTTCGTCGAATACTTTATGAATATCTCATTTAAAGACAAATAAAATGAAATTTTCTTCTTCTGTAGTCTTTGTCTTATTTACTATTAGCATTGCTCCTTTTGCAATAGCAGATTTTGATAATATTGACACAGACAATTTATTACAATTTGATTTTTCTTTTACTCCGTTAACCCCTACAGATAGTTCACCTAATAATTTCTACAAGTTAGAAGTTGATAATCAAGGGAATATCTTTGTGGTTCAAACTGATGTCCATAGAATTCTAAAATTTGACTCTAATGGCAAATTTATTTTCCAATTTGGCACTCATGGTTCAGGTGAGGGTGAAATGACTCAACCTAGGGACATTGCCATAGATAGTTCAGGTGATCTATATGTTGTTGATGGTGGAAATCAAAGAGTTCTAAAGTTTAATTCTGCTGGAGATTATCTAAATACTTTTGGTGATTCTGCTTTTTCTTATTTGCCTAGATTGAATATGGGTGGCATTCACATTGATGAGGAAGACAATGTTTTTGTTGCAAACAGTGGAAGAATTTTCAAATTTAATCTTGATGAGACATTAAAAGACATCTATGGTCAAGACGGTGCTGATAAAGGAGAAGCATTATTCATTATGGATATGGATATTGATTCCCGAGGAAATCTTTATGCATCTGAAAATAATCTTGATAAAATTCTAAAGTTTGATGAGAATGGTAATTTTCTATTTGAATTTGGTGAATCTGTGAGTGGTATTTCAGAACCTGGAAAATTTACTAGCCCTGTGGATGTTGCAGTAGATAGTAAAGGTAATGTCTATGTTATTGACAGCTTTGATGATTCACTCCAAATCTTTGATCCTCAAGGAAATTATGTTCATAGAGTTGGTGATTCTACTGATGACACATTTTATGCTCCATCTGGAATTACAATTGATAATTTAGATAATTTGTTTATCGCAGATACAAATCATCAACTTGTTCAAAAATTTGTTTTGAATCCTGTAGATCTCTTTGTTGAACAACCTGACAATGAGGCAGAAGAAATTCCAAATACTCCTCAATCCATAACTGTTGAAAAAGAACCTGAACCCACTGTCCCAGCAATTCCTTCAACTACAACAGAAACACTTGATAATACAACAAAACCTATTGCATCTTTTGTAGATCCATCAAAAGATCCTCAACATTATGTTGACAGATACAACAATGAGGAAAACTATCGAGATTGGTTTGACAAGAATTATCCTGAGTACGAGTCAATCTATGAAGCAGTGGGTCTTGATGAACCCATTACTGTACCCACCCTTCCAATATATCCAGATTATACTCCTGATCAACATCGTCTGCTAGGTATTGTTGATGGGGTTCAATCCTATCAAAATACAGAATACGGATTTACAATTGATTTTCCCTCCCCCCTACTGTTCTTGATTGACTTTCCTTCTTTGTCTGACTATGATGACGCAGAACAAATTATTCAATTTGGTGGATATCCGCCACACAGTCGTATCATAATTGAAAATTTACCTGATCATGCAAATTCCATAGATGACCAAAAATATTTGGAGACCTTGGAGAAAAGATCTATAACTTTTACTGATACTGTTACAAACAACTTAGAACCAAATTCTTCTACTATCACCTCTTCAGAAATAACTAGTGTTGATAATCACAAAGCATATCAAGTAATCCATGAAACAACATATGAAACAGAAACTCCTGAAAAAATAAGCGCTACCCAGACTGTAATTATTACTGATATTGTAAATGATGATGATATTTTGTCAATTATGATTGTCAATATGCAATATGAAACAGAGTTAGATGTTTCCTCACTTACTATGTTTGCTCCAAAATTTACAAATGAGCAATTAACTGCTTTTCTTGACTCATTCAGGTTTACAACTGAACATCTTCCAAAAATATATGGAAACTCTGATGC
This sequence comes from Candidatus Nitrosopumilus sp., assembly GCF_965263415.1. GTDB lineage: Archaea > Thermoproteota > Nitrososphaeria > Nitrososphaerales > Nitrosopumilaceae > Nitrosopumilus. The sequence goes on from NZ_OZ253671.1 coordinate 897,328, forward strand.
CGGATTTGAAATAATCTTACATGATGATTGGACTGTACGTGATTACAGCTTTGTAACTAATGTTGGTGATCTGGTAGAAAAACCACTAGATGAATACTTGCACAAGTCTTTTGATCATTTGGTGTCATCAGCTAGAATCTTTCCTGATAATTCCAGGCATATGCCTGGTGTGGATTCTTTGAATGTTGATATTGGAACAAAAGATGATTTGTTTGTCAATCAGAGCCCTGCTGCTTTTCTTGCCTCGTATCAAGAACATCATTATGATCTGATGAATCGACTCGGTGCCATGTCTTGTGATTTAATTTTACCTCAACCCCATACTGTTGATGGTGTGAAATCTTTTCAATCTCAAATAAGTTGTAACGAAGCAGACAAAGATCAATTCTCTAAAATCAATTACACTTTACTTTTAACAAAAGATCATTTTGTGTTGATACATTTCATTGAGAGACCTGCAGTAGATAATTCTAGATATGTTGATGATATATCTACAATGATAAATTCTATAAAACTAAACATGGTATCTGAACCTGAAGCTTCAACGATAAACAAGTCCTCCTTGTCCGAAAATGATGCTGAATTAACTTCTACTCCTAAATCTTCAGAGATTAGATGTGGAATGGGAACTGAAATGGTGGATGGAATTTGCGTAGTTAGTATTGATGAAGAACCTTCTGAAGAATTATCTGAAGAACCATCTTTTGTTGAAAACATTTTTGGATTTTTCAAATCTTTGTTTAAATAATTTTTTCCATAAACTATTGGAAAAAAGGTTATCAATTATTATAATTTTGAGCCTGTATGAACAAAGTAGTACATTTTGAAATTCCTTTTGATGATGAATCAAGAGCACAAAAGTTCTACCAAGATGTCTTTGGATGGCAAATAACAAAGTTTCCAGAAATGGATTACTTTCTTGCTGTAACCACTCCAAGTGATGAGAACATGAAACCAAAGGAACCTGGTTCGATTAATGGTGGTCTCTTGAAAAAAGATCCTACAGGAAATCATCCAGTTATTGTAATTGATGTTCCATCTCTTGATGATCATATTGCCAAAATTGAATCTGCAGGAGGCAAAACAATAATGCCAAAAATACAAGTCGGTGATTTTGGATTATATGCTCGAGTGCAAGATACTGAAGGAAACATTATTGGAATTTGGCAGACTCTGAAAGCCTGCTAAATTATTTTTCTTTTTCATATTTCTTTTTGTGAAAATAGGATTCACTGTTAATATGTAGGTATTTTTGGAAATGATTAATGGATCTTAATAGAATTTTAGTTCCACTCGATGGTTCAAAAAAATCCTTTCAAGCTTTAGACAGAGCTCTAACTTTGGCAGGATTTACTCATGGACAAGTAACTTGTATTCATGTAATCCCCCATGTGGCTGATGGAGGTCCACGAACAAAAACATTTGATAAGCAACTCCAAGAAGATGGAAAAATATTGCTCAAAAAAGCAGAAAAACGAGCAGGAAACAAAAATGTAAAATTTACAACAAAAATTCTCAGAGGCTCACCAGGACATGTGACACTTCATACTGCAAAAACAGGAAAATTTGATCACATTGTAATGAGTACCACTGGTTCAGGAAGTGCATCCAAAGATATGATTGGTAGTGTATCCAATCATGTTCTTCAAAAATCCAAAATACCTGTGTATTTGATAAAGTAGGAAATTTTGTAACACAAGATCTTTAAATCTAAAATAAACTATAATAACACATGTCAAAGATTCTGTATTCTGATAAACATATCCAAATCTTTGAAGATAAACTTCGATTCAAGTCTTGGTGTTTGCCATGGGGCAAAAAAGACGTCAAACTATCTCATGTCAAAAAAATTTCTGAAAAGAAGATGGGTTTGTTTTCTGGTAGATTGAGAATTTCAGGTTCTAATAATTTTAGAGATTGGTTTCATTTTGATGCAACAAGGCCTGCAAAGAAAAAAGCAATTGTGCTTGAGACTGATTTTCATGTGTACAAACGACTATGGATTACGCCTGAAAAACACAATATTGCCTTTAATGTACTTAAAAAATTGATTTAGTTCTGGTTATTTTTTTACCTTTAACGATACTGCGAATGCACATACAATAATTGCAATTGCAAAGTACATCACAGCAACATAATCAAACAAAAATGCAATTGTTCCTGCAATTACGGGACCAACTACAGTAGCAATTGATAGTGTTGAGCTAAATATTCCAGTTGAAGTTGAACGTGGGTTGTTGTCCATTAGATGAAAGTTTCCTCCAATGAAAAGAAATGCCCATGTGGCACCAACTAGTGACATGAATGGCATTGCCATCCACCACTCAGTTACAAATGACAATCCTACAAACACAAATGTCGTAGAACCAACCCCTATCTTGAATTTAGTAATATTTGAGAGATGAATCTTGCTTGCCATTACATTCATCAAGATAAAAGCAGTCATTGTGTTTGCTGTATATACAATTGAAATGTGGTATAGTTCTCCTCCCCATTTATCTACAATCATTATTGGAAGAATTACCCAAACAGCTGCAGCACCAATGTGTCTTAGTAGTAATGACAAGAAAAGAAACTTGTTTTTTGAAATAACTTTTTTTGTTGTTCCAGGTTCTACCTCTTTTTCTTGTTCAGGATTTGGTAGTCTGATTGTAAACAACAAACCAACTACAAATGATGCCGCACTAATCAAGAAAATTAATTGCAAGTCATTTGCTAGTCCAGCTGCTGCAATTCCTGCCATCCATCCTAATGCATGAAATGAGATTACTGTTGCAGCTCTTTTTTTGTCGACGTTTGCTTCATAGGTATATGCAATCATTGCAGGAATCATTATTCCACTTGCAATTCCTGCTGCAATTCTTACCAAGAAGAACATGGAAAGATCTGTTGCAAAGTAATGCATTCCAAATGCTATTGCACAACCAATGAATCCAATTCTGATGAATTTGAGCCTAGTTCCCTTCTTGTCTGAGTGTCTACCAAAGTAGATTTCAGAGAGAATCTGGGCAAAGCTAAATGAGGCTACCAAAAGGCCTATCTCAAAGACTGATTCTGTGACGCCTTGGGCAATAATGGGCATGAACACAAAGACAATTGAGATTCCAGCGTGCTGAAAAAATGTGGCACTACGTACTAGATTGTTTACTTGAACTTTTTGCATAAATGTATCAAAAAATTACCTCTGACCTAATTTCAACATACGTATCATTACTACTACAGTTAGTTGTTTTTTCTGAAAAGAGTTAAACTGTACAAACTTATTTTGAAATTAAATTGGCTGAAAAAGAACCATTTTTGGATGCATTGCAAAACAGAGTCTTACTTTTTGATGGTGCAATGGGAACTGAAATTCAAAAATTCAATCCAAAACCTGAAGATTTTCCAAACAATCAAGATGGATTCAATGATGGTTTAGTAGTTACTCATCCTGATTGGATTAAACAAATTCACAGACATTATTTAGATGCCGGAGCTGATTGTATTGAAACAAACTCTTTTGGCTCAAACAAAATTAAACTAGATGAATATGGTTTTGGTGATCAAACAATTGAATTTAATAAAAAAATTGCACAACTTGCATCTGAAGTATGTCAAGAATATTCTGACAGACCTCGATATGTGATTGGTTCTATGGGGCCTTCAGGATTTTTACCAAGCTCAAATGATCCTGATTTGGGACAAAAATCTCTAGATGAAATTAGAGAAGCATTTGAACTGCAAGTAGAGGGATTGATTCTTGGTGGAGTAGATGCATTACTAATTGAAACAAGTCAGGATATTTTGGAGGTAAAATTAGTAATTGAAGCATGTCATCAAGCAATGGGAAAAACTGGAAAGAAGGTTCCAATAATTGCAAATACAACACTAGATCAATATGGCAAAATGTTGCTTGGAACAAACATCCAAGCTGCATACACTACTGTTTCTGATATGGGGATTGATGTCTTTGGAATGAATTGTTCTACTGGTCCCATTGAGATGACTCCAAGTGTTAGATGGCTTGATGAGCAAAATGAACATAATATTTTGGTGGTTCCAAATGCTGGCATGCCTGAAAATGAGGGAGGACAGGCAGTTTACAAGATGACTCCTGATAAAATGGGTGATGCATTAGGTGATTTTCTTAATCAATACAAAAAAGTCCGAATAATTGGAGGCTGTTGCGGAACAAATCCTGAACACATCAAAGTTCTAAGAAAAGTAATTGACGAAAAAGCCAACTCTGTCGAGGGTTAAGTATTTAGAAAAACCGAGATGATTTTACACTATTGACAACCCCTAGAGTAAGTTCCGCATTAAAGGCAGTTGATCTCAAACAAATTCCTGCTCCATTAATTATTGGAGAGAGAATCAACACCCAAGGTTCTCGTAAGGCAAAACAACTAGTCCTTGCAGATGATTATGATGGACTAGTTGATTTAGGCAGAACCCAAGTTGAAGATGGTGCACACTGTCTTGATGTATGTGTTGCAACAACTGAACGCTCTGATGAAAAAGATTTCATGTTAAACCTAGTAAAGCGTTTGAGCTTGGAGGTAGATGCTCCTCTTGTAATCGACTCTACTGATCCTGATGTAATTGATGCATCTGTAAAACAGATTCCAGGAAGACCAATAATCAACTCTATTAATCTTGAAGGTGATGGAAGTAGATTTGAAAAACTTGCACCAATAATGTCAAAGTATGGTTTGCCTGCGATTGCATTATGTATTGGACCAAACGGAATGGCAAAAACTCCTCAAGAAAAACTAGAAACAGCTGAATTACTTTTTGAAACTGGTAAAAAATATGGATTAAAAATTGAACAGTTTATCTTTGATGTGTTGACATTTACACTTGCAACAGGAGAAGACGAATTTCTTGAAGCAGGAAAGAACACTCTTGAAGGAATTCGACTAGTTAAAGAAAAATTCCCTGATTCTTTTACTACCTTGGGTCTAAGCAACATTAGTTTTGGACTGGTTCCATATGCTAGAAAAATTCTAAACTCTGTATTCTTGCATCATGCAATAAAGTCTGGTCTTGATACTGCAATTGTTAATGCAAAAGAGATTATCCCCTATGGGGAGATAGATGAAAAAGAAAGAAAACTTGCAGAAGATCTAATCTTTAACACTCATCCTAATGCACTATCTGAACTAATCACATATTTTGAAAATGCTGGACCTCAAACTAGTACTGCATCAAAGAAAGTCGATGTAGACCCATCTTGGCCTGCAGGAAAGAAGGCTCACTTTAGAATCGTTAACAGACTCAAAGATGGAATAGAAAATGATGTTGTTTTAGCTATTGCAGATAAGGTTGACAAAAATGAAATTCTAAAAGACACTGATGGGGTTCTTTCACTTGATGCCCCTCCTGAAACAACTCATGATGGTGCAATCAGAACTCTCAATGAAGATTTGTTACCTGCAATGAAGGAAGTAGGTGACAAATTTGGAGCAGGGGAATTAATCCTTCCATTTGTTTTGAAATCTGCTGAATGTATGAAGGCAGCTGTCAGTGAACTTGAAAAATATTTGGTCAAAGAAGAGGGCTCTAGTAAAGGAAAATTAGTTTTAGGAACCGTTTATGGTGATGTACATGATATTGGAAAGAATTTGGTAAAGACTATCTTTCAAAATAACGGTTATACTGTTTATGATCTTGGAAAACAAGTCCCTTTGCAACAATTTCTTGAAAAAATTGATGAAGTAAAACCTGATGCAGTTGGATTGTCTGCATTACTAGTTTCTACTTCAAAACAGATGCAGTTCTTTGTAGAGCATGCAAGAAAAAACAATATGGATATTCCGATTCTTTGTGGAGGGGCAGCAATCAACAGCAATTACATCAATCGAATTGCAAAGGAAGATGGAATCTACGAGTCTGGCGTCTTTTACTGTAATACGATGTTTGAAGGCCTAAAAACAATGGATACTTTGGTCTCTGATGAAAAACCAAAACTCTTGGCAGAGTGGAAAGAAAAATTAGAAAACTGGAAAGAAAAATCTACTGCCACAGTAGATCCTGCTAGTTTACCAAAAAGTGATATCAAACCAGTACAACCCCCTACTCCGAAAATTATTGGTGAGCCTATTCGCCTAAAAGCAGAACAAATCAAGATGGATGAAGTATGGCAACTAATTGACAAAAAATCACTCTTCAAACTTTCTTGGGGTCTAAGAGGTAAAGCGGGCTCTGAATCAGAAGCTGATCACGAACAACTGCTGAGTCAATGGAAGATAAGAATAATTCGAGAAAAACTGTTTGAACCCGAAGTGGTTTATGGGTATTTCAAATGTAATAACAAGGATGGAAAACTATCTGTAGAGAATCCTCATGGTGATGATGTATCCTTTGACTTTCCTCGTTCTACAAAACCTGAGCATCTATGTTTGACTGACTATTTTGGTGATAATGATGTTGTCGCATTTCAGGCAGTAACAGTTGGAAACAAAGTTGCAGATATTATTGAACAATGGAATCAAGAAGACAAGTACACTGATGCATATTATCTTCATGGATTAGCAGTTGAAGTTGCAGAAGCATTAGCTGAATGGATTAATAGAAAAATAAAATCTGAACTGAATTTAGATGCGGGTGGTCTGAGATATTCTTGGGGTTTTCCTAGCTGCCCTGATGTATTACAACATCAATTAGTCTGGAAACTCTTAGAACCTCAAAAATCTGGAATGGAATTGACTGAATCAGGCCAAATAATTCCAGAACAATCTACTGCAGCAATAGTTGTACATCACCCTAAAGCACAATATTTTGTACTTTAGAAACTAGTTTTACTCAAAAACTCGTTTAATCCAGTAAAGTCATTTGGAGATGTGAGCAATACGTCACCTGTAATATTGTGTGCTTTTTTCAACAACTCTTCAAATTCCTGACTATATGATTCTAAATCCAAACCCAAAAATTTTGCAGATTTTTCATTTTTTTGTGAAGGAAACAATATGATTGGAATGATTGAGAATTCTTTTAGATTGTCTGCTAATGCTTGTACTTGTCCCGCATTCTGAACTACCTGAGTCATGAATCCTTTTGGTTTTGCATCTGTCTTCTTTCCAAGTTTAGAGAAGTTTGGCTTGTTTGAAACTGAAAGATACAAATCAATTTTTGAATCTATATTTTTCTCCTTTAGTTTTTTTATCGTCAAACTAGGAATCTGCCCAGAATCTGACTTTCCTGTTTGTGACGGATCACCCATCAAAACTAGGATTCCTGCAAAGCCAGTATCAATACATTTTTCAACAAATTCCAAAATTTCTTCTTCGGATTTGTCTCTGACTCTAAGGCTTACTGTAATTGGCAAATCTGGAATTTCTTTTTTAATTATTTTTCCTACTTCTAATGGTGACACTCTTTGAAATCCTAACACATTTTCTGTAAGATGAATTGCATCACATTTTTTTGAAATATCTTTTATCCTCTCAATGAATTTTTTTATTGATTGATCAATATCTACATCAGGTAAAATTTTAGGTGGATTAGCTTCATACCTGATTGTCATATTGTCATTTTTTGTATCCTTGGTTAAAACCTTTGAATACCAAAACCCATATGGAAAAGTAGGAAAGAAGAAAAATGATTCTTAAAAATATCAAATCAACTCTTACTAGTGCAATTCATCCTGTCATTGAAGATCCTGGAGAATATAGGTTGGCGTCAGTTCTAGTTGTAATTTATGGAAATGATCCAATCGTTGTTATGACTGAAAAACCAAAGAACATGAAATTTCATGCAGGTGAAATTTCATTTCCTGGTGGAAAATTAGATTCAGATGATTCAGATCTTTTGGATACTGCATTACGTGAAACAAGTGAAGAGATTGGTTTGACAATTTCAAAAGACCAAGTAGTTGGTCAACTCGAACCTGTGATTACTTTGAATTCTGGATTTAAGATACTGCCATTTGTTGCTATTGTCAATGAGATTCCTTCTCTTTCACCAAATCGAGAAGTTGAGAAAATTTTTCATATGCCTCTTGATTCTTTATTGAAAACTATGGCACATGATCCTGATCCCTCCCACAACATAATCCAAGAAATGTTCGTCTTTGAATATGAAAACAAAATTGTCTGGGGTGCCTCTGCTAGAATCCTAAAACAGATACATGATAGCCTAAAATCCTGAGATTCATTTAAAAAGAGCTCCGCGTGCCTGAAAATCTATGGCTGCACGTAAGTCATCTCCAAGGAAAATTCGTCTGTTGAAAAAAACAAGACAAGCATCACCAGTACCCGCATGGATAATTCTCAAAACAAAGAGAGGTGTTAGAACAAATCCAAAACGTAGGGCTTGGAGATCAACTGATGTGGAGGTAGGATAGATGTCTCAAGAATTAGAACGCGTTTACACAATTCCACTTGGTAAAGTATTGCTCTCTCAATCACAACATAGAGCAGTTAGAGCAATCAATATGATCAAAGAATTTGCTCGTCATCATATGAAAGTTGAAGATATTAAAATTGAAGAAGATTTGGCTCATCAAATATGGGCAAAAGGGGTTCGAAGTCCTCCAAGAAAAATCAGAGTTAGAATGAGTAAGACCGATGAAGGCTATGTACTTGTTTCTCCTTATGAAGAGGAAATTGAATCTAAAGTAACACCTGAAAAAGAAACTCCAAAAGTTGAAGACAAAGTAGAAGAACCAACTAAGGAAGAAACTAAAGTTGAAGCAGAAGTTGAAGAACCAGAAGCAGAAACTGAAGTCGAAGCTGAGGTAGAAGAGCCAAAGAAAGAAGAAACACCAGCAAAAGAAGAAACACCAGCAAAAGAAGAAACACCAGCAAAAGAAGAACCTAAAGTTGAAGACAAAGTAGAAGAACCAACCAAAGAAGCACCTTCTGAAGAACCAAAGAAAGAAGAAAAAGAATAATCTTTTCTCAAAAAATTTTTAGTGTTTAAAAATTATTTTATTCTAATTGGTACAAGTCTAATTCACAATCAATACTACAGTCTGGTGTGTCCCAATCAAGTGTGTCTTCTTGTGAAATCATTCCAAGAGGATCATAGTTATCAAATTTAGTCATTCCTTGAATGGATGATAACATTACTACTTTGGATTCTTCAGATTCTGAAGTCATATCAATTTGTGAATTACTTTCACTTAGAATTCCACTTGTAAGGTTGGTAATGGAATTTAATACTCCCACTGGAATGTTACTTCCTCCAACAACATAAAGCATTGAGCGTTTTACAGCGTTAGGTGGAGCATTTTCGTATAACATTTTGAGTGAATCTCTAAGAGAGTCTTCAATATCTTGACCTTCTTTGCTTGTAGTGAGAATGTTTGTCTCAGAAGACATTTCTGATGTTCCAAGTGATTCAACTACGTGCATGATTGCAGAGTTTGCAATACCATAACATGCTTTTGGAGTTAAATCAGGATTGCTTTCTAATAATGAATCATTATCAAGCACAACAGTGCATTCAGAGTTTTCTCTAACTCTTTTTAGTGATACACCTGAATTGAAAATTCTGTCTTTTTCATATTTGAAAGGCATAATTGCAAATGAAACTAGTCCAATATCTGCATCTTTACACATATCTGATACAACTGGTGCCATGGCTGAGCCTGCTTTCCCAGCTAAATTACTCATCATAACAATTGTGGAATAACCTGAAATCTTTGATTTGATTTCGTCTGAAACGTTGTAAGTTGAACCTCTGATTAATTGCATTGATGGATTTACTACTGAATCAGTTGAAACATGCACAGAAGGCACATCTCCTGTAAAGTCCTTTGAGTCATTACTGATTAAGAGACAATCTGAATTTAGTGAATCTTTGGCTTTGAGTGCTAGTTTTGAGCCTGCACCACCAAGGCCTACTACTAAAACTGGTTCTTTTACTTGAAAACTCATTTCAGATCCTATTCTCTGAATTCCATAAAAAACCTTCTTACGTTTTTTTAATCAAATTTTAGATCTAAAAAATTTAGCTTGCGATCTTTCCAAGAAGGCTATTTTGTGTTGCATCAATGATTTCAATTGTGTGTAATTGACCAATGTCTACTTTTTCAGGGACAAATACTGACTTGTATGCAAAGTTTCTACCTTTGATTCCCTCGTCTGTCTGCTCATCAAAGAGGACGGCTCCTTTCCATCCGATCCACTTTTTGTTGTTCTCAAACGATATTTTGTTGATCTGCTCAAAAATTTTCTTACTTCTTGATTTTACTTCTGCAACATCAATTTGTTCCCATTCAGCTGCCTCTGTTCCAGGTCTGGCACTATATTTTGAGAGATTTACAACATCTGGTCTTGTCTCCTCAAGCAGTTCTACTGTTTTTTTAAAGTCCTCCTTTGTCTCTGATGGGAATCCAACTATGATGTCTGTTGAAATGGTGAAGTCTGAGAATTTTTCTCTTGCCTTCTTTACTATTTCTCTAAATGTTCCAGCAGTATGACCTCTTTTCATATCGTGTAAAACTTTGTCACTTCCGCTTTGTACTGGAATGTGCAAGAATTTGAAGACTTTGTCATTGTCATATGCTTCAATTAGTTTTTCTTTAATTCGTGGCATGTACATTGGATTCATCATACCTACTCTAATCATAAATTCTTCAGGAATTTCTGATACTGCATCAACCAAAGAAGGCAAATCTGTTCCAATATCAAACCCATAACATCCATTATCTGTTGATGTTAGCCAAACTTCTTTACATCCTTCATTGATCTCTGTCTTTACTTGTCTTACAATGTCTCCTAATCTGTAACTTTGCAGATCACCTTTTGAAATCTTAGTTTGGCAAAATGTGCATTCACTCATACATCCACTTGCTATCTCAACTATTCCTACTGCGGGATTCAATCTTACTTTTGGCAGTCCCACTTTTGATAGATCAGTGTCTGCTAATGCAATTTCTTTTCTTCCTTTGAGAGTAGAATCAATGACTTGGAGAGTTTTTCCTAGAGAATTTGGACCAAGTAGACTGGCATTTTCAGAAAATTTCTCAACGGTTTCTTTTTCAGCCTTTGGTAGACAACCAGCTACTACAAGAGGCTTTGTTTTTAATGACTTTATTCTGTGAATCATCTTGTTTGCAGTTGCATCTTTTACAGAACATGTGACAACAACATTAAGATCTGACTCTGAAGAATCTTCAACTAATGTGTGTCCTCCATTTAGAATTAATCCTGAAATCATTTCAGAGTCTGCAAAGCTTGCAGAACATCCGTAAGATTCTACAAATATTTTTGCCATCTTTATCCAAACAGAGAATCAATTTCTTTGTTAGTCATTAGTTTCTTTGAAACAACTAGCTCTCTGATAGTTTTTCCGGTCTTTAATGACTCTTTGAAAAGTTCTGCAGATTTTAGATAACCAATTTTTGGAGTTAACAGAGTTACAATTACTGGGCTATTTTCAATGTCTGCACGTAACTTGTCCTTGTTTGCAGTAAGTCCATCAATTAGATTTGCAGAAAATATTGGCAAGAAATTCTTTAGCATGTCTGTTGACTCTAGCATGCATTTTAGCATTCCAGGTAACATGACATTAAGCTCAAACTGTCCACCTTGTGCTGCATATGATACTGCAGTATCATTCCCAATAACATTAAAACAAATCATGTTCATGCATTCAGCTAATGAAGGATTCACTTTGCCTGGCATGATTGATGAGCCTGCATGAACTGCAGGAATTCCAATTTCTGCCAAACCTGCAATTGGACCTGATGCCATTAGTCTGATATCATTTGCAAGTTTTCCAATTTCTAATGCTAAATTACGTAGTGCACCTGAACAATTTGCAACTGCATATTTGCTTTGCAGTCCATACTGCATATCTTTTTCAGGTTTTAGTGGTAACTTTGAAATTTTTCCAAGCTCTACAATTACAATCTTTCTGTAACCTTTTGGTGTATTTGCACCAGAACCAACAGCAGTTCCACCAAGTGCAACATTTTGTAATTCTTTTTGTGATGCTACAATTTCATTTCTTGCTTTAGTAATAGATGTAACATAAGCTGCAAATTCGCTTCCTAATGTTACTGGTAGTGCATCCATAAGATGGGTTCTTCCAATTTTCTTAAACGATGAAAATTGTTTTGCTTTCTTTGTTAGCGACTTTATCAAAATGTCAATAGCAGGAATTGTTTCTTTTAAATTCATCAAAATTGCAACATGCATTGCAGTTGGATATGTGTCGTTGCTTGATTGTGACATGTTGACATGATCATTTGGATGTAAGAATTCATACTGTCCTTTCTTTTTGTGCAATACCTCTAATGCAACATTTGAAATGACTTCATTTGAATTCATATTAAATGCGGTTCCTGCACCAGAATTTATCATATCAACAACAAATTGTTCAACATATTTTCCCGCCAAGATTTTGTCACAAGCTGAAACAATTGCCTTTCCACGTTTTGTATCAATTGCCTTTGTCTTCATGTTTGCAACAGCAGCTGACCGTTTAATCATAACAAATGCCTTAATCAAATTCTCATGAGATGTGTTTCCAGTAACATGATATTGTTTGATTGCTCTACCAGTAAATGCTCCATAGTATGCATCTGATGGGATTTTGACTTTTCCTAAAGAATCTTGATCTAATCTGAATTTCATATAAAATAGCCTCAACTACCCATTATTCATTCTTTTTCAGCATCATCTTTCATTTTTGTAATTCCCAAATTGGGAAATTGTTATATAGGAACTGGATACCATCGTGCATAATGAATAAGCGTGTTAGTATGCTCTTTACAATTGCAGCAGTAGCTGTAATGGGCGCAACCTTATTCGGAAGCACATACACACAAACCCAAATAGCTGGTCAATCCCTTGACATGGACCAAATGGATGTCTCTGTTATGGATAAGATCAGACATATGGGCGGTTTACAGCTTGTAATGCCTGAAGCATTCGCAGAAACTGATTGTGGTGCTCTAGAAAACTCTGGACGTAATGTCGTTGAGTTTAACTTGACTGGTGAAAGTGTTGAACTTCCAATCATGGGAGGAAAAACATATCACGCAATGACTTTCAGTGAACAAGTCCCAGGACCAACACTAAGAGTTACACAAGGTGATGTTGTTAAAATGACACTTACAATTCCAGATGATGAAGTTACTGGACACGGTAACGACATGCATGCATCACAAATGTCAGCAGGAAACTTTGAATCAGTTAATCCTGGTGAAACAAGTCAGTACTGTTACATCGCTGAATCTGCTGGTATGTTCAAATACCATTGTTCTGGTGTTAAACTAATTGGTATGGACCAACACGTACTTTCCGGCATGTACGGAATTACAATTGTTGATCCTGCAAATGGTTACAAGAAATTAATGGTTGAGAAAACAAGCGGAAGTGGTGAACTTGACAGAAAATTCTATGATGCAGATGCATTAGAGTTCCAACTCCAATACAATCAGTTGTACCTTACACCTGAAGGCAACTATGATGCCGGTGCAATGTTCAAACATCAAAACACTGCAACAGTTGTAAATGGACTACAATTTGGTTATGTACCAAACATGGCTCATAACTTACTCGTCAATGGCGATGTAAACAAGAACATCTTTGTTGCACAACCATGGAATGGACTTGAACACAAGCAATACCAATCACAACTCTTATTTGTTGAAAATGATCAACACGTAAGATTATTCGTTGAAAACCAAGGTAACGAACCAGTATTCTTCCACATTGTTGGAGAAATTTTGGACAGAGTTACACAAGGTAACAGAGTACAATCCGCAGCAACTGAAACATGGTTACTCGGTGGCTCACAAGGAATGATTGTTGACTTGGTATTTGATGAACCAGGTGCATACGCAGCAGTTAATCATGACTATGCAGCAATTTACACTGGCGCAGCTACAGTCTTTGTAGCAGGTGATCCATTCGGCTTGAACCCAGTTCTAGTTGAGAAAGGAGTTATCCCAGCACCAGTCGCATCTTATGCATATGCTTTGGGTAACCCAAGTAGTGCTGTCCCACCAATGGGAATGAACAGTATTGCTCACCCAGCAATTAACATTCATGGTTTGATGACTGACAACGTAGCTTCTGAAATGCAAGAAAGTGGCGATTATGTCGCATTATGGGAAGTAATTCCTGTAGTAGCAGAAATCTTAACTTCTTGATAACATAACATCTTTTTCTTTTTATTATTTTGAATGAATTATATTCCGTAGCTCTATTTTGTATTTTATGGGATTTGATGATTCTGTACTGATCTGTGATGAAGTAGATCCAATTTTAAATAAAATTTTACAGGATAATGGCTTGAAAATATCTTATGAGCCCGAAATTACCCCTGAACAAATTTTAGAGAAAATTTCTGATTACAATATTGTGATTGTTAGAAGTAGAACTACAATCACAAAAGAAATGATCGCTAAAGCAGACAATTGTAAGATTATTGCCCGTGTTGGAGTTGGACTTGATAATGTTGATCAAGAAGCTGCCAAAACAAAAGACATTCGTGTAATTAATGCCGTAGAGGGTGCAATGAATGCAGTTGCAGAATTAGTATTAGGTTTGATGTTATCTCTTGCAAGACAAACTGCAAGAGGTGATAGGGGTATTAGAAATGAACAATGGCTTAAAAAAGAATTGAAAGGAACAGAACTTGCAGGAAAATATCTTGGAATTGTTGGATTAGGAAACATTGGAAAACGATTGGGAAGACTTGCACGTGCACTTAACATGAATATCATCGGCTATGATGTGGTTCCAATTGATGAAGAATTTTCAAAAGAAGTTGGTTTGATGAAAGCTGATTTGAATACTCTTTTACAAAGTTCTGATTATATTTCAATTCATGTTCCACTACTTGATTCAACATACCATCTTTTAGATGCTCAGAAAATGTCTACAATGAAAAAGACTGCAAAAATTATCAATACTTCTAGAGGTGGAGTAGTTGATGAAGATGCACTTTATGATGCACTCAAAAATGGAACTTTGGGTGGTGCAGCATTAGATGTATTTGAAAAAGAACCTGCTATTGGAACAAAGTTGGCAGAACTTGACAATGTCATTTTAACTCCTCATATTGGTGCTCAAACAAAAGAAGCACAATCCTTAGCAGCAAATGTAATTGCCGAGAAAATTGTTCAGATTTTACGAGGCGTTATCTGACAATTTCTGCGTGATTCTTAAAAATACTCAAAAAAGTTGACTTTTACGTGATTAATTATCGTCTCTTTGTTTTTAACACCCATTTGGAGGAAGTCAATCGTTGAATAACCATAGTACACACCAATTACAATCTGATAGATTAAGAAATTTGACCAATGGTAATTCACTGCTAAAAATTTCTCTAGGGTTAATCTTCTTTACAATACTCTCATCTGCATTTGTGTATGCTGAAACAATATCCGTTGATGTAGATGGAACTAGTTATGATGTTGATTATACTGTATCTGGAATGTCTGTATCTGGCATTGAAGCTGATTCTGATTTCATTTCTCTACTTTTTACTGTAGATGTAACTGATTCTCTAGGTATTTTGGAAATTACTTTTGATAGAACTTTTTACGATTCCATTTATCAAGGATTAGATGATGAGTTTATAGTAATTGCTGATGGTGGACTTGAACCTACTGTTACTGAAACTGTTACAAATTCACAAAGCAGAACATTAAAAATTGAATTACCTCCTGGAACACAAGATGTTGAAATTATTGGTTCTGTATTTGGTAGAACTATAGAAGAAACACCTGAACCTGAGGAAACAATTCCTGAAAAACAAATTCCTGCAGCATTTGTTGATACTTCAAAAGATCCAAAGTTCTATGTTGAACGCTATGTTACTGAATCATCATACAAGACCTGGTTTGAAGAGAATTATTCTGATTATACATTTCATGAGGCTTTAGATATTTCAAAATCTGAATTAGATAAACTAATTGCTGAAGTTGAAGCAGAGAATTCTGCTCCTGCTCAAGTAGAAACTCCGGTAGAAACTCCTGACGAGACCACTGAAACAACACAATGTGGTGCTGGAACCGTTCTCAAAGATGGGGCCTGTGTTTTAGATGATAGATGTGGTCCTGGAACAATTTTCCAAGATGGAGCATGTGTAGTTGAACAACAAACATCTACTTCTCCAACATCTACTCCCCAACCAACTTCTTTCAAAGGACTTGGTAAAGAATTAGGTTATGGATTAATTGCAGCATTTATTGTAACTGGTGCAATTGCAATCATCTTGGCATTAATGTCTAAGGCCAGTAAAAACAGAGATTAATCACAAGTCAAATCTTCTGCGTTCATCATTTGATCAAAATCAAATGCCGAAATTTGTGTAGTTGATGAATATGGTATTATGCCTAGAATAGGTGTGTGTGTTTGAATTACTACGATGAATTGATTTGGATCTAATCTGATATCTCCTGAATCAAACTCAAAATCAAAATTCATGAAAGTATGTTGTGCAT
Source organism: Candidatus Nitrosopumilus sp. (assembly GCF_965263415.1). GTDB lineage: Archaea > Thermoproteota > Nitrososphaeria > Nitrososphaerales > Nitrosopumilaceae > Nitrosopumilus. The sequence continues at coordinate 913,718 of NZ_OZ253671.1, forward strand.
GTGAGATATTTTCAGATGAAAAAACTCCTTCTTGAATTCCTGATGACGATGGATTAAGTGTCAATGGTTTTACTTCATATGATCCTATATTTGTTCCAGTGTAAAATATTGAAAGTTCAAATTTTTCAAATGTCATCCAAAACGGAAGTGTGTTACAAAACTCCATCTCCCCATGATTTGACATTGTAAAAAATGAAAAAGTTCCTGGAGAATGCCATCTGTATTCTAATTGCTGACTACCAACGATATTCATTGCAGCAACTACAAACGGAGTGACAATTACTATGATTGCAATTGCAGTTATTGCAGAATATTTATTCATATTTCATTTCCTGTCTCTTGTTCAAGTGAAATTATGTTTCTTTCAATTAGATTGTTTATTGCATTAACTAGATCATCGTCACTTATCGCACCTTCAAGCCACCAGTACCCTACGTTTTTCACCCATTCTGGAATTCGAACATCATAAACAGTTGTTTCATTTACATCAAATGGAATTTTAAAAAGTTCTAAATCCTCTGTGAATTTCTCAAATGCATCAATCAAAAATCCATCTGAAATATTTCCTGAAAGCCAATTTGCCATAATTGGTTTTACTGTTTCTGGAATGCATACTTTACCTGAATCGATTAATGTAAATTCTGCAGTTGTCTGTGCTTCTGAATATTCAACATCAATAAAGTATTTTCCTAACGGAAAAATTTCTTTTTCAAAAGCAACTCTTGATGGTACTGGATTTTCTAAATCTGTTATTGGAAATGGAATTGCACTACTTCCTTTTCCTGTATCATCTCTAATGTGAATTATTGCAGGATTTCCTGTAACTTCTGAAACTTTGATTGTATAGAATAATTTTTCACAGTAACTGTAAGTTGTTTTTTCCATGATAATTTCTACTGTAGACTCTGCATGTGCAGATGGTAAAACAGTCAAACTTAGTATTACGATCGTGGCTACTATTCCCACTTTTACTCTCATCATTTTTTTGCTCATTTTACTCAATAAAAATCTCAAAACAATTCTCAGGAATCTTTTTTAACAACTTTGACGTCCTTATATTATCGAGTTTTCTGCGGATGCAACTCTTCGAGTGCGTGGAATGTGATGCCCCACTCAAGAGAATTTTAACTACCTAGCGGTGCTCAGATTCACACGATTTACAGTTATTAAAGGGGATTTCACTATGCCCGATATGCCTAGTCGTCAAGACCAAATTTGGATCAGACTCTGGAAAGAAAATGCTCCAGAACTACGTGAACGTGTAGTTGGCTGGCGTAAACAAAATGCAGTGACTCGTATTGACAAACCCAGCAGAATTCAAAGGGCAAGAAGATTAGGATACAAAGCAAAACAAGGCATTATTGTTGTTAGAATGAGAGTAGGTACTGGTGGTATGAGAAAACAGAGACCTACTGGTGGTAGAAGGCCAAAACATCTTGGTGTTACAAGAATTAAAGCAGATGACAATATGAAAACTGTTGCTGAAAGAAGAGTCAGCGAAAGATATCCAAACATGAAGCTATTGGGCTCTTACTTTATCTACAAAGATGGTAAACACTATTGGTTTGAAGTAATCTTGGCAGACCCAGATCATCCAAGAGTTGCACAAGATAAAGAATTAACTAAACGTATATCTCAAACAGCATAAATTGAAAATATTATTTTTCATTCCGTTATTATTACTTCTAATAATATCTCCTGTGTTTGGTCAACTTTCTGATCAAACCGGATTATTAACACGTCTTGATGTTGATACAAGTGGTCATACTTTTGAAGTTGTTGTTGTTTCAAATTTTGAGATTCTAGATCATGAGTTTAACAAAAATGAAAAACGTTTAACCATCTTCATTAACAGTGGTCTTGAAGATAATCTAGGTGAAGTAACAATACCTAAAAATCTCCTTGGTGGTAATTTCACCTATCAGATAAATGATATGACATCTATTCAAGAATTCAAATCGAATGAAAGAATTTCATTTGTTACTTTGAATTTTACTGGAATTGGTGACAACAAAATCGACATCATTGGAACAGACGCGTTAGTTGGAGTAAAAGAGGTTGTAGAAATGGTTCCTGATGAAATTGTTTATGAAGAACCGGGTGGTGGTTGTTTGATTGCAACTGCAACATTTGGTTCTGAATTGTCACCTCAAGTGCAGCAGTTAAGAGAACTTCGAGATGGAAAATTACTGCAAACAGAACCTGGAAAATCTTTCATGAATTCATTTAACGCATTTTACTATTCATTCAGTCCTCAAATAGCAGACCATCAACGAGAAAATCCTATATTTAATGAATTGATAAAGGCAGGAATTACACCTATGATTACTAGTTTATCTTTAATGGACTATGCAGAAACTGAATCTGAGATGATATCTATTGGAATGTTTTTGATTATTCTAAATATTGGAATGTATGTTGGATTACCTGCAATTGTAATTATGGGAATAAGGAAAATCTAATTCATTTTTTAAACATAATCCATATTCTTGTTCCAACAAAAATTCCAACTGCTGCTGCAATTAGTAATGGAATAATGATTTGTCCTTCTTCCATACTCTGTGTTGTTTGAAATTGCATTAATGTCTTTTACAAATCCTTAAAATTTAGAGGCCAAAGTTATTTTGTGGATAATGCAAAAATTGCTATTGTTGGAGGATTCATAACAGCTGTAGTATTATCAATTGTTGTAATTCTACTTTGAAAATCTAGTCTTCACTAAGTAATTTTTGAATCATTGATTCTGTTTGTCCAACTTGACCAAATGAAACATCTCTGAGAATTCCTTTTCTATCGACTAGAATAGTTGATGGGGTTCCACGTAGTGCAAATTTTTCAAATGTTTCGGCCGAATATTCTTTTGATTTCATGTAATCTTTGACTCTTTGTATGATTTGATTTTTGTATTCTTCAGGTTGTGAGTCAAACTCTGGAATTTGTGGATAGATAAACTCCATGATTTTTTCTTGGCTTATCTCACCTGCTGTCTTTACCAAGTTATCCATTGCTAAAGGAAATGGAATTTTGTATGGTAGTTTATCTCCTTCTTGTAGTTGTCCATTCATTTGAAATGCACTTTTTGTTTCTCCTACTATTTCTCCAGTTTCTACTAGCATCTTCAAATTATCTAATGTATTTTTATCAAAATCCTCAAAAGCCGTAGCAATTCCAATTACTCTTACTCCATCATCTTTGTATTTGTTGTAAATCTCAATTGCTTCTGGTAAAGCATGCATAAAACAACCTGGGCAGTTTACTTGGAATACTTCCACTAGAACTATGTGATCTTTTTCTTGGTCAAAGTTTGTTGGTGCACCTTGGACCCAGTCTGAGACTCCAAAATTTGGCACTTTATCACCAATTACTGCGCTCATGAGAAATTAACATATTTTTTCCATTAAATACATACCTCAAAATTTTTGGAATTTCTTCTGATTACCTAAATATAGGACACAGAAATCTCAAAAAATGTTGCAAGTAGTTACTGATGATCGATTGACTCTTTTTGCTGAAATGGAAAAAAAGTATGAGCAAAAAGACACTGAATACTTTGTAAAACTTTTAGATCATTCTGATTATGTGGTCAGAACTAGAGCTACATGTATTTTAGTTGATTTTGGTGGTGAAGATAAAGTTCCCTATATTGCAAAAGTTTTGAAAAACGATGATAATGAATTGGTAAGACATGAAGCTGCTTTTTCCTTAGGTCAGATGTGTTATTCTAGCTCAGTTCCTCCACTAACTGATGCAACTCTAAATGATCCAAGTATGTTTGTACGACATGAAGCTGCAATTGCATTAGGTGTTGTTGGCAATAAAGATGCAAAAGATGCCTTGGAGAAAGCATTAGATGATCCTGATGAACCAGTTGTAGAATCTGCAGTTGTAGCCCTATCTAATATTGAATTTATGGAAAAGTTAAGTAAGAACGAGAAGTTTGCAAAGTTAACAGGTGGATGAGATGAATTTTTCTTATGGAATTATAGCTGCAGTTGGAGTTTTAGTTGCAATATCAATTGGATTTATTGCTCAATCTCCTGATGATGTTATTGAACCCAGAATAGTTGAAGAAAACCCAACTGTTTGTACTATGCAATGGGAACCTATGTGCGGTGTTGATGGTGAAACTTATGGTAATTCATGTATGCTAGATGCTGCTAATGTTAAACTAGATTATGTAGGTGAATGTATTGTTTCTGTACCAGAACCAGAGCCTGTACCAGAGCCTGTACCAGAACCAGAGCCTGTACCAGAACCAGAGCCTGTACCAGAACCAGAGCCTGTACCAGAACCAGAGCCTGTACCAGAACCAGAGCCTGTACCAGAACCAGAGCCTGTACCAGAACCAGAGCCTGTACCAGAACCAGAATCTAATTTACCAATGTCACTAACTATTTCTGCACCTGAAGGATCAGGTGTTCCTGGATGTGAAGAAAATAATGAATGTTATTTACCTTATGAAGCAACTGTAGCCGTTGGTGCAATAGTTACTTGGAGTAATGATGACACTGCAGCTCATACTGTAACTAGTGGAAATGTTAATGCAGGTCCAACTGGAGTGTTTGATTCAGGATTATTCATGTCTGGTGGAACTTTTGAATTTACCTTTGAAGAAGCAGGCACTTATGATTACTTTTGTATGGTTCATCCTTGGATGACTGGTATAATTCATGTAGAATAATTTACTTTCAAAATTTAACACATAATTTTATTCGTTAATCTTGTTGTGTTAAGAAGTTTAGATGATGTTTGATGAAAACAGATTGTAAAATCTGTTCCACAATTAACGCACCAAGGATCTGTTACTCTTGCAGAGTGATTACAGATAACACATAATTTTTGATTTTCTTGCATGCAATTTATGTTGATTTTGATTTTAAAGATTCATTGAAGTTAATGCGGTATGCTATTGATTAGTTTTTATCTGAATGTTTTATGTGATTGCAATTCTTTGTAGAAATTATCTAAAAATTCTGGCATGTGTTTAGAACAATAATTGTAAGAATCCCATATTTCATTCCCACATTTTCTGCATATTGTATTTGGCATTTTTTTCTCCGAAATAGGACTTGGGGAGAATTTCTTCCCCCCAAGGGTAACATGAATTTCTAATATTGTTAGAACCAAGTGATATATGACAATACCAATCCATTTGCGGTATGGCTTTTAATTAATTTTAAAAGAATTTTGAGATTGTGTATTTTTTTGGATTTATTTGAAAAATTAGGAACGAAATAGGACTGCCGGGCCATAAAAAAATCAGCCCGGCTGTCATTTGGGGCGTTTGATTAATTTAGATAATTGTTATATATGACAATACCAATCCATTTGCGGTATGTCTACCGAAGAAAATACTTCAAAATACGGAAATCTGTATTCTTACAAATTCTATCTAAGACCTACTGCTCATAGACTTTACGGTGATCGATTCTCATCAATTAAAAAAATCAAACACCATGAAAATGTCCAAAAATTATTACAAGTATTGTTTCTTAATGGAACGTGTACTACGTGGGAAATGGCAAAAATAAAACATCCAAACGATGTATCTACAATTAGAACAAAAGAAAAGGAATATCGAAGATTAATCAAAGGACGTACTGACAGAGGTAAGCACTCTTCTGGAATAATGGAATTGGGTTTAGTAATTAATGATGGTCAAAAATTCAATAAAGGATATTCAGACACATATCGATTATCTCTTCCAGGAATTCTTTATTGTCTTGATGTCTTGAATTTAAGTAAAAAAGAAATTGATCAAATGGCAGCAAAATATGCTGTTTTCGTGCCAAAACTTTTTGGAAAATGGGAATTTCTAAAATCGATTATAGATGACGATGTCTATAAAATTCAAATTCTTGCAAGAGGATTATTACTTGATAACCCTGAACTTTCTTTGGAAAAATCTCCTTTGTATGAATTAATGTCTTATCTGAATTTCAAATATAGAAAATTTTATGAATTCATTTCTGAAAAAGATCTTTCTGAACAAATCTCATATTGGTTTTACACTTGTATTCTATATCAAAATCAAAGAAAGGGGAAAACTATTCTTTCTGGTGTTGAAAAACTACATGCAATTTTTAAAAAGGATAAAGAAATTGCAGCCTGGTATAAGGAATTTTTTAAGGAATCCGAACTCTATTTCAAAGACAGAACTAAAATCTTGAAGAACTCTGGAGTTTTTTAATTATTTTTTGCGTATTTTTTTATCATTTTTTCATACTCATCAAAATCTGCCGGTTTGTTAATGATCCCGCACAAATCCATTTCTTTTGCTTTTTTGTATTTTTCATTTTCTAATGCATAACTTGATGCAAACACAATTTTTGCTTCTGAATCCATTTTTTTTATTCTAAAAAATGCCTCATATCCATCAATTCCGGGCATCTTTATGTCTAAGAATACAATATCTGGCTTTGATTCTCGAAATTTTGTTATTCCGTCTTCTCCATTGATGGCAGGAATAACATCATAGCCTTCATCCATTAGCATTAACTGAGTAACTTCCAAATAATCTGAATCGTCATCTACTAGTAAGATCTTAGTGGCTCTTTCCAATTCTAACTAATTACTTTTCTTGCCTTAAATTTTTTGGGATTGTAATGGTAAATGTTACTGGATTGTTCATAATTGAAATTGTACCCTGATGCTGTGTAATGATGTTCTGGCAACTTGAAAGACCAAGTCCTGTTCCTTTAAGTTTTGAAGTAAATAGCGGTCTGAAAATTTTTGAAATATTCTCTTCTGAAATACTTGGACCAGAATTTTCAAATGATATTATGATTTCTTTTTCAGTTTGTTTTGAATTTATGTTTATTTTACCTTCTTCTGAATCAATTGATTGAATTGCATTTAACAGTAAATTCTCAAATACAACTTTGAATTTATCTGAATCACATTCAAATTTTATGTCTTCTTTAGGAATATTCAGTTGAATATTTTTTGGAATGGTTAGTGAATTTGAAGATGACTGAATTAAATCATTTAGTGAGTTTTCAGATAAATTTAGTGGTGTTGTTCTAACATAATTTAAGACACTCTCTACCTGGTGATTCATTCTTGCAACTGAACGTTTGATTCTCTCTGTTTCTTGATTTATTGTTTCATTTATTGTTTCATTTTGTTTTTCAATTCTTGTAACTGAGCTACGTATAGTTCCCAATGGGTTTCTAATATCATGTGCTATGTTTGATGCAAGCTGTCCTATGACTAGGAGTTTTTCGTTTTCAATTGATTTAACTCGTTTTATGACGATTACCACAAACAAAATTGTCATTATAAATAAAATCAAATTATTTTTTAGATCTTCAACAAACAGATTATCTTCAATATCTTCAACTATCTGACTTACCGGGGTTGTAACAAAGAAAAAGAATCTGTTTTTCTCTTCTATTGAAACAGGTGTTCCTGTACTTATTACATCTCCAAACCTGTGCGATTCATACGTGAATGATTTTGTGTTTCCTGAAAAAATATCTTCATAGTGAGAATTTTGAATTTTATCTTCTCCAAAATATCTCTGTACAAAATAACTCGAAAACTCTTTTCCAAGCAAATCACTGTTTTCAGCAAATAATATTTTTTGATTTTCATCAAATATTGTAATTGATGAGAGATCAATTTCGTAAATTCCAATATATTTTGAGATAATTTCTGATGGTTCTACTATTCCAAACACAATTCCTTTGAATTCCCCTGATTCTGAATCAATAATTGGGCTTGATACAAGAACTCGATAAATCCCATCTGTACTAATTATCTCTCCTGAATACCCTGGTTTACTCTTGAATTCCTCACTTGATTGAATATTTTGTAAATTTAATCCCACTAGACGAAATTTTTCATCATTTACCTGTGATACTATTGTAAGTGAGTTATCTACCAAAAATATGTCTGAAATTTTTGTTATTGAATTAATATTGTCCCAACTACTTGAAATGTAATCTTGTGTTTGACTATTTGTTAGACTTTGTTGAATTTGTGAAGATTCTGAAATAGTTTTCATATCTATCAAAAGCCTCTGAAATTCTGAATTTACAGAAGCTGCAAGACTTTTGGTCATGATCATTTGAATCTCACTTTTTTCTTCAATTAATGATTCTCGAATGTTATTTTTTGTGAAATCATTAATGTAGAATCCTGTGGTGATTACCGATATTATGATTAATCCTAGTATTCCCCATAAAATTTTATTTTTACCTAACGCCATTTTGCCCCAATTTAACTACATTCACGCACTTATTTAATTAAATTTTGAAATCCCTCATGCTGCTTGAGCGTTCATTGCTTTCATTTCTTCAGCAACTCTTGCCTTAAACTCTGCATTTGTTTCAAACCATTCTTGTTGAAATTTCTTTTCATTTGGAATTGTTTTTGTTTTCTTGTTTTTAGAACCCTTTGGTCTTCCTCTCTTTCGAATTTTTGGCATTTCAGGTATAGATTCTAAGTTTATTTTTTGTGTTGGTGTATAATTTTCTTCTAATGTTTTTTCAGCTTCTTCTTTCATCTCTTTTTTAGGGATCAATGTGTTTTCTTGTTTTATTTTTTGTCTTGATTCTGGAATTATTCTTAAACTAGAATGAATTTCTCCATTGTCATCTAAGAAAAATCTGATGTCTATGGGTTTTGTATTTGAAAAAACAAACCTCACATCAGATGCAGGGGTATTGACGGTCTCGTTTGGTAAGGAAAAAACGAATGAAAAGCAACGACTAGAAGATGACTCTAAAAAACTACTGTCGTTTTCTTTTCCTGATGTGAGTGTTTGTTGATTCATAGAGTACAACATGAGTGGTGATATATCATAATACCAATCCTTTTGCGGTATGCCTTAATTGAGTAATGTGACTTCGCTGCCTTGTTCAGATGACTCAAATCTGTAAATCTGTTCTACTGTAGAATCCTCAAAAATCTCTGCATCATGCGTAATTATGATAAATTGCATTGGTGTCTCTGAATTTGAAATGTTTGATAACTGAGACAACACGCTTACTAGTGATTTTTTTCTCTCTGCATCTAGGTGGGTTGTAGGCTCATCTAGAATCATCAAGTTAAGATTTGATCCTCCTAGAAGATTTGCCATGCCCAATCGTAACGATAATGCCACACTGACTTTTTCTCCTCCGCTAAGTGATTCTAAATCTAGCTCTTCACTTTTTGAATTACATATTATTGAAATATCTCTGGCCTTTTCAGTAAGTTGAATTCTTTGAATTTTTGTATTAAGTAATGCCAGATATTCTGATGCTTTTGCTGAAATTGCATTTAGTGCCCATGATCTCAAACTTGTTGCCACTGGACCGTCTCTGCCAAAGACATTATTTTGTATGTCATCAAGATTTGTAACGTATTCTTTAACAACTTTCAATTCTGAAATTGCATTTTCAAAAATTTTGATTTGTTCAACTCCTTTTGAAATTTTTTCTAAAATTGCTCCTATTTGTTGATCTATGTTTGATAACTCCATCTGTTTTTCATTAACATTTTTTTTCAGGTTCAGGAATTCTTGCTCATTAAATCCTCTTGTTTCTGATTCCAGTTGCGAAATATTCTCAAAAATTGTCTTTGCATGAGAGTCAATCTGTGATATTTCAATCAAATTTGAATTATTAGTTGAAGGAATTTTTTGTATATTCTCTTTTTTTGTTTTGACTTCTTCTTGAATTTTATCTAATTCTTCTTTTGAAGAAACTGAATATGCTCGAAGTGTTGCTTCTGCATCTCTTGCTGATTGCAGTTTTTCTGAAAACTCTTTTCTTTTTTGGTTGTACATTTGATGCTCTTTTTCTTTTAAGATTATTTGATCTTGAAGTGATTCTAATTCTTGTTTAAGATGTTCTTCTTGGAATAATGGATTCAGTTTTTCTACATCTGAATCACATACAGGACATTTGTTATCTTTGAGCTGAAGTTTTGCGGCAAGTGATTGCTTTTCTTTAAGAGATGCTGTTTGACTTTTCATCTCTTGTATTTTCTTTAATGTCTCTTCTACTGCCTGCTCAACTTTTTGAATTTTGGACTCTAAATCTTCTTTGAGGTTAGCATGCTCAAAACAGCCTTCACAATCACGTATTTTACGCTCATTTTCAGTTATTTCTTGCTGAATTTCATAAATTGCTTCTTTTGCATATTCAATTAATTCTCTTTTTCTTGCTTCAAGTTGATTGAGTTTGTCAATTTTTGGGGCGTCAATTTCTACTTGTTTTCTTAATTCTTCAACTTTATCTTGTAATTGTTTTTGCATCATTTGTAGTTGATTTTTTTGTGGCTCTGATTCCTTGATTTCATTTTGGTATTTGTCTAATTCTCTTGATAAAATATCAATATGTGTGTCGTCGTATCCAATTTTTGATCTAATATTTTCACGAAATTCTTTGTTTACTGTCTTCATTGATTCAGAAGCCACATCAAGCTTGTCAATTCCTATGATTGCATTTAGTAATTCTTTGAACTCTTTTGGTTTTGCATTAATGATTGCATTTAACTCTCCTTGCTGTACAATTGATGCAACTTTTAATTTTTCAAAGTCTAGTCCAATTGCTTTTTCAACTTCTTGAGTCATTGATTCTCCAAATTGTTTTCGCTCTCCTGCTGCAATCTCTATTTTTTCATTGCCAACAATCTCAGTAAATTTTGCTGAAAGAGTTCCTTTACTGTCAATCTTTCTTACTGCTTCAAAGGATTTCTCATTAACTGAAAAGTTTACCTTGGAATACCCTTGATTTACCCCCCGTTTGATTAACCCTTTGTTTGATTTTCTTGTATGTTGTCCAAACAATGCAAATGTAATCGCATCAATGATACTTGATTTTCCTGCACCATTTTGTCCTACAAAAACAGTTACTCCATTATCAAACTCTAGATTTGTATCTGAATGTGCTAAAAAATCTCCCAATTCAACTGATGTAATCATTTTTTCTTCTCCTTTTTGAATTTCTCAAAATTTTCAATGATTATCTGTGATGCTTCTTGAATCTGTCCTGATGATAAGACTGGAAGAAGTTCTTTGATGGCAAGATTGGCGTTCTGCTCTGAGCCTAGTGCATTAACTGATAGTCTATACATCTCGTCATCTATGATGTTTGGTCTGTCTAGGAATACAGAAGAGTCAGAAACTTGCTTTGTGCTAATTCTCCAAAAACATCTTAAAACCATTGAATTGAGTCTGGCAATCTGTGCCTGGATGTTGTCCGTCTCTATTTTTTCTCCTTGAATATTGACCTCTACAATGGGTTTTTTTGAAAGACTAGTGATTTTCTCTGAAATCTCATCTATTGTTTTTGATAGTTCTTGATAATCGGTTTTGAATGAAAATTGTGGTCTTGTATCAAGTTCAATCCAGTTTGGATTTGCTTCTTGTCCTGAAATATCAACTTCAAAAAACCCTTTTTTTGTTTCTTTGACTCCTTCACTTGTTGTCAGTTCAATTGAACCAGGATATGCAATTGGTCCATTTAGATGGTTGAATTTTTTAACATCTGTGTCGTGAAGATGCCCCATTGCATAATATGTGAAATTTTTTGGCAGATCAGTTGATTGTAACTCTCCTGCAAACTTGTTGAATTCTGTTATGCCTTGATGTAAAACCAAAATCTTATGTCCTGAAAAGTTTTGTGCAACTCTGTCTACTTCGGTAAATTTTTCTTCATATTGAGGAATTTCTGTTTTCCTTATCTTATCAAATCCTGCAAGAAGGACTCCTTTATGCTCCATTGGTTTTCCTTGACCAATATACTTTGAGAATTCTAAATTGTGATAAACATAGGGAATTGGAGTTGTTCTAATTCTACTAATATCGTGTTCTCCTAAAATGAAAAACGAATCTATGTTGTTTTGTTTTAATCGCTTTAATCCGTTTGCCATTTGGACAATTGCAGTCCCATTTGGATTTGGAACATGAAAAATGTCTCCTGCAAAAATTACAAAATCTACATGATCTTTTATTGATGTATCAATTGCTTGATTAAAGACATCGTAGACATCTTTTGCACGTTCATCTGAACCATATTGTACTAATCCCAAATGAGTATCTGAAATATGTGAAAACAGCATATCAGTCTAATAACAAATCTTTTTGAACTAGTCCTTGTGTTGATTCTACTGCAACCTCTTTCATTTTTTCTGCATTGGCCCAAGCATTTACTGCACTTTGGTCTGCCCCCATAATTTTCTCTTTAACTTCTTCAACATGTACTAGTGATGGTAAGTTTGTCCATTGTCCTACTAGAACCGCATCACCCACGTTTAGTGAGGTCAATTGGGCAATCAATTCACGGCTAGTTGACTCTGTTGCTGAGGCTATTTGGCGCTGATCATCTTCTTGAATTATCTTCATTATTGCAAAAGAACCCATCTGGCTCAGAACATTAAGGTCTACACTTCGAGGTCTTTGAGATACTACTCCTAATCCTAAACCAAATTTCCTTCCTTCTCTGGCAATTTTTGCTGCCCAATATTTTGCACTGGTGTCGTGGTCTTTTGGAATGAAAACATGTGCTTCTTCAATAATTACAAAAATAGGTGAATTGAATCTATAGTTTCTTTCTCTCTTGCTTTTACCATGTCTTGCAATACTTGCATCTTTTCTGTCTTTGAGTAGTTGTTGCAAGTAAAATGCAACTGCAACATTTGCTTGTTTTTCAGACAATTCTGAAATATTGAGAACATTGGTACGACCTTCTTTGATAAAACTAATTGGATCTCCCATATCTGGATCCAAAATATCTTCAAATCTTTTTTGAGATTCTTCTATTATGTCTTGAACCCTGTATGCTGACGTCCTGATTTCTTTTAGTTTTTTATCTTCTGAATTTACGATAAAATCAATTTCATTTTCTAATTTACTCCAAAATTCTTTTGATTCTTTGACATGTTTTGTAAATGCCATTCTTAACACTCTTTGTTGTACATTTGCACCATCTCTAATCTCTAAAACTTCTGAGAGTTGATCTGCATCAAGTAATCTTGGATTAATTTTTGCATCAACTACATTAATTCTTGGAATATTTAGTGTAGTATAGTCATTGTGATAATCAAAAATTATTACTGTTCCTTTTAATTTTGAAATCTGTTTTGTAACTAGTGATACAAGATTACTTTTACCCATACCTGTCATTGCTAAAATTCCTAAATGTCTTGAGACAATTTTATCTAGATTCACTTTTGCATCGATTGTTTTGTTTCTCAAAAGATTTCCAATCTTTACCCATCCGTTATTTTTGGGGCTAAAGATTTCTTCAAGATCTTGTTTGCTTGGTTGAGTGATTTCTGTGCCTGGAATGGGTGGAATTGCAGGAATAATTGATTGACCTTTTCTCAAATTCTCTAAAAATCCTAAAATTCCAATGTGTGCAGTAAACGTTTTGTCTCTCTTGTTTAGTTCTGCAATCTCGGTACTTTCAGCTGCTTCATCAAAATTTCTTACATCTGTAAATGCTGCACTTGTTACTGATGATTTTTCAACTAGTCCTAATATCTCTCCTTCGTCAGAACCAATCTTGATGTACTCTCCAACAGACAAAGCTCTTGATGTAATTGCTGTGACAAATGTTGGTTTTGATTCACCAATTACAAATCCTAAACTCAACCTAATACCTCACGTGAACCAATCTCATTACTTAGACCTAATAAACTGACCATTTTTGCAAGTTCCTTATCAGATATTTTACAGTTGTTGTGTGCAAGCTTTAATGCATATGGATATCCTCCAATACTTGTTTTGTATAATTTATTCATGACTGATTTTATATCATTTTCATCATGTTGTTCTCCAAGAAATTCTAATTTGATAATTGGTGTAGAATCACTTAATCTTACAAATGTAGATGAAATGACTTTGTCTGAACCATATTTTTTTTCTACAAATAATTTACTAAATCCTGGATTGTTTGTAACATGATTATAGTAAAAAATATCTCCAGCAAGAGAACCTAATTTCTCAAATTGTTTTTTTGTGTTTGATGTTTTTGCAATAAAAATCACATTGTCTCTCTTTTTCATTGTTCTTACTACCTGTGCATCCAAAGTTGACTGTCTTGTCATAAATTGAGAATGCAAAGAACCATCCATCAAAACCAAATCAACTTGGTCCACTGTTTTCTCACAAGCATCAATTTCCATTTTACTTGCAATTCGCGAAAGATCAGTATCTGAACCCAATCCTGACTCGTGTAAATCAACTAATACATCACCATCTGCCTTGATGGATACTGCTGTAGTTGCCCAAAGTTCAATTCCTTGGAATTTTGTATTGTTAAAACTTGAATCAATTCCTGCAGTAACTACTTCTTCTTTTACAGGCATAAATTCTACCCAATTTTCTCTTGCCTTTTGTATTATTTGCTCAAATTTAGGACCTTTTAGAATAGATAGCATCTTATCTCTATTGATAATTGCATCTTTGTATACGGTATTGAGCACAACACTAGTTCGTTTGTTTGAATAAAATCTTTAGGTTATACTGAACCTTGACAAAACTGATCCATTTAGCCAATCCTTCCTTTGAAAATTATTTTTTCTTCAGTTTCTGATGGGGTGCTTCTGTCAATGTATCTAATTTCATACTTGTCTCCAATGTGGATTGTTTTACCATCCAATTCTCTTGGAATTTTGATCTTGACTTCAAATGTATTTGTGTTTGGTCCAGTTTCAATTAATGCCCAAGAATTCGCATCAAATTTTGGATTGGCTAAAGTGGTTCTAATCCCACCATCTCCTCTATATTCAAATGAACTGAGAGAAATTTTATCCTCATCTTTTGAATCCCTATTTGCATCAGGCTCGTAAATTCTTAATGTGAATTCGTGGCCTATTCTAGAATTTCCTCCAGATGTTTCTACTTTTGCAAATGTTTTGGTTAGTGCAATTGATTTTGTTAACACTCTCATTTCTCCTGCCGAGTCTGATTGATCTAAATATCTAATCAAAACAACATCATCTTGTTTGACTGTATTTGGCAAATCTAATTTCAAATAAAATTTCCCTGTATTCATTCCTGTTTCAACCATTGTTTCCGGTCCTTGTATTGAAACTCCGTTTATTGTAAACTCAAAAAGATCTTTTGTACTTACTACATCAACACCACTATGGCTTGTATTCAGATCATCATCTGAAATGTAAAAATTTACTGTGGTGCTTTGGGATGCAGGTATTGTCTCAATCTCTTTTTCTGCTTTCACAAATTTTTGAATGATTTGTTTCCAACCTCTTTCTTCTAATCTTTCAGCTGTAGTTGATTTTACACATGCAGGCATTCCTGATATTTTTAGCATCAAAACTAGTCCTTCATTACAAGTTACTTTTTCAGGCATTATTCCTAATTTGATCTGTTTTTTTGGTGATTCTATATCTCCAAATGATGACTGAATAACAACTAAAAAAAATATTGTAAAAATTATTGAAACTTGGTAAAATTTCATAGATTTTTTCGAGTTTCTTTGCATAAATAACTTAATGATAAATTATTCTCTTTTGAAACCAGTTTGCCTAGAATTAATTAAGTGATAATAGCTCACAAACTAGAATTAATTTTTGTATTCTACTCATGAATACATGAGGATACCACGTTTACTTTACGGATTTACTAATACTGGATTCGATGTGTTAAATGGTGATTGTATTGGATAAAATCCCTAGATGCCTAGTTTTTCATTATATTTTGTTTGAATGAACCCCTCCACATGAAATTGAGGGGAATTTTTCGTAGAACCAGAGGATGGTGTATCGTGATGATTAGTCAATATTTGGTTCAACCCATAAGTAACTGTTTCAAGATATGCAAAATGAATAAGCCTAGATTTGACATGATTTAAAAAAATCCCACATCAAGTCTACTGAAAAATATTAAAATTTTAAATGATTTGAGATGTAATTATGATTGTGCAAAAAGAAGAAAGGATTTCAATTGATGCAATTCTAAAAGATGATGTATTAGAATATTTGACACAATTAGACTTGAAAGAAGATTTTGAAGCAGGTAAAATAAAATGTAATTCGTGTGAAGATATTGTAACATTTGAAAATATAGGAATTATTTTTTTCGAAGAACATATTCCAAAAATTGTTTGTAACAAACCATATTGTTATCAAAATGTGCCGATAACTAGATAAGTAAATTATGTAATTTTAAAACATGTTAGAATTTCTTCTTCAAACAGGAAGTGATGCTGCATCTAATGTAACTATAGTGGATCATCTGATTGGTTCGTGGTATATTTGGGCTCCAATTATAGGAATCTTGATATTTTTTCTTAAAGCAGGTACAAATTTTAGAGAATGGCGAATTTTTATTAAAGAAATAAAAGAAGATGCTGAAATTAGTAAAACTCAAAAAAAGTAGAAAAAAATATTGTAAATGAAATACATGATGCTAGAAAAGAAATCAATAAACAAGCTGGTTTTGACGTTTTCCCATATGATTTAGATATTAAATGGACAAAAGCTGTTAAATCTAAAGTTGATGTGGATAAATCTGAAAATAAAGTCATAGCTATTTTACAAAATGATGATACTTCTGCAGAAAGTTTTGCAAAAACTTCTTATTTTTATTCACAAAAAGGATTGCTTCCTGAACTAAAAAAACACATCAATCCTTCTAGAATTAGTTCTATGGATTTGATTATGGCAAAAAAAATTATTGAAGCAAAACGACAGGATGCAATTCCGTTCTTTCATGATGAAATTTTCAAAAAAGAAACTAAATCCCGTCATGTAAAATTACAATGTATTGCACTGGGTTCTCTTGACGATAAAGGGGAATTCACAAGATTGTTTCTAAGAGAACTTACTGATATTGGGCATAAATTTGCAACAATTCAACCAAGTAAATACTCAAAAGATGAATTAAGTGAATTTTTAGATTATATGTACACTATTGGAAATCGAAAAACATCTGAAAAAATAAACAGCCTTGCAGTAGAGGGAACTTATATCAGATTTGCAGTTTCATTTATTGCAATTGATCGAGACAAAGATAATTTCAATTCGCTGACAAAAATGGGTTCTAAATCATTTCATGTTCAACATGTTCATAAATTAATCAAGAAGAAAATTCTTTCAATATGGATCTTAGCGAGTGGGGTGGATAATGTCAAATACGCTAAATGGTTGTTGAATTATTTTCGTTCATATCAAGAAGTTCTCAAAACTGAACCTATTGAATTTACACATTCTTTTTCGAAACAACCTACATTGTTAGGACACATCATCTTAAAGAAAGGACTTTAGGCATCTTCCGATTGTAATATGTCATAAAATTATTCACATAACCTAAACGTTAAGTATAATTCTAAATAACACATTACATCATTTTGAAACCATATATTGTAATTGAAAATTTTAAGGAAAGTGAATTTCTTAATCTAAAAGGGAAAATCAAAGAAAGAACAAACTGGAAAGATAAACCCCTCCAGAAAGGCACCAAAGAATCTTTACAATTTGAAACTCCAGATGGCAAAATAACTGTCACTTATTACAATAATAGTAAGTTAATGATCCAGGGAAGTCCTAATAACCCAGAATTTGAATGGTTGTATACTGAAATTTCAGAATATTCTACAAACCGAACAATTGGGAAAATCTAATTTTCTATTCTAGTACCGATAAATGTTGAATAAATGGTAGTTAATTAAACAAAACCAAAAATTTTGTTGCATAGAAGTTATATTCTCAGTTGAATAGTTACCGTATGATTTTAGAAACTATAGGAAATTTGATAATTTTTGGAATTGTTGGAGGTGCTATTTTGGCATTCATAATTTTGTTAACAAGAAAATAAAAAATCTTTTTTGTTAAAATGTACCTATAACATCCCCATTATCATCTAAAATTTTACCATGTACTATGGGTTTTGGTTCTTTAGATGCGTCCTCAACAATGATTTCAGGTTCCCCTTTTTCTTCTTGTTCTAATTCCTTCCCTTCTTCATAAGCATCTAAACCCATTATGACTAATTCTCTCAATTCTTCAGACATACATTGTCCATCGTGGTTGCACATTTCTTGAAATTTCTTGAAATCCTCTTTTGATAGTTTTGTTGAAACTGTTTTCAAATTATTTGGCCTCTGTTTTTCTAATTTTTAATGCTACTATGGCAAAAATTCCAGTTATGACAGTAGGAACAACAACTAAAATCAATGATTGTTCAAAAGGTTGAGATTCTATAACAACTTGTGCATTCCCATTACTGTCGGACAACATAGTTTCCATAGATTCATGTTTCATATTATGAGCGTCAATAGATTCTTGAATTGTATCTAGTTTATTTGCGATTAAAAGTAATGTTAAATTCAATTCGGCTAAGTCTGGGTCTGGATTTGATGCTTCAAAGAGAATTTTTGTGGATTCTAATTCTTTTATCAATCTAGAATTTTGTTTTTCTAATTCCGTTATAGCAATATACGAATCTACTATGGATGTTGGATTTAGTTCTTCATAAACAATGTTTACTGTCATTCCAACTGTAATCATCCCAACAATAGCTGTTAATATCCCGATAATTGATGAAAGTTGCACATAAGACGATATGATATTGTTCTAAAAAGACTTTGGTTTATCCACAATCTACCATGAATAGACCTTGTATGCTAGTAGACCGACAAATAATACCTAAAATTTATTGATTAATTAAGTGATGATTTCTAGATAATCTGTTTGAAACGAATAGCCCTTCTTGGATGCGGTTCAATGGGAACTCAAATTGCTCTTGCAATTGATTCTGAAAATTTCCCTGCTACTCTTACCCATGTATATGATGAATCAAAAGATGTATCATCTTCTCTTGTTCAAAAACTAAAAAACAAACCAGAAATTGTTGAAAATTCTCATCTTTTATCTTCTCAACCAATTGATATTGTTGTCGAGGCCGCATCACAAAATGCAGTAAAAGATATTGCACTAAGTGTTCTACAAAATAAAAAAGACTTGATGATCATGAGTGTTGGTGCGTTACTTGATGAATCAATCTATGATATTTTGTCAGATGCATGTAAAGACTTTAAAAAAACAATCTATCTGCCTTCAGGAGCAATTGCAGGATTGGATGGACTAAAATCAATCAAAGACGAACTTGAATTCATATCTATCACAACAACAAAACATCCACGTTCTCTGAAAGGTGCAAAATTCTTTGAGACTTCTGATATTAACTTAGATGAAATTACTTCTTCAACCATAGTGTATGAAGGAACTGCAAAAGAGGCTGTTACACTATTTCCTGCAAACATCAACGTTGCAGCACTCTTGTCACTAACTGGAATTGGTAGTGAAAAAACTAATGTAACAATTATTGCAGATCCTAATACTGACAGGAACACCCATCACATTGAAGCTTCGGGAAAGTTTGGAAAGATGACATTTACAATAGAAAATATTCCTGATTCAAATAATCCAAAGACAAGCAGATTGGCAATCTTGTCTGCAATTGAAACTCTGAAAAAATACTGTTCAGATGATATTCAGATTGGCACATAACATGGCAATAATTGCCACTGTTGCCCATATCCATGAAAATTCTAGGCGCGATCCCATTCTTTAAATCCCCACCACTCAAATTTTCTATGGTTTATGCTCGTACAACAAACCTCAAAACTCAAAGAAGAGATTGAACGTCTCAAGAAGGAGAAAGACGTGATTATACTTGCCCACAATTATCAAATTCCTGAAGTTCAAGATGTAGCCGATTTTACAGGTGATTCTTTAGGATTATCCAGACAAGCAGCCAAAGTTCCACAAAAGACAATTCTTTTTTGTGGTGTGAACTTTATGGCTGAAACTGCTGCAATTATCAGTCCTCAAAAAAAGGTAATCTTGCCAGATTTAGAAGCTGGTTGTTCATTATCTGATTCAATTACTGTTGATGAATTAAGAAACTGGAAGAAACAACATCCAGGTGCAATTGCAGTTGGATATGTTAACACTACTGCTGAAATTAAAGCAGAACTTGATTATTGTTGTACCTCATCAAATGCAGTAAACGTAGTTAAAGCAATTCCTGAAGATAAGGAAATTTTATTTTTGCCAGACATGTTCTTGGGCTCATACGTTGCAAAAATGACTGGTAGAAAAAACATGCACATATGGGCAGGCGAATGTCACGTCCATGCAGGAATTACACCTGAAGATGTCACAAAAAAACTAGATTCCATGAAAGATGCAGAATTTGTAATTCATCCTGAATGCAGTTGCACCACTCCAATGATGTATGATGTTGCTGATGGTAGTTTTGATGATCAAAAAGTTTCAATTCTTTCAACTGAAGGAATGCTAAATCATGTAAAAGAATCAAAATCTAAAAACTTTGTTGTTGCAACTGAAACTGGAATTTTATACAGAATGAGACAACAAAATCCTGATAAGAAATTCATTCCAGCTTCTGAAAAAGCTGAATGCCAATACATGAAGATGATCACACTTGAAAAAGTTCATGATGCCCTTGTAAATGAGAAAAACATTGTGACTGTTCCAAAAGAAATTGCAGACAAGGCACGTTTAGCAATTGATAGAATGCTTGCAATAAGCTAATTGTGTGACTATGTTGGTTGGATTATTTAGTAGAACTCCAAAAGACCCTAATCAAAAAAGAAATCAAGAAAAATTCAAAGAATTCAAGAAACTTGCCAAACAAAAAAAGTACGACGAGGCTCTAAAATCAGGCACAGAATATCTCAGAATGGTGCCAAACAATCACGATGCATTGTTTACCGTGGGTGGAATCTATTATCTGAAAAAAAAATACAAAACTGCAATATCTCATTTTGATAAAGCACTTGAAATTGGCTCTTATGACGTTGATGTGTTGCTTTTGAAAGCATACTCTCATCAAAAACTAGGTGAAAAGAAAAGAGCACTTCAATGTTGTGAAAAAATTCAAGAAATTGATCCAAAAAATAAGACAGTAACTGAATTATTATCTCAATTAAATTCCTAAATTTCTAAACTCATATCAATTCCTTTTACAGAATTTGTTATACTTCCAACTGAGATAATGTCTACTCCTGTTTGTCCATATTTGGAAATATTTTTTGAGTTAATTCCTCCTGATGCTTCAAGCAAAACCTTGTTTCGTAATTTTTGATTTTTGAGAACTTTGATTGCTTTTCTAATCTGATTTGGAGTGAAGTTATCTAACATGATTATTGTTGCACCTTCTTTTGCAGCAAGAACTGCGTCTGACGTATTCTCAACTTCTACTTCGAATTTACTGTGTCTCTTCTTTGCTTTTTTGATTAATGACTCTAATGAATTTCCTACTGCGATATGATTGTCTTTGATCATGACCATTTCATCTAATCGTAATCTGTGTTTTTTACCTCCTCCAATTTCTACTGCTTCTTTGTCAAAATATCGTAGTCCTGGTGCAGTTTTTCTTGTGGCATAGAGTTTTGTTTTCTTTGGAATTTTTTTTACAAGTTCATTTGTTTGAGTCGCAATTCCACTCATTCTTGTTAAAAGATTCAATGCTGTCCTTTCACATGTAAGAATTTTTCCAGCATCTCCTGATATGTTCATTATAGTTTCATTTGGTCTTACTTTGGAGCCATCTTTTTTCAAAATTCTTGTGTTACATCCTTTGATTTTGAAAATCTGCCTTGCATGTACAACTCCGCCTACAATTGCATGTTCTCTTGAAATTATTCTAACTGTGATTTTTTTCTTTGGTAGTAATGCACTTGTGATGTCTCCTTTACCAATATCTTCAGCTAGAAATTGTGATAACTGTTTTTTAGAATTAAATGACAACATTATGATAAAATGCTAATTTGATTTTAAATATTTAGAAATTTTATGTTACTTTAATTGCATATTTGCCTTTCTTGGTAATTCCAAGTGTTTTTGAAATTTCAGAGTTTGTTGGATCTACTACTAATACAACCCCGCTCCAATCTGGTGTTAAATCTGCTGATTTACATATTGGACAAACTTTTCCCACGGTTACATTCTTGCATTTTCTGCATGCCATTTCTCGTGCCATCTTAACTTGCCTCTACTTTAGCTTCTTTTGCTGGTTCTTCTGCTCCGCCAGAAGATTTCTTTATCTCTTCTTCAATCCATTCGTCTGCACCAAGGAATGGTTGTCTACATGTAATTCCGATTTTACCCATTGCAGCTGCTTTACCTAATGATACTGCAGTGATTCTTGCACGAAGTGTCGAACCAACTTTTAATGTTCTTCCACTTTGATTAGCCAAAATCATTCCAGATTTTACATCACTCTTAAGATAATCATCCATAACTTGTGATAAGTGAAGTAATGCATCGGTAGGACCAATTCTTACAAATGCACCAAAGTCTGTAATGTCTACGATTTCTCCTTGTACAATTTCTTGTAATTTTGGATAAAATGTTAGTGCTTCAAATTGAACTCTGTGGAATGTTCCACCGTCACCGGCAATCATCTTTCCCATCTCGTCCACTTTAGCGTCTAAAATCATAATGATGTAACCTAAATCTGCATTAATCATACTCTCGTACTTTTCTTTGAGAATATTCACTGCTGCCTTTTTGAGTGTGGTTCCAAACAAGCTTGGAGGAATCCTGACAACATCAACTAGAGTAGATATAGAAAACAACTGTGCTGTTTTTCTTGAATTTCAATTTATGAATCTTTGGGTAATTTGAGCACATTTTTCTAAAGATTTTGCTAATTTTCGAAAATTATCTCAATTTCTTTTGGTCATCAACTTATGTTTAAATAATGTAGAAGGGCTTTTTGACGCAATGGTTGGCATAGATCAAGTCCTTGAAAAACTTAGTACTGTAATTGATCCTGACTTGAAAAAAGATATTGTCTCTATGGGAATGATCAAAGATTTAGAACTTAATGATGGAAATTTGAAATTTACGCTCGAATTAACTACTCCGGCATGTCCTTTCAATATCGAAATTGAAGATGATGTAAGAAAAGTAATTGGTGAACTTACTGAATTGAAAAACTTTGACATGAATGTAACTGCAAAAGTTATGGAAGGACGTTCACTTGATGCCGACACTGGAATGGCTACAGTCAAAAACATTATTGGTGTCGCAAGTGGAAAAGGTGGTGTAGGTAAATCAACAGTTTCTCTCAATTTAGCTTTGGCACTACAACAAACAGGTGCAAAAGTTGGATTACTTGATGCTGATATCTATGGTCCAAGTATCCCATTAATGCTTGGAATGAAAGATGGATTTATGGAAGTTGAAGATAATAAACTTCAACCAGCAGAATCAAATGGTCTCAAAGTTGTTTCATTTGGTTTCTTTGCAGAACAAGCACATCAAGCAGCAATTTATCGTGGCCCAATTATCTCAGGTATTCTAAAACAATTTCTAGTTGACACAAACTGGGCTGATTTGGATTATCTTATTGTAGATCTACCTCCAGGAACTGGTGATATTCCATTAACTCTTGCACAAACAATTCCGATTACAGGAATTCTAGTAGTTACCACTCCTCAAGATGTAGCAAGTAACGTTGCAGTAAAAGCAATTGGAATGTTTGAAAAACTAAATGTTCCAATTATTGGTGTTGTTGAAAACATGAGTCATTTTATTTGTCCTAATTGTGATGAAAGACATTACATCTTTGGTGATGGTGGTGCAAAGAAAATAAGTGAACAATTTAACATGCCTTTCTTAGGTGAAATTCCATTAAACTCTGGAATCATGTCTGGTTCTGATGTGGGAAAACCAATCATGATTACAAATACTGATTCTCCAAGTGCTGATGCATTTAGAATTGCTGCCAAAAACATTGCAGCACAATGTAGTATTCTTGCAGCAAAACTTCAAGAAGAAATGGAGTCTGAAGGCTCTAATGAAGAATCTGCTCCAGAGGCAAGTACAAACTAGAATCGATTTTTGTGAAGTTACCTAATTCTCTAAGAGAGCAAATGAAAGTTCCTTTGGGGGTTCTTTTACCTGAAAGTCAAGCAAACAAAGAAAACATACTCAAACACATAGAAAAAAACTCTTACGTTATAACAGTTGGTGATAGAACTACTGAAAAGATGATTGATTTTGATTTAATTCCCTCACTTCAAATTGTTGATGGCATTGAAAAAAGAGAAAAAAGAGAGCCTCCAAAACTTGTAAATGCAACTGAGATAACTGTTGATAATCCTCCTGCTGAAATTACTTCTCAAAGTATTGATGTTATCAAAAACGCATTTTCAATGAATTCTCCAATACGAATTCTTGTAACTGGTGAAGAAGACCTTCTGGTGTTGCCTGTTTGTATACATGCTCCTGAAAACTCTGTTGTATTGTATGGTCAACCAAATGAAGGGTTAGTGATAGTCAAGATTACCTCCGAAATTAGAAATAAAGCACAAAACCTACTTGATTTAATGGAATAAGGGGTATGATGAGACGGTGGCTGTATGATTAATGATTACACTACTAAAACCTCTGACCCTATTAATTCCTAATTTTGAAGAATGAAAATCAACCAAATCTCTTACAACAATTGACATTCCAAGATAAACACAGATTACATGATTATATTGCGTGAAGCTTGATCCTGAACTGCAATTACAAATTTTAGAAAAAGTTGGAATTTACTCAAACCGATTCTCTATTCCTGAACCTACAATTCTATTAACTACAAAAGAAGTTCTGGATGCTCCAAAAGAAATGACTGAAGGAAGACGTACATCTGCTTACAAATACTATGGAGTTTCTTACCTTCAACACAATCTAGTTTTCATAAATGTTAGAAAGATTCCTGATGAGAAGACTCTTGAAAATACAATTGTACATGAACTGATCCATATGCGATTCCCCTATCTTGCACATGGAAAAAGATTCAACAAACTAGTAAGACAGGGTTTGCGTGGCAAATCCTTTTTGCCATATAGAAAAAGAAGCAAAGCCCACGCTATTTGATTTATATTTCCCAGACTTGGGCATGCGAGTATAACATGGAAATCTCTGAGATTCTGCCATTTATCGCAGGAATTGCATCATTTTTAGTAGCTGGTGGATTAGTTGCTTGGATTTCAAAGCAACCTGCTGGAACAAAAGAGATGATGGATATCTCGAATGCTGTCAAAGTTGGGGCTGCGGCATTTCTAAAAAGAGAGATGAAAATTATTGTTCCTGTTGCAATTGCATTAACTGTGATTATTGGGGCATTCCTTACTCCATCAAATGGTCTTGCATTTGCAGTTGGCGCAGCATTGTCTGCTGTTGCAGGAATTATCTCATTAAAAATTACAGTAAAAGCAGCAGTAAGAGCTGCACATCTAAGTAGTGACGGACTTGGAAAAACATTTGCTATGGCCTTTAGAGGCGGTGCAACTGTTGGTCTTGCAGTACCTGCAATGGCATTAATGGCAATTGCTGGTTTGTATCTTGTATTCCCTGACCCCATCACAATTGCTGGTGTAGGAATTGGTGCAAGTCTTATTGCACTATTCATCAGAATTGGTGGTGGTATATTCACAAAGGCTGCAGATATGGGTGCAGACTTGGTAGGAAAAGTTGAAGCAAACATTCCTGAAGATGATCCTAGAAACCCTGCAACTATTGCAGATAATGTGGGAGACAACGTTGGAGATGCAGCAGGAATGGGTTCTGATGTTTACGAGTCTTATATTGTTACAATTTTAGCAGCATTACTAATTGCAGCATTAATTGGTGCACCAAACTATTTCCTTTACCCAATACTTGTTGGCTCATCTGGAATGATTGCATCCATCATTGGTGTTGTTATCGTTGGTTCTAAGGGAGTAACTGATGTAATGAAGCCGCTTAATCGTTCTTTTTATGTTTCAGCAGCAATTGCTATTGGACTAAACTATGTATTCATTACACAATTCATTGAACAATCTACTGCAGGAATTGCTTTGTTTGGTACAACTGTAATTGGTGTAATTTTGGTACCTGTTATTCAAAAAATCACCGACAAATACACTAGTTACAAACACGGTCCTGTAAATGAAATTGCAGACTCTGCAAAGTGGGGCTATGCATCATTAACCTTAATGGGAATTATCAAAGGAATGCAATCAACAGGACCATTTATGATTGCACTAGTTGTCGCAATTATACTATCTTATAGTATTTCATCTGCTGCCGCCCCTGAAGGCGCAGATCCAGTATTGTATGGAATCTTTGGAACTTCACTTACTGCAATGGCAATGCTAAGTCTTGCAGGAATTGTTCTAAGCATTGATGCATTTGGTCCAATTGCAGATAATGCAGGAGGTATTGTTGAAATGACTGGAATGGGTGAAGAAAACCGTAAAGTCACAGATGAGATTGATGCTGTGGGAAATACTACTAAAGCAGTTACAAAGGGATTTGCTATTGCAAGTGCTGCATTAGCTGCACTTGCCATGATTCAAGCATTCCAATTTGAAGCCGCACATATCTTTGAAGGTGTTTTAGATTTAGATTATAGTTTGACAAATCCTGCAATCATTGTAGGTCTCTTGATTGGTGGGTTGATTCCATTTATCATTACAGGTCAACTGATTAATGGTGTATCTCGTGCTGCTGGAAAGATGGTAGATGAGGTAAGACGCCAATTCAAATCAGATCCAGAAATTCTTACTGGTAAATCCAAACCTGATTATGCTAAATGTGTAGACATTGCAACTGTTGCTTCTATTAGAGAACTTTGGAAACCTGCAATTGTCGCAATTATCGCTCCAATCATTCTAGGTGTTTTACTAGGCCCAACTGCAGTAGCTGGATTGTTAATGGGTGCTGTTGTGACTGGAATTCTACTTGCATATCATTTGGCAAACACTGGTGGCGCATGGGATAATGCAAAGAAACTTGTTGAAATGAAAGGTGAAAAAGGCTCTGAAGTTCACAAAGTAGCAGTCGTTGGTGATATTATTGGTGATCCCTACAAAGACACAGCAGGTCCTGCACTTAACACTGTAATCAAATTACTAAACACAATTGCAATTGTGTTTGTATCTGCATTTGTCGCAATAATCGCACTTTAATTTTCTTCAACAATCAAAGTCATATCTAATTCATCAACTTGAGCTTGAATTGCTTTTTTTAGAGTTTCATTATGTGCATCACAGAATTTGAAGTAATCATCTGCTGTTTGAAAACATCCACAAATCCATCTTGTTTTTTTGTCTCCTTCCACAGTCCACTTTGAATATTTTTGTTCATCCATACAATTCTGAATGCTATTAATCTAAAAAATGTGTATCGTAGAAAAAGGAAAAAATGTTTAAGGACAGCCTTCCATCTTTTGGATAAAGTAGCCGTTTTCCTTAATTGCCTGTTCTACAGGCTCTGGTGCTCCTTGGGAGTGGCAGAATTGACATTCGTTTGTAGTCATTGTTGCGTTTTCTTCTCCAATGGATTTTAACCACTCTTTACCATATGTGATGGCTTTATCGTGATCTTTTTCACCAGTAATTACATCAAAGTGCATGGTGTGACCATCTGCTGCTTTGACATAAGTGTCGTACACGTGAATTTCCATAATCTTAATCAAAAAAAGGCATATTTAATTCAAAATGATATTCTAGAGCATGAAACATACAATACATGTTGATGTTGATTCATCAAAGATAATTCTAGAATTAGATGATTCTCATTCTCCCACAACTGTAAATGAGTTTGTTGAAAAGTTACCCTTTACAGTAGATCTAAATGTTTGGGGTGATGAAATCTATTCATCAAAGTCTCCAATTAACCAACCTGAAGAAAATGCAAAGTCTCCTGTAGAATTAAATGATGTTGCTTATTGGCCAACAGGAAAAGCTATCTGCTTATTTTATGGACCTACTCCAATAGGAAAACCTGGGGAGATAACCCCTGCATCCCCTGTAAACATTATTGGTAAAGTAGTATCTCCTGACAAATCTATTCTTAGTATGACTGATGGAACAAAGGCCACCTTTAGGAAGGCTTGATTATTTTTCCACAATTGGAATTTCTTTGATTTTTGATTCTAACAAGTATGCTCTAAAGTCATTGTTTACTCCAGAGTAAATTACCCATGCAACCGGGTTGCTTTGCATGAATTTTTTGTCTGTATTTGATGGGTATGCTTCAGAATTTGGGTGTGAATGAAAAATTCCTATCACATCCATCTTTTTTTCTTCGGCAATCTTGTATCCCTCTATGAGTTGTTCATTTGAAATGGTAAAATTTACTGGTGATTCTTCAATATTTTTTGTAAGAAATATCTCTGAAACTGTATCTTCTTTACCAAATAGTATGGCGCATGATTCGTTTGGCTTTTCATCTTCAGCATGTTGTGTTAGAATTTTTTTATCTGAATTTGATAAGATGATTTTCTGCAAATCTATTCTACGTTAACAATTCCTACCATCCATGGATGGAATGTACAGTAATAATCATAACTTCCTGCTTCTGTAAATGTAAATTCAAAACTATCTCCTGCCATCATCATTTCAGAATCAAATACCCCTGTTGACTCTGTAGGTGGCATACCTGATGTTACTGTGTGTACAGTAGTATCTGCATTGTCCCATAACACTGTATCTCCAACAGATATTGTAATTACTTCAGGGTCATAATAGATTTGACCATCTTCTGGAAGTGCTGCACCTTCTGGCATTACTACTTTGATAGGTTCTTTTGCACCTTCAATGGTTAATGTTGCAACCATCCAAGGATGTACAATACAAAAATATTCGTATTCGCCAATTTCTAAATTAGTTGTATCAAGTGTAAATGATTCTCCTGGACCTAACAATCCTGTGTCAAATGTTTCTCCAAAGTCTTCAGAACTAGTTGCAGTATGTGCTGCAGAATCTGCATTAATCCATTCTACAATATGTCCTTGTTGAACAACTGCTGTATCTGGGGCATAATCTGGATTTCCTTCTTCAGCTGAACCTTCTAACATTTCAATTGTAGAGACAGGACCTGCTGGTACAACTTCTTCTGCACTTGGTTCTTCAACTGTAACTTCATCAGGAATCAAATATGTATCCGGACTAACAAATCCAAATCCAATCCATGCAATAATTCCTGCAGCTGATGCCATTCCTACTATGGATCCGACAGGTTTCAAATATTGTGGATGCTTCATTGCAAGATATGCTATAATGATTGCTGGGAATGCGATTGCCATCAAAATTCCAGCTATTGTAACAGTATAAGCCGAAGTATTCGCTGTAAATGCAAACATTCCAAATCCTAGCGAAATTGATGCAATTACCAAAACTGTGGCTTTTGCTCTGTTGCTAGTTGAAACTCCTCCATCTAAGATACCTGTTGCCAAGAAGATTAGTCCTATGAACATAGTAAGACCAGTCAGAGCATGCATTCCATCAATGAAGGTGTGTGCAACCTCGGCATATGATATAACGACTCCTGCCAATCCTATGGCTGTAAGTCCCATTCCAGGCATCATGAGGTCCCAATTACTCATTTAACGTAGCTGGTAGGACTGAGATACTTATTCCTTTTGAAATGATACGGATCAAAGACGAAGAAATTAAATGGCTTTGGACTAGGATAGAGTGAGATTGGGATTTAATGAAATAATGGAGATATCCAAACCAAGGATTGTTGTTCTTCTAGTAATCACTGCAGTTACTTCGATGTATGCTGCAAGTAAACTGGTTCCAGGTACACCTGAGCTTGATTATTGGTCTTATTTACACATCATTATAGCTGGGGCATTGGCATCAGCTGGTTCTAGTGCTCTGAATCACTACTATGACAAAGATATTGATCCAAAAATGGAGAGAACCAGCAAAAGACCTATTCCTTCCGGACGAATGGCAGCATCTCATGTTTTGATTTATGGTTTGGCTGTTAGTTGTATTTCTGTTATCTATGGATTTTTTGCATTAAATGCAGTTTCTGCATTCTTTATTGCAGTTGGAATCTTTTCTTATGTCATAATCTATACTGCTTGGCTAAAACGTCTAAACACTTCAAATATTGTAATTGGTGGTATTGCTGGTAGCGCAGCTGCATGGGCTGGTTGGTCTGCAGCTACAGGAAGTATGGATCTTTTAGGATTCTTAGTTGGTTTTCTTGTATTTGTTTGGACTCCATCACACTTTTGGTGTCTTGCAATGAAAATCAAAGATGAATATGCACAAGCTGAAGTCCCCATGTTACCTGTTGTAATTGGAATGCAAAAAACTTCAAAATACATTTTGGGAAATACCATAATTTTACTTCCTTATTCATTGATACTTTCTTTTATTCCCGATGGGATGGGAGTTGTATACACTGTAATTGCAGCAGTTTCTGGTGGATTGATGTTGGCATATCATTACAAACTAACAAAAACTCCTACATCTGAATTTGCTTGGAAAGCATACAAGGTTACTGCACCTTATCTTACAATAATTTTTGTTGCAGTCGCATTAGATGCAGCATTTCATATTCCTTTGTTCTAGGAATTATTTTTCAAAACCTGGGAAACTTGCTTCATAGTCTTTTTCCATCATTTCCTTGTTTTGCTCATCAACTTCATCAACTTCTTCTTTTTCTGCGAAAACCTCAATTCTTTTCTCATCTTTTGTAATCCAAGATACTTTGATTAATCCAAGAATCTCTAAATCTAAAAGTATCTTGTTGAATTTGGCTTCTGCCATGGTAAATCCATCTTTTGTCAAAATTTTGTAAAGATCAACATCTGTTAGTGAACCTGCATCTCTAATTTTGTCAAATACTGTATTTCTGATTGGAATTGCCATTTTTATCCGTAGAATGTTTTATCTCCTGTCTTTGGTACTACGTTAGATATACTTTCCTTAACTGATTTGTACCATTGATCAACTTCTTTTGTAATTGAAGGTCTAACATGTTTTAGACTGTTTGCAAAGTCTTGACTAGATATCTTTGTAGCATTATTTTGCATTGCTTGAACTGCTGCTTCTCTACATAATGCCGCTAAATCTGCACCTGTATAGTTTTGAGTTGCTACTGCAATTTCCTGTAATTTTACATCACTAGTTAATGGCATTTTTTTTGTCAAAATCTTGATAATTTCTAATCGTCCTTTTTCATCAGGAGGCTCAACATACAATACCAAATCTAATCTTCCTGTTCTCAACAATGAATTATCTACTACATCTGGTCTATTGGTAATTCCAATTACTACCACACGTGATGAAACTCCATCTTCAATCTCTGTAAGTAACTGACTAAGAATATTCTCCCCAACTCCTCCTTCACCTGATTTACTACGTGCAAGTGAGTCTAACTCATCAAAAATAACTACACACGGAGACGATGCTTTAGCTTTTCTAAAAATTTCTCTAACAGCTTTCTCAGATTCCCCTACCCACTTTGAAAGAATCTCTGGACCTCTAACTAAAATCATATTTGCACCTGTTTCTGTTGCAAGTGCTCTTCCAAGCAAAGTCTTTCCACATCCTGGAGGTCCGTAAATCAGTGCACCTTTTGGTGGTTTGATTCCCATTTTGGTAAATTTACTTGGTTCGTTCATTGCTAGAATTAGATTGTCTGTCAATGATTTTTTGATCTCATCTAATCCTCCTACGTCTTGCCACCAAACTTTTGGTCGTTCAACATAGACCTCTCTCATTGCAGTAGGTACAACTTCATGCATTGCATCGTAAAAGTCGATTAATTTGATCTTCATTGATTGTAGTACTTCTGAAGGAATCTTTTCTGTTTCAAGATCTATTTCTGGTAGGTATCTTCTAATTGATTTCATTGCAGCTTCTCTACATAATGATTTGATGTCTGCACCAGTGTATCCGTGTAATTCTGATGCCAAGTCTTTTAGATCAATATCCTCATCAATTGGCATTCCTCTTGTATGAATTTGAAGAATCTCAATTCGTCCATCTTCATTTGGAACTGAAATTTCAAACTCTCTATCAAATCTGCCTGGTCTTCTAAGTGCAGGATCAACACTGTCTGGTCTATTTGTAGCTCCGAGGACAATTACATTGCCCCTGTCATTTAGGCCATCCATTAAAGCCAAAAGTTGTGCAACAACTCTTTTTTCAACGTCTCCATAAGCCTCTTCTCTTTTTGGTGCAATAGCATCAATTTCGTCAATGAATATTATACTTGGAGAGTTGTCTTTTGCTTCTTTGAAAATATCTCTTAATTTTGCTTCTGTTTCTCCATAATACTTGTTCATAATCTCTGGACCATTAATTGGGAACATGTTAGCTTCTGATTCACTTGCCATGACCTTTGCTAGCAAAGTCTTTCCACATCCTGGCGGTCCATAAAGTAAAATTCCGCTATGTGGCTCAATTCCTAATCTGGAGAATAATTCTGGATGTCTTAATGGGAGTTCAACAATCTCTCTCATTGCTTTGACTTTTTCTCCTAATCCTCCAACTTCTTCATATGTTACTCTAACTTTTCTATCAACTGCAGTTTCAGTTGAAATGTTAAGTGTGGTGGAGCGGTCAATCTTTACTACTCCTTTTGGTGTGGTCTTTGTAATCTTAAAGTCCATTGAATTTCCTAGAATCATTACTGAAATTTCATCACCATGTGTAATTGGCAATCCCTTTAATCGATTTTTTACAAAATCTGTAAACTCTTTATCAACTGTAACTGAATCATTAACTGGGGTTAAAGAAACAGATTTTGCAATCTTTGATGTTACTTTTCTGATTTTTACAATATCGTTTAGTGATGCACCAACATTTTTCCTTGTTTGCCCATCAACTCTTATGATGTCTGGAAATTTTTCGTCTTCATCTACTGGCCAAATCACTGCACAACTAGTTCTTGAACCCATAACTTCGACGATGTCTCCTGGAGTCACTTTGAGAAAATCCATTGCTTCAGGACCGATTCGAGCTCGTTTCTTACCTACGTCTCTTTGTTTTGCTTCTCCAATTCGCATCTGCAAAGGTTCCTCTTTGCGTACCAAAAAATCACCTATTTCATGTCAACTGACATTCGGCTCATATTGAGGACCTCGAATTCACTAACGCCCTCTGTCTTTTTAACAGCATCTTCTAATGCATCACTTTGACCTTCTTTGTCTTCTAAAACAAATTCAGCTTTCAAAAATTCTAAACCAAATGCTAGTGGTTCTTTTGCATGTCTTTTCATCTGAATTCCTTCTGGCAATGTACTCTTTAGGGTCTCTGCAAGTTTGTCAAGATCTACATCGGTTCCTTCTGGAAGAATTTTTGTGATAAATAGTAATTGTGCCATTTCTCTAAGGTCCTGTAAACCCACATGAAGAGCAAGTATATGTTCTTGCAGCTTCTCTGCAACTAGAACATCTCCATATTAAATCCGCGCCACAACTTGGACAATTAAATTTTAAACATTTATCATTCGGCATAATATGTCTGTGACAACAACTACATGTTGGTAGTGATATTGTTGATGATGACATACCACGATTTTCTGCAAACATCATTTATATCTTCCTTGAAATTTAGGCGTGTTTCATCGAAGTAGTTTTTTGAATTCTCCACCAATTAGTGTTTGAGCTGTTTTGATTGATCCCTTTAATCCTAACAGTTTAACAATTGAACTTGTATGAAAATCAAAATCATCCTTCTCTGAAATATCTTTTAAAATTTCTGGTGTTATTGATTCAAATAATTTGTTGATTGTACTATTGTCCAGTCTTTCTAAAATTTTTCTTGCAAAAATTTGTTTTTCAAATTCTTTTCCAAATCTATCTGTCCATCTATTTTGATATTCATCTAGTTTTGATTTATTATCTGTCTTGAGAAATTCTGCTATTGCTTGCCCTGCATAAATTCCTCCCATTCCACTAGTGAAAATACCTCCTGCAGTAGTTGGCTTTGCTTGCCCTGCAGCGTCTCCTACAATTACAGTATTTCCCTCAACAAATTTTTCAATTGGGCCTTTTACCCAAATTGGTGCAAAAATCTTTCTAATTGTAGAGTATTTTCCTTTCTCTGCAAGAATTTTATCTATTGTTTCTGCAACATTGATTCCTTTACCTGCAACTCCAATCTTTCCTTTTCCTTCGTTAGATGGAATTATCCATGCAAAAAAACCTGGATATTTTTCTTGATCAAAAATCACTTCTACTTTTCCTTTTTTTATCCAATCTGCATAGACTTCGTATTGTGCAGATGATAAAATTCCTGTTCTGTCTTTATGAATTAAGGATGACACTCCTCTTGCATCAACAAAAATTTTACAATCTATATTTTCTTCATTTGTTCTAATTCCAGTGTCTGTCATCTCTTGAAAACTTGTTCTAACTTTGATTATTGCTCCATTTTTTTGGGCTTGAAAAGCAATCTGTTTGTCTAGTTCTCTTCTACTAATCTCTATAACTTTTTGATTTTTTGAGTTTATCGAAAAACTTTTTCCGTCAGGAGCAGTAATTTCAGCTGATTCTATCATATGATCAAATGTTTTTCTAAATGGAATTATTCCCAACTCTTCTAATCCTGAAATGCTGACTAATCCGCCACAATGTTCTGGTGTACCTATTTCATAATCTTCTTCAATAACTAATACTGAGAAATCTTTTGCTGCAATCTCTCTTGCACAAAGTAATCCTGCAACACTACCGCCCGCAATTACTACATCAAAGTACACAGTTTTTGTTTCTTTGTCAATTATTTAATTCAAAAGTTTTTCATTATGCCTGTTTTTGGTAATAGTATGGGAGATATCAAACAGGTAATTGTTGTTAGAACTGACCTTGAAATGGGTAAAGGAAAGATTGCTGCTCAGGTAGGCCATGCTTGTGTTCTTGGCGCAGAACATGTGAGAAAATCTCATCCTGAATGGTATGAACAATGGTGGGGCGGACAAGAAAAAGTAGTAGTCAAAGTTTCTGGAATAAAGGATTTACAAGAAGTAAAAAAACATGCAATTGATTTGAATCTACCTTGGTCTGAAATTACTGATGCAGGTCATACTCAAATTGCTCCTGGAACTACTACGTGTATTTCAATTGGCCCTGCACCTGAAAATCTGATTGATAAAGTGACTGGTGACTTGAAATTACTTTAGAATTTTGGAATAAGATATAACGAGGAAAGTTTGCTTTTTTATTTGTGAAAAAACAAACCAAAGGAATTTTGGCTTTTGCATTTTTAGGTGGAATCATGGTTACTTCTGGAGTTGTTATTGCAATTCCTGGACTTGCTCCTGATGAGGAGGGCCCTGAAATGACAGTTACTGGAACTCCTGCAGATAATTTTCCTGATGAAGATCGTCCTAGATTTTGTGGTTCAGGAGATGCAAAGTCGACTAATTTTGTAACAGAGTATTCGATTCCAACTGAGTGTACTAATCCTTTGGCAATTGTTACTGATTATGACGGAAATGTTTGGTTTGCACAAACTAATACTGGAAAATTATCAAAGTTTGATCCTAACACTGAATCATTTACTGAATATGATAATCCCACATGGCCAAAAAATGGTCGTTCTATGATGTGGGGAATTGATTATGCCCCTGATGGCTCTGTATGGTTTACTGATGAGACATTTGATTCTATTTGGAAATTCAATACCCTTGATGAAAAATATGATAGACTTGGATATCCCTCTGTAGATGATTCGTTACCTCAGAGACTTCAGATTGATGGTTCTCAGATAATTGTTAATGATTTTACTGGAAATAAACTGACATTCTTTGATATTGGTCAATCCACTGGAGATGTTGAATACATTAGTTTACCTTCACCTATTGATAATTCTGTAACTGCTGATTTTGCTTTAGATGCAGATGGTAATGTTTGGTATACTAATTGGTTGTTTCAACAGGGTGGGGTTTTGGTAAAATTTGATTATGATGGTTATCGAAATGAAGTTCAAGAATCTGGACAAGAATTTTTTGCAGGAGAAATGTTTACAGAAATTTACCAGTTACCTGTAGCATTACTGACTCCAAACGGAGCTGTGGTTTCTAATGATGGAAAAATTTGGTTGGCTGATACCACTTCATCTTCTTTCTTTAGCTTTGATCCAGTAACTGAAGAATTTGTACAATATGTCACAGCAGATCCATTACTTAGCACATATGGAAACCAAACAGGTGTAATCAAATCCCCTATTTCTAGACCTTATTGGATTGATTCTGATGCTCAAGGAAGAATCATCTTCAATGAACAAAATGCAAATAACATATCTGTATTTGATCCAAAATCAAACTCTCTTGTAGAATATCATGTTCCTTCAAAGAATCCTTACTGGGGAGATTGTGATCCTGGAACGGGTTTAATGCTAGCAGACTGTGGATTGGCACAAATCTTTGACTTTGCTGTAGATGGAGAAAAAATTTGGTTTACTGAATGGGTTGAAAATAATATTGGCGTAGTTGATACATCTATTTCACTTCCTGTTGAAATTCAATTAGAATCAGAAACAATTTCTCTTGATTCGGGTGATTCACAACATTTCAACTTTGTTGTATCTCCAAAATCAAATGACACGTTAGGTGGCTCTCTCATTCTAGTTAGTTCTCATGACTTTTTGAGTGTGGAACTCTCACACGATAGTCCTGAATCTTTCCAATTGGTTTCTGGCACATCTCAACCAATTCATACAGATATTTCAGCATCTGATGATGCAATTCCTGGAACCTACCATATTCTAATTGGAATGCAATCCTCTGATATTGCAGTTAGCAAATATGTTACAGTGACAATAGAGTGATACCTGAATTAGATTCTCAAATAGGAATTTCTGTTTATAGTACAAAATTTGATGGTATTGGTGGAAAAATTCGTATTACTCCTGAAGATTTTGAAGTTTCTGAAAAAATTTTAGAAAAAACTCTGAATTTAATTAACCAAGAAGAAGGGTACGCTGTTTACAAATTAAAAAAGAAACGAATTGATACAAATCATGCATTATCTAATATTTTCAAAAAGAAAGGGCTTAGACTAAAGTCTCTTGGATTAAAGGATGCATCTGCAATCACTGAGCAGTTTGTTTGTTCTGGGCATAAGGGTAAAGCAATTGAAGATTATTCAACTGAAAAATATTCTTTAAAAAAAATTGGCTTTGTAAAAAAACCTCTTTCAAAAAAAGACATGATTGGGAATCACTTTAAAATTAAAATCTCTGATTGTACGGATAAACTATCTTCATTTGAAGAGTTTAACAATATCTTGAATTTTTATGGATACCAAAGATTTGGCTCAAAAAGACCTGTAACCCATCTGATAGGCAAAGCAATACTACAAAGAAATTTCGGTAAAGCGGTTGATTTGATTTTATCTTTTACTTCTGATTATGATTCAAAAGAAAATAATGAAATTCGAAAAAAACTTGATGACAAACAAAATTACAAGCAGTATTTTGAAAAAATCCCAAAACAAATGGATGTTGAAAGAATTGTCATAAAGGATATGATGGAACATGATGATCCCTTTCATGCAGTACGTGCAATTCCGTTATCTCTAAGGAGATTTTACATTCAGGCATATCAGTCATTTATTTTCAATAAATCCCTGAGTGCGGCATTTACTGATGGCGAAAATCTATTTGAGCCTGAATCTGGAGATATCTGTTTTGATTTTAAAGGGATTATTGGAAAATTCATCAAGGGATTAGATCAAAATTTGGCATTACCTTTTGTAGGATACTCATATTACAAAAAAACAAGATTTGATTATCAAATTTCACAAATAATGAAACAAGAAGAAGTAGCACCAAAAGATTTCTTTATCAAAGAAATGCAAGAAGTAAGTAGCGAAGGAGGATTTAGACAAGCTGCAATTCACTGTTCTGATTACTCCTCTCATGATAATATTGTAGAATTTACTTTGTCAAGAGGTTCTTTTGCAACTATCTTACTGCGAGAGATAATGAAACCTTCTGATCCTATTTATGCTGGTTTTTGAGATCAATTTTGAAAAATATTTTCTTAGATGTCTTTAAGTTAGTGTCCATTTGAAATATTTTAGAAATGGAAAAATCCTACATGTTAATTAGCTGTGAAATAGGAGAAGAACAATTTCTTTATTCTCAATTAAAAGAAATCCCTGAAGTTAAAAATTGTTTGGTAACTTTTGGAAGCTATGATGTAGTTGCCGAATTTGAAACTGACACTCAATCACAAATGAATGAAGTAATTACAACAAAAATAAGAAAACTTAAGAAAATTCGAAGTACTATAACACTTCGTGCGATGAACTAATTTCGTTTTATTACTTGTACTACCATACCTGATATCATGATAATTATTCCTATAATCATGATTTGTATTCCATAAGTTACCCAATCTGGATTAGAATACATGAATGATGATTCTGGTCCTATAACTGACTGACCTTGAAAATGAAATACTATTCCCAAAACCATGATAATTCCTCCAACTATTGCTAATACTGTGCCTAATTTCATGATCCAACTTATGCGCTTGCCCTAAAAAGGGTAAAGAGAATTGATAATTTGACCAAATGATTTTTGGATTTGGTCTTTAATGATTTTTGTATGATTGTGTATAGTGTATAACTGGACTGATACTTACGAATCAAACAATCACAAGTATTTAGGATTGATTCTATTTGGAACATCTGCTTCACTTGCAGTAATTTTATTTCTAATCTTTCACCCTCAAATTGATGAAATTAACAAACAATCTCCCATTCTCATCAATATTATGTTCATTCCTGCAATGGCAGTTGGTTTTCTATATGGTGTAAGAATAACTGAAAGAGCTGTAAAACCATCTGAAATTAGAAGTCCAATAAAACGCTCGATTGTAAAAATTTTCTTATTCTTCTTTGTTATTGGTGGAATGTTTAGCTCTGTAAATTTTGCAATAAATGGAGGTAGTGTTATGCCTGATGTTTCAATTATTGAAGATGGACTTTTATCTTGGATTAACAACTTTGTCACTGCAAATGGCGGTGCAACATTTTTGATTATTACTAGTATTGCATTAATGGCAGCAGCTACAAAAAGAATTGTTGGGATGAATTCTGGATTCTTAAACCGATTTGTAACTTCTGTTGGAACCTTTGTATTTTTTACAATGCTTGCTCTAAGCTTTACAAAATCTGATCCTACGTCTTCAGGTGTATTGTTATACACGTTTTATCAGGCTGGTATTGTTGGTGGTGCATTCTTTGCAATGAATCGTTTAACAAAGAATCAAAATATGTTAGAAGACTTTTCAAACGGATATTAGATCTTATTCTTCAAGATCTACATAAATTCCTGAGATTTGATTGTTGATTCTATCCCAGTATTTCTCACAACCCTCTGTCTTGAAATCACTTGCCTTACATTCGTTAAAATGCAATGTGTTGTCTCTTTGCAAATTATCTGCATATAATACATCATCTGCCATAAACAAAGCCATTATTCCAATCACTGCTAGTGAAGCTGCTACTGCAATCATAGAATATCCTACTTTTGCATGGTTGTGAGGCTCTTTCATTTAAAAAAAATCAATTACTCTTGAATTTAATCTTTTCAAGTTACCATTTTGCGATCAATTTCATGATACTAGGTAATTTTATTGGAAAAGAAGAAAAGTCAGTTATTCAAAATACCTCTGTTGAGCATTCAAATTCTACAATACGAGTTTTTAGGTCCTATCCCCCTCGATGACTGGGGGCCACCAATGGAGAAACTGGTGTTTTTGATAATGTCTAGAGATAAGGACAGATTCAACATTGTCTATGCTGGTGACTGTGAAAAAACAGATGACAAATCATTTTTTGTTCAACATTCCAGCTTCAAATGCTGGGTTGAAAAATCAGGCTCTGAAAAATCTCTATATCTTGCAATATTGCCTCTGTTTGATGCAAACAAAGAACATCGACAAAGTGTGCTAAACAAAATCAAAGTACGCTATAACCCTCCATGCAATACAGGTGAAATTGTTGAATCAAAACCTGATTATGTTGTTCGAAAATCAACTGATTCTGAAAAATTCTCTTGCCCTTGTTGTGGATCTGAAATGAAAGCAGAGCAGTTTCTAGAAAAATCTACTCTTTACAGATGTAGCAGCTGTGGAATAAGTGACACTAAACTTAATTCTTGACTTTGTTTTGAACATCAAAGAGTTGCAATGTTAGTAAATCAATTGCTTTTTTCAAATGTCCAAATTCGTTTATTGAATGGATTTGTCCTTCCACTAAGGCTCTCATGATTTTGATAGAGTTTTTTTGAAAGTCATCTGATGCAACAATTTCCATAGCGTTAATTTTTGACAATAAATTGTCTAATTCCTTTATCATCTCATCAGATGGTTTGTGTTTGTCCATGACTATTTGAAATAATTTTGATATATGAATTGTTACAACAATTCTTCATCAATTTCTTGAATTGGGTCTAAATATTGCTGACATGTACATGTAGGAATCTGGCATTTCCCCATTTTCATTAATGAATTGCTTTGCTCATTTGGAATGTGAGCCTCGTCAGTATGGTGGCATCTCTTACAATTCATATCTTCAACTCACCATTTCGATATTTAACTAGTCAGGGAATTAAAACTGCTCTAGCTTCAATCTCTGAGTCTTTTAATTTTTTGAGAACTTTGTTTGCATCCTCTAACGGAAATACTTCAGATACTACTTCGATATTTTTTTCATCACATGTCTTGATTACTTCTTCCATGTCTTTAGTTGAACCAATCAAAGTCCCTCTGATTGTTTTCTCTTCAAATGCTACAAAAGATGGGTTCTTACCAATTGTTGCAATTACTACCATCCCTCCTTTCTTTATAGCCTTGATTGCGGTATCAGTTACAATATCTGCAGGTGCAAAAACAATTGCAGCATCCAAAAATCCATGTTTTTCTTTTAATTTTTCTAAAAACTCTTCTTGATTTTCAGAAAACTGTATGGCATCAATTGCACCTAATCTCTTTGCAACATCTAGGTGACTTTGAGACCTTGAAAATGCAATAACATCACAATCTTTCACCTTTGCAAACTGTACTGCCATGTGTCCCACTCCTCCAATTCCAAAAATTCCAATCTTTTTGTGAGTTTGTGGTTCTGCAGCTTTTACTGCTTTGTATGCTGTAATTCCTGCACAAAACAGTGGTGCTGCATACTCTGGTTTCATAGAATCTGGTACCTTGGTTGCAAAGTCCTCAGTAACTGTTACGTATTCTGTGTATCCTCCTTTGAGAGTTTCACCTAGAATAATTGAAGATTCACACAAGTATTCTTTTCCTTCTTTACAATATTGACACTCTTTACATGCTTCTAGTAATGGTGTAATTCCAGCTCTATCTCCAACTTTGAATTTTGTAACCCCACTTCCAACTTCAACTACTTTTCCTACTACTTCATGTCCTGGAACTGTTGGCAATTGTGGTGGAATTCCAAGTTCTTTCCAATCTCCTTCTATTCCATGTAATTGTGAATGACACACTCCACATGCTTCGATTTTTAGTAAAATTTCATTTGTTCTTTCAATTTTATGTCTATCAATCTCTGTTAGTTTTAGTGGATTTGTTTCAATTACTGCACATTCAGATAGCACCATTGCACGCATCTTATCCATACAATACGACTTTTTTTTAAATAATTTTAAGATTCGCTCCTACCCATTAGAAAAATAAGGGACAGAAATTATCTAATTTTGTGCCTGAAATCACAGATGAAGACAGAGAACGTATAGAATTGTTACGTCTTGTATCTAGTTCAAAAAATGAATTCAAAAACCTCACTTTGGAACAACTAAAAAGATTGCAAGAATTAGTTGAAAAGAAAGATTACAGTCATGACAAAAAGGCTCACAAATCTAAGGTAAAATTACTTGGAAAAATCAATGTTCGAATATATGAGATAACTGAAGGTCGAGGAATCTGGGGTTAACCAATTAAGTACAAATATCAAAACAAATCTGAAAAACTGTGGTAGAAAATAATCTTATTCATGAAACAAGCCCTTATCTTCTTCAACATGCCAATAACCCTGTTGATTGGTACGGATGGAATGATGATGCATTAAAAAAAGCAAAAGATGAAAACAAGCCCATCTTTCTTAGTATTGGTTACAGTTCTTGTCATTGGTGTCATGTAATGGCACATGAATCATTTGAAAATGACGAAGTTGCTAAATTTATGAATGAAAATTTTGTAAATATCAAAGTAGATAGAGAAGAACGTCCTGACATTGATGATATTTATCAAAAAGTTTGTCAGATAGCTACTGGTCAGGGCGGATGGCCTTTGAGTATTTTCTTAACTCCTGATCAAAAGCCCTTCTATGTTGGAACTTATTTTCCAGTATTGGATTCTTACGGCCGTCCTGGATTTGGAAGTATATGCAGACAACTTTCTCAAGCTTGGAAAGAAAAACCTAAAGATATTGAAAAATCTGCTGAAAACTTTCTTGAGGCTCTAAACAAAACTGAAAAAGTTTCAATTCCTTCAAAATTGGAAAAAGCAATCCTTGATGAAGCTGCAATGAATTTGTTTCAACTAGGAGATTCAACTTATGGTGGATTTGGATCAGCCCCAAAATTCCCTAATGCTGCAAATGTTTCTTTTTTGTTTCGTTATGCAAAGATGTCTGGACTATCAAAATTCACTGAATTTGGGCTCAAAACTCTCAAAAAAATGGCAAATGGTGGAATATTTGATCAAATTGGAGGTGGTTTTCATAGGTATTCTACAGATGCAAAATGGCTTGTACCTCACTTTGAAAAAATGCTTTATGATAATGCCTTAATCCCTGTAAATTATGCTGAGGCTTTTCAAATAACAAAGGATCCTTCCTATCTTGATGTTTTGAAAAAAACCCTAGATTTTGTTTTACGTGAAATGACCTCTCCTGATGGCGGATTTTATTCTGCATATGATGCAGACTCTGAAGGTGTAGAAGGAAAATACTATGTTTGGAAAAAAAGTGAGATTAAAGAAATTCTTGGTGATGATGCTGACATATTCTGTTTGTTCTATGATGTTACTGATGGTGGAAATTGGGAAGGAAACAACATCTTGTGTAATAATTTGAATATTTCTACAGTGGCCTTTAATTTTGGAATTACAGAAGATAAAGTTAGAGAAATCCTTCAAATCTGTTCAAAAAAACTACTTGATGTTCGTTCCAAACGAATTGCCCCTGGATTAGATGATAAAATTCTCGTTTCATGGAACTCTTTGATGATTACTGCATTTGCCAAAGGACATCGTGTAACAAATGATACTAGATATCTTGATGCTGCAAAAACTTGTATCTCCTTTATTGAAAATAACTTATTTTCTGGAGAAAAGTTACTTAGAACTTATAAAAATAAAACTGCAAAAATTGATGGTTATCTAGAAGACTATTCTTACTTTGTAAATTGTTTGTTAGATGTCTTTGAAATTGATCCTAATCCAAAATATCTACAACTTGCACTCAAACTAGGTCGCCATTTAGTAGATCACTTTTGGGATTCAGAAAACAATAACTTCTTTATGACTTCAGATAATCATGAAAAGCTAATCATCCGACCCAAAAGCAATTATGATTTGTCCTTGCCCTCTGGAAATTCTGTTTCTGCATTTGTTATGCTTAGACTATTTCATTTTTCTCAAGAACAACAATTCTTGGAAATTACTACAAAAATCATGGAATCTCAGGCACAAATGGCAGCTGAAAACCCATTTGGATTTGGACATTTACTAAACACCATTTCAATTTATTTAGAAAAACCTGTTGAAATCACAATTATTAACCCTGAAAATTCTCAATTATGCAAATCAATTCTTTTGGAATATTTGCCAAACTCAATTGTTGTCACTGTACAAAATTCTGAACAATTATCTGCATTAACTCAATATCCCTTCTTTACTGGAAAATCTTTTGAAGAAAAAACATCTGCGTTTGTTTGCAAAAACTTTACTTGTTCTTTGCCATTGCATACACTTGATGAGATAAACTCCCAACTTTAGATTTTCTTCAAGTTTACTTCGATTGTGTTTCCTACTTGTGGTCTACCCATCCCATCATATCTTGCCTTTGGCATTGCAATTGTGATTTGAGTTTGTTGATATGATTTGATGTTTACTGTAGGTTGTGCTTGTAATATTGCCTCTAACAATGGCATTACCTGCTCTTTTGTTTCTTGATCAAGCTTTTTTGAAACATTCTCAATTATCATTTGTTTTTGTGAAATGGGCTCTGTTGAAACATTTTCAATTAATGTTATCTGTATGACCTGTCCATTGTCTACTATCTGAGTGATTCTAAATTCGTTTGTTGCTGACATACTTTGCTAGATTTCCTTGATGATTTATCTTTAACGAATTGAAAAATACAATGCCACTATTGCTGTGACTACTGCAGCAGCAGTACCTCCCCAAAAAATTATTTTACTACCATCTACTTTCATATTTTTTACAATTTTTATTCAGAATTAAACTGTATTGCTTTTTTCTAAATTTTTAAAAATCACTTACTCATCTTCTTTGATTTTATTTTCTGGCTCTTCTTGTTTTTCTTCTGTTTTCTCTATTTTGGTAGGCTCAATTATTGCCTTTTTTATCAAAGCTGCTCTTTTTTTTATTATGTCATTGAATTCTTTCATATCTTCT
Organism: Candidatus Nitrosopumilus sp.; assembly: GCF_965263415.1. Classification (GTDB taxonomy): domain Archaea; phylum Thermoproteota; class Nitrososphaeria; order Nitrososphaerales; family Nitrosopumilaceae; genus Nitrosopumilus. The sequence continues at coordinate 958,112 of NZ_OZ253671.1, forward strand.
AGGCTTGGAGTTTGTTGTTGATTTTGATATGCCTGTAAAAATCCTGAATACACACATCCTGTAATAATTCCAAATGTCGTATCTGGAACGGAACCAACTTCTGGAACAAAATTCTCTGCAATCTGTGTATATGCTTCAGACTCGTTAATGTAGTAATCAATTAAACTGTCAATGAACTCTTTATTCTCTTTAGAAATTACCATGATCTCTCTTATCTTCCCTAGTTTATTTAATTGTCTTTTATTTGTCTAAAACGCATGAATTAGTTTTAGCATCCAAAACAGTTCCTGGTCCACATGGTGAATCTGTTTCACTTGATGTTTTTTCTGTACTGACTTCACTCTCTAAAACGCATGAATTAGTTTTAGCATCCAAAACAGTTCCTGGTCCACATGGTGAATCTGTTTCACTTGATGTTTTTTCTGTACTGACTTCACTCTCTAAAACGCATGAATTAGTTTTAGCATCCAAAACAGTTCCTGGTCCACATGGTGAATCTGTTTCACTTGATGTTTTTTCTGTACTGACTTCACTCTCTAAAACGCATGAATTAGTTTTAGCATCCAAAACAGTTCCTGGTCCACATGGTGAATCTGTTTCACTTGATGTTTTTTCTGTAGTTTCAACTATGGTGGGTTTGACATCAACTTGTTCATCTTTTAATTCTGTTCTTTCTAGCGTGTTGTCAAAATAACCTTGACTGTATGCTCCCCCAATAATTGCCAAAATTATTACAGGAATGCCAATCATAATTGGAATTTTTAGTTTAATTGTTCTAGTGTTATTTTTCTGATTAGATGGAGTTGATTCTTGTTCTACTTTTGGTTTTGATGCAACATCAAATAATGATGCTCCGCATACCATGCAAAAATTTGCCCCTAACGTGGTTTTTTTTCCACATTTCCAACAATGAATCTTCTCTTCATTTTCAGATTCATCTTCTGTTTCGGCAGAATCTGATTCAAGATTTGAATGTTTTATGAGATATTTGTCTACCATTTTTTGTAGATAATTTTTATCCACATTCCAAATTGATTTGTTCTGAATATAGGCTTGTTTGATATGTTCTAACCTGTATGCATCTCCTACTCCTAGATTTAGAAGTGCATTTACATCATCCACTACATCCCTATCTTCCATATTCCTCTCTATTTGGGGTCATTCTAAATTGTTTTCTCCATATATGGGAATGATATATAAAAAAAATCATTTCATTTATGATGAACCTGATTGTGGAAGTTAGAATTAGATGAAGAATATTTTCGCATTTATGATTCAAAAAAAATGATTGCAGGATACTTTGATCCTGATTATGGTGATATTTATCCAAAAGAAAATTCTGAACAAATTATTTCTTCTATGTTAAAAAACCATGATAAAATTTTAGGAGGAATGGTAATGGTACCCTTAGTGAAATTTGGATTGTTTGACAAGGATTTGGATACCAGTATTTCAGATGTTCATGAGAATGTTGTTAGGGTAAATGTTCATTTGGATAAATGGAATGGTGTATTATCTGAAATGAACTGTAACTTTCATTCAGTAAGAATTTCTCATACTGATCAAGATATGCTTACCATAAGCTTCCCTGTTTTATTTTCACAACCAGCTCCTCTCAAAAAAGAAGAACTGGTCAAAGAACTTTTTCCTACTTTAGATTTGTTGCAGAAAAGAGATTTGTTATAATTTTTCCAGAATACCGTGTAATTCCAATATATGCTGACAATGTGAGTATGAGCAAGATAACTGTGCCTATAGGAAATTCTGGTACTGCTGCAAACTCTTCAGATTCTGCAATTAGTGTATAATCATTAATTTCTTCAGTTTGAATTTTGTCTAGTACTGATAATACAAAGAATGCACTATCTTCTGCTCGTAGATAATCTGGTTCAGGGTTTACACTTGATACTGCTGCAACATTTCCTTGTTTGTCATAAAGTGTTGCAACTATTGATACCATATTTGCTGTAATCTCTCCATTATTTGCTACAGTTCCTGTTATCATCAAATTATTGTGACTGTCTCTTGAAAGTACTGACTCAGTAATGTCTATGACTTGACTTTTTGGAGGACTAACTTGATAATTTATTTCCATAGTGTATGACTTTACATTTTTTGCTTCATTATTTGTTAAAATGAGATCAAATGGTCCTTTCATTCCTGGCATTATTGTATTGACCAATGAGTTTGTCTCTTTTGTTTGGATTAATTGCTGATTTTCATCAAACAAATCAATTTGTACATAAATTTGATTCAAAGGTATGTCTAGATTGTTTACAATCTCACCTACAATGTGAATTGAACCATCATCTCCAATGTATTGTTGATCATTTTGGATATACACATCTGCGAATACAAACGGTATCATACTTGCAAAAATAACTCCAGCAATGAAGATTTTTTCCACAATTATTCTATATCTGATTCTTTAAAGTAGTTTTTGTGGATTTGATTATTTATGGAAGATGCTCAATTTTCCATTTTTTAGCCTCATTTATACAATTAAACCACTCTACTTCTATCTCATCAGAATCAAATTCTCCTGATTCATTTTTGAATTCTTCATCACATTTGCTTGCCATGTTCTCTGCAACTTGAATGACTTTTTGTGTTAATCCTGTTTGTGGAGCTTCAAACTTTGCATCTTCATCATAGTTTTTGATTCCTGTCTTTGCTGAATAAAATTCAACTAAGCCTTGCAATTCATATTCAACTGATTCTTGAAACTGTGTGTCTGATCTTACTTTAGCTGATTCGTCTCCTGTCTCAATCCATTTGATGTATTCTGAATCACTTGACAGTTGTGTCTCTGATGAAATCTTTAACAATTCTACTGAACTCTCAAATAATTCTGGGGAATTAAGATTATCATATTTTGAAATGATTTCATTGAATTCATTTAGATGTTCATCATAAAATTCCAACAACTCTTCTTTTGTTATGTCTCCTTCTTCCCATTTTGTTTTTTCTGAATAAAATTTAGTTTGCAAATCTTTTACTTCTTGTTGAATTTGTTCTAACTCTGTCCCAAATTGTAATCCTTTTTGTTTTGTTTGATCTACTGAATAATTATATGCTATAATTGCTCCAATAATACTAATTGCAATTATTCCTATTGTAATATTTTGAATTTTCTTTTTTTTCAAAGATAATCTATGTAGTTCCCATTTTCGTCTAATTTTAACTCAATTGTAAATTCAGTACCACTGATAAAAGAGTCATTACGTGTTGATCTTACTCTTCCAATTACAAGTTCATAAGGCCAAATTTCAACCACAATTGAGCCTATTTTTGCAGTTGGAGTTTCAGTAATTTCCATGTCTTCTCGTTTTACCCCGTGTCTCTCTAGCATGTGTATTGCATGATCCAAAAGTGGTTTTGGGTTGTTGTAATTTAGTACCCATACTGGTGCTTCATAATCAATTTTTTGCAATTTTATTCAATCCTGAATTTTCTCATATAACAATTATTCGGGACGAATCACATTGAGTGTCATAGTGCTGACCACTCTGGATAGTTTTCTAATCACTGCAATTGCTTTTTCAAATCCTTCTTGATTTTCTGTTTCTATCTCTGCAATTACATCATATGCTCCAAAAGTTAGATACGCGTTTTTTACATCTTGCATCTGATTTAATTCATCTACAATGTATTCTTCAGCCCCGAGATCACAATTTAACAAAATGAATCCTTTATGCATTACTTTATCTTAAATTAATTACGTGGTTCAGGTCTTTAAGTTTTACAGTTACCATCTACTGCGGCCGCCGTAACTGTTTCTGTTACCGCCTTTGTCATTATATCTTCGTCTTCCGCCTCTATCGTCTCTGGAATCTCGTCTTCCTCCTCCTCCTCCTCGACTATATCCTCCAGAGCGACCTCCTCTGGAATAGTTTGATCTTGATTGACCTCCGTATCTTCTTGATGGCATTTGTCTTTTTAGAGGATCTGGAATTGCAATTTCTATTCCCATCTCTTCATTCAAATCTTTTAGAGGAACTTTGATTTGACGTTTGATAAGATTCCAATCCCCTACAGATGAATATGAAACAAATGTTACTGCTTTACCCTTTGCTCCTGCTCTTGCGGTTCTGCCTATTCTGTGAAAATATGCCATTTCTTGATTTGGAACATCGTAATTGATTACTAATTCTACTCTGGGTACATCAATACCTCTTGATGCCACATCTGTTGCTACTAGAATGTCTGCTTTACCACTACGGAATTTTCCCATTGATTGTTCTCTTCTGTGCTGTGACATGTCTCCTTCTATTGCAACGGCGTCAAATTTTTCCTGATGTAGGAATTTTGCAACGTCTCTAGTTCTATATTTTGTTGAACAAAACACAATTGCTTGACCTTTTACTGGTTTAATGAAATCAATTAGATACTTGAATTTGTCTCTGTCTTTGATGACTAGATATGATTGATCAATACCTTCTCCACTAAGGTCATCTGCATCTAGTAAGAATTGTTTTGGATTTTTCAAATATTCTTCAGATAATCTGAGAATCTCAGTTGGCATTGTTGCAGAAAACAATGACATAACTCTGTCTTCTGGTGCTAAATCTAAAATGAATCCAATGTCGTCAATAAATCCCATATCTAACATTGTATCTGCTTCATCTAGAACAATATGGGTGACATCTCTAAGCTCTATTGAACCTCGTTTGAGATGATCAATTAATCTGCCTGGCGTTGCTACTACAATTTCTACTCCTCTCTCAAGAGCATCTAATTGGAGTCCCATACCTTGTCCTCCATAAACTGTTGCTACTCTGATTCCTGTATGTTTTCCAAATTTCTTTATCTCATCTGTAATTTGCATTGCAAGTTCTCTTGTTGGTGCCATGATCAAACCTTGAATACCGTTTTTTGGTTGAATCTCTTGCAGCATTGATAATGCAAATGCTGCAGTCTTACCAGAACCTGTATGTGCTTGTCCTACGACATCTCTTCCTGTGAGTAGTACTGGAATCACTGCCTCTTGAATTGGAAATGCTTCTTCAAATCCAAGATCGTTAATTCCTTTTAGTATGTCTTCTTTTAATCCTAATTCCTGAAATTTTGTCATTTTGTTTTCTTCTCTTTAGCAATGACGAAAAGCTCATTGCCAGACGTCATTATTCCGATGCGTAAAGTCGCAGTTTAGGTCTAATAAACGCTTGTTATTTTTTTTATGCCTCTAACTGTGAATCAATAATTTTTTTGAAGCTTTCAAATGGTTGTGCGCCTTTTAGTTCTACGTAACCTATTTCGTCATTTCCTACAAAAAATCCGGGGGTTCCTGTAACATCATAACTTCTACCATCCTCCAGATCATTTCTTATCTCTTCAATGTATTTTCCACTATCAAGACAAGAGTCAAACATTTCTTGATCTAATTGAATTTGAGTTGCATATTGGCTAAACATAGCTAATGCATCAACTGTATCTTGGTTGCTCCATTGACCTTGATTATCAAATAACTTATCATGCATTGCTTTGAATTGACCTTGTTCATTTGCACATTCTGCTGCCACTGATGCTGGAAGTGCATTTGGATGAATACTTTGTATTGGAAAGTCTCTAAAGACTAACTTTACTTTACCTTGTTCAATGTATTCCTCGAGAAGTAATGGAAGTGTTTGGACGTGGAATCGTGCACAGAATGGACATTGAAAATCAGAAAATTCTATTATTGTGATTGGTGCATCTGGATTTCCAATCACTGGATCATCGTCTGCTGAAATTCTTATTGGTTCTGAAGGTTGATTTGTTGGCAGTCTATTTTGCAACATTTTAAGTTCTAATTTTGCAATTGCATCATCTAGATCTTCTTGTGAAATCTGGTCTGAATCCATATTTGAGAAATACATTCCTGCAAAAAATGCTGCAATTCCTACTGCAATGATTAATCCAATTATTAGACCACTTGATTTTGATTTATTTTGATTCTTGTCATTATCTTTAATTTCATTATTTTCAACATTATCTTCAAAACTCATGTAAAATTGTTCCAAAATTTAACATACTTAATCGTATTGCTAGATTATTCATTCAGAATTATGGGTAGTTTATAACATAATTGTCTCTGTGCACAAACGTTGTTTCATATGGTGGAGAATTTGGTGTTATTTCTCTTGTGATTTTACAAAATATAACGTTCATCAAATCCAGTTCAAAACAACTGTCCGTCTTACTGTTTTTAGTAATTGTATTTTCTCTTATTGCATTTTTTAAGTAAATGTTTGTTAGATCTGCATTAGTTAGATCTGCATTAGTTAGATCTGCATTTCCTAAATCTGCCATATGCAAATTAGCATTTGTCAAATTTGCAGAATTTAAGTTTGCACTATTTAGATACGTCCATGATAAATCCGCATCAATAAAAATAGAATTTTTCAAGTTTGCATTTGATAATTTAACATCTCGTAAATTGGCTCCTGACAAATCTTTTTTAGAAAGATCACTGGAAATCAATGAGTTTTCAAAATTTGAATTGGTAAGATCTACATTAGTTAGATTAGCATCAATCAAAACAATTCCTGAGAAATATGCCCCATTTATTTTTGCGTTAGTGAAATTTACATTTTTTAAATATGCACCAAAAAACTTTGAACCATATAATGTGGTGTTATCAAAAGTTGTTTTTTCTGCATAAATTCCAGACAAATCAGCTCCAGACAAATCAGCTCCAGACAAATCAGCTCCAGACAAATCAGCTCCAGACAAATCAGCTCCAGACAGATATGCTTGGCTTAAATCTACATTACGTAGATTTGCATTAGCTAAATTTATTCCCCACATTAATGCTCCAGACAAATTTGTATCTGACAAATCAGCTCCTGAAAAATCTGATTCTGAAATTTCTATTCCTGCCAAATTCAATTTGCTCAAATTTGCATTAGGAAATGAACTTTGTTTGTGAAATTGAGGGTTTTTTTCTATAATTTCATTTTTTGTATTTATGTTATTTTGAATGTCTTTTTTTACATTATTCATGTTTGTATTTTTTAAATTAGCATCTGTAATGTCTGCGCCTGAAAGGTTTGAATTTTCTAATGTGGCATAAGCTAAATTAGCATTTTTCAAATTTATGAATGATAAATCATTGTTTGACAAATCAGCTCCTGCAAGATTTGCATAACTCAAATCTGTATGACGTAAACTTGCAGAAATTAAATTAGATTGTGCCAAATTGGCATATCTCAAATCCGCACTATCTAAATTTATCCCATAAAGAATTCTGTGAGATAAATCCTGTCCACAAAAATTTGCTCTACTTGCATCTGTGTTGGATAGATTAGCTTTAACTAGAATTGTTTTGTAAAAATAAACATGTTTTAATGATGCATTTTCTAAATCTGCATCTTCTAAGATTGTATCTCGTAAATTAGCACCGTCTAATTTTGCATTTTTTAATGTCACACCAAATAGATTTGCTTCTCTCAAATCTGCACCATATAAAATTGAATTAGTCAAATTTGAATAAGATAAATTGGCTCCTGTAAGATCCGTACCAGACAAGTCAATTCCACTTAAATCCATTTTTTCAAGATTAATATTTCTGAAATTTTTCCTTTTAAAATCACAATTAGATACATTGTCTTCAGATTTATTTTTTATACATTCACTTAATTTTTCTATTTCATCTTGTTCAAAATTCATTATGTTGGAACTGGGAGATGCAATTATCCATATTGAAAATAATCCCAAGATCAAATATAATATGAAAAATATCTTCATCTAATCACCAATTTATTAAATTTGGATAATTTAATGTCTATTTTAGTAGAACTAAATTTGAATGTGATAAAAAGCCAATGATGGGATCTGAACCCATGACCTTTCGCTTACAAGGCGAATGCTCTAGCCAGGCTGAGCTACATTGGCACGAAGTAAAATGAAATTTTTGAAGGTTTAAAGTGTTACCTGTATTCTTTTTGTAAGGATTTTTCTAGAAATTTCATAACCGTCAGTTTATAATAATGCCATTTTTTGATACCTGTTATGAGATACATTGAACCCACTAGAGTCAAAGTTTTGATGATGATGTTCTTTGCAACTGGTACTTTGGGTATCATAATTGGGTTGTCCCCAATTGCTGGAAAAGAACAAACAATGTTCATCACATTCATGGGGGTTGTCAATGTTGGATTAGGAGCATTTTTCACATTCATCCTTCTAACGCAAGAAGCAAAGGCTCCTGATAAAAGAAAAAAGAAAAAGAAACGAGATTAGTAACCTAATAACTTCACTTTTTAATATTTCTAAAAAAATGAGCATTTGATTAAAGTTAAATAATAATATATTTTCTAAAATTTTGAAATGCTAGATTTAGTTGCAAAGAAATTATTTCTTACAAGAGGAAAAGGTGTTCATGAAGATAGATTGACTAGCTTTGAATATGCCCTAAGAGATGCTGGTATTGCAGGAACTAATCTTGTTTTGATTTCTAGTATTTTTCCGCCAAAGGCAAAATTAATTTCAAGAAAAGAGGGATTAGCACAAATTAAACCTGGACAGATTCTATTTACAATTTATTCAAAGAATCAAACAAATGAACCTCATAGAATGTGTTCTGCATCTGTAGGAATTGCACAGCCAAAGGACAAAGACAGATATGGCTATTTGTCTGAATACGAAGCTTTTGGACAAACTGAGACTCAGGCAGGAGATTATGCTGAAGATATTGCAGCGCAAATGTTGGCTTCTTCATTAGGAATCCCATTTGATGTTGACAAGAACTGGGATGAGAAAAGACAACAATGGAAAATATCTGGAGAAATTTACAAGACTCAAAATATTACTCAACAAACTCGTGGTGACAAAGATGGTAAATGGACTACTGTTTTTGCAGCAGCAGTACTTTTAGTCTGATTATTTTCTATATCCTTTAAGATAGAATAAAGCAGCTGCGATTGCAACTATTGAAATTACTATTACTACTACAAGTGATTCATCTGATGATTCTGGTTGCATAGGTGGTGCATCTCCTAATGAAAACTTTAGTTTGTCATTGTTAACTAAAGTTTCTTCTCCAAAAATATACATTCCTTGAATTCTCTGACCTTCTTGAGGGTCAAAAACCCATCCATCTTTTGAAATATCTGTTGGAATTTTTTCACCATCAATTACTTGTGTTGGAACAATATTCCCTCTTATGTTTGAGATGGTTTCATCTTCTGGTGATAGTATCACTACTTGAATGACTGAATTAAGTGGATAAAATCCAGAAGAAAAATAATCTGATCTGCTAATTGTATTTGTTTTTAACAAATCTAACGGACTAACTTCTGAAATCATAGATGCCTCATTAGGATAATCCACTGATAATTTTAACTGTAAAAGCGATTTTGAATCTAAAGGTATTATTGAAAATGTCATCTTTGCATTTTCTTCAAATGAGAGATTCTTTGCAACTTCATAAAATCCTCCACTTTCTCTAATGATTTTTGGAATTAGAATTGCTGAAGTTTTTTCATACATTGCATTAGTATCCTCTGGTGGTATTGTGTATACTACTGAAATCATTCCTTTGCCTGAAATTACTCCTGATGTCTCCAATGCCTCATTGGATGTGTCATCACTATGCACAAAAACTGAATGCAGTTTTGACTCTACATCAAACACTTGATTTATCTCATCAATGTATGGCATTGCAACTTCTTTGGCTGCATCTTGAATCTCAATGATACCTTTTGCTTCTGGATCTCTGACCACGTTAATCATTATGCATGATTTATCAAATACGCCTAAAACACATTGTTCTTGATTTGTAATTATTACTGCTTTAATCATTTCATCTTCTCTGAGTTTTTGTTCTAATTCAGATGGAATTCTAATCTCTTGAATGCTTGTACTTTGTAGTGTTACAGATGCAGTCACATTTTGAGATATACTTCTATCCACTAACACTTGAGCAGTTTCTTGAAAAGTTGCTAAACCAATTTCTTGTGAATATGCATAATTCGTTGAGATTCCAATAATTGCTACTAATAATAAAAGCAAAAATATCTTCTGCATTGGTTGTTCCTCTAGTCATGAAATTATTAACTTTACTCCTATTTGGTTTATTTTCCAAAGAATTTTTTGATGAATTTTTTTTATTTTTTTTACGAAAATTAGTCATCTTCTAACTAATATTCTATTTTTCACGAAATTACACTAGTATTGGCCTTAATTCCATTTCTTGTTGATGTATTCCAAGATCCAATTTTCTCTATTATTGCAGTAATTGGTGCATTTGGGGTTGGATTGTTCCAAGGAATCATTTTAGGACGTGCTATTCTTGTTCGATTCCCACGACTACAAAATCATCTAAAGACTGTGTCCATTACTTTGTTTGTTTTATTTTTGGCAAATGCAATTTTGAGCGTTCCTCGATTTGCATCTCCTGAGAAAATTGAATTTTCAAATCTTTCTGCTGGAAATCCTGCAGAACTTGCATCATTATTGTTTCTTATTTTTGGAATGAATACTGGATTCCTTACAGTTTTAGCAATTTCTGTAACTGTTATGACTTTTGTTATTTTGAAATTTACAAATCTTCATGGAATTGTAAAATTGTTTGTCTTCTTTTTTAGTTCGTTATTGTTGGTATTGACAGGAATTAGTCGATTTACAGATTTGACTCCTAGTACATTTGAGGTTTTATTGTATTTTCTATACCAATTAGGAATTACGATTGGAATTTTGGGTGGTACAATACGGAAAATCAAACCTAAGAAATTAGACTTGGAATAATTTCAAACGTTTAAATCAGATAATTTGTGATGGGGTTTTGACATCGAATTCAAACCGTTCGGGGAACAAGCTGGCAGTCCTTGCGTTGGACTGTCAGCCCCATTTATTAAAAATCTAGTTTAATGATGAGAGTGCTTTTACCTGTTCATTAACATAATCGAAACCTTCTTGCCAAAACTTTGTAGATTGGATATCTAGTCCATGCTCTTTAAGGAGTTTTTCAGGTTTTTTTGAACCCCCTGCTGCAAGAATGTCAATGTATGCTGGAACAAAATCTTGACCTTCTTTTTTGTATCTTTGGAATAATGATAATGCAAGAAGATTTCCAAATGAATATGCATAGCAATAAAACGGCGTGTGATAGAAGTGTGGAATGCAACTCCATTCTATTGCAAAATCATCTGTAACATCAACTGATTTTCCAAATTGCTGTTTAAGATTTTGTAGATATGTTTTTGAAATTTCATCTATAGTAGTTCCTTTGCCAATTTGCTTGTGAGCATCAATCTCAAAAATTGTAAAAAATGATTGTCTTAGAATGGTTGCATACAAGTCATCAATTTTTTCAGATAACATTATCTTCTTTTCATCATCTGAAATTTTATCTGAAATATTGTCATAGAGCAGTAATTCAGAAAATGTTGATGCTGTTTCAGCTAATGGTAACGGTGCATCTTGGACTAGAATCGATCTATCTTGTGCAGCTTGACTGTGAACTGCATGACCTAATTCATGTGCTAATGTAAATACATCTCTTGATTTTCCTGTAAAATTGACCAAAACATAAGGGGTAATTTTGGGTGTTAATGTGCTGCAAAATGCTCCATCCCTTTTACCCTGTCTTACTGACGAATCAATATGATTTTCATTGAAAACCTTTCTTGCAAAATCTTCTAATGTATTGCTGAATTTACCTAGTGATTCAAAAACTAATTTTACCGATTTGTTGTATGAATAATTTTTTTCTTTAATGTTTGCAGCAGCTGGTGCATAAATGTCATATCTTCGAAGCTTTTTCATTTTGAGCATCTTTGCTTTTTGCACAAAGAATTTTTGAAATACTGGGGCATTTTTTTTACAAACTGTGAGGAGTGATTCAATGGTTTTATCATCTACATCGTTTCCAATATTTCTCATTGAAATTGGAGTTTTATAGCCTCGAATGTCAATCCCTTCATCTTTCCAGTTAAGTGCAATATTTTGATAAATTTCCCCCACAACTCCTTTGTTCTCATTATATTTTCCAAGAATTGTTTTGTAAGCTGTTTCACGGATTTTTGGATTTGTGTGTCTCACATAGTTTGTCAATTCTTCTCTTGTCATCTTTTTTGTTTTGTTTCCAATTTTCATTTGATATTCAAATGCATTAGTTATCTTGTCATACAATTTTACAAGTGCAGAAATTCCTGTAACATCTAATGTGTTAATGATTCTCTCTTCAGGTTCACTAAGTGAATATTTTGCAATTAGTCTTTTATGTGCTAGATATTCTGATAACTCTCCTGCATCTTTAACCAACCTCTTTGCATTTTCTTCATCAACTTGAGTTTTCCACCACAAGTCAAAAAATAAAATTTTGTTTGAAATATCTGAACCTAATTTTGACATTCTAGTCATTAATGATGTTGCTTCATCTGATTGAGTATCTGATGAGTATGAAAGAGATGCATATCCTCCAATCTTACTCATTTTTTCAGAAATTTCTTCTACTTCAGTTAACATTCCCATGAATTTTTTTGATGACATTTTTGAATCTAATTTTGATTTAATTTTCTCAAATTTTTTAGCCTGATTCTCTAATTCTTTGATCTGTTTTTGAAACGCTGAACTTTTTGGGTTTTTTGCTAATTCTGAAAGATCCCACGTTCCTAATTGATACTGAGACATTGCTAATCGTAATTTTCTAACTATTAAAAAATGAATATGCTGCTATTATGGTTCTTTAGATTTTACTATTTTTCTAATAGTAGAATATATGATCAAACCTATTCCAAAAATCACCCATCCGTAACTGTATGTTATGGTCTCCTCAACAAAGCTTGGTGGACCTTCTCCTGCCAATAAAATTGCCCAACTAATTCCACCTGCAATTAGAAACCCTATTCCTACCCAAAAAGTCCAGTGAAATTTTTCTTTGTTCAATTGTCTATGTTCTTCTAGTACTTTGAAAATTAATAGTATTCTTTGTGATGATAACACCACTTCCAAATATCTCCTGGAATTGCTTTCATAACTGGATGCCCTGTTTCTTCAAAGTGTTTTGTTGCATGTTTTCCAATAGATGAATCACAACACCCTACATGCCCACATGTTAAACACATCCTTATTGCAACAACTGGGAGGTGTTCTTTTTCACATTCTTCACAGCTTTTTGTATTTGGTGTTATTCCTTTTGTTTCCTCTGAAAAGTGATTGCATTCTTTTGACATCTTAAAATTTCTTCAAAGTATTCTTGTATCTTTTAATTGATTCAACAATGATACTTTTTGCTTCTTTTGCTGATTGCCACCCTAGTATCTCTACTTTCTTTCCTTCCAAATCTTTGTACACTTGGAAAAAGTGTGCAATTTCAGAACGATAGTGGTCTTCAATGTCTGAAATATCTGTAGTATGCAAATATCTTGGATCATTTGTTGACACGCAAATAATCTTGTCATCTAAATCTCCTGCATCTTTCATTTGAAGTAATCCAATTGGTCTAGCTTCAATTAGAATTCCTGGATATGTCGGATTTGTAACAAGTACTAGTGCATCTAATGGATCCCCATCTTCAGAAAGTGTTTGAGGAACTAGTCCGTAATCACCTGGATAATGAAATGGTGAAAATAAAACTCTGTCAAGTTTTATCATATTGTGTTTTTTGTCATATTCATATTTGTTCATAGAGCCCTTAGGTATCTCTACTACCACATTGATAATTTCAGGAATATCTGCACCTGATTCTATATCGTGCCAAAAATTTTTACTCATTATCTAGCTAGCGTTTTCTTGAATGGTATATGAATTCTGTGAAAAATAAAAAATGTTTAGACTAGTTGATTTGAGTTAGGAATTACTCTGTAAATCATTACAGTATATTCGCCTTCAAAGGCTTTTTCCATATTTCCACTTTCATCAATACTAGTTACTCTAAACTTGTATTCGTAAGAACCATCTCCTTTGACATCAACTTGGGCAACATGTACCAAATCATTTGCTTCATCGAAGAATTGAATGATTACTGGATGTCTCTCAGCATATTCTGAAGGACCCCCTGTGACAAATCCCCATGGTAATGTATTGCCTTCTGGAACAATCATTTTAGTGACTGTTTTCTGTAGGCTGATTTCTCCGTTAATTGGAGTGATTGTTGTCGTTTCTGAATTCTCTGCAATTGCCTCTGATGGAAACATCAGAACTGCAAATGATGCAATAATTGCTAGGAAGATACTTGATTTTGTCTTCATATGACTAGCTTTTTTACAAGTTGTTTAAAAGATTTATTGCAAATTTAATCATTTTATGGTAATTCGTCTTCTAAATCTGAACATGCTGCATGAACCCATTGTTCTTTGGAATTTTTCAGAATCTCTTTTCCAACTTTGATTGCTTCCCCACACTCTACACACTTTCCAGGGAATCTTGCTTTCATGATTTTTTTGATAAATTGTCTAATTTAAGTAAGTGGAATGATACTATCACCTATTATCAACCCTAATCCTCGATCCAAATTTTAATAATCCAAAAATTACAATTCTTCAATTGAATATTACAAAAACAACAATTTTACAAAAACTATTTGAACCACGTGATATTGCGATTTTAGTTTACTTTAGATTTATTTTTGGTGCAATAATGCTTTGGGAAGTTTTCAGATATTTTGAACATGATTGGATCTCTAAATATTGGATTGAACCCACATTTCATTTTACATACTATGGATTTGATTGGGTAAAACCATGGCCTGGCGATTTTATGTATTTGCATTTTGCTGCAATGGGTGTTTTGTCGATTTGCATTCTGGTTGGGTTCAAGTATCGAATATGCACAATTTTATTTTTCTTAGCTTTTTCACAGATCTTTTTCTCAGAACAATCAAGATATCTCAATCACTTTTACTTGATTTGGCTTGTCAGCTTTGTTCTGATTTTCATTCCAGCAAATAGAGCCTTTTCTATTGATTCATGGCTCAATAAAAAAATCAGAACTGATTTTATTTCAGCATATTCTATTTGGCTTTTGAGAATTCTAGTTGGGATTCCATACTTTTTTGGTGGAATTGCAAAACTAAATCCTGATTGGCTGGCAGGATACCCATTACGATTTTGGCTTGAAAGTGAAGCCGATACGTTTCCTCTTTTGGGTCAGTTCTTTACAGAAGAATGGTTTGTAATGTTTTTTGCATATGGTGCATTGTTTGTTGATTTGCTTGCAGTCCCATTTTTGCTCTGGCGCCGTTCTAGAATTTTTGCATATGTAATTTTAGTTTCATTTCACCTTCTAAACGCTCAACTATTCTCAATTGGAATATTTCCGTGGTTTATGATTTTTGCAACTTTGGTCTTCTTTGATCCTAGTTGGCCTAGAGTCTTAAAACGATTCAAAGTATCAAAAAAACAAAAATCCAAAATCACGACATTATCAAAAAACCAAAAGATTGTCTTGTCTCTAATCCTGATTTTCCTTGTTGTTCAGATTACCTTGCCACTGCGTCATTATGCATATCCTGGAAATGTAAGCTGGACTGAAGAGGGACACAATTTTGCATGGCATATGAAGCTTAGAGACAAGGATACTGTATTTATCGAATTTACTGCAACAGATCCTAGTACAGGAAGGAGTTGGGTAGTAGATCATGATGAGGATCTAACTCAAAGACAAGAATCTAAAATGTCTACAAGACCTGATATGATTTTACAGTATAGTCATTTTCTTGCAGAAAAATATCGTAATCAAGGGTATGATGACATTGAGATTAGAGTAGATATGATGTCCTCCGTAAATGGACGAGATTATCAAAAACTAATTGACCCTGATGTTGATTTGACAAAAGAGCCTCGAACGCTTCTTCCAAAGTCTTGGATTGTTCCATTAGAGGATTAGTTGATTTTGATCTTTTTGCTATGAGTCAAAAGACTAGCAGATCTTACAAATACTGCATTAGGTGCTTTGCATCCTGCATCACATGTCTCCTCAAATATGGTCTGAATTGGTGCTCTTTTCTTTGAGAAAAGAATTTCTCCAATCAAAGGTAATAATGCTGCACGACCACCATATGCATTTTTTCCATCAATAAACCAAAACATGTCTGTTGCACTAGAATCAAGGTACTGCTTTCGTAGTTTTTCTCCAGTTTCAGAATAATGACCAACAAGTGCAATCTTTCCTCTGGCAAAAAAGTTAACTGCACTAGCAAATTTTGCGCAAAGATGACATGCATTGTCATAAATTACAACAGGTGATATTTCTTGAATTTCCAATATTGTATTATGGTCTTTTTACAATAATAACTTTTTACAGATACACTCAAGAGTAAATGGTAGGTGGACCGGATGGGATTTGAACCCACGACCTTTGCGGAGAAATAATTCCCTTACGCAGTGTGAGTGCGTCATCCAAACCAAACTAGACGACCGGTCCAACAATTCTACAATAAAACGAGTTTTTTTGTCTTTAGATTATGAGCTATTTTATAATTACCAATCCCTTTAGTACTAATTTTTGTAAATCTCAACATGTCCTTACAGGAGTTTGATGCATTAATTGACAGGATGAAATTAGCATTTGAGTATGCTGAAAATCTTGGCCAATACATTGATGCTGCCAAAATTCTCTTTCAGATGAATGAACAACTGCCTGATGATCTGCAGATTTCTCTAGAGGAATTGGAAAATCCTGATTTGGCAAAATCTTTTATCATGCGATACAATTCTGATATAAAATCTGCAATTGTAGATTATCGACAAAGATTAATGAATTTCTAGTTCTATTTCTTTACGCCAAGATTTCTGTTCTTTAATCTCAAGTATGGATTTCTGCATTTTCTGCATCTAGTAGCACCAACATCGTTTCTGCATCCACAATTAAAACAAATTCTCATGACAAGTCTTGCTTGCTGTGCAATTCGTTTTTTTTCTGGGTCTGTGATTGGCATTTGATTCTCTCCTAAAACACTCTCTTTTAATCTAATCGGATTTTTCCATCTTTCCTGCTAGCAAAACTGGTACTTCTGCAGGTCTTTTTGCAACCGGAATGTTTGCCTTGTTAAACATTGAAACTTTGGATTCTGCTGAACCATATGTTCCCATTACAATTGCACCTGCATGACCCATTCTCTTTTCTTTAGGGGCTGCCCTTCCTGCAATGTATGCGACAGTTGGCTTGTTAAATCCTGAATCAATAATTCTCTGAGCTAGCATCTCTTCTGAATCCCCTCCAATTTCTCCTACAACTACCATTCCTTCCAAGTCTGGAATGTCTTTTACCATGTCAAATGCATCAATGAGTCTTGTTCCATTAACTGGATCCCCCCCAATTCCAATTGTAATTGATTGACCAAATCCTGCATTAGTCAAGGCATCTGAAATCTCATAAAGTAATGTTCCACTCTTTGATAGTACTGCAATCTTTCCTGCTTTGAAAGGCATTGGTGGCATGATTCCAATCTTAATTAGTTCTGGAATCATTATTCCTGGAGTGTTTGGACCAATTACTACAGCTCCTTTTTGTTTTGCAAGCTCTAATGTTTCCATTGTATCTCTAACTGGAACATGTTCAGGAATTGCAACTAGTAGTTTTATTCCTGCCTCTAGTGCATCTTTTGCAGCACTAAGAAAGAACTTTGCTGGAACAAATACAATTGAAATTTTGGCATTTGTTGCATCTACTGCTTCTTGCATTGTATTGTAAACTGGAACTTTGTCTTCAAATTTCTGACCGCCTTTTCCAGGAGTGACTCCTGCAACAACGTTTGTTCTATATGCAATCATGTTTCTTGCATGTAGTGAGCCATATGCTCCAGTAATTCCTTGAACGATTACTCCTTTCTTCTCGTAATCAGAATCTCCTGGATTTCCCTTTAATAGTCCAAAAATGTCTGTCAATTCTTTACTCCCATTACTGCTGCGTTAATTGCTTCTTCAACTGTTCCAAAAATTTTGGTTCTAGAACCTTGCAACATCTCTGTTGCTTTTTCTGATTCTGTTCCCTTTAATCTTGAAAATACTGGTAAATCAATTATGTTATCCTCATATGCTTTGAGAAATGCTTCAGCTACTACTGTAGTCTTTACAATTCCTCCATAGAGGTTTACCAAAATTCCTTTTACTCTATCTAACTTGCTGATCAAAGTTAATGCTTCATAAACTGATTCAGTTGTTGCACCGCCACCAACATCTAAGAAACATGCTGGCTTTCCTCCGTTATCTGATAACATATCTAATGTAGACATTACGAGGCCTGCACCATTACCTACTACTGCAATATCTCCATCCAATTCCACTAGTGAAAATCCACTCTTCTCAGCTTGCTCTTCAATCTCTGATTTTTCTTGATACTTTTCTAACTCTGGATGTCTAAAGTTACTGTTATCATCTGTAACAAATTTTCCATCTAGTGCCATGATTGTATCATCTTGCATAATTGCAAGTGGATTGATCTCAACTAGCTCTGCTTCTTTTTCAATTGTAAGTTTTGATAATTTTTTCAAAGTGTCTACAACACCTTCAGCATGTTTTCCTTCCAAACCCATCTCTTTTGCAACTTCTTGTGCCAGATCATCTGAAACTTCACCTAACCCGATCTCTTTGATGATTTGGTTTTTTACTGATTCAATCTCGACTCCTCCCTCATCAGATGCAATAATTGTGTAACATCTCTTTGAGCGATTCAAAAATATTGAAAGATACAACTCTTTTTTGATATCTGCCATCTTTTCCAAAAGAATGGCTCTAGCTTTTTCTCCCTTTATTGTCAAGTCCATAACTTGAGGATATTTTATCTCAAATTCGTCATCATTTTGGCATTTTTGGATTCCTCCTGCCTTACCCCTGCCTCCTACTGGAACCTGAATCTTAATCACAAATGGATATCCTAACTCTTTTGCATGCTTTCTACCTTCTTCGATATTTGTAGATGAAATGCTGTCTAGCAGATTGATGTTATATTCACGAAATAGCTCTTTTGCTTGAAATTCTAGTAATTGCATGCAAAAATCTTGAATTTTACGGTCTTTATTAATTATGGCGTTATCTCAATTGCTCCTCAAGAAAATCAATCATTTCTAAAAAGCGATCCTTACTTTTTCTCAACAATTCCTGAGGATACTCTTCAATGGTAAACACAAACTGTTGGTGAAAACTCGGAACTAGTATTCCTCCTGATGTCACCATCTGCTCAATTACATGTCCTTTGGTAAGTGTACATACAATCTCTTCATAAGATTCCTCTTCTTCTTCTAGAGTTTGTCTGTAAAGGACGATGGGTCGATTAGTTTTTTCAACAATCTTTGAGCCTTTTTCAAGCAAGTCTGCTAAATGTTGAATCTGCCATGCATCAAGGCTAATCTGCTTTACCATACTATCAATACGTGATTTTTCTATTTAACCGTGATAAAACAACGCATCTTCACTATTTGTCGTCATTATAGTTACATAAAATAAGAAAGAAGATGATCTGGCTTAGGCCATATCAAGAGCTCTAGAGTGTTTTCTAGTGTGTGGTCTTTCTCCAGCATACTTTCTTCTCATGTGTCCTGATGGTCTTCCATAGATTAACTCTAAGAACCAAGACTCATGTTCGATCTCTTCAGCTAGGATATCTTTTGCAATGTCATATGTTGCTGGATCTTTTCCAAGTGTCATCTTGCAAATTTTATTCCAGTTGACAATTGCACCTTGTTCTGCTTTGAGACATTTCTCTAGAATTGCTTTGTGATCAGTTGGATTTGGTGGAAGCTGTAAAAACTCACATCCTGAAATTTTGATAAATTCAGTTGCATCATTTGGAAGTGAACCGCCTAATTGATAGATTCTCTCAATACATGATTCAAAATGACTGAGGTCTTCTAGTCTGGCGTCTTCAATGATTCCTTTGAGTCCTTCTCCTTCCATGCCTGTGCAATGTGCTCTAAGGTTGGTAAAGTAGTAGTATGCAGTAAATTCTACGGCTGCATTTTTGATTAGCTCATTTACTAATTCATCAACATCTACACCATTTTGCTTTAGGACATTAATCCCAACTACGTTAGGTTCCTTTGATTCGGACATTTCCCTATATCTGCCATGATTCTAATAAAAATATTACATGCATCTAAAAATTAATTCTCAGAAGAGATTGAGGAAAATACTGGTTGGGGGACCTAATGCCAATCTCTTCTGGAATATGATTGATTTTTGTATTTTTTTACTAATAAAAAGTGAGTTTGCACTGCAATCAAATTTTCTAAAATTTATTCAACTGAAATTCTGATTTTCTGTCCGTCTATATCGTCATCTCTGTATTCTTTACATGATTCTGTAAAGTTTACTTGTTTTACTCTTACCAAGAATGCCAAATCTTTAGATTTCTCTTTAATCATTTCTAATGATTCTTCATCTAAATCAAGAATTGATGCCACTCCTAAAACATCAGTTGGATTGTACCCTCTCTCTTTTCTCAAAGTTTGCAGTCTTCTTGCAACATCTTTTACCAAACCTTTTGCCATCATCTCTTTGTTTCGTGATGTTGAAATGAATACTGTATAGTTGTCTCTTTTTGATACTGCAAAATTTTCATCTGCACCAAAGTCAACTACAAAGTCTTCAATGTCAAGTGAAACCGTTTCATCATCAATGTCAAAATCAAATTTTGAATTATTTTGTAATGATGAAACTATGTCCTCAGGATTTGTTTCAGAGAATTGTGCTACTAGTTTTCCCATGTGTTGTTTTGCTTTTGGTCCAATTCTCTTTCTCTCCAATTCAACAATTGCTTTTGCAGGTAATCCTAGTCGCTTTAATTCTAAAATTTGTTCTAATCCTGATTCTTTTTCAGTCTCAATAATGCTGAATTTCTCTACGTTTAGTTGAGATTGTAATAATTCTGATAATGATTCTAATTTTGATTTTAGTCCTTTCTTTACACAAATTTTTGCTTCATTTAATGGCCATCGTCTTTTGAGCTTGCCTTTCATTCTTGCAGCTGATGAAACTGATACAACATCTTTCATAATGTCAAATGACTCTTCAATCTCTTCATTGACAAGAGACTCCTGTGATTCTGGCCACCTGTCAAGTAGTATGCTTTGTTTTCCATCAAAGACTGTTTGGTATAGATGCTCACTGGTAAATGGACAAAATGGATGAATCAGGATATCTAGTGTTCTGAGAACTTCTTCTAAAACAGCATAAATTGCTAGTCTTCGCTCTTTTTTCTCCTCATCTTCATCCCACAATTCTCCTCTTGTAATTGGAATGTAGATTTGGCTTAGATTATTAATGATAAAGTCATCAATTGCTTTTGCACCTTCATGAAATTTACATGAGTCATTGCGGTCTGTAATTTTTAGAATTAATTTTTGTAGTTTTGATAAAAGCCAAATGTCTGGTGATGTTAGTAAATTCTTTTGTTTTGCCCATTCTACTGTGTTTTCTTTTTCAAAATTGTCATATTGACTATTTTGTTTAAAGTACAAGTGCAAATTGAATAGTGTATTAATTACCTGATATGGTCTTGACATTAATTCTTCTGTACTGAAACTAAGTGGCTCAATTGGACTTGCCTTCCACATGAAATAGAATCTAATCAAATCCGCAGGATATTTTTCTAGTAATTCAATTCCTTCCAGAACATTACCCTTACTCTTGCTCATCTTGCCTCCTTTCTCATCTAACACATGTCCTTGGAACAAAAATGACTTGTATGGCGGAGTTGGTCCATTGTTTAAGATTACATTTTCAATGAGTAATGTGTATGCCCATCCTCTGGTTTGATCAATTCCTTCTGTAAAGAATGGTGCTGGAATTTCATTTGTGTATTCTTCATCAGTTAATGATGAATATGGAGCTGAACCACTATTGTGCCAAGTATCTAAAACATATTCTTCTCTCTTTGTCTTTGTACTGCCACACTTTTTGCATTTTACTGTAATGTTATCAATCCATGGTCTATGTAGTTCAAAGTCTGGGCCATCAGGAAGATTGTCTGCTGATTCTACAATTTCTTTTCTTGTAAAGAACCAATTTCTTTCATTGCATTCTTCACATGCCCATACTGGTAATGGACATCCCCAAATTCTCTCCCTTGAGATGCACCAAGGATGTCTCTCTTTGATAATTCCTAAAAATCTGTTTTTTGGTTGTTCAAAGTAATACTCTACACTTTCAGCTGCATCAATTGCTTTGTTATCTAGTCTGTCTAATTTGTAGAACCACCCCTTTCTTGCAAGCCATACAATTGGATGGTGTGATCTCCAACAAAGTGGATACTTGTGTTTGATTTTACCAATTTTTACTAGAGCATTACACTCCTTTAGATCCTCAACAATTGGCCTATCTGCATCTCTGACAAACATTCCTTGATATTTTCCTGCCTGAGAAGTGAACTTTACCTCATCATCTATGGGGCTGAATACCTTAACTTTTCTCTTGTTTGCAATCTTGATATCTTCCTCACCGTTTGCAGGAGACAGATGTACTAGTCCACTACCTGTACTTGCATCAACAAATGATTCTGATACTGCTACATGGAAATTGTTTGCCTTTGAGCATTCTTTTAACTCTGGAATCAAATCCAATAACGGATGGATGTATTTTTTTCCTTCAAATTCTGAACCCTTTGCGGTCTTTTCAATTTTATAATCTTCAATTTTTACTTCTGTCATAAATTCTTCTAATCTTGTTTTTCCCACAACCCAAGTTTCATTTTCTACTTTAACGTAAACATAATTTTCTTCTGGTTGTAATCCTACCATTGCATCAGTTACTAGTGTAAATGGCATTGTAGTCCATACAATCAAAAATGCATCTTCATCTACCAGTTTTACTTTATAGTATAATGATGGGTCCTTTACTTCTTCATATCCTTGATTAACTTCTGCATGACTAAGTGATGTCTGGCAACTAGGACAATATGCAATAACTGTAAAATCTTCTTCTAAAATTCCATTCTCATGTGCTTTTTTTAGTACTTGCCATTCTCTTTCAATAAATTCATCTCTAAAAGTCCAGTATGCTTTATCGTGATTAAATGACATTCCAAGTAATTCGTCGACCTCAACCCATGTCTTGTTGTATTTTTCGACAACTTTTTTGCATTCAGATACAATTCGCTCTACTCCGAATTCTTTGATTGCCTCTGTCTTTCCACCTGTAACTCCTAACTCTTTTTCAACTTGCAGTTCAACTGGAAGTCCCTGAGTATCCCATCCTCCATTGAATTCAATCTTCTTTCCTTGTAGTGTGTTGTACCTATACCACAAATCTTTGATGACTCTGCCTCTAAGATGCCCTGCATGAGGAATTCCATTCATTGTTGGTGGACCTTCAATGAATCTAATTTTCTCAGGCTTGTCTGATGCAAAAATCTGTTTTTCTAAATCAATTGATTTTACATATTCTTTAATCTCTGTCTCTATTGCCTTTGCATCAAATTTTGTAGAGAGTTCCATCTGGCTTTTGGTAGATCTGTGCCATTATAAAGCTAAATTGGTTTTCTGAGACTTGGATTATATAATTGAGCAAAAAATAATTTCTGTTGGTAAATGTATTAGTGATTGGTTCTGGAGGGCGAGAACATGCATTGTCATGGAAATTATCTCAAAGCCCCAAAGTTGATACGGTATTTACTGCTCCTGGTAATGGTGGGACAAAAAACAACATCTCAATTGATGTTGAGGATTTAGATGCTCTTGCAGATTTTGCTCAAAAAAATAATTGTTTTACAGTTGTTGGACCTGAAGCTCCTCTAGCTGCAGGAATTGTTGATAAATTCAATCAAAAAAATCTCAAAATTTTTGGTCCTGCAAAAGATGCAGCACAACTTGAATCAAGTAAAATTTGGGCAAAAAATTTCATGAAAAGAAATGATATCCCTACTGCTAGATTTGAAATATTTGATGATGCCGAAAAAGCTCAAGATTATGTAAAGTCCCTTGATTACAATGTTGTAGTCAAAGCCGATGGCTTGGCTGCTGGAAAGGGTGTAATTGTTTGTAATAGTACTGATGAAGCAATTTCTGCAATCCAAACAATTTTGATAAAAAAAACATTTGGTGATGCTGGAAATCGAATCCTCATAGAGGAGAGAATTGATGGAATTGAGGCCTCATACATTGCTCTTTCTGATGGTAATGTTGCAATCCCTATGGCTTCAAGCCAAGACCATAAGCGTATTTTTGATGATGACAAAGGTCCAAACACAGGCGGAATGGGTGCATATTCGCCAACTCCAATAATTAATGAAACACTGGCCAAAAAAATTCAAGAAAAAATTATTGATAAAACAATCCAATCTATGAAAAATGAAGGAATAACATTCAAGGGATTTCTTTATGCTGGAATAATGCTAAAAGATAATGAACCATATGTTTTAGAATATAATGTTCGAATGGGTGATCCTGAATGTCAACCCATCACAATGAGGATGGATTTTGATTTGTATGATTATTTTGTTGCAAGTGCTGATGGGCAATTATCTTCAATGCCTCAAATCTCTTGGAATAATCAATATTCTGTATGTGTTGTTTTAGCTTCCGAAGGCTATCCTGAATCTTACCCAAAGAATGAAGAGATTGTCGGGTTTGATTCTATTCCTGATAATGCATATGTCTTTCATGCAGGAACAAAAGAGATTGATGGAAAAATTCTTTCAAATGGAGGACGTGTTTTGGGAGTAACTGCATTAGGCGATACTTTGGAATCTGCAATTACTAATGCATATACTGCATCTGAAAAGATTTCTTGGCCTCATAAATTCTGCAGAAAAGATATTGGCAAAAAAGGCTTGACCTATCTCTGAGTTTCTATAATTCGGTCTTCAGTTACAATCCAATCAATTAACATGTCATGATCTGATTTTGGAATGTTTTTTACAACTTGTTTGTCTAGTGTCAGAGAAATTGTTGTTGTTTTGTGATTTGATAAAAATCTGTCATAGAATCCATGACCGTATCCTAATCTGACTCCTTTTGGAGTAATCCCTACAGTTGGGACCAGAATTACATCCAAATTATTTTCAGTTTCACATTCAATTTTTGGTTCCATTATCTCAAAACTGCCCCTTTCTAGGCTCGAAAAATCACTGATTTTCTTAAAATCCATGTTTTCTCCTGATATTCTTGGTAAGAATACCTCTTTTCCATTACTAAGCAATTCTTGAATAATGTCTTGAGTCAGTACTTCACTTCCAATTGGATAGTATGCTCCAATTTTTTGGGCATCTCTAAATGTCTTGATTTTTTTTAATTTTTTACTAATTTTCTCACTAGCAATTTTCATCAAATCAAATGATGTTCCGTCTCTTTTTTCTAAAAGAAGATTTCTCAGTGATTCTTTTTCAGGATTATTTTCCAATTTGACTACTCAATGATGCTGCAGTTATTGTATTTTTCAAAAGCATTGCAACTGTCATTGGGCCAACCCCTCCTGGAACTGGTGTTGCAAAAGATGCTTTTTGAATAATGTCTTCATAGTCTGCGTCTCCTGCTAATTTCTCTTGAAATCTTGATATTGCTACATCAATAACAACTGCCCCATCTTTTATCATGTCTGAAGTTAATGTGAACTTGTTTCTGTCTCCTACTGCTGTAATTATGATGTCTGCTGATTTACATAGTTCTGTCAAATTCTTTGTTCTAGAATGGCATGTAATCACAGTTGCATTTTTGTCTAACAATAAATGATAAAGTGGCTTTCCGACAAGATTACTTCTGTTAATCAATACAACATTTTTTCCTTCCAATTCTATTTCATGGTAATCAAACATCTCCATTACTCCTGATGGTGTACATGCAACAAGTGCAGCTTTTTTCATTGCTAATAATCCTGCATTATGAGGTGTTAGACCATCCACATCTTTTAGCGGTGAAATCCTTGATGTTGTCGTAAATTCATCTAACTGCTCTGGCAGTGGCAATTGAACTAGTATTCCGTGAACTGAGTTATCATTATTCAAATTTTCAATAATTTCATTGAGTTGAGTCTGAGTTGTATTTGCATCAAGTTTATGATCTTTTGTGGTAATTCCTACCTCTTCACACGCTTTGTGCTTGTTTCTAACATATGTGGCAGAAGCTGGATTATCGCCTACAAGGACTGTTGCCAGGCACGGATTGATTCCCTGACTCTTTAACTCTTCGACGGCTTTTTTCACTCTATCTTTGACTGACTGTGAAATTACCTTGCCATCAATCTTGGTTCCTGTCATGGTATGTTTTTGATTTGTAGATATTTAATTCTTGGAATTCTGCCATTGAAATCTTAGAAAAGAAATTTAATGTCATTTTTTCTAGTTTCATCATGTTTGTAATGATAGCAGACGTTCAACTCAAAGACGGTGCTGAAGACGACTTTAAAAGTTGGTTTTCAGAGTCAAACAAAGTTTTGGCAAACTTTCCTGGATTCATATCTAGAAAATTTCTAAAATCTACTGATGGTAGTTATAGAATTGTTGTGGAGCATGAAAGCAAGGAGACCTTTATCAAAATGCATAACAGTCCTGAACATGAAAAACTTCATCCTCAAGGACATTCTTACATGAGTGAACCTCCACAAAGAAAAACATACACCGTAGCTGCTGAATAAATTGAAACTAGAATTTGATTTAACCACGTATCTAGAAAAAATCAAAAACAGCAGTGATTATTTTCACACTTTTATTAATCGAGGCAGTCTTACTGCAGGTGTCTTAGTTCTTCAACCTGGAGAAGAAGATACTCAAACCCCTCATGAAAGCGATGAGGTCTATTATGTGATATCTGGTGATGGTTCTTTACGAATTAGAGATAAAGATTATGAGGTTTCAAAAGATAAACTGTTTTTTGTTGCAAAAGATGTTGAGCATTATTTTCATGGAAATACAAAAGAACTCAAAGTTTTGTACTTTTTTGGCGGCACTGATTCCTAACTGATTTTTGTCCTACGTCCTATCACTTTGATCTTTTTTCTTGCAAAGAGATTCACTGCTTCAGGATAAATTCTGTGCTCTTCTTTTAGGATTCTTTTTGATAATGATTCTTCTGTATCGTTTTCTTTTACTTTGACTATTGATTGAATTATGACTGGACCCGTATCCATTCCTGCATCAACAAAATGTACTGTGCATCCTGAATATTTTGCCCCATATTCTAATGCCTGTTTTTGTGCGTCAAGACCTGGAAATGCTGGTAATAATGCTGGATGGATATTGATAATTCGATTTTTGTATCTTTTTACAAATTCTGGACTGATAATTCTCATAAAGCCTGCCAAACATACTAATCCATTTCTTGGTGTGACTCCGTATTTTGTTAAAACTGAAATGATTTTTTTATCATAATCTGCTCTACTCCCTTTGAATCCTTTACTTTCAATAACCTCGATGTCAACTCCAAATTTTTGTGCAATTTTTAGACCCTTTGCATCTAGTCTGTTTGAAATAACTACTGCTGGATTGATTGGTATCTTTTTTTTCTTAATTGACTTTAGGATGGATTCCATGTTGCTCCCGCGACCTGAGATTAAAATTCCAAGATTTAGCAACTAGTCAATAGTAGATCAAACCTGCAATTTATATCAAATCTTATTTTCATGAATTTCATTGCCTAGAAAAGTCAGGATGACAAAAAATGGTATCCTGTGTGAGGTAAATAATAGACGCGTTTGTTTAGATCCAAAAAATGCTGATGCTACTGGGATAAATTTTGTATCTCATGCTCATGCTGATCATCTTCCCTCAAAAAATGGTGGAACAATTTTGTCTTCAATTGAAACAAATGAAATTGCTAATTTACGTGGATTCAAGATGGAAAACCATATTGAATCTCATGATGATTTCTCTCTAATTGATAGTGGCCATATCCTTGGAGCAAAAGGACTGCTCTTTGATGATATTTTCTACACTGGTGATATCTGTACTCGAAATCGTGGGTTTCTTCAGGGTGCAAAGATTCCAAAATGCAAGACACTGATTACTGAATGTACATTTGGTTTACCAGAGTTTGTCTTTCCAAAAATGGACGAAATTCAAAAACAAGTCAATGAATTGATTTCAGAATTATACGGTAAAGGAATACCTGTTATTTTGATGGGATATCAGCTAGGAAAAGCACAAACCATAACTCAACTATTTGGGCATTGGGGCCCACTTTATTTTCATGATTCTGTTAAAGAGATGAATACACTTCATCAGAAATTTGGGGTTGACCTAAAAGATGGAATGGGACATTCTGAGGCTCAAAAAAATGGATTATTAGACAAAAAGCCATGGATTATGGTTGCTCCTATGATGTCTGCAAAAAGTAAATTCGTTCAAGAAATGAAATTAAAATATGGTGCAGTAACAATTGGGTTCAGTGGATGGGCCCAGTCTACAAAATTTTCTTTTGGACGCAGAACAGATTACTCTATTCCAATGAGTGATCATTGCGATTTTGATGAACTTGTTGATATGGTGAATCAATCAGGGGCTGAACAAGTATACACAATCCATGGGTTTGTTGAAGAATTTGCAGAACACTTGAAGAAAAAACTTGGAATTCGTGCTCAACCATTACTTGAAAATTCTTTAGATGATTTTACTTGATAAATTCATGACAGTCACATTCAGCAACTAAACAGGTTTCAGAATTTCTTATATGATCGTGAGAATAATGTTTACATTTTTCATTCTTACAAATCCTTCTTTGGGCTTCTTTTTGCACAACTGACTGTGCAATCTCATTTGCTTTTTCCTTGGAATATCCTTTTTTATCAATATAGAAATGAACAATTCTATTGTACAGAACATCTGGGTTGAATTGTTTTTCAAGCAATGTAATTCTGCATAAAATACGTCATTATGATATTAAAATCACATTGTTGGGCTTTTTAGGTATAAAATTACCCTAATTTTTTTATGAATCAACATAGGTGAAATCTTGATAACATGAAAAAAATTTTTTTTGTAATTATTGGAATAATTACTGTTATTGCTACAGTACTGGCTTTTTCATTTCAGCCTCAACCTGGCGATGATTCCTCTTCATTTCAGCCTCAACCTGGCGATGATTCCTCTTCATTTCAGCCTCAACCTGGCGATGAAACTACAAAATTAAACTCTGCTTTACAGTCTGCTCAAATCGAATTTGATAAATTACAAAATTCTGATTCTATAGTATTTTCTCCTGACACAAGTGGGCTATTTCATGTATATGCATTCAAAAATCACTTCTATGAAAATTCTGAAGGTGTTTTAGAAACTGCAATACAAAACTTCATTTTAAAACCTGAGTTACAAGACACCTATTTGGAAATAGGACTCTTTGATGACCCTCAAAACACTGTAGTGATAATTCCTATTTTTACTGCTAATGCATACAAACCATCTGGTTTTTATGAATATTATGATGGGCGATGTAATTCTGATTGTTTAACAGTTTCAATTGAAAATGTTTCTTCCGGATTCTCGTCTAGTGATAACGGTAGAAAAATTTTAGGCCTTTTACAATATGAAATGTTGACTGATATACAAGTTGATGATGATCCTGAAATCTTAAAAAATTATGATAAAGTAATTTTATTGCATAATGAATATGTTACAAAAAAAATGTTTGATGCTATAACTGATCATCCAAATGTAATCTATCTTTATCCAAATGCTTTGTATGCTGAAATTAATCGTAATGTAGATGATAACACCATGACTTTGATTAGAGGGCATAACTATCCAGAAAAAGAAATTCTAAATGGATTTGATTGGGAATTTGAAAATACTCATCCATATGAATATGATACAGAGTGTACGAACTGGGAATTTTATGAAATATCTAATGGTTGGATGCTAAATTGCTATCCTGAAAATGTTCTTGAAAGAGAACCACTTCTCCTAAAACAACTTAAAGATTTTTAATTTTGTTCTGATTATC
This sequence comes from Candidatus Nitrosopumilus sp., assembly GCF_965263415.1. GTDB lineage: Archaea > Thermoproteota > Nitrososphaeria > Nitrososphaerales > Nitrosopumilaceae > Nitrosopumilus. Next base: position 987,897 of record NZ_OZ253671.1, read on the forward strand.
TTAAAATCACGCCTATATCCATGAGATTTGTATGTGTAAAATCAGTCACAATGTTACCTTTTTGTTTTTGAAAGAATCTTCCGGAATCACTATTCTTTAGAAATTCCTTCATCGTGTTTAGGTCTACCTTAACATTTTCAGTAATTGCTCCTGCAAAAACAGAGTTTCCATCAATCCCATCAGTTCCCATAGATGCAATAACTAATTTTTTTGATTTCTGAGTGTTTTTTAAAATTCTTAATACTAATTCTTGATTTCTGCCCCCGATACCTTTTCCTAAAACCCGCACCGTAGTTTCTCCTCCAACAAGCAAACATGTTTTTTGATCTTCTGAAATATTTTCTAAAATTTTTGTTACTGCTTCTTTTATGTCTCCAAACACTTGTAGTGTTTTTACCTTATATCCTTTCTTTTTTGCTTCAATCTCCATTGCTTTTAGACAATCTTTGTTGTTTGCAATAACCTGATTCTCAATACTGGATTTTTTCGGAGTTTCTAATTTTTCATCTTCTAATCCTTTCTCTAAAACTTGTAACACCTCAATTGGTGTTTTTCTTTTTAGTTTGTATTTTTCTAAAATCTCCAATGCATCTGAAAATGTTGTATCATCCATGTATGTTGTACCTGATGCAATAGATGATAGATCGTCCCCTTCAACATCTGACATTATCAAACCTACTCCTTGACATTTCATGTTCTCAACTAGTTTCCCTCCTTTGATTTTTGAGAGATGTTTTCTCACACAATTGAATTCTTGAATGGATGCCCCTGATTTTAGTAATAATTTTGTCACAAAGATTTTGTCATCTAGTGTTATTTCATTTGGCATGGCCAAAAGCGATGAGCCTCCTCCAGAAACTAGGAAAATTATCAATTCATTGCTTTTTTTGTTTTGAACAAATTTCATGACCTCTTTTGCTGCTTTTACACTGGTCTGATCAGGCTCAGGATGTCTTGAATTGAAAATCTGAAATTTCTTTCCTTTGATTATTGATTTTGAGCCTTTGGGAATAACTATGATTCCACTCTTTACTGGAATTATGGCATTAAGTGCTCTTGTCATAGAATCCCCTGCCTTTCCAAACGCTACAGAGTAGATGTTTAGATATTTTGTAATATCGATAGTTTTACCGTTAATTTTGATTTTTTCAGGTGTAACGTATTTTGAAATTATATTTTCCGGGTTTGCAGCGCTAAGACCTGATTCTAAAATCTCTAAACACTCTTTCTTCTTGTCAGTTGTTGCCACCTCTTCAAAATTTTGAATGTTCATACTTTATCTTAATAATGCAAGATATAATAATAATCAATAATGTCTTTGATTTATGCACACAGTACGCATTCCAAAAGTTATCAACTTTGGAGAAGACGCACTTGGTCAAACAGAATATCCAAAAAATGCCCTAGTTGTTACAACTGTTCCGCCAGAACTTTCTGACAAATGGTTAGCAAAAATGGGAATTCAGGATTATATGCTGTATGATAAAGTAAAACCTGAACCATCAATTGACGATGTCAATACTCTGATTTCAGAATTCAAAGAAAAGAAACCTTCAGTCCTAATTGGATTGGGTGGTGGAAGTTCTATGGACGTTGTAAAATATGCTGCACAAGATTTTGGTGTTGAAAAAATCTTAATTCCAACAACCTTTGGAACTGGAGCTGAAATGACAACTTATTGTGTTCTAAAATTTGATGGCAAAAAGAAATTGTTGCATGAAGACAGATTCTTAGCTGACATGGCTGTAGTTGATTCATATTTTATGGATGGAACTCCTGAACAAGTCATCAAAAATTCTGTCTGTGATGCATGTGCTCAAGCTACCGAAGGCTATGATAGCAAACTTGGTAATGACTTGACTAGAACTCTTTGTAAACAAGCATTTGAGATTCTCTATGATGCAATTATGAATGACAAACCAGAAAACTATCCCTATGGTTCAATGTTATCTGGTATGGGCTTTGGTAATTGTTCTACAACACTTGGACATGCTTTGTCCTATGTGTTCTCAAATGAAGGTGTTCCTCATGGTTACTCCTTATCTTCTTGTACAACAGTTGCACATAAGCACAACAAATCAATCTTCTATGATAGATTCAAAGAGGCAATGGATAAACTAGGCTTTGATAAATTAGAACTCAAAGCTGATGTTTCTGAAGCTGCTGACGTCGTAATGACTGATAAAGGACATTTGGACCCAAATCCAATCCCAATATCCAAAGACGATGTTGTAAAATGTCTTGAAGATATCAAAGCAGGTAATTTGTAAAAAATTCAATAATTTTTTACCTTTTTTCTATTTTCTTGATAAACTGCGAAATTGGCAGCTTGATTAAACTTTTTATTCTAATGATTCGACGTAAATGTACTTGGCTTCAAAACAACTCAAATTTGGTATCCAGAATGGACTAAATGTAGCACGAGCTGGTTATACTGAAGACCAAATTTTGACTGCATGTATACTTGCTGATAAAACTGGATATGATTCTATTTTCTATATGGACCATACAAATGTTCCCCAATGGAAGAATGCAACTGTTCTTGATCCTTGGGTTATGTTATCTGCAATTGCTGCAGTAACTAGTAAAGTTGAGTTAGGAACATGTGTAACTGATGCCATTAGAAGACATCCTTCAAACATCGCACTAGCTGCAATTACTCTTGATAGAGTTTCAAAAGGTAGAGCAATTTTGGGTATTGGTGCAGGTGAAGCACAAAATCTAAAAGAATTCTGTATTCCATTTGAAAAACCTGTTTCAAAATGGGAAGAACAAATTGAAACTATTCATACATTATACAAATCAAATCCCGATAACACTGTAGATTATGAGGGAAAATATTACAAACTTGAAGGCGCATGTTTACAAGCCCCTCCAATAAGAAAACCACGTCCACCTACATACATGGCATCTGGTGGCAAACGTACACTTGCCCTAACAGGAAAACTTGGAGATGGTTGGTTACCAATCGGATATACTCCAGAACTCTTTGAAGATCACAGAAAACAAATTGAAGCTTCAATGGACGCAAACAATAGAACCCAAGAAGAAAAAGATAACTTCCAAATGGCTTTAGATATTGATGTCTATTTTTCAGAGGATGCTGAACAATCTTGGGCTAAAATGAAAGAAGCAGTTAAAGTCAGTTTGTTCAAGCCTGAAATTTTGAGAGTTCATGGCTTAAAAGAAATTGAAGGATTTGATTTCGTAAAATACTTTACAGAATACTCCATGTCTGATCAAAGTTGGATTGTAAAAATGAGAGAAGCTGCAACCAAAATTCCTAATGATGTTGCTCGCTCATCAACTGCAGTTGGAACTCCTGAAGATATGATTCCTGTATTTGAGAGATTTATGGATGCAGGTGTTAATCACTTTGTAATTAGATTCTGGGGTAAGAATTACTTTGGCTCTATTGACAAATTTGCAAGTCATGTCATGCCTGCCTTAAGAGAAAAAGCCAAACAATAAGACTTCTATTCTATAATTTAGAGAAAATCATTTACTATACCATCTATTACAATATGTAATGGATGATGACCTTCCTGAATCTGTAAAAAAATGCCTTGATATTTTAGAAGAAAATGTCGAGATTCTGGCAAATATAGAATTAGCATTAGAAGATGAAAAAGAAGACGTACTTGATCCTGATATGCAACTACACGAACTCTATGATATGACTGAAGATGTTGCTGAATCTGCAAAACTAAAACGTGCTGAATCTAATTTTGCAAGAAGACAAGCAGAAGATTCTTTATGATTTGTGAGGTCTCTTGTTTTTTGCTTTTGTAAATGACTTTGCTCTACGTTTGTTTCGTTGTTTTTCTAATCTCTTTCTAGTGCGCTCTGTTGCCTTTGTTGCACCTGCAATAATTTTTGTCTTACTTCCGTCTCTAAGCATTATCTCTTTTCCTTTGAATCTAAATTCTACATCTCTACATTTGATGTAATATTTTCTCATGCAGAAAAATATCCTGTTGTTTGTTCCATGCATTTCTTTAATTTCTCTCGATTTTTTTAATTCATTGAGAATATTTCTTAACAATCCTTTATCAACATCTGTAATTCTATGTAGTTCTCTAAACCAGATGAATTTTGACTCTGCTCCCCATTCCTCTAAAATGCCAAGTACTTGGTTAGTGGCCTCTTCTCGCTCTTCGTCAAACTCAACCATGACTGCTATAGAATTTCTCTTAAATTAAGTCATTTTATTTAATAAAAAAATTGAATGAATAAAGTCAAGTTTTAGGACGTTTCTGTTTTTTTGATATTTTTTGTGATTTGGTACTATGAATGAGTATCAAACTGAATGTGATGAATTGTCTTGCAAAATTTTAGAAATCAAGGAATTAGCAAAGGAACTTGACGAAGAAAACTAGATTATTTTTTTAATCGCCTTTCTTTAATTCTTGACTTTGTAACCTTTGTTGATTGTTTTTGATTATTTTCCATCTGTTTTGCAATGTTGTCTATTTGCTTGATAATTTTTTCTTGCTCTTGTGGTGATTCTGTCTTTAGGAGTTTCTTTTTTAATTTTTTCAAATCATTTGTGTATTTGTTAAAATCGTTTTTCAGTTCATCAAGATATGGGTCTCTCATGGTTTTTGATGTATTTTGTTACATTTAGTTTATTAGATCAATTCACAAACTATCTCTGATTTGAAATTAGTAGGGCGTCTCGAAATCAAATCATATGAAAAAATAAAGGAATTTCTCTCTGAAGAACATATTGGAAGAATCGCAAGCATTGATGAGAATGGCTACCCTCAAATCATTCCTATGAACTTTGCATTTGCCAATGATTCGATTTACATGCATTCGTATACTAGGGGTGAAAAACTGGATAATATTTCAAGAAATGACAAAGTTGGATTTGAAGTTGATAGAGAATTAGAATTTCTTCCGTCATATTTTTCACATCCTACTGATGCATCTCAAGCAGATACTTTGTACATCAGTGTAGTGATCAAAGGAAAAGCCCTTTTTGTTGAAGATGATGATGAAAAGGCACTTGGACTCAATGAATTAATGAAAAAATATCAGCCAGAGGGCAATTACATTCCAATAAAAAATAATGACCTAGTATTAGATGAGGTTGCAGTAATCAAAGTAATCCCTGAATCAATTAAAGGAAAGTACAAAATTGGACAGCAACTACGATCTGATTCTAGACAAATTTTGGCACAAAAAATCCTAGAAAGAAACTCTCCTACATCTAAACAAACTCTGAAAATTATGGGCTTTGAAGAAACCTCTGAAGGCCTAAAAATGGTCGATGAACCTGTTTGGTAGTTTTTGATATCACCATTGCTTTAAATTCAGTTTTTAGGGATTGTACCTGTTGGAACAAATGTCTCAATTTGAATTAGAATCTGAATATTCTCCTACAGGTGATCAGCCTCAAGCAATTGATGCCCTAGTCAAAGGTGTCAAAAACAAAACAGTTCAAACATTGTTGGGAGTTACTGGTAGCGGTAAGACGTTTTCTGTCGCAAATGTTATTGCAAGAACAGGAAAAAACACTCTGGTCATATCTCATAACAAAACTCTTGCAGCTCAACTGTATTCAGAACTAAAACAATTCTTTCCAAAAAACAATGTCGGATATTTTGTTTCATATTATGACTATTATCAGCCTGAAAGTTATCTTCCTCAAACTGACACTTACATTGAAAAAGATACTCAGATCAATGAAAAAATTGAAAAGCTAAGATTGGAGGCAACGGCAATGCTGCTCTCAGGTGAGCCTACAATAATTGTCTCAACTGTTTCTTGCATCTATTCTCTTGGAAATCCACAAGATTGGGAAGATCTAGCAATTACAGTAAACACTGGTGATGAAATTAAACGAAATGAACTCATTAGGCAATTAATTGATGCAAGATATGAGAGAAATGACACTGAAGTAGCCCCTGGAAACTTTAGAGTAAAAGGTGACACTATTGACATTACTCCTGCATATTCTGAAGACCTTGTAAGAATCTCTATGTTTGGTGATGATGTTGAAAAGATATCTATACTTGATCATGTTTCATTAAAAGAAAAAAAGAAAATCAACCAAATGAAAATTTTTCCTGCAAAACACTATCTTATTGCAAAAGATGTTAGAAAAAAAGCTGTTCAATCAATTAAAGATGAATTAAAGAAACGTTTGCCTGAATTAAATGAATTAGAAAAACAAAGACTAGAAATGAGAACAAAATATGATTTGGAAATGATTGAAGAATTGGGATATTGTTCTGGCATCGAAAACTATTCTAGACATTTTGATGGAAGAAAAGCTGGTCAAAAAGCATTTTGTTTGATGGACTTTTTTGGAGATGATTACTTGTTAGTCATTGATGAATCTCATGTTACATTGCCACAATTGCATGGTATGTACAAAGGTGATCATTCTAGAAAAAAAGAATTGGTGACATATGGATTTAGATTGCCAAGTGCGTATGATAATCGACCATTAAAATTTGAAGAATTTGAAGAATATGTTCAAAACACAATTTTTGTTTCTGCAACTCCTGCTGAATATGAAAAAAAGATTTCATCTCAAATTGCTGAACAACTAGTCAGGCCTACTGGATTGCTTGATCCTCAAGTGGAGATTAGGCCTACAAAGAACCAAATGGATGACCTTATTGAAGAAATCAATAAAAAAGCGGCAAAGTCTGAGCGTGTTTTAGTCACTACTTTGACTAAAAGGATGGCTGAAGATCTGGCTGAGTATCTCTCAAAAAAACAGGTTCGTGTGCGATACATGCACTCTGAAATTGAAGGATTACAGAGAACCGAATTAATTCGACAATTGCGCCTTGGAGAGTTTGATGTTCTAGTTGGAATTAACTTGCTAAGAGAAGGACTGGATATTCCAGAGGTGTCATTGGTTGCAATACTGGATGCTGATAAAGAAGGATTTCTTAGAAATTTTACCAGTCTGATTCAAACTTTTGGTCGAGCTGCAAGAAATGAAAATGGAAACGTCATCATGTATGCTGATAATGTTACTCAATCAATGAAGAATGCAATGAACGAAACAAAACGTCGTAGAGAAAAACAAATGAAATACAACAAGGACAATAACATCACACCAACAACTATCATAAAATCTGTTCCAGAACAAGTTACAACACTTGATGATTCAAAATTAAAATCTACTCATGATATTGCTACTGATATTATTGATTTAGAAGCTCAGATGAAAAAATATTCTGAAGATTTAGATTTTGAACGTGCAATTGAATGCAGAGATAGAATAAAAAGACTAGAAAAGGAGATTCAAATTAAAAATGACCGAAAATAAATTAAAAATTCGTGGTGCACGTCATCATAATCTCAAAAATATAGATATTGACATTCCAAAAAATAAACTAGTTGTAATTAGTGGATTGTCTGGCTCTGGAAAATCTACTTTGGCTTTTGATACAATCTATGCTGAAGGTCAGAGACGATATGTTGAATCACTTTCTGCATATGCACGTCAATTTTTAGAGATGATGGACAAACCTGATGTTGATTCTATTGAAGGACTATCTCCTGCAATTTCAATTCAACAAAAAACCACAAGCAAAAATCCCCGTTCTACTGTTGGAACTACTACTGAAATTTATGATTACATGAGATTACTTTATGCGCGAATTGGAATTCCCTACTGTACTAATTGTGGACGAAAAATCTCTACTCAATCAATTGAAACTATCTGTGACTCTGTTCTAAGAGAGTTTTCGGGTAAAAAAATTCTAGTTTTATCTCCTATAATTCAAAGAAAGAAAGGAACCTATGAGAAATTATTTGAACAGATCAAAAAGGATGGCTATTCTAGAATACGCCTAAATGGTGAAATTTTGAGCCTAGATGAGGAAATTCCTCCTCTTGATAGGCAAAAATGGCACAATATTGAGATTGTAGTTGACAGAATTACTACTACAAAATCTGAACGTTCTAGATTGTTTGAGGCTATACAGACTGCAATCAAGGCTTCAAAAGGAGATGTAATGATTGCATCAGAAAAATCTGAAAAAATATTTTCTCAAAACAATGCTTGTCCTTATTGTGGGTTAACTGTAGGTGAATTGGAGCCAAGGAATTTTTCATTCAATTCCCCATTTGGTTTGTGTAAAGATTGTAATGGTCTTGGTGTTAAAATGGAATTTGATCCAGATTTGGTAATTCCAGATAAAGCAAAATCAATTTTAGATGGTGCTATTGTTCCTTGGAGTGGAAGATTTTCTTCATTTAGAAGACAAGCATTACGTGCAGTTGGTAAAAAATTTGGCTTTGATCTAATGACTCCGATAAACAAAATAAAACCAAAACATCTTCGAATCATTTTGTACGGGACTGATGATTTAATTGATTTTAATTATCGTTCAAAATCTGGTGACTCTTCATGGCAATATACCAATGCCTTTGAAGGTGTGTTATCTAATCTTCAACGTGTTTTTATGGAGACTGATTCTGAATCAAAACGTGAATGGCTAAAACAATTCATGAGAGATACTCCGTGTAATGGATGTGAAGGAAAAAAACTCAAACCAGAATCTCTTGCAGTAAAAATTAATGATAAAGGAATTATGGATGTATGTGATTTATCAATTGATCATTGTTATGATTTCTTTTCTACATTAAAACTCACTGAAAATGAACAATACATTGCAAGAGACGTTTTAAAAGAGATTAAAGAACGACTAGAATTTCTAATGAATGTTGGATTAAACTATCTTACTCTAAACCGATTAAGTTCGACACTATCTGGTGGTGAATCTCAAAGAATCAGATTGGCAACTCAGATTGGCTCTAATCTTACTGGTGTTTTGTATGTCTTAGACGAACCTACTATTGGTTTGCATCAAAGAGATAATGCAAAACTCATTAAAACGCTAAATAAACTACGAAATCTTGGAAATACAGTCATTGTAGTGGAGCATGACGAAGAAGTTATACGAAATTCGGATTGGATGGTAGATTTAGGTCCTGGAGCAGGTGTGAATGGAGGAAGTGTGGTTTTTGAGGGAACTGTCAATCAAATTCTCAATGGTCACAAGTCTGTCACTGGTGATTATCTTAAAGATAATTCATTAATCACATTACAAGATAAAGTTAGAAATAATTCTGGTTCCCTTGTTGTACAAAAAGCATCTGAAAATAATCTCAAAGATATAGATGTTGAAATTCCATTAGGTCTTTTTGTTTCTATTACTGGTGTTTCAGGTTCTGGAAAATCTACTTTGATTAATGATATTTTACTCAAAGCACTAGAGAATCATTTTTACAAATCTAATGTAAAGCCTGGAAATCATAAAAAGATTGTTGGTTTAGAAAATATTGACAAGGTTATCGCAATTGATCAATCCCCAATTGGAAGGACCCCTAGATCAAACCCTGCAACATACATTGGTGCATTTACTCCGATTCGTGAATTGTATGCAAATACTGAATTATCAAAGGAACGTGGATATGCACCTGGACAATTTTCATTTAATGTTGCTGATGGTAGATGTTTTGCATGTGATGGTGATGGTGTAAAACAAATTGAAATGCAATTTCTTTCTGATGTTTATGTAAAATGTGATGAGTGCAAAGGAAAACGTTACAACTCTGAAACGTTATCTGTTCTTTACAAAGGAAAAAACATTTCAGATGTTTTAGATATGACTGTGTATGAAGCATTGAATTTCTTTGAGAACATACCTGCCATTAAACGAAAACTACAAACAATTTATGATGTTGGATTAGGATATATCAAACTTGGGCAATCCTCAACAACACTATCTGGTGGTGAGGCGCAAAGAGTCAAACTAGCCTCAGAATTATCCAAAAGAGGCACTGGAAAGACTATGTACATTCTAGATGAACCTACAACTGGACTCCACTTTGCAGACGTTCAAAAATTATTAGATGTTCTAAACCGATTGACAAATCTTGGAAATACTGTAGTAGTAATTGAACATAATATGGACGTCATTAAAAATTCAGACTGGATAATTGATTTGGGTCCTGAAGGGGGCGATGAGGGCGGTAGAATAGTTGCTACAGGTACTCCAAAAGACATTGCAAAAGCTCCTGGAAGTTATACTGGGAAATATCTTAAGAAACTAGTTAAAAAATGACTTTTGATATCTCCAAGATTACAATTCCAACTGATCCTGGTATCTATTTGATGAAGGATTCTGATAAAAAAATAATTTACATTGGCAAAGCAAAGAATCTCAAAAAACGTGTAAAGTCATATTTTTTAAAAAATCAAAATTACAAAACACAAAAACTAGTTCAAAATATTTCTGATATTGAATTTGTTTTAACTGATAATGAAAGTGAAGCATTTCTTTTAGAATCAAACATGATCAAAAAATATCGTCCTAGATTTAATATTGAATTAAAAGATCAACAACGATATACCTACCTTAGAATATCTGATGAAAAATATCCTAGATTGTTAGTTGCAAGACGTACTAGGGATGGAAAATTTCTTGGCAAAGGAAAAACTTTTGGCCCATTCACTCAGGGTAGTTCAAAATTACTTACAATTGGCGCATTACGTAAAGCATTTCAAATTAGAATTTGCAAAACATTGCCAAAAAAAGTATGTCTTGAATACCATTTGGGAAATTGTGAAGGTCCTTGTGAGTTTAAGGATGCGCAGGATAGATATTCGAAACATGTTGCTGCATTAGAAGAAGTACTAAAAGGAAAGAATCAAACAAGAATTTTTACTAAAAAACTAGAAGGAGAAATGCATCAGGCAGCTGAATTACAACAATTTGAACGTGCAAAAGACATTCGTGATACTCTGATTAGACTAGGCAGCCTTCAGACAAAACAAAAAATGGAATATGTGGAAAATTCTGATGAAGAATACTTTGGTATTGGAATTCAAGAACAATCTGCTACTGTGATGAATTTTAGAATGATTAATGGGGTTATTCGAGATAGTGACAAATTCTTTTTTGATCTAGTTGGTGACAACTCTTTTTCAAATTTTCTTTATCAATACTATTCAACACACAAAATTCCAAAACATATCATTGTAAGTGAACTTCCTGAAAATCAAAAACTTTTGGAATCTTTACTTTCAGAACAATCTGGTTTTGCTGTAAAAATCTCAACTCCTAACAAGGGCAAGAAAAAAGACATTATGAATTTGATTTTGAAAAATATAAAACTAATTCATTCTAAAGGTGGAGAACTTGGGCTAGTTGAACTAAAAGACATTTTACATCTTTCTGTAATCCCAAATGTTATCGAATGCTTTGATATTTCTAATCATGGTGAAGATTTTGCAGTTGGTTCCATGGCTCAATTTGTTAATGGTAAACCAAACAAATCTGGGTATAGAAAATTCAAAATCAAAACGGTATCTGGTAGAGATGATTTTGCTATGATTGGTGAAATTATCAAACGAAGATACTATAGATTGTTAGAAGAAAACTCTGAATTGCCTGATTTGATAGTGATTGATGGCGGCAAGGGACAGCTTAGCGCTGCTACAAAATCTTTACAATCTCTTGGATTGAAGTTACCTTGTATTTCTTTGGCAAAAGAGAACGAAGAAGTTTACTTGCCCAAAACCAAAAAACCTGTTATTATTGCAAAGAGTAAACCCTCTTTGCAAATCTTGCAACATGCTAGAGATGAAACTCATAGATTTGGTGTTGCATACAACAGGACTATAAGAAAAAATCAGATAAAATAAGAAAAAAGAAAAAATTTGGTTTAGTTCACTGTAACACTACCAACCATCCAAGGATGTACCATACAGAAGTAGTCATAGCTTCCTGCATCTTCAAATGTGAATGAATAAGATGCTCCGCCCATTACTAAACTGCTGTCAAAGACACCAGATGGTCCATCTGCTGGACTACCACCAGTAACTGTGTGTGCGGCGGTGTCGCTATTTACAAACTCTACTGTATCTCCAGCATTGATTGTGATGTTTGCTGGAATGTAACATTCGTTAGTTTCCTCACATCCTGGAACTGAAGTGCCTGTTGGCATGTCCACTGTATGTGTCATTGGACCTGCTGGCTCTTCGTCATGAGTTTCTTCTACATGCATTTCATCCTCAATTTCCATAACCATTGGTTCTGTTTCAGTAAGGTCTAGTATTTTGTAATCAACTACGAATGTGTTAGTATAGAATGTGTGAACTGCTAAAGCATTACCGGAAAATTCCCATTCGCCTTTTGCATTATTTGGTTCAACAAGTGTTAATTCAAATCTTGTTTCACCGTCTGGAGTCCAAATCTTTGATGGTTTTTCATCATCGCCGATTGGTCCTCTAAGTGAAACTAATTGAATATTTTCAGATGCATCATAGAGAAGTGTACCTGAATATGTGTTCTCACTTGGTGCCAATAACACTGCAAGTTGGTGTTCCTCATGTCCAATACCTGGGTCTTGTACAGATGTGGCTCTCTCCCAACCAGCTTTCGTTGGTTTTTCAGGAGTTGGCTCTGGTTCATCCATTACTGGCTCAGGTGTTGTATTACTTACAACTGGAGCTGAAACACTGGGACCGGCATTTTGAGCTGCATCGCCGTACATAGCAAATGCAACTCCTATAGCTACAATTGCGATTGAAAATCCAATTGCAGCTTTATCTATACCTGCCATAGTTGATCAATGACTTCCTGTATGGTAAATAAATCTAATCTTCATTCTTATCTTCATATTGACATTTTTCATGTTTTTTTCTTTGAGTAGATTTGATTTCTGTAAAATTTTCAAATTTTTTCAAATTTTCTAAAAATTCATTGTAAATTACACATGATCGCTTTAATGCGACATTGACTGTTGTCAATGAAGTTGAACAACTCTTTCTTTTATGATTCTGTACTGTAATACTATCATACAAAGCAACTGAGCTGTCACCAAGTAACTATCTGTTTTTGGTCTTAAGCTCTTTTGCCCTGAATTTTTATTTTGATTAAACTAACTCAAATTCCATTTTCAATTTTCTGTGCAAAATTAATTGTTTTATAAATTGCATTCTATTTTTGATAAATTCATCATTGATTTCTTTACTGAACTTGAAATGTTCAAACATTGCTTTTTCATTGAATTTTACTTTAACAATATCTTCATTTTTTATGATGAATGTCCCTATTGCCCAAAAAAGACCTACATGAAATGCAATGTATTTTGATTGCAAATCTGTCACTTTATTTTTGTACATTTCTACATGTTCACGATTTTGCTCTGAAATGGAATCCCCTGTTTTAATTTTCCATGAGATTCTCTCATTATCTCCATCAAAATGAAAAATGTGGTCCAATTGTCATCCAAAAAGTGGTTTTTTGTCAATATATTTTGAATTCTTCACTTATGATCAAAGATTGAAAGGTGTAGTTATGCTTGAATCTCACGCCTTCTTTTCAAAAATGGTGGATGAATTAGTAGAATTCTCTGAATATGATCCTGAATTAGCAGATGGTATAAAGTGGCTTGATGAACAGGCACAGAAGAAAGGTATCACATTTTATGATATGGTTTTTGAAGTTTTGTACAAACATGATGTAAATTCAAAAGCTAAAGATTGGCTTAGCACAAGAAATTAAAAATTATTTTCTCAAGTCTAGTGTTTTGTATTCACAACCTTCTGGACCACAATACTTTCCAACATACGTTGCTTTTGGTCTATACAATGCTGGTTTTGGTGCAGCTTCTGCAAATTTTTCTTCAATAATGTGAGCTGCCCATCCTACAACTCTTGATATTGCAAATATTGGTGTATTCAAATCAACTGGAATTTTTAGCATGTAGTAAATTGATGCACTATACAAATCGACATTTGGATAGATGTCTTTTCCTTTCTGCGCTTTCATTTCAGAAATAGTCGTCGTTTCAACTTTCTCAGTCATGTCAAACCATGGTTCTTTTGTTTTCTCGGCAAGTTTTCTTGAGAGTTCTTTTAGAACTTGTGCTCTAGGATCATATGTCCTGTAAACTGCATGACCCATCCCCATGATTCTTTCACCTGCACCCATTTTTTCTTTAATCCATGGTTCAACTTTGTCAATTTCTTTAATGTCTAATAACATCTTCATGACTTCTGTATTTGCTCCCCCATGTAATTCCCCACTTAGTGCTCCAATTGCTGCACTTGATGCCGAATACATATGAGCTCTTGTTGATGCAACTTGTCTAGCTGTAAATGTTGATGCATTGAATGTGTGATCTGCATGTAAAATCAAACATACGTCAAAAACCTTCTCTACTTCAGGATCTGGTTTTTCACCTGACATCATGTATAGAAAATTTGCTGCATGGCTTAGCGATGAATCTGGATCTACAATTGACAGCCCGTTTCTAATTCGTTGCCAGCTTGCAATTATTGTTGGAACTTTGGCAATCAGATTGATTGCTTTATCATAACTTGCATCTTTATTTGAAAATTCTTCATCATAATATCCTGCTAGGGCTGAGACAAATGCCTGAAGCATATCCATTGGGTCTGCATCTTTTCTCCAATTCCCCATGTTCTTTTGCATCTGTTTTGGAATGTATCTTGCCTCGACTAGTTTTGAATTAAATTCATCTAGTTCTGCTTTTGTGGGTAATTTATCATAAAGCAGTAAGTATGCTGTCTCCTCAAATGTTGAATTCTTTGTAAGATCTAAAATATCAAATCCTCTGTAGATTAGTCTGCCTTTTTCACCATCAATGTTTGAAATTCTTGTATCTGCAACCTCAATTCCTCGCAAGCCAATATTTTTGGTCTCCATACTGAGCCTAGCAAAAATTCTTCTATTATATTTTCGCCAAAATAATGTCTATGAAATTTAGTAATTAGTCTAATATGCCAACTTTTGGCCCTAAATGAGAATTTTTAATCAAAAATTAAATGACTCCCAGTGAACGCAAAAATTTGCAAAAACTTGATGACTTGGTTCTAAATGCATCTGCTGAAGAATTAAAAAGACTTCAGGAAGTTGATTGCCAAAACCAAATGGAAGGACTCTCCCTTTATGAGGTATATCTTGATTCAAGTTCTCTGATAAATCAAAGCGTCAAAAACCAATCTAGAAAATCTTGAGATTCCATTCTTCATTTAAATGAGGGTTTGTAGTTTTTCTTGATGTTGGCTGCATCAAAGACAAAGAAATCAACAACTAAAAAGACAAAAACAACCAAAAAAAACCCAACCAAAAAAGTTGCCAAAAAAACTGTAACCAAAAAAGTTACTAAAAGAGCAACAAACACTACTGTTAAAAAAACAACAAAATCAAAACGTACCAAAGTAATCTGTATCTCTCACAAAGAAGATGCTGATGGCATTAGTTCTGCAGCATTAATTCGACAAGCGTTTGGTGGTGATGCTATGTTAGTTGATTATCCTGGACAAATGGAGGCATTACAGCAAGTTGTTACTGATGAAAAATTAAAATCATTATACATTTGTGATTTGGGTCTTAGCAAAAAGACTCAAGATGAATTTATTGACATTATGAAAACTTTGAGAAAAAACAAGGTTTCAATTACATATATTGATCATCATGACATTGATCCTAATGTTGTAAAGTCATTAGAAAAACTCAAAGTCAAAGTAATCCATGACATTAACGAATGTACTACTGTTCAAGTTTACAATGCTTACAAATCAAAATTAAATGAACACGCTACTTTTGTTGCAACATGTGCTGCAATCACTGATTATATGGAAGATAGACCTCTTGGCTCAAAATTACTTCAAATGTATGATAGACAATTTGCACTCATCAGTGCTACTGTGCTAACCTACAACATTGTAGGACATCAAAAGGAACCTGATTATCTCTTGTACTTGGTTGAAGAGTTGGCAGAGTCCAAATTCCCTCATGACATCCCAAATACATTTGAATTTGCACAAATTCAAGTTGAAAAACTCTCTCAAATGATTGCAAAAGTCAAGGCAGGTATGAAAACAATGAAGAATCTTGGACATATGGAAATTCTCGATTCTGGTGCTAGTGGCGCTGTGAACTTTGTAATGGGATTGTCTGGTAAAGACGTAGGTGTTGCATACAAAGAAAGAGTTGATCATGGAATCTATGCAGTTTCAGTTAGAGGCTCCAAGAACTGTAAAGTTCATCTAGGAAAAATTGTCAATTCACTGGCAACTGATCTTGGTGGTTCTGGTGGTGGGCATGATAGGGCATGTGGAGCTGTCATTCCAAAACCAAAAATAAAAAAGTTCATTACAGAATTAAATAAAAAAATAAAATAATCACTGTAAGAATCTAGGAATCTTTTTTGCTACATGAGATATTGAAATTCTACCTGGACCTGCTACTATGATTGCAAGTGTTGCAGCTAGCATTACCAAATCCCATTCCCATCCTCCTTTGGAAACAAAGAATCCGTTCTCCCATCTAATATGGAATATTGCTCCAAGCAAAATTACTGATAGTATTGCAGCAGAAATTCTGGAAAGAACTCCTACAACAAGTAATATTCCTCCAATAAATTCAGCTAGTGCAATTGGTAATTGCAGCTCAGGTGGAATTCCTATTGAAACTAACCACTCTTGCCAACCAGGATCAAATTTTTTTATACTGTGTACAATGAATATCACGCCAATAGATGCGCTAATTCCCCAATGAGTAATGTCATGTAATACATTTCCCTTTAGTGTTGCTTCTGCATTCATTAATTCTGGCCTTTGAAAAATCATTAAAAGGATTTGTCCAAATCCTATCCAAAAGTTGGAACAATTTTTTAATAATTTGGATGACAAATTCATGCAAAATTGAATGTAAAGATTCTTGCGCCAGCCATAGCTATAGGTATTGCACTTGTAGGTTTGGGCTTGTTCTTATCTGAAGATTCTCAACCATATGTCACAATTACGCCTACATCCTCATCAGTTACGATACCTACCACAGGAATATCTGAACTAGAAATTATGGAGACTGATGGCATCAAACATTTGATTCCTCTTGATAAAATTAAGGGAGGAGGCCCTCCAAAAGATGGAATTCCTTCAATTGATGATCCTGTATTTGCAAAAGTCTCAGACTCACAATTCATGTCTGATTTAGATACTGTGATTGGTTTGGAGATTAACGGTCAAGCAAAAGCATATCCATTGTTCATTTTGGTTTGGCATGAAATTGTAAATGATAAAGTTGGTGGGCTTCCAGTATCTGTTACTTATTGTCCACTGTGTTATACTAATCAAGTCTTTGAAAGAATAATTGATGGACAAGAAGTAGAGTTTGGTACATCTGGAAAATTGTACAACAGTAATTTGTTGATGTATGATAGATTGACTGAATCTTATTGGAGTCAAGCACTTGGCATTGCAGTAAAAGGAGAACTTTCTGGATATCAACTTGACTTGGTTCCATTTGATGTGATTACTTGGGGTGATTGGAAGAAATTGCATCCAGATACTTTGGTGCTAACTACTGATACTGGACATCTAAGATCTTATGCAACTGATCCTTATGGAAATTATTACACTGAACCACGAATAATGTTTCCTGTAGAATATAGTGATGATAGAATGCATCCAAAAGAAATTATCATTGGATTTAATCTTGATGGAATTTACAAAGCTTTCAAACAAAATGATATTGAATCCCAAATAGTGATAAATGATTCAGTTGGAAATACTTCTATTGTGTTAATGTCTTTGTATTCTGAAAACTCTCGTGCATTTGAAAGAATGATTGATGGAGAAATTTTAGATTTTCAATTTTTAGATGGAAAGATAACTGATACCCAAACAAACTCTGAGTGGAGTTATGATGGATTGGCAATTTCAGGTCAATATGAGGGAAAACAACTAGAAAGACTGCCAATTGAGCCTGGATTTTGGTTTGAATGGGTTGCATTTCACCCTCAAACCTTAGTTTATGGTGATACGTGATGAAGCCTATCCAAAAAGCAACAATCGTTGGAACTCTAACAATTGTAATCTACTTGGCAGTGGTGGTTGCAACTACTCCTGCATTAGAGCCATATGCTGCAATTAGTGCTGCATTTCAACTAAACTCTATTGTGATAATTGGTATGGGTATTGGAATTGGTTTACAAGTATTCTTGTCTGAAAAAAGTAAACTTCTTGGCTGTAAATTAGATGTTAAACGAAAAGCTTTTGGTGGAAACTCTGGTAGTACTGCTGCAACATCTTTCTTCTCTTTCTTTTCTCTAATCCCACTTGGCTGTTGTGGTTGGTGGCTCTATGCATTATCTTTGCTTCCAAGTGTTGTTGGAACTGGGGTATCTGCTATTTTAATAGAGTATAGTCAAGTATTGGCATATGTTGGACTGACAATAATTTTTGGTTTTGCTGGATTGACTGCTTTAAAACTAAAGAAAGAACAAAAGTTACAAAACTCACTTAGTCTTAATTGAAAATGCTAAAAGTTCTCCTTTACTTTTAGTAAGAAACCTTGCCATCTTGGAGAAGAATCCATATTTTTTATCTCTTCTCTTTACTGCGTCTTTTGTTTTTTCTTCATCTAAAATCTCTGCAATCCCTGAAACCCATTTCCCTTTGATTTCACCTTTAATGGTACATGTTGCAATTTTTACTTGAGTGTTGTTTTTGAGTCGCTTTACTTTTCCTGTTTGGTCGCGTGTTACTACAAAAATTTGATTATCTTTTATTGTAAACCAAACTGGTGTCTTTACAGGATTCCCGTTTTTTCTATATGTCTCAACTGAAATGTATTTCTCAGATTCTATTTCTTCTAAATACTTCAATTTAGCCTCGATTTTAGAGTCATTTGGGTATATTTTTGAGTTTTCTGATGATTATATTCTTGGCAAATCATATTTTTTACTTCTAGCTTTTGATCTTAATCTTGTTTTGCAACAAGAACAAGAATTTTCTTCTGTGAGAAAAAATATTGCACATAATGAACACCACTTTTGTCCTATTTTGTAACGTAGATTATTTGTAAATGATGTAGTTTTTAATCGCTCACATAATCCTTTACACATTTGAACCATGACACAAATTATTTGAAAATATATTTAAGAAAACTTCCAAATTACTCAATTCTTTTCCCGCGTTATTTCATTAAACGCGCATGATGCAGTAAGATCTCCTGTTACATTGACCATGGTTCTAATCATATCCAAAATTCTATCTACTGAAAGTAATAACAAGATTCCAACTGGAGGAATTCCTGCTGTTACAAGTATTGTAGCTAAAACAACTGTTCCTGCCCCTGGAACTGCAGGGGTTCCAATTGATGCCAAAAGTGAAGTGATAATAATCACAAGTATGGAGAACATGCTCAATTCAATTGCAAAGAGTTGTGCCAAAAAGAAGACTGCAATTACTTGGTACAAAGCTGTTCCATCCATATTTACCGTAGTTCCAAGTGGAATTACAAATTTTGAGACACGTGTGTCTAGCTTAAGATCCTCTTCTGCAGTCTTTAATGTCATGGGCATTGTTGCCATCGAACTAGCAGTTGAAAAAGCCAAGGTCTGAGGATTACGGAATTTTGAAAATGTAGATGAAATTGGTCTTTTTGCTACAAACTTTATGATTATTGTGTATACCAACAACATGGCTCCAAGTCCTAACACTACGGTTACCATGTATACTCCAAGCCCTGCCATGGTTTCTACTCCAACTTTGGCAACCATGCCTACAATCAAACCAAAAACTGCAAACGGTACAATCTTCATCGCCATCAGTAGAATGTATAATGTAATTTTTTGAACAGATTCTAGCAAATCCAACAATGGTTTGACTGACTCTTTTGGAAGAGCTGCCATTGCCAGTCCGACAATCATTGCCATTATCAAAATACTCAACATCTGTCCTTCAAGATACGACACAATTGGATTTCTTGGAATAATGTTTGATGCTATGTCCGGAATCTCATCTACTGAGAAACCTTCTGTAACTTTCAAATCATCTTCAGAAAGGTCATGAGTTTCTTGAAGTGCCGTAAGATCTAGAATGCTTCCTGGAGCAATAACTGATGCAAGAGTTATTGCAATTAGAATTGCGATTGTTGTAGTTATTACAAAATAAACACCAATACCCAATCCTAGGGTTTTCATTTTTTCTTTTGTACCTAAATTAGTAATAGCTACTACAATTGATGCAAAAATTAATGGAACTATAATCATCAAAATTACACTCAAAAATATGTTAGCTGGAATTTTGAGATATGATGAAAGAGTATCCAAAGTGTTATCATCTAGATTGACACCAACATCATCTCCTAAAACTAAACCAACTCCCAATCCCACTAGTAATGAGATTACAACTTGAAGCCACAAATTTTTAAAAATATAATTTTTCAATGTCATTTAACACACTTCTAGATTTTCAGTATGTTCATTTAATATAAGAACTACCTATGGTTCACGTGTAATTTTATTCTGATATTTCTACAATTGCATCAATTTCAGTCATGGATTCAAGTGGTAAACTACCTGCACCTAATGCTATTCTTGCATGTTTTCCTTTTTCTCCAAAAACCTCAAACATCAAGTCTGATGCTGCATTGATAACTTTTGGGTGTTGTGTGAACTCTGGAACTGAGTTTACAAATCCTGAAAGTCTTACAATTTTTGTTACTTTATCCAAACTCCCTGCTTCTCTTTTGATTTGAGCCAGTATGTTAATTGCGCAACTTTTAGCTGATTTTTGAGCAGTCTCTAGATTCTCATCAGAAACTTTTCCAGTGTAAGCCACCTTGCCATTTTCTAGTGGAATTTGCCCTGATATGAAAAGTAGATTTCCTGTTTTTACTGCTGGGATGTAATTTCCTGCAGGTACTGGGGCTTCTGGTAATTCTATTCCTAATTCTTTGAGTTTTTCTTCAGACATGACGATTGTTGCGTCATTTTTGTCTGATTTTAGTTTTTACTTATTTTGATATGGACTTTTTCGCCCTTACTTGAGTTGTTTTGAAATACTGTTCTGGTTTTGTAGCCTTGTTTTTGAAGACATCCGTCTAAAATCGAAACCCATGGAAGTGAATGTCCACTGTTTAGCTTTGATTCTACTGTAATGTTTTTTGTATTTGCCTCAAAATTGACATGCCCTGAACATGTAATCTGCAGCACAGCATCCATGATTTCTATAATGTCGTCCAGTGATTTTGATTTTAATGACACACCATTTTTTTCTAATAACTTAAACAAGTCAAATTCAGGCTTTTTTGAAAACATTGTAGAATTTAGAATATGAGTTAGACCTGTTTCATTGATTGTCTTGATAATTTTGTAAATTTCTTGGGCTTCAGCTTTTGTCATGTCTGCAAGTGCTTTTGTTTTTGTTGCATTTTTCCAAATATGTGCAAATACTTTTTCTTGATTTACTCCAAGAATGTCAGTTGATGAAAAGATAGCTCCTTTTCCATTTTCATTATTTACCATTAGTAATTCTGTTTCATCAAAGATAAAGCAATTTTGTGTAATGTCTGATGCTCTAATTTCTACTCCATCTGGTATTGATCTATATGCTTCTGAACAAATTTGTGTAGGTGACACTAGAACTTTAACATCTAGATTTCTACGTAATACTGATACTAGTTGTTCTTTACATTCTGCTAGTAACCCTAAACCCCATTGGTCTACCATTATTTTCATTGAGGATTTACTACCTTCAATCATAGTTTGAAGTTGTGATAACACATTATTTGCACTGATGTGGAAATACCTTTTTTCTTCTGAACCTCTTGATTTTCTACTTTCTTCGCTAGCTTTTTTCAGATTAGATACTAGTGTGTTCATTGCATTTACTTTGTTAATCTGCTCGTGAATTATTCCATCAAATGCATCTTCTGGTGCAATAGCAGTACACATTATTGGTTTACTTTTTGAAATTATTGCAAGTTTCTTATTTTCAAGTTTTAGCAAAGTTGGGTAAATCTTGGTTCTTGGAATTTCAGAGTAATATGCTAACTCTCCTGCTGAAATTGTACCCTTGGCAATTAATGCAACATAAGCCAGTGCCTCATATTTACTCAAACCAAATTCTTCAAGGCTAACTGTTAATGCGTGCTCATTGACCATGATTATGATTGATTTGTTATTAGGTAAAATTGAGAGCTAAATTCCTTTACACAAATACTCAAAAAAAATCAAAATTGTATCTGCAGATATGTGTAACTGTGGTTACTAAATTAATCGTGACATCATCCTCTAATACAAAATATCGATAAAATATTTCATGTCGGTTAAATGCATAGAAATGGACACTGAGAACATCTCTCATTCTGTTACTTTGACTCCTAGATTGGAGTATTCTACTACATTACTTGATGAAATTATAGATATTATATCTCAGAAACGAGATGATTTGAAACAATCAAACAAAGATTTAGTTTCTGATTTTGATGAATCCGACAAAACACATCTCCAAGCAATCGAACTTGAACGAATCATGGCATTTTCTCTTGAAATTTTGACTCTTACAAAAAGAAAGACTAGGAGTATTACAAATGTTCAATCAATTCCTCAGGTTCTACCTTCATCTATTCCGCTAATTAGAACAATCAGTGCCCAACTCTATGAACTAGTTCCTGACTGCAGCCAAAAACTCTCAGAACTTTCTGTTCATTTGGGTAGTATAGTACTTGATTCTGCAGCACTTACTCATGCTAGTTTTGATTTTAGTCAATCAAACACAGAATCCTCAATCTTACTTGATGAAGTAAAATTGATGGTGGACTCTAAAATAAGTAAGCAGTATCCTAATGTTGATTTTTTTAAATTATGCAATACTTGAATGTACTAAACTCTAAACGTGATTTTTCAAAAGACCTTGAACGTATAAAATCACTATCATCAAAACTTGACAAAAAAATTGCTGAGGTAAAATCATCTGATGACAAAAATATTGAAAAATTAACTTTAGAAGAACTACAAGATCTGGATAAAATAGTTGGAATTGCTGATTTTATGCTAGTCAAATATTCTGACAAAAAAGAGATGCGCTCAATTCTCAAATATTTTGTATCTGTAATTTCAGAGGCTGCAGGCTCAATTGAAGATTTGGATGATGAGATTTCTGAATTGATAATGTCTGCTGAGGATTCTATTAGTAAGGTAAAGGGAATTCATGTAGATATCTCAGAAAAATCTGATTTTAAGAAGAAATATCATGATGGTCCTGATTATGATGAGCACGAAACGAGTGCAATTAATTTAACCAATTTTGCTACAGAGATTAACACTGTAGAATACCAACAAAATTCTCAAGGAAATACTGCGTAGGTAATTTGAAATGAGTATGGCCCCCCAAGAATTAGAAAATACTGCTAGCAAATATGCTTCTGAGGCTATCAAATTTGATTCTCAAGGAGCACGTGGTCAGGCAATCACATACTATCAGCAAGCAATTGATGCTCTGGTAAAATTACTAAAATTATACCCAAACAGCAAACTAAATCCAATTTATAAAGAAAGATGTAACTCTTATCACAATAGAATTAATGCATTACAACAATCACATGGCGTAGAGCCTGCAGTTGATCCTAAAGCTTCTGAAGAAGATCAGAAAAAATCTGTTCAAAGACAGGAAAATGAGAATGACTTTGAAGAACTAATTATGAAAGAAAAACCAGATGTAACTTGGGACCAAGTTATTGGTTTAGATGATGCAAAAAGTGCATTGCGTGAATCAATTGTATATCCAACTAAAAGACCTGATTTATTCCCCCTAGGATGGCCAAAAGGAATGTTGCTTTATGGTCCTCCTGGAACTGGTAAAACAATGCTGGCAGCTGCTACTGCAAATGAGATGGATGGCTACTTTATCAATGTGGATGCATCTTCTATGATGAGTAAGTGGTTAGGTGAAGCAGAAAAGAATGTTTCAAAATTATTTGCAATGGCAAGAAGTTATGCTGAAAAAGAAGGCAAACCTGTAATTTTGTTTGTAGATGAAGTTGATTCACTATTAGGTTCTCGAAGTAGTGAAGTAGGCGGAGAAGTTAGAACTAAAAATCAATTCCTGACTGAAATGGATGGTGTTAATGGTAAAGGAAAAGACTTGATGATGTATGTCATTGGTGCAACAAACAAACCTTGGGCACTTGATTGGCCTTTCCTTAGAAGATTCCAAAAGAGAATTTACGTCTCATTACCTACTCAGGCAGCAAGAGAAAACCTCTTTGAACAATACACTGCCAAATTAAGCAAAGATTCTAGAGTAAGCACTAATGATCTTGCAAAATTGTTTGACGGTTATAGTGCCAGTGACATTAAAGATGTCTGTCAAGCCGCACAAATCAAAACAGTCCATGAAATATTTGATTCTCCTGATTATCATGAGCCCATAGAAGGTGAAGAACCAATTCAACCAAGAGAATTAACTGCATCTGATTTCAAAAACATTATGGAAAGAAGAAAACCAAGTGTTTCAACTGAAATGATTCGTGCATATCACAAATGGAGCGAAGAGTTCCAAGCATTATGATTTTCTAAAGTGATTTTTAGCCTAAAACATTATTTCTTACCCAGTTTTTGTTTGAGTAAAATTGAAAAATTCACTTGTTTTGCTTTTTGTTTTGATTTTTAGTATTGCAGGTTCTACTGAACTAGTATTTGGACATGGATTTGGAAGTGAAACCTTGCCTCCTGCGTCAATTGGAGATCGAGATGTCACTTTTTCAATCTCTGTCCTGCCTTCGATTTTTGATCCTAATGTAAATGAACATCTGATAACTTTGAATCTTTTTGACTCAAAAACTGAAACTGCAATCGAACATGTAACATTTGAATTAGAATTTTCAAAAAATAAAAAACAGTTATTCAAAGAAGTTTTTCATGATGAAACTGGCACTCTGAAATTATCTGTAATATCTGATGACTCTGAACAAATCTCAATTCAAGGAACTCAAGAACCAATTTTGGGAGGATGGTTAGTAGATGACGAAAACCCTTTAACATTTACTGGGCCAATTTTTACTTCTGGCGGTCTTTATGAATACAAAGTAAAAATTTTGTCTATTGATTCTGATTCAAATGTTTTGAAAAGTCCTATTGGATTTGAAGGTGGAATAAGTATTGCAGATCACCAATTTTTCTATGTAGATGATCATCTGAAACAATCTCAAAAACTACATGTTGTCTCTTATTTTGATCAAATTCAAGATTTCGATTTTGATTCTAATCAATTAACTTTCACAATACCATTTGATTGGAATCAGAATTTTCAAGAAATAAGTGTGATTCATCAAGAAGTTAGAATACCAAATACCTTTAGTGATTTTCTTTCCACAAATTATGATTCATATGTAAATGGACTTTTACTGCCACACGATATTACTACTATTGATGATTATTCTTTTGATGATAGGACTGTTCACACTGTAATTACTCGTGACTTGCTCAAGTTGTTGAAAAATAATGTACAGACATCTGATGAAATAATTGAGTTTACACTACAACCAAATGACCAAGTTGACTTTCCATTATATTTTACAACCTCTGATTATCAAGTATTCTTGTATTGGGAGCCTGAAATTATCCGTGCAGGTGAGGATGTAATATTTTTCATAGATTTTCAACAAATCTTTTCTGATCATCACAAACATCATGTGGAATATGATTTTTCAGTAATACAGCAGGGTGATAGTATTTATCAAAAACATTTCAAGGGTGATATTGATTCTGATTATTCAAATGTTCATCAAGTAAATTTTGATCCAAAAAATTCAGGCTCTGCAAACCTTCTTGTCTCTAACATCGATGGAGATCCTCAATCAAAAGGAAATTTCATTATAGTAATTGAACCTGGCACATCTCAAAACTCTGAGACAAATGGTATTCCTTCTTGGGTGAAAAGTAATGCTGGTTGGTGGGCAGATGGTTCAATTGATGATGATTCTTTCATTCAAGGGATTCAGTTTTTAATTGATGAAAACATTATTCAAATTCCTCCAACTTTGGCAGGTTCTAATTCTCAAACAAACGACATTCCTGTTTGGGTTAAAGTCAATGCTGGTTGGTGGGCAGATGGTTCAATTGATGATGATTCTTTTGTAAAAGGAATGCAATTTTTGATAAAATCTGGAATAATTTCACTAAACTAATCACATGTAATTTCATTTGCGATCAATTTTTTTCATCTGTAATTCACACAAAACTTAAATTCGTATTACAACGGAATTGCTGAGGGTCACAATAACCACAAAGAAATCAATCCACGCAAACAAACATGGAAAGCTGATCTTTGATGATGGCACCGTTTTTGATGGTCAAGGCTTTGGTTATTCGACGACTGTTTTTGGTGAAATTGTATTTAACACTGGCATGGTTGGTTACACAGAAGCTCTAACTGATCCTTCTTACAACGGTCAAATTCTCACCCTTACTTATCCACTGGTTGGAAATTATGGTATACCCGATCCAGAAATTAAGGACGATGATGGAATTTCAAAATTTTTCGAATCTGATGTTATGCAAATTAGAGGATTAGTAGTACATGAACTATCTTTGACGGCAAGTCATTGGAATCTCAAAATGACTCTTGATGAGTGGATGCACAATGAAAAAGTGCCTGGAATATCTGGTATTGATACTCGAGCCGTGACCAAGAAACTTCGAAGTAGTGGTGTTATGATGGCCGCACTTGTTGTATCTGATGAGCCTATAGACGTTGCAAAAGTCAAAAAAGAATTGGCAGATGCAACTGATTATAATTCTGAGAAGTTTATGGATTCTGTTTCAACAAAAGAAGAAAAAACTTACGGAAATGACTCTGAATCAGTTGTGGTAATTGACACTGGTGCAAAAAATGCCATTGTAAGAAATGTAAGAGAATTAGGGTATAATGCAATAGTCGTCCCATGGAATACTCCTTATGATAAAATAATGTCACATAATCCAAAAGGTGTAGTGCTAAGTAGTGGTCCTGGTGATCCGCAAAATTGTCCTGCAACAGTTGACACTGCTAAAAAATTAATTGAAAATAACATTCCTACATTAGGAATTTGTTTAGGTGCACAAATTATTGGACTAGCAGGAAATACTGAAACCTACAAACTAAAGTATGGACATCGCGGACAAAACAAACCTTGTATCAATTTAGAAACAAATCAAGTTTACGTCACAAGCCAAAATCACGGTTATGGAATAAAACCTGAATCTTTAGAAAAATCTGATTTTAAATTATGGTTTACAAATGCAGACGATAAAACAGTCGAAGGAATAAAACACAAAACCCAAAATTGTATTGCAGTACAATTTCATCCAGAAGCTGCGCCTGGCCCATTTGATTGCAAATATGTTTTTGATGAACTCAAAAAATTAATGGAGAAATGAGAATTGCCAAAAAATGAATCCCTAAAAAAAATTCTAGTACTTGGTAGCGGTGCTATCAAAATTGGCGAAGCAGGAGAGTTTGATTATTCTGGAAGCCAATGTCTAAAAGCAATTCATGAAGACGGAATCAAAAGTGTCCTAATCAATCCAAATATTGCAACAATTCAAACCGATACTAGATTTGCAGACCAAGTGTATCTCTTACCCGTAAATCCAACATATGTTGAATCTATTGTGGAAAAGGAAAGACCTGATGGAATAATGCTGGCCTATGGTGGGCAGACTGCTCTAAACTGCGGTGTTAAACTAGAAGAGGCTGGAATTCTCAAAAAATATGGTGTAAGTGTCCTTGGAACACAGGTTCAGGGTATCAAAAATACGGAAGACAGGCAGCTTTTCAAGGATCAAATGAATGAGGCAGGAGTCCCTGTGCTCAAAAGTAAGACTGTCACAAACTTTGATGATGCAAAAAAGGCAGCAGAAGAACTATCCTACCCTGTCATAATTCGTGTAGCCTATACTCTTGGTGGCCGTGGGGGTGGAATTGCTCACAATGAAATCGAATTACATGAAATTGTTGAACGTGGTCTAAAGGCCAGTCTAGTTGGCCAAGTCTTAATTGAAGAATACATTGGACACTGGAAGCAAATTGAATATGAGGTAATGCAAGATTATGATGGTAATAATGTAATTGTGTGTAACATGGAAAATGTACTTTCTATGAAAGTCCATACTGGTGATAACATTGTAGTTGCACCTTCACAAACAATTGATAATCATGAATATCATATGTTGCGTTCAGCAGCATTACGTGCAACAAAACATGTTGGAATAGTTGGTGAATGTAATATCCAATATGCGTTAGATTCTGACTCTGATAGATATGTTGCAATTGAAATCAATCCACGTCTTTCACGTTCATCAGCTCTTGCAAGTAAAGCAACTGGTTATCCACTTGCATACATGTCTGCAAAAATTGGCTTGGGTTATAATTTATCTGAACTTGTAAACAGAATTACAAAAAGTACGACTGCATGCTTTGAACCTTCTCTTGATTACATTGTATGTAAACATCCAAGATGGGACTTTTCAAAATTTGAACTTGTAAACCGTAAACTTGGAGTCACAATGAAATCTGTTGGTGAAGTCATGGCCGTTGGTAGAACATTTGAAGAATCTTTACAAAAAGCAATCAGAATGCTTGACATTGGAAATGATGGACTTGTATTGAATCGTGCAAATGGCAAAACATACACTGAAGAAGAAATTGAAGACAAACTTTCACACCATGATGATCAAATATTGTATAATGTTGCAATTGCACTAAAGATGGGAATTCCAGTTGACAGAATCTACAAACTATCTGCAATTGATCCTTGGTTTATTGAAAAAATCCAAAATATTGTAGACACTGAAGCTAAACTCAAAGAATCTGAACTAGATGAATCTCTGATGTGGGAGGTAAAGAAAATGGGCTTTTCAGATAAGCAAATTGCCAGATCCAAGGAGAAAGAACCTGATGAAATTCGCGAAATACGCAAAAAATTAGGCGTAATTCCATCTGTAAAGCAAATAGATACACTGGCTGCTGAATGGCCTGCTGTTACAAATTACCTCTATCTTACTTATGGTGGTCATGCCAATGACATCTCCGTTCCTACAGACGAGAAAGGAATAATCGTTGTAGGTGCAGGTCCCTACCGAATTGGAAGTAGCGTAGAGTTTGATTGGGGCACTGTCAACATGGTATGGGGATTGCAAGAAAATGGAGAGAAAAATGTCTCCGTAGTAAATTGTAATCCTGAGACAGTTTCAACTGATTATGATATTTGTACAAGATTGTATTTTGAAGAATTAACTCAAGAAAGGATTCTTGACATAACTGAATTTGAAAATCCAAAAGGTGTAATCACTTGTGTTGGTGGTCAAACTGCAAACAATCTAACCCCTGGTCTTGCACAACGAGGAATCAATATCATGGGAACAAGTGCAATAGATGTTGATAGAGCTGAAGACCGCTCCAAATTTAGTGCCGAACTTGATAAACTACACATACAACAACCAAAATGGCAAGCATTCTCAAATCTTACTGAAGCAAAAAGTTTTGCACAAGAAGTTGGATTCCCTGTAATTGTTAGACCATCATATGTTTTGTCTGGTGCTGCAATGAAAGTTGTATGGTCTCAAAATGAACTAAAAACATATGTCAAAGAAGCAACAGATGTTTCTCCTGATCACCCTGTTGTAATATCAAAATTTATGTTAAATTCACTTGAAGTAGATGTTGATGGAATTAGTAATGGAAAAGAAGTTGTCATTGGTGCAATAGTTGAACATATTGATTCAGCTGGTGTACACTCTGGTGATGCAATGATGTGTATTCCTCCATGGAGATTAAATAATAAAATTATTGAAACAATAAATGATTACACAAAAAAGATTGCCTTAACATTCAATGTAAAAGGTCCATTCAACTTACAATTTCTAATACATGATGATCATGTATACGTAATTGAACTCAATATTCGAGCATCTCGCTCCATGCCCTTTGTCTCAAAATTGGTAAAAACAAACTTGATTTCCCTGGCCTCTAAGGCTATTTTGGATAAACCTCTTCCAAAAATACCTGAAAACAAATGGCAAAAAATTCACAACTATGGAATCAAGGTACCTCAGTTTTCATTCATGCAATTAGATGGTGCAGATATTGCCTTAGGAGTTGAGATGCAGTCAACTGGTGAGGCCGCGTGTTTTGGTGATAGTTTCTATGATGCATTGTCAAAGGGATTGACTTCAGTTGGATACAATCTGCCTGATAAAGGAACTGCACTGGTAACTGTAGGTGGTTCTACAAATAAAGAAAAACTTTTGCCAAGTATTGCAAAGCTTAAACAATTAGGATTCAAAATTTTAGCAACAGAACATACTGCAGAATTCTTTGAAGAAAAAATTGGTGATGTTGAAATTGTACACAAGATTTCAGAACCAGAAAGAAAACCAAACATTTCTGATCTTCTTTATGAGAAAAAGATTGACTTTATCATAAATATCCCAAGTACTTTGTCTTTAGAAAAGTATGTTGGAATGCTTGATGATGAATATCAGATAAGAAGAAAGTCTTTAGAGTTGGGAATTCCTGTTTTGACTACTCTTGAGTTGGCAGATTCTTTTGTTAAAACCCTAGAATGGTTGCAACATAATGAAACAACAAAAGATCCTATTGAGCCATATGATGTGCTTGAATAATTATCGCAAAACCTGATCAATAATTGATTCGTTTCCAATAATTGTGCCGTCCAACGTAACTATTCTTGCTTTAGCAACTGATTTTATCCTGTCAATTATAGGCGAAATTGATTTTTTGTATTTTTTTCTATGGGTCGCATAAAAGTACTTGTTAAATGACGGAATTATGGTAATTTCTAATTCTCCTGATTTGTTTGGAAAAATTTTTTCTTTTTCTATCTTCATTGAAACCCAAACTCTTTGTCCATTAATTACAGAATCTTCTTGAAAAAATACTGGATGGACATGTCCCATGATGATTTTGTCTATGTGTGAAAAATTCTCTGATGGCATTGTGTGTCCATGAGTCAATAGCACATTTTCTTCAACAATTCCAGTCGAACTAATCATTGTAATGTTTTGAGGAACCAATCTTGAAATATTTGCATCATGATTTCCAGGAACTAAAACTACCTCGCACTTTTGACTGATTTTATCAAAAAACAAAGGAATCTCCTCCCATTCACTTTTTGAAATACTTTTGACACTTGATTTTACATCTCCTAGTAGAATTACTGAATCAGGTCTTTCTACATCAATCATTTCAGACAGTTCTTGAATTGTTTCATTTATTGTAGAATTTTTCCCAATAAAGATTTCATTTGATGCCATACTACTTTCAAATCCTATATGGAGATCTGTTACCACAAGATGTTTTCTCTCTCCTTCCAAAACTAATGCTGGCTTTGTTGGCATGATCCTAGTCTGCAACATCAAAGTTATACTGCAGATATCTGATTAAATTCTTGTGAACAAAGATCCTGACCGAATAGAATCACTAGTTTCAGAAAAGCGTGTAAAATTACATGTTTTTGAGCCTAGTCAAAGGAAAATTTGGACTGTTGTTGGTAAGGGAGAAGAACATTGGGTTGATCCCTCTAGTCTTTATTGTTCATGTCCTGGATTTTACTTTGGAAAATTAAATGGAAAAGAGACCTGTTATCATTTGGATTCTGTAAAACTTGCTCAAACTGAAAACAAGGTTGAGAAAATTATTTTTTCTGATGATGAGTTTTCTGATTTTCTTTCAGGACTGCTTTCAGATTTGTAATGATTTTTTATTGGAATGTATTAATAACTAGAAAACTTATTGTTCCATATGGATGAAGAGCAACAAAATTCTGAAATTGAAAAAATTGCTAACTTGATGGTTCATGATGGTATCTCTCTTGATGAACAAGACCCTGACAAATTAGAAAAATACAAAAATCAAATTAAAGAAGATTGTAATCTAAATGATGAAAATGCAATGAAACTAGTCTATGAGACATTGCTATTTAGAAAATTAAAAAGTTCAGATTCAGGTGACCTTTTAGACAAAGGTTCTGATTTTGGTGCTGGATTTAGTTGAGTTTATTCTAGTGGAATAGATTCAATATCCTCTTTTGAAACCCCTTTCCACAACCCAATCATGCCTTCAGGTTCTACTTCTTCAACTTTGGTTATTTGCTGAATTTTGATTTGATTTGGTGCTGGTCCTGGTGGCCATAATTGAACCATGTAATCTCCTACATTGCCGACTTTTGTTGGTATTCCCATGGTGATCTTTGCTTCAGAACATCCTTTAGCAATTAAAACATCAGTTGCCTTTTGTTTGAGATCCATTTTTCCGTGCAAGAAGAGAAAAAAATCCTTTTGCGTATCAATTTCTGTCATGAAATTACTAATTTTTTAAACTAAATCAATCTTCCTGATCCAATCTTCCAAAAAGGGTTAAATTAGAATGAACAACATTTGAATTTGTGAAAATCTTCACTGTAGGAAGCAAATCATTTGTAACTAGTTTTCAGTTAGCCGGGGTTCCAGGTATTATTTCCGAATCTCCTCAAAAGGCTTTGGAAGATATCAAAAAATTAACTGATGATTCTGATGTTGGATTGGTTTTAGTTAGTGATGATATCACTGAATCTATTAACGATGAGTTGACTGCATTACGGGCTGAAAAATCTACTTTGGTATTTGCATTACCTGCAACCGGAAGCGAAAAAACTGAAGTTGACTATAGAGTTATGCTCAAGAAGATTCTTGGTGTTTGATTTAATCTACTTATAATCAATTTTCTACTGATAAACCATGAAAACTGCATCTGTCAAGGAACCCTCTGTTATTTCTGTAAGTGAAACAGAAAACCCTTCTTTGGAATCTGGTGAAATTTTAGTTCAGATGCATGCATGTGGAATATGCGGGTCTGATTTGGAAAAAGTATTTGGACAATATGGACAACCATCAATGCGTTTAGGTCATGAACCTGCTGGTGTGGTTTTAGATGTTGGTTCTAGTGTAACTGAATTCAAAAAAGGTGATAGAGTGTTTACTCATCATCATGTTCCTTGTTATGATTGCCATTTTTGTAATCATGGAAACGAGACAATGTGCAAAAAATATTATGAAACCAATCTGTCTCCCTGTGGTCTATCTGAACAATATGTTGTTCCAGCATGGAATGTGTCTCATGGTGGGGTTTTGAAAATATCTGATTCTCTTAGTTTTGAGGAAGCTGCAATGATTGAACCTCTTGCATGCTGTGTACGCGCTTGGACAAAATACCCTTATCAGGAAGGGGATAGTGCAGCAATCTTTGGAGTTGGCCCTACTGGAATGATGCATGTGATGCTTGCTCAGGCAAAGAAATTCTCAAAAATTTTCTGTTTTGATGTTAATGATTTTAGATTGGACTTTGCAAAAAAATTCAATATTACAGAATCAATCCACTCCATGGATGAAACTAGGAAACAAAAAATCCTAGACCATACTGATAACCTAGGAGTTGATGTTGCAATTGTTGCAACTAGTAGTCTCAAAGCTCTTGATGATGCAATTGATATGGTTAGAAAAGGCGGTACAGTAATGATGTTTGGAGTTCCTTCTAAAGGTGCAAAAATGAATTTAGATATGAGTAAAATATATTCAAAAGAAATTACTCTTGTCACCAGTTATGCTGCATCTGATAATGACACAAAAGAAGCATTGAATCTAATTGAATCATCGCAAATTGATGTTAAGCAGTTAATCACACACACTTATCCTATTGACGATACTCAAAAGGCATTTGATCATGCACGAAGTGGTGAAAATGCAATGAAAATAATCATCACAAAATAAGAAAGGCTTAAGAAAGGCATTTCAAATTCGATGGAATATGGATTGGGGATTAAAAAACAGATTATCTCGTATAATTAAACCACATAACAATCGTGCACTAATGTTAGCAGTTGATCATGGATATTTTCTTGGACCAACTGAAAAGTTAGAGAATCCAAAAAAGGTCATTGCACCTCTATTGAAACACTGTGATTCTTTGATGTTAACTAGAGGTGTTCAAAGAACATCTGTTCCTGCAGAAACTGACACTCCTATGGTACTTCGTGTATCTGGTGGTTCTAGTATTATTGGCGATGACTTGTCTCAAGAAGACATTACAGTATCCATTCAAGATGCAATCAGACTAAATGCTAGTGCACTTGCAATGTCTGTCTTTGTAGGCTCAAAATATGAGTATCAAACAGTTGTTAATTTGGGAAAACTAGTCAGTGAAGCAGAACAATATGGAATTCCAGTATTGGCTGTAACTGCAGTTGGCAAAGAATTAGGCAAAGATGCAAGATATCTATCTTTAGCCTGTAGAATGGCAGCAGAACAAGGCGCACACATTGTAAAAACATACTACTGTGATAATTTTGAAAAAGTTGTTGAATCATGTCCTGTACCAATTATTGTTGCAGGAGGAAAGAAAATTCCAGAACGCGACGCATTACAGCTAACTTACAATGCTGTCAAAGCAGGAGCTGTTGGTGTTGATATGGGAAGAAACATCTGGCAATCTGATCATCCTGTTGCCATGATTAAAGCAACAAGGTCAATCATTCATCAAAATGCAAATGTTGATCAAGCTTTCAAACTATACAAAAAACTAGCAAACGAAGATTCAAACAAGAAACCAAAATCAAAAGGCAACAAACCTAATCAAAACAAATCAAAAGGCAACAAACCTAATCAAAACAAATCAAAAGGCAACAAACCTAATCAAAACAAATCAAAAGGCAACAAACCTAATCAAAACAAATCAAAAGGCAACAAACCTAATCAAAACAAATCAAAAGGCAACAAACCTAATCAAAACAAATCAAACAAACCATAAAATAAACCTCAACCAAAAAAGAACTAGTATATCAATTAATTTTTGATAGATGGATGTGAGCAATTTTCCAAGTTGGTTGCTTTACTAAAACAAAAGTTGCTCTTCCTTGGATTTCCATATGCTCTCCTGTGTATGCCTTTGTATCCACTAACATTCCTTTCTGGTTTAGTTCCATTGCAACAACTGCTGACTCTCCAAAAATACTGATTTTTGGATTCTTTATCTCATAACTATAATCTGAAATACTGACAAACTTGAGCTCCTCTAATTCTATGGTATTTTGATAGTCTTTTAGATCATATGGTGGTAAATCACTGAAACTGGAAAATTTTGGGTCGTTTAGATGAATATCTTTTAGAATTGATGTGTTTTTTGTAATTCCTGCTTCAAATAATGCTTCAATTACTTTGATGATTTCTTCGCTATCTGACAAAACCGTGTTTTCAAACATGAAAATAATCAGTTTAAATCTTCTGTTTCATTTCTGATATTCTTGTAATCTAATTTAAAAAATAGATATTTGATGAATCAGGAATTTTTACTTTAGAATTTATATAAATCAGTAAAGTTGTATAAGGGTGCAGATAGGCAAGAAAATCCTACTTAGTTTTACAGTTATAATTGCGTCAATTGTGATTATGGGGTATCTTATAGTTACTACAACACAAGATAACCTTGTTGACAATATTGGTCAGGATTATTCTCAATCCTTATCTGATGTTGTTTCTGAAATAGTTCGTGGCATTGATGAGAAAACCTATGGCCTGATTGAACTTTCTGATAAAGCTCTAGTTTATGATGTTCTAGATGAATCAAATTCTCAATTTACAAATTCTAATGATTCTCAGATAAGTGAAACAAACACTGCATGGAATGATGCACTTGATCAAAACCAAACTTTGCCTCTAATGAATGAAATTCAAGATGACGAATTATCTGAAAAATTAGCATTTGCATCAAATCGTGTTGAAACAAAATTCTCTTATCCAATATATGATCAAATTGGAATCTTTAATCAAGTTGGAATTTTAGTTGCATATGACCGTACTATTCCTCAATATTATGTAAATGATGCAGAATGGTGGAATACTGTAGTATCTACTGGATATTTTGTAGATGAAGTATCCTATGATGCTGATTCAGAAGTTTATTCACAAGACATTGCAATTCGAATTGATGATGAAACTGGAGAATTTTTGGGTGTCTTAAAGACAACAATTAAACTTCAAGATTTGATAGGTGGAATTCATGATCTCCAACAGACAAATAAATTTCTAGGAACGGAAATTTCTCTTCATGATGATAAAGGCCAAGTGATTTATTCTACTATTGGTTCTGAGTTTGGTGAAAATACCTCTCTTGTAGAATTCCTTTTGATGTCTGAAGAATCCGATTATTACATTGTTGATGGTGTTGAAGGAAGTGATATTCTCAAAGTTTATGCAAAACCTGGCTCCACTGCTTTGCCTCTTGGATGGAATTTAGTTGTAGAAAAAAATATTGATGATGTTTTATCTCCTGTAATTGTATTAACTAACATAATTTTGATTGTACTTGTTACTACGATAATGTCTGCAGTAATTGTTGGATTATACATTAAAACATCTATTTCCAAACCTTTGATAGAATTACGTGATGCATCATCTCAAATTGCAGATGGAAACTTTGATGTTTACTTTAACATTAAAACAGATGATGAAATAGGTGATCTTGCTAACAAGTTTGAGTACATGAGAGATAGTATCAATTTTACAAACTCCAATTTGACTGATCTTGTAAAATTACGAACTGATGAATTAGAACGAGCATTAACAAAAATTGAAAAAAATGATTCTTGGACAAAAAGTATAATGGGATTTATCTCTAAACAAACAAATCAGTCAATTGGTGATATAACTGAAAATGTTGATCTTTTAAAAAATAATAAATTAACAAAAGATGAAGTCCTTCGTGCAATTGATAATACCCTTTCCCAACTTAAACTGCTAACTGCCACTGTTAGTGACATTTCCAATTTGGAGCAAGGACAATTAACCTATGATATGAATGATGTTAAAATAAATGAAATCATCAATTCCTCTCTAAAAGAAATTGAGCAAACTTCAAAGAATGTAACGATAAACCTTGAACAGTCTGATGAAGCATATGTGTTTGCAGATGCTCATCAATTGGGACGCGCAATACGATACATAGTTGATATTTTCATGACGTATATTGATGGGGACCCTCTTCAGATTAAAACCGCCGCTGATGAAAAAAACATCGTTATTCAACTTGTGTCCGACAAAAAGATAGATTCTGACATATTTTCCCCCTTAGATGAGAGTGACACTGGAATCGCTCAGGCCGACCACATCCTACTTTATATGGCTAAAGTAATTCTAAAGGACCACGCAGGCATGACTAGCATAGATGATGCTGATGATACTACCACAGTCTCTATATCCGTGCCTGTTGTTGAGGTCTAGTTTAGTCAAGATCAATTGATCGGCAATTTATTAAGCAGATATCGGATCGCAAATTAGGCGAATTTCATGGTGAATCTGTCTACAGAAGACACAGTAACGTTCCTAAAGGATCTTATCGCTCAAAATACGGGCGACATTGGTAGGCTGCGCCATATACTAAATTCCATAAAAAATAACAAATCTCTTGCAAAGTCTGATAAGCAATATCTTGAAGAGAGAATTGAACAAGAATACAATGCCTCTGATGAGACCTCTCCTCCAGAACAATCAATTGATTTTATATCCAAATTAGTTGCTGAAGGGATTGGTGACTCAAACAGACTTCGCTATATTTTACATTCTTTAAAACAAGGAAAAATACTACATGCATCTGACAAAAATTATCTTGATAGCGTAACTCAATCATACTATGCTGAGGTAGCACAAAAAAAATCATCTGAAGCCAAAACCACACCTGTTACAATTGATGAAGAACATAAGCAAAAACAATCCGAACTTAATACATTAAAAGAGAATTATGAAAGTTCACAAACCGAACTTCAGGAAAGCAAAAGACATCTAGAAGAGAAGATATATTCTCAGCAAAGCGAACTTGAAAGACTTCGTAATGAAAGAGACTTGGCTAAAAAAGAAGCCGAGTTTGAATCTAAAAAAGTTGTAGAGCAAGCAGAGCTTGAAGAAAAAATAAAACATCAACAAGAAGAACTAAGTCAATTATCACGTGACTATAGTGTTGCAACAAGAAAAGCCTCTCTTGAAAAAGCTAAACTTGAAGAACAGATACACGTTCAACAAGCTGAGCTTGAAAGACTTGCTCAAGACAGAGAAGAAACTGAACACAAAATGAGTCTTGAAAAAGCTAAACTTGAAAAGATGAAGCTAGAAGAAAAAATTGCAACTCAACAAACACAACTTGAAAAATTAGCAAAAGACAGAGAACTGCTTGCAAAAAAATCTGAACAAGAAACAAATGACTTAGAGAAAATCAGCCTAACTGAGCAGATTCGAGCCCAGGAGGCCGAACTTGAAAAAATGGCCCATGATTATGAGTCTGTAAAACGAAAAGCTACAGCAGATAAGGTTATGTTAGAAGAGAAAATCCAGACCCTCCAAGTTGAACTCAAGGCTATATCTGAAGAGCGTTCCACCTTTGAAAAGAAACTTGCAAGTGAAAAGGCAGCTCTTGAAGAACAACTCTACATACAACAAGTCAATTTGGAAAATCTAGCAAAATCTAATGCAACAAACAATGCACAACAAATAACGGATCTAGAAAATAATCTTCAAGAAAAACAAGCAGAAATTGACACTATCACTAAACAACACCAATCTAAACTAGAGCAAGTCCAATCTGAAAAGACCGCCCTCCAAAATAAGATCCAATCACAACAAGCAGAACTTGAGGCAACCAAATCGAAATCTTCCTCTGCTAAAATGGAATCTCAATTACAAGCTCAAATTGATGATTATAAGAAAAAACATGCTCAGCTAAATGATATTATGACACAATATCAAGATGTAATGTCGAAATCTCAATCAGAAAAGACTGCACTTCATGAAAAGATACAAACACTACAAGCAGAACTTGAGGCAACCAAATCAAAATCAATCTCTCCTGAATTAGAATCAAAACTCACTTTACAAAAAGAACAACTACAAGAAAAACAAGCAGAGATTTATTCTATAACCCGACAACACCAATCCAAGCTAGAACAAATCCAATCAGAGAAGACTACTCTTCAAAAACAACTAGAATCAAAACAAGCAGAGCTTGAAGAAATCAAATCCAAACCTACATTGTCCCCTGAGATAGAGTCTCAACTCACACTACAAAAAGAGCAACTAGAATCAAAACAAGCAGAAATTGACACTATCACTAAACAACACCAATCCAAGCTAGAGCAAGTCCAATCTGAAAAGACTACCCTCCAAAAACTACTAGAAACTCAAAAAGCAGAGCTTGAAGAAATCAAATCAAAATCACCTTCTGCTGAACTAGAGTCTCAACTCACACTACAAAAAGAGCAACTAGAATCAAAACAAGCAGAAATTGACACTATAACCCGACAACACCAATCCAAGCTAGAGCAAGTCCAATCTGAAAAGACCGCCCTCCAAAATAAGATAAAACTCCAACAATCTAAACTTGAAGAAATCAAATCCAAACCTACTTCCTACCCTGAACTAGAATCTCAACTCACATTAGAAAGACAAGAACTAAAGAAAAAACAAGCAGAAATTGACACTATAACCCGACAACACCAATCCAAGCTAGAGCAAGTCCAATCTGAAAAGACTACTCTTCAAAAACAACTAGAAACTCAAAAAGCAGAGCTTGAAGAAATCAAATCCAAATCACCTTCTGCTGATCTGGCCCCTCAACTGGCTTTACAAAAAGAGCAACTAGAATCAAAACAAGCAGAAATTGACACTATAACCCGACAACACCAATCCAAACTAGAGCAAGTCCAATCTGAAAAGACCGCCCTCCAAAATAAGGTAAAACTCCAACAATCTAAACTTGAAGAAATCAAATCAAAATCACCCTCATCCAAGCTAGAATCTCAACTCACATTAGAAAGACAAGAACTAAAGAAAAAACAAGCAGAAATTGACACTATCACTAAACAACACCAATCCAAGCTAGAGCAAATCCAATCTGAAAAGACTACTCTTCAAAAACAACTAGAATCAAAACAAGCAGAGCTTGAAGAAATCAAATCCAAACCTACTTCCTACCCTGAACTAGAATCTCAACTCACATTAGAAAGACAAGAACTAAAGAAAAAACAAGCAGAAATTGACACTATCACTAAACAACACCAATCCAAGCTAGAGCAAATTCAGTCCGAAAAGATTACTCTTCAAGAACAGGTGGATTCCCAACATGCTAATTTGAAAAAACTCACTGCAGAACGAAAAGAATTGGAAAAGAAATTATCCTCCAGACAACCCTCTCTTGTACAACCTGGTCAAGAAGAATCTGCCGAAAAGAAACCCTCTTGGCTTTCTAAACTATTTGGCAAAAAGTCAACTTCAAGACCTGTTGATCCTGTATCTTTGAATGAAAAATTACTACAAGCTCAAATCAAAGAAGCTGAAGCAGGTGATACTGTAACTAACGATTTGAGAACTCAACAAATCAAACTAGTAGAATTAATGAAGAAACGTGATGAGGCAGAAAAGAAATCCCAAGTCATATCTCCTGCACTTGAAAAGCAGATACAAAAACTACAAGATGAACTTGAAAAGTTTGAGCAAATCAGTGTACTTGCAGAACAAAGAGCACTACAGAAAAAAGAATTACTTGAAGAAAAGATTCGTTCACTAAGAGAAAAAGAGTTTGAAAATAAAATGAGGATGGAAACTCTTGAACAAGAAAAAGTCGATCTCGAACAGAGTCACCACGACCATGAAGAGCAGATGATAAAACTTGCTGAAGATGAAATGCAGATAATCGATCAGATCAAAAGAGAAAAGGCACAAATCCGTAGACTGTTACAGACACAGTCTAAATTAAAAGAACACATGAGTAAAACT
Source organism: Candidatus Nitrosopumilus sp. (assembly GCF_965263415.1). Lineage (GTDB taxonomy): Archaea > Thermoproteota > Nitrososphaeria > Nitrososphaerales > Nitrosopumilaceae > Nitrosopumilus. Next base: position 1,028,550 of record NZ_OZ253671.1, read on the forward strand.
TCTACTGAAGTCCAAGAAGAACTAAAGGAGATTGAAGATCAAATCCTATTCTTGATTAATCGTCAAGCTGAAAAGCCACTTTCAACTGATGTGATAAAATCTCTGGATTCTCTGAATAAAAAATTAAATGACATTCTATCAAAAAATTAGTAGTTATTGTTATTAGCGTTTGATGGTCGATTAATCTAAATGAGCAGCAAAATCTTACTTTTGGCAATTGTGCCCATTGTAGTAGGTGTGCTATCAGTAAGTTATCTTAATGATGAGGCAATTGAAAAAAAATTCCTTCCCACATATTCTGTAGTCCCACTTGGAGGTGGTGTAACTGAGATTGTTTTAGAAAAGAGTACTGCTGTTTTAGAAGAAAATGAAGAGTTGAAAACCCGTGTGGAGCAGACAGCAGAGCAAATTCTACAAGCAGAGCAACAAAGAGCTGATCTTGCTGAAAAGATCAGTATTCTTGAGAATCAAGTATCTGTGATTGAAGATATTAGGTTTTCATCTGACGAAAAAACAGAACTATTAGAGCAGGAAATAACGAAACTCGAAACTCAAATCGAAGAATTCAAATCACAACCTGCTGCAGTGGTGCAACCTACTCCTGAACAAGAAGACAGCATTGCTGCATTAGAGGCAAAAATACGCGAACTAGAAGAAGCACAAGACGATCCAGAAGGAGACTCTATATTTGAGTCATTGACTGGATTTGAACGAGAAATCCTTGTTGAAACTTCTAAAGTGCCTGAGGTCGCAATGGAAGAAGGAACCATTAGTTGGGACTTTGTAGATTCTAGAGGTAACTCATACACCTTCTCAAAACTTTCAGATGATTTCATAGATGAGGTTGTACGATTACCCGCACCTCAAGATACCTTGTCAATAACTCTTGCCGGTGTAGGTCAAGGAGGTACGGCAGAGACTGTCCAAATACGTGATTTATCAAAATTTGTCACAGGTCAAATGCCTAAACCTATGAATGAATTGTACAATACTGTAACTACTCCTGGTGAATTTATCTTTGAAGTATGGTGGATTGTATCTCAGTTTGAATTAACCTCCTATGAAATGCAACCTGATCCTAAACATCCTCTTGATACTTTCTCAAAGGGCGAAGGAGATAATGAAGATCTAGCCATTCTGATGGCAGATATGATAAAGTCCTCTGATATTGGAAAAACTTGGGAACTCCGATTCATCTACTTTGATTCCGATAACCCATCAACTCCTCAAAAGATCAATCATGTCGCATTACTAATTGAAAGTGAACAAGACACTTGGCTTGTAGAGCCAACTGCAAAAACACTTGAGGATGCTTTCGTAAAACGTGATAAAGTACGTGGAAATTTGGCTCCTATCTAATTTGAGTTGTTTTGCGCTGAAAAATTACAAAATACTCGTAATTCTATTTTTATGAAGTTAGGATGTTCCTAATAGGCGTAATTTTCCCAAATTTGGGATTTGTTAACTGATTCTTTACTAGTTTGTAAAACATTTCACCCATGTGTGCTAAAATGCAAAATTCCCAACAATAGGAATATCGCTCTCTCTTTATATACGAAAAAGCGGTCAAAAAATTACTTGAAACACAGTAGGGATGTATTCCTCAATCGACTGTTAGTATGTATATTAGCTGTAATTCTACTCGTTCCTCCTGCTGCACTTCCAATTTTTGATCCTATACAATTTGCATCTGCTCAAACTACTACGATTTTTTCAGATCAGTTTAACCGCTCAGATAGTGACAATGTGGGAAATGGTTGGTCTGAATCTGACAATGGTTCTGGCGCTGAAGCTAAGATAGATAATAATCGGCTGACTTTCGATAGTAGTGATAATTCTAACCAGCCATGTGTGACTTATTCATTTTCTGAACAGAACTCTGGTACACTTCAGTGGGACTATGTATTTAATTTTGAAAGAACTGGTTCTGAAAATACCTATGAATCTCACATGGAGCTTGGAGATAATCTTACATGTTCTAATGGCTCTCTTAATGGTTCACCTGTAGTAAATCTCATTTGGGCAAGTCCTGATAGAGGAATGAATGATCATGAAGGATTTGGTTATGTTGCAAATTCTGATGAAACACAGATTGCTGTAGTAAGTGGAAGTTCTGGTTCTAACTCCGGTGGTGATGCAACAATAACTGCTGTTGTAGATTTGGATTCCAACACTTATGATCTTACAATTGCAGGTGATGGATTAATTTCTGGCAGTGGTTCTACAGACATTCCATTTGATAATAATGCTGACATTAACTCTATTAGATTTTATTTAGATAATGTAGGTGATGGTAATTTTGGTGATTTAGAAATTGATGATGTTAGTATTTCTGTTGTAGATTCTGGAAGTTCTGGTAGTGTCCCATATGAAACAGGTATAGTTTCTACTGATGGTTGGACAACTGTCTCAATCCAAGGAACATACAGTGATCCTGTAATCATTGCACAACCTGTAGATGGCTTTGAGACAAGTGCGTTAATGGAATATGCCACTGCTGTTGTAAGAAATGTATCTATATCCAGCTTTGAAGTCCAACTGTATCGTGGAGATAGTACTGATGGCTCTATTGCGGGTAATGTAGGATACATCGTTGTTGAAAAAGGTAATCATACACTTTCTGGTGATGTTCAATTACAAGCAGGATCTATTGAGATATCTGAATACGATTCACGAGGAAATAATAACAGTGACTTTTACACAATAAACTTTTCACCAGCATTTGACTCTGCACCTGCTTTTGTTGCAACTGCAAACAAAGATAGTGCACAAGACTGGGTCTCTGTAAGATATCAATCTGGTGACCTATCTGCAAATAGCATTCGTGCATCTTTAGAGATTGATGAATCATATCCTGCTGGGCAAGAGGCTTCTGATATTGGTGATGGCACTAACAATGAGATGGGGTGGATTGCAATTGACAGAGGTGTCTTTGATGGGATGGAGGCTGGTCTAGAAACCGCCATCAATGAAGATCCTGGTTCTAGCAACTGGGAACGTCTAGGCTTTTCAAACACTTATTCTAATCCTGTATTTTTTGCTATAACAAATCAGCAAGGTGGTGATCCAACAACTGTTGGACGAAACAATTTAGGTGAAACTGCAGTTGGTATTAGACTAACAGAGGATACTGCTAATGATAATGAACAAGGTCACGCCACAGGCGCTGCATTATGGATGGTATTTGAGAAAACAACTTCTGATGCATCTGTTCCAGGACAACCACTCAATATTTCTGCAACTGCAGGTGATGAAGAAGTCTCACTATCTTGGACTGCGCCAAATGATGATGGCGGCGCTACAATTGATTACTATGTTGTTCAATATCGTATATCTGGCATTGCTGAATGGACTACTTTTGGTAACACTCCTGACACAACTCCGTTTTTGACTGTAACTAATTTGACTAATAATGTAACATATGAATTCCAAGTCTTAGCTCACAACTCTGTAGGTAACAGTAATCCTTCTGGTGCTGCAAATGCAACCCCTACCCCATCTGTAACAGTACCTAGTGCACCAACAAATCTTTCTGCAACTGCAGGTGATGAACAAGTCTCACTATCTTGGACTGCACCTTCTAATGGAGGTGCTCCAATAAGTTCTTACATAGTAGAATATTCTGATGATGGGACCTTCGATCAAAACACCCCATCTGTAACAGTATCTGGAAATCCTCCTGATATTGAAACTATTGTATCTGGATTAACAAATGACCAAGAGTACACATTTAGAGTATCTGCTGTAAATGAAGAGGGTACAGGTAGTCCATCTGGTACCGTCACTACTGCCCCCACTGGTCCTGTAACAATCGAAATTCAGGTAAATCATAATCATGATGATGCAGAAGAAGAAGTTGATGATGGTGATGTAGATCGTGGTAGCAGTGATCTGGAACTTACAGAAGATGATGGTGATCAACAAGAGATTGGAATTAGATTCAATAATATTGCAATTCCTTCTGGTGCAATAATTCAGAATGCATATGTTCAGTTTACAGTAGATGAAACAGATGATGATGAGACTACTCTTGAAATCTTTGGTGAGGACACTGATGACTCTGAAAGATTTGATAATGAAGATGACAATATTTCTGATAGAACAAAGACTTCTGCATCTGTTTCATGGTCTCCTGCCGAATGGGATGATGTTGGAGAATCTGGATCTGATCAAAGAACTCCAAATATTGCATCTATAATACAAGAAATTGTTAACAGAGAAGGATGGGGAGAAGACAATTCCCTTTCAATTATAATCACTGGTACTGGTAAAAGAGCTGCAGAATCCCATGACGGTGATTCTGATGCAGCACCAATACTTGTAGTCACTTATTCATTTAACGTTTCAGTACCTAGTGCACCAACAAATCTTTCTGCAACTGCAGGTGATGAACAAGTCTCACTATCTTGGACTGCACCTTCTAATGGAGGTGCTCCAATAAGTTCTTACATAGTAGAATATTCTGATGATGGGACCTTCGATCAAAACACCCCATCTGTAACAGTATCTGGAAATCCTCCTGATATTGAAACTATTGTATCTGGATTAACAAATGACCAAGAGTACACATTTAGAGTATCTGCTGTAAATGAAGAGGGTACAGGTAGTCCATCTGGTACCGTCACTGCCACACCTGCCTCTAATGTGGAATTGCCTAGTGCACCAACTAATCTTTCTGCAACCCCTGGAAACACCGAAGTCTCACTATCTTGGACTGCACCTGATAGTTCTGCTGGTGAAATTACCTTTGACACTGTAGTGGATAATGAAGACAACCTTTGTTCTGATGACTCTTGTTCAATCTCAATTGATGTTTCTGCTGATAGTAACCGTATGATTTTGGTAGGAATTGCTGATGAGGATGGTAATCCTAAAGATGTTTCCTCAATTGATGTCAACTCTAATTCTGGTGTTGGCATATCTGTTGGTTCCTCTGAAATCCATTCTGGAACAGGACAACGTGTAGAATTATGGAGAATTATGGATGAGCACATTCAAACAGGCTCTAACACCATAACTGTAAACTTTGATTCTTCTATTGGTGGCGCTGGTATAATTGCAATGTCATTTTCTGGTGTTGCACAACAGGCAGAAGAGGACAAAGAATCTGAAACAAATACTAACGCTAATTCAATTAGTCAAAGCATTACAACACAAACTGATGGTGCACTACTTGTATCATTAATCGGAAATGGCGGAAGTGGTTCTTACACATCTCATGGTGATGGTCAAACAGAAAGATCTGACTTTAATCCGTCAAGTGCAGTTGCAGCAATTACTACTGAGATAAAGGAAACTGCTGGTTCTGATATCCAATCTCATACTGCTAGTGGAACTGCTAATAGGCAAGCACAATTTGTTGCAGCATTTGCACCTGCCCAAACTACTGCTGATGTCACAGATTATGTGATCGAGTATAGTAGTGGTTTTGGTTGGAATACCTTTGCTGATGGCACAAGTATTGATACAACAGCTACTGTTACTGGATTAACTAACAACCAAGAATACTCTTTCAGAGTATTTGCTGTAAATGATGATGGTACAGGACCTGCATCAAATATTGCTACTGCAACACCAACTTCTGCCACAATTTTGACCGTACAAATCTCACAATCTTCTGATGATGCAGAACAAGATGACGGCAATGAATCTGGTAATGAAGACATGTACCTTACTAGCAGTGATCTAGATATTGATGACTCTGACTATGTCGGTTTAAGATTCAATGGAATCAACATCCCACAAGGAGCTACCATTACTGGTGCATATGTAGAGTTTACATCTGAAGAAGATGAATCTGGTAGTTCATCTGCAACAATACGAGGACAGTTAATTGCTGATGCTCCAACATTTACAAATTCTGATAATGATATTGCTTCTAGAACAACTACCTCTGCATCTGTTTCATGGAATGACATTGGAAACTGGGATGAAGATGAAATTAGTGATGATACTAGAACTCCAAATATTGCATCTATCATTCAAGAGATAATCAATCTTTCTGGTACTGGAGAAAATCTTCTAATCAATGGCGGATTTGAAAATCCCACTGTTACTGAAAATGGTGGTACTTGGCAAATATTCCCTGATGGTACCTCAGGTATTGGTTGGACTGTTAGTAGTGATGGTTTGGAAATACAACGCGGTGCAGTAACTTCTGCTGATGAAGGAGAACAAAGTGCAGAACTTGATGGTAATGTTTCTACTACCATCTCTCAAACTATGTCCACTGTTTCTGGTCAGACGTACACTCTTTCATTTGCATCAATGGCAAGACCTGATACTGATGCTTCCACTAATGGTCTTCAAGTAACTTGGAATGGTGTAGATGTTGCTCCTGCCCTGACACTTGGTAATTCATGGGAGACTACAACTGTTCAAGTAACTGGTACTGGAAGTGATGTTTTAGCATTCATTGATACTGGAACTTCTGATAGTTATGGAACATTTGTTGATGATGTCTCTTTAACTGGTACAGTTGGTTGGGAATCTGGCAATTCTCTTGTATTGATTTTTGAAGCATCAAGTGCATCAAGTGACAGAGATGCATATTCATATGATGGAAACCAATATGAATCTCCAAGATTATACATTACATACTCTGTTGAAGGCACAACACCTAGTGCACCAACAAATCTTACTGCTGAACCTGATAATACTCAAGTATTCCTCTCTTGGGCTCCCCCATCTGACAATGGAGGATCTGCCATTATAGACTATATTCTAGAATACAATGATGGCAATGGATGGCAAGTATTCAATGATGGAACAAGTATTGATACAACTGATGTTGCAGTAACTGGATTAACAAACGGACAATCTTATGACTTTAGAGTATCTGCTGTAAATGCAGAAGGAACAGGACCTACATCAAACGAAGCAACTGCAACTCCTGCAGGCGTTCCAGATGCACCTGTAATAGATGAATCTATTGGTGGTAACGATCAAGTGTACTTGACATGGGAACATCCTCCAAACAATGGTGCAGCAATCACTGACTATATCATAGAAGTAGATGATGGTGATGGCTGGGAAGTATTCAATGACGGAACAAGTACTAACCGATTTGTAACTGTAGATAATTTAGTAAACGGAGAAACGTATTCTTTCAGAGTAAAGGCAGTAAACTCTGCAGGTGAAGGTCCATTCTCTACTCCTGTTACTGCTGTTCCTAGCTCTACTGCTACAGCTCCATTCTTACATACTTTAACTCCTGATAATGCTGAAGTGTTTGTTGATTGGGATGCCCCTAGTGATGATGGCGGCTCTGAAATCACATCTTACAAAGTAGAATATTCTACTGATGGAACATTTGATGCTAACACTCCATCTGTAACAATATCTGGTAATCCTCCTGCAACTGAAACAACTGTAACTGGATTAACTAACGGACAGACATACACATTCAGAGTTATTGCAATAAATGACAATGGACCTAGTTCTCCTTCCACTCCTGATACTGCTACACCAGCTACAGTACCTGATGCACCAGTAATTGATCCTGCTCAAACAATTACCGGTGATGAATTTGTAACTATTACTTGGTCTACTCCATATGATGGAGGTTCTCCACTTGTAGATTATGTCATCCAATACAAACCAGCAGGTGGTTCTTGGACAACAGTTAATGATGGTGCAAACAACCTTGCAAATACAATCACTATTGTTGATCTTGACAATGGTGTTGAATACTCATTCCAAGTAGCAGCTGTAAATGGCGTTAACCAAGGCCCATACTCCCCACTATCTCTTGCAACTCCTGGAGATGTTCCAGATCAAATTCTTGACCTTTCTGTTGAACGTGGAGATGAACAAGTTCTTCTTACTTGGTCTGCACCTGACAACAACGGATTCCCAATCACTGATTATGTTATAGAAGTAGATTATGGCAATGGATTTGAAGTTTATAATGACGGTCAGTCAATTGATACAACTGATGTACCAGTAACTGGATTAGATAATGGTGTACTACACAAATTCAGAGTATATGCACAAAATGCTCTTGGTGATGCAACTCCATCTAATGAAGTTGAAGCAACACCGGCTAGAGCACCTGATGCCCCAGTAATTACTCAACTCAATCCTGATGATGGACAAATTGAAGTTATTTGGTCTGCACCAGTAAACAACGGTGGTGAATCAGTAGATGAATACCGTCTTGAATGGTCAACTAATGACTTTGCATCAATACTTGGTGATGTAACACTTTCAGGCAATCCTCCTGCTACCACTTACACAGTTACTGGTTTGACTAATGGTGACACTTACTACTTTAGAGTAATTGCAATAAATGAAGTAGATGAAAGTGACCCATCTGTTGTAGAATCTGCAATTCCTGTAACTGTCCCAGACAAACCAGTTCTTAATGCACCTGTTGTTGGTGATTCGTCACTTACTGTTTCATGGTCTGCACCATATGATGGTGGCTCTGCATTAACTGGCTATACACTTTCTATAACTGATGTAACAGGTGGTAATACTTTCCCTGATGTATCATTATCTGCAAATGCAGTTGACTATAATGCAAGTGAATTAACCAATGGAAACACATACTCCTTTACACTTATTGCAATTAACGCTGAAGGTTCAAGTGAATCATCTGATCCTGTAACTGGAATTCCACTTGGTGCACCTGGGCAAATTGATGACCTTGGTGCAGAATCAGGTGACAAACAAGTAGACCTTACTTGGACTCAACCAGACCTTAACGGCAGCGGTGACATTACATCTTACACAGTTGAAGTACGTGACTCTTCTGGAACTCTAGTTGATACAATTGTCATAACTGGAACCGGAGGAAATCCACCAGCAACTTCTACAACAGTTACTGGTTTGACCAACAATGAAACATACTCATTTACAATTACTGCAACTAATGAAAACAACCTAACTAGCACTCCATCTGATCCTGTAACTTCAACTCCACTAGGAGCTCCAGCAGCACCAGGCAACCTTACACCAACTCCAGGTGACAAACAAGTAGACCTCACTTGGACTCAACCAGACCTTAACGGCAGCGGTGACATTACATCTTACACCGTTACAGTACTTGACCCAAGTGGAAACACAGTTCAAACAATTGTAATTGGTGATGATGAAGCACTAGCAACCTCTACCACCATCACTGGCTTGAATAATGGCGTAACATACACCTTTGAAGTAACTGCAACTAATGAAAACAACCTAACAAGCAGTGCAGCAACCACAACTTCCACTCCATTAGGAGCACCAGGACAAATTGACACTCCTACTGCAGAATCAGGTGACAAACAAGTTGGTCTCACTTGGACTCAACCAGACCTTAACGGCAGCGGTGACATTACATCTTACACAGTTGAAGTTTACGATTCCTCTAACACACTAGTTGACACTATCACCATAACTGGAACCGGAGGAAATCCACCAGCAACTTCTACAACAGTTACTGGTTTGACCAACAATGAAACATACTCATTTACAATTACTGCAACTAATGAAAACAACCTAACTAGCACTCCATCTGATCCTGTAACTTCAACTCCACTAGGAGCTCCAGCAGCACCAGGCAACCTTACACCAACTCCAGGTGACAAACAAATTGCTCTCACTTGGACTCAACCAGACCTTAACGGCAGCGGTGACATTACATCTTACACCGTTACAGTACTTGACCCAAGTGGAAACACAGTTCAAACAATTGTAATTGGTGATGATGAAGCACTAGCAACCTCTACCACCATCACTGGTTTGACTAATGGCGTAACATACACCTTTGAAGTAACTGCAACTAATGAAAACAACCTAACAAGCAGTGTAGCAACCACAACTGCAACTCCATTAGGTGCACCACTCCAAGTAACAGGTCTTCAAGCAACTCCAGGTGATAGACAAGCATCACTATCATGGAATGAAGCAGATGATAACAACAGCGGTGATATTTCATATTATACAATTACAATAACTGGTTCTGATGGTGTTCCTGTTGACCCAGTACAAGTAACTGCACCTGCCGATGAGACAATTATTACTGGATTGACAAGTGGTGTAGAGTACGAATTTACAATTACTGCCACTAATGAACATGGATTAACTAGTATTCCCTCTGCTCCTGCTACTGCAACACCATTTGGTCCTCCAAACACAGTAACAGGTCTTCAAGCAACTCCAGGTGACAAACAAGTAGACCTTGAATGGACTGAACCAGTTCCTAATGCAGGTGGTGCAATTGCATCTTACACCGTTACAGTACGTGACTCAAGTGGAACTGTAGTTCAAACAATTGTAATTGGTGATGATGAAGCACTAGCAACCTCTACAACAGTTACTGGCTTGAATAATGGTGAAACATACACCTTTGAAGTAACTGCAACTAATGAAAACAACCTAACAAGTAGTGCTGCAACAACAACTTCCACTCCATTAGGTGCACCAGGACAAATTGACACTCCTACTGCCGATGCAGGTGATGGTGAAGTAGACCTCACTTGGACTCAACCAGACCTTAACGGCAGCGGTGACATTACATCTTACACCGTTACAGTACTTGACCCAAGTGGAAACACAGTTCAAACAATTGTAATTGGTGATGATGAAGCACTAGCAACCTCTACAACAGTTACTGGCTTGAATAATGGTGAAACATACACCTTTGAAGTAACTGCAACTAATGAAAACAATCTAACTAGCACTCCATCTGATCCTGCCACTGCAACACCTATTACTACCCCTAATGCTCCAACCAATCTTGATGCCACTGCACTTTCTGATACTGAGATTGAATTAACTTGGACTGCACCTCCAACTAATCCACAATTTGGTACTTTGATAGGTTATCAAATTGAAAGACAAGCAGAAGGTGAATCTGACTTTACAATAATTGTGGCAGATACCCAAACTACTGCAACTACATTTAATGACTCTGGATTATCTAGTGGTGTAGAATACACCTATAGAGTTTCTGCTATTACTACTGCTGGTATAGGTGATGCATCTAGTCCTGCAAGTGCAACTACATTTACTGTTCCAGATAAACCAGTTCTTAATGCACCTGTTGTGGGTGACTCTTCACTTACTGTTTCATGGTCTGCACCAAATGACGGTGGAACTCCATTAACTGGTTACACACTCAGTATTACTAATCTTACAACTGGCGATGTTGTAGATAATGTATCTTTAGGTACAAATGCAATTGACTATACTGCAAACCAACTAACAAATGGAAATGAATATTCCTTTACCCTTATTGCAATAAATAGTGTTGGTCCAAGTGAATCATCTGATCCTGTAACTGGAATTCCACTTGGTGCACCTGGGCAAATTGATGACCTTGGTGCAGAATCAGGTGACAAACAAGTAGACCTTACTTGGACTCAACCAGACCTTAACGGCAGCGGTGACATTACATCTTACACAGTTGAAGTTTACGATTCCTCTAACACACTAGTTGACACTATCACCATAACTGGAACCGGAGGAAATCCACCAGCAACTTCTACAACAGTTACTGGCTTGAATAATGGTGAAACATACACCTTTGAAGTAACTGCAACTAATGAAAACAACAGTACTGGTCCTGCTGCAACTGCTACTGCAACACCATATGGCCCACCAGCAGCACCAGGCAACCTTACACCAACTCCAGGTGACAAACAAGTAGACCTCACTTGGACTCAACCAGACCTTAACGGCAGCGGTGACATTACATCTTACACCGTTACAGTACGTGATCCAAATGGAGCTATTGTTGACACTATCACCTTAACTGGCTCACAGGGAGCCCCACCAGCAACTTCTACAACAGTTACTGGTTTGACTAATGGCGTAACATACACCTTTGAAGTAACTGCAACTAATGAAAACAACCTAACAAGCAGTGCAGCAACCACAACTGCAACTCCATTAGGTGCACCACTCCAAGTAACAGGCCTTGAAGCAACTCCAGGTGACAAACAAGTATCTCTAGAATGGGATCCAGCCGATGAAAACAACAGCGGTGACATTACATCTTACACAGTTGAAGTTTACGATTCCTCTAACACACTAGTTGACACTATCACCATAACTGGAACCGGAGGAAATCCACCAGCAACTTCTACAACAGTTACTGGCTTGAATAATGGTGAAACATACACCTTTGAAGTAACTGCAACTAATGAAAACAACAGTACTGGTCCTGCTGCAACTGCTACTGCAACACCATATGGCCCACCAGCAGCACCAGGCAACCTTACACCAACTCCAGGTGACAAACAAATTGCTCTCACTTGGACTCAACCAGACCTTAACGGCAGCGGTGACATTACATCTTACACCGTTACAGTACTTGACCCAAGTGGAAACACAGTTCAAACAATTGTAATTGGTGATGATGAAGCACTAGCAACCTCTACCACCATCACTGGTTTGACTAATGGCGTAACATACACCTTTGAAGTAACTGCAACTAATGAAAACAACCTAACAAGCAGTGCAGCAACCACAACTGCAACTCCATTAGGTGCACCACTCCAAGTAACAGGTCTTCAAGCAACTCCAGGTGATAGACAAGCATCACTATCATGGAATGAAGCAGATGATAACAACAGCGGTGATATTTCATATTATACAATTACAATAACTGGTTCTGATGGTGTTCCTGTTGACCCAGTACAAGTAACTGCACCTGCCGATGAGACAATTATTACTGGATTGACAAGTGGTGTAGAGTACGAATTTACAATTACTGCCACTAATGAACATGGATTAACTAGTATTCCCTCTGCTCCTGCTACTGCAACACCATTTGGTCCTCCAAACACAGTAACAGGTCTTCAAGCAACTCCAGGTGACAAACAAGTAGACCTTGAATGGACTGAACCAGTTCCTAATGCAGGTGGTGCAATTGCATCTTACACAATTACTGTTACTGATCCAAATGGCAATGTAGTTCAAACAATTCCAATTAACGCCCCAGCAGATGAAGCAAATATTGATGGTTTGAACAACGGTGTAGAATACACATTCACAATTACTGCTACTAACGTTAATGGTGTAACTGGTGATGCTGCAACAATAACTGCAATTCCTGCAACAGTCCCACTACCTCCAGTTCTTGACTCTGCTGACAGAGGTAACCAATCTGTAGCCCTTTCATGGACTCCGCAATTTGATCAAGGAAGTGTAATTACTCAATACATAATTGAATATTCTAGTGATAACTTCCAAACTACTGGAACTGTAATAATTGGTGATGATGAAGCATTAGCAACTTCTACAACTATTTCCGGATTAACAAATGGATTGACATACCAATTCCAAGTTATAGCAAGTAATGGCTTTGGACCTAGTGATCCATCTAACATAAAGTCTGCAAAACCAGCAACATTCCCTGATGCCCCAACATTAGATTCTGCTGACAGAGGTAACCAATCTGTAGCACTTTCATGGACTCCTGGTAATACTGGTGGCGAACCAATTGACTCTTATCATGTAGAGTGGTCTGATGATGAAAACTTTGCAAGCATCTTAGATACTGCAACAATTTCAGGTAACCCCCCTGCTGAATCTTACACAGTTACTGGTTTGACAAATGGTGAGACTTACTACTTTAGAATAATTTCAACTAACGTAATTGATGACAGTGCTCCATCAAACATATTCTCACAAACTCCAGCTACTACTCCAAGTGAACCACTAAACCCTGATGCTGAACCTGGACCTAACCAAGTTGAGGTATCTTGGACATTACCATCCAGTGATGGCGGTGCTGAGATTGAATACTATGTAGTTCGTTACAGCAGTGATGGTGACAATTGGACTGAAGAGCAAACTGCAAATGGAAATGTATTCTCACTTGTAATTGACGACTTAACAAACGGTACACCCTATCTATTTGAAATATTTGCACACAACGACGTTGGAGATGGTGATATCTCTGATAGAGTGACTGCAACCCCTGCAACATCTCCATCTGCCCCACAGAACCTTGTTGCTACTCCTCAAACTGGCCAAGTTCTATTGGTATGGGAGAAACCATCAAGTGATGGAGGTGCAGCAATTACATCTTACACCGTAAAGTGGACTCCTGGTGATACATTTGATCCAAATAACTTTGAATCTGTAACAATTACTAGCGTTGATGGCGTAGCCCCACCTGTAACTACTACAACTGTTACTAATTTGACAAACGGTCAAACATACACATTTGTTGTAACTGCTACAAACTCTGCTGATGAAGGCCCTGCATCAAATCCTGCAACCGCAACACCAGCAAATCCACCTGATGCCCCAGTACTTGTATCTGTAACAAGTGATGATGATCAAGCAAGTACCATTGTATGGAATCAACCAGCAGATGGTGGTTCTCCAGTAATTGATTATCTTGTAGAGTACACTTCTACTGGCGAATTTAACAACCCACAAGATGTAGAATCTGAAACTATTTCTGCTCCACAGAACGATGATCCTGTTAGTGCAACAATTGATGGACTTGAGAATGGTGAAGAATACTCATTTAGAGTAACTGCAAGAAACCTTGTTGCCTCTGGTGATGCATCAAATGTTTTAACTGGAATTCCTTCAACTAACCCACTACCTCCAAGAGATCTTGAGGTAACTGATAGCGGTAATGGATTTGCCTCACTTTCATGGTTGACCCCATTAGATGATGGTGGTGATGACCTTGTAGCATATACTGTAGAATATTCTGATGAAAACTTTGCACTTGGTTCAATCCAGACTCTAGAAATTACTCCTGTTGATGGTGTCTTGCCAACAACTGCAACAATATCTGGTCTAGATAACGGTTCAGAATACAAGTTTAGAGTAATTGCTCATAACGAAGATGATGGTGACAATGATGATACTGATGATTCTAGTATTCCATCTAACACCGTAAGTGCAACTCCATCTACTGTACCTGATGCCCCAACATTACTTGAAGTTACAGACCGTGGTAATGGATTTGTCTCACTATCTTGGACTGGTTCTGCATTTGATGGCGGCTCTTCACTAAACACCTATGTTGTAGAGTACACTGATGATGAAAATGGAGTATTTGATGAACCTCCATTATCTGTAATAATTGGTGATAATGAAACACTAGATACCCAGGCAACTATTTCTGGACTTGACAATGGTATTGAATATACATTCCGTGTAAAGGCAACTAATGATAATGGCTCAAGTGGTTACTCTAATGAGGCAACTGAAACTCCTGCAAAAGCACCTGATGCCCCAATATTAGATTCTGCTGTTCGTGGTGATGAGTCTGTAACACTATCATGGACTCCAGGATTTGATGGTGGTTCTGATTTGACCCAATATACAGTTCAATACACCTCAACTGGAGCATTTGATCCAGAAGACACTGTATCTGAAGTTTTCAATACTGATCCATTACCAACTACTGTAACAATTGATGGATTAACTAATGGTGTTACTTATACATTTAGAGTATTTGCAACAAACATTGAAGACAACGGTCCAGTATCAAATACACTTGATGCCAAACCTGCTACTGTTCCAACAAAGCCACTACAACTTAACGCACAATTTGGCAATCAACAAGTCGAACTAAACTGGCAATTGCCAGCAGATGACGGTGGAGAAGATATTATTGATTACATTATTGAATTTAGATCTATTCCTCCAACTAACCCTCTAGTTTTAGGATGGCAAACATTTGATGAAGGTGTTGATGGCATTAACACTAATCTCTTTGTAACCGTAACTGATCTCACAAATGGTGTATTATACCAGTTTAGGGTATCTGCCGAAAATATTGTAGATGTTGGCCCTCCGTCTAATGTGGCAACTGCGATACCTAAAACTACATCTACAGCACCAATTGGACTAAATGCAGAAACAATATCTGACACTGCAATTGATCTTGAATGGCTTGCACCTCTACTTACAGGAGGTGCCTCAATTGATGGATACCAAATCGAAAGGCAAGCAGAAGGTGAATCTGACTTTACAATAATTGTAGCAGACACTGGAAGTGCTGATACAACATACTCTGACACTGGTTTGGATAGAGGAACATCATATACATACAGAGTTTCTGCTATTACCGGGGCAGGAGTTGGTGATGCATCATCTACTGCTGAGGCCACAACATTTGATGTACCTGGCAAGACAGAAATTATTAGCTTGACTCCTGGGGATTCCCAAGTAGAAATAATTTGGTCTGACCCATCTGATGGTGGTACACCAATTACTGGTTACAGAATTGAATACACTACTAGTGAAACTGATGCAAACAATGGTGTTTTCATATCATCTGTTGATGTTGCAGCATCTCCACTATCTGCAACAATCAGTAACTTGAACAATGGTGATACTTACTACTTTAGAGTCACAGCTACTAACATAGTAGACTATGGTGAGCCATCCGATGTTGACTCTGCAATTCCAGCTAGAGCACCTGATGCCCCAACTGATCTAGTTGCAACACTTGGAGATGGGCAGGTTACAATTGGATTTACTCCTCCAGTAGAGGATGGCGGCTCTGATATCATTGACTATTACATTGAATACAGTCTTGACAATGGAGATAACTGGTTTGAGTTTGATGATCAAACAGAATCAACTACTCCTGAGATTACAGTTACTGGTCTTAACAATGGACAAGAATATCTATTCCGTGCAGTCGCAGTAAATGGCGTTGGTCCTGGCGATGAATCTGTTCCAGTTGCTGAGACACCTGCTGCACTATCTGGTAACCCCACTGATCTAGTTGCAACTCGTGGCAATTCCCAAGCATCATTGACATGGGAGGCACCAGCTGTTACTGGTGGTGTCCCAGTTACATCATACATTGTTGAATATACTGATGATGAAAACGGAGACTTTGGTGCAAATCCACCATCTCAAACTGTAACAAGTGAAACATTACCTGTCCCAACTAACACTGTAATTAATGGACTCCAAAACGGTGTAACATACACATTCCGTGTTATTGCTATAAACACTGCAGGACCTAGTGGCCCATCAAACACTGATACTGCAAAACCAGCTACTGTTCCAGATGCCCCGACATTTGATGATCCACAACCTTCTGCTGGTACTGTAGGATTGTCGTGGACTACAGGCAATACTGGCGGTGAACCAATATTACAATACAGAATTGACTATACATCTGATGACACATTTGTAGACGGTGAATTCCAATCAGAGTTTGTTAACCATCCAACAACTTCAGTTGACATCGAAGACTTGGAAAACGGCGTAGAATACCAATTTAGAATATCTGCAAGTAACGTTATTGACTTTGGTGAGTCATCTGCACCAATAACTGCAACACCAGTTGACGGCCCAAGTCAAGTTACCGGTCTTAGTGGGCAACGTGGAAATGGTGAAGTATCATTATCCTGGTCTGAACCATTTGATGGTGGTGTTACCATTGATACTTATGTAATTGAATACTCTAAAGATGGATTCCAAAATATTCTTACTCAAACAGTAACTGGACTTCCACCAGTAACTAACGCAGTGATTGGAGACTTGGAGAATGGTGTAACCTATGAATTTAGAGTATATGCGCAAAACGATATTGATGATGGACCTGTATCTACTGCAATATCTGTAACCCCTGCAACTGTTCCAACTCCACCAACTAACTTGATTCCAACATTTGGCAGTACTCAAGTATCTCTAGGATGGACCACATCATCTGATGATGGCGGTTCAGACATTGACGATTATATCGTAGAATTCAAACTAAAGAGTGAATCTGACTGGCAAGTATTTGACGATGGAATAAATGATGTTCCTGGAGCTACAGTAACTGGTCTTACAAACGGACAAATTTACGAGTTTAGAGTAAAGGCTCACAACGATGTTGGTAACAGTGACCCATCTGAAGTTAAAGAAGCAACACCTGCTGCACCTCCTGCTGCACCAGAGATACTAACTGCTGTTGGCAGTAATGAAACAGTAACCGTAACATGGAATCTTGCAGCCACAAACGGTGCACCAGTTACCGAATATGAACTTCATTACTCTATTGATGGATTTGTCAACGACTTTAACACAATTACTGTTGCAACACAAGAAACCGGACCAGTATCTTATGCTGTAGATGATCTTGAAAATGCTCGCACATATTCATTTAAAGTTAGAGCAAATAGCATTGCATCATTTGGACCATTCTCAAATACACTTGATGCTGTTCCATTTACAACACCAAACGCCCCAACTGATCTTGAAGCAACACGTGGTAATGGAGAAGTTACACTAGAATGGAATAAACCAGACTTTAATGGCGGTTCTCTAATTTCATCCTATGTTGTAGAGTACTCCTCTGACAACTTTGTTAATACTCAAGAGCAAACTGTCGCTCCATCTGATGATCCAGTAACTACTGTTATTGATGAATTAGACAATGGTACATTGTACTCCTTTAGAGTAAAGGCAGTCAATGCTGCAGGTTCTGGTGCATTATCTGATACTGCAACTGCTACTCCTGCAACTGTACCTGCTGCCCCAACACTTGATACTGCAACTCCAGGAGATGAATCTGTACTACTTGGATGGACTCCATCTGAAAATACCGGTGGTGATGCACTAATCGACTATCTAATTCAATTCAGAGAATTAGATGCAAACAATGACACAGAATCTAACTGGACAACATTTGATGAAGGTAATGGTGGCGTTAACGTTTTGACTAGCATTACTGTTGATGATCTTACAAATGGTGTAACTTACGAATTTAGAGTATTTGCCAAGAACACTGTTCCTGGACAAAGTATTCCATCTAATGTTCTTTCTGCAGAACCATCTTCTGCACCTAGTGCTCCAAGAGAACTTAGAGTAACTGACATTGGCGATGAATCTGTTTCACTTTCATGGTTGGCCCCAGCAGATAATGGTGGCGATGCAATTGTAGCATACACTGTAGAATATTCTGATGAAAACTTTGCACTTGGTTCAATCCAAACCCGAGAAATTACCCCTGTTAATGGTGTCTTGGCAACATCTACAACAATATCTGGTCTAGAAAATGGTATAGATTACCAGTTTAGAGTAGTTGCCCATAACGCAGATGATGATCCACAAATCCCAGATTCAAGTGTTCCATCTACTCCTGTAACTGGAACTCCTGGAACCATACCTGGTATTCCAACTAATCTAGTTGCAACAACACTTTCTGGTACTGAAATCCAACTAGTCTGGCAAGCCCCATCTGATGATGGAGGACGTGCAGTATCTGGTTACTTAATTGAGAGACTAGGAGCTGATGGTTCATTTGCAGAAGTAACTACAACAACTATACCTGTACCTGAATCCCCAACTGCTGCTGACACTACATTTACTGACACTGGATTATCTCTAGGAACTACTTACACTTACAGAGTATCTGCAGTTAACGTACTTGGAACTGGTGATCCATCAGAAACAGATGATGCTACAACATTTGATTATCCATCTGCACCTGTACTTGATGCTGCAATACGAGGAAATGAACTTGTAACCCTACAATGGACTGCTCCATCTGATAACGGTGGAACTCCGCTAGAAAATTACATTGCTCAATTTAGATTACTAGGTGCTAGTGATTGGACTACTTTTGATGATGAGATTCCATTAGATCCAACTGAAATTAATATAGATACTGGTTTGACTAATGGACAGACTTATGAATTCAGAGTTATTGCTGAGAACTCTGTTGGCGAAAGCGAAGCCTCTAATGTCTTACAAGCAAAGCCTGCAACCACTCCAAGCAAACCTCTACAAGTTGGCGCAGAATTCGGTGATAGACAAGTATCACTTACATGGTTAGAGCCAGAAATTTCTGGTGGAGATGACATCTTTGATTACATCATAGAGTTTAGACTTGCATCACAAACCCCCGAAGCTGTATGGCAAATATTTGATGAAGGTCTAACTGGTATCAACACTAACCTCTCTGCAATTGTAACTGGTCTTACAAACGGACAAACTTACGAGTTTAGAATATCTGCTGAAAATGATGTAGGTGTTGGTGATACATCTGACGTTGCAACAGCAACACCTGCTACTACTTCTGATGCTCCAACTGACTTAGAAGCAGAAGCAATCTCGGGTACTGAAATTACACTTTCATGGATTGCACCACAAAATACTGGTGGATTTGCAATTACTGGTTACTTGATAGAACGTCATGATGGTGATGGTAACTTTGATAATATTACAACCACATCTGTATCCTTGCCCCCACTACCTATTGACACCACATTTACTGACACTGGGTTGTTACAAGGAACTACTTACACATACAGAGTATCTTCAATAACTCAACTTGGAGCAGGTACTGCATCTGGTACTGACAGTGATACAACATTTGATGTTCCAGATAAACCAGAAATTACATCTGCAGACCGTGGCAATACACAGGTAGACCTTTCATGGACTAAACCCGCAAACAATGGCGCTGCAATAACTGCATACTTGATACAATACTCTGATGATGGTACATTTGACAACACCACTCCATCTGTAACTTTGGCAGTATCTGATCTTACCGAACTATCCACAACCATTGATGGACTTGAGAATGGTGAAGAATATTCATTTAGAATTATCGCAATCAACTCTGTTGGACAAAGTGACCCATCTGATGTAGTTGCTGCAACCCCAGCTACATTCCCAGGTGCTCCAACAATTACCTCTGCAACATTTGGTGATGGACAGGTAACGCTAACTTGGACTGGACCAACAGAAGATGGCGGTTCTGATGTCCTTGATTACGCCATTACAATTACTTCATCTCTTGGCACTGATAGTATAGTAGTTCCAAACACTCCACTTACCAAACTAATTGACGGACTTGACAACGGTGTATCTTACACATTTACTATCTCTGCTAGAAACGATGTAGGTTCTGGTCCTGATTCTGCACCAGAAATTGTGATACCTGCAGCAAAACCTGATGTGCCGACAGATCTTGAAGCAGAAGCAATCTCTGGTACTGAAATTGATCTTACATGGTTTGCTCCAGCAAACACTGGTGGTCTAGGAATTACTGGTTATCTAATCGAACGTCATGATGGCGATGGAAACTTTGCAACAATTGCTACACCTTCTGTTTCTAATCCTCTATCTACTGATGATGCAATATTCAATGATACTGGATTAGAACTCGGAACTACTTACACATACAGAGTATCTGCAATAACTGGTGCTGGTACTGGCTCTTCATCACAACCAGCAAGTGATACCACATTTAACGTACCAGACAAACCGACAATTACTGAAGTTAATGTAGGTAATACTCAACTTGAAATTGTTTGGACTGCTCCAGCAAACAACGGCGGTTCTCCAGTTACCTCTTACACTGTAGAATACAAACTAACCACTGCAAATTCATGGCAACTATCGCCAATACCCCCAGCTGATGGAGCCCTTGATGTAACAGTAATTGGACTTGAAAACGGTAAAGAATACGAGTTTAGAGTATTTGCAATTTCTACTGTTGGTACAAGTTTGCCTTCTGATGTTGCAACCGGAATTCCTGCAACCACACCAAGTGCTCCACTCAATGTAGTTGCTACTAGAGGTGACACCGAAGTTTCATTAACATGGGATCTTCCAGCAGATGATGGTGGTTCCTCAATCCGTGATTATCTAATTGAATATGCATCAGCTGAATTGAACCTTAACTTTACTCCATTTGTTGAACAAGAAGAAAACACTGACCGATTTGCAACAGTAACTGGTCTTACAAACGGAGTCGAATACACATTCAGAATACAAGCAGTAAACGGAATTGCTGCAGGAGATTACTCTGCAACCACTGCTGATTCTGCAGCAGTTCCAGCAGGAACCCCATCAACACCAGTAATTAGTACTGTAATTGCTGATGATGAACTAGTTAACCTAACATGGCTTGCATCTGATGCAAACGGCGGAAATAACCTGGTATATCTTGTTGAAACCTCAACTGATGGATTTACCTCCTTAGTTGATTCTGCAACTACTTCTAATTTGGTATACAATGTAGATGGTCTGCAAAACGGTCAAGAATACTCGTTTAGAATAACTGCCGTCACTGATGCAGGCTCTAGTACAACAACTGTCCCTGTAACTGCAACCCCATTCGCATTACCAGATGCACCAGTACTTGATGGAAGTCGTGGAAATACCGAAGTCAATCTTACATGGACACAAGGAGATACCGGCGGATTCTCCATTGAAGAATTCATAATTGAATACACTGCTGATGAATTCACTTCAGATACACCAAGTATAGATGATGATATTTTAGATGACCTTCTTAATGATGTCCTTGACACTGAAGATTCTTCTGTTACGTCAATTACCGTATCTGCTAATGCTGTAAGTCACACAATTGAAGGATTGGCAAATGGTGTAGAATATGACTTTAGAATATTTGCAAAAACCAGTATTGGCTTTAGTGAATCATCCAATGTAGTTACATTAACCCCTGCAACTGTCCCTGGAGCTCCAACTCCACTTAGTGCTCAATTTGGTAACCAACTTGTAACTTTGACATTTGCAATTCCAACTGACAACGGTGGTGATTCAGTAGATGACTTTGTAATACAATACAGATTACAAAGTGCTTCTGAAGATACTCCATTTACAACATTTGCAGATGGTTCTGACACTTCAACCTCTGTTGTTGTTACTGATTTGACAAATGGTGAAGTATACGACTTTAGAGTACTTGCAGTCAATGATGTGGGTCAAAGTGATCCTGCAACTGCATCTGCAAAACCTGCAACCACACCTGGTGCTCCTGATGCCCTTCAGTTGGACTTTGCTAACCAACTAGTCTCCCTTGAATGGGCACTCCCATCAGATGATGGTGGTGATGAAATAGATGATTACATTGTTGAATACAGTCTTGATACTGAGGAATGGATTGTATTCCCAGATAATGTAACTCCTGCAAACTCAACTGCTGTTACTGTTACTGACTTGATTAACGGATTCCAATACTTCTTTAGAATTTCTGGTGTCAATATAGCAGGAATTGGTGACCCCTCTGAATTCAGAGCAACAACTCCAGCTACTTTGCCTTCTGCACCACGTGACTTGGAGGCAACACGAGACAATACTTCAGTACATCTAACTTGGAACGTCCCATCAGATTTGGGTGGTGCTCCATTATCTGCTTACATGGTAGAATATCTGCCACCTGGACAATCTACTTGGATTAAGTTTGGTGATGATTTGCCAGCAACTCAGACCAGCGTAACTGTTGATGGTCTAACTAATGGTGATCAATACCAATTCAGAATTACTGCAAAGAACACTGCTATAACTGACTTTGGACCCGCAAGTGATACAGTATCTGCAACACCTGCTACTACTCCAACTGCACCTAGAAACTTGGTAGTTACAACTGGCAATACCCAAGCAACACTAACTTGGGATGTTCCAGAATCAAACGGCGGTGATGCAATTATCGATTACAAGATTGAAATTAGAATTGCCGGTCAGGATTGGGATGTAATTGATGATGGAATTAGTACAACAACTCAAGGAATTGTAATTCCAAATCTTACAAATGGTGTTACTTATGAATTCCGTGTAACTGCAATAAACTCTGTAAATCCAGGCCCAGCATCTGATGTAGTTCCTGGAAAACCTGCAACTATCACAACACCTCCAAAGAAATTGGTTGTAATTCCAGGTGATACAAAACTCGATGTTACTTGGACAGAACCAACCAGTAATGGTGGCTCTGAAATCACATCTTATGTTGTACAGTATAGTACATCTGGAGTGTTTGATAATACTACCCCATCTGTAACAGTAACTGATCTAACCAATCTTATGATTACTATCTCTGGTCTTACAAATGACACTCCATACCATATTCAAGTTACTGCAATCAATGGAGTCGGTTCTAGTGAACCTGCCGGACCTATGATTGGAGTTCCATCCCTTGGTTCATCATCACCTGTAGGTCTATTTGCTGATGCAATATCTGACACCGAAGTATTTGTCTCTTGGAGTCCTCCACAAGAATTAGGTGATAGAACCCTCGAAGGATTTGTACTTGAAAGATTAGATGCCAATGGCAACGTACTTGAGACATTTACAATCAATGATCCAACAAAACTAGACTTTACTGATACTGGATTACTACCTGGTACTGAATACAAGTACCAAGTATCTGCATTACTATCCTTGGAAGGTGCTGATACTGTACAAAGTGACCCATCAAGCAGAGCCTCAGTAACTACTTTGGCTGCACCTGGTGCTCCGATTAGCCCATCTGCTATTCCAGGAAATACTGTAGTTGCATTGTCTTGGGCTGCACCAAATGATGGCGGTTCAATAATAACAGAATATAGAATTCAATACAGCACTGATGGTACATTTGATGAGACAACTCCAGAAGTATCTGTATTTGGTACCTCAACTGAACCACCTCAAACATCTGCAGACATAACTGGACTTGTAAATGACCAAGAGTACACTTTCCGTGTTATTGCAGTAACTGCAATTGATACTGGTTTACCATCTACTACTGTAACTGCTATCCCATACACCGTACCTGATGCCCCATCTAATCTAACTGCACAACGTGGACCTGGAGAGGCAAAGCTAACTTGGGAGGTACCTGATGATAATGGTCGTCCAATTACACAATACATTGTAGAATACACTGATGCTACAGATGGAATATTTACTACTGCAAATACTCTGACAACAACTGTTTCTGCCAGTGAAACAAATACCACTGTCAGTGGTTTAGGTATTGGTAAATCATTTACATTTAGAGTTTCTGCTGAAAACTTGGCAGGACAAGGACCTCCATCTGACTCTGCAATGGCAACTCCCGCAACTGCACCTGGTGCCCCAATTAATTTATCGGCAACCCGTGGTGATCCAGACGCTCTAGTTATCTGGTTTGAACCACCAAATGATGGCGGTTCCCCAATATCTCACTATGTATTAGAATATACTTCAAGTCCATTCCCAATTCCACCTGAACTAGTTGACTTTTCAAGCAAGACCAACGTGATCAGTGAATCTACTTCTATTGAACTAGATGAACTTGAAAATGGATTGTACTATACCTTTAGAGTACGTGCAATCTCAACTGTTGGCTCTAGTATCCCAACTGATCCAGTATGTCTAGTAAATGGCGGTAGTAGTGCAACAACTGCATGTATTCCAATGTTTGACAGACCACAATTCAATGATCGTATTGTAGGAACACCATTTGATGGAGCAGCTGAAATAAGATGGAATACTCCTGCAACTGATAATGGTTCTCCAGTTACAAGTTACCAAGTACAACGTCAAACAGTATCTGGCACAGGAGTAACCCTACAACAAATCCATGAAAGCCAGATCCAATATGGCTTCGATGATTTGACCTCTGATGATTTAACTGGATTAGAAAACATTGATTTCGATGAATTTGACTTTGTTGATTTCGGTGACTTGTCCGAAGAAGAAATACAAAAACTTCAAGGTATCACCAGCCTAGTTATCACTGGACTTGAAAATGAAGAAAAATATGTATTTGAAATTGCACCAGTAAATCAAGCCGGTGCTGCACGTTCTACAAACACTGTAGTAGTTGTCCCACACATGGACACCGATGAAAACGAAGACTCAACATTTGTAGAAAACCCAGACATTCCAGATGCTGCAACAATCCAAAAACAAATTGACCTTGGATTGGAAGACGGAAACTTTATCCCACCATCATCCAGCTTGGTAGATGTTGATACATTTGACTTCTTTGATGAGACATTTAATCAGAATCAGGTCTTTAGCTCTAATGTGACAGATACTGAACTTGACAAACCAAAAGATCTTGCTGATAAATTCGGATTAACCAAATACAAGGTTCCAGAGGAATTAGAATCTGGTAAAATATGGGCTGTTCCTGGTGCTATCATAGAAGTTCAAGGTGATGAAACCTTTGAAGAAATTGTATTGTCTGATCCACCTGGTACTCCAACAAACTTTGTTGGTATTGGTAGTGATGGAAGAATTGACCTTACATGGGATGCATCAACTGGAACTGTAGATAGATATCTAGTGGAATTCTCTCTTGATGATGGAACTGAATGGCTAATAGTAGAAGAAAAGACTGACAACATCCCATCATTTAGTAAAGATGGTATTGTAAACGGTAAAGACTATTTGGTTCGCGTGTCTGCTGTAAACACTGGTGGACAAAGTGATCCAACTTCCCCAATAACTGTACGTGCTTCCACAACTCCTGATAATCCATTTGATGTTTCAACACAATTTGGTAATGGTCAAGTAACTGTATTATGGAATACTCCACTAAATGATGGCGGTTTCCCAATATCCACATATGTTGTTGAATACACTGATAATGAAAATGGTGTATTTGACGAAAACTCATCCACTGTAATAATTGGTGATGATGAAACCCTTGATACTCAAGCAGTAGTATCTGGACTTGAAAATGGTATTGTGTACACATTCCGTGTAATTGCACTTAATGAAAATGGTCCAAGCATTCCATCTTCATCAGCAAGTGAAATCCCAGCAACTCAATCTGCCAGACCTACTGATCTTACTACCGTGTCTGCATTAGATTCCATTGCACTATCCTGGGGTGCTCCTCAAGACATTGGAGGTGCAACTGAAATATCTGGATATGTAATTGAACGAAGTATCTCTTCAGGATTCTTTAACGTATTAGTAGATGATACTGGAAGTGACTTGACTGCATTTGTAGACACCTCACTATTTTCAGGAACTGAATACTCTTACAGAATAGCTGCAATTACTTTGTTGCCTAGTGGCGAATCTGTAATTGGAGACTTCTCTGGTGCAATATCTACCACTACTCTGGATCTCCCAGATGAACCTACAGGACTAGAAGTATTTGCTGACAGGGGTGAACTTACCCTCACTTGGATTGATCCAGAGAATACCTCTGGACTACCTGTTTTAGGATATGAGATAGAACAACGTTCTACTGGTGATGAGTTTGTCACTATTGTACAAAATACTGAGAGTACTGAGACAATCTATGTTGATTCAGGTCTTGATGACAATACTTCTTACACTTATCGTATCTCTGCAATCACTGCTGCTGGTACTAGTGACCCATCACAAACTGCACGTGGAACAACATTTGGTTTGCCAAGTGCCCCACTTGACCTTGCAGCAGATGCAATAAAGTCAAAGGTTCGTCTATCTTGGACTGGCCCAGTCAATGATGGTGGAAGTGTAATTACTGATTATAAGGTAGAATACAAATTAAAGACTGATCCTAGTTGGTCAGTATTTGATGATGGTACATCTGTTACTCCACAGACAACCGTTACATCACTTACAAACAATGTAGTTTACCAATTCAGAGTCTCTGCTGTCAATGAATTTGGAGCAGGTTTAACAACTGAAATAGTTGAGGCAAAACCATCTGTTGCAGGTGCAACAGCAGCATACAGTATTGAAGAGATACCTTCTGGTCAAGATGTATTCTTGCCACATAATGCACAAGATACATTGGAAAACGGAGGAAAGTTAGCTGGTCTCAAGATTAAACCAAAGAATACCTTAAGTGAACTTGCAATGACTTCTACTTTCACAAAGGATGCTCCAACTGGTGTTACCCAAGAGGCAGCAATGTATCTTAAGTTTGAGTTAGACTTTGTTGAAGATGTAGCAACTGATGCTAATGTTCCAGGAAAGGTTGAATCTGTCGTTGCAACTGCAAGTGCAGGTAAGGTAGAGTTGACATGGAATGTACCAGATGATGATGGCGGTGCAGATGTTTCTGGATATAAGATTGAACAAAGTACTGATGGCAACACATGGACTGTGCTAGAAACTACCAATTGTCAATGTACTGACTATACTGATAACTCTCTAGAAAATGGACAAACATACTATTACCGTGTATCTGCAATTAACCAAAAGGGAACAGGTGCCGTATCTGATGTTGCAAGTGCTACTCCACTTGATGTTCCAGGACCACCAAGAAATATACAAACAACTCCTGGAAATGCTCAGGTTACACTCGTATGGGATATTCCATCTACTGATAATGGCCTTACTGTAGATAATGGCGGTGCTACAATATCTGGTTACGTAGTACACTATGCAATTGATACTAATTTCTGGAAGACCTTTAATGAAGAACTAATAACTGAACGCACTGCAACTGTAACTGGTCTTACAAATGGAGAGAACTACAAATTCAGAGTATTTGCAGTAAACCAAGTTGGATTCTTACATCCATCACTAGTATCTAGTGAAATCCCATTAACTGTAGCTGACAGACCATGGGGATTGACTGCAACTGCTGTATCCCAAAACCAAATCAATGTAACTTGGGAGACTCCATCCGATGATGGCGGTTCCCCAATCACAGGTTACAAGATTCAAAGAATAATTGG
The DNA here is from genome assembly GCF_965263415.1 of Candidatus Nitrosopumilus sp. Classification (GTDB taxonomy): domain Archaea; phylum Thermoproteota; class Nitrososphaeria; order Nitrososphaerales; family Nitrosopumilaceae; genus Nitrosopumilus. The sequence goes on from NZ_OZ253671.1 coordinate 1,056,866, forward strand.
TGAACCTACCTCAAACTCTGTATGGGCAGATGCTCCAACAAACCCAACCGTAGGTATTGTTAACACTTGGTCTGATACTAATCTTATTCCTGGAACTACCTATTCTTACAGAGTAATTACACTTAATTCTGCTGCACCTGGCGGAGACTCTAGCAGTGCATCTGGTGCTATCTTTGCTACAACATTGTCTGTACCTAGTGCTCCTAGAAACTTGACTCTAGAAGCAGAAGGCCAGAAGATTATCATTGAATGGAATACTCCATCTGATAACGGCGGAACACCAATCATCAACTATTTGATACAGTGGACTGATGATGGTGGAGACAAATGGAGTACTATGAAACGTAATGACAGTACAGTAACTTCTGCTACTGTGAAATCTGATAACATTGTTCTTGGTACTGAATATCAAATTAGAATATATGCTGAAAATGCAATTGGTCCAGGTCCAGCATCTTCAACTGTATCTGTCACTCCAACGACTATTCCAACTGCCCCACGTTCACTTGTAACCGATCCAGAAGATGGACAAGTAGTGGTAAGTTGGTCTGCACCTGTCTCCAATGGTGGTTCTCCAATTACTGATTATATTGTAAAATACAGTGAAAGTGGAAGCAGTCAATTCTTAACATTTGCTGATGGTACTAGCACTAGTACTACTGCTACTGTAACTGGTCTTACAAATGATGTTACATACGAGTTCCGAGTAATTGCCGTAAACGATGTAGGTAACAGTCCTGCATCCTCTGGCAAATCTGTTGCAGTCGGAGCTGGTAACTCATCTGAAGAAATTCACTCATTTGAAACAATCCAACTAACAATTTTGATGGGCCCTGTAGAGGACTCTGCACACCCAACAATTCCTGAAAACTCTGCAACTGCTGCAACAGCAGATCCTAGTGATGACATTATTGCACCTGACGTCCAAGTCTACTTTATCAACGATAATAATGAAACCATCTTTGATGGAATCACTGTAGAAAGACATCCTTCAGGTGATACCCTTACAGAATCTGCATACCTTGTAACCTTGGAGCACTTCTCCACCTATGGTGTAAATACAATCAACTCCAAATTTGCAGTAGGCTCTGCAGGACTTGCAGTTGCCGGAGCTGGTAATTCTGCAGCTCCTCCAGTAATCACTGGCGCTTCATTATACTCATTTGGTTCTCCAAGTCTAGACAATGAAGGAAAGATAGTTTACCAGAAGACTGGAAACTATGTTGCTCTTCCAGAATATAGTCAGACACCTGTCACCACCACACTTGAGATTGGAAAACCATCCCAAATTGCTGCAAGAATATTCAATCCAGGAGGTCCTGAATTAGTACAACACGCAGGTCTCTATCTTAACTTGCTTGATGATGCATATGAGACAGAACACAGTGATACCTATATCGAATGGAACAAAGACCATGAAGGCAAGGAAGATATTTTGGTAGAAGATCCTCATGGATTCATGAGTAATATTGATGTCTCTACCCAAATCGAAGGTGATTTGTTATGGGTATTGTTTGATGTAACCTTTGAGAAGGAACTTGAAACATCAAATATTAACATCAATGCATGGAATAATCATAGAGTTATCGATGAGAGAGTAGCTTATGATGCATTGCAAATAATTGATCCTGCTCAGACAACAATTGATACAGAGGTAAGTGCCCCAGTTGCTACTGACTCCTCATTCTATTTGGTAGAATCTACTGGACAGGACTGTGATGAATATTGCTACTTGCCATTCTCTGTTGCAATAACTGATAATGAAGTAACATGGACAAACATTGATCCGGCAGTTAGAACAATAATTAGTGGTGAACCTGTTGCAGGATTCGATGGTAACTTTAAGAGTGTCTTCATCTTTGAAGGCGGTTCCTATTCTGCAATAATTGAAGACTCGGGATACTACACAACATATGATCTACTCGAAGAAGATTACATGAGTACCATGTTAGTAGAAGTATCAGGAGATCCTATTACTGATGCTAGAATCTTTGAAAAACCTACAATGCCAACTCATCACACTGCAAGACAAATAATCTCTTCAACTACTGATGGTATGCTTGGTGCAGATGTTGGTACCAGTGGCTTTATCAAACTATTTGGAACTATTGAGGGTGTAGATACACGTCACACTGTGTTAGTAGATATTACCAAACCTGACGGAAGCATAGAAAACATAAAGACCTCTTCAAACACTGCTGGAGATTTCAGTATGATTTATGACTCTGGTAACCTAGAAGATGGTAACTATGTATTTTCATTTGGAACCGCTACTGAAGACATCACATCTATATTCCTCAGAATACATGGTGACCAGATTATTCCAACATATACTGCACAAGAAACTGTTGTAGAAAGCTCTGAAACCATTGCTAGAACACTTGATCCAAAATTGATCTTGAGTAATACTGATTTGTTAGGAACTGATAACACATTACGCATAGATGGAACTGTTGATTCTGGCTATTCTACTGTTAAAGTAACTGTTGAATTCCCAGATGAAACTACCAAAGAATTTGATGTGAACCTTAGTTCCTCTGGATCTTACTCTCTTCCATTACAACAAGTTCAGTGGATGCATGGTGAATATGTGATTTCAGTATCTGATGAACAGACAAACTATGCAACTGAAACATTCGAATTAACTGATAGTGCAAACGAAATAACATTTGATGGCGAACCTGAAAAGAAAGTAGAGGAAAAATATGTCATTGCTGACGTGAGAACACAAATTGTACAACTTGACTCAGACTATCTTGAGACAATCAACGAGTTCTCAGAACGTAGTGAATTGGGAACATTGACAGTTACTAGACCTGATGTTACAAAATCATCTAGTATGCTTGAAATTTCTGGAACTGTTAATTTGTCTGGAGCCCCAGGAGAATTAGTTGAACTCAAATTAACACATCCTACTGGTGATGTGGATGAACTTAGAACAACTGTTACATCTACCAATGAATTCCAGACTGTACTTAACGAAGTATGGACTCCAGGAGAATATCACCTTGAGGTATCCTTTGAAGGTGATGAAATTGCAGACTTGGTATTTGCAATAGGATTGCATTCCACCGAGAGCTTGATAACTGCATTAGATTGTCCAACTGATGTATGTGCCTCAGTATCTTCTGATACTATTGATGACAGTACCTCTGCACCAATCATGATTAAGGTTGAAGGAATCTTTGAAAACATAGATTCAGATGAAATCTTTGACATCGTAATTGTTAGACCTGATAACACATCTGTTGAACTAACTGCTACTCTTACTGGAATTGATCATCTAACAGAAACATTCCATGCTGAGGAATGGATGGAGGGAATATACACTGTAGCAGTGAGCTATGATGGCAAGCAGATATCTGCAACCTCCTTTAGAAAATAACCTCTCTGTCAGTGCTAACTAAATAATGCATATTTGTGCCTGCATCTAATCAGCTAATTTTATAAATAATCTACATTTTCTTCTTTTTATGATCACACCAGTAGCTGCTTCTTCTATTCTACTACTGGAGGTTCTGTACTAAAACAGAAAGATCTTTTTGTTTTAACACATTAAAATTATGGAGAGAAATCTGATGAGTAATATGGAAAATATGATTGGTGCAAAAGCCTTGATGACTGCAATGGAAAAAGAAGGAGTCAAGGAAGTATTTGGTTTACCGGGAGGTGCAAATCTTCCAATGTATGATGAATTTGCTAGATGTGATATTCGACATATTTTGGCAAGACATGAACAATCTGCAGCTCATATGGCAGATGGATTTGGTCGAGTAAGTCGAAAACCTGGAGTGTGTTTTGCAACATCAGGTCCTGGTGCCACCAATATTCTAACTGGTATTGCAACAGCGCAAGCTGACTCTGCACCAATGGTTGCAGTAACTGGGCAAGTCCCTACTCCTATGATTGGAAAAGATGCATTTCAAGAAAGTGATATTATTGGAATGGCAAATCCTGTTGTAAAATATGCATTTCAACCAAGACATGCTTCAGAAATTCCTGAAGTTGTAAAGAAAGGATTTTTCATTGCAGAAACTGGAAGACCTGGACCTGTTTTAATTGACATTCCAAAAGATGTGCAACAAAACGAAGCTGAAATGGTTTTTCCTGATGAATTTAAAATTCAAGGTTATCATCCTTGGGCTGATCCTGATATTGTTGCAGTTGAAAAAGCAATTGATATGTTACTTCATGCTCAAAAACCTGTAATCTTAGCTGGTGGTGGAACAATCATTTCATCCGCATTTGCAGAATTACAAGCTATTGCTGAAGCGTTAATGCTTCCTGTAGTGACTACCTTCAAAGGAAAAGGTGCATTTCCTGAAACCCATCCTTTGTCTTTGGGACCTATTGGAATGCATGGACATGCAGAAGCAAACAAAATCATGACTGAGGCTGATTGTGTTTTAGCAATTGGTACAAGATTCTCAGATAGGTCTGTTGGAACTTTTGAAGAATTTGAGAGAAATCTAAAGATTATTCACATGGATGTTGATCCTGCTGAAATTGGTAAAAATCAAACAGCACAACTTGCAGTAGTTGGTGATGTACAGATGAATCTTAGAATTATGGTAAAGTTACTTTTGCAAAAAGCAATCAAAAAGACTGATGAGACTCCATGGGTAAAACATGTAAAAGAAACCAAAGCATACTGGCAAGAAAATTTGAAACTTCATCCTGGTGAGATGGGTGCAGCCAAAATTTTACGTAAATTAAGAGATCTATTGCCAAAAGAATCCATCATTACAACTGAAGTAGGACAACACCAAATGTGGGCATCATTGTTTTATGATGTGATACAACCTGGAACTTTCTTTAGTTCTACTGGACTTGGTACAATGGGTTGGGGATTCCCAGCTGCAATAGGTGCTAAGGTAGCAAAACCTGATGTTCCTGTTGTAGATATTGCTGGTGATGGTAGTTTTGCAATGACTGAAAACTCTCTTGCTACTGCAGTACTAGAAGATATTCCAGTAATTGTATTTGTAATGAACAACTTTACATTGGGAATGGTAGCTCAATGGCAAAGAACATTCTATAATAGAAGAATGATTGGTGTGGACCAAGGAAAATGGTGTCCTGACTATGTTAAATTAGCAGAATCTTATGGAGCTCAAGGAATCCGAGCACAATCAATGGATGAACTTGATAAAGCAATCAAAGATGCATTGAGCAGTGATGTTGCAACAGTAATTGACATTCCAATTGATCCTGAAGAAGATGTATTGCCGTTTGTAGCTCCTGGAACTTCGCTTAAGGATATGATCTTACCGTCATAGTGATTAACATGTGGGCAATTCTTTCTCTCTTAGTTGAAAACAAACCTGGAATCTTATTCAAGGTAACACACCTCTTTCGTGCTAGAGATTTCAACATTGATAGTATCTCTGTAGGCGTAACTGACAATCCTGAATATTCTAAAATAACAATCACTACTATTGAAGATGAAAAACGTGTAGAGCAAATCGTAAAACAACTCGATAAAATGATTGATACTGTCAAAGTAGAGCATTTAGATGAGCACAAAACCGTCTTCAGAGAACTTAGTATTTTTAAGATTAAACTAAGTAATGCTAATGATAGTATGGAGATAAATAAATTGGCAAATGCATATGGTGGCAAAGTCCATGATGTCAAAAAAGATTCTATAATGGTAGAATTAACTGCAACTCCTGATCAAATCAAAGCATTTGAAGAATTAGCAAAACCCTTTGGAATCCTTGATGTTGCAAGAACTGGTGTCGCAGCTTTGCAAAGGAGTGGGGCTGAATGAAAATTAGAATATTTGATACAACGTTACGAGATGGAGAACAAACACTTGGCGTTTCATTATCCCCTGATCAAAAATTAGCAATTGCAAAAAAATTAGATGAATTAGGTGTTGATGCTATCGAAGCTGGATTCCCAGTAATTTCAGAAGGTGAATTACAAGCAGTCAAGATGATTGCATCTGCTGGATTGACATCTGAGATTTGCGGATTGACTAGAACTATAAAAAAAGACATTGATGCTGCTATTGATGCAGGATTAAACTACGTGCATACTTTCATTGCAACATCTGACATTCACTTGGAACATAAACTCCAGATGACTCGTGAACAAGCATTAGAAAAAGCAATTGAAGCCGTTGAATATGGTAAATCTCATGGTTTGCAAGTAGAGTTTTCAGCTGAAGATGCTTCTAGAACTGATAGGGAATTTTTGAAAAAGGTTTTTGGTGAAGTTGCAAAAGCAGGAGCTGATAGAGTAAACATTCCTGATACTGTAGGTTATTCCACACCAGAATACATGGCACAAATCACAAAAGATACAATTGAAGCTACAAACTTGCCAGTAAGTGTTCACTGTCACAATGACTTTGGATTGGCTGTTGCAAATGCTTTATCTGGAATTCATGTTGGTGCAGCATGTGCACATGTTACAATTAATGGAATTGGAGAACGTGCAGGTAATGCCTCATTAGAAGAATTATCCATGGCACTCAAATGTTTGCCATATGATCAGAAATATGAGACTAACATCAAATCAGAATTAATTTATGATGTATCTCGTTTCATCTCTAAAACTGTAGGGATTATTGTTCAACCAAACAAGGCTATAGTTGGTGCTAATGCATTTGGTCATGAATCAGGCATTCACACTCATGGTGTATTGAATAATCCGTTAACTTACGAACCAATTAGTCCTGAATTAGTTGGGAGAAAGAGATGGCTCAAAGTAGGAAAGCATGCAGGAGTTCATGGAATGAATGCAATGTTAGAAGAGTATGGAGTAAAGCCCACTGAAGAGCAAGCAAAACAAATCTTGGAAAAAGTGAAAGTGTTAGGTGATCAAGGAAAACAAATCACTGATGTTGAACTCTTATCTATGGCAAGTGAAGTTTTAGGTGAAAAAGATCTTAAACGAATTGTACAGTTAACTGGGTTTTCTGTTTCAACTGGAATTGGAACAATGCCTTATGCATTTGTTAAACTCAATGTTGATGGACAAGATCATATTGGAACTGACTATGGAGTGGGGCCTGTTGATGCAGCATTAAATGCAATTCAGAAAATCACTGGTAAGATTTCAGAAATTAGAATCAAAGACTATGGATTGGCATCAATTTCTGGTGGGTCTGGTGCTTTGTGTGAAGTTACTGTCAAAGTAGAAGATCCCTTGGGAAACAAAGTATCTGCAAAATCAGTTGGAGAAGACATTGTCACTACTTCTGTTAAAGCAGTTATTGATGCAATTAACAGAATCATGCTCAAAAAAATGCTACAAGAAAAGCAGGTAAGCTAAATCCTAAAATTCCCTTTAGATATAGTGATGTAAATGTACAAAATTTCGTTAATTACTGGTGACGGAATCGGTCCTGAGTTGTCTGATTCTGCAGTATCTGTGTTGGAAACCATTCATGACAAATCAGATTTGAAATTTGATATTACAAAATTATCTGCTGGTGACAAGGCATTATCCGAAACTGGTAAAGCTTTACCTGATGAAACAGTTGAGAAAATAAAACAATCTGATGCTTGTATGAAGGCACCTGTTGGAGAGTCTGCAGCAGACGTTATTGTTGTGTTGAGAAGAATGCTTGATTTGTATGCAAACATTCGTCCTGCAAAATCCTATCCTCATATGCCTGCATTACGTGATGATATTGACATGGTGATAGTTCGTGAGAATACTGAGGATCTATACACTGGAAAAGAATTCAGTTTAGGTGACTCTTCAGTAGCATTGAGAATAATTTCTGAACAAGCCTCCAAAAGAATTGCCAAGTATGCATTTGAAGCATCTAAAATGAGAAATGACAAGAAAAAGGTAACATGCGTTCACAAATCAAACGTAATGAGAGTTACTGATGGAATGTTTGCAAAAGCATGTACTGAAGTTTCAAAAGACTATCCTGACATTTCATTTGAGCAAATGTATGTTGATGCATGTGCAATGAACTTGATTCGTCAACCTCAAGAATTTGATGTTGTAGTAACCACAAACTTGTTTGGTGATATATTGTCTGATGAATCTTCTCAAGTTGTTGGTGGGTTGGGAATGGCTCCAGCTGCAAATATTGGTGATAACTTTGCGTTGTTTGAACCTGTTCATGGAGCTGCATTTGATATTGCAGGACAAAATATTGCAAATCCTTCATCATTCTTGCTTTCAATTAAAATGATGCTTGATTGGCTTGGAACAAAACATAATGATTCAAAATGTTTTGAAGTTGGTCAAAAATTAGAATCAACAATATTTGATTTAGTAAAAACTGGAGTCAAAACAAAAGATATTGGTGGTGATAAAACCACTTCTGAATTTACAAAACAAATAACTGATAATCTCTAATCTTTTCTTTTCTTTACGTCTGATTTTGGTGGATTTAGTGACCAAAAGAACATGGCCAAACATACTGGAATCAGTATCAAAATTGCTGCAACAACTGAGATGACATAGAATTCTCCCTCTAATCCGGGCATAAACGGCCCTGGAAAAACTGCATAAAACCACAAAATTCCAATAAATACAAAGACAAGTCTGTTTTTTCTAATCAGTTGTTTTGCACTTAGTTTTCTTTTATGGATGTAGCATTCTTTGCAACGTGTTCTATCATCTGTCATGCATGATGTACAACAATTCTTTTCACAAAAATAACAGACTCTGTCTCCAAAATTTGATCCACAAAAATCACATTTGTACACTGAGCTAGATCGATCCCTTTGGATTTATCTCTTTTTCAAATTCCCAATTTTTATTAATTGCATTTTTCATGAATCTTTAATGGCAAAATGTTGTATCTGTAAACTTGTTGAAGGTACACTCAAAATTAAAGAAGGTAACCCAAAGTACAAAGGAAAACCTATCTGCAAAGAATGTCAGGGTTATCGTAAACTATTGTTAGAAACAAAATAATCTATTCAGATTTTGGTTTGTTCTTTTCTGCCCATTCTTCATACATCTTGATCAACTCATCAACATCTTTTCCGTCTTCAGAATATGTTACGATTACTCCAAAGTTTCCTTTCTTGTCGTGTCCTCTGGCAAAATACCCCCAAAATGAATCTGGTAGTTTTTGAAAACTGGATGAATCATGTGAGACTCCAATCAAATTATTCCCAATGACTTCTACTACTTTTTTTGCATCTTCTTGCTCTATCATGATTTTGTGTGTAAATCATTCCATAAAAATATAATTTGTTTTATGTTACATTTTACCAATATCTGTTTTTTTGAGTCTTTCAATAAATTCTTGCCATTCCTCATGAGTTACATTTGGAAGTGGCTCTAACTGTTTTGGATCAATTTCATCATAATTCTCTAATTGTCTCTTGAATTTATCAAAACAATTCTGACATGCAGGAATTTTTTTCCTAATCTCTCCTTGTTCTTTGGCAGGAATGAATTTTGCAACAACTCCATTTCTGCACATTATACACATTTTATCTGAGCAATTAACGCAAAACCATCCTAATTCAATACCTTGTCTTTCAGCTCGTTTTTTGTTTTGCAAGTATTCCGAATATTCTTCATTTGTGAACTTTTCTAAAACTTCATTTTTACAACTAGTGCAATTCATGGTTCTTGCAATCATCTTTAGTTTGTCCGTTTGTAGTTGAGTTATGGACTTAATCTATCAGGATCTCTTGGATACAAGACCACTTCACGCACATTATCGATTCCAATTAATGTAGTCATCAATCTATCTAATCCCATTCCCCATCCTGAATGTGGAGGCATTCCCCAATCAAATGCCTTAAGATGGTCAGTGAACTGTGCAGGATCTAAATCTTGTTCTCTTAATCTTTCCTTTAACATCTCTGGATTGTGAAGTCTAGTTCCACCTGAGGATAACTCCAGATATCCAAATTGCAAGTCAAATGAACGCGATAGTTCTGGGTCTTCGTCTTTTTCTCTAATGTAAAATGGTTTTAGTTTCATTGGCCAGTCAGTCAAAAAGAAAAATCCTGGATGATTGTCTCCTATGATTCTAAGATGTGAATCCAACAAATCATCTCCAAATTCTACTTTCTCACCTGCACTCTTTAGTTCTTCAATACACTGATTGTATGTGATTCTCTCAAATGGTGACTTTGGAACCTCTATTGTGTGGCCGATAGTCTCTTGTTCTTTTTTACAATTCTCTGATGTATACTTGTACACATCCATTACTAATGATTCTAAAACATCCATGACATCATTGTAATCCATAAATGCTGCTTCAATATCTATACTAGTAAACTCACTAAGATGTCGTCCGGTGTGGGAGTTTTCTGCCCGATAAAAGTTTGAAATCTCAAACACTCTTTCTAATCCTATTGTCATTTGTTCTTTGTATAATTGTGGGCTTTGTGCCAAGTATGCTTTCTTTCCAAAATATTCTAATGAAAAGAGATTTGCTCCGCCTTCACTAGCACTGCCAATAATTTTTGGTGTAGTGATTTCAATGAATTTTTTTCCTGCTAGAGTTTTTCTTAATGATTGTAAAACATAATGTCTTAATTTGAAAATGGATGCTGTTTTCTGATTTCTCATGTCTAATGCACGATGATTTAATCTTGTGTCGATGTTACTTTCTACTCTTCCAATGGGGTCAACTGGTAATGGGTGAATTGCTTTTCCTAACACTTCAATTTCTTCAGCTTTAATCTCAAATGCAAAATCTCTTGCCTTTGTTTCTTGAACTATTCCTTTTACACTTACAACACTTTGGCGATTAATCTCTCCTAAATTATCATTTAACTCTCCCTTTACAATAACTTGAGATATTCCTGAAACATCACGTAATGTGATAAATGACATCTTTCCTAATTTTCTTAAATCCTCAATCCATCCACCCAAAACAACTTGTTTTCCAATTAACTCTGATGTGAGTTCTGAAATGTCGTGAGTTTTTACAAATACCATTATTTTCTACCTTTATCCTCAAATTCTATCTCAATGTCAAGGTTTCGGGCGTTTTTTACAATCTCGACTACTTTTTCTGTGTCAATGGGGAATCTAGGCGTCCATTTGCCTGAAATTACTGCCTTTGTCTTTTGAACTCCTCCTGGGGCCCAAACTGAATTAATCGAAAGAACCTTGGTTGGAAAGAACAAATCCTCTATGAACCTCTTATCTGTCTCATCTGCCTCTACTAGCCAAATCTTTCCTTTGAATTGATCTTGAAGCAGTCTGTATAGTGTCCTGCTTTGTCTAATTATCATGATGTCATTTTTTGCCAAGGATAGCACAAAATTTCCCTGAAACTCTTTACAGGAATAAAGTGTAAAGTTTTCAATTTCACTATTTGATTTTGCAATTTTAGCTAATACTGTGGATGCTTCAACATCAGCTTGTGTTATCTCTCCTGATTCAACTTTACTTTCACATTGTGGACATAGTATGGTATTTTTTGCATCAAAGCCGCATATTGGAAGTTTCATTTGAATCGCTTTTTACATTCTAACAGAGTTGTTTATATCCCTTAGTACAAAACAAAAATTCTAGTTTGGATATGAAAAATATATGGCATTTCTAACTGTTGATGGATTAACATCAAGATATGATTCCTCTAAAGGTCCCGTTTATGCTGTAGAGGATGCTGACTTTGTATTGGAAGATGGTGAATCAATAGGAATTGCAGGTGAGAGTGCATGTGGAAAGAGTACTTTGGGATTGTCCATTATTCGGATGCTTGCAGGTGGAAAAACTCAAGGCAAGATCACCTTTGATGACAATTCTATCTTGGATATTAATGAGGATACCTTTGATAAAACATTTCGATGGAAAAAAATCTCTATGGTCTTTCAGGGAGCAATGAATTCACTTGATCCTGTTTTTACAATCAATGAACAATTTCTTGAAATTTTAAAACAACATAATTTTGATGGTGATTCAAGACAGACAATTGCTGATGCAATGAACTCTGTAAATCTTGATGTCACTGTACTCAAAAAATATCCTCATGAACTTAGTGGTGGGATGAAACAAAGAGTTGTAATTGCTATGGCTTTGTTGTTAAAACCAAAGTTTGTAATTGCCGATGAACCAACTACTGCACTTGATGTATTGATTCAAGCCCAAATAATTAATCTACTAAAATCTCTAAAAAAATCAGGCATGTCATTTATGTTAATTACGCACGATTTGGCCGTACTTTCTGAGATTGCCGACAAGATTGGCATCATGTATGGTGGACAGATTGTGGAATTTGGTTCATCTCAGGAGATTTACAAAAATCCAAAACACCCATACACTCAAGGACTTTTACAGTCTATTCCTACTCTAAAAGGAAACAAACCAACATACATCAAAGGAATTCCCCCTAGCTTGCTTGATGCGCCAACACAATGTAGATTTATTGACAGGTGTCCATTGGCAGTTGAAAAATGCAAACAACTTCCACCCAAATTTAAAACCAAGACTGGCTATGTCCAATGTTGGTTGTATGAAGACCAATAATTCTAAAATTCATACACATAAGGTAACAAAACGATATTCTTGAATACTACTTTGAATTGTTAACTGTGTTGGTAGAAGTATCTTTTGAAGCAGTGGGATCTATAGCTACTGCAGCTGCTACTATTGTACTTGTTGTCTTGTTGTATAGAACAGTAAAACAGTTTGAAGCTACTGTAGAAGTAAGCAGAATACAAACAGAATATCGTTTTCGTCCTTGGATAGGTCATCTTGGGGCAATTAAAAAAATGGATGATTCAATAAATGGCGATTGCCAATTTTCAATATCTGTTAGAAATTTTGGAGAACTTCCAGCTTCTGGTGTTACTGCAAAATTTGCGTTGTTTTCAAAATTACCTTCAAAGGATGAATTAAAGACAACAGATATGTCAACATTTTCTTTAGGTCCAATGCTTCCAAGTATGGATAAGCAATACTGGTTTTTCATTCCAAGTGATAAATGGAAAAAAGCTGCAGACGGACAAGAAAAAATCTTTACTGCATTGTACTTTGATTATGCTGCATCTGGAAAGAAAAGTGGCTATGGTCTAATTAGTGAGTATAATGCTGATGCAAAAAACTTCATTCACAGAGAAATGTGGATTGATGATTCTAAATTATAGATAAACTACCATTCTATTCTGTATGTCTTTCCTTTTGGAATGTCTTCCATCGTCCATTTTATGATTTCATGAGCGCCTTCTGTGCTTATCTTTGGTTGAATTTTTGACGATGTTTTGGCCTCTGTCTCTTGGTTGATTTCTAATAATTCTGGCCGTTTGATTCCATTTCCCGTAGGATATTTGAATGACATGTTAAATTTCTGACAATCAATTAAAAATGCATTCTCAAAATATCTTTCAGGCTCTTCTACCTCGTATTGTAATGTGTATTTTTTACCCGTATCTTCTTTTGTAATTGGCTCACTAAATTCTGTCGTAAATTCTTTGACATCTGGTTTGTCAACGTTAATGCTTGTAATTGGACATTCTCTGTCTTTTTCATCATATACGTTAATGTTCATGTCGTTAATGTCTGGAATGTCTACATCTGTTGCAATTCCATGTAACACTGTCTTGATTGGGTCATTTGATGTGTTTACAACTTCGTATGTTCTTTTGTGTTGAACTATCATCTTTTCTGGATCTACTACTGATAATATCAAATCAATTGATGGATACAGTGTTGTTTTTTGTAACCGAAGTATCTCCTCTCCATATTTGCTGCGCATTGATGCTCCCTTTTCCGGATGTTTCTTATTCCCAAAACCCTCTCCATATGCTGAATAAAGTAACATTGTCATTCCATGTTTTAGTACTACGTCATGAACTGGTTTGATTACATCCCTATATTCGTCTGATAAAGAACGTAAATCTTCCGCCAGTGTTGGAGATAATAAAATATGTCCGTCATCCCCAAAATCCATAACTCTTCTTGCATATATGATGCCTGGACCCCAAGTATTTCTTTGACCCAACAAGTCATTTACAATAAAACAATTCCCACTGTGTAATCCAATTCTTACTCGTATGGTTTCACTTGGAATTTTTGCTTTGTTGTATGCTGCTAGTTTTTCATGTAATTCTATTGCTAATAGTAATGGTAATTCTGGTCCTTGTAGAAAACCAATACAACAACCATCTCCTGTTGGTAATAATAATAGCGATTCAATAGGAACGGATTGGAATGATTTGCATTCTGACATACATTTGTTTAGTGTCTCGATTTTTTTGATTTGAGTTTTAGTAGACATTGAAGTATCTGACAAACCAACAATATCTACAAAGAAAAAATTGGCATGGATTAGTTTCAATGAAGCTGTAAAATCCATAATAATTCAACATAAATCAAGCAAATAACATTTTTGATTTTGAATAACATATTATGATAATTATTTCTGAAGATGCTATTTCGAGAAGGTATTTGATACTATATTGACATTATTGGTTGGGAACCATGTTCTGATATGCCTGTTTTAATTCTGTCATCATACATGTGTTGTAAGGTGACTCTTCATTTTCTTTACAGTTTTGGTCCATTTGCATAAATGCTTCTGCTCTGCAACCTTGAGCAATAGATTCATCTTCATTATTTTCTGACAAACAATAAACAAAAATTTGCTCATTAAGCAATTTCATACATTCTTCACCTGTAGGGTGAAGTTGAGTCTCTACACTAGTCACACCATCACATGCTTTTGGTAATTCTGATGAATATGTAACTGGCTCATTTTTTTCAGACATTTCTACATCTGCCTCTATCATGTAATGTTCCAAGAATCCTCCTGCAAACAATAATCCTATGACTATGGCAATTTCAATGCCCGTTGGTTTTAGTAGTGTCTTTAGATCATTTCTTTTGATAATTCCTAAAATTAAGATAAAACTTCTGGATATGGCAATGGAATAGGCTACAATTTCCATGAATCCATATGGAGAATAATATAGAATAGAAAGTGCTGGAGTTTCAGCAAGCGCGAGTGATTGAACTGCCAAGTTTGCAAATGCAAATCCTGTTGACCAAGATGAAAGCAATCCCCATATTGCACCAATTCCTGGAATGAACATTGGAAGTGATATTGTTGTATTGTGAACAAACAATCCTATGGCATCAATGTCTCCAGTTATTACTTCAAATTCTTTCATGAATATTGCAACTTCTTCTCTTGTTGGTTCTGCCATTGAACCTATTTGAAAAATCAGAGAATACATTCCCATAAAAACAAAAAACCAAATTATTCTTTTCTTATACATGAGAGCTCTTGTGTGGATGGATATTTGAGGTTGTCTGTAGTCTTAAGTTTAATTTAATGACATTCATTTTGATTTTATGTATTTCTCATCAATTTTTTCTAAATATACTTCTTGAATCTGTGTGATTTCTCTTTGTGTGGTGTTTTTACAAATCATTTTGGCATATTGAATTAAATCAGGATTATCCTGCGTTTTTTCAAACTCTTCAATTTTTTTAAAAGACACTCTTTCAAATTCCATAATATCTCTGAGCTCTTTGCTTATCTCTTCGACTTTCATGTTTTTGTAATCTTTGGAATTTGCTTTTCGAAAACTAATCTCATCAATTAATTTTTGAATCTCATCTGGCTCATCCATATTGTTTGATGACTCTAGTTATACAAAAAAGTTAATCTTGATTTTCTTTTTTATGCTCTAAAACATGTTTCAAGCCATCTGTCATACTAAGTGAGTCTAAATCAATTTCACAATATGGGCATTTCAATTTTTAAGAATATTTTTTTACAATTGGTAAACAGGAATCAATGATTCTAAGCATCTCGGATCTGATTACTTTTTTATCAATTGAAATCCACACTCTTTCTTTCTTAATTGCAAATGATATGGTCTGAACTTTTTTTCGTTCTTCCCAGACAAATTCAATTTCACCCAGATTTTTATCAAAAAATCCCTCCAAATCTGTCTTTATGGCAATATGTGAGAACTGATACTGAGTGTTTTTCTCATTCAATAATGGCACTAAATCTGGTCTTCTTTTGTATGCCAGTAATTCCCCACTTTCGCCTATTACTCCTACAAATCTGATGTATGGGCTAATTGTTGCTATTGTATCACAAATCTCTCTGTACTCTTTTTCTTCCATTTATTGAAGTTCACAAAAGATGATATTTTAATGATTGTTACATTTTCTCATCTAGTTTTAATTAAATAATACATGAAAACAGTTTGAACAGTGGATTTTGTTGATCTTTTTCCATTTGCACCTGAAGTGGGATACCTCAGTTTAGCACTAGTCAATTTTTTTGGTTCACTTGTTCCCTTTGTTCCTTTGCCAGGATTTTTGTTATTAGCTACAATGTCTGTAGGTGATCAATTTGATCTACATGTATTGGCAATTTTGTCTGCCGTCACTGCCACTGTAGCAAAACAAATCATATTCTATGTGAGCTATGGTGGAAGAAAAATCATTAAAGAAGAAACTAGGAAAAGAATGAGGCCTTTTGAAAGATTAGTAAAACGATATGGCGCAGGTGCTGCATTTTTTGCTGCTGCAACTCCCATCCCTGATGATTTGGTTTACGTTCCATTAGGACTTGCAAAATATAATCCAAAACGATTCTTTATTGCAACATTAACTGGAAAGTTTGTTCTAAGTTATACCATTGTCTTTGTTTCTCATTATCTTGGACTATCTTTAGTTGAACCATTCCTTGAAAACATAGATGATGCTACACCTGTTTACATTGGAATTATTGTTTTTGGTGCTATGATGACTACAGTTGTGGTTTTACTTTTGAGGTTAGATTGGCAAAGAATTCTTGGTAAATTTGCTCCTTGGACTTTGGATGAAAACAATAAAGATTAGATATCTATTTTAAAATTCCATAACTTGTCTGTTGCCTCTTTAATTCCTATTCTAGGTGATGAAATGATTTTTTTTACTTTGATTCCTTCTGTGATGTATAATTTTGGATTTTTTGTCAAATCAACACCATAATGCTCTTTACTAATTTCTAATGCTTGGGTTAGTTTTGCAGGTCCATTTGTAAGATTTTTCAAATCTTTTCTGTTTCGATTCTCTTGCATTTTCTTTATTCCTTTTTCTGGCTCGATTGCTCGAATTAATACTGCACCAGCTGAAACTTTTGGATTTCTAGCTACTACGTTAAAACAGTAATACATTCCATATGTGAAATACACATAAGCAATTCCCACATCTCCAAACATTGCCTTGTTTCTATCTGTGATTTTTCTATGTGCGTGACTTGCAGGATCATCTTTGTGTCTGTAAGCTTCAGTCTCTGTAATGATTCCTGAAATCTCGCTTCTTCCTATTTTTCTAATAATTTTTTTTCCTAGCAAATTTTTTGCAACAATTACTGTGTCTTGGAGATAAAATTTTCTAGGAAGTGTATTCAATATCTATCGAAACTGTATTGTTATTTTTTAACTCTCTGATTAAATTAAAGAGTTTTACAATGTCTTCGTTTAATGTTGTGATTAATTCTTGATTGTATATTGTTGCAGCCGGATGAATTGTCAAAAAATACAACTGATTCTCTTTTCTCACTAATTTCCCTCTAAATTTTGTAATCTCTGAGCCGCCTAAAACTGAATTAAATGCCGTATTCCCTAAAACACAAATAATTTTTGGTTTAATTATTGAAATTTCATTTTTTAGATATTCTTTACAAGTATCCCTTTCCTTTGTGCTTGGTACTCTATTTTTTGGCGGTCTGCATTTTACAACATTAGTAATGTATACCTCCTCTCTAGAAACTCCTGCTCCTTCTAGTGCTGCAGAAAGTCTCTTTCCTGCTGCTCCTACAAATGGCTCTCCATTTTTGTCTTCATTTCTTCCAGGTGCTTCTCCTACAAATATCACATCTGATTGAAAATTACCTTTTCCTGGAACAGAATTTGTTCTTGTTTTACACAAATCACATTTTGTACATTCAATTACGTTTTGTTTTATTATCTCTAATTGATTCATCTAATTCACACTCTTTACTGTGGCAACTCCTCTAATTGAAGGCCCACCATTTCCCATAATCATTGATTGCATTGGATCTCCTTTTCCACAATTTGTAATTGGTCTTACTGTAAAGTCATTTCCACATGCATCAATTGACTGGAAAAACTCTGGTGCAGTTCCCATAACAATCACATCTCTAAGTAAATCCGTCACTTCCCCATTCTCAATTTTTTGTGCATACTGACAAGATATGCTCCAATTGTATCTCTTCATGTCAATTGATGGAATTTTCATGTTTGAAATCAAATATCCGTTTTTTACTTCTTTAATCATTTCATCGACTTTCCAATCTCCATTGTCAATACATGTGCATGCCATTCGAATTAATGGCATGAATCGATAATTTGTTGCTCTCATATTTCCTGTAGGTTCTTCATTGAAAATTTTTCCTGTTTCTCTATTTTGCATATGATTCTTCAAAACCCCTTCTTCTACTAGGGATGTCTTTTTTGTTTGAACTCCTTCATCGTCAAAAAAATACCATCCTAAACTTTCTTCAATAGTTGGATCATCAAAGACATTTAGATGCTCAGAGCCAATTTTTTCTCCAATTTTTCCCTTCCACCATGCTCCTCCTGCCCATGCCATTTCTTTTCCTAAAACTCTGTCTGCCTCTGATGGATGACCTAATATTTCGTGGGCAAGTAATGAAACAAAATCTGGATTCATAACTACTGTAGTTTTTTCTTCTTTTGCAGGTTTTGCTGACAATAATTCCGATGCTTTTTTTGAAATCTCTTGTGCACTGTTTTGAGCTTTATCTCCTTTAGTGATTTGCTCCATTCCTCCTCTCCCCCCTTCTGTAATGTTTACTGACTGAGTTACCCCTGATTCATGTGCAGTAGCAACCATGTCAATTACTACATCTGAAAAATTCTGTAAAATTTTTGAGCCTTCACTGTTTGCAAAATATTTTGAATTATTTGTGTACCATGGATTTACTACTGATTTGATAATTTTTGGGGTATCTGAAATAATTTTATTGCATGTTGTACCTACTTTGATTAATTCGTCCAAGTTTGGTTTTTGTATTATTTTGTAATCTATCGTTTTTGCTATGCTGGTATTTGGATAAAGGGAAAATGATTCTTTTTTGTTTTTTGCATAATGAGCTGAATTTCTGATGGCATTATCTATTGCATTTTTTATCTGATTTTTTGATTTTGGATTTGTAATTGAACTAAAACTCCATGTTCCATCTTTTACTAGTCTTATTCCTATTCCTGAGTCATTAACTGTTCTAACATGTTCTGTTTCCTTATTTTCAATTAACACTGATACTCTTTCTTGTTCTTCAGACCTTACATCGCAATATTGTACCCCTGAATTGCTTGCATACTTTATAGCATAATCTGTAAATTCTTCTAATTGGGTGTCCATATGCTATGAAACTTGGAGGTATTCCTAAATCTTCTGGTTTCTAACTGTTAGATATTGCAGGCATGGTAAAGTAATACTCATCTTCAAACTCATAGTCTGTCTTTCCAACTTTTCGCAAGAATTCAAAATACAGTGTGCAATTTGTGTAAAATTCTTTATTTTTTTCATGCGTATCCATGTTGTATTTTGTCAAATTAGCATTTTTTGAGAAGAGTGAGTGATTTTAGTTCTTGGAGCTTATTTTCTTTAAGCAGTATTATGTTGATTTCTTGAATAATGACTATCTTTTTGATATTTTGGATGCCATTTTTCATTTACGAAAAAACATTTTGATTTTTTACTACAAAAACCAATTTACGATGTTTCAGGAAACGATAATTAGTATACGCTTCAATGACTATCTGTAATATGTCCAAAATCGTAACTGACACTAGTGTTATAATTAACGGCCAACTGATATCCCAAATTGAAAAAGGCTCTGTTAAAAATTCTCAAATCATCATTCCTCAAGCAGTTTTAGATGAATTACAATCCCAAGCATCAAATAAAAAAGAACAGGGATTTGTGGGCCTAGAAAAAATTCGTAAATTAAAAGATCTATCTGGAAGTTTTGGTTTAGAGGTAATTCAACAAGGCTCACACCTATCTTCTGATGAAATTAAACTTGCAGGAGATGGAAGAATTGACGCATTAATTGCTGATATGGCAAAACAAAACGATGCCATCCTTTACACCTCTGATCATGTTCAGCATTTAGTTGCACAAGCTGAAGGAATTCAAACGGTATTTCTAAAAACAGAAATTCCTAAAGAGGATTTGGACTTTCTGAAATTCTTTGATGCTGAAACAATGAGTGTCCATCTCAAGGAAAATCAACCCCCTCTTGCCAAACGAGGTAAACCTGGTGCCTTTTTACTTACAAAAATTAACAATGATGTTCTTACTCGAGAGTATCTGGAGATGGTTTCATCTCAAATTTTAGATGTAGCAAACTCTAATGATTCTAGCACTATAGAAATATCCAAAACTGGTGCTTCAGTAGTACAACATGAGGATTACCGAATTGCAATCACTCATCCTCCATTCTCTGAATCTTTTGAGATAACAATTGTGCATCCAATTATACAAATGTCTCTTGAGGATTATGATGTCTCTGAAAAATTAATGGAACGATTTTCTGATAGAGCAGAGGGAATTGTAATTTCAGGTGCTCCTGGTTCTGGAAAAAGTACACTAGCTTCTGGTCTTGCAAATTTTTATCACAACCAGGGGAAAATTGTAAAAACATTTGAATCTCCTCGTGATTTGCAAGTTGACTCTGGTATCACTCAGTATAGTAAACTTGATGGAAGCTTTGATAATACTGCTGATATTCTGCTTTTAGTTCGTCCAGATTACACTGTATTTGATGAAGTAAGACGACGTGAAGACTTTAGAACTTTTGCTGATTTGAGATTGACCGGAGTTGGAATGGTAGGAGTTGTTCATGCAAACTCTCCCTTAGATGCAATTCAAAGATTTATTGGAAAAATTGAACTTGGGATAATTCCAAATGTTTTGGATACTGTAGTGTTTGTTAAAGATGGCCAAATCAAAAAAGTCTATGATTTAGAATTAAAAGTAAAGGTACCCTCTGGAATGACTGAATCTGATCTTGCCAGACCTGTCATTGAAATTCGAGATTTTACTGATAATACATTGGAGCATGAAATCTACACCTTTGGGGAAGAAAATGTGATAGTCCCTGTAGGAAAAAAGACCAAAGTAGGAATAGAAAAACTAGCTGAAGATAAAATCTGTGAGACGTTCAAAAAATATGATCCTAGAGCGCAGGTTGAAATTCTATCTGATAATCGTGTAAAAGTAATGGTTGATGAGCAATACATCCCATCTATCATTGGTAGAGGTGGCTCTAACATTAATGAAATTGAGAAATCATTGCAAGTACATGTTGATGTGGTCCAAAAAGATTCTGAACATTATGATTTAGATTCAAATGATTTGCCTTTTACTTTTTCAGAATCAAAAACAGCTTTGATTCTTACTGTTAGCAAAGAGTATACTTCAATGCATGCAGATATTTACGTTCATGATGAATACATTACATCAACTAGGATTGGTAAAAAGGGACAAATCAAAATCCCAAAACGTTCTGATGTTGCAAGAAATTTAATGAAACTTGCTTCATCCCAAAATGACATCCAACTATTTCTCAAAGATTTTTAAAATTTTCAATAATCTTTGGGTTTGCTTTTAAAAATGTGATGAATTTTCTTAGTTGTTTGATTGTCTTTGGATTTAGATGATGTTCTATTCCTTCTGTATCTTGATTTGCAGTATCGTATCCTATTCCTAGAATCTCAAAAAACTCTAACAAAATTCCATGTTTTTGTCTTATTCCTTCAGCTACATCTGCACCTTTCTTTGTTAAATTAATTCCATGATATTTTTCATATTCTAGATATCCTCCTTCATCCAATCTTTGTAACATTTTGGTGACACTAGGTGCACTCACATTCATGTATCTTGAAATATCTAAAGTCGTTGCATATCCTTTTAGTTCAACTAATTCTGAAATTATTTCCAAATAATCTTCCATTCTGGTACTAGAACGTGTTCTTTCTGATTGATGGGCTGCTTTGATGGAATCTAACCTCTTGGAATTTTTGCCTTTCATGTAATCTTTGTATCTAAATTCTATCTACTATAATTGAGTGTCTTTTCAGATATTTTTGGTTACTCTTTGTTGACTCAGAAGTAACCGTTGTTGATCTTTGAATCTTAACTATTTTTTCCAATATTTGATGTAGGAATGACTGATCCTCTAAAGGAACGATTAGAAAAATTACGCAAAATCTCTGAATCTGCAAAAAGAAGAGCAAGTTTGTACTCTGATGTTGCAAAAATGGATGATAGTCACACTGCTCGTTCATTAGGTGCCCTTCAGAAAGCTCCCGCTCCTGGCAAAAAACTCCAAAAAATAGGCTTTTTGATGTTATGGATTCCAGAACCCACAGGTGTAACTTGTGCCGTTGGTGGTCCTATGATAGTTGCAGGAAGATACTTGGAGAAAAAATACAACAGTGCTACAATTCACGATATTGGAAATCAAACAAAAAACACCATTTCCTCAATTAGTGATTTTAAAACATCTGTAATGAATCGCTAGATTATGTCTTTAGATAAGAATATCTTTTCCTGAATTAACTAATGGTTTTTTTGGGACATCAAATATCTCAAATGATTCTAAATACTTCAAATGTTTTGAAATTGATTTCTCATCTAATGTGATTAGTATTCTATCATTATGTTGAATTTCATACTGTGAAATGTCTGATGGGAATTTTTTTCCATTAAGATACACTTGGACTGTTTTTTTGTTTTCTGCACAAAACTCATTGGCGTCTTTAGAAAAATCATATTCTACAAAAATACACTCTTGTGTTATATCTAATCCGATTGACACAAAGAGCATTTCTAATGGTACTCCTGTTGCATGTTTGTGAATCAAATATGGATTATGATCCTCAAAATGAATGTATTTACTAGATAATTGGAATTGCGGTAATCCAAAATTCAGCTGCTCTCCATCTAGAACAACAAGTATTGCTGCATGTGCATGATCACTTCCATACTTTCCAACATTGTACTGCTCTGCCAAAATTTGCTCAGGACTGATGTTTAATGTATTTTGGACAATTTGTGAATCAATTTCATTTTGATTCAAAAAATAATATGAAATGAATCCTGTTGATATGATTGCAAAAGCAATTACTCCTATTGCAAGACTCTTACTATTTGATCTTGGTGTATTTTCATAAGGAACAATTGGTTGTTCATGTGTAAAATTACTTTCTTCATAACGACCAGGTAAACTGTAATCTGAGTCACTATCTTTTGGTAATATTTTATCCTCAGACAATTACTTGTAATTACTGATTGTTTGTATAAATGTCCTCGACTCCAAAAATAATTAACGTATTTTAAAAGCCATGTCTAAATTGAAATGTGACTACTAGGGCTCAGGCACTAATTCCAATCACAATTGCCGCTGTTATTATTGGAGTTGTGGGCTTGATGTCTATTCCTCAGGAAAGTAAGTTGGAATCTGTTGAATTTCCTAGAGGAACGGTTTTGGTTGATGATGTCCCGCTTGAGGTCCAAATAGCTGATACTGAACCTAGAAGAGTGCGTGGATTGATGTTTCAAGATCAATTACCATATGATCAAGGTATGATCTTTGTCTTTAATGAATCTGGGCTATATTCTCTATGGATGCTTAACATGCAATTTTCACTTGATATGATGTGGTTTGATGAAAATGGAAAAATGGTCCACATGGAACAAGATGTACCTCCATGTAAAGCTGCACTAGAAATTGCTACATGTCAAAGTGTAGTTCCTGAAAATGATGCAATCTATATTCTTGAAGTGACTGCTGGATTTATAGATCAAAACAACATTACAAAAGATTCTATTTTAACTATCATCTCAATTTAGGATTGCAAAACCTTATCTTTGAATGCTATAGTTGTTGTTTGTGAATAAATTAATTATAATTCCAATCGTTCTTGGTATTGCAGCTGTTGCATCATACGCAATGTTAATTCCTGAAGAGACTGGTGAATCATTTACAACCCCAATTTATAATTCTGGCTTTACTTATTATGATATTGAAGATATACAAACATCTCTGAAAGAACATGACATTTTTGTTTCATCTCCTACTGCAATAACTGATCACACCATTAGTCAATACTGTGCATTTTTTGAAAAAGGCCTTCCAAAAAATGTAGAATATTGTACAACCACTGCTGTTTTGGATTCTAACGGTGACACAATTGGAAATATCAACATTGGTGGAAGTACTGCATCACCAATTTTAGCAATTGCTAATATTGAAACTGATACATTGGAATCTGATAAAGAAATTACATATGCGATATTTGAGACTGTAATTCAAACGCTTGTTTGTGATTGCTGGGAAGAAGAATCTGCTGATTTTGAATCTATTCCTGAATGGCTAGATGCTGTACATGCTTTCTATTATGACTCAGATGAGCGTAATATAAAATCAAAAATTGATAATTTGGCTGACACTGAAATTCTCTTGGAGATTACCTCAAAAGATGATTCTGTGTTACGGACATTAATTATTACAAAACACGTCTAATTATATACAACAAAATTCTTTGATTGGCGATTACGATGATTGATCAATTATGGCTTATTCCTTTAGGATTTGCAGCAGGTGTATTGGGCTCTATGATTGGATTAGGAGGTGGTGTTATTGTAGTTCCAGTTTTAACTTTCCTTGGGTTTTCTCCAACTGCCGCTGCAAGTAATAGTCTTTTTGCAGCTCTTAGCAATGCTGTTGCATCTACCATATCTTATTCTAAACAAAAACGAATTGAATATTCTTTAGGGTTAAAACTTGGATTGTTATCTATTCCTGGAACTGTATTGGGTGCAATTGTTTCTAGTGATGTAGGTTCTGATATTTTTAAGATATTGTTTGGATTTGTGTTGATTGCATCAGCTGCTTATATTTTTTTGAGAAAAAAAATCGAAACAAAAGAAAAAAAAATTTCTTTACAAATGATGATTTTTGCAATAGGTGCTAGTTTCTTTGCAGGAATCATATCTTCTTTCTTTGGAATAGGTGGAGGAATTGTGTTTGTTCCATTAATGGTAGTTGGAATGGGTATGGCAATGAAAAAAGCTGCACCCACCTCTCAAATGATATTGTTATTTGCTTCTTCATCAGGAGTAATTACTCATAGCTTATTGGGACATCCTGATTTTATTCAATCTGGATTTCTTGCAATTGGTTCTTTTGTTGGTGGATTAGTTGGAGCAAGATTGTCTATTGATATCAAAGAAAGGTATCTTCAGATTTTGGTATCTGTCGTTATTTTGATTGCTGCAGGAAAATTATTCTTTGATTCTTTAACTGGTAACTCAACATCTTTGGGATTTTAGCCTCAAAATTCTTTTTGTGCTTTTATAGAAATTTTGTAATGTACATTGTTCATCAGGTCTTATGATCTGAGGGCGGGGGAGACTAGTCGGCTCCTCTGTATTTTACCTACTAAAATAGCCCCACGTTCTATACTTTGTATGAAATTAGACATTTCTGACGTAGAATCGTCTGCTTATCAGAATTTTTTAGATTATATCAGAAATGAAAAAACTCGCAAAAAATACACAAATGATCTACAAAAGTTCCTTGATTTGATTCCTGACAAGATTTTTGAAGAAAAGAAAATTGATACAACTGACAAAACAGAAGCATTTGTTACTCTAGTTAGAGATGATGTCAAACTAGGTAAGTCAATTATCAATGCATATGTTAGAGAACTAAAAAAGAAAGTAGAAAATGAAATTATTTCTCCTGCAAGAGTTCTGAATCTAATCAAACCAATCAAGGCATTGTTTGTTGCAAATGATATTGATTTTTCATGGAAGATGATTGGAAAATCAATTCCAAAACCGGGAAAATCAAAAGATATGGCATATTCTAGGGAACAACTTCAGATGTTAATGGCAAATGCCACAAACCTTGTTGATAAAGTGATGATAACTTTGTGTTCTTCTGCAGGATTTAGGATTGAAGCGTGGGACTATTTTACATGGGAGGATGTTGTGTTTTTCTACAATGATGATAACTCTTTGAAAGGTGGTGCATTGCGAATCTATCACGGTGATGCTGAAGAATATTGGATTCATTTTACCCCTGAAGCTGGAAAGTACTTGTTATTGTACAAAGAATCTTGGAAATCCAGATTCATGAGATATCCAAAGGATTCTGATCCTCTTGTAGTTTCGGTTAGGATTCATGATCCTAAACGACTAGGTAAAAGAGGCATGGAATCTAGAATGAATGAACTTGCAAAAAAATCCGGATTGAGACCTCCTTTAGAGCCAGGAAAAAGGCGTCATAAAGTCATGCTTGATCATGGATTACGAAAATACTTTAACACAATGATGAGGCGTGCCAAGGTAAACTATCTGGACAAAGAGGATATGATGGGACACAAAGTAGGTTTGGAATCTCACTATGAACGATATCAAGAAGAAGATTTTGAAAGATTTACCGAATACCAAAAGGCAATTCCTTTATTGACTATTTCTGATGAGGAAAAAATCCGTGTAGAGCATGAGAAATTAAAACATGAAAATAATGAGAAAGAACAACTTGAAGAAAAAATCAAGATGCTTGAGCAAAAACAAGTTAAACTTGAAAACGACAACAATGGTTATGATGATTTAAAATCCATTGTTGACGAATATCTAAAAGAATACTTTGAAAATATTTTTGATAAAATAGAGTATACGAAAAAGAAACCAAAGAATAGGTCACAAGCCAAAAATAATTTATAAAAAATTTAATTTATAAATTATTTTGAATTATTTATAAAATTCTTTATCTAAATTTTTCTAAGATGAATCTTCATAGGTACAAAGTTGTTTTATCTTTTCCATGATACACTATCAATGGACATCTTTTCTATCCATCGATCAATGAAAAATGATAAAGAAATTGGATTCCATCGATGAAATGGTATCAATGAGATGAAATCCCATCTTTTATGGTATCGATAAACAAAAGATGAATCAAAGTTACTCCATAGGTGAAACAATGAATATAAACAAAAGCCCATGTTTTGCATCTGAAAAATAATTTATAAATTATTTTTATTTATAAAAAAATTCTCACTCCATGTTTTTGTAAGATTCTTCAAGGATGAAAAATTATTACGAACAAAATTTTCTATCATGTCTATCAATAGTAAAAGATGACCATCCATATCTATCATAGATTATCTTTTTTGCATCATCAATTAAGAAAAAGATGAATTGCAGAATTGAGGCTAATTCTAGCAAAGATGATGAAAATGTCATCTATGATGCCATCTAGATGATAAAAGATGGTTATCGATGAGTCTTTTTTGAAGAGATTTGGATTAATATTGTAAATCTCTATGAGGGAATTAAAATGAAAATTCATTTACTTTACATGAATGATTCCGCTATTTACCAAAAATTCTATTCCTTTGACAAAATCTGAATCAGTAATTTGATCATTTGCCCACCATTCTGCATTTGTTCTAACCCATATGGGAATTTCACCATTTGAAGTTACATCTTTTTGTTTTATTGGAACATTAATCATTCCTTCTGAAATTAAAAACTCTATTCCTGAAACAAATGAAGAATCATCTATAATTCCTTCAGACCACCACTTTACATTATTTTTAATCCAACTTGGAACTTTGACTGTTTCTTTTGATTCAACAATTGATGGCACTGTGGGTTTTGGTGAAACAGGGATTGATGTTTCATCTAACACAGAGAATGTCAATGTTATGCTGTCATAGTTTCTATATTTTGCTGAAAGTGTGTAATCTCCACTAGGAATTGAATTGTCTATTCTAAACTGGAGTGAGAATTGCCGATTTTCAAGAACATAAGAATCCATTTCTTCTATTTGACCGTCCGGAAATTGAATAGTTATCTTTGCACTTTGTCTGTCTGCATAAGATGCTTCAGTTACTTTTCCATGAAGTGTTACATATTGTATTTTCCCAGAATCTTTGTAATATTTGGAAGAATCTAGTGAAAATGACTCAAAACCACCCATATTTTTTGTCTCAAAGGTTGGAAACTCTTGAGGTGTTGTGGGTTTTGGGTCACCAAATCCCCAATATTGATAAATTTCTTTAACTTTGTCAATGTCTACTTTTCTGATTTGGTTTTTAGTCTCATCATAATGTACTGCCAGAGTCATTACAGATGGACTGGAATAAGGGTCAATACTCCACTGATAATTTTCATAAGGATCATCTGATTCATAATGCTCTAGACCTATTGCATGCCCAAATTCATGCGTAACCGTATTTCCCAATGCTTTTGAGCGTATAAGATCATCTTTGTAGCACCATTCCTGATATCGATAATTTCCTTCAGTCCATGTTCTACACACTTCCATATCTGTATAGACAATCTCAATCTGGCTTCTAGTACCATCAAACCAGTGCCATCCTGCTGCAGAATATTCAGGATCTAGTTTTACAAATCTAATTTCAACATCACAATACTGATTATCAAAATAAGGTTGATCATCCAATGAAATTATCTGAGTTTCAATATTCCATTTGTCTTTTTTTGTAAACTCAGTTACTTGCAATTCATACTGCCAGAACTTTACTCCTAACTCTGTTTCTTTAAGCCATGCATCAATTATTACATCTCTTGCATTTGGAACATATGGTTCATAGATACAAGTTATTGGTTGATTATAGAATCTGTTTTCTAGAATTTCATACGATACTTCACCAAATGCCTGCGATGTACCAGAAACAAAAATAATTCCAATTAGAATTCCAAACAGTAAAATTTTCAATTGTAAACTATTTTCCTAAAACCCAATCATAAATTACTTTGACTTGTTCCATGATTATGGTGTTAAGATTTGCAACTGTTGTTTCTAGCTCAGATACTTTATTTCGCAAGTCTTGATTTTCACGTTGTAGCTCACCAACTTTTGCTGATACATCATTAAAGTCAGATAGCACTTCAAGATACTTTGCTTGCCAATCAGTTCCAGATGAAGTTGGTGGTGTGTATGGAGTAGGTGTTGGGGGAGTATACGATGAACCACTTCCAACAAGAATCATTCCAGTCATCCATGGATGAACCATGCAAAAGTAAGGATACTCACCAGATCTTTTAGGACTCCATTCAAATGAACCTCCTGACATTAACAAGCTTGTATCAAAGAATCCATCAGGTCCAGCATCTCCATCACCAGATGTATAGGTATGAGCTGCAGAATCTGTATTAGTCATTCTGACTACGTCTCCAGTATTGATTGAAACAATCATTGGAGAATAACATCCTCCTCTTTCCTCACATCCTGGAGCCCCTGAGCCTGGAACAGCATCAATTGTTACTGTTTTTGCAAATGCTTCTTGCTGTAATGCAGAAAATGAAACTAGAATTATGAAAAGTATCAAAAAACCAAAAATTGCTTTCATGTTATTTTCATTTTTCTTATGAACTTAAGAGTATCGATTATTTTTCTAATATTGCAGATAATAAAATAAAAAAATTTTGATTGTTGGCAATATCCCGATATTGTTTATTGATAAATTTGTTAGATCTCTTTACCATCAAGTTGTGTTCCTGTTTTTTAGTTTTCTTTTAATTCCAACAATTACAATTGTAGGAATAACTGCATACATTCCTAGATTTAGAACAATCACACTGATCCCATAACCTAACACTTCTACTTCTGAAGTCATGTCAACATGATTCAAGATTGAAAGTGATGATATCATAGGAGTGATTGCAAGTTTTACTGCTTCTTTGAAAATTAGATTTTCTCTTTCATAATCAGCAATTGCAGGACTAAAAGAATAATAGAATTCATTAAAAGTATTCATGAAAGCAGAACCGTATTTAGTTTGTAAGAGTGAATTATCACGCAATTCTCTTAATTGTTGAACTTGAGGTGCTAGCTCTGAACCAAATGTTGCAGTAGCAATTAGACATCCTCCACCAGAAATCGATTGTGATGGTAATGAAAATTCAATGGATTTTAAGACAAGTTCAGCAGTCACTGAACCTAACAGTACATTAGCCATAGTAATTTTTGCGTCAAGTTCTAAAAGAACACCTGTTGTTTTGTCATGATATCGTTTGATTATGGATTCAGAAACAGTACCACTTTCATTTGTGGAAGATTTAGATTCTAAAACAAAGACTTCTCGTGAGTTTCCATCATATGTTCTAGTTATGATGTCTGTAACTCTGATTGTTCCATAATCATTATTCCCAACCCTATCTCCAACTTTGAGATTGGTAGGAACTACAAAATCAAACATTTGATTTGAGTTTTTTTCAATCCAAAAAGTGGCAACTCTGCTTTCTTTCCCAAATGCGCTCGCTGAAGATTGAACTTTTGCAGAAGATTCTGAGACTTCAAGAACTTCCATTTTAAGCCAATCTAAATCCTGGATAGAATAATCTTCAGAACCTGTAAAAGCCTGATTAGCCAACTGACCAACTAGAATCCGGATAAAATCATTATCAGAATCAACATTTACGTCCATTCTATATTTTACCCAATTGCCTGGTTGCACATTCATTTCAGCATTAGCAAGAATTGGAATGAAAAACAACAAAAGAATCAATCCAAAAATAATTGGGAACCTCACTCTTAATGTTCATGATTAGTCATATTTATGAAATTATGAATAAAATTCTATAAAAAATTTCTAAATGTTAGGGGGTTTAACCAAAAAGAAAATTCTCCATATGAGATTTTATTTTCAATTTTTGGAGCAAGTTTAGTGTACAAAAAGGCGGGTAACTTGTTGGCCTATATGTCAAAACATCAAAAATTAATAGTTAAAATTACAATTCTTAAAGAACTATTTGAATACACTTTTGAAATGTAGACAATGTAACTCTGATTTGGTAGAATCAAAAACACCTGGTGGAAACCCTATGTATCTTTGTAATGACAAATTTTGCAGTTTTTATAGAAAACATGCAGAAGTTGATAAAAATAATGATGTTCAAGACTAACTAGTCTAATTTCCTGATACTAATTCCCAAATAAATTCCAAGAATTCTTTTATCATGATTACTGTTATTAGAAAAAGTAGTTAATTTCATACCTAAACATTCATTGACAAATACTAAAGAAAATCTTATTTTAAATCTGATTTGATGCAATGCTTAGTAAAATGGATGCAATGAATATTGTATCTAAAATAACAAAGATGATTGTAGAATAAATCCAATCTGAAAGTATTTCAAATTCCAATCAGTTCTCTGCAACAATAACCACAAAATTCGTGCCTAAATGACATGATTAAGCATTATTGATAATAACAATGTGAAAGCCAATATGGACATGCTCTTTATCTTGGGATAGAATGGCATAGTCATAGGATGAACAACAGTACATCTAGGAAACACAATTTGGCAGCATTGACTTTCACATTATATGCTCTAATCCATTTTGATATTTAGCAATCACTTAACATTGTTAATTCACAAAAAATTAGGTGTTCTCACAGCATTTTCCTTTGGGGATGGCAAGATCATGGGGACATTTTCTTGGATGTTTTAGCATTGTGCATAATGCATCTGTAAATTGCTCATTCATATGATGCTCAATACCGCACACCATCTCTTCATCAATCTCCATTTTCAAAGAATCTTTCATCAATACCTCTAACAGTCTACTGTTTCTCATCATACTGGTTCCTATGTCCTTGCCTTCTTGAGTTAGACGTACTCCTGACTTGTTGTAAACTACAAGCTTTTTTTCATCTAATTTTTTTAGCATTTGAACTACACTTGGTTGTCTGACATTAAGCATTCTTGCAATTGTGCTTACTTTGGATTGTCCTTCTTTTTCTTTTATGTGCCAAATTGCCTTTAGATACATCTCTGTGTGCTCTAATTCGGCGGTTCCTACAAAAAGAGACTCTGAAATATGATTCATTTTTTTATATCACACTTGGTTTACTTCGTCTTGCCCTAGTTCTAAGTTTTGTCTTGCAACATGGGCATCTAAGGCTATTGGTTTCCATGAAAATTCCACAAAGTGTGCATCTTTTTTGCCCTCTTTCATACTTTTTTGAGTTTACGACTTTTTTTGATTGGATTAAGGAACATGTTCCATTACAAGCATATGCCAATTCTAAGCAAATCTTCTCCTACCAATCTGAAATTTTTCCAATCGCCACCAATCACTATTTTTCTTTTCAGCAAGATTTTTCCCTTCATCGTTTTTTTCTTTATCACTCATACCATAAATTACAAAAATCTTCTAATAAAATTAAATTAACATTGTTCAGTTTTTGCTAAATACTACATGATACAAGTAATTCCAGATGACTGGCCTAGAAAATTTTAATATCGACTTGTCTGCCAAGAATTTTAACAAAATGAATAAGACTCGATGTGATTTTAGGAGTGATTATTTTGTCTGATGACAGAAATGATATTATCCGTTCTATGGATGTTTTCATAGAAAAAATTCAGCATATTAGAGGTCTTATGCTTGGAGTTTCATTGTCTGCATTAATTCTGGCTCCCTTGGCAATAGGAATTTCATCGTATCTAATTACCCACCCAAAGTTTCTACATCTGATAGAAAGTGAACGCGATTTTTCATTAATGCTGGTGGTTTTGTTGGTGGTTGTCTTAGTTACCTCTGGAATATGGCTAGTTACAGGCTTGCAGCAATTCAGATCCTTGAGTTCATGGAATAAAAGATATTGTAACTATTTAGAAAAGAAAAGAGATTTGGATAATTCAATCTCTGCAAAATATAATCTTGATGAAGAGTAATATTGATTTTCTAGGAATTTTTATTCTTTCTTGGAAATAATTTTTCATAGGGGTCAATAATTTCCTGACAAAAATTCATTCCTTTCTCAGTTACCCTAAATACTGTAATTGTTCTTTTTCCTTCTTTATTTTCTGATCTTTGAATTAATTCATTATTTTCTAAATTATCTAAAATTGATTTGTGTTTTGAAATGTTTAATCCACAAAAACTAAACAATGCAGTCTGATTGAGTTCGCCATATTCAGACAATGTCAATATGATGTCTTTTACGATGTATATTTTATCCCTGTATTTTTTTGATACTGCCAATATGGTAATTTTGATTTTTTACTAGTTAAACTGTTGTGGGTTGATTGGCAATGTAACATTGTTAAGCAAGCCATTATAATCTCAAATTTTCCAGTTAGTTATGAAGTCAAAACTTAAAGTTGGAATAAAAAATATTTTCAAAAAAGATGAAAAATTTACTGATACTTGCAGGATTTGCAACCAAAAATTCTCTGATCCTGAACGTACAAAAAGACACATGATCAAAGCCCATTCCAAGCCTAACCGAGAAAAATAGTCTTGAAAAATTATGGTGAGAACAAAAAAATGTATTGTATGTGGAAGGGAATTTGAGCATTGGTGTGATGATGTCTGCTCTACAGAATGTTCGGGTAAATTAGAGCATTAAAATTATATTTTCTAAGTAGTTTTTCTTAAGATAAACTGCATCAGGGCTTCTTTGGAATAGTCTATTCCATGTTCATTTTCTGTATGTGCTCCAAACTCCTCAAGTACTTTTTCTGCATCCCCTTCTATACTGTAATCACATTCAAACCCATAATCACTGCAGTTTAATTTTACCAATTTTGATCTTGTAATGTCATTCTGTGTAATATACTGAACTTAACATTGTTCAGTTTTGTTAAAGTAAGAATTTCTTCCAATCTGCTTGAGATATATGAAACTCAAAATATTTAGAACCGATTCCTAGTTATTGAAATGAGGTCAAACATTTGATTGAAAAAAAGATAAAATTTTTGCTAGTTGTTTTGGGTGTTACAATGGCTATTTCTTTTCTATCTTGGTCTGGAATTGCATCCTTTGCAGATATGGATAAAGATGGAGTCATCGACTCATTTGATAACTGTCCTAACATCACTAATCCCGACCAGTTTGATTTTGATGGAGATAAAATAGGCAATGATTGTGATGTTGATGATGATAATGATAATGTTGTAGATGTCATCGATGCCTTTGATACCAATCCTACAGAATGGGCAGATTTTGATAATGATGGCACAGGTAACAATGCAGACATTGATGATGATAATGATAATGTTGTAGATGTCATCGATGCCTTTGATACCAATCCTACAGAATGGGCAGATTTTGATTTTGATGGAATTGGTGAAACACAAGATCCTGATGATGATAATGATGGAATTATAGATTTGAAAGATCTTACTCCTATACCAATTTCACAAAAACTAACTGAGAAATACTTGACCGATATTCAGAGATGTGCAATATTGGATAATGAAACTCCAAAACTATTGTGTTATTCTCAATTATTTTATGATTTAGAAATAAAAGAAGAAAATACCGTTGATACGCTAGAATTAGCATTAACATTAACCAAATTAGGAGCAGTAGGTGATTGTCATTTCACATCTCATGAAATAGGACATGCTGCCTTTGAAGAGAATCCAAATGTTTATGAAAACTTGAGGAATGTGGATGGTTCACTCTGTAGAGGTGGGTTTTATCATGGTGTAATGGCATCATACTTTCATGATTTACAAGAAAATGGTAATGATGTAGGTTCATACAAAACAATCTGTAATGACTTTATTGGAAGTCCAGATTATACAAAATGTGTTCACGGCTTAGGTCATGGATTGGTGCATTACTACTTGGATGATCTGAATAGTGCCATAAATGCATGTGATCAGATGTCATTTTATCAAAGTACAATTTGTGTTGGTGGTGTTTTTATGCAATATACTGATAATGAGCTTACTCGTTCCACTTTTCTCGAAGAATCCATTCAAGACATATGTCCCAAATCTGAACTTCGTATTTTTGATTATCAACAGTGTCGGGATAATTTAGGACTAAGTATTGCATTTCACACTAATCATAATCTTGAGGAAGGTTCCAATTTGTGTGACTTGATAGATGATGATGTGGGTAGACAATATTGCCATAGAGGATTAGAAAGAGAAATCAACGATGCAAAAGAGTACAAAGTATATGATCCTACAAAAGGAGTTAGAGAGCTAGTACAACCAACATGGATAAAGGAAAATGATTCAAACAAATGGATAGTGGACTTTCGCAGTCCTGCCAAAATTTCAGATTTTGCATATGATGAAAAAACAAAAATGATGCAATTTTCTTTTGACAGTCCTTACAGAATAATTATTTACATTTCAACTGATTTGCTTCCAGAAAATCCTACTGTGACAGTTAATGGTCAGATACAAAATAATTTGGAAATAAAACATGGACTGTATGATAACCATTCTATGATCAAAATTCTGCCTGATAATCCAGGTACAGTTGTAATTAATTGAGCAAGTATTTGTACTAAAATAATTGCAAAAAACAAGAATTCTCTAAATTGTTGATTATGCAGAAGCGTGAGGGAAAATATTGTGTCATTACTATCATGCTGAATCCTTGAAAACTATCATTGATTCTAATATTTTCCACTCAGATAGGAGTGCTTCTGCATAAACAAAATCTACTTTGTCATTATATATTGCAAACTTAACATTGTTCAGTTTTCTTAAAGTATTGATTTTTCTAATTATTGCTGTAAGGCAAATGGAAAAACACA
Source organism: Candidatus Nitrosopumilus sp. (assembly GCF_965263415.1). GTDB lineage: Archaea > Thermoproteota > Nitrososphaeria > Nitrososphaerales > Nitrosopumilaceae > Nitrosopumilus. Next base: position 1,092,379 of record NZ_OZ253671.1, read on the forward strand.
TGTTTGCTGTTCCTATTGGCTCTATAGTGTCTTTAGTTGTCTTATTTTTCTATCTAGGTAGTATTTGATGACTGATTATGCTGAAAATGTTGTTTGCATTGGAAAGATGGCTGTCAAAATATCTTCTTAAATTCCAAAAAAGAATACTACTGCTGCAATTATTACAAGTGCTCCTACAAAGATCAAAGGCTTTACTATTGAATATTGTGACATGTACAAAATACGTGAATAAGGCATATTTTCGATTAACATTGTTCATTCCCTATGTCTGAATGTGACTACATCTGAGTTTAAAATTGTAAGAATATGAAAACTATTGATAATTATGATAACTGTGCTACAAGTTTACAAAAACTGCCTCTGAGAAATATTATTTCACAAAAGTTACAGTTTTTTAGAGTTTAATTTTTTATTCATTTTGCATGCTTTTGAATTCTTGTGTCTCTCTTTGAAAATTTTTTCACTCATAGAATACCCGCATTCAGGACAAACAATTTTCTTAATTCTAGTATGTGATGTCATAAAACCTGCCTGATCTGAAATTAATGTTCCCTTTACTGATTTGCCCTGTTTTGATATTTAGAAATAACTTAACATTGTTAATTCATATGTCTGGATAGACTATATCAAAAAACAATTCAAATCCCTAACTGGTTCAATTTTTTAGAGATTCAAACTTTTCGTTTCGGACATTTTTTTGTATCACTATTCCAATTTTTTAGAATCTACATAGAAACTATTGGTGAACCTTATATGTTAAAAAAATTGTATTGGTAACATGAACAAGACTCTCTTGCCAGCATTACTAGCAGTAGCATCTGTTTTGTTAATTGGAACTGCAAGTTCTGCAATGGCAGACTCTGGTGATTCTGATGAATCCAAGAAAAGATGGATTCTATCCATTGGTGACTCTCAAGGAACTTTAGAAATCACTGAAAACACTGACAAGCGTGCATTAAAGTCTCAGGCAATACCTCTAGATCAGGCAGCATCAGGATATGAGGACATTTACAAAGCCAAACTTGGAAAAGCTGTAAACGATGATGGAAAACAGTACCTTGTTTGGAAGTTGATCAGCTACAACTATGATGAAGAATCTGATACAAAATCAAAGACCATCTATGTTCTTGACGCAGGAAATGGTGTGGAACTTACTGAACCCATCACCAAAGAAGGTGGTTCTTGTGGCAAAGATAAACATAAGACTTCTAGTGACAATGCATAACCTCTTTTCTTTTTGATAACCCATGAACAAGACTGATATTCTATTTTATACCGCCGCAGCAACTACTGCTATTGCAGGAATAATCCATATTGTGTTGGGATATGATTCAGGAAGACTCAACACACAGATTCTATTTCTTATTGGGGGTGCGACTCAAATCTTTTGGGCAATCCCGATGGCAAGAAAATGGGGACCTATATGGTATGGTGTGGGTCTTGGAGGAACAATTATCTTTATTCTAATTTGGGTAATTACTAGAATTCCTGAAAATTTCATTACAGGTCGAGGCGGCAGAATTAGTGATAATGGGATTTTAACTGAAGTATTCCAGTTTGCTTTTGTTGGAATTGTAATTGCTATTTTTGTGCTGAGTGGAAAACTATCAAAAACAAATCAAACGTTATAACTTGCAAAAACAACAAATTATTATGAACTGGAAAATTATTGCCCTCTCGACAATTATTGTATTTTCGTTATCTGTGTCAGAATCTTACTCTGAGGAACTAGACATAAAAGAATGGGACATTCCAACTCCTGACTCTGCACCCCATGATGTTGTAGTGGGACATGATGGAATGATATGGTTTACAGAGATTGGAACAAACAATATAGGAAAGTTTGATCCAAACACCGAACAGTTTTCAGAATATGTTATTCCGACAGAATCCTCAAGGCCTCATGGATTAGTTGTAGATAACCAAGGAAATGTCTGGTTTACTGAAGTTGGTGCAGGACAGATTGGAATGTTTGATCCAGTTACTGAAACCTTTGAAGAGTTTGCAACGCCTACTGCTGATTCTGGCCCACATACTCCAATCTTTGCTGATGATGATACATTATGGTTTACACAACAACGTGCATCTAAGATTGGAAAGATGGATACAACCACAGGTATTATTGAAGAGTTTCCAACAATAACTCCTTCTGCAAATCCTTATGGGATAATCACTGACAAACAAGGAAATGCATGGTTTGCAGAACTCAGAGGCCATAACATTGGCAAAGTTGACGCAAAAACTGGGGAAGTTACAGAATATTTGCCATTAACTGATGAAAGTGGTCCGCGAAGAATTGCAATAGATAGCAATGGAATGTTATGGTTTACACAGTACAATGTTGGCAAAATCTCAAAGTTTGATCCTAACACAGAGACAATGACTGAATTTGACACAAGTTCTGTATCATCTGGTCCTTATGCAATATGGGTTGATCCATTTGATAATGTATGGTTTAGCATGACTGGCACCTACAAAGTTGGCAAGTTTGATCAGTCTACAGAAACATTACACGAATATGATCTACCTTCACCTCAAACTCATATCAAGTTTATTCATATTGATAGTAAGGGAAACGTTTGGTTTCCAAATTATAACCACAACAAGATTGGCGTAATTCTTGCTAGTGCCTCAGCAAGTCAAGGCATTGCATATTTTCCTCCTCCATTAAAACAGATTCAGAATGGTGCAGAACCAACAAGTGTAACCTGTACTGAAGGGTTGGAATTGGTATTGAAATTCTCAAATGGCAATCCTGCATGCATAAGGCCATCCTCTGTTGAAAAGCTTACTGAACGTGGATGGGCAATTCATGTGTTACCCGATTATCAAAAAAATGAAAGCAACAACTCTGAGATATTTGCAATGGGAAACTTTGATGTATCTACGGAGAATGTAAATTATTTTGAAAATTCTCAAGGATATATTGCAAGACCTGTCATGGATGGAAATTATCCCAGCATTGTTATGATTCATGAATTTTGGGGGCTAAATGACAACATAAAACAGATGGCCGATAAATTGGCATCACACGGATATGTTGTATTTGCAGTTGACCTGTATGATGGAAAGGTAGGCAAAACAGCAGATGAGGCACGACAACTAAGAAGCTCATTTGAACAATCCCAATGGACTGATAATATGAGCACTGCCGTGACATACTTGGAAGAAAATTATTCTCCTTCTAGTATGGGTTCAATTGGATGGTGTTTTGGAGGGGGCCAATCACTGAATCTTGCACTAGATAATCCTGAAATGGATGCAACTGTAATCTATTATGGTCAGTTAGTGACTAATTCTGAAGATTTATCAAAGATCGACTGGCCAATACTTGGAATATTTGCCGAACTTGATAATGGAATTCCACCTGAAACTGTCAAAGAGTTTGAATCATCCCTGAATGACATAGGTGTGGAAAATGACATTACGATATATCCTGATGTGAATCATGCGTTTGCAAATCCATCTGGTGACAGATATGCCCCTGATGAAGCAATGGATGCATGGAACAAGACTCTGAAATTTTTTGAGCAAAACCTTAGTTGATTAGGCATTAAAAATACCTCTCTTATGTTTTAACTAGTTTTAATTTTTCTTTTGCAAGTAATTTTTCTACTTCGATCTTGTGAGGCTTACAGTATAATCCGTTTTCTACACATTCAGGACATCTTAGATATTTGTAATAATTAATCATGTTGCACCTCATCTCTCATTTGTTATAACACATCTCACCTGATTCCCCCATACAATGTGGTGTACTTTGATAGGAAAAATAACCCCATTGATCTTTAAATAATTTGCAAACTTTGTTTTTATCATGAATGGAACTAGCTGTGATAGTTGCTTTACAGGATATAGACCTGGTCAGTTAATCACATGTGATAAATGTGGAGATGAGTTTTGTGATATCTGCATCAAAAACCACAAACACTAATTCTGAATCTTTGTAAATTTGTAACATTGCAACATGATCCTGATTTTTATATCTAATGCTACTAGGATGAACAGATTGAAGATTATTATAAAAAATGGTGAATCAACTGATGTCTTTTCTGATGCTAGTGATGTATCTGTTCTCCCAAAAAGTAAACTAGTTAGAACATTTAATGAAGATGGCTCGTTGAATGAAGAATTTACGCTAGTTGACAAAACAATTGAGTTAAATGATGATCTTGAAAACGATAAAACTGAAATTATCGTAACTCTAAATGTTAGAAAATAATCATGCTCTTGATAAAAGAAACACTACTAGAATACTAAAGTAGACTAAATGTTTTGATTTGATATAGGTTCAAATCAAAATTCTCAAAAACAAGAGATATTCATGCCAAATTTCATCTTCTTTTATAACATAAACCTGTATACAAAACATGTCTTTTCGAAAATGCATTCATTGTGGACGAGAATATGAAAGTTTGACTGATGATTCTACATGTTCATCAAACTGTGCAAAAGAAGTAGGACAATAAATAAAATAAATTCAAAAAAATCAGGCCAATGCTTTATAGTAATTCTCTTGATTTGGAAATAATTTTGTAATATTCTGCATCTGGTTCTGTACTGATTAGCAAGAGTTCCTTTTTTTCAAGTGGGATTGTAATCATTGTAACTTTGTCATACTCTATCACTGCAGATTTTTCATTGCCTATTTTGTAGGATAGGTTTGTGTGTTTTTCAGATCTGTCCAATGTATAATGAATTGACATCATCATCTCGTCTTTGCTTAGGAATTTTTCTTCAGGATTCTTGGAAATACTTGCAATTAGTTCACTTTTTGCATTTGTAATTCCACAGAATCTAACTTTGGAGTCAAAATTTAATATGTCTTTGCATATGCTTTCGTAATCCATTTTTTTCCTATGTCAAAATTCTATTAATACTTGATCATAAAAATTTTTATAAAATTTGATTTCTATTACATTGTTTGAGAATAGATAATGTTAAGAAACGTCCAAATTTCTATTATTTTCAATTATTGTTTTGATTCTCTCTTTTGTATGGAAAAGTATTAGAATGAACTTTAACTTATGATGTGTGAGAATGCTAAACCATAACCATCCTGTATTATTTTATACGTCAAAGAATGTGTTATATGAAAAAATTATAGAATTCTTATCTGAAGGAATAAGAAATAACAAACGATGTATTTTTCTTACATCTCAACCTGACGAATCAAAAGTTTTTGATGATCTAAAAAAACTCCATGATCATGCAAAGATAATCAAATATTTTTCATACTTTTTCATGCCTGATCCAGTTGATTGCCCAATTCAATTTGAGAATAAAATAGATAAGATCAACAAACAAGTATTTGAAAAAAATTTTAATGGATATGTTGCATTTAATGTTCAAGGCAACGTTTCCAGATTTACCTCTGATTCACTTGCTAAAATTGAGAAAATTGAGAACTTTTTACATTCTATATCAAATGATGATGTAAAATTATTGTGCACACAAAATGTTTCAGAAAAAAATGAATCCTGCAGAGATATGATGTCTATGGCCTTGAAAACCCATGATTGTGCAATATATGAAAATACTGATGGAAGCATTTTGACACAACATTTACGCTAAATTTTTTACAGTAACAGAAAAATTTATCAAAGAAACACTAGGGGAGATTAGATTCTGTAAATTTGGTAAAATTTGATTTTCATCAAACCCTATAAGGTGCATTCTCTAACACATACTATGAAATTAATTTGGATGATAATCCCAATGCTTGTTTTAGGATATTTTGTAATGTCTGAATCTTTTGCCCAAGAAACAACCTCTGATGTAAATTTCTCACTTACTCAACAAGAACTCAAAGTCATGGTTGAAAACTGGATGAATAATCCTGATGACGATGATACAAATCAACGTCTAGAAATTATGAAAGCATATTATGCATTTGAAGAAACAGGACAGCAATTAACACATGATCAAGAAGGACTAGTCTTGATGAATCAAATCAGAAAGATGGTCAGTCTACAGATTCCAGTGGAAGAACTTAATGAATTACGAAACCAAGTTAGGGTCGAACTTGGATTGGAATTGCCATCTGAGGAAAAAATTTTCTATGTTGACTCTAATCTAGTTGATTGTGTTGGAGTGGGACCTATGAAATGCATGCAAATTCGTGAGGATCCTGATTCTAGCTGGCAGAACTTTTATGATTCAATTAATGGGTTTGATTATGCTGAAGGAAAGTCATACAAAATTTTAGTAAAAGTTACTGACGTTGAAAACCCTCCTGCAGATGCATCAAGTAAAAACTATGAATTAATTGAAATCTTGGACCAAAAATCATATGCAAAACACATTCCATACAATGGAGTATGTGCTCCAGGATTTGTTTCCCTTGGAGAAATTTGTGTTCTAAATGACAGATGTGGTCCTGGAATATATCCTGGCAAAGTCTGTGTTATGGATGGCGTAAAGCAATCATATCTTAGACCGTTACATCAGGGCAATGCTGGAATTGCCGCAAATGATGTAGTATGTGCAGATGATTTTAGATTACTTTTCAAACATGATATTACTCCTGCCTGTGTAAAGGATTCCTCTGTTGACAAATTTGTAGAACGTGGATGGAATTTAGAGCCTCCAGTTGTAGCATGTACGTTGGAATATGCCCCTGTATGTGGTGTAAATGAAAAGACGTATGGAAACATGTGTGCATTAAATGCAGATCATGTTGCAATAAAAAGTAAAGGTGAATGTAAGAGTACAATAGATGATGTATCTGAAATTTTTAATGATGCTTTGGAGTAATCTTAAAACAAATTCTAAATTCTTGCAACTTCTGCCTTGTACTTTTTGCATCTAGGTCTGGTTCTCAAACGATTGTGACAACAAGGGCACATAACTCCATCATAAAATACCCATTCATTACATTCTTGACATAACTTTTGTCCTAGTTGGTATCTTTTTCCAACTTTTGGTCTTTGTGCCTGAAATTCTTTGCATTTTCCAATGCATAATGGATGTGGTCCAGAATTCCGTGACATCATGCTGCCTCTAAAATTATTGGTCTGTAGTTCATATCAACTAGCCTGCAGATAGAATGAATCTGCTCATCAGACTCTCTCTTACAGTCTTTACATTCAAATTTTATTGGCGTTTTACATACAGAACAATTTTGTTTTACAATCAATTCTGTACCGCATTTTCTACAACTGTCTATCCTCATTTTATTTCTCCTATAGTATTGCGAGAACATGTGACAAAAAATTCACAGTTCTGTAACTTGTCTAGGGTGACAGTGTGTTCTCGCATGACATAATTACGTTATTTTTGATCATATACCTTGGTCAGCTAGGTAGCTGACCCGTAACTTTGGAGTCTTACCACACTCTATGTTCTACTAGTCCTAACTACTATCATGAAAACACAACAAATCTCAAACTGGGATAAAATGGTTCATGCTCCATTTAGAAAGGTCGTAAAATTTGACCTCATCTGCATGGCAATCGGTGCAGTAATGGGAATGGGTGCTGGTGCCTACTTTGTTGCTAGCGGTTTAATCAGCTAGCAACACAACTTCTTTTTTATAATAATTGATATGACTAAAAATATGAAATTCCAAACAATAGAACCATCTTACACTTCAAAGGATGGTTGTAGATTGGTTTGGCAGGGAATTGATGAGGATGACACTGATGTTGTAATATTAAACAAAGAAGAACTAGACAAACTCGTTGAGTTACTAAAACAAGACAAAACTGGTGAAGTAGAGCTAGAAGACCAAACAAGCTTTATTCGAATAAATTCTGATGTTATTCAGTTTAGTCTTTCTAATCATAGATTGCTTGAAGCAAAAACCACCACAATTCAAGAACAAGTATTGGAATTTGCAAAAATTCCCCATGAACCTCAGTATGTTTACATTGGAAGCAAAGAGTTCTATCCTTCAGTTTGGATTCGAGATGATTCCAAAGAACAAAGAGATACGCCACAAAAACCAAAACAATCCCTTATCCAGGCAATTTTGTCATCAGAGCCTGAAAAGATTAGGCAAGACCTATCTCCTACTGACTTGTTTCGAGTCTTTGCAACTAGACGTTCTACTAGAAAATTTGATAAAACCAAAGTCGAGGATTGGAAGATTGACAAAATTTTATCAGCTGCGGATGTTGCACCAACTGCTGGTAACTTTCAAGGATTTCAGGTATTTTTAATTAAAAACAAAGAAACCAAAGAGGCACTAGTGGAGGCTGCAAACAAGCAGCCATATGTCAATGCACCTGTTGTTTTGGTATTTTGTACAGATCCTGCAAGAGTGAATCTGAAATTTCCTCCCGATATTTTGGAGAAATTCTCACTACAAGATGCAACTATTGCTGCATCTTTTTCATTACTTGCAGCATCAGGAGTGGGTCTTAGTACCATATGGATAGGCATGTTTGATGAAGAAAAAGTAAAAAAGATTCTGGGAACTGACTTGAGACCATCATCTATTCTCTGTATTGGATATCCAGACAAGAAGAAACCTCCAAAGTCAAGAAGAAAACTCAAAGAACTAATCAAAGTAATCGAGTAATTTTCTGTAATCATTTTTATTCAATATTGAGGAATGGTAGCAATGACTGATCTTTTTGATGATACTGCAAACTATGTACTTGATTTGGCCAGTCCTCAAAGACTACAAATCATATTCAAGTTACTAGAAAAATCTACCACTCCAACAAAACTGGCAAAAGAAATTGGTGCAACAAAACAAGAAGTTCATAGAAACTTTACAAGATTAGAAGACAGCGGATTGATAGAAAAAAAAGTAGATGGGAATTACACATTGACTACATTTGGCAGAACAATCTGTACTCAGGTCCCGTCTGTTGTGTTTATCTCACAAAACAGAAAATATTTTGAAAAACATCATTTTGGTGAGGTTCCTCACAAATTTCAGATGCGTTGTGGCCAATTAGCCAATAGTACATACGTCAAAGGAGTATCCAAAGTACTTGAGCAGTGGAAAAATATCTACAAAAATTCTGATGAATACATCTATGAGGTTCTATCTGAGGTTCCATTGGATTTAATCGAACCTGTAGTAAAACGAATCAAAAAAGGCGTAAAATTTAGTTATATCTTTTCAGAGTCTGCAGTTGTTCCCAAAGGAAGAAAGGCATTGCTAAAGAAATTGGGATTTGATAAACTCATGGAAAAAGGTCTAATTGAAAGAAAGATGGAAAAAAATGTTCAGACAGTTATAGTTCTTAATGAAAAGGAGGCTTGTGTTATGTTTCCGACACTTGATGGTGAATCTGATATCAGTGCAATGTTTTACTCTGATGATGCAATGTTTCACGAGTGGTGTCTTGATTATTTTAGGTATTGCTGGTATGGCTCTGATGTTTTCAAAGAAAGTAAACTAAAAGAATAATCTATAATTTTTAACAGGCCAATTTCTTACGGGATGTATAAAAGTGGACATGGTGCATTTTTGAATACGGCATCAACTGTACTGTTGTAATACATTTTTTCAGCATGAGTTCCTAACTTTGATTTGCTCATTACTATCAGGTCTATGTTTTGTTCCTTTGAATATTCTATAATTGAGCGTGATTCAAGGTCACTTTTGATAATTTTGGAACTAGATGGAATGTCAAACCCTTCTGCTTCTTTTTTCAGTTCTTCGTGATATTTTTGAATCTTTTTTCTTTCCTGCTCGATTTCTTTTTTGTCTGATTTTGTTTTAAAAAACCCAAATGTTGCTTTATCATGTATGCATGACAAAAATATGATTTTAGAATTGTGTTTTTCAATTAGTGGAAATACTTTCTTTACAGCTTTTTTGCTGCTTGGAGTTGCATCATATGGAATCAAAATTTTTTTAATTTTCATATTGTTCATCAATCTTTGATTCTATTTAATGCTTGAAAAAAATCATTCTAGTGCTAATTTTTATAAAATCTTTATCAACATAACTAAATAGTATACAATATGAAACTCGTTTATTGACTGATGATTTTGAAAATACAGCAGGTTATTTTTTAGAGCTTGCAAGTGAACAACGATTAAAAATACTTCATAACTTGACCATCAAATCTTTTGGTGTTACCCAACTTGCAACGAAACTTGATGTTACTGCTCAAGAAGTTCATAGAAATCTTGACCGGTTATCAAAGTCTAATTTCACAAAAAAAGGAATGCATGACAAATACGAAATCACTACTCAGGGAAAAATCATGCTATCTCAAATGTCTCTTGTAAAATTTCTTACAAAAAATAAGAAATTTTTTGAAAATCATAATCTGCAATTAATTCCATCAAAATTTACAAAGAGATTAGGTGTATTGGGTGCATCTGAGCATATTCGAGGAGTTACCAAAGTACTTGAAAAATGGACATCAATTTACAAAAATGCTGATAGTTACATAGCAGATATTGTATCTGAATCCCCACCTGGAATGATCAAACCCCTTGTATCTAGAATCCAGAATGGTATAGAATACAGGCATATCGTATCTAATAATCTAATAGAGCCTGAAAATAGAGAAGAAATCCTCAAAAAAACTGGCTATTACAAACTGGTCCAAAAGGGAAAGATTCAACGAAAAACTACCAAAACAGTCAGTACAATTGTATTACTTAATGAAAAAGAATCAGCTGTGATATTTCCATCTACAACAAATGAACCTGATCTTAAACATATGTTTTACAGTAAAGATTCAGCATTTCATGAATGGTGTATTGATTACTTTGATTATATATGGAAAAAATCAAAGGCAATGAGAACAAAATCTAACTAGTGTTTTTGTACTTTGATTCATATCCTGCTAATTTCTTTACAGAATGATTAATTCTTTTTACAACATCTTGATTTTCTGCACAAATTTTTAGACGTCTTTCTTGAATATTTTTAATTGATTTTTCTGATAATTGCTCTAGTCCAGAAAAAGAAATAATCAAAGTCTGTAGTTTTTTAATATTCTTTTTTAACTCCTCAGAATCTTTTTGTTGAATTTGTTTTTGCATTTTTATTTTTTCTATTAACAGTGAATTTTTTTTGTTATGTGATTTGTTCTTGTTTGTTTTTTGCAATTTTTTTCTAGTTTTTACAGTTCCATGAAGTTTGGATAGATTCTTTTTTCTGACTTCTAGTGGATTCAATTTAGTTTTCTTTCTTTTAGGTACACGTAAGTTGTGTCCAATTTTGATTTTAGGTTTTTTTATATTCATAATTCTAATGTGGAAAATAATTCTTGTTTACAATATCTTATTGTTTTTAGATCCTAAAAGAAACCATTAGCTAATCTCTTGATATTAAGCTGATTAGCTTATGAGAAGTAATTAGTATTGCAAAATGACATAATTCATGACTGATTTTAAGCACATTCTAGTGCCATATGATGGTTCTAAGAACGGACTTGACTCAATAAAAGCTGCATCAAAAATTGCAGGTAATTTAGGAGGAAAAATTACTGTGTTGCAATGTGTAGAAAAAAAACTTCCAAAATTTGTCTTCTTTAAGACAAAACAAGACAGGGTTGATGCAGCAAAGGATGTGAATTCTGCTGAAAACAAGACTTCAAAATTCAGAAACATTGCAAAAAAATATGGTGCAAATGTAACAACTAAACTCAAAAAAATAGATGACGATCCTCACCAACACATCATAGACTATGCAAACAATAGTGATGTTGACTTGGTAGTTATGAGCCCTTCAAAAGAAATCAACACTACTGAGATTCACCAAAGTGTTGTTGATAAAATTTCAAAAAATATCAACTGTTCTATGTTGAGGGTGCAATGAGCTGTTATCTTCCTGAATGCCACTTAGATGATCCGTGTGAGATTTGTAGTAAAAGATTTGGGAAACCTACAAAATTTTACGAAGATTAATTCTACTATGTTTTTTGCAATATTTCTACATGCGAATTATTTCTGATTCTTTTTTATTTTTGTTTGACCTAGTTGAATGACGTACTTTACCATTACAACATGGACACCTGGTAAATTTTTCTTTGTAATAGTAGCCACAATTTCTGCAATGACACCCTCCTAAATTATATGCTGATTTTTTAGGTAACCATTGAAATTTATTGCAAATACTTTTACAGCTTCCTACTCCCATTTGGTTAATTTTTAATTTAACTTCCTTCCTATATTGTTATCCTGTAAGAACTTTTTTTATAATTTCTGAAGGTTTTTCTTTCCGTATGGTATTTCACCAACTAGGTTTTACCTACAAACCTTGTGACGGCAAATGATACTTTATTCTTATAAATTTAAACTGTATGAATGATTTATTTTTTAAAATCATCTTAGATCTTTTTTATTGTAAAACTTCTTTTTTGTAACTGATGCAATAAGCTCACATTGATATGAACAATATGTAATATCTCTTTCAATAGTTCTTCTTCCACAACACAAACATCTATTAAAATCCATTTTTTATGCACCTAAAGCAATACATGCACATTCTAAAGAACAATAGTTACTTGCACGATTAGAGAATTTTTTAAAACAATACTTACATGTATTTTCAAATCTTTGTTCTTGGGTAGATTTTATGGAAGTTTTATTCATTTTTTTAACAAATAATTATTGTAAATTAAGGTAGTTTCTGTTTGACTTGGTTCTGAATGAAATCAACTAGTTACCCACTTCTGAATTTTACTCAAAAAATTCCTTGATTATATTCACGAATACATTTGATATGGTATGAAACAAACTTCGTCACAAACCAAAGTTTTGCGTAAAAACCAAAATTCTAGAAAAAATCACAATCTTAGATATCATCATGATAATAGCTTTATCTATGTAGAATGTCCATATTGTGGATCACTAGACAGCTTTCTTTTTTGGTCTCAATCAGATACAATTGGACACTGTCAAGATTGCTCTAAGAACTGGATAGAATACCACGGGATGGTGTGGATGTTTTGACTCTGATCAATCAAGATAACTGTACTCATTTTGCATCAGTTAGGATGCCTGGATTGAAGAATAGGCGTGAATGTATGTTGTGTCACAGATTTTTTGAGGAAAAAAGTAATTGATTTGTGGAAACTGTGACAATACCATATCTTGGAGAATTTCTGATTGCAACAAATGTGATTCAAAACAGCCGAAAAACTGTTTGATGAGATAACAATATCTGCAATAATCTGATGATACGTATGCTACTTGGGAGATACGAATTTGAAAATTGTTCATCATCTATCATCTACACAAAAAGAATGTGACTATATCCCGAACTTTTGGAAATTTCAAGCGTATCGGGTGTAAAATATGGTCTTGCCTTCATTTCAACATTGTAAAGGTCACTGTAAACACTGTATTTAGTAAAAACAACTAAAATTCTAAATCCTAAAAAAAAGAAGAGGTCTGGCAGCTAACCAGGAATTTACCATTCAAAGGGTTCGTCATCAAATAGTTTTTTCTTCCTTCTACCCAACCTTGCACCTCCTCTTAGAACTATCTAAGTAAAAAGAAGGGGATGATTCCATTCTACACCAATCCTCCTAACATTACTCTGTAAGAGTAGAGTTCTTTTCTAAGATCTTTTTTCTCTTTAATGCTTTTTCCTGACATCTTGTTGAGAATCTCATTGTATTTTTCTAATGCTTCATGTCTTTCAATTAGCTCTGCCCCTAACGTGTTACCGTCTTTTGCTTTCATTACTGCCCCAAAGTGAGAACAATCTCCTTTCTTGATACTCTTGTTTACTCCCAAATCCTTTTGATCAATATCTGACTTGAGAGTTACTGCTGCTACTCCCAAATTATAATCATCTGCACATACCTTGACTAGGTAAACCCAGTATCCTTGTTTTCCTTTGTATGGCTCTGCCTTGGTTTTTGTGACATATTCTTCTACTGAACCATCATGACCATAGTATGTTATTGCATTTCCTGGTTGGTATACAGAAAATAATAGACTTGCAATGGTGAAAGATGCAATTATTGTTGTTAATTTTGTTTTCAAATTTTTCACCTATTTGAAACTCTCTAGCAATTCCTCATCAAACTGCAATGCTATTCTCTTCTTTTTGAAGCGGCTTTGAACTACATCCATTACTTGGTAAAACAAATTATCATTAGGAGTATTCATTTAGAAAACACCTCTCAAGTCTTCCCAAGTAAGAACTACTGTTCTAGTTGGTTCTGTATTTGCTGAAAGTTTTATGCTTTCTTTTACTGGTATGCTTTCAACCAGATTCTTTTGTGGCTCGAGTTGCCTTGTCTCGTTACGAGACATTATTAGAGTTGTGCTCATGAAAGGAGAAAGTCAAATTTTGGTATTAAGGCAGAATATTTTTGTCTAAATTCTGTTTTAATCAAACCAGTTATTCTAAGCGTAAAAATAGTCATCTAGTTGTCTTAGCACGCATAAATAGTCAAACCACTTTGTACCTGTATGGGACTATCTAATCCAAATCTTAATGGATTACGAGTCTTTTCTCCCTCTTCAATCTTGGATAATTCCCTTGGGTTCTTTGAATTTTTACGATATGATACAAAAGCCCTAAGAGATGATAGTACTATTCTCAAAGATGATTTTCTAGACTTAATTCCAAAGAGTACAAAAATAAAACAAGCATCCAAACTCAAAAAATCTGAAATTACAAAACAGTTTGAAGAATTTTCAAAGAATTTGGATAGAACACTATTTGTTAAAAATACAAAAGATGAACTCTCTGATATAAAATGGACAAGAATAGATAATTTCTGCAAACTATTACGATTAATTGAAAGAAGTGATGAACGAAAAACACGATGGGCATTATATCATATTTTTGCAACTGGAAAAACAAGAATCTCAAAACAAAATCTAAATGATTTACTACAAGATTTTAAGATAAAAAATCTAGATAAGATTCTTGCAAAAATAATCAAAGCTGAAACATTATCGGGTCTAGATGCAACATATGATGGAAAGACTTTTGTCATAAATCATGATTCTGGAGACAAATTAGTTTCTCATTATTTGGCTGATGCAATTGAAGAACCATCAAGACGTTCTCCAGGAGAACTTGAACAAGAGATATTGGAGTTAATTGATGAGGGTTCTTACTCTAACCAAGAAATATCTCAAGCACTATTACTTGATGAAGGACTAGTCTCAAGAACAATCAGCAAACTACGTGATCAAGATAAAATCACCCTTTCAAGCTTTGGTCAAAGAGGAGCAAGATACTTTACTACAAATTGTGATAACTGTCCATTTGGAACAACAAAGGCATCATGTAGAAAAGAGGCAGTATCTTACATCGCATCAGCATTTATGCAAGACTTTGGATTGGATCTTTCCGCAAATGACTTTGATTCTGTGGAATCTAATCAGGCTCTTCTAAAAATAAAAAGAATTGTGATGATGGCAAGAAAGGAGAAAAACACCAAACTTGAGCGTAATTTGGGCGAGAATCTTGAGGTTTTACTATCCAAAGTAGTTGATAAATTTACTGAAATTGAGACTCCTGATAAAAAATCCCCTGGTATTCCTGAAATTAAGATGGAAGTGACTTCAAATATCTCAAAACTTCCAATGTTGTATCAATTAGGTCTTAAGAAAGGGGCTGTAGGAGGAGTTCATCTAATGGATGAAATGCTTCACTTGGCATCAAAGTCTATCAAAAAAGAAGATAGATTGAAGATCAAAAAACATGCGCTAGGTGAGACAAACAAGTTCCTCAAAAATATAGGACTTGATCAAAAAGATTCTAGCTAGTTTATTAGAAATCAACCCCAAACACAATCGAATCTAAAATGAAACATTATCTTGTATTGATTGTCTTTATGTTGTCGCTTGGTCTGTTTTCATTATCTGTATTTGCTGAAACAATTTCAGTTGATAAAACAAAATACATTCTAGGTGATACTATGATAGTTACAGGAAACCTTTCATATGCTGAAGGTCATTTTATAGGCCTACAAATTCTTAACCCCTCAAAATCAGACATTGTAATGATTGATCAATTCTTACCTCAAAATGATGGAACTTTTTCAAAATCATACAAAACTCAAGGAACAAAATGGAGTGCATCTGGCAGTTACACAATAAAGATTGTCTACAATGAACAAGTTTACGAAAAGACATTCCAGTTTGAAAAAGAATCTGCAACAGAACCTGCACCAAATATTAGCACTGAAACAAAACCTAACACTGAAACAGAATCTACTGAGTCCACTAAAGAAACCAAAACCCCTACAAAATCCACAAAATCAAACAATGAAATTCCTCCAGAAGATCCAAAATTATGGGTAAAAGGATTCCCTGATCCTGCTAAATCTCCAAATTACTATCTGGATAGATATGCAAATGATCCTGAATACAAGGACTGGTTCAAGAAGACCTTTCCTGGGCGCTCACTATCTGAGATAGTCAGTTATCCTATAACTCACATTGAGGGATTCCCTGACAACAGCAATCCTCCATGGTACTATGTTGACAGATACTACAAAGAAGAAGTTTATAGAGACTGGTTTGACTCTCAATTCCCAACCCAGTCAATCTATGAGGTGTTGGGATTCCCTGAATTTTTCTTTGAAAAAGTTCCCAATTGGGTAAAGAACAATGCAAAATGGTGGTCATCAGGTTTGATTTCTGATGCAGACTTTCTTGCTGGCATTGCATTTTTGATAGATGAGGGTATTTTGCTTGTACCTGTAGTGGAATCTGATTCTACTGACGTTCCCAAAGTCCCTCAATGGATTAAAAATACATCTCAATGGTGGGCCGATGGGCAGATTGACGAAAATGAGTTTCTAAAGGGAATTGAATTTCTAGTTGCAAATGGAATAATTCGTGTGTAAATGAATTGATTTGATTCAGGATTAAATCAACTAGTTTATCTTCTTAAAGTTTAACGCAAAATTCTCCTGCCTTAATACCAAAATTACATTCATTGATTTTATGAAACTAAACCAAACCTCAAAAATCGGAGACAAATCAAAGGTAGCAAAAAAAACAATTAACACAAAATACCTTTCCTTGATGGCATTAACAGCAATATTTGCCATATCTTGGATATTTCCAAACATTGGTACAGTTGACGCTGTATCAATTATGGGAGGAACAGGTGATTGGAAAATCTTTTCTGATACATCTAAAGTTACAGTCAAACCTGATGGAGCAGTGCAGATTACTGGACAGGTTTTGGCTTGTCAAGGACAGGCAATGCCATACACTTTCTCAATAAATGGAAATGAGATTGTTTATGACTGGACAGGTGTTGAAAAAGTAAAATGCCCTAAAAAATTAAAGAATGGATCTTATGAAACTAGAACATTTGAATGGCACCATGTGCATATGGAAGTCTGGGAAGGAAAAGCTGACAACATCAAAGACACACACGAAATGATGCACTCCAAAAAAATAAAGCCTACAAAACAATCCACAGATACTTCAAGCTTAATGAAGGCTGGTGACAAATTGAATATCAAAGTTGCATTTGTCTTTGTTGAAGAAGGAAAAAGAAGATAAAAACAAAAAATCTGAATCATTCATGAAATGACTGTTGCAGTATCAGAGCCTGATTGATTCTTTCTCTTTACTTTCTTTTAATTATCAAAAACCATGTTTTTATACAAACAATATGTCAAAATAATGGGTAATACTTTGAATCGTAAATTTTTACTATTAATTCCTGTTCTGATGTTTGTTGGAGTTGGATTTTATTCTGTATCTGCTGACTCACTTATTCCATCATGGGTAAAAAATACAGCACTTTGGTACGGTGAAGGCTCTGTCTCTGAACAAGAGTTCTTGGACTCTATGCAATATCTGATTAACAACAATATCATATTCTTAGACAAGGAGGAAAAAGATGAGATACTTGATCCTGTTATTGAATCCGATAATGTAATTGTCACCAAACCAAGAATTAACCAGTGCTCTATACTATATCAAGCATACAAAAATGTTGGAAAATTACAATTTGTTGCAAAATATGACCATATCACTTTCATCAATACATGTGTAAAACTATACCAGGATTCTGTATGGAACTATCAGGGAGAGGATAGAGTGGACAAACTCAATGAAAGATTTTTAGAACTTAATCAAACAATCAAAGAGGAGCGAGCAAAACTATCTTACACTCCAACAGTTACAATTACATCTAAAACAGACATTGGCCAGGGAAAGTATAATGTGAAATTTAATGCCTGTGCAGGAGATGAAAGAATTGACAAGGCAAAAATCCTTGTAAAATCAGACATTGAAGCAATTCAAGTAGGTACTAGTAAAGACATTCCAGAGAACTCTTGTAGAACATATGTGACACAACTATATGCAAACAACCCTGCAAACATTAAAGCTAGTATTTTGTTACAAGTTTACGAAGAATAGTCTCAGTAATTAATCCTTTTTAGGTATAACAAACCTACATAATCATGAGGGTTCTTAGTTTTATTGTAATTTTCTTAGGAGTCATTTTGATTTCTGGAACTTTTTCGTCATCATCTTTTGCTGATGTTATTAGTCCCAGATTACAAGCACAGCTCAATTTTACTCCTGATCAAGTCGTTTGTAATGAAGGTCTAGTCAAGTTAATCAAAAAAACTACTGGTGATGCATCTTGTGTAAAACCCAATACTGCTGAAAGGTTGGCTGAATTAGGTTGGTCAAATCCATTATCTGAAAATAAAGTTGAAGAAATATCTGCTAAAAAATTAAAGAAAGGTGAACCCGCAGGAACTATCAAAACAATTGCAACACTCAAACAGTCAACTAAAATCATCAAAGGAACTATGACTACAGGAATTACAGGATATGCTTATGTCTTTGATGCATGTGCTGACTCAAAAGCAGTTAGAACTCCTGAAATCTTTGTAGAATCTGATAGTGAAACTAAAAGTGTAAAGCTTGGAAGTATGTTAAAGGCTAATTCTTGTTATACCAGCTCTGTGATTGTCAAGGCAGCAGATCCTGCTTCCATCTCTGCAACTCTGCTAAACAAAGGAGGAATATCTGAAAAGATTTCTTCACTAGAGTCTCAGATTACCAATTTGAAAGAAAGAATTACTGCTGCCAAACAAAAAATTCCGCTGGATGGTGAGCCAAACCCAGAAAATTTGAGTAGCATTACATCCCTTAAAAAAGATCTAAAGAGTCTACAGGATCAGCTTAGAAGATATTTGATGGTGTTGTATGTGCCTCCATCAAAAACAACTGACATTGTAATTCCAAAATCCACCACTGGCAAACCTCTTGAAGGGATGAGTGTAAATCTTGTTTCAGTTACTGAAAGTGTAGCAAAACTGGAGTCCACCAATCCTGATTTTAAGAGATACAATGTGGTCTTTGAGGCATGTACAGGAAAAGAACCTGTTCGATTACCAATAATCACAATCGTATCTGACTCTACCTCCACTACTGTAAAACTGATTGACAGGATTGTTCCAGATTCCTGCCAAGTTGGAGTTGCAAAAATTAATGCTTTAGATCCTGCTTCCATTACTCCTAAAATTGATACCAATTCTCAGGTCTCTGACGTAATTGCTAATGTGGAAAAACAAATTGATGAATTACAAACAAAACTATCTGCTGAGAAAAAATCCCTAAACACACTGACTTCCAAGAAACTAGATGCTGCAGGTGAAGAACAAGCCACAGAAATAGTACAAAATATTGAAAAATTACGTCTTGATCTATTGGAGAATCGAGCAAAATTGTATGGACTTTTGTTAACAGTCTGATAGTGTCATTTTTCAAAAAACCCCACTTGATTTAATTCTCAATAAAGTCAACTGATTATCTGTTTGTGGCTTTATGACAAAAAATCCATATCTTATATCTGATTTTCATCTTATTTGTTTTATGAAAATAACCCAAACTCAAACAGTTGAGGATAAATCATAGGAGGTGGAAAGAAAAAATGAAAACAATCCTTACACTATCTATTATGGCAATCTTGGCAACAGGAGTTACTGCTCCTGCGCTACAGGAAGCTTTTGCTTTCAAAGCAAACACTTCTGAAAAACTATCTCCAAAGGCATATGGTCAAAAAACAATCAATGCAAAATGTGGTGAAACAACATGTTTTGTAAAACAAACTGCAAAATCTGAATCACTCAGCCAAATTGAAAAGAACCTAATGTCTGATCCGAGAATCCAGAAATACATAGAACGATACCAATACGCTCATGGAATCACTCCTTAAATGAGCAACAATTTTATTTTTTAATACCTATTTTTACGCATACAACTCATAAATGTAGAGAAAAATCTCTTATTTTATGGCAGAAGATATTGTAAATCTACCCATTCAACCCTTAGGTGAATTACTAAAAAATGACATTCAACTTCAGATTTCATTAATCTTTTTGATTGCAGGAATAATTGCAATTGTTTTGATAAACAGAAAAGTTTCATCCATTCTTGATTCTAAAAAATTTAGTTATACTAGACCATTTGCAACAGAATTTGTAAAAAAAATTCTACTGCCGTTATTTGCAACTGCTTTGATTGTATCAGTTTCTGCATACATCCAAGTCTTTGAATTATTTGACACACAAACTGCAATAGATGCTGCAACAGCTGATACTGAACTTACTCCTAGGGAATTGTTTGCAAAGATTCTTGATACTTTTGTAATTTTGGTAATTGGATATACCATTGCACACCTTATTCCAATAATTCTTGCAAACAATGAAGCAAAAAAGATGGAAAAATATGATTATCAGGAATGGATTCACCAGAGGGGTTTTTCAGATGATAAGGCAAATCTATTTCACCAATTATTTGAATGGACTCCTCCAAAACATGGACCTTCTGAAATGCCTGAAGAAGAATATCAGGAAAAACTCAAGACTGTTGAAGGAAAAAAGTTTCTAGAAAATTATTACACATCAAAAGGTGTTCCAATTGGAAGCTTTAAACAAATAAAACCAAAAGCATTTGAAATCTGGAAAAAATCTGAGAGAGAAAAATATGCAAAATACTTTGATGATTGTGTTAGTGGCAATAATGAGGCAGGACAGGTTTTACGTACTGGAGTATTTCCAAAAGAGATCTATACTGTATCTTTATGGAGAGAACAAAAAAGAATTTCAAATTATGAGCCAATAGTTCCTGGAGCCCGCCCTCCTGGATGGGCTGAACGTCAAGGTCAGGACACACCAAAATCCTTCAAACAAATGATTCCTCTTATCACCTTCGTTGGTGTACTCATAGGAATTGCAGCCTGGTGGGAGGTTGACTTGGTTGTAGTAGCTACTGCCAGTGGTGGTCTTGCTATTGGAATCGGATTTGCATTACAAGAAACAATGCAAAACTATTTTGCATATCTTTCAATTAAAAAAGACAAGATATTCGTTGAAGGAGATAGGGTCAAACTCGATAATGACTATGTGGGAATTGTCCATACAATAACTCCTAGAGTGACATACATTAGACATGGACTAAACGAATCTATTGCAATAATTCCAACTAGACAATTAATTGCAGCAACAATTGTAAACTACTCCAAAGACACTGATTTTATTCCTGCAATAGTTGATGTTGGAGCTTCCTATCTTAATGATCCTGAGCAAGTAGCATCTGTATTGATGAAAGTAGGAAATAGAGCAATGAATGAAATCACTGATGTTAGAGGACGACATTTGATTGTACAAGAAAAATGTCCCTACAGAAACCAACACCAACCAAGCTGTGGATGTGACAAAAACATTCTAGTTGACTTGGATCAACCACGAGTCCGAGTTACCAATTTTAACAGCTCTTCAATTGATTTTGCAGTTTGGGTATTTGTTAGAGATTATGGCTCACAGTTTAAGGTAAAAAGTGATATGAGAATCATGATTATCAAGGAATTCAAGAAACATAACATTACAATTCCATGGCCAATACAAACAGAATATCATTCTGACATAAATCAAGAACAACAAGAACTGGATAGAACTGATCCTGTCCGACAAAAAACTCTCAAGGAATATGGAACAGGAGATTTGAATTCCTCTGATTCTGGAATCTCTAAACCTTAGTTGATTTCATTCTGAATAAAATCAACTGGATTATTTCAAATTAGTTTTGTACAATTTCTCCCTGCCTTAATACAAACTTTGTAGTTACTTTATTCATGAAACAATTCATGTTACATGGCAAAAAACCCCGACCATCATCCATGGTTGGAAGTGATGCCAAAAATACACTTCCAACCACGTCCTACAACTGGACTGACTTGATGGGGTTGTCTTGGGTTTTCAGAGAGGATTACGCTTAACTGATAGGAGGAGGTGAAAAGAAAAAAATGAAAACAATATTTGCATTATCAATCATGGCAATCTTGGTAACAGGTGCAGTAGTTCCAGCATTACAAGAAGCATATGCCGCAGCTCCAAGCTCTCACGGTGAAAAAACAAAATTAAAGATGCCAAACACTGACAACGAACCAAAAACACACAAAGGCGGTTTTGATGGACTAAAAAAAGAATCAGTAAAGACTCTCAAAAAAGTTAGTGAAAACAACAAAGCATTAGAAATCTTCAAAAACTTATACAGACTAGGATAATTTTTTAACTCCTAATCTTTTTCATTTTATCCAACTTGTGCATAAGAAAACAAATTAGAGATAAAAATTATTTCAAACTTTTTTCAAGTAATTCATTAATGACCTCAGAATAACTCACTGATCTTTGCTCAGTTTGAATTAGTTTTGCTTGTTTTGTTCTTATCTTCTTGTCTAACTCATCTTCAATCATCATAGTTACTCTTTTACTCATTATGGTATTCTCATTTCATCATTATATCATGGTTTTGTGCCTAAATGGGGCTGGAATAGTGTCTAAAATGGTTGACTACTAGTCGGCTCCTCTGTATTTTATTTATTTGAATTGTTTAGTACACAAAATATTTTTTATAAATTCTCATGCCCAATCTTTTGAACTTTTTTCCATCAGATCTTGTATGTCAATTTGAATTGCTAAAAACCCAATAATCTCATTTTCAGAATTTTCATCTGGAATTATGATCTTTTTTTCCCAAAAATACGAACCATCTTTTGCTTTATTTTTCAAATTCCCTGTCCATACTTTTCCTGATAGAATGGTTTTCCACATTTCACGATAAAACCTTTCATCATGATATCCTGATCTTAGAATCTTTTGATTTTGTCCAATTAAATCTTCTTTAGTATATTTTGTCATCTTGCAGAATTTTTCATTAACATATGTCAAGTCTCCATTAATGTCAAATTTTGATATTGCTGTAGATTGGTCTATTTGATTGTAAAATTTCTTGGCATCTGCAAGACTGTTTTTCATTGCCTGCTCATACTCTTTTAATGTGTGCTGTGATTGACTCAATGATTTTGTCATCTTGTTAAATGCATTACCGAGTTGGGAAATCTCGTTATTTCCTTTGATATTGATCAAATCTCCACTCTCTCCTTTTTTTATTTTGAGAATTTTTTCAGTTAGAACTTCGATTGGTTTTGACATATGTCTTGAAATTATTATGGTGACGACTATTGTTATTGCCAAAAAGGGAATCATGACTATTTGTACGTCTGACCTCAATTGCTCAACTGACAAAAATAATTCTTCTTCTGTAGTTACTGACAGTAGTACCCAAAACTTTGATGTGTTGTTTTTGTCATAAAATATTTTTTCCCAAATTCGATATTCATTTTCTTGTTCATCATAGTGGAATTTATTGTCCATTTCTTTCAAATTTTCTTTTAACTCTGGTTGCTCTACAAAATAATTGATTTCTGTGCCTAATATGTCGCCAAATATCTTTGATTTATCAGGATGATCAAGGAAATACCCCTCATTGTTAATTATTAGCATTTTTCCACTAGCACTTTGACTGATTTCATGCAAAAAACTCGTCATGTCATAAGTAATTTTCAAAAAACCCAACTGTTCACCATTGCTAAGAAAAATTGGTGTAATTATCTCTTGAATTGGTCTGTTAGGAATTTCGATTTTATCATCTAATTGGTTAAGTGATATACTTGATATTACTACTTCATTATTTTGTAATTTTACTACTTTTTGATAAGTATCTTTATCTATTGAGTGTCTTAATTTTTCATGCTCCTCTATGTGTATTTCGTCAGAATCTGAAATAATATGTATTAGTTCATTCCCTCCCAAATCAAATATCTGAATTTGATGAATTTTTGGATTGTTTTGAATAATCTCTGTGAATTTTTCTTCTAATAATCCTGACCAAAATCCTTGATCAAATTGAAAGTTTCCTGAACTACTATAATCTGTGAATTTTACTATTCCTTGAATCTCTGGCATAATTGACAGTAATTTTACTTGTTCTGTGTCTGAACGGATCACGTTTCTAACATCTGTTGCTTTGAAATCTATTTCAAATTGTTTTTCAGATAAAATATTTTCTACTTTGTCATTTTTGATGCTTTCAAAAACTACTCCTGCAAGAACAAGTACAACTGCAATATTTAATGTGCTAAGAACAATTGCGTTTCTATAAAATAATTTCATGTCTTAACTAGTGGAAGGTTTGATTGTAAGTGATGACAATATGTCGTTTAGTTTCTCAATCGAAATTGGTTTTTCAACACATATTTTGACTCCTTTACTAATCATGTCTTGTACTTCTTCTTCAGAAGGCAACAATCCTGTCAAAACAATGATGTTTTGCAATGAAATAACTCTCAATCTTTCTAATTCATTGATGAAATCATTTCCAGTAAATTCTGGCATGTCCAAATCTAAAATTATTGCATCATACTTGTTTGCCAAAGCCATTTGCAGTGCCTCTTTTCCATCATTTGAGACCTCGCATGTGTGGTCATGCAGTTCCAATAATTTTGATAGTACTTCTGTGAAAGTTGCATTATCATCTATGTGTAAAATCCTCATACCTTAAGGACATCTTACCTTAAGACTATTTAAAGGAATATGATCATTTACGTATGTTGTATTTGAATCAAATATTGTTTTATCTTGGAGGTTCTTTCTTGATTCTGTAGATATTTCTTTTAGAAAGAACTATTGCCTCTCCATCGTTATCTGTACCTTCATAATCTACTGCTATTTTTCCAAATTCCTCATCCATATCTTCTACTTGTGATATTGTGAATTTTAATTTCAAAACCTGATCTGTGTATAATGGTTTGAGAAATCGTGTGTTTCTATTCTTCCATTCTGGATCCCCATCTGTTCCAAGAAAAATAATGTGATTTCCATAAATCTGACTTAGTCTTGTAAATTCCCCTTCCATTCTAGATAAGATTGCTCGTCCTGAAACAATTTGCTCTCCCTTCTGTTTGTCTTCCAAGAATGCGTTTCTAACTCTTGAAAAATTTAGATATTCTTCTAATTCTTTTTCTGAAATGCTACATGTGGAGTGAAATGCATCACCTACTCTAAACTCTGAAAATTTTTTCATTCCTATCTTGATTCATCAACACAGAAAGTTACTTCTGCTGATGAAGCTGCATTTTCTGATACTAGGAAATTAAATGCATCAGCAATTTTTTGATTGTCTGGCTCTATTCCTGTTACAGAACCTGGGAATACAGTTAACATTCTGATTTTAGATTTTAACACATCACTTAGTTCTTGATTAACTGTAGTTGTAAATGGTCTTAGTGCTCCTCTGAAAACTTCCACTTGTGCTCTTTGTGTTCCTGTAACTTTTCTTCCAACTGGCAAGTCTGGACCAATTATCATAATTGAACCTGTTGTATCTTTGAATAATCTTGGGTCTTTTCCTCCTCCTGGAACAAATTGTTCTAATGCTCTTTGGGCTACTGTTGCTGGAGTTGAAATGAATTTTGCAACTAATTCTTCCCATCCTGCCCTTGTTAATTCAGTAAAGTTTCCTACTTCTGGTAGTTTTCCTGTAACATGAACTACTGCTAAAATCTCACCAATGTTTGTCTTGGCAGTATTTAGCCATCTTTCTACCTCTTCAGGATTTTTGATATCTACCACATGGGAATGGAATTTTCCACTAATAGAATCTTGAATTTCTTGAGGTGTTGATTGTGAAATGAAACATGCAACTTTACCGCCGTTTTTCTCAACATGGCTTGCCAAAAATTCTACTCTTTCTGCATCTGTTTTGTATGTTCCATCAATAGTAAAGACTACTGCTTTTCCTGTAAAGTCTGGTTGATGAACTCCTGGTGTTGTAGTTCCAATGTGAGGTTTTACTGGATAAAATACTCTGTCTCCTGGAATAACTTTACCATTGAGAATCTTTGCAATTTCATCATCACACAAGTTTAGAACTGATTCTGCAACTTGGGATTGTGACAAAAATTCTCTGTTTGCAATCATATGTGATGTATTGTTTTGAACTTTTTCAGCTATTGTTTGAATTTTGGTTAATAGATTTGTAAATGTCTCAGTTAGTTTTGCAACATCTCTTCCATTTGCTAGCTTTTCTGCAGTCTTGGCAATTCCATCTTTGTCTATTCCATCTGCTTGAATACATTCTAACAAATCATCTTTTGCTTCTTCGACTTGAACTGGTGTCAAGTCTTCAAAGCCACTTACTCTCATAAATTCAGCGGCTGCTTTTGGATAAACTGTCTTGTAAATTCTATCTGAATGAACTGGACCTGGATTTGTTGCAATTGATATGATTCCTTTTTCAGTTAATTCCCATGACATACATTCAGCTAGTCTGTTCTTTGCACCTTGTGATGCAGTGTATGGGCTTCTGAATCTGTAAGGTCTTTGCTCCAGTGGTCTTTCTTCAGTAAAGAATGTTGAAATTGTAATAATTTTTCCCCCTTCTTTCATTACTTTTAGAGCTTGGACTGACCCCCAAAATGTTCCTGTTAGATGAATTCCAATTGTACTTTTGAATTCATCTAATGGTGAGTTTGCAAAACATGTTACAGGACCTGATACTCCTGCATTGTTAATTATGTAATCTACATTTGTTCCTTCATTTTTTATAGTGTTAAACATTTCATTCATTGCTGTTTCATCTGCCACATCTACTCCTGCAAAAATTTTGACTGTTGCATTTACTCCTTGTGGGATTTTTCCCTCAAGTTCTGCTGCGGCTTCTTGGAGTGGCTCTTTTCTTCTACCTAGTATAATCACACTTGCACCCTTTTCTACAAATTTTGTTGCAATGGCTTTTCCAATACCTGTTCCGCTTCCTGTTACTAGTGCGACTTTGTCTTGGAATTTTAACATAGATAGAATTCTCAAATCTTTTGTGATATTTATTTGGATTGATCTCTAGAACATTTTTCTTGATATCTTTATTTGTGGGTACGATTCATGATTTTTAATGCATGATACAGAGCCAGATACATTTGTCTATCAGACATGGCCTGAAAAATTTAGTAGTATGTTAAAGGAGATCGGTATAGATTCTGAATCCAAAGATATTGGAACCGATGATGTTGAACAAGGTGATTATTACAGTAGATATTTTGCTCACACAGCAAGAATGATAACAAATAGAGGATGTCTTGATGTCAAGAACTCTAACATCGACGTAATTCAAATTATTCAAAAGGGGTAAAAATGCAAGATCCAAATCCAATTCCTTGGGGCGCACTAGATAGATATCAAGCACACTTTATTGTAAGAAAAGACTCTGGTAGAGGTGTTGGTAATTTTGTTGCAAAAACACAACTTAAAACCAAAGGTCATTTTGCAGCAAAAACTGTTGAGAGTGTAAGTTGGAATGGTCCTGGTGCTCTTGCTGAAAAACTAAACCAAGATTCTGAATTAAATGAGATGATTGCACAACAATCAGTTAAAGACGCAACCATCTATGTTGAGCCTACTGAGAACGCAGTTAGAATTCGCAGCAAATGGAATAACCACTTGGCATTTGGAATCACAAAAGATCTTTTTGATATTTATGACCGTATTGCTGGCCACATTAAATCAATCTAATTCTATTTAGTAATAATCATCAAACTCAAAAATTAAATTCATCCTTTTATGCATTCAATTTTCACAATGAATATGAATAAAAAAAGACTTTTTTTGTTTTTTTCATTAGTTATACTATTTTCATTTGTGTTAAGTGAAAATGCATTTGCCCAAACTGAACCAGACAGAGTAACAGGACTCTCAGCAGATGCAATTAGCCCAACTCAGATTGACTTGTCTTGGAATGAACCATACGATGGAGAGTCCCCAATAACTGGATACCAGATAGAACGAAGACAAGCATCAAACCCTTGGGAGATTTACATTGCTGATACTGGCAACACTAGCACAACATACTCTGATCAAGGTTTAGATCCTGACACAAGATATCGTTACAAAGTTGCTGCAATTAATGTAGTTGGAATTGGAACTGCATCCGCTACTGCATCTGCAACAACATTGGAACTTGGGGTTCCTTCACCTCCTCTAAATTTACAAGGTTCTCCAACTTGTTGCGAAGTTACTCTTGCATGGACTGCTCCATATGATGGAGGTTTTCCTATCATTGATTATATCATAGAGTATAGTGATGATGGAAACAATTGGACTGAGTATGATGATGGACTTAGTATTGAAACTAGTGCTGTTGTTACTGGTTTGACAACTGACACAGAATATTATTTCAGAGTATTTGCAGTTAATTCTCAGGGAACAAGCAGCGCATCCAATATTATTTCTGAAACACCTTCTATGCCTGTTATTACATCTACAGGCACATCAAGTATAAGATCTCCTCCTCAAATTCAAGGAATTGGTTTTTACAAATTCATATCCCACATTGGTGATGATGGTGATATCAAAGAATATGATGCGCCACTTAATCTTCCATTTGATCAGTATTTCCCATATAGTGAATTTTCAGATGAAACCGATTTTAAAAATTACAAAGAAATGGGTGCATATAAAAAAACAGGAATTTACTATGATTTTTCTAAAAAAACTTTAACTCCTAAATTCTTTGCAGAACCAAATCAACCAATTCAACTCCAAATTCGATTGTGGGATTTCTTTGCAAGTTCAAAAATTGAACATCTATCATTATACACAAACTCTGCAACTCCGATAACTATGCAAAATAGTGATGTTGAAATTATTTTTGATAAAGGAAAACCTCTTGACATCAAAGATCCTAATGGTATTTTCAAGTATGTTGACGTATCTACTTCTTATGAAGATGAATGGTTGTGGATTAATCTTGATTTGATGTTTCAAGAACCTATGACCTCGTCTGGTATTTTATTACAATCGTGGCATGAATCTAGAATCCCTTCATTTGTTCAAGTTGATGATATTTGGGAAATCTCAAATCCTCAATCAAATTCTGAACATATTGATGAGATTAATCTTACTGCAGAAGTTGAAATCACTCATGGTACGTCAAACCCTACATGTAAAATGGATGATTCTTGTTTTACTCCATCACATGCAGAAATTTTGGAAGGAGGAATTGTAACTTGGTTCAATACTGATTCTTTTACACACACGGTAACCAGTGGGTCTATTGATAATAATGATAATAGATTTGGATACATCTTGTTTCCTGGTCAAACAGTACAACATGAATTTCCTTACAAAGGAATCTATGATTATTATTGTGCACTTCATCCTTGGGCCACTGGCTCTGTAGTTGTATATGGTGCAGATTTAGAAAAGCCTGAGATTAGTTTTGATGAATCTCAACCGGCACTACTTGTAAAATCTACTTCAGGTGGTTCATTAATCATTGAAAATAACGATGTGTTTGTCACTTCATCAAAGGATCTACACATGAATGTCTCTGGACATATTCAAGAATTATCTGCATCAAATACTGTTAAAATCACAATTATTCATCCCGATAAAATCACAAAATCCATGACTGCTATTGTAAATAACGATGGATTTTATTCACTACCTGTAGTCCTTAACAAACATTGGTTGGAAGGAACCTATGAAATAATCACAGAATATCGTGGTGAACAGGTGGCACAATTATCTTTTCTAGTATCTGACAAACCCGTAAACTAATTTCTAAAAAATAAGATAGAGCATTTTTTTGATTTGTTTTACTATCTTAGGCCTTCCACCAATCTAAAGCCAAAAAATCTACGTTATCTTTGCCTTTGGGTATTGCCAAGATGAATTGTTTTTTTACTGATGTTGCAAGTCTTCCTGCAAGTACAATTCCTGTTGATGTGATTGGTTCATTTCTGTTATACACTTGAATCAAAAATGGTGCATGATCTATTCCTGGACCTTTCTCATAAACCGCAAAGTCGCAACCAAACTTTATTCCAGGGTTAATGATGTATCCTTTGTCTCTAAAGTTCTTGTAAACTAGGTATTTTTTATCAAAATCATGGTGTTCTTTTTTGCAAACTTCTATCATTTGTTCAACTGTAACTTTGTGTTTTGATTTTGAAATTGTAATTTTTTTATTTTCTAGCAGATATAATGATTCAATTAAATCTAAAACAAGCGGCGCATCAATTTCTTCGATTTTTGGTTTTGGAATACCTATAGGCTTTCCATAATATCCTCTGCTGAAAAGCTTACGTGAATCTTCTATATTCCAAACAATTACTCTGTTTTCGATTAATTCACCTTTCATGATTTTACAACGTCTTTAGTGTATATGAATTCATTAGATTTTTGATACTCCTAAAAATAGAAAATAAAGTGGAAATGTAGATGTATTTGTTTATAGGCTTAATGCTAACAAAATGAAAGAATCTGAAACTCTTTGGCATTTATCTGCCATTTCTTCAATCCCTTCAATTACGTCTTTCATTAACATTAATTCTTTGGTATTGGTGACTTCTGATAGAAGTTTTATTGTTGCTTGTCTGTATTTGATGTCAATTTCTCTTTCAATTGTTTGTGTTTCTTGTGCTAGTTCAATTGCATTTGCAGTGTTTGTGTTTAGACTTCGAATAATCTCATTTAGTTTGTAGACTTCATCTACGACCAACTCAATTAGTTTTGTCAAGTCTTTGTCTAGTTTTGCACTTTTGAGTGTAGCTGGTTTTACATTTGATAGTTTGAATGAAATTCCTGTAATGTACCCTGCAATCTCATCCATTGTATATGCTGTGTTTAGAAGATTTTCTCTGTTCATGATCAAACCTCCGACATCTGCTACTTCACGTGTGATTTTTCTTCTAAGATTTTCTACTTCTTCTTCAATTGTAGAAATTTGCTCTAATGTGTTTTTGATTCCTGTCTTGTCTTTTTTCATCATTAATTCAGGAAGTGTTGCTAGTTCTCTGGAAGCGTTTAGAATTCTATTGATTTCGTCTTGTAAAACTGCTATAGCCTTTCTTTTTGCTTGAACTTCAAGCTCTCCGCTATACATAACAAAAACAACCAAACTCTATGGTAATTTAAATCCTCTATGATCTTTCATATCTTTTGAGCATGATCACATGAGACTTTTGTCATGTGCTACTTTTTTCTGACCTTGGTATAGTGTGATCACTTCTTCATTTGTTGATGCATCTTCTGCCATTTTTTCGATTCTCATCTTTCCTGTAAATTTTGGAAATCTCAATGCAAGTCCTGCCCCTTTTCTAACTTTGTCTCTAGCCGCTTTGTGAATTGGACTGAGTGTGATTTCAGATGCAACAACTTCAATTACTAATTCTGGTTCAAACCAAACATCTGCTTCCATTTCACTATCAACACGTGGATTTTTTTTGATTGTTACTTTGGGATTTAGAATTTGATATAATTGGTCTAAATCTTCATCTGAAAAACCTGTTCCTACTTTGCAGATACTAGTGAATGTATCTTCACCTTCTTCATATGTTGCTAATAACAAAGTACCGTAATTTCCTGTTCTTCTTCCTTTTCCAAAAAATCCTCCTATCACAACAAGATCTAAACTATCTCCAAGTTCATTTTGATATTCTCTTTTAAGTTTTAGCCAATGACTTCCTCTTGACCCAGCTTGGTATGGCTTGTCAAGCATCTTTAACATCAATCCTTCACTACCTGCATTGATACTGTTTTCAAAAAAGTCTTCAATGTCGTTTTCATTTTTTATTATGCTCATTGGTATGTGTTTTACAAAATTATCTTCTTTTACCACTTTTTCCATCTTCTCTCTTCGTTCCTTGTAGTCTAATTCGAGACAACTTTTTCCATTACAATACAGAATGTCAAAGAGATTAACTGTAATTGGATATTGTGTTACTGCTTTTTCAATTTTGTATTTTCTTCTTCTATGCATCAATTCTTGAAATGGTAGAAACTCTCCAGTGTTTTCATTAATTGCAACTGCTTCTGCTTCTAGTACAATATTTTCGGCTTGAATTGTTTTTGGAATTTTCTCTATAATATCTGGATAATAACTTGAAATGTTTTCTAAACTTCTTGAAAATAAAACTACTTTGTCTCCTTCTATGTGCAGTTGTACTCTTTCTCCATCTAGTTTGTATTCTGCTGCAAATTCATTTCCCATTTTTTCAATTGCTTCTTGTTCACTCTTTACTCTGTCTGCAAGCATTGGTCTAATCGGATTAAACAAAATTATTTTGAATTTTTCAACACTGTCTAGTCCTTCAGTTGATAATATTTCTGCAACTTTTCCTAAATCACTAGAAACGTTATATGCATACTCCAAAATTTTTCTATTCTCTTTGTTACCTGAAAATGCTATTGCTAATGCATCCATTACCGTATTTTCTGCAATCCCTAGTCTTAGTGTGCCTAACAATATTTTTAGAATGAAACTTGCCTCTAATGGACTTGCATCATTAAGCAAGCTGGAGATGTATTTCATCTTCATGTCTTGTGATCTATTGCCTTCTAATTTTGCAATTTTGAATAATGTCTCATAAACTCGTTCGACTGTAATGTCTTCAACAAGAAATGTTGTCTGGGTTTTTTGTTCTAAGATTATGGCTGCAGCATGTCCTAGGTCTCCTCCTTTTCTGTACTCTTCTTCAATTTTTTTAATTGGTATACCTGAAGACTTTGATATTGCTCTTATTGCAAGTTTTTCTGCAACTCCCAACTCCACTCCTTCAAAGTCTGGTCTAAGTTTTCCTTGTAGTAGATAGACTATCTTTGAAATTACTTCTTGTGGAGTTTTTTCAAATAATTCAACCAAGTACTGTGTTAATTCTAGTCTTTTTCTAGTTGATTCCATCCTGTTAAATGAATCAGCTAATATGGAAAACTCCATTCTAATTCCTTGTGTGTTGTTGAATAAAAATTGAATCTAGATGTATCTAAAAATTGTTGGTTTATCTGACTTTGGAAGATCTGAGACAAGCGCAAAATTGTATAATGGATAAGATTTCTTGTACTGTTTCATAAAACTCCATGCAACATCATGTGTCTTGAACTCTGTTCTTAATCCGTCAATCTGACTCTTTTTCCCATAAACATCAAAGACTACTACTGAATACTGTTTTGGGCGATTGTGTGGCTTTGCTTTGAGTAACCATGCAAGTGCAAACACAAAGACTGCTCCTAGTACAACATATTCTCCTGCAACTTTGAAAAAGTCTAAGATTACTCCTGGTATGGTTTGGCCAAATAGAACTGCCATGAAATTTGAAAATGATATTACTGCTAGTGCTGTGAAAATGTATGTCTTCCAATCAAAAATCTTTTGAAAATTCATTTCTGCCTGACTTTGGTAAGGTCTTTTTTGATTTAACTATTTCTTATGATTTGCAGATTTTGAAATTACTAGTCTGGATCTTCGTAATTCTCTTTTCTGTCGCCACTAGACTCTGTTCCTTCCATTGATTTCATCTTGCTTTCAAGAACATCCATTCTTGCTCTGTATCCTTCTGCATATTCTAGTTCTGATGGAACTAGTGTTGCTGGATGGATAAATCCTTGACTTCTAATTGCCATGGCTTTTTCTGTTGCTCTTTCTCTGATTAGATCCCAATCTGGAGTTGAGAATCCATCAAATGGTCCAGTAAACTTTCCATTGTGCATGCTAAATACGAGTGCTTCAACTATTGGAATACAAAAGTTGATTGTAGCTGCAGAGTTTAGTTTTACAGGCATTAATGGCATGTTGTGACTTCCTCTTGTATTTCCTGCAACAAAGTGTGGATTGTTAAAGACACTTCCTACCTCTTCAGTTGCAGGGAACTTCTTTTGTGTTCTAACCATACAAATTGGATCGTCTTTTCCAACATACGTTCCTGCAATGTTGTGTAGTCTATCAGTTGATGCTGCAAGAATTGGTTCTCCATCTTTTGTTGTAACTGAATCTACAACGTATCTTCCTGGATACATTAATGCTGCTTCAATTGTTGGTTTGTCTTGCCATAATTCTAATTCTGCAATCTGAGCTTTCTCAACATCCATGATGTTGATTTTTACCCCATCTGCAAGACTCTTGTTTACAATTAATCCTGTATTACTTAGTGCGTCTACAAACATTCTGTAGATTGGATAGTTGAATGCACCTGGCTCTGTTTTATCAGCTGCAAATACTGTAAATGCTTCATTTGGTCTTTCTTCAAATTCCATTTCTGCAACTCCTGGACCCATCCCTTTTACGTTTCCAGAGAAGGAATCTTTGAGCAAGTCTTGTCCTGCACCATACAATCCTTCATCTTTTGCAACTTGAGTTCCTGCCATGAAAGCATCCCATGCCATTTTGTGAATTTTTTCATTGTCTACTCCATGAGTGTGAGACATTACGATATGTGTGTCGTCTCCACAATATCCTATGTAATAATCGATAAGCAAATCTGCTGAATTTTTAACGGTATTTCTAATTGCGTCAAGTAATCCGTCACTAGGTTTTGTGTGTCCTCCGACACCGCCAACATCGGCTTTGATAACTGAAACTGTAATTTTCATATTTTCCATTTTTGCCCCTTTGATTTATGTGCTTTTAGCAAAGTCTTCTGATCTGAAATTAATTGAAAAATTTTATATTTTTTTTCAAAAATTCATAACAGTAATAAATGCCCTCAGATACGCACTCTACATGGCAGATAAACCACACTTGAACCTGATTGTTACAGGTCATATTGATAATGGAAAATCAACAACTATGGGTCATTTCTTGATGGATCTTGGAGTTGTAGATGAAAGAACAATTGCATCCCATGCATCCGAATCCGAGAAGACCGGAAAAGGTGATACTTTCAAGTATGCTTGGGTTATGGATAACATTAAGGATGAAAGAGAGAGAGGTATTACTATCGATCTTGCATTCCAAAAGTTTGAGTCTCCAAAGTATTTCTTTACTTTGATTGACGCTCCTGGTCACAGGGACTTTATTAAAAACATGATTACTGGTGCTTCTGAAGCCGACGCAGCAGTCTTAGTACTTTCCGCTAAAGAAGGTGAAACCGATACTGCAATTGCAGCAGGTGGTCAAGCAAGAGAACATGCATTCTTGCTCAAGACTTTAGGTGTAAACCAACTAATTGTTGCAATCAACAAAATGGATGATAGCAACTATTCTGAAGAAGCTTTCAAAACAGCCAAAGAAAAAGGCGAAAAATTAGTCAAATCTGTAGGTTACAAACTAGAAAACGTACCATTCATTCCAGTTTCTGGATGGAAAGGTGACAACTTGGTTAAAAAATCTGAGAACATGTCATGGTACTCTGGTAAAACACTACTTGAAGCATTTGATGACTTTACAGTATCTGAAAAACCAATTGGTAAACCACTACGTGTTCCAATCCAAGACGTTTACACCATTACTGGTGTAGGAACAGTACCTGTTGGTAGAGTTGAAACAGGAGTTATGAAAGCAGGAGACAAAATTGTTGTAATGCCTTCAGGCGCTCCTGGTGAAATCAAATCTATTGAGACTCACCACACAGAAATGCCATCTGCAGAAGCAGGTGATAACATTGGTTTCAACCTTAGAGGTGTTGAAAAGAAAGATATCAAAAGAGGAGATGTTCTCGGAAGTCCTGACGCACCTCCAGCAGTTGCAAAAGAATTCAAAGCACAAATTATTGTAATTCACCACCCAACAGCAATCGCACCTGGTTATACTCCAGTTATGCACGCACACACTGCACAAGTTGCAGCAACAGTTACTGAGTTCTTGCAAAAGATCAACCCAGCATCTGGTGCCGTTGAGGAAGAAAATCCAAAATTCCTCAAAGTTGGTGACTCCGCAATTGTAAAAATTAGACCGGTAAGACCAACTTGTATTGAAACATTCCAAGATTTCCCTGAGATGGGTAGATTCGCCCTTAGAGATATGGGTGCAACTATCGCCGCAGGAATTGTTAAGGAAATTACCGAAGAGTACAAACCATAGGCGGATTTTTTATGACCCAAACCGCCCGTGTCAAACTCACATCAACTAGTCTACCAAAGTTAGACGGTGTATGTGGGGAAATCATGGGTATCGGTAAAAAAACCGGTGTTAAGGTAAAGGGTCCCACTCCACTTCCTGTCAAAAGATTACATGTTGCTACTAGAAAATCCCCATGTGGTAATGGAACTGAAACCTATGAAAAATGGGAAATGAAGATGCATAGAAGAATTATCAACATTAACGCTGATGATAAAGCAATTAGACAATTAATGAGACTAAAAATCCCTGATGACGTCTACATCGAACTCTCATTAACATAATCTCTAAATTATAGAAACTTTGATGATAAACATGGCTGAAGAAAACTTTGATGAAGTAGAAGAAACTCCTGTTGAGACATTTGATGTAAATTATTCTTGTCTTAGATGTGGAACTATGGTTTCAAACACTGAACTATCACGTTTACCTGAAATCAAATGTATTTGTGGATTTAGAGTATTTACCAAAGTTAGACCTCCAGTAGTCAAGACAGTAAAAGCAATTTAGTTATCTGTCTTTTTTGTAACTGTGTTCTCTTTGTAAATGAGTTCTCATATCTTCCATGTTCGAGAAAAATTTGTTGCATTCTTTACAATCATATTGTAAATCCTTTCCATGAACAATCTGTTTGTGATTCATCAACTCTTCTTGTTTTGAAAATTTACTATTACAAATATCGCATTTGATCTTTTTAAAAAAACCCACTGTTATCCTAACTCTGCTTTTTTCTCGTCCCAACATTTTCTGCATAACTGACCGTCAATCTTCCATTTTCCCTTTGGATTGTATCTGATTAGTCCCATCTTGCCGCCACATAGTGAACAGAAATTTTTCTTTTTCCCATGGGATTCTTCTTTTTTATCAAAACATGGTTTGCAAAGTAATCCCTCCATGTCCCATTGCCATCTTGGTTCCCACAGATCAGTAATTTTTTGAGTCTTACCGCATTCTACACATGGCTGTCTTACCTTTCCTTCATAGTACTCTTTTTGTTTTTCAAAATGACAATCTCCACAAAGTGGACCCTTGATACCCCACTCTCTTTTTGGTTTGTGTTTATGTGTTAGTTCTTTATTGCAAACAGTACAAAATGATGGTTTTTTACTAAATAATCCCATTTCAAATCTACCTAGTATAGCTTATTCTATAAATGTAAACAAAATAAAAATAACAAAAAAGCGTTTATTCGCTTAGAATTTTTTCAAGAGCTTGGCTTGCATTGAGCATACCGTTTCTCTTGGCATATTCTTCGATCATTTTGTATTGTTTTTCAGTAAAACATACTGGCATTGAACGTCTTTCCATGAAATAATTATAATATTTTTTACTAATATCCTTTTCTCTCGGAAGATATTTCAAACCAA
This sequence comes from Candidatus Nitrosopumilus sp., assembly GCF_965263415.1. Taxonomy (GTDB): domain Archaea; phylum Thermoproteota; class Nitrososphaeria; order Nitrososphaerales; family Nitrosopumilaceae; genus Nitrosopumilus. The sequence continues at coordinate 1,129,851 of NZ_OZ253671.1, forward strand.
TTTCTAAATATTTGGTATGGCAAAGAAACGACAGATCTTAGTTATTGGAAATAACACTAATGGTTGTACTCCTGAGCATGAAAAAATTGCATATGATGTTGGAGTAGAAATTGCAAAATCTAATTCTGTACTGGTTACAGGTGGATTGGGAGGAATAATGGTTGCTGCATCTCATGGCGCAAAAGACGCAGATGGGTTAACTGTTGGAATAATCCCTCAAGATGATGCTTCTGAGGCCAATGAGTATTGTGATATTGTAATTCCTACTGGAATGGGGTTTACTCGTGACTTTCTTAATGCTCTAAGTGCCGATGGTGTAATAATTATTGGCGGTGGATCTGGAACTCTATCTGAAGTTTGTGCATCATACATGTCAAAAAAACCAATGGTTGCAATTAGAAATCTCAATGGTTCTATAGAGAAATACATTGATGGGTACTTGGATCATAGAGAAAATGTCAAAATTATTGGTGTAAACAATGCAAAAGAAGCAGTTACAAAAATAATCGAATTGATCTCTACATAATCTTCTTTAATCAAAAGTATGTATACAATTCATGGCAATTCAAGATGATGAAGAATGCAAACAACTCATTGACAAGTTAGACAAAGGATTGCCTCCTCAAATGATTGATGAAATCATTTCCTATCTAGAGCAAACAAACAACTCTGAATTTACCATGACCTTGGTAAAATATCTGAATAATCAAAATATCCAATCCCGAAACTCTGTTTGGGCATTAAGCAGTCAGATATCAATGATTGGAGAAGATGTTACTAAAATTAAAGAACATTTGGGAATTAACTAATTATCTGTTGATATTCACAAAGTTAATGTATCATAAATTTTGTAAATTGTGTGCTTGTTACTAAACTTTTTTCAAGAGAAACATTTTACAAAATATAATTCTATTATTGTTATTCCATCTGTTTTTGCCTTCTCAATTTATTTTTTAATTGAACTTTTTATTTTTGGTGTAAATTTCCCACGTGCAGATGACTGGTCTGCAGTTTTTGCAGCAATCTATTTTCAACAAAATGATCCTGTTTGGGTAGATGCTATTTTTGATGTAGGAAATGAGCATTTGTTATTTTCATATAGGCTTTTGATGATGTCTATTTTTTTACTTAATTCCTATAACGTATTTCACATAACTATTTTGAATTGGGGACTTCTTACTGCCTCAATTCTTGTTTTTTATTATATTCTTAAAAGAACTGATTCTCGACTTGTTTGGTTACTTATTCCAATTTCTGCATTTGTTTTCAATCCAAAAATAATACATGGTTCTATTGTTGGTAGTGTTGGATTAGTTTGGAATTTAACTTTTTTTTTAAACGTCTTAACAATTGCTATTCTTACTAAAGAAAAAATTTCAAATTATTGGTTCTTGTTAGCAATTTTTGCTGCAATTACTGCATCATTTACTTCAGCATTAGGTCATTTATCTTGGATTGCTGGAATTATTTTACTTTCAAAAAATCTTAGAAAAAATAAAAATCATTTGATAATCTGGACATTGTTATTCTTATCTATCTCTTTTCTATTTTACACTCTTACATCTGCTAACTCCCTTAGTCCTGATCAATCTTCTATTTTGACTCTTGACAGAATTCTTTATTCTTTAGAATATGTTGTCAATCCATTTACTTTGACACCTGATGGTGCTAAACATCTGGTTGGTTTACTAATTGTTTTATCCATTGTTTGTTTGTCTGCCTTTATGATAATAAAAAAAATTACCATTTCTTGGCCCTGGGTTACGCTATCTGTAATGGGTATTCTCTTTACTCTTCTTACAACTCTTGGTAGATTTGATGTTCGTCCCCCACACCAATCATATTTCATCATAATGTCTACTGCTACTGAAATTGGTATTTTGGTTTTATTTTCTATATTGTATTTAGAAAGCCGAAATTTGAAAAATAACTATTTGAAAAAAACAGTCAAAATTATTTTTATAATTTTTATTATTTTACAAATAGGATTACTTGGTGCAACGTATGTTTATTATTTAGATAAAATTCATGAAGGACCTACTGAAGATTTAAAATTACAATTATCTTCTTGTTTTGATTTACCTACAATTGATTCCGTGCATAGTTGTTCTTCTTATCATATGATGGGTGATCCTAGCAGATCATCTTCTCATGATGAACTTCTTTCAATGATCAATTTTTTTATAATAAACAAAATGGCTATTTTTTCTGATAATGGTTTTTTTGAGGAAAAACAGTTTGAACGTTCTCTTTTGATAAATAATGTAAATTCCATAACAAATATTTTTGATGTGGATGGCGATATCCAAACATTAAATGGTGAATTTGTAGAAAATAATTCTAAAATCTTCTTAAAAGAAAACTTCGTTACTTTGAATGGATGGATAAAATCTGACTTTAATGAAATTACTTCTTTAATCTTGTTTGTTGATGACACTCCTTTTCTATCCTCAAATTTATTATCAATGAATACTGATATTTTAGAAAATATCTCTGATGATATGTTGTTTTGGGAAATTTCTTTCTTTCCTGCCTATCTTGAAAATGGATGTCATACTTTGTCTGTTCAAGGCATGAATGATGATGCTTTGTTTGTAGTTAACAAAAATTTGATTTTATGTGTTGAATCTTCTAAAAATTACCCTCCGGGCGAACTGAATCCGTCTACTTTTAAAGATACTAAGAATAAAATATTTTCAAAACTAGGGATTAATTAAAATAATTAATTTTAACTTTTTAAAATAAACCACATGAATATCGCGCCCCATTTAATCCCTTTAGTAAATTTACTTGATTCGAATTTTGAATATCCTATTCTTTTATTGAATGTAATTGGAATCTCAACCAATCTAAAATTTTTCTCAATTGAAAGCATCGTTATGTGTAATTGAATTGAATCTCCAGCATATGGATATTCTGAATCTTTGCTAGATAATAATGGAATAATTTTTTCTAGACATTCTCTCCTCATTAATCTCATCGCACACCCCACATCTGTTAAGTTAACTGCTCCTAAATGCTTTAAACTGAAGTATTTTATCTGAATCAATTTTGCTAAAAGTATGTTTCCCCAAATATGCATCAGTGAATTTTGGTTACCTTTTTCAGATAAAACTTGAGTGTATCTTGAACCAAGAACCATGTCTGCATTTGGTAAGTATGAAAGCATTTTTTCAATATCATATCCATTATATGTAGAATCTGCTTCTGTAAATAAAACAACATTAGAGTCTGTTTTTAATGCTTCTTTAAGTCCTAATAACACTGAATGTGAATATCCTTTATTTTCATTTTTTTTAATTACTATTGCCCCTACCTTCTGAGCAATTTCTACTGTGTTATCTGAACTATTATTATCTACTAACAAAACATGTTTAACAAATTTTTGTTTTTGAAAATCTGTGATTACCTTTTCAATTGATTTTGCTTCATTCCATGCAGGAATTACCACACATATGCTAATTGACTCAAGTGGTTTATATGTTAAATAATGTAGATTTGATTCTGTTTTGTATTGTTTTCTACTTAATATAAAGACTATAAAGAAACACATCCAAATTATATCTGATAGTAAGATCCATTTTGTATATACTGATAAAATTATTGTTTCAATTAACCCCTCATCATTAAGAATCGATTGAACTCCTCCTGAAAATACTGATATTATAATTGCAATACCCCACACCAAATTAAGTATAAACAAAATACTAAATGAAATACCAGCTAGTATGTACAATCGTCCCATGAAATTTTTTAGATGTTGTTTTTTATAGAGTTTTCAAAAACGATCGGTTCTTAGAGAACTTTTTTAATGCCTCTCGTAGTTGAATAATGTGATCTGATAGAAATATGGATAGGCCGTTAAAGATCTACTTGGGGGATTTAACATATGATACTGTGGCTATATCTACAGAAGCTACTCCCCTTAATGTTGGATTTATTGCTAGTTATTGTTTAGACAAATTTGGTGATAAAGTTGAAATCACTTTGTTCAAGTATATATCTGATTTAGAAAATGCCCTGATTGATTCACCCCCTGATATTTTAGGCTTGAGTAATTATTGTTGGTCTCATAATGTCAGTTATGAAATGTTTAAACTATTGTCCAAAAAAAATCCTAACTCTATAAAAATATGGGGGGGTCCAAATTTCCCTGTTGATCTTCCATCCCAAAAACAATTTATGAAAAAATTTACCGATATAGATGCATATGTTCCAATTGATGGGGAAATTGGATTTTCAAATCTTGTTGAATTAGTTTTAAAATTAGATTCATTAGAACAAGCAAAAGAAAAAATTATGGAAACTCCTATAGATGGATGTATTACTAGAAATGAAATTGGTGACTTACAATTCTCTATCCCTACTGTTAGAATGAAAAACCTTGATGAAATTCCATCTCCTTATCTTACTGGATTAATGGATAAATTCTTTGACGGTAAACTGGTTCCAATGTTGCAAACTAATCGTGGGTGTCCATTTTTGTGCACATATTGTACTGATGGAAATTCTGCCGTTAACATGGTGAATAAATTTAGTAAAGACCGAACTCAATCTGAAATTAATTACATTGCTAAACATGTACACAAAAATACTCATAGTATGTTTATTAGCGATTTAAATTTTGGAATGATTCCTGGTGATCTTGAAACTTGTAATTTTATTGCAGGTTCTCAAGAAAAATTCAACTATCCTAGTAAAATAATTGCAACAACTGGTAAAAATAGAAAAGAACAGATAATTGAAGCGATTCAACGACTAAATGGTTCTATGGTACTCTACATGTCTGTTCAATCTTTAAATGAAGATGTTTTATCAAACATAAAACGAGATAATATTAGTACCGAAAAAATGCTGCAATTAGCTCCAACCATTGCAAAAAGTGGTTTAAACACTATGGCTGAAGTAATTTTGGGGTTGCCTGGTGAAACATATGAAAATCATATTGAATCTCTGAGAAAACTTGTTGCAACTAAGATGGATGATATTATTGTGCATACTTGCATGCTTTTAGATGGTTCAGAAATGGCTACCCCAGAACAACGAAATAAATGGAAATTTGAAACAAAATTTAGAATTCTCCCAAGGGATTTCACAACTTTGTGTAGTGGAAAAAAAATATGTGAGATTGAAGAAGTTATTGTATCCTCAAAAGATATGTCTTTTGATGAATATGTGCGACTTCGTATGATGGGATTTACATTATGGATGTCCACAAAAGGTGTATTGTATGATTCTCTGATAAAATTTTTACACCAAAATAATGTTGATGTTTTTGAATTGTTCCGTCAAATGGTTGAACGGTTGCCCTGTGCCCCAATAAAAATTCAAAAAATATTTGATCAATTTAAACAATCTACAATTGATGAATTATATGATTCTCCTGATGAAATAATTTCTAATATTCAAGATGACGCTCAATATCAAAATCTTTTAGATGGGAAGGGAGCTATCAATGTTTATCAATATTATCAGGCATTAGTGTTAACAAAATACATGGATGTTTGGACAGATTATCTATTACAAATTTCAAAAGACTTACTTGTTAAAAATGGAATTTTTTCTGAAGAAATACGTAATGAATTTTCTGCTATTAGTGATTATTGTCGTGGTACCTGTTTTAATCCTCTGGGACCTAATCGAATGCAAACAAACCCTGAGTTTGTATTTCAATACGATGTATTTCAATGGCTTTCTGATAAAAATGGTACTTTGCTTTTAAGAGATTACAAATTTGATTCCCCACAAAAAATATTGTTTCATTTAAGTGATGACCAATTTAAAATTATTGGGGACACACTTGAAATGTATAGTGATACAATAATTGGTAAAACCAAAGTTTTGAAAATGATTTCACAACAAACTTTATGGCGACGCCCTAAAATAATTTAATATCAAATACATGCCTAAACGTGCATATTTTTTCAATTTAAATTTCTTAGGGTTTGTGAGAACAAATTAATTTTTAAAACTAATTTTTTTGCTTGTTGTAAAATTAAATACAAATACAATCCCAATTGCAATTATTTGACTTGATGAATAATCTATTTCAATAAAATCAGTTAGCACAAATACTAATATGGAATTAATTATTAATCCAAAAAAATAAAAAATGTTGTATTTTACAAATCTTGTATAAACTGTTTCTGTTTTTATTATCTTTGCAAAAGTCCAGTATTCATTAACAATAAACCCTGTTATTATTGTTATTTCATAAGCAATGATTGATGAAATTACATAATAGATACTCAAATATTCTGTAAAAAATATTGTTAGCAGTAGTAATAGTAATGCGTTTCCAATACCTATAATCATAAATTTAAAAATTTGAGGGTCTTTTAGTGTACTAGATATTGCTTTTTTTATTATGTTTTCGATATTTTTCATACAATGATCCTTTATTGATAATATGAAATATTTTTTTCATACCAACCATATGACTTTTTCAATCCTTTCTCAATAGAATATTTTGGTTTCCAATTTAGAATTTTTTTTGCTTTATTTATGTTGGCATATCCATTCCGTTTAGATTTTTTATCTACTCTATTTACAATTGTAGTTTGTATTTTTTGATTTGAAATTTTTTCTGAAATTTTTATTATATTTTCTACAGAATGTGGTTTCCCAAATCCAATATTGAAAGTTTCTCCATTGATATTTGAAATTTTTGATGCTTTAATCATTACATCTATGACATCATCAATGAATATAAAATCTCGAGCAACCTTAGGTGATGTAATTTTCAATTCTTTTTTGTTTATTATGGATAACATGATATCTGTTATCAATCTCCCTTTTTTTTCAAACCTTCCATACGGTGTAAATAATCTTAACGTTGTTATTGGTAATGATCTAAACTTAAAAAAATAATTGGCCATGTTTGTTTGAGTATTTTTTGTTATTTCGTAAAATGATGATGGTCTTAAACAATCTATTTCTGATAGATTTTTTTTATTTGATTCTCCATATTCGAAAACACTTCCAACATTTATGATTCTTTTTATATTTTGATTACTTAATACTGAAAATAGATTAAATGTTCCAATAATATTAGATTCAAGGATTTTGGACATGTTGTTCTCTGAATGTTGAACCCCGTATGCCGCAATATGAAAAATAATTTCTGGTTTTATTTTATTAATGATTTTTTTCAGTTTTTCTTTTTCACAAAGATCTACCTTGTGAATATTCATTTCTTTTTTGATATCTTTGATCCTCCAAAAATTTGATGACTTTTTTGTTAGTAAATGAATTTCATTATTTGATTTTGCTAGTCTTCTAACTAAATTTGAACCTACAAAACCTGTCCCCCCTGTAATGAGAATTTTTGTCATTTTATCTGGAAAAATTCCAAAAAAGTAAGATATAAGCTATATTCTGACATAACAAAATTTGGAATAGTTATATCATGGACAATAATAATGGGTCTGGTTTGTAAAACTCACCATGTTCTTCTGCAAGCTTGTTCAACTCATCTACAATATTTTTGATTCCTATCTCTTTTGCTGTCTCAAATAATGGCTTTTTCAATCCTAATCCTAATTGAGCTGCTTTTTCAATTTCTTCAATATCGCTTGCACCATTAGTTACAAGCCATGATGCATTGTTTAGAATATTTGCAACAAGTTGAATTGGATTACATTTCTCTGCTAACTCTTCAGATAATGTTACTCTTTCATATTTGTCATCAGAATATTTGTAATACCCCTCACCTGATTTTTGTCCTAGCTTTTTTTCATCAAACATTTTTTCAACTAGTGGGTGTGGGTTGATTACTTTTTTGTCTCTTAGATGCATCTCAACTGTTGCTTTGTGAATTACATCCATGCCTGTAAAGTCTGCTAATTCAAAGATGCCCATAGGAAATCCTAGCTTGAATTTGACTGCTGAATCAATTTCTTCAAGAGTTGCATTTGTTCTGTCTTTGACAAAACATGCTTCATGTACCATTGGAATGAATAGTCTGTTAATGATAAAACCTGGAACATCTTTTCTACATAGAACTGCTTGTTTGTTCACAGACTTTACATAATCTTTAGTTAAATCCGTAATTTCTTGAGATGTTTTTTCACCTGGAATCACTTCTACTAGTTTCATTAGTTGTGGCGGATTAAAGAAATGAATTCCAATGAATTTATCTGATCTTGATGTTGTATTTGCAATCTCTGTAATTGGTAATGTGCTTGTGTTTGATGCAAAGATAACTTTAGGTGCTGCTGCTTCATCAAGTTCTGCGTATACTTTTTTCTTTAAATCCATAATTTCTGGAACTACTTCAATTACCATTTCTGCATCTTTTACTGCTTCTTTTAGATCTACAACTGGTTTGATTCTGCCAAAAATTGCATCTCCTTCTTCTTTTGAAATTTTTTCTTTTGAAACTAGTTTATCTAAACTCCATCGAATTTTTTCCATGGCTTTATCCAAAAATTCTTGTTTGATATCTCTTAGAACAATATTGTATCCTGCTGTGGCTGAAACCTGGGCAATACCGTGCCCCATTACTCCGGAACCCAACACTGTGATGTTTTTTATTGTCATGTTCTTCCCAAAATCACGTATCCTTTATAATGTATTTCAAAATTTTAAGAAAATATGGGTTTGTTCAAACGTAACAAAGACGATGAAAGTAAAACAAAATGTGATACTTGTGGTACAGAACTACATGATCCTGAACGTCTGAAAAGACACATGAAAAAAGCACATGGAAATGTTCCTGCAAAGAAGTTAGATCCTAATGCAGGTGATGGCGGTACTTGGTAGGATGGAACTTAGTTCAGGCCAAAAAGGTGGATTAGTTTTTGGTGGGGCTTTAGTAATAGCAGGACTAGTATTATCTACAATAGTTTTCCCATTTTGGAATTTAATTCGAGACAACATTACTGAAGATGTAGAAATCTTGAGTAATGATAATGGAATATGTTATGTTGAAACTAGTGATGCCATTCCAAAAATAATTGAAGATTGTACCCTGCAACCTGGTGATGTGGTGAATATCACGTATGGTGAAGGTCTGGCATGGGCAACAATTACTGAACCATGATTAATGATTTAATATTAAAAAAAATATGAAATATCATGGATTGTATATTTTGTAAAATTATTGCAAAAGAAATTCCCTGTAAAATTCTTGGAGAAACATCTGCATCAATTTCATTTCTTGATGCCTTTCCTCTAGCAAAAGGACATGTTTTGGTAATCTCAAAGAATCATCATCAAAAAATTCAAGACATGTCTGATGATGAAAATACTGACTTGTTTTCCCTTGTTCATAAGATGGTTGCAAAAGTTGATTCTATTACTGGTGCAACTCTAGTTGCAGTTCATAACGGAAAAGAAGCAGGACAAGAAGTACCACATATTCATGTACATTTGGTTCCAAGATCTTCAGACGATTCAGCATCTGCAATACACAGTATGTTTGATGGTGCCTTGAAATTACCTGAATCTGAATTAGATGAACTTTATGAGAAATTAAAACTCTAAACTAGTAGGGATACATTCTTTCTTTTGTATCTACATCTTCAACAATTATTGCCTTTGTAGGGCAGGTCATTGCTGCATCCATAATCTTGTTTACTCCTGCACCTTTTGGATCAATAACTGATGATTTTGGATTCATCATTCTTTCCTTGTTAATTTCAAAAACATCTGGTGCAATTATTTCACAACTGCAGCAACCAATACACAGACTCTTATCTACATCTACATAGAGATTGGGCTGTTTTTTAGGCTCTTTTGCCTTTTCATATTCTCCATTTCTCCCATCTGAGCGAACTTTGGCATTGTACTCTTCCCAAAAATTCTTTTCATACTCTTTCCAAAAATCAGGATCTCCTTCCTCAAACTCTTTTGTGTATTTCCCCCAATCTTGTTCTGGAATTGTCTCATCATCTGGTGCTCCCCATGGCTTTCTTTTGAAATTTGATTTTGGCTTTGACTGCGATTGTGTATTGTGATAAACATCATTTCTCTGATGGTGATTTTTCTTGAGATACTCGTATGCTTCTGTAATTTTTTTAAACTCTAAATCTTCATTCTTGTTCTTGTTTTTGTCTGGATGGTGCTCTAATGCTTTTTTCCTAAATGCTGATTTTATCTCTTCTTGAGATGAATTGGAATCCACATCTAATACTTTGAGCGCCTGATACGTATTCACTATATTTTTAGAGATTTGCCATATTTTAAAAATAATTTCATATTGTTTTGCGTAGGAATAGTTTATTCTAGTATTATTTCATCATCTACTTTCCATGCTGGCTCTACAATGCATAGAAACCTCAAATTCCCATCCCCTATATTTTTGATATTTTGTTTAGAGTTTGGAGGAACAAATGCTGAATCATCTTTTTCAAGATTCATGATTTCATCATCAATTCTTAGTTCTGCTTTACCTTCTAGGATATAGTAAATTTCAGATGATTTTAACTTGTGAAGTTTTGATTCTTTTCCAGGCTCTAATGTGAATTGTGCAAGACTATACCCTATTCCTTCTAGAGTGTTATGAGGATGGAAAAATTGTTTGATGCTAGTTCCCTCTGCCCCTTGAATTGATTCTATCTCTGAATTTTTTCTCAGTGACATTTTTAGATTATTTCTGTTACCTTTGATTTAAAATCTGATTCCCACCAAACTGTTTTGTATTCAGAATTCTTTTTTGGCAATATGTTTATGGCAATGTGAGAAAATGTCTTTTTCTTATCTGTAGAGCCATGAGTGTGTAATGTTTTTGCTGGAATGTGGACAATATCTCCCTCATTTAGGATAATTTTCTGAGTCTTTTTTATCTTGAAATTATTTTTACTTGTTCCGTATCTTCTAAAAATCTCTAAACTGCCTTTGCCTTTTGTTGCAATTAACACTTGATTTCCATTATGTGCGTGTAGTTTGGTTCTAGAACCTTTTTCAAAATGGACATGGTATATGTCTTGATCTTTTGATTTTATTTTTTCAGATAATACCTTCATCCATGTTTTTGATGTAAACCAATTTGGATTTACATTTCTTTTATCGTTAGTTCCTTGAATGTTTGTTTTTTTCATGATTATATTCGTCCTAAAATTTTCTTTTTCTTTGCTTGGAATTCTTTTTCTGTTATTACTCCTGACTTTCTGAGTTTGCCTAGTTTTTCAAGTGTTGCCAAATCTTCATCTGTACTCGATGTGACGTTTTTTGCAGCAGTAATTCCTTCTGTAATTTTCTTTACTCCTCTTTTTTGTAGTTGGTCTCTTTCTTTTTTTGCCTGACTGCGAAGCTCTTTGCTTGCCTGAGCTGCTTGTTTTGCAGTCATCGTTCCAAATTCTACTGCATCTTCTAGAACCTCATCTGCTCTTTTTACTCCATCTTGAAGCGCTTTGTCTGCTTTTTTTAGAAATTTTTCAATATATCCTGTTTTTTTTGCAGCCATACTTTTTGATTAATCTCAAATCTATTATTCTTTTCCTAACAGAATTGGTTTAATAGATAGAATTGTGTACTTTGTATAGTTTTGAGCAAGACCTATGATGTAAAGACAGTAGTCCTTAGAAAAAATATCGAACTAGAAGATGCAACTGAAATTGTAGAAGAAAAGAAAACAAAACCCTTCAAATCATTACTATCTAGACCAAAAAAAGAACAAGTTCACATTCACTCTATCAAATTATACTATGAGTGCATCTTGATGGTTTCTGGAAAATACATTGCTGATTACTATCGAAAAGCAATTCATACCATTTCTGTTCCCTCTAATGTAAAAGAAGTAGAACTTGGAGATGGTGTATTTCAGATTCGCTCAAAATCTGGATTTGAGAGGGCATTTGTAGGAAAGAGAGGCAAAAACAAGATTGACATGAAATTAGAAGAACATGTGTTTGTTGAAGAAGAAGATGAACTATCTTTTGATCATCATGGGAGAGAGATAAAATTCCCATTCAAAGTAAACTCCAAAACTGTAGAGAACTATCCAAAAAGACTGTTGCAAAAAAATGAGCCTAATGTAAAAAGACCTGAAATGACATATGATGCTGCACTAGAGAAACTTCAATCTCAACTAAAAAAACCACTAGAAACTGATGTAAGAGAATTGTCTGAGGAATTTGTATTGCGTGAAATTATCGAAGTATTTGTTCCAATCTTTGAGGCAAGAGTAATTGGTCCGAAAAAGAAAGTTGGTATTATCAGAATAGATGCAGTACGAAAAAAAATTCTATAATTTTACAATCTTTCTGAATTGATCATTGTTGTGTAATTTTGTAAAAATTGGTTCTTCTTTTGCCCATGCCCTAATTACTTTGGGACTAACTGATACTGCTTTTTTTAATAATTCTAGTGATTCGGGGTACTTTTCAAGTGCTGCCATGCTACGTGATTTTGCATAAACGACATTGACATTGTCTTTATATTTTTTTAAAAGATCATCAAACACATCTATTGCTTTTTTGTGCTGACCTAATTCAGCTAACTGTACTCCTTTTTGGAAAAATGCATCCAAGTTATTTGGATATTTTTTACAAACATTTGAAAAGCAATTCAATGCTTCCTCGTTTCTTTTGAGTTTGCCTAGCACTATTCCCTTGTAGATCATGGCATTTGGTTTTCTTGGATCAAGTGATATTGCTTTTTCTAAAACAGGTAAGGCATCTTCATGTTCTTGAAGCTTGTCTAGTAGAACACCTTTGTTGAAATATGCTGAAGCATATTTAGGGTCTGCTTCAATTGCCTTGTCATAATATTCTGCAGCTTCTTGAATATTTCCAGTTTCAGCCATTGATATTCCTCTGTTGTTGAGGGCTTGAGCATCTTTAGGATCAATTCCTATTAATTTATCAAAACAGGTTATTGCATCTTGATATTTTTTTATCAAGTTTAACGCAAGTCCCTTTTGGAGTAAGGCTTCAGTGTTTTCAGGTTCTTGTTTTAGGACTTTGTTGAATAGTGAAATTGCTGCTTTTGGCTGGTTCTTTTCTAGCATCCCCACTGCGTCATACATCAAATCTTCTGGGTCTTCTTTTTTTCCAAATAATCCCATAATCTCTCACACTCTTTACTCTGCTATCAAATCTTACTGATTATTCAATGATTTGAATTTCTTGATTGCCTCTTTTGCCATGTCTTCTTGAGATTTTGCATCTGTATTAGTTGGATCATCTGTGGCATAGGCTTCTTTTTCTTCCTTTTTCTTTTTCATGATTTTTAAAATGCATTATTTTATAAAAACATGCAAATGAATTCTGATGTTGTCTGAAATTTCTTTTCTATCTGAAAAAGTCTTTGTACACAGATGGCCTCATGACACCCCTCTGTGGGATGATTCAATAAAACAGAAACTTGATGAGACTATCTCCAAAAATGCTGAATCAAAGAAAATTACAGTTTCTGGCAAATCAATTAAAATTCAAAATTTTGAATTTACTCATCTCAAAAAGATTGGAATCTCTGTTCCGTTTTTCAAAGATGAATGCAGGATGATATTTGAATCTCAGTTTGGAGAATTATATGCTCATATCCACATCACTGTAAAATCTCCTGAATACATGGATATTTTTAGCAAACTCAAATCTTGGAAATCTGAATTTTTTCCAAATGACTCTAACAAGTAAATTCTTCAGATGCCTTTACCATTTTCTTGATGTCTTCTTTTGAATGTGCATCGGATATTGCGCCAAGTTTGCCTGGTAAAAAGAAGATTCCATCATGGGCTATCATCTTAAAATGATATTTTGCCAATAATGCCCCGTTGCATTTTGCTGCTTGTGTGGAATTTGTAATCTCTGTAATTCCATCTTGTAAAAAGTGAGTCATAAACAGAGAGCCTTTTCCAGTAACTGCGACTTTATCATCAAATGCTTTTCCTATCTCTTTTCTTGCAAATTTGCCCAAATCATTAATTTTTGTGTAAACTGCTTTTTTTGATTTTAGATGGTTTAGTGTGGAATATCCTGTCACCATTGAGGCTGGATTGGCTGAAAATGTGCCTCCTCCAACATAACTTCGCTCTGATTTTTTCTTGCCAGTAGTATCTGCAAATTCCATGATTTCCTTTTTTCCACACATCACACCAATTGACAATCCTCCTCCAACAATCTTACCTAATGTGACAATATCAGGATCCAATTTCATTGTTGGATAGAGACATCCATATCTGAATCGAAATCCAGTAACAATCTCATCTAATATGAATAAGGAATTATTCTTTTTACAAAACTCTTGAACTCCTTTTAGATAATCTGAATCTGCTGGAATACATCCTCCGCCCCCTAACACTGGCTCTATAATGACTCCTGCCAAATCTTTAGAATATTTTTTCAAAATTGATAATGACTTTTCTAAATCATTGTAAGGAATTGAAACAATCTGTTCTTCATTTACAACCCCTGAACTTTCAGATTCTGAAAATGGCCAGTTTACTGACTTTAGTAAATCTGACGTATATCCATGCCACCCTCCATCAATCTTGGCAATTATTTTTCTTCCAGAAACTGAACGGGCCAATCTTACTGCATACATTGTAGCTTCAGTTCCTGATGTGACATAACGAACCTTCTCAGCTACTGGAACTGCTTTTGAAATTAATTCTGATAACTGTACTGTCTGCTCATTCACTGTTCCATACATCCAAGATTTTTCAATCTGTTTTTGCAAATTTTTCTTAACGTCTTTTGGACCATGTCCTAAAATCAAAGCCCAGTGACCCATCCAATAATCTGTGTATTTGTTTGAATCAACATCAATCAAATTTTTTCCTGCAGATTTTTTAACAACAAATGGATATGGTTCATAAAATCTTATGTTATGAGAAACACCATTGACATGCAACTTTGCAGATTTTGAAAATAGTTTTGCTGAAGTCTTTGTTTTCTTTTTGTATTCTTTAGTATAATTCAAAACCAAATTCACAAAACAATTTCCATCATTTTAACTATTGAAACTGGCATAGTTTGGCATAGTTATCAGGCACAATTTCTAAAAACTGCATAGTTTTGCATAGTTGGAACATTGTAAAAATTACAACAAATGGGGTCGATCAGGCATAATTTCTCGCATGGTTTATATGGATTCTGGCATGTGATGCTTTTGCATACGTAACGCAATAGGCGGCGCTTGTGATGAAGTATGGTATTATGCCATTTTGTGATTCATGGGCCTCCAGTTACGCATACAAAAATGAGGATTTGATCAAGTGATCAATATCTGAGATGTGAAGATTATGTGCATCCGTCAATTCCAATTAAAGTACAAATGTACTTCAATAATCAAAATCAAAAATTCAGAATCCGGTTGATCCTGCCGGACCTGACTGCTATCGGATTGATACTAAGCCATGCGAGTCATTGTAGTAATACAAGGCAGACGGCTCAGTAACGCGTAGTCAACCTACCCTATGGACGGGAATAACCTCGGGAAACTGAGTATAATGCCCGATAGAACACTATACCTGGAATGGTTTGTGTTCCAAATGATTTATCGCCGTAGGATGGGACTGCGGCCTATCAGTTTGTTGGTGAGGTAATGGCCCACCAAGACTATTACAGGTACGGGCTCTGAGAGGAGTAGCCCGGAGATGGGTACTGAGACACGGACCCAGGCCCTATGGGGCGCAGCAGGCGAGAAAACTTTGCAATGTGCGAAAGCACGACAAGGTTAATCCGAGTGGTTTGTGCTAAACGAACCTTTTGACAGTCCTAGAAACACTGTTGAATAAGGGGTGGGCAAGTTCTGGTGTCAGCCGCCGCGGTAAAACCAGCACCTCAAGTGGTCAGGATGATTATTGGGCCTAAAGCATCCGTAGCCGGCTCTGTAAGTTTTCGGTTAAATCTGTATGCTCAACATACAGGCTGCCGGGAATACTGCAGAGCTAGGGAGTGGGAGAGGTAGACGGTACTCGGTAGGAAGGGGTAAAATCCTTTGATCTATTGATGACCACCTGTGGCGAAGGCGGTCTACCAGAACACGTCCGACGGTGAGGGATGAAAGCTGGGGGAGCAAACCGGATTAGATACCCGGGTAGTCCCAGCTGTAAACTATGCAAACTCAGTGATGCATTGGCTTGTGGCCAATGCAGTGCTGCAGGGAAGCCGTTAAGTTTGCCGCCTGGGAAGTACGTACGCAAGTATGAAACTTAAAGGAATTGGCGGGGGAGCACCACAAGGGGTGAAGCCTGCGGTTCAATTGGAGTCAACGCCAGAAATCTTACCCGGAGAGACAGCAGAATGAAGGTCAAGCTGAAGACTTTACCAGACAAGCTGAGAGGTGGTGCATGGCCGTCGCCAGCTCGTGCCGTGAGATGTCCTGTTAAGTCAGGTAACGAGCGAGATCCCTGCCTCTAGTTGCCACCATTACTCTCAGGAGTAGTGGGGCGAATTAGCGGGACCGCCGTAGTTAATACGGAGGAAGGAAGGGGCCACGGCAGGTCAGTATGCCCCGAAACTCTGGGGCCACACGCGGGCTGCAATGGTAACGACAATGGGTTTCGAATCCGAAAGGATGAGGTAATCCTCAAACGTTACCACAGTTATGACTGAGGGCTGCAACTCGCCCTCACGAATATGGAATCCCTAGTAACTGCGTGTCATTATCGCGCGGTGAATACGTCCCTGCTCCTTGCACACACCGCCCGTCGTTTCATTGAAGTGAGCTCTTAGCGAGGTGACGTCTGATTGGCGTTATCGAACTTGGGGTTCGTGACAAGGGAAAAGTCGTAACAAGGTGACCGTAGGGGAACCTGCGGTCGGATCACCTCCTTAGATAAGGAAAGTGTACGGATGCACTAATCTTCACATCAAATCATCGATGCAATGCATCACGAAAGTGGTGTATGAAGGATGTAGCGGGTCCCTGCCAGGGGACTTGCAATGATCGTCGTGCATAGTCGTGTAATATGTGGCTGAATTTGCCGGTGTAAAGACGGTAATAGGTGGATTGCTAGGCTTGAGGAGAGATGAAGGACGTGGCAAGCTGCGATAAGCTCGGGGTAGGCGCACGCATCCTATGATCCCGAGATGTCCGAATGAGAATCTTGCACTTTTGTGCATTCCAGTACACTAGTATTGGAAGTCGAACCGTGGGAATTGAAGCATCTTAGTACCACGTGGAAAAGAAATCAATTGAGATTTCCCAAGTAGAGGCGATCGAAAAGGAAAGAGCCCAAACTGAATCCTTCGGGAGATGTGGTGTTTTGGTATGATAATATGGAATCTTGAAACACAGCTGAAATGTTCTGAAAAGTACTGACATAGAGGGTGATATCCCCGTAAGCGAAATGGGAAGAGTCCTATTCATACCCGAGTAGTTGTCCTTGGTAGTGGGCAATGAATACAGGTGAAAGTAGCATCTGAGGCTAAATATCTCTCAAGACCGATAGTGGACTAGTACCGTGAGGGAAAGCTGAAAAGTACCCCGGAAGGGGGGCGAAAAGTGCATGAAACCTATTACTTACAGACGTGCATGGCATGGAAGGTGATTTTTTCATTTTGGAGATTCTAGCAATAGAGTTGAAGATTTGATGTTCAAGTCATCAGTGTCATGCGTTCCGTCTCGAAACACGGGCCAGGGAGCTAACTGTCATGGCAAGCTTAAATCTGTAAAGATGTAGGCGAAGGGAAACCGAGTTCTCGCAGCATTGTGAGGAGAAGCGTGTGAAAGTGCGTAGAGTCATGGCGGCTAGGCTAGAAGCCAGTCGATCTATTCCTGGGCTAGATGAAGGCGGGCGAAAGCCCGCTGGAGGTCTTAAGACGTTCTGACGTGCAAATCGTTGTTGTGACCTGGGAATAGGGGTCAAAAACCAATCTAGACTGGCGCTCGCTAGTTCCAACCGAAGCGTCTCGCAGGGCGTGCTTTGTGGAGATAGTGTTTCCGGTAGAGCACTGATAGAGCGGCGCGGGGGAGAAATCCCTCACCGCTCATTCAAACTCCGAACGGATATACATCGTAGAAGCAAGGACACGGGTTCATGTGGCGTAAGGCTCATGACCGAAAGGGGTTTAACCCAGACTGAAGTTAAGGTCCCCAAATTTTTGCTAAGTGTCAAGCTAAAGAGCGTGTTCTCGCCAAGACAGCAGGGAGGTAAGCTCAGAAGCAGCTATCCTTTAAAAAGTGTGTAACAACTTACCTGCCGAGGGGGGATGCCTCAAAAACGGACGGGGCTAAAGCAAAGTACCGATACTTTAGATAAACATCAATGGATGTTTCGTGGTAGGTTGGCGTAGTGATTGGGTCGAAGCAGGGCGGTGACGTCCTGTGGACCGGTTTCTATTGCAGATCCTGGCGGCAGTAACAGCATAGTATGGTGAGAATCCATACCACCGTAAGCGCAAGGGTTTCCAGGCAATGCGTTATCAGCCTGGAGGTAGTCGATCCTAAGATGTACCTCAACAGAGTACACCGAATGGGAAACTAGTTAATATTCTAGTACCTTGCATTGAGCGTTTGAGCTATATGGTTCGCTTCCGGATAGGGATTGTACAATCGTCGTTGTATCTAACTATTCGAGAATTGGGGAGTGTCGTAATGACGAGAACCAGTTCGAGGTAGGAATGGCTCCGCGTTAGCGGAGTTTTCTCGATTCCAGGAGACCATGAAAGACTGTGTAGTTAGCAAAATGCAAGCTCGTACCCAGAACCGACACAGGTGCGCTGGCTTAGTAAGCTAAGGTGCTACGGGTATACCGTATGGCGAGGGAATTCGGCAAATTAGTCCTGTAGCTTAGGTATAAGGGATGCCTGCGATCTTCATGAGGAATGGGGACCGCAGGTTGCAATGACAAGGGGGTTTCGACTGTTTAATAAAAACACAGGCGACTGCTAGTCCGAAAGGATTTGTATAGTCGCTGAATCCTGGCCGGTGCCGGTACCTAAAACTTGGGTTCAACCGAGCTAAGGGCCGGTTAACGCCGGGAGTAACTCTGACTCTCTTAAGGTAGCCAAATGCCTTGTCGGGTAAGTTCCGACGCGCATGAATGGAACAACGAGAGCCCCACTGTCCCCGCCTACAACCCGGTGAAGCCACATAAGGTGGACGAACAGTCCATCGCCTTCCATCGGGGAGAGAAGACCCCGTGGAGTTTTACTGCAGCTTGTGCTTGTGGTATAGTAAGAATTGCACAGGGTATCTGGGAGCCATGCTTAACACTCTCCGGGGTGTTGAGAAGCAACGATGTAACACCAGACTCTTTTTGCAGTACCACTTATCCAGTGAAGACCGGAGACACGTGCAGGTGGGCAGTTCGGCTGGGGCGGCACCCCTTTGAAAAGATATCAAAGGGGCCCAAAGTTGAGTTCAAACGGGGCAGAAATCCGTTGAAGAGGGCAAAGCCAAAAACTCGACTGAATGGATTTCCAAACGCACGGAATTCATAGACGAAAGTCTGGCTTAGCGATCCTTCGTGTGCCCACTATTGGGGCCCGGAGGTGACAGAAAAATTACCCCAGGGATAACAGGCTCGTCGCGGGCGAGAGCTCCTATCGACCCCGCGGTTTGGTACCTCGATGTCGGCTTTTCCTATCCTGGTCCTGCAGCAGGGGCCAAGGGTGAGGCTGCTCGCCTATTAAAAGGGAACATGAGCTGGGTTTAGACCGTCGTGAGACAGGTCGGTCTCTGCCTGATGGAAGCGTGAATAACTGAGGGGAAGTTGCTCCGAGTACGAGAGGAACAGAGCAGCGTGGCCACTGGTTTACCGGTTGTCTGACAAGGCAGGCCGGGCAGCTAAGCCGTTTAGGCTAAGTGCTGAAAGCATCTAAGCACGAATCCTATCCCGAGACAAGTTATTCTTTCGTAAGATGAAGGTCGGCAGCAGAAGACTGCGTTGATAGGAAGGTGGTGTAGATCACAAGCTTCGGCGAGTGGTGAGCCAGCCTTTACTAATAGACCAACACATCGGTTCAGCCACTTACATAGAGACTATGCGCGATGAATCATTTTATTCATCAAAGTGAAAAATATACACGACTTGTACGATGATTTTATTTTTAATCACCCTTAGCGAATGCTATACATAATTTTGTGATTTTAAAATCCCTAGTGGAAACTATACACGACTATAATGTGATTTAACCAAATTTTTTCTGAATTGTGGTTTTGTAATTTATTCTTCTAACTCGATATCATTTTGAAATTCTTTTGGTAAACCAATCCACCATTCTTTTTGATTTTCAGACATCAAGAAAACAGATCGAAGGTTGCTAATAGATCTGTCGGTAAAACCTTCAAAGTAATGGTTAAAGAAAATCTGACAATCTTATGAAAATTCCATCATTTCCATTTTTGGCAGGCTCTGCTTAATAGCAACAGAGTTCTAGTATGTGCATGGCAAAGAGAGTCACAATAATGCTTGATGATGAATTAGATAAGAAAATAAGATCAATTCAAGCAAAACAGATTATACAATCTGCAACATCAGTGAGTTTCTCTAGTTCATTAAATGAGATATTGCGTAGAGGTCTAAAAAATTCATAATCAAATTTTTAAAATATGTTAATCATTAGTTGACATCAATTACAACACATCTGATTTATCTATCTAAAATTATCAAAGTACATGAAAGCAAAATTTGCAACATCTTGTGTCTCTTGTGGTGATAAGATTCAACCCGGAAAAGAGATCTCTAAAAACCAAGATGAAAAATGGGTTCACAAACATTGTGCTGAGGATTCTGAAGGCTTACCCTAGAAATTAATATGACTCTGTTCAATTAATTTTGAATTTATTTTTGGTATCAATTAACCCTCTGGAACTATTCTTGTGGACATTTCGTAGAAACGAAAAAGACACTGTAAATCTCTACAATGCTTTATCACCTGTAATGCAACTTGCAACTGGTGGCTCTATGCTGAATTTTGGATGTTGGTCATCAGGCCACTCTGATCCTATATCTGCTCAGGAAAACCTATGCATGGTTTTTGCAGATCTTGCTGAATTGTCTTCTGCAAAACATGTAGTTGACGTCGGCAGTGGATTATCTGCCCCCTCTCATCTTTGGCAACAAAAATTTCCCAATATTTCCTTGTATGATGTAAACATCAACTATTCTCAACTGTCTTTTGGAAAAAAACAAAAAATTGAGTTTCTAAATTCCTCTTCTACAAAACTCCCATTTGCAAACAATTCTGTGGATCGTGTCTTGGCATTGGAATCAGCACAACATTTCAAACCACTTTCTGATTTTATCTCTGAATCAAAAAGAGTACTGGCAAATTCTGGATTACTTGTACTTGCTATTCCTATAACTCTTGGGGCTTCTTCTTTCAAAGATTTGGGCATGTTGAAATTCACTTGGTCTTCTGAACACTATTCTTTAGATGATGTAAAAAACACAATCCAATCCTCTGGCTTTGAAATTAAACATGAGCGACTAATTGGAACTTCTGTATATGATCCTCTTGCAGATTATTATGTGGAAAATAGGGATCACCTCAAAAAATCTATTTTAGAAAAATATCCAAACTATGTTGAAAACATATTGTACAAATCGATCATTAAAATGAAAACTGCATCTGAAAAAGGAATTATTGATTATGCCCTTCTAAAATGCACTCCAAAAAACTATACATGATTCTTCTCTCAAGCGTGTATACTATGGATTGAATATATTCATCTTTGACACATATTGACTAAGTTTTTATTTTTGATATCTTAAATTGTATTATCATGGCAAATTCTGAAGGTGCTTTGAATCTGTATGCTGAAAAATGCAAAAAATTACTAGAAGAATCTGAAATTAGATTTGCTGGAATTGTTGATAAAGATGGTCAATTGATTTCAGGTGGGTTCAAAGAAGGACTCACTCCTTATGAAGGAGATGAAACTAGACTGCAATCCTTTTTGGATTTTGTCTCAAAGGCATCTATCAGAAAAGAATATGATGAAAGTTTAGGTCCTATCAACTATTTGGCTGCAAGAAGAGACAAGGCAGTTCTTGTTAGTTTTCCATTTCCTATAACTCAAATTCTCTTACTGATTTCTGCAGAACCTACTGCAAACATTGAAAATTTGGCTAAAAAAGTAGTTGAAATTTTTACTGATGTTAGCAAAAAAATGACCGGAACCTAGAAAAATCATATAATCTCCTTAATTAAAAAATCCTCCAGAACCCTTTGAACAAATAGTTTTAATTCTGTTTATGTTTTAGATTTTTTGAATTGAAAGCAACATTTGGTGCAGGATGCTTTTGGCATGTTGAAGATTTACTTGGTAAAACAAAGGGAGTAAAATCTACTCAAGTCGGTTACATTGGTGGTAATCTCCCAGACCCTACTTATGAAGAAGTATGTACTGATAGAACAGGACATGCTGAAGCAGTAGAAGTAGAATATGATCCTAATGAAATTTCATATGAAGAACTATTGGATGTTTTTTGGAATAATCATAATCCTACAACACTAAATCGTCAAGGTCCTGATGTTGGAATACAATATCGCTCTGCAATTTTTTATCATGATGACAAACAAAAAGAGATTGCAGAAAAATCAAAGACACATCTAGATTCTTCTGGAAAGTATGACAATCCAATTGTAACTGAAATAACTCCTGCCCCTACATTTTACAAGGCAGAAGAGTATCACCAAAAATATTTCAAAAAGAATGGATTCTAAATCACTTTACAACTAGAACTGGAATCTTTGCAGTATGTATGACATAATTTGATACACTTCCAAAGAATAATTCTTTAGCAGAACTTCTTCCACGTGAACCAATAACTATCATGTCAAATTTCCCTTTACCTTGTGCGAGTTTGATAATATTGTATCCGATATCTCCTCGCATTAGTTTCTCTTTGAATACTATGCCGTTTTTTGCAGCCAAAACCTTGGACTCTTCCATGATTTTTTTCACCTCTCTGTTTAGGGATTTTTCAACTGATCCAATACCTCTGAATTCTGAGTGTGGTGGTGCGTGAATTGAGAACACGCCTGTAATAGTTGCCCCACATTGTCTGGCAAGCGTAATTGCTGTCTCTAAACCTCTTTGAGAGTTTTTAGAACCATCTAAAGGAACTAGTATTTTTGAGATTTTTTTCTTTATCACACATTAACCATAATTTTGGGACTAAAAAACATACTTGAAGTTAGTTGCCAATTTTTCTCAAAAAATCATGAATTTCAATGATCGCAAAATTAACTAAAACTTATCTACCGATGATAGTTGAAGCAAAATTAGTGAATGAAAAATTTCTCCAAATTGATGGTCATAAAATTCGCTATTTGGAATCTGGGGATTCTGAAAAAACTCTAGTATTGATTCATGGATTGGGGGCTTCTGCTGAAAGATGGGAACAGGTAATGCCTATTTTTGCAGAAAAATTTCATGTGGTAATACCTGATCTAATTGGATTTGGATATAGTGATAAACCTCTTGCAGATTATACTATGGACTTTTTTTCAGACTTTCTTGAGAAATTCATGCAAACTGCAAACATTGAATCTCCTTACCTAATTGGCTCTTCTTTGGGCGGTCAGATTTCTGCTGAGTACACTGCTTCTCATCAAAACGATGTTGACAAACTCATTTTAGTATCTCCATCAGGAGTGATGAAACAGTCTACTCCTGCACTTGATGCATACATAATGGCTGCACTATACCCTAACGAACAAAATGCAAAGAATGCATTTGAAATGATGGAAGGTTCTGGTGAAAGTGTTGATCCAATAATTGTTTCTAGATTTATTGAAAGAATGCAATTGCCTAATGCAAAACTTGCATTCATGTCTACTATACTTGGTTTGAAAAATGCTGAAGTTATTACAAAAAAACTACCTTCTATCTTAACTCAGACAATGCTGATTTGGGGCAGTGATGATCCTGTGATTCCAATTCACCATGCTGATGATTTTATCTCATCTCTAAAGGACTGTCGTTTTGTTCGTATGGATGGATGTGGTCATACTCCTTATGTGCAGGATCCTGCGGCTTTCTCTGAGAAGGTATTGGATTTCTTAGGTGCCTCTTAGGTGCACTTAAATACCTGTTAACTCCAACAGTTACCAATGGCTGGTAACGAAAACCAATATGATCCAACTACTATGTTCAAAGATTGGATCCAAAAAAGTGGACGTGCTCAAGCAGAGTTTATGAAAAATTTTGGTGCTTTGATGACCAATCAAACTAGCAAAACATTCAATCCACTAGATACACTCAAAGAAGTTTCAGATAACACTAGACAAGCTCAATCAACCATGATGGAGAACATGTCTTCTATGCAAAACAAAAGCATGGATACAATGTTTAGCATTGGACAAATGCTTCCATCTTTTATGAATTGGGGTGCATACAAAACTACCATTAGTAGTAACGGTAGAATTTCAATCCCAGAGGCAGAACGTAATGCCCTTGGATTAGGCGAAGGTGACTTGGTTCAAGTCATCGTCCTTCCAATAGCAAAAAAATCAAAAGCTAGGGAGGTGAAAAATTGAGTAAGAACGAACAGACACAATCAAATCCAAAAGATCTATTTTCTGTATATCAACAAAACGTAGATAAATTCTTCAACGGTATTAGAACATCAGTACCACAGTATCATCAAGCAATTACAAACGTACAACAGGAATTCATACAAGCTTATGAGAACATTGCAGATTCAACCCTAACACTACAAAAAGAATTTGCAAAGAAAGCAGGTATTGCAGCAAACATTCCTGAAGCTACAATCAAAGTAATGCAAGATACAACAGAAGAAGTCGTAAAGGCTACATCAATTCAGAACCAAGTAACCCTTGCAACTATTGATGCAACACAACAAAACATCAAAACCTTTAACGACAACGCAAAATCATTTGCTGAGTTAAATAGAAACATTCTACAATCTTGGATTTCTGCATTCACCACAAAGAACAACTAGTGGCGAATCCAATTTTTTAATTTTTTCTTTTTCATTTTTATGATCTTTCAGCTAACCATTGTCCTAGCTCAGGTAAAACCTTCTTTTGAGATAGTGAACTGGCAATCATGCCTACGTGCCCTGTAGGATACATTCTCAATGTTTTGTCTTCACTACCTACTGCATAGTGAAGAGGCATACTACACTCTGGTGAAACTAAATGGTCACCTACTGCAACTTGCGTAAATATTGGCATGTCTATCTTTTTCAAATCTACTAGTTGGCCTTCTACGTGCATCTTATTTTGAATGAGTAAATTTTCTTGATAGATGTCTTTGATCCACTGTTTGAATAACTCTCCTGGAATTGGTGGTGTATCTCCTAACCATTTTTCAACTCTGAGGAAACTATCTACGAATTTTTTGTTTTCAATATTTTTGAAAAAGTTGACGTATTTCTCAATTCCTTGCTCAAATGGTTTGAGCACTGAAAAAGCATAATACATGAATTCTGGAGGCATGTTTCCAATAATTTCCACCATTTTATCCACATCCATGTGCTTTGCTAGATTACTAATCACTGTAGTATCTCTCCAGCCATCAATTACAGGTGCAGTTGCTATGTAATTTTTGACGTTTTCAGGATGCAATGAGGCATATGTTGTAGCAATTGTTGCTCCTGTACAATATCCTTGTAATGAAATTTTTTCAGTAGCTGTTTCATTTTTGATATATTCTACATATGCATCAAGATATCCATTTACATAATCATCAAAATCAAGATACTTGTC
This sequence comes from Candidatus Nitrosopumilus sp., assembly GCF_965263415.1. GTDB lineage: Archaea > Thermoproteota > Nitrososphaeria > Nitrososphaerales > Nitrosopumilaceae > Nitrosopumilus. Next base: position 1,155,428 of record NZ_OZ253671.1, read on the forward strand.
CATACTAGTTGGTGTTCCCCAATCAAGCATGTAGATATCGAATCCTTGTTGTAGCAGATTTCTCACCCAACTCTTTTCTGGATGTATGTCTAGAATATGAAATCTGTTAATTAATGCATATGAAATTAACAATGGTGTCTTGTGTTGTTTTTCTGTGATTGGTTTATAGTGTAACAGACGTGTTTTGTCCATTTGTTGTACTATGTCATGTGGTGTAACCTCTAAACTAATTTCATCTGGAGCAGAAACTAATTTTGGGGCTTCAATTACGTTTTTACTAAATTTTAACATCTCTTCAATAATTTTTGGATCAATTTTTGACTCACTTTGCATTTTTTTTCATCTCCTTTTTCTTTAACTCTAATTCTAGTTTTGCAACTCTTTTTTTCAACGAGTGTATCTCTTTGTATACTTCATCAATCTCTTCTTTACTTGGAAGGTTAACTGATTGTAATATGACATTTGTAATGTTGTTCCAATGCTTTGTTAATTCTAATTCTTTTGAAACTAGTTTTCCATAATTTTCTCCGAACTTCCCTGAGTCAAATAATTCTGTAAAATCATTATCAAAAATATCAATCCAAATTCTTTTGACTGCCTCCATTTGTTCAATGTCTTGAGGAATTTCTGGTGCTTTTAGATTGACTTTTTTCTGTGCATCTGTCCAGGTATCTGCAAGTTGTTTGTAATATTCTGTCAAATGTTTGTTAAATTCCATTAAATCTTCATTAATCTCAATTAATTCAGTTGATATTTTCTTAGAGTTGGCAGCAAATGCTCTCATTGGACCTATTGATGCTAATGCTTGTGGTTTGCTTGACATCAAATGTACAATATCTGTCCAGAACAGTGAAAGATGTTTGTAATAATCAGTAATGTCTTTAGTTGATTCTGATTGCATAGACACCTATTGAAACAGATCGCAATAAATAGTTCGCTTGTGTAAATAGACAAATGGATAACGTCGAAGAACTTGAAAAACTCTGCCAAAAGATAACAAAACTGGATCCTAAGATGCGTTCTGCTAGGCTCATTAACAGTAGAGGTCACCTTATGGCCGGTGGAATGAAGGAGGGATTACTTTCACTTGAGGCTCAAAAACAAGATGAGATGATGTTTATGGAATTAGCATTGCGTGTGCGAATGAGACATGAATTTGATAAAGAGTTTGGTGTGGTTCACTTTTCAATGTCTTATCGTGACAAGGTAATCGTCATGAGTTTTCCTTTATCTGGCGATGATGTGTTGTTGGTTTCTTGTGAAAAAGATACTGATTTTGGAAAAATACCCTTTAAGATTCTCAAATTGATTGAACCGCTAAAAAATTCTCCTACAAAGACATTCTAAACATAACAACTTAATTCAACTCTTTGTGGTTTTTCAGTATTGTCTCAAGACGTTGATTGGTTTGAAATTGAATCCCTTGTAAAAAAACTTTCAAATAAAATCTCAAAATTGCCTAGAACTTTTTCAAGTATTACTACTATTAGCAGAGGTGGATTAATTCCTGCACGTTTGGTTGCAGATCAATTGGAAATCAAAAAAATTTTTGTTGATAAAAGGAAAATATCTTCTAATTCTTTGTTTGTTGATGACATATTTGATAGTGGTGATACATTTAATGAAATAATCAAACGAGTTGATGTTCCTTCAAAATTTGTCTTTGCAACATTATTTGCAAGACATGGAAAAAAATATCCTAAACAATTACTGTATGGCAAAAAGACAACCAATAATGCATATGTTGTATTTCCCTGGGATAAACTAGAGTTTGAACGTTCTCAGAAATAATTTTTAATCGTTAATCATTTTTCTTAATCCTGCACATCTGTTTCTAATTGTAACTTCAGTTACTCCAGATGCTATGGATATGTCTTTTTGAGATTTTACTTCTCCTGTACTAATACATGCAAGATAAAGTGCAGCAGCAGCTATTCCCATTGGGTCTTTTCCTGCAACTACTCCCATTTTCTTTGCCTCATTAAGAATTGCAATTGCTTTACGTTTGCTTTTCTCACTAAGTTCTGCAATACTTGCAATTCTTGAAACCCCTTTTACAGGATCAACTACTGGCATTTTTAGTTCTAATTCTCTGAAAATTAATCTATAACATCTTGCAACATCTTTTCTTCTAATGTTGATTCCTTTTGCAACATCATCTAATGTTCTTGGGGTTTCTGTATTTCTACAAGATGCATAAAGACATGCTGCAACTAATCCTTGTATTGAACGTCCTCTGACTAGTTTTTTCTCCATTGCTTTTCTGTAAATGTAAGCAGCTTTTTCAATGACTGCATCAGTTAATGCTAGTTTATCTTTTAGTTTGTCCATTTCATTGAGTGCTTGTCTTAGGTTTCTGTCTGCTGAAGAATGTGCTTGACTTCTACTGTCCCAAGTTCTTAATCTTTCAATTGAGCTTTTAACACTTGCAGATAGTGGTTTTCCTGTTGAATCTTTGTTAGCTGCACCAATTACTGTTGATAATCCCATGTCGTGCATTGTAAGTGATGTTCCAGCACCCGTTCTTGCCTTGTTTCCTTCATCATTTGAGAAAGAACGCCATTCGGCACCAGTGTCTGCAATCTTATCTGATACTACAAATCCGCATTTTCCACAAAATAATTCTCCTGTATTTTCATCAGTGATCATTTTCTTATCACCACAGGCTGGACATTTTGATCCTGTGACCATTTGATTTCTAAGCATAATTACTTGGATTTTCACTATTGCCTTATTATCCATTTTACATAATTTCTACCGGTTATTTGTGTGTAGGTTAAGCTAACTGTAATTTTTTCAAAATATTTTGAAAATTAACTCAGCAAACAATATGCGTATGATGGATTAAATGATGGATACATTATACTTGTTCTATCCTCTACATGTTTCAAGCCTATAGAATGACCCAACTCATGTGTCATGATCGTTTCTACACTATTCACATCATACAATTGGAAACTTCCATCGCAATTGAAATCACCTAATGCTACTTCGACAATTCCTTTTCCAAGATGTGCATGTCCTAAAACTCCTTCTCCAAGACTTCTAACCACCCATGTTACCCAAACGTTTGCTTCATGTTTCAAATTTGTCACTTCAAATTTTATTTTTAATTTTTGATTATTTACTGTTAATTCTTGTTGTTCCCAAAATGCAAATGAATCATTTAATGTACTAACATGGTCTAATGGTAATCCTGAAGGTTGCTCATTAATGTAAACTTTGTAGTATACAATGTATGTGTCATCAATGATTTCATATGTGGGATCTGGGAATTTACTAGATGCTTTCTTTGCCTCTTCTTCAAAATTCCATTTTACATAGTCTCTTAGGAATTTTTTAATTACGTCTTGACTAGGATTTGGAAATTCTATGTAACGTTTCTCTTTTGATATGTTGTTTGAAATATCTCTTAGATATCTTTCAAACAAATAAAATTCATGATCTAACTCTTCTTGTGTTTTTTGTGTCGTTTCTTCAACTTTGATTATGATCAAGCCCTTTTCTATCATGTACTGTATTCCTTGGACAAAGGCATCATCATCGATTTCGCCATCTGCCCACCACCCTGCATTACTCTTTATCCATTCTGGAATTTTTCCTTCAGAAACACTTTGAGTCTCAACTGGCGGAATCTCAATAATTTTATTATTAATCATAAAAATCAGTGCTGAAACAAACTCTGCATCATCGATACTATTTGTTGACCACCATTTTGCTATTGGTTTTACCCAGTCAGGAATGGATGCTACTGACTGTCCATCTAGTCCTTCAGGCTTTTCTGTAGGTATGTATGGATATTTCGTTATCACATTATTGATAAATTGCATGTAGTTTTGTATGACTATGCTATTTGGCTTCTCTTTGAGAGCTTTTTCAAAATATGATGTTGCCTCTTGATATTCTCCTAAATATCCTAATCCCACACCCATTCCAGCTAATGATATGACATCATTTGGTCTGTGTTGTAAAACTGTAAAGAATTGTTCTAGTGATTTTTTATGTTCTCCTTGATTACTTTGAGCAATCCCCTTCATTTTTAGTGTGGAGATATTATTTGGTGCAATCTCTAGTATTTCATCATAAATTGATATTGCTTGTTTGTACTCTCCATTATGGAATAATTCTGTTGCTTGATTAAACATCACTTCTGGCTCTTGATTTATTTGAGCAAACGAAACTCCTGTAAGACTTTGCGTAACAAGTATGGTAATTGCTAAAAGACAAGAAATTTTTTTAAAATAACTTAACATGATTAGTGATTATTTTGTGGTTTATTTCTATTTTCTACTAATTTGTACGTATGTCGTATCTATTACTTTTCTAATCTTAGAAAATCTTTAATTTATTCGGAATATGTCTTTTGATATTGGAAAAAGTTGGAGTCGGTAACATCATTTATGATCTGCGCAAAAAAATACAACAGGCAGAAGCAGATTTGGCACAATTAGGTGAGCCTGTATCTGATATCCCTGAATTAGTTGAGACTGCAAATCTCATACGCTCTAATGAATATCTTCAAAAAACAAATCTCAAACAAACTGAACTTCTTACTATATATCAAAAATATTCTGATATCTTAGAAGAATTGCTTTCTACAGTGTTTGAGATACAAAATGATCTTAAAGAAATTGTAAAGGCGCAATCATCCTTGATTTCAAAACCAAAACGAACTGTTGCTAAACGAAAATCTACTGCAAAACGAAAAACAAAAACTTCAAAAAAATAACTATTTTGTTAGGTGGATGATATCTCCTGCTATCACTCTGCTTGTATTCTTGTTGTTAGATACAACAAGTGCCCCGTCATCATCGATTTTGACTGCTTTTCCCTTAACTTCGCCGTCAATTGTGTTTAGTTTTACATTTTTTCCAATTGTTGATGATCTTTTTGTCCATTCTGAAATGATTTTTTTTGTTTGTTTTGTATCTAGCAATTTGTAAATTTTTTCTAATTCTACTAAAAATGATTGGACCAATTCAACTGGTCTGATTTTTGTTTTTCTCTCATTAAGTGATGCAACTCCGTAAAAGTTTGGGGTTCCTTTGAGATTTTTTTCAATTTGTTTTACATCTACATCAAAGTTAATTCCTACACCCAACACTAGACTTTCAATTTTGTTTGATTCTAATGACACATCAACTAACATTCCTGCTAGTTTTTTGCCTTTGATTGTAATGTCATTTGGCCATTTTAGTTCTGGAGAAATTTTGAATATCTTTTCTAGTGCAATTGACAGTGCTAATACTGATGCAATTGGAAACAATGTTGTTATTGATATGTCAAATTTTGGATGTAAAATAACAGAAAACCATATTCCTCCTTTTGGAGAAACCCATTTCCTTCCAGATCTTCCTCTCCCACCAGTTTGTTTTTCTGCTACTATTATTGCACCACTATTTTCTGGTTCTACTGCCATCTTTAATGCCTGATTTTGTGTAGAATCTATTGAATCAAAGTAAAATGCCTGTTGCCCAATTGTTTTTGTTTTCAAGCCTAAAGTGATTTCCCAAGGAAGTAATGCATCAGAATTTTTTATTAATTTGTATCCTAACTTTTGTTTTGATTCTACTGTATATCCTAACTCTTGAATTTTTTTGATATGTTTCCATACTGCAACTCTACTAATTTTTAATACATCACTCAAATCTTGTCCAGAAAGATATTCTGTATTGTGAGTTTGTAAAAATGTGAGAACCTTGACTAGTCCTGGATTGTCAAACGAATTGTAAATCAATTGTAGTTTGTTTTTGTTTCAAGTATAAAATTTACACTAGAAACCAATGTCGATGTCAAAACCGCCATCATCCATGCCTCCACCGTCCATGCCACCATCATCCATACTGCCATCAGCACCATCGGGCATGCTTTCAGCTGGGACATAATCTCCCATACTGGCCCCAATCATACTAAACATCATACTAAACATCATGATGTCCATGACGCCAAAAAACATCATCATTGGAAAAAATGATCTATTGTCATCCATGAATCCTTGAAGCTTTTTCTTATCTCCACTTTGATACAATGCTTGCATTTGGCCCCATTTTTCTTTAATTTCATGTAATCTTTGGTCTAATTCGTTTGAACCTTTTTCTGTGACCTTTAACTCGATTTTTTTACCTAACCATCCTTTCTTTTCTTCTACTGTTATGAATCCCCTTTCTTCTAACTTTTCTAAAATTTCATTAAGCTCTTCAGGTTTGATTTGAGTTGATCTTTGAATTTTATCAAATTTTCTCTCTCCTCGTCTGATTGCTCCTAAAACAATGACATCTTTTGCTTCTTCTTCCATATGCATTGTTTTTGTTTCCCACTAAAAAATTCTTTGTGTAATTTTTCAAAAATTATATTCATGATAATTGTAGATTTGTTGTGGAGCAAGACGATCATACTGACAAACAGATTCAAGACATTTTGTCTATGAAAAAAGTAGCCGTTATTGGAATGTCAAAAAACCCTTCAAAGGCTGCTCACTACGTGCCTAGATATCTCTCTGAAAATGGATTTGACATCACCCCTGTGAATCCATCTGCTGATGAAATTTTAGGAAAAAAATGCTATGATTCTGTATCTGAAATTGATGAAGACGTTGACATTGTAGATGTCTTTAGGCCCTCTGATGAAGTATTGCCATTTGTTCAAGAAGCAATTAAGAAAAAACCCAAAGTTATCTGGCTTCAAGAAGGAATTCACAATGCTGAAGCTGAAGAACTAGCTAGAAATGCAGGAATCACTGTTGTCTTTAACAGATGTATGTTAGCTGAACATCAGAGGCTATGTTGATATGGAAAATTTTGAGAATTTCTATCATGATTTACTTGATTTGGCAAAAAAATATGAAACAAAAAATGTTCCTCTAAAAATTGAAAAAGATCTTGAAAATGATATTGTAAAAATATTTGGTGAAAAAATTACTTCTTTGGCAAGGGCACAAAATGGTCTAAATGATGTAACTGAATTATCATATACCACTGCTGAACACCACTCATATTGGAATTTATTGTACAATTCTTCAGAGATTGCAACTAGTGTGCTGGAAAAATGGAAAGATTCTCTATCTGATGAAGACGTGGCTGATATAGAATGGGCCATCAAAGAACTTACTGAGTCCCTTGAAAAAATCAAAAACAAAACCAATTCTGATTCCTAGGCAGAGATAAATATTCTCAGATGAAAATTAATCCATGCCAATCAAACTTGGATTAATTGGTAAAACCAATACTGGCAAAACTACTTTCTTCAACTCTGCAACTTTGTCTTCTGAAGAAATTTCATCTTATCCATTCACTACAAAATCTCCAGTATCTGGAATTACAAATGCAATCACTCTTTGTGTACATCCTGAATTTAAAATTCAAGATAACCCAAATAACTCCAAATGTCTTGATGGTTGGAGATACATTCCAATTGAACTCATTGATCTTCCAGGGTTGATCAAAGATGCCTGGAAAGGTAAGGGATTGGGAAATCAATTTCTTTCTATTGCAGCACAATCTGATGCATTACTTCATGTAGTTGATGCATCCGGAGGCATAGATTCTACAGGAAAAATTACTGAGATTGGAACTGGTGATCCAATATCTGACTTTGCTGATATTGAAGAAGAACTGATAATGTGGTATCATAAAATTCTTGAAGGAAATAGAGAAAAAATATCCAAGTTAATTAATTCTGGTTCTGAATTTGTTGATGCTGTAACTGATCTTTATCGTGGAATTGGTGTAAACAAATCGCATGTAAAGGAATCTCTTGCTGCAGCTGGTCTTGAAGAGAAAAACTTTGATGATTTTGATATGGTTGACAGTAAAAAGTTTGCAACTTATTTGAGAAAGATTTCAAAACCTACCCTAATTGTTGCAAACAAAATTGATGTAGAAGGCGCAGACAAGAATTTTGCTAGACTGCGAGAACGCTACAATGATTCTATTGTAATTCCTGCTAGTGGTGATAGTGAGTTTAGTCTTAGACGTGCAGAACAAAAGGGCCTGATAAAATACTCTCCTGGCTCTGAGCAATTTGACATACTCAAATCTGATGAACTAAATGAAAAACAAATCAACGCTTTGGATTTTATCAAAAAAGGAATAATGGGCGAATACATGCGTACTGGAGTTCAATTTGCCATTAATGTTGCAGTATTCAAACTGCTCAAAATGAATTCCATATATCCTGTTGCTGATGAAACAAAACTTGCGGATAAGAAAGGAAGAATTCTTCCTGACTTGATTTTACTAAAAGATGGTGCTACCATTAATGATCTTGCAAAAGAGATCCACACTGATCTAACAAAAGGACTCCTTTATGGCAAGGATTTAAGGTATAATCTTAGATTGCCTGTGGATTATCAACTACGAGATAGAGATGTTGTATCTCTAGTCAGTGCTACAAAAAAATAACTACTTTTTCTTGCTTCTTGGTTTTGTTCTAAGCACTGCTTTGCAACACATACATCTTGCATCACATGTTGACATGAATATTCCGCAAAATGTACATCTTTTTTGTCCAATTTCATATCTGATTTTGTTTGGTGCGGGTAATGCTTCATGCATCTCACAAATACCTCTACATGTTCTACCCATTCATTTTGCCCCTATTTTTTTCAAGAATTTTTTGATGAATTAATCTTGTAATCATTTCTATAATGAAAATTGGGTTTGAAAATATTTAAAAGAAAAATAAATTTTTGACTAGTGCTAACTGTAATTTTTTCTTAGAATTTTTGGCAATTCTTCTAAACTTCCCTCTTGAATAATATCTCCTGCAAATTTTGGAATTTTGTTTGCTTGTAATGCATATCCTCCAACCAATACTGGAATGTTTACATGTTCTTTTATTTTTTTAACTAGTCTTTGTCCAGCTAGGAGATTATCTTCTAATGTTATTGAAACTAAAACTATGTCTGGATTATTGTTATCAATAAAACTTAGAATTGATTCTGTTGGTATTGATGTTCCCATATTGAAAATTTTAAACCCTTTAATTGAAAGATATGTTTCTAAAACATCACATCCAAGATGATGTTCTTCTCCTAATGGAACGCAAATGAGAATTTTTTTCTTTTTTCCTGAACCTGATACTTTATCCATGATTATTCTAACTAATGTTTGTGCAATATTGCTTGCAACATGTTCTGTAGCTATGCTAATTTTTCCACTTGCCCATTCTTCCCCAATTCTATACATTGTTGGTTTTAGAATTTTGTCAAAAAAATCGGTCGAACTAAATATTTTTGTAAATTCTTCATAATTTTTGAGACTTTCTTGTATGTTACCTTCTGTAAGTTTTTTGTATAATTGCTGTTTGGATTTTTTTGTTGCATCTTCTCTTTTTTTGATATCTTTTGGATTGTATGATGCCAAAACTGTAAGCACTTTGGGATCACTTCTATAATCAACTGGAATGTCGTCTTTTACTACCTCTGATGCCTTGCCAAGATATTTGATAATTTCTTGCTTGGATGTACTTTTTTTTGAATCCCAGACGCTTTTTACTAGGTATAGATATTGGTCTGATTTGACTTTCTTGGCTCTGATATAGACCATGGTTGTTTTTTCATCAAATCTTATTTAACTAATGCTAATTTTGTTAACTAGTGCTAATTTGTGCCCATGAACTTTCTGGAACCCTTAACTCTTCAAATTTTTTTGGATGAATTATTTTTGCTAATATCTCGATTCCTTCAATTGTTCTAATACTTGGTTTGCTAAAAAATGAGTTAGCATCAACTGCAAAAACAGCCTGATTTTGAACAGCTTTGAGATTATTCCATTTTCCATCTTTTTCTAGAATGTCTTTGTATTCTGAAACGGTTCGTTTTGTATCAAATCCACATGGCATTAGAATAATAATATCTGCATCAGAATTAGATATCTCTTCAAAATTCATACGTCTTGAATGTTCTCCGGTTACACTTATCATATTTTTTCCTCCCGCAATTTTTATCATTTCTGGAACCCAATGACCAGCTGTAAAAAATGGTTCTATCCATTCAATTGCTAAAATTTTTGGTTTATTACTATGTTTTACGTTTTTTATTTTTTGAATTCTTTTTTGTAGTGATTCAAAAATCTTTTTTGCTTTATCGTTTTCATCTAAAATTTCTCCTAATTTAATTACCGAGTCCAAAATCTCTTGTATGTTATGAGGATCCATTGAATGAGTTGTCGGTTTTTTATCCAGAATTTGTAATGCTTTGTTTACTTGATTGGTGTATGCTGCACAGACTTCACAAGTTTCTTGGGAAACGATCAAATCTGGCTTGGCATCTTTTAGATTTTCTTCATTTAAAACAAAAATATCTTTGCCTTCGTTTAGTATCTGACATGTTTGTGTGTCGATTTCATTGCTGGACAATTTATCCGAATCTATTGCTGAACTAATTACCTGTGGTTTAGAACTTGCTTCTTGGGGGAATTTGCATTCATGTGTGACTCCATAAATCTTATTTTGAACTCCAAACTCGTAAAGTAATTCTGTTGCGCTTGGCAAAAATGAGACTATTCTGTTTATTGCCATGAACATTCTATCTATTTGGGAATAACAAGTGTTTACCTCTCGTCAATTTCAACGATTAGTCAAGTTATTAGGCACAAATCAGGCATGAATTTCAATGTCTTCTGACTCTCAAGATATTCGTCGTTCAATTTTGACAAAATGGCATGAAACATTATCAAAATATGGGAATTTGTTTTCATCTGATTCAATTAGTGGAACTAGCCCTCCATCTGTTTTTGTTGGTTCATACAATTATCCTAAAGTCTTTGTTGGTCCAATGGTTCCGCCAGTCCATGGCGATACAAGTTTACTTGACAGTCCTGAAAGATGGAAAGGAAAATCTTTAGAGGAAATTGTAAACTTTAGATTGAATTTAGTTCGTGGTACTCAAAAACTATCCATTGATAAAACTGATGGGCGGTATATTGAAAATCTTCAGGAAGTCACAATGTCTTCAAAACCTATTGACTCTGATTTGATTTTTCAAAAATCTGTCTCTTCAAATATTTCACTAGATGGAGAAAGTGCACCATTTGGACCCGTTGGTGAAATTAAATCTGCAAAATTTTCTGGAACATCTTCTGTAAAATCAATTGAACGAGCATTTTATGACAAAGATTTGAAGGCACAAGATGCAGTTTTGAATTTGTATAATTCTGGAATTGATATTTCAAAAATCCAAAAGTGCTTCAGTATTGGAATGCTTGGTCAAAAACGAAAACTTGTTCCAACTAAATGGAGTATCACTGCAACTGATGATATTATTTCAAAATCACTCGTTGCTGAAGTATTGGATTATGGTATGATTGATTCTTGTAGGGTTTTTTCATACACACATTTAGGAAATCATTTTTCTGTTGTTTTATTTCCGCACAGATGGATATACGAAATGGTTGAGGCTTGGTATTCTAATGGAGTTCTTGGGGTTGGTTCTGATTATGAAGATGCTAGGGGCATTGATCATCCTCCTGCAATAGCAGGCGCCTATTTTGCTGCAAAATTAGGCGTATTAGAATATTTGAATAAGAAAAAAATTCAATCAGGAGTCGTTATTTTAAGGGAAATTCGACCTGAATATGCAATACCCGTGGGTGTGTGGCAGGTCAGGGAGGGAATACGAGAAGCAATGAAACAAGCACCAATTATTGCAAATAACTTTGATCATGCTTTGAATTTAGCATCAGAAAAAATGAGTATTAGTAAATCTGAATGGCTTTCTCATGGAAATATCTCTAAATTAATGAGACAAAAAACACTTTCAGATTTTTTCTAAGATTGTTTTTGTGCTAGCATCTGAAACAAGTTCCCATGATGAGGATCTGAATATAGAAGAAAATATGTTTGACTTGCAAGATATGTGTTATTGAATCGATAAATTATCGGATTTATTTCAGATAAAATTTTACCAATTGTTATTTTATCTTCTTTGTAATCATTTAGTAATTTGAAAAATTGTTCTTTTTCTGGTTGAGTAAATTTTTTTGAAAAAAAACCAAAAATATGCATTATCACATTTGAATGTGATTTGATAGTTGGTGATTTTTCTAATGCAATTTTTAGATGTTTTTCATATTCTGATATTGTGTCTAACAGTGAGATTTTTTTGTAACTGGCAACAATATTTCCTAAATTTTTTAATTCATCTTGATTATGTGCCATGATCATGTATTTGTTCATGGCTTGAAATGAAACAAGATTTTTTATTTTTCCTTGTTTTATGTCTTTGAATCGTTCTAAGACATACTCTTTGATATCTTGTTCTGATAGTTTTGAAGTGTTTGTTATTTCTTGTTTTTTACTCACTCTCAAAGATCAATTTTGTTTACATTTAAAGAAGAACGACTCAAAATGTAATTACCACTAGTATTTTATCTCTAAATATTTAGCACTAGAAAAATAATTTAGCACTAGCTTATATACAATGAGCGCAAAAATGCATTAATGAAAACTGCAATAACTGCAATGGCCGCAATTTTACTGGTTGCAACAACTGCATCATCTGCATATGCAGAGGTTCCAGATTGGGTTAAAAATAATGCTGGTTGGTGGGCAGATGGAGTCATATCTGAGTCTGAATTTCTTACAGGAATTTCATTTTTAATTTCTGATGGGATCATTACAGTTCCTACCACTACTGTATCTTCTGAAACCGCAGAAAACGTACCATCTTGGGTTAAGAACAATGCTGGTTGGTGGGCAGATGGAACAATCTCTGATGGTGAATTTGTTAATGGTGTACAACATTTGATTCAATTTGGATTACTTTCTGTCTCTGTACCTTCAGAACAACCAATGGTGTCTGATGAACCAAAAAACACTGATTCAAAATTAGCAACATTAGAAGCTGAATTAGAACAATGTTCTGAGATTACCAAAGCCTACAAAAGACTTGACTGTGAAAAACCTCTCAAACAAGCAATTCAAATACATGAATACAAATCTGATGCTCAAAAATTTGACTTAGGACCAATCACCTATTATTGGACTGGACCTGGTTCTGAAGGAAATGAGTTTGAGATTACTGCTACTGGACAACCTTTGTTGTCTGTTAGAATGCTTGCTGAGAACACCAGTTCTGAAATTGCTGCTCTAAACTGTACTAGTCCGCAAATATGTGCATATGATGTATGGGATGGCTCAAAGGCCTTCAAGTACTCTGGCATGGACTTTACCAGTGGGCAAATTGTGCTAAATCCTGGTGATGCCCGAGAGTTCAACATTCTCTTTGGCCCAAACATCGGATATGGTGGAACCGAGTTTGAATATGATTCTTCAAAAGACTATGTCTTTAGAATCAGTGAAGACTTTGGTAGTGCAAGTATTCCTCTAAACATAGAGTAATTCCCACATTTTCTTATTTTTTCTAAAATTTTAAAACAGGTTTCTTGATCTCTTCAAATAAGAGAGCATAAATTCTAGATTTCAAGTAAAAAAATGAACTAATGAGCGATACTGAAAATTCATTCTCAAATTATGGTCTGTATGATGTAAATGATTCTCTTGAGATCTCATTTCCAAACACTGAGATCAAAATTGAACGAATTGGAGAAAAAGCATTTTCGTATTTTAGAAAAGACTCTGAAGGAAATGTTGTTGAAAAGATGGTCCCTGCAAAATCAAATGACATCAAAATAGAAGTGGCGCCAATAAGACCTCTTAACCATCCAGCTAGAAGAACTGGTTATGTTTTTTTGAAATTTGATAAGGAAATCTATCTAAGTGAGAATTCTGCTGCTAGCGTTTTTGTTCATTGTCCTATCGAAATTGGAATTTTTCTAGTCCATAACTCTCATCATGATTCACTTGATTGGATTACCTGTAACCCGTTAAATTCTCGATTTGGCCTTTATGGGCCTCCTGATACCGGAACTCTTTGCAAATATGCTCATGTTTCATTGGCTTCTGATTACAGTGACTCTATTCCATACATTGAAGGTGTCATGAAGATTGTAATTGAAAATACCTTGGATTCTGGTCAAACTGTTAGTAAAGTAATTTTTCCTATAACTGATAATTCGTTATACTATGAAAATTCTAAAGCAATAATTGATGGTATTACAGTTACTATGAAAAAACGAGCTGTTGTTAGTATCGCTGATGTAAAAACAACCCCTGTTTCAACTGATTGGACAAAGTCTCCTACATGGGAAGACACAACTGTTAGTACAAGTATGGAGATGGGATTAGAATAATGCCAGTAGAATTTTTACAAAATCTTTCTGATATGGAGATTGTTGGTACCCTAACTGTTCTCTCATTGTTAATTGGTGGAATAATTATGGCAGTTGGTATTATTATTGCAAAAGTTGTAAAGGTATTATTTTACAAGTATTATGCGCCAACACTACCAAAAGACACTGCACAAAATCTTAGCAAATTAATCTATTTTGGAATTATAATAATTTCATTTCTTGCGTTTACGTCAAGTCAAGGAATTGATTTATCTGGCTTGCTTGTTGCAGGAGGAATATTTGCAGTAGTTATTGGATTTGCAACACAATCAGTAGTTTCAAATTTAATTTCAGGTATTTTCTTAATGCTAGAAAAACCTGCAAAACAAGGTGACACAATTCAAATTCCTGACATGTCTATTTCAGGAACTTTGTTAGATATTGGAACTTTTTCTAGTCGTGTACGAAAATTTGATGGAACTGTAATTAGAATTCCAAATGAAAAATTCTTCACATCCAACATTCGCTCCCTAACTGTTTCCACTGTTAGACGAGCTGATGTTATGGTTGGTATATCTTACAAGGATGACATTGAAGGTGCAATTTCTGCTATCAAAAAAGAGATCAAACTTACTATGCCTTTTATTTTACTAGTTCCTGAACCTGAATTTCGAGTCGAAGAATTGGGTGATTCAAGCGTAAATATCCAAGTTTTGGTATGGCATCCTAAAGATGATTGGAGTCAAGCTCAACCCATCTTACTTACTACCGTAAAACGTGCTTTAGACAAGGCTGGAATAGAAATTCCATTCCCTCAACGTGTTATTTGGGAAGCAAAAGATTAGGGTTATGCTGCTTTTGCAGCAAGTTTCTTTTTAGATTGTCTTTTCTTAAGTAGACTGTACATTATCATTCCAACATTTATGATTGAAATAATTTCAATCAAGTCTACTCCGTACAAAAACCAATCAATTACTGGATGAACTCTTGAAACAAGTCCTGCTTCTAGCATGATATCTGCATTCCATACCATGTGGGGAACTTGAATGAATTGAATAATCGCAATTACAATTATACTTCCAAGTATTTTATTTTCATACCATTTCCAAAATTTATTCCATGCATTCATAGATTAATTTAGTTTTTAATTCTATTAAACCCCGTGAAAATTAGATGAAACTAATTAGATTGAACTAATTTTTTTGTGCGCAAATTTTTTAAAATTAGCTAAAGCTTTTTTATTTTTCAGCTTTGATATTTTCTTTTTTCATCCAGATTGTTTTTCCTTTATGATCAATTAATTCAATATTCATTTCATTGAGTTTGTCACGAATTTGGTCTGCTTCTTGAAATTGTTTTTCTTGTCTTAATTTCTCTCTGTTTTCAATCATAGTGTCAATTTCTTGTTTCATGTCTTGAGTCATCTCGGGAATGTCTAGTCCCAAAACTTTCAACATTCTTTGCAACTCTGTCTTGATAATTTCGGCATCTTCTTTTCCTAACTTTTCTTCAGCAGCTAATCTGTTTGCCTCTTTGACTAGTTGGAAAAATGCTGATAATGCAAGATGAGTGTTAAAGTCATCTTCAAGCGCTTTATCAAATTCTGAGCCTAATTTTTGTACCGTAGAACCTACATTTTCACTATTTTCACTATTTGCATGAATTAACTCATAGTAGCAAGTTTCAGCTTGTCTCCATTTAGTTAGATTCTCTTTTAGTAATTCTTCAGAATAGTCAATTGGTTTTGAATAATGTCCTGACAAACAGAATAGTCTGATGATGTTTGGTCCCCAATTTTCTAAAACATGCTTAATTGATTTTATGTTCCCAATAGATTTTGACATCTTTTCACCATCAATGGTGACCATTCCTACATGCATCCAGATCTTTGCAAATTGATTACCTGTAAATGACTCAGATTGGGCAATCTCATTTTCATGATGAGGAAATATCAGGTCTCTTCCTCCCCCATGAATATCAAAATTTTCTCCTAAATACTTTGTACTCATTGCTGAACATTCAATATGCCATCCAGGCCTTCCTTTTCCCCATGGACTATCCCAAACAGGTTCGACATCGGAGAATTTCCATACTGCAAAGTCTAGAGGATTATTTTTTGCTTCATCAACTTCAATTCTTGCACCTGATTCTAATTCATCAATCTTCTTTTTTGATAATTTTCCATATTCTGGAAATTTTGATACTGCAAAATACACTCCGTTCTTTGATACATATGCAATTTCTTTTTCAATTAGTTTTTCAATAAACTTGATGATGTCATCGATATGTTCTGTTGCCTTTGGATAGTTTGTTGCGTGTTTAACATTTAGTCCATCAAAATCTTTAAAGTAATTTTCAATGTATTTTGTACTAATTGTCTCAGCAGTGGTGCTTTCTGTCTTAGCTCTATTGATTATCTTATCATCCACATCAGTAAAATTCTGAATAAATTCTATCTCTATCCCTTTGCTTTCTAGATATTTTCGAAGTACATCAAAGACTATGATTGTCCTTGCATGCCCAATATGGGATTCATCATATACTGTAACTCCGCATAGGTAAATTTTCACTTTTTTTGATACGTCTAATTCTTGCTCAGCATTTGATAGCGTATCTTGTAGTTTCATCTCTATTCTCTATCTGGCTTTTGTGCTGGCAATCTTTTATGTTCACTGTTTTTGTTTAATTCTTGAATTTTCTCTATTGTTGATATCTCAATCTCTGTTAGTTTTTGTGTTTCTTCTACTGAGAGTTTTTTCTCAAATAGACAATAAAGAATGGAATCTATTTCTTCATAGGATATCCCAAGTTCGTTTTCTGCTTCATGGTCTTTCCACAAATGAGGGCTACTCTTTTTTGAAATCACATTTTCTGGAACGCCCAAGTATTTTGCAATCTCTCTTACTTGAAGTTTATACAATGATACAATTGGTGTGATGTCTGATGCGCCATCTCCAAATTTTGTAAAATATCCAATCAAATGTTCACTTTTATCACTTGATCCTAATACTAGGTAATTTTTGGCATTAGCATAATAATACAAAATGTTTGTTCTAACTCTGGCCCGAAGATTTCCTTTTGCTCTTTCATTTGGCTCCAAGTACATGGAATACTCGTTAACTATTGGGTTGATGTCGATTAACTTGTATTGAATTCCTGTTAGTGATACCATCTTTAATGCATCTTCTGTTTCTGTTTTTGGTGTGATTGCAGTATCTGGCATTACTATTCCTATTGTTTTATCTGGGAATTTTCTTTTGCAAATGTATGCTAGTACCGCAGAATCTATTCCTCCACTTAATCCTAGTATGAGACCTTCTGAGTGATTTTTCTCCATTTGCTCTTCTAGAAAATTTTCAATTGTACTTGTAATGGAAGGGTAATCTTGATTTTTTATCTCATCTATAATTTCTTGATTCAATGAATGGTTTGCAAAATCTGAGAATAAAAATTGTGCCTAAAAATTTCTAAACATCTACGTAGATGCCATCGTCTCTTGTCTCTACAGGATATGTTTCCAATTTCACATCTTTGAGATAATCTGTCAACTCCCCTGTCTTGATATTATAATGCCAAAAGTGCAGTGGGCATTCAACAATGTCTCCATCAAGTTTGCCTGGTGCAATTGAACCGTCTTGATGAACACATAGATCGTCTATTGCATGATATCCATCTTGATTAAAAATTGCAATCTGCTTCCCATCAATCTCAAAGGCCTTGCCTTTGCCTGCATCAATGTCTCCTTTTTCAGCAATCTTCTTCCACGCCATGAGTTTTTGTTAATTTTGTCATTTATTTACATTCGCATGATAGGATTTTATATCTGGGAACGAGGGGTTGTTTGTGAGCAAAGTAAAGTCCAGTTCAAAACTGATCAAAGAAGGAAAACTATCTTATGAATGGGCAAGATCTCATATGCAAATTTTAGATAATACCATTAATCGATTTAAAAAATCAAAACCTCTCAAAGGAATTACCCTTGGATTCTGTCTCCATATCACAAAAGAGACATCTGTCTTGCTAATGGGTGCAAAAGAACTTGGTGCAAATGTGGCATGTTGTGGTGGTAATCCATTAACTACACAAGATAATATTGCAGCATTTTTGGCATCTCAAGGAATTCATGTCTATGCATGGCATGGTCAATCCGTAAAAGAATATGATTGGTGTATTGATCAAGTGCTAAAACACAAACCAACAATTCTCACTGATGATGGTGCAGACATGAACGTCAAGGCTCACTTTGATAAACGATTTAAGAACATGAAAATTTTGGGTGCAACTGAGGAGACAACTGCTGGTGTGACTAGAATTAGAGCAGTTGAGAATCAAGGAAAATTACGATACCCTGTAATCTTAGTAAATGAAGCATACACAAAACACATGTTTGATAACAGATATGGTACTGGTCAAAGTACAATTGATGGTTATCTTCGTGCAATGAACTTGCTTATGGCATCTAAACGTGTTGTAGTTGTAGGTTATGGCTGGGTTGGACGTGGTGTTGCATCAAGATGTCACGGAATGGGTTCCAAAGTAATTGTGACTGAAATTGATCCAGTTAAAGCTCTTGAAGCTCACATGGATGGCTTTGAAGTAATGCCAATGGTACAAGCTGCAAAGTTAGGTGACATCTTTATCACTTGTACTGGAATGACTAGCGTAATTAGAAAAGAACACATCTTAAAGATGAAAGATGGTGCAATCATGGGAAATGTTGGTCACTTTGATGTTGAAATTGACAGTGAATTTTTACTAAAGAAATCAAAATCCGTCAAAGAAGTAAGACATGCACTTGATGAATGTGTACTCAAAAATGGAAAGAAGGTCTATCTAATTGGACAAGGACGTCTTGCAAACTTGGTTGCAGCAGAAGGACATCCTCCAGAAGTAATGGCACAATCATTTTCAAATCAGATTCTATCTGTAATGTATATTCTCAAAAATCACAAAAAGATGGAAAACAAAATTATCAATGTTCCTCAAGAGATTGATACTCAAGTGGCAGTTGATGCACTAAAGGCAATGGATGTAAAAATTGACAAACTTACTCCTGAGCAAGTAAAATACGCAAACAGCTGGTAAAACTTCTTAACCCCAACACTGCTTTTGACAATATCTGATGAACAAAAAAGCTATCATTACTAGTGCATTACCTTATGCAAACGGTGAGATTCACTTAGGTCATGTTGCATCTACTTATCTGCCTGCAGATGTGACCACTAGATTTCTAAAACAAAACGGAGTTGAGGCCTATTACGTATGTGCGTCTGATGATTTTGGAACTCCTATTTTGATTCAATCTGAAAAAGAAGGAAAGACTCCTACAGAATATGTTGCTCATTGGAATAAACGTGATTATGAGGATTTTAGCTCATTTGACATTGATTTTGATTATTTTTACAAGACTAGTTCTCCTGAAAATATTGAATTTGTTCAAGATGTATTCAAAAAACTCAATGATGCAGGCCACATATACGAACAAGAGATAATTCAATTCTATTGTAATAATGATAAAAAATTCCTCCCTGATAGATATGTGAAAGGCATTTGTCCATACTGTAAAGCTGAAGACCAATATTCTGATCTTTGTGAAAGTTGCGGTAGGGTTCCTGAGGAAATCACTGATCCAAAATGTTCCTTATGTGGTCAACCCCCAACAAAAGAAAAAACAACACACTATTTCTTCAAACTCAAAAACTTTGGAGAACCTCTCTCAAAATGGCTAGATGAAAATGAACATCTGCAAAAAGATGTAAAAAAATACGTACAAAATTGGATAAAATCTGGTTTGATTGATTGGGATATTACTAGAGACATTACTTGGGGTGTTCCTGTCCCACTTGATGGTGCAAAAGAAAAGGTATTCTATGGTTGGTTTGATAACCATTTGGCATACATCTCAACTGCTCTAAAATTCTTAAATGACAAAGGCATTGATGGAAAAGAATTCTGGAATTCTGCTGACATTTATCATTTTATTGGTAAAGACATTGTATATCATCACTATCTGTTTTTACCTGCAATGAGATTAGGAATTGATAGTGAATACAAACTGCCTGATTATATCCCAACAAGAGGGCATCTAACACTTCAAGCAAAAAAAATCTCAAAGAGCAGAAATTGGTACATTGGTCTTAAAGAATTCTTAGAATACTATCCTGCAGATTATCTGAGATTTTATCTTGTGTCAATCAACCCTTATTCTCAAGATGACTTGAACTTTGATTGGGATGACTTTACAACTAGAATAAATTCTGAATTAATTGGAAACCTTGGAAACTTTGTTAATCGTGCATTAGGATTCACAAAAAAAGCATTTGATGGAAAAATTCCAGAACCTAAAGACTTTGATGAAAAAGATTCTGAAGCAGAACAAAAAATCAAATCTCTTGCATCTGATGTTGGCATTCTAATGGAACAAAATCATCTTGATAGAGCACTAAAGAAGATTATGGAGTTCTCATCTTACTTTAACCAATATTTTCAGCACAAAGAACCTTGGAAGAAAGGCCCTGGTACTGCAAGTTGTGTCTATCTTGCAGTTAATGCCGTTAGAAGTTTGGCAATTGCAGCATTTCCATTTATCCCAAAATCTGCCCAGAATATTTGGACTCAACTTGCATTAGATGGCAAAATTAATGAACAAAACTGGAATGACATGTCTGTTTTAGGGGTGTCTTCAGGTCATGCCCTTGGTGATGCATCTCCATTGTTTGTCAGAGTTGAACCTACAGACATTGAAAAATACAAAAAACAACTGGGACCTTCAGAATAAAATGAAACCTGTTCCCAGAATTTCAACTCGAGGATATTATGATCTGAAAACTGGTAAAACTCTAAAGAAAAACAACTATTATCTTTATCCAAAAAAAGATTTTCAAAAATTAATCGACTCTAAAGAATTAACCATTATGATTCATGGTCTGAGAAATGATAATGCTGGTGCTATTGCAAAAGCAGTTTTGGCACGTAACAGATTGCGCAAATTAGGATACTCTCACCCAGTAATTGGATTTAGCTATGACTCAAACACCACTGGTGCACATTTAATCAAACATGCAAAACATGCTTTGGCTGTGGGGCAAAGTATTGCAAAAAAGAATGGACGAAATCTAGGAAAATTCATTGAAGATTTTAAAGAATCTAGCCCAAAAACAAAGATACGATTAATGGGACATTCCTTAGGTTCTCAAGTAATTCTTAGTACGATTGAATATCTTGCAAAAAAGAAACAAAATTCTGGAATTCTAGAAGGTGTCTATTTCTTTGGAGCATCAATAACTGAAGACGTTCCATCTTCAAAAAAATATGCCAAGCCACTTCAAACTATTGTTAATAAAAAAATCCTAAATCACTATGCGCCTTCTGATGAAGTTCTTAGTTGGGCTGATGACAAAAAGTATGTTTTGGGACCTTTGGGTCTTAATGGTGCAATTGGAGAGCCTATCAAAAAATATCATCAGAAACTAGTCAAACCAAAAAACCATAGATTTGCAAGTTATGCTGCTGTACTGAATACATTCCCATAGCATTTGATCTTATCACTCATTTACGTTTCTAAATTAATCTGCGTCTCATTTTGGCCCCAAAATGGTGGTTGAATCTAATCTTTTTCTAATTACAAAAAAGGTTCAGGTCTCTAGGGATTCAGATCTTTTAAGTAAATTATAATTTCATCAGTATTGATGAGTGCTACTGATCTACTTCGTTTTGAACATGATCAAATTAGACGTTTAGAAAAAATTACTCTTAGATGTTCTGAAGAATTACTAAAAGGAATTGATGTACCTTTCTCTGACATTGACAAAATCACGGTAATCATATCTGAATTCATTGATGCAATACATTATGGGCGTGAAGAAGATGCATATTTTCCATGTGTAGCAAGTTATGATACTCTAAAAGACAAAATTCACATGCTTGTGGTAGAACATGAGTTTGGTCGTAAGAGTGCCAGACAAATTGCAGATTATATGAAACGATGGCGAAATGGTGAAGATACAAGAGAGTCCGTTGCCAGATTCTTGAAGGTTTATTCTGTTTACCTTTTTGATCATCTGAATAAAGAAAACAAATTCTTTGATGAGGTTGAGGAACGAGTATTGTCTAAAGAAGAAGAGATGGAAATGTATGAACAATACAAGTCCGTCTCTACAACTGTCAAAAAAGTTGATGATATGATCAAAGAGTTGGATTGGTTAGAAACACGATCTTGGTATTTGGCTAATTAGGCTAATTATGTAAAAAGTTCAGGCCTTTTTGGGTTCAAAAACGGCTCAAGCTCTATGATGCTTGATTTTATTTTGTCTTTTTTTCATGCATGCCCCATCTGAGATGATATTCTTTTTCAGAAATTGGTAATCTAGATTTGCATTTTAGACATCTTCGCATCTTGTTATGTTTGGAATATCTCCAAACATGTGCTTCGCTTTTTTTATTACAGTTCATACTATTGTCCATCAGACTAGTATTTAGGAAAATCACGATTTTATCTTCAAAGTATAATAGACTTGTTAATACATTTACTATCAACCATGGTTCATAAAATTCGTTATTTTGAAACAAAGACTTTGTCTCAAGGTGTATATCTTCAAGATGTAGTAAATGAGTTCTTATCTGAAAAAGGTGAAAACATAATTGCTGTTATGCCTGTTATGGGCGATTCACTTTTGGTTCACTATAAAGAGTAACTCAATCGTATATCATCAAATTTTTTTCTTCTAGTAAACTATGAATTTGATTAACAGAACGATGTATCTCTGCTTCAAGCTTAGCACCCACACAGACTAATTTTCCTGATGAAAAAATTAGAATCACTGTTTTTGGATCAAGCATCCTATGAATCAATCCTGGAAATTGCTCTGGCTCATACATACTTCTGGGAAGGGTACGAGCTGCTTGTTCCAAGTTAACTTTACCTCCTAGATTAATTGAGGATACAATATTTTGAATTGTAACTATTGGTTTGTTTTTTATTTTGATCTTACCCTTTCTTAATTTCTGAACAACTTTGTTTACTGCCTTAACTGACATCTCTTCTGATTTGCCTCCAGTGTTTACCATCTTTCCTGAACCAAAGAGTAATGTGGCAGTCTTTGGCTCCTGAAGTCTAAAAACTGCCCCTGGAAATTGCTCTGGATGATATTCTACTCCTGGAAATTTTTTTTCTATGTCTAAAAGATCTAATCTTTGCTCTATTGTTGCAGATGCAACTACGTTAACTATTTCAATTATTGGTTTGGTTTGTGTCATGACTCTCTTATTTCTTAATCTTGATTTGTCCTTAAACCCTTGTATCGATTCCTGATTGTTACTTCAGTAACATTTGCAGCTTCTGCAACATCTCTTTGGGTTCTATCTTCACAATGTATCACACATGACATGTATAACGCAGCCGCAGCAAGTCCCATTGGATCTTTTCCAGCTAACCCATCATGTTCTTGTGCTGTTTGTAGGATTTTGCATGCATAACGTTTTGACTTTTCTGTAATTCTAAGCTTGCTTGCAATTCTTGCAATACATTGTACTGGATCAACTACTGGCATTTTCAGTTCCAATTCTTTGTGTAGTATTCTATAACATCTTGAAATATCTTTTTTGTTGACATTTGCAGCTTCTGCAACATCTTTTAGATTTCTTGGTGTTTCCGTATCTCTGCATGCTGCATAAAGAGATGCGGCAATTATTCCTGTAATTGAACGGCCTCTAACGAGTCCCTTTTCTAATGCCTTTCTATACAGATATGCTGCCTTTTCAATTACTGAATCAGAAAGTGAAAGTTTGTCTTTTAACATCGCCAATCCAGTTAATGCCTGTCTGAGATTCCTATCTGCTGATGCGTTAACCTTGCTTCTGCTATCCCATGTTCTCAGTCTTTCGATGGTGCTTTTCATAGATGATGATAGAGGCTTTCCTGAAGAATCTCTATTGCTTGAACTAATGATTGTGGCAAGCCCTCTATCGTGCATGGCAAGTGATGTTGGAGGCCCTGTTCTAGTTGGGTCTGTGCCTCCTTCTTTTGAAAAAGATCTCCACTCTGGTCCTGAATCTTGTAATTCTTCAGAAATAACATAACCACATTTGCCGCAAAATCTTTCCCCAGTATCATTATCAGTCAACATGGAATTTTTTCCACAACGTTTGCAAATACTATCTGCATTGATAATCTCTAAAACCAAAAAATCATTCCGTTATTGAATAGTTTGTTTCCTATAAGAAGGGGCGTATTTCATATCTTTTCTCTAACAATTGTCAAAATAATTAGAAGTTATACTAATTTTTTGTATCTAACCACACTATCTTTGTCTATTCTTTTTTTCTAGAATATCGATTAAACTATTTACAAAATAGTCTCCATCCCTTGTGTTAGTAATTCCAACAATATTTTCCATTCTTCGCTTTGTTTCATTTGAAATGTGTAATTGAACCATATTTTATTATGCAATTGTTTCTATTTAAGCAAAAACCAAATAATTCATAATTTTTTACGAATATGATCAGGTTTGGTCTATTTTAAGGGTAAAATTGCAATGTGTGCATGAATCATTCTCTTGAGTAGAATATGATAAACCACAATTTGAGCAAATTACCACATCAACCATACTTACTAGATAAAGTGTCTATTAATAACTCCCTCTATGATGATTTTTTTTATGTTTAACCTCGATTATGAAATTGTTTCAAAAATTTCGTCTTCTTTTATAGTATGAATGTGTAAAGAAAAGATGTCTTTTAGAAAATGTGTTCACTGTGGACGAGAATATGAAAGTTTAACAGATGATTCTACCTGCTCATCAACTTGTGCAAAAGAAGTAGGAAAATAAATGAAATTTGTGATAATTGTAAAAGGAAATCCTAACTATATCAAAATCAATAATCTTTTCATTATGTGTAATTAATACTACTAATGCCCATTAATGGCTCAAACTTTTACAATTTTGAATCTAAAAATCTAATGGAATGTGTTTGTTTTGCTTTAACCATTCCACTTGTGGTAATGTGTATCTCCAAAGTATGTCGCCTTTTGCCACCTTTCCAAATTCCCAAGGTGCAATTATTACTACATCATTGTCTCTGATCCAAACTCTTCTCTTTAATTTGCCTCTAATTCTACCTACTCTTACAATTTTATCTTGACATTTTACCATGAGATTTTCTCCTCCCATCATTTTGATAACTCTGCCAAACATCTCTTCATCCGTTTCAGGAAGTTTGATTTCTTTTAGTGCCTTTTCATTTTTTACTTGACGTTTTCCCAACGCATTTCACAAATTGTTAATGCTATTAACGTTGGTATTGCACAACATTCCTTCTGAATTCTTTAAAATAGAATTAGCATAGTAACTGTGAGTGTATATTTCTCATCTTCAACTATCTCAAACTATGTTCTAGTCTTACAAAACTGCCATAAAATCTAAATTTCTGATAGGATGTATTGTACTTACATTTTTTATTTTTCATGGACTCTTCTTTTCTTCTATTATGAGAACATGTGGCATTATTGTTATTTTACAATAAATACGACGGTTCTTATAGATAAGAAATCCATCGAAACTATGTCAGAAGAAAGAAAAATGTACCCATGTACATGTGCTGATTGTGGAAAAGATTCTGAGGTTCCTTTTGAACCAAAAACAGATAGACCTGTCTATTGTAAAGAATGCTTACCAAAACACAGAAAGTAGAAAATTTTAGATTAGTTTCGTTTGATTAATTTTAAACTAAATTATTTAGATACTTCTCAAAACCCCTTTTCATTTTTACTTTGTTTGTGTTTGTAGTTGTTTTTGATATCTTTATCTAATTACGCCGGTTTATATCGCAGACAAACTATCTAGTGTATGTTTAAAAAAATAATTGAAAAACTGAAATTTGGTTCTTGCAAAACTGAAACCACTAGTGACGTAAACACCTCCAAAGAATTTGAAAAAAAGAAATCAAAGAGTTCAGACAAGTAATGACATATCATTGCAAACAATGTAATTTTACTTGGGATGCAGCTGAAGGAGATATACAAAAATTATTTCTTCATGAAAAGTCTCATCAAAAGAAGGTTTCATCGTAAATGTCAATTTGTTACACGTACTATGATGAATCTCATGATCAATGTATGAGAAAAACTAGTGTGTTTGACTGTAATTATGGGTATCTTAAAAAATGAAATATCGATGCAGTGAATGCGATTTTAGTTGGGAAGGAACTTCGTACACATTTGATAAAGTACGTGAACATGAAAAAACTCACTTGAAAAAGAACTTAGAAAAACAGGATCTAACATAATGTCTATTTCCCCTAAAGGGACAAACATCCCAGGCTCATATAGAAAATGTGAAGATACAGAATGCACTAGATTGGTTCCATGTCCCCATGTTCGATGTCAAGAACATCGCACGGATATGGCAGTCAAAGATTGGATTGTACAACACAAGGAATCATAACTAATTTTGGTATACAACACAATAACACAAGATGATTGTCCTCATGATGCCAAAGTCAAACTGGCAGGATATTCTGGAATCTATGAGTGCACTAGATGTCACAAATTCATTCGTATTGCATTATGATGATTGGTAATCTATGTTTGTCTCTTGTCACAAATCAATCATTCATTGTGTTTATTACCATAGGAACTAATCATTATTGCCGTCAATAGGTTTGTAGGTAAAACCAAACTAGACACATACGGAAACAAAAACCTTCACAATTTTTTTGAACTTTATTCTGGAGTGTAATCTATGTAAGAAAATATTTTTGCATTATTGTAACTTAATTAACTAGAAGAATCAGTATAACATATGTCCATTGCATCAAATTCTTTAATTGATATTTTGGATGAAATTAAAAATGAACTGACGAATCAAATTTCTTTGGCAAATGGTATTGATAGCAAAATAGATACAACAAAACTTTTACAACAGTCAAAAATTTTGGATGATGCTATTCTGACATCTGAAATTACCAAAGAACACAAATCCATGTTGCAGAAATTTTCGTTGACTCTTCATGACAGTAATACTACTAAGAGTCTCAGATATGAGCGACAAGATCTTGGAAGAGTCATTGACAACTTGAACGGAATTTAGATTTTAGTGTGATTTTTTAAAAATTCATTAAAAATACAAATTACTTCATATCAACCGCTGGTTTATAGGGGCGAACAGTGTTTATACTACAGAATGATTTTTTGGAATTCAGTTCAATTTAGAGTTACGAAAACTCGAGTCTATCTGGGCTCAATTAATGAATGATCATACGTGTGTCTGTAATTGTACATATTCGGAGTTAGACAAAAATAAGATCCAAATAGAGATTGTAAGAACTTTTTCAGACATTCTGAAAATGGAGTTTTCATAGTTGTTCAGATCAAAATTTTGGAATCGGGATCAATCATCCAACATTGTGATAGTAATTACATTATTAGGATTGTCTGTGATGTTTGTGTATTTTGGGTTAGAACGATGAATATAACAAGAGAAATTGCATTTATTGAAAAAAAGACCGATAGTCATTTCTCAAAGATTGCCTCAACATATAGAGATTTGAGAACAACAGATTCAGAACACATACAATACATAAAAAATAACCTTGAAAAAAAATCAGAAATACACATAGCTGATGTTGGCTGTGGAGATGGAAGATATTCGCTGGAACTTTTAAGATGTTTAAAAGATAGATGTTACATTTGTTGTATAGATTCTAATGAAGACATGCTTATGAATTTAAAAGATTATTTGACAGAAAACAACACAACAAATTTTTGCATTAGACCTGGAAATGCCAGCAAACTACCTTTAGAAAATGACACAATGGATTGCATTGTAACCTTTAATGCAATACATCACTTTGAGATTCAAAAATTTTTAGCCGAAGTTCAAGAATGTCTCAAAGATAATGGATGTCTATTTGTATACACCAGACTGAGAAGTCAGAATTGTAAAAGTATCTGGGGAAAATATTTTCCGATATTTGCAGATACAGAAGACCGTTTGTATGAATTAAGTGAATTAGATCAACATATCCAAAATGCAGGTATGAGCATACGCTCTACTAAAACATTCACACATTTGAGAACCTCCACCCTAGATAGGTTGATCCATCAAGCACAAAATCACCATTATTCTACATTTTCTCTTTATGATCAGGAAACATTTGATGAATCTTTAACCATATTTCAACAAAACATTAAGAAAAATTTCACGAATTTAGAAAAAATTACGTGGCATGATGAAAATATTCTATTAGAAATTGAGAAATAATAATGATTAAGAAAAAATGCGACAGATGTGGTTCTGTATTGGGTGTTGAAAGTAAGAAAACAAAAGAAAGATTCTGTGGCAAATGCAAAAAAAAATTTCAATTATATCGACATTAGACAATCATTCCAATATTCTTGCTATTTTTTGTACGTTGACCAAAACACACATCTTCAGTTTTTACACTCGCATTTACTTTGTTTAGCATGTCTTGGAAATTTTAGCTTGTGACATACTTCACAGTATAACTGATTAGACATACATCTGGAGGTCTTTTCTAGTATTTCCCCTTTTATAGAAATCAAGGAATACTTTAGAAAAAATCTGTGTCTTATAGTGGAAAGGTGATAGTTTTTACTCAAATGAGTCACCGTCTGAATATTTTTTTCTCAAAAATTGTATTCTCGTTATCTTTATCTACTCTAAAAGAGAATTATTGTATGCAAGCATACATTCTGATCAATTGTAAAACAGGATGTGAATCTAGTCTAATTTCTGAACTAAAGGAACTTTCTGAAATAACTGAAATCAATGGAGTCTGGGGAAAATATGATGTTTTTCTAAAAATATCTACTTCTGATCCTGTTGGAGTTGAACAAATTGTAAAAAGACTGCGGAATCATCCTGATGTTATGGATACCTATACCATGCATGTGTTATATGGTCAAGGTGGAACAATAGATCATGAGTAATTGATATGGCAGGATACCTTGGTGATAACAAAACAATGATTGTACATCATCTAGCATGTAAACAGAAAAAATGTGATATTTACAATATTGAAAAAAAGAACAGACAGTATTTCACACCCGACACATTTGAAAATGCACAAAGCCTTGGATTTACTCCTTGCAAATATTGTATTTAGATTAAAAATCAGATTTAGGGTATTTCTGCGTCCATTTTTAACCCTAATACGATGGCTGAATCCCCGTGAGTTGAATCTAAAATTATTTTTTTAAAACTATGTCGATAAGCGTATTTACCTTCGTATAGTTTTTAGTGCCTAATTCTAAAATTTTATTGTGGTAAAATCCGTTAATTTTGTAGTTTTAGGAAAACAAGACATTGCATCTGAATTTGGAAAAAAAGGAACTGAAACTGATCTAACTCTTTATGATAGAAAAGAATCTGACATTATCAAAACATGGGTTGCGCCTAGTGGGTTTCCTGATAAAATACAACCTTTGTTTCAAGCAATCAATCTGGCAGAATATGTGATACTTTACGTAGATAAATTAGATAAATTCACAGGAGAGCAAATCATTGCACTTGATTCTCTAAAAAAAGAAAAAGGAATTTTATCTCACACATTTGAAGTCGACGAATCAAAACTGGATTCAATGATCAAAGGCACTGTTGTTGAAAAGTACATCAAAGTTGATCAAGACAAAATCAAGGAGGAGATGGACAAACTTGAACCTATTTCAACTGATGGTGCTTCTGAAATGGTAATTGATCATTGTTTTGATGTAAAGGGTGTTGGAACCGTAATTTTAGGCAAAGTAACTAATGGTAAAGTAAAACAGTATGATAATCTAAAACTCTATCCTGCTGGAATTGATGTACTCATAAAATCAATTCAAATGCATGATGATCCTGTTGAGGAATCTATATGTCCTGCAAGAGTAGGTTTGGCAGTAAAAGGTGCAAAACCTGATGAAGTTGGACGTGGAGATATTATCTCTGAAGAAGGAGTGGTGGATCTCAAAACCGAAATTGAAATTGATTTTCAGAAGAGTCCTTTTTACAAAAGTGAAATTGCAGAAAATCAAGGATGTCTTGTTAACATTGGATTGCAAATCAAAGCTGCAAAGTTTACATCAATATCTCCGCTCAAACTTGCTTTTGAAAAACCAGTTGTATGCAAATCTGGGCAAATTGCAATAATCCTAAAACCTGAATCCCCTACAATCAGAATATTGGGAAGCGGCCAAATCAAATAGTCTAATTTAATAAAATCAAAACTGTTGATTCATTATGAGAGGATTGATGATGGGCAGGTTTCAGCCTTTTCATTTGGGTCATTTAGAATTAGTTAAACAAATTCTAGACCAATGCGATGAAGTAATTATTGCTATAACTAGTGCTCAGTTCAATTATTTAGAAAAAGATCCTTTTACTGCTGGTGAAAGAATTGAGATGATTCACAATTCTCTAAAAGAAGCAAATTTGGATTTGAAGAAATGTTTTGTCATATCTATTGAAAATCAATTCAACATTGCAACCTGGAGTTCGTATTTGCAATCAGCATTGCCTCAATTTGATAAAGTGTATAGCGGAAATGATTATGTCTCTATGCTCTTAGCTGACTCTGGAATAACGGTTGTAAAACCTGAATTTCTAGATAGAAATCAATACAACGCAACTAAAATCCGCTCTATGATTATTTCTGATGAAAACTGGAAAGAGTCTGTTCCCACTGCAGTTTATGAATTCCTAACAAAGATTGATGCAAAAAATAGACTATCCGTAATTTCTAAATCTGATACCAATCCTACAAAACACTGATGGAACCTGTACGTGCTTGTCCAATTTGCCCTGAGTGTGGTTCCAAGAGATTCATCAGATTGCCTGGAGACAAGGTAACTGTAAAATGCCGTTCATGTGAAAAAATCATCGAAATCTAGGTTTCATAGTTAATATTTGCAATAGAATCTGCCAAAATCATGGCACAAACATGGAAAGACACCGATATCAATCTTGATCCAATAAAAGATCAAACCATTGCTGTAATTGGTTATGGAATCCAAGGTGATGCACAAGCTAACAACATGAAAGACTCTGGTCTTAATGTCATAATTGGTCTCAAAGAAGGCGGTAACAGCTGGAAAAAGGCCGAAGCTGATGGTCACAAAGTAATGTCAGTAGCTGATGCCACAAAACAGGCAGACATTATTCACATATTGATTCCAGATATGATTCAAGGTCAAGTATACAAAGATGAAATCGGACCAAATCTTTCTGAAGGAAAAGCATTGTCATTTTCTCATGCAGCTGCAATCTATTGGAAATGGATTGAAGCTCCAAACAATGTTGATTTAATCATGATTGCACCAAAAGGACCTGGTTCCAAAGTAAGAGAAACATATCTTGATAATTTTGGTACTCCAGCTATTGTTGCAGTTGAACAAGACTTTACAGGAAAAGCTTGGGATAGAACATTGGGAATTGCAAAAGCAATCGGAAGTGCAAGAGCCGGATTAATCAAAACTGCTTTCAAAGAAGAAGTAGAAACTGATTGGTTTGGTGAGCAAGCAGACCTTTGTGGTGGTGCAGCTTCTATGGTAACAAATGCATTTGAAACTCTAGTTGAAGCAGGATATCAACCAGAAATTGCATACTTTGAAGTTTTACATGAACTCAAACTCATTGTAGATATGATTCAAAGATATGGAATTAATGGAATGTGGAGACGTGTAAGTGAAACTGCCAGATATGGTGGTTTAACACGTGGACCAATGGTAATGGATGCTGCAAACAAAGAGAACATGAAAAAAGTTCTAACCATGATTCAAGATGGTACATTCAACAACGAGTGGATTTCTGAATACCAGAAAAACGGCAAAGATGCATTTGACAAATACATGAAACAATATGACGAACACCAAATTGAAAAAGTTGGTAAAGAAATGCGTAAAATGATGTGGCCTGATTCCACAGAATAATTCTTTTTTCTTATATTTTTCTTAATTCTTATCTTATGAATTCTACACATCTCATAAATAACACTGCAAACAAACGAAATCTTCAATGAATTTCTCAATTATACAAGAAGTACTCTTAAAACCAAACGTTGCATTTGAGAAAATCTATCAAAATTCACAATATTTTCTATTGTCTGTTACAATATTTTCTATTATTTGTGTAATGTCGATTTTTACAACAATCACTTCGACATTCGTCTACTCTTCATTGGATGTTGAATATGATGTTCCTTTGATACATCATGTTGTGGGTTTTGGAAATGCAGTATTGGATAATTTTATGATAATATTTGGCATTTTTTATTTTGGAAAATATTTTGACGGAAGTAGAATTTTCAAGCAAGTATTTTCAGTCATATCTTTTTGCTTTACCCCTTTGATAATTGGAATGTCATTAATAGTCATTAGTAATTTGCTTTTTTCACTTTATTTTTCACCAATTTCTGATGATGAATATCCTTCTTTTAGTTCAGAATTTGCTCTCCCTTCATACATGCTTTCTAATGTTATAATCATACCATTTTTCATTTGGTTTATCGTGCTTTGCGTTAAATCTCTTAAAATTATGAATCATTTTTCTACATTCAAAGCATTTGTGCTTACCGTAATTGGTTTAGTTGTTTCTTCTATTGTTGTTTTTTTGTATGATTTGGGTACTAGTATTCCACTTCATATGATTTAGTATAACCCAATTGAATCAAACGTCATTTGTAAAATTTGAATTATATTTTTCTTAATTTCCTTACGCCTGTATTGATGTGATCAATAATTGTAGGTAATGGTGTTCCTGGACCAAACACGTGGTCAACTCCTCCTTTAATCAAATCTTTATGATCAATCTCTGGAATTACTCCGCCTCCAACAACTAGAACGTCATTGATCTTTTTCTTTTTGAGGGCTTTGACTACTCTAGGAAACAAAGTTCCATGTGCTCCATTAAGTAAACTCATTGCAATTGCATCAACATCTTCATCTTCTGCAATTTGTGCTACTCTTTCTGGTGTGGCAAAAAGTCCTGAATAGATTACCTCCATTCCTGCATCTCTAAATGCTCTACACAAAACAAGTGCTCCTCTATCATGTCCGTCAAGGCCTAATTTTGCAACTAGGATCTTGATGTTTCTTGTCTGTGCTTTTTGCTTCATGATGTTACTCGTTATTTAGTATATTTTAAAGGCTTTATTTGATTTTCTGATTTGCGTTTTAATAGAAAATCTACTTAAAGAGTATCAAAATTATCTCATCCGTGGACATTAATCCCATAAATTATGAGTTAACATTTGAGCCAGATCTTAAAAAATTTACATTCTTGGGAACTGAAACCATTACTGTTTATTGCAAAAAATCTACTAACCTAATTACAATGGATTGCGCAGAAATCAAAATCAAATCTTGTACTATAAAGTCTGGCTCTAAAACCATAAAATCTACACCAAAGACTGATGAGAAAAAAGAGCGATTATCAATTAAACTTGGAGAAAAAATCAAAGGCAAAGCAACAATTCATCTTGAATTTCAAGGAATTCTAAATGACAGGCTGTTGGGATTTTATCGCAGTCAATACAAACAAGGCGGAAAAACAAAATATCTTGCAACCACTCAATTTGAGGCAGCAGACGCTAGACGTGCATTTCCTTGCTGGGATGAGCCTGAGGCAAAGGCAACATTTGAGATTTCAATTATTGCAGAAAACAAGTTTACTGCCATATCAAACATGCCTGTTTCAACCAAGAAAAAAATCAAAAACAAAACATTATACAAATTTGGCAAAACTCCTGTTGTTTCAACTTATTTGATCTATCTTGGTGTTGGTGAATTTGAATATCTAACTGGAAAAACTGGTAAAATTCAGATTAGAGTTGTAACTACAAAAGGAAACAAATCAAAAGGAAAATACTCTTTAGAACTTGGAAAGAAATTACTAACTTCTTATGAGAAATATTTTGGGATAAAATACCCTCTGCCTAAATTAGATTTGATTGCAATTCCTGACTTTGCAGCTGGTGCAATGGAGAATTGGGGTGCAATAACATTTAGAGAAACAATTCTCCTTTATGATCCTAAAACATCTTCTACCAGAACAAAACAATTCATTGCTGAAGTAATTTCACATGAAATCGCACATCAGTGGTTTGGTAATCTTGTTACTATGAAGTGGTGGAATGATTTGTGGCTTAATGAAAGCTTTGCAACATTTATGGCAACAAAGTTTGTTGACAAGTTTTATCCTAAATGGAATCTTTGGGACCAATTCATTGAAGATGCAATGAATACTGCAATGGGATTAGATGCTCTAAAAACAACTCATCCAATTGACGTTACAGTAAACTCTCCTGCTGAAATTAGAGAAATCTTTGATGCAATATCTTATGATAAAGGCGGATGTGTTTTGAGGATGCTTGAAAATTATGTTGGAGAGAAAAATTTCAGAGTAGGTCTTAAGAAATATCTTTCAGCATTCAAGTATGGAAATGCCAAAGGTCAAGATTTGTGGGATGCGATTGGTAAAGCATCCAAAATGCCAGTTAGTTCTATGGTCAATACGTGGCTAAAACAGCCTGGATTTCCTCAAATTGATATCGCTCAAAAGAATAATGATTTGGTTATTCGACAAAATCGCTTTTTGATGGAATCTACCAAAAAAACCCAAAAAGGATTGTGGCATGTTCCAATTACCTATGGTTTAGGAAAGGAGACAAAAACAAAACTATTGACAAAAAAATCCATGACTGTCAAAGCACCTAAAGGACCTGGATTTGTTGCAAATATTGGTCGTACTGGATTTTATCGTGTAAAATATGACGATGGAATTTTACTTGATCTCAAAATGTTAGTTGATCAAAAACAAATTCCACATGTTGATAGATGGGCAATTCAAAATGATTTGTTTGCATTGTGTGTTGCAGGAAAAGAAGACGTGGAAAATTATTTGGATTTCTCTGATGCATATTTTGATGAAGACTCTTATCTTCCACAAACAAATGTTGCAAACAATCTGAACTTTTTAGCATCATTGACTTTCTTTGAGGATTTTACAGAACAAATTAGAAGTTATGCTATCAATTACTTTAGAAAAATTTTATTTGATCTTGGTTGGATTCCTCAAAAAACAGATAAACACACTGATGCGTTCATGCGAGGCTATGCAATAACTGTGTTAGGTAAATTTGGTGATGAACATGTACTTGAACAAGCACAAATTAAATTCAAAGAATTTTTGAAAAACCCATCATCGCTTCATCCTGATATTAGAGAACCTGTTTTCTCACTTGTTGCACGTACTGGTAATGCAAAGACTCACTCTCAATTTGTAACATTATACAAAAAAGCAAAAACAACTGAGGAGAAATTAAGATTCTTAGGAGCAATGTGTAGTTTCAAGAATGAAAAATTATTGATCAAAACATTACAATTCTCTCAAACTTCAGAAGTACGTTCTCAGAATATGCAGTTACCAATCATGAAGATTGCTGCAAATCCTTATGGAAAAAAGATTCTTTGGCCTTGGCTAAAGAAGAATTGGGGCAAATTAAGCAAAAAAGTGGGTTATGGTAATCCCTTGTTTAATAGAATTGTTGCAAGTATTGCACTAGTTGCAGATGATTCTATGGAAAAAGAAATCAAATCATTTTTCAAATCTCATCCAACACCTGGTACTGAAAGAACTCAAGCTCAAACATTAGAAAAAATACGAATACATTCCAGATTCTTACGCCAAATGAGAAAAGAATTCAAATAACTATGGCAAGAAAACTTCTTTCCCCTATCTTTCTTGGAGTATTTACTGTTCTTGCAATATTCTTTTTGACTGGTGGAGCTGATGATGACAAGGATGAACTACGTCAAACATTTCAAGTAAATGCAGTATACTATGATACAGGACATGTTGAAGTTGCATTTTCTGATAAATCTGAAAAAACTGATTCTGTTGTAATGGAAATTCTTGGAATGGAAGAGACATATCAAAAAACATTCTCTAGTCCTACATTCATTGAAATTGTTCCATTTCCAGGTGAACCAAAATATGGTTGGGAAATCCACCCTGTTGTTTTAGAAATAGAACATCCAGAACTAGGACATGTTCAACTAAAAACGGAGATACATGAATTAGGTGACCCTGTACCTCCTGTGATTTATTCAAGACCTTAGATCACATACAAGATTTTATTGCACCTCTAAAGATTACTTTGTATTGGATTTACTTGTTGATTTGAAGAAAGGAAAACGTGGAGCAATTGCAAAAGCTATCACTGTAGTTGAAAATGATCAAAAAGAATCAAGAAAACTCTTAAAGAAAATTTTCAAAAGCACTGGAACTTCTATTATTATTGGAATTACTGGACCTGCTGGCGCTGGAAAAAGTTCTCTGATAAACAAAACTGCAGTTGCAATGAAAAAACTAGGCACAAAACCTGCTGTTTTAGCAGTAGACCCGACTAGCCATCTTACAGGTGGTGCAATTTTAGGTGATAGGGTTAGAATGACTGAATCAACTGATTCGGGAACTTATATCCGCAGTATTGCATCTCGTGGAGCAACTGGCGCTGTATCTCGTTCTCTACGAAATAGTATTCGTGTTTTAGAATATGCAGGATTCAATCCGATTATTATTGAAAGCGTAGGAGCTGGACAGACTGAAGTTGAAATTTCAAACATTGCAGATATCACTGTTGTAGTCTTTAACCCAAACACTGGTGATAGTATCCAAACAATCAAAGCCGGTCTTACTGAAATTGGGGATGTATATCTTGTCAACAAGAGTGACCTTAGTGGAACAAACCAACTATTTGATGCAGTACGTGACTTTATTGGTGATTCTGAAAGAAACCCTGCAATTCTCAAGACTTCGGTAAAAAAGAATACTGGAATTACTGAATTTGCAAAGACTCTCAAAAAATTGATGGTATTAAAAAAGAAATCAAAGAAACAAAAGGACCAAGAACGATTAGAGGCAGAACTAAAAGATATTGTTTTAAATAACATGCGAGAAAAGATTGATGACATGTTAGATTCTGATAAAACATTTACAAAATACTTAAAGAAATTACAATCAAAGGATATTGATCCATTTGATGCAGGAGACAAAATTACAAAATCAATGTTAAAGTGATGAATAATGGCTGCAAAAAAATCAAAACCAAAACAACCTGAAAAGAAAATATTCACTGATTCTAATTTTCCAGTAAAACGAATCTATCAAAAATCTTCAAAGAAAAGACCTACAGAAGATTCTGGTAAATACCCATTTACTCGTGGTATCCACCCTGGAATGTTCCGTGATAGATTCTGGACTATGAGACAATATTCTGGATTCGGTGATGCCAAGCTCACAAATGAGCGATTCAAGTTCATGCTTGAAAAAGGCCAAACTGGTCTTTCTATGGCTTTTGATCTTCCAACACAAATTGGATATGATTCTGATTCTCCTCAAGCAGAAGGAGAAGTTGGCAAAGTTGGAGTTTCAATTACGTCCATCAAAGACATGATGACTGCATTTGATGGCATTCCATTAGGAAAGATCAGCTCTTCAATGACAATCAATTCTACTGCATCAACATTACTTGCATACTATATTGCAGTCGGAGAATCCCAAGGATTCAAAAGCCATGAGCTACGTGGAACAACTCAAAATGATATCCTCAAGGAATACATTGCAAGAAACACCTACATCTATCCTCCACAACCCTCAATGAGATTAATTGGTGACATGATTGGTTATTGTGCAGAAAAGGTTCCTTCATGGTATCCTGTATCTATTTCTGGTTATCACATGAGAGAAGCAGGATGTACTGCAACACAAGAAGTTGCATTTACTCTGGCCAATGCAATTGCTTACATTCAAACATGTTTGGATAAAGGACTAAAAATTGATGACTTTGCACCACGTTTGTCATTTTTCTTTTGTTGTACTATCGAATTCTTTGAAGAAGTTGCAAAGTTTAGAGTTGCAAGAAAAGTCTATGCAAAGATTCTCAAAGAAATGTTTAATGCAAAAAATCCAAAATCATTACAGCTAAAATTCCATACTCAAACTAGTGGTGAATCACTAACTGCCCAACAACCTGATAATAACATCATCCGTGTTGCAATTCAAACCATGGCTGCAGTTGCAGGCGGTACTCAGTCTCTTCACACAAACTCTAGAGATGAGGCATTGGCATTACCGACACAAGAATCTGCAAAAATAGCCTTGAGAACTCAACAAATTGTTGCACATGAGAGTGGAATCACAAAGACTGCAGACCCACTTGGTGGCTCTCACTATCTTGAGGAATTATCTGACCAAATTGAAGATGGTGTTTGGAAGTATCTCAAGAAGATTCAGAAAATGGGTGGCTCTGTAAAGGCAATTGAGAAAGGATTCTTCCAATCTGAAATTCGAGCAAATGCATATCGCTTAAAGAAAGAGACTGATGATGGTGAAAGAATTCTAGTTGGTGTTAACAAGTATGCTGAAGAAGAAGAACAGCCAGAATTACTTCGAATTGGTGGCAAAGTTGAGATTCAACAGAAAAAAGCACTAAAACAATTACGTGCATCTCGTGACAAAAAGAAATGGGAAAAAGCATTATCTGCAATGCAAAGTGCAGCTGATACTGATGAGAATCTTATGCCTTACATTATCACTGCAGCAAAATCTTATGCTACTACCGGTGAAATTAGCAATGCATTTCGTGAAGTCTTTGGTGAATACCGTCCAAAGGAGGTCTTTTAATTAGACTCTTTTTTGATTTTGTTTTAATTGTAGATTAATTTTTAGATCTTGCAATGTAGAAATCAGCATAGAAATTACCATCATCTTCATATTTTTTAGTATTAATTTCCATGTCATGCAATAAAGAAATAGTCTGTGCTTTTTCTTCAGGATCTGAAAAATTTCTTTGACGTATCGGATTTATGTCGCTTTTTACAATAGAATAATTATACATCTCAAAAATTTCTTCAATGTCTTTCATATCAAACATTCTAAGAACAGAGAATGCAAAGATTGGGGCAGTATACTCTGTTTCAGATTCATTTGAATTAGATTGTCTGTTTTTAATTACTTTTAGTAGATTTGAAAATGCCTTGTATCCAATATAACCAACACAACCTGTTGCAATCACTATGTCCATTCTTGGTAATGATTCTAGAAAATTTAATTTTTCAGATTCAAGATCAACATTTATGCCTCTTTCACACAAATTCATTTCTTCGGAGAATGTTAGAGCTTCTTCTGAAATATCTATTTGATAGAAATTCATGTTATCATTAATTGTGCATTTCTCGTAGAATTGTATAGTTTCTTTTTTTGTCGGTTTAGATTCTTTTAAAAAGAAATCACTCAATTCTGACATTGTTAAATTATATTTCATTAATGATGAGTTGATGCCGTACGAACTTCCCAAATCTAAAACATTGATGGGTCTAGATAATGTCTCTTCAAGTTGTTCTATGATGGAGTTATACAATGGTTTTGTAGAATCTGATATGTCGTATTCTAACCTATTCATTTCTTTTAGATATTCATATGGAGAATCTTGTGTGTAAATGTCCGAAAAATCTTTTTTTACTTTTAATTCATTCATGTTGGAGTAATGGTATTGTTTGACCCTTAATAAAACCCGTATACTGTTATTGGTCACGAAACAAAGATTTTGGAATTTTCAAATAAAATAAATCCATTAATACTGTAATTTGGTGAGGTCTTTTAGATGAAGATTGATCATATTGCAATAGCAGTAAATGATGTTGAAGAATCTGCCAAGGTTTACCAGCAAGCATTAGGTGTTGATTCTGTAGAATTTGAAACAGTAGAATCTGAAGGTGTCAAAGTCGCAATTATTCATTTAGAAAATGGCCGTGTTGAATTAATGCAACCAACAAATGATAACAGTCCTATCAAAAAATTCTTGGAGAAAAAAGGTCAAGGACTACATCACATGGCCCTTGAAACTGACAATATTGAAGGTGAGGTAGAAAGAATGGAAGGTTGTGGTATTCAATTCTTAGGCCAGATCAGACCTGGTTCTGCAGGTACCAAAGTCACATTTATTCATCCAAAATCTCTTCATGGTGTTTTGGCTGAACTTTGCACTCATCCAAAATAATCTGAAAAAACTATTCCATCATCTTTAGTGTGTCTGAAGCTGTAATGATTCCTACAATTTTTGATTTCTTTGCTACAAGAATACATTTTGAATAACGAATCAATGGAACTAGAACATTAGCTGGTGTTTCAAAGTCTACTATTGGTGGAACGGGATCCATAGTGTCTGCAAGTTTTGCATTTTTTAATTCTGCTTCTCCAACATCTGCAAGATGTTTAACAATTCCATCTTCTGATACGACTCCTGCTATTTCTTTTCCATCAAATACTGGAATCTGACTGATTGACAACTCGTGCATCTTTTTGATTGCATCATGCAATGTGTTGGATGGTTTTAGTTTTACAATATCTTGACTGCAAAAATCACCTGCTTTGTGAGATGATGATCTGCTCTCCAAATTTGATAAATTCTCAAAAATCTTTTTTGCAGTCTCATAACTTGGCTGACTCCTTCCTGACTCTATTTGATTAATCATAGATGTACTAACACCTGTCATGTTGGCAAGTTTTTTTTGGGTAATGCCCAATTTTTGCCTCATCTGCTTTATTGATTCTACATTTGGAAGCATTTTGGGTTTAGTAGAATTAAATCTCTATTAAACTATACTGGATTATTTTCTTTTTGGATTTTCTATGGCAGCCTGAGCTGCAGCAACAATTGCAATAGGAATTCTATGTGGGGATGCACTAACATAACTGAGTTTTGCAGCATGAC
This sequence comes from Candidatus Nitrosopumilus sp., assembly GCF_965263415.1. Taxonomy (GTDB): domain Archaea; phylum Thermoproteota; class Nitrososphaeria; order Nitrososphaerales; family Nitrosopumilaceae; genus Nitrosopumilus. The sequence goes on from NZ_OZ253671.1 coordinate 1,196,362, forward strand.
AGAATTTTATTGAATCAGGATCCCCTCCGTGTTCTCCACAAATACCAACTTCCATGTTCTTTCTTATTCCACGACCATGAGCAATTCCGATTTTAATTAGACTTCCAACTCCATTGACATCAATTGATTGGAAAGGACTTCTTTCAAGTAATTCTTTTTCCATATATTCTGGAAGGAATTTTCCTTCTACATCTTCTCTACTGAAGCTAAATGTTCCTTGAGTAAGGTCGTTGGTACCAAAACTAAAGAATTCTGCAGTAGTTGCAAGTTCATTTGCAGTTAATGCAGCTCTTACTACTTCAATCATTGTTCCAAAGTTAATGTTTAATTTCATCTTGTGTTTTTTCTCAGTTTCTTTCTTTATAGAGTCATAAATTTTCTTAATGTGATTTAATTCTGCAATACTACTGATTTGCGGAATCATGATTTGAGGATGTGCCTTTACTTTTCTTTTAGTTAGTTCTACCAATGCATCAAATACTGCTTGAATTTGCATTTCATAGATTTCTGGGTATGTTACTCCTACCCTTACTCCTCTATGGCCCATCATTGGGTTTACTTCTGCAAGTTCTCTTGCTCTTTTTAGAACGATTTCTGATTTTTTGATTTCTTTAGTTGCCTTCTTTGCTTTTAATTTCTGAATTTTTTCTGCTAGCTCTTCAGGGTTTGGCAAGAACTCGTGTAACGGTGGATCTAAGAGTCTGATTGTGACCTCATAACCTTCCATTGCTTTTAGAATTTGAATAAAATCACTTTTTTGTAATTGTCCTAATTTCTTTAGCACTTTTGCTCTTTGTTCGATATTTTCAGCCATAATCATATCTACAAATAGCCCAATTCTGTCATTTGCATTGAACATTCTCTCTGTTCTACACAAACCAATACCTTGGCCTCCAAACTTTCTTGCAAGTTTTGCTGCCTCTGGCGTGTCTGCATTTGCTCTAATTCCTAGAACCTTGGTTTTTTGAGCCCATTCTAAAATTTGCTCAAAGTCTTTAGTGACTTTTGGTTCAACAGTTGGAACTTGTCCAATGAACACAGTTCCCACACTACCATTAATTGTAATTATCTCTCCTTCTTTTACGGTTTTACCGTTTGCAGTACATGTGTTCTTGTCATAATCAATTTTTAATTCTGAACAACCTACGATACATGGCTTACCCATTCCTCTTGATACAATAGCTGCATGAGATGATTTTCCTCCTAAACTTGTCAATACTCCTTCTGATGAAAAGAATGCTGGAACGTCTTCAGGTTTTGTTTCTTTTCTAATTAGAATAATCTTCTTTCCTGCCTCTCCTAACTCTATTGCTTTTTTAACATCAAAGACTGCAATTCCACTTGCTGCACCTGGTGATGCTGCAATTCCTTTTGCTAATTGCTTGAAGTTCTTTAATTTTGATTCATCCATTGTTCTATGGAGTAATGCTTCTAACTGCTGTGCTGGAATTCTTGTTAGTGCTTTATTTTTATCAATTAGTTTTTCTTTTACCATGTCTACTGATGTCTTTACTAATGCTCCTGCACTCATCTTTGCAGTTCTAGTTTGAAGCAAGTAGAATTTTCCTTGTTCAATTGTAAACTCTATGTCTTGTGGTTCTCTGAAGTGTTTTTCTAATTTTGAGCATGCATTGCTTAATTCTTTATGAGATTTTGGCATCTCTTTTTTTAACAATGCAACATTCTTTCCAGTTCTAACTCCTGCAACAACATCTTCACCTTGTGCATTGATTAGGTATTCCCCTTCAATCTCTTTTTTACCATTATGACCATTTCTTGTAAATACCACTCCTGTGGCACTGTCATCTCCCATGTTTCCAAATACCATGGTGACTACATTTACTGCGGTTCCATTTGCAATATCTTTTGTAATGTTGTTTTTTTCACGATAAACTATTGCCCTTTCTCCCATCCAACTTTTGAAAACAGCTTCTATTGCTAACCCTAGCTGTTCATTTGGAGAATCTGGGAATTTTCTTTTAGTATGTTTTTCACAGATTTTCTTATATTCTGATACAATTTTCTTTAGCGATTCTACATTTAGTTCACTATCGTCTTTTACTTCTTGTTTAGTCTTTGCAGATTCTAATACGTGATCAAATTTTTCATCATTTACACCAAATACAACTTTTCCAAATAATTGGATGAATCTTCGATATGAATCCCATGCAAAACGTGGATTCTTTGTTTGTGTTGCTAATCCTTCTAGTGTTTTTTCATTTAATCCTAAATTCAAAATTGTATCCATCATTCCTGGCATTGATATTGCTGCACCCGATCGTACTGATACTAGTAATGGGTTCTTTGTTGAATTCCATTTTTTCCCTGTCTTTTTTTCAATTTTTTCGATGTTTTTCATTACTAATGACATGACGTCTTTTGGAAGCTTTCTGTTGTTTTCATAGTACTTGTTACAAACCTCCGTTGTAATCGTAAATCCTGGTGGTACTGGAAGTTTTAGTCTAGTCATCTCGCTTAGACCTGCTCCTTTTCCGCCTAGAAGCATTCTTTTTTTGCTGTCTGCCTCTTCAAATGCATAAACTGGTTTTGTTTTTGCCATGCAAGAATGCGTAAATTTTTTGGCTTTTTAAACTAATGCCTTGGCAAATTCAGAAATTATTTTGTCCCAATTCTTTGCTTTGATTATGCCACTTGCCACAAGGATCCCTTTTGATCCTAACTCTGCTGCCTTTGAGACATCTTGTCCTGAAACAATTCCTGCACCGCAAAGAAGTTTTGTGTTGTTATTTGCACTTTTCACTGCGATTGCTGCCTTTGTTATCAATTCTGGTCTCTCAGTTGATACTGCTTTTCCTGAACCAATAAGCTCTGGAGGCTCTATTGCAATATAGTTTGGATTTAGTTTTGCATATTTCCTAGCTTCTACAACATCTTTTACACAAACAATTGATGTCATTTTTAGTTCTTTGAGCTTTAATACTAGTTTTTTGATCTCACTTGGTGAAATTCGGTGTTCGCTATGATTGATTAAGGACCCATTAACTTTGGATTTTTTTAACAGTTCTGGAATTACAAAACCTGTTGTGCTACCAACTTTGGAGTCATCAACATGTTGTGCAAAAATCGGAATTGAGCTATTTGCTACAACTCCTATCAAGTGCTGTGGTGGACAAATTGCAATTTTTACTTTGAATTTCTTTGATATTTTTTCAGCAGTCTTTACAAATTTGATAATTTTTTCTCCTGAGATTTCTTCATAATTTTTACAATTAATTACAAACATCTTTCTTTGAACCTTCTTGTATTGTATTTAATCTTTAATTTAACTTCTTAATCTTTTATCGTATGTTTTCTTCATAGCTAATACAATCATCATCAAAGCAATTGCAGCTAGATTTGTTCCAATGATAAAGACATCTTCTACTATAATTCCATAAATTAACCACAAAATTGCACCTGCTGATATGAATATCATCAAAAATTTTGAAACATCTTTGAGGCTTTTTGTCTTGTAACCCTTGTAGATTTGCTCAACCCATCCAGTAAGAATCAAAATTCCTGCAGCCACTCCTAGAATTGTTAGTAACGTTCCATCGATTTCCATTATTCTCACTAATTCCAGAAAAATTCGTCTAATCCTGTTTGTTTTGGCTTTCCTAAAATTGTATCAAAATCTAAATCCATTGATGATGTAATCTGCTCAAGCGTGGATTCCATAAACTCCATGTATTTCTTGGAATCTATCTCTTCTTTTTTTGCCATCTCTACAGGTTTGACACCTGGCTTGTTTAGAATTTTGATATAGGAAATCCTGTCTCCTTTTTTTATTTCCCGTATGGTTTCAAGTTGTTTTGCAGCTCGTATGTGTTGTGGAATTGTTTTTGTATATTCTGATGGTGCTTTACTAAGCATCACATTAAATGTCAGATCTTCTAGTGGGATTTCTTTTGCTTCTACTTTTTTACCACATGTTGCAATTTTTTCTGAAATTTGTTTTTTAGCTTTTTCAAAGTCTTCAACTGTTTGAACTTCAGATAACACATCAAGCAATTCAAAAAATAATTTTTTGATAAATGGTGGAGTGTGTGATTTTTTTCCTGTAAGACCTTTTACATCTACTTTGCCTTCTTTGGTAACTCCTAGATAGTTTTTCTTTCTGTTACTTAGTACACAGTATCTGTATGTTTTATCAATCTCTAAATCAACACCATGATCTTTTTTGGCTTGCTCAATCACTGTTTGAATTTGTTCTTTAGTTGGATTTTTGATAAACAGTGAATCTGTATCTCCATAAAGAACTTCGATTCCTGCTGCTTCACACTTTTTGATTGTCTCTAAAATTGTATGTCTTCCAATTGCTGTGGTAGCTTCTGCTGCTGGCAGGAAATACAATGGGAATATCTCTGCACCCATTACGCCATAACTTGCGTTTAGAATTACCTTGAGTGCTTGACTGACAACTGTGTATTGTTGTCTTTGCTCTTCAGTTAGTGTCTCTTTTTTTGATAAACTCTTGTAGTAATTTACCCTCAAGTCTCTTAGTGAGCCTATAATCATTGATGTTAAGCCGTTCTTTTTTGAGCATGACCAGTGGTTTGTTCCTGGAATTTCATTTTTCTTACAATCTTCGTGTGCACATCTTACAGTTTCATATGATAGATTTTTGACTTTGATGATGCTTGGATATAGACTTGCAAAGTCCATCACAACCACATCAAAATGAATTCCTTCTTTTGGTTCAACGACTAGTCCTCCTCTGTATTTTTTATCTTTGATTACTGCATCAGACATTACTCCTTCTGATCTTCTTTCAAGCTCCTGTCTTTTTGGAATTAGGCAATTTCTTTTTCTATGTTCATAATACAAAAGACTACGAATCCATTGCGACACCCCCATTCTTGCAATATCATCAATTGGCATTCTGCCAATTCTTGCAATAATTACAAGTAGTTGCATTAACAGTTCGCTGTTAAAACTTGTAAGTTCATACGTCAATAAAGCATCATTGTAACAATAGTTTGCAGTTTGATAGAGTGTTAACTGGTCAAATTCTAACCCATAGTCTATCTTTTCTTTTCCAAGTAATGCTTTTGAAACTGCGTTTAATGAAAAATTTGTATATTTTTGACTAAAGGCATAGATTTGAAATGATCTGTTTGAAAAAGTTCTATACAAATCAAGATGAACTCCTTGTTTGAGTGTTGCTGAATCTCTCATCATGTAAAATGGATTTTCTGAATTTTTTATTCCAAGTCTTTCTGCTCTGTTGTACAAGTATGGCAAATCAAATTCATCACCATTGTATGTTACAACAAATGGAAATTCTTTGATTATCTTAAATGCATCATAAATCATATCTTTTTCTTTGTCTAAATCATAAAATGTCACTTTGATGTTTTGGTCCAATTCGTTTGTACCTTGTTCAGTCCCCTCTGTTTTGAGCACAAATATCTGATCAAATCCGTCTGATCCCTTCAATCCAATGGCAGTAACTTTCTTTTCAGCAATTTTTGGGTCTGGAATTCTTCCAATTTCAGCTTCTACTTCAATATCTACACTGAGTCGTTTTATTTTTGGAATTGGTTGATTCAACAAGTCTGCCCATTCTGAAACAAATTCTTTGAATTCTTCTGCATCTACCATACTTTCGCTGTCTACTTTATCCCACAGCAAACTCTTTAGAGCAATTTTTACTTCATCAGAAATCTCAAGATCATGTGATACTATTTTTCCATCTTTGATTTCATAATATTTTCCAACTATTAGTTTTCTATCGTATAGATAATTTTCATAATATTTGATGTCTGATTCCCATGTCTCTATCACATTTCTGATACTCTTGTCTCCTGCAGTACCTCCAATTGCTAGCGGGTCTGCTACGGTAATTTTTGACATGTCAATTTCTTTGTCTTTGATTAAATCATAGCGTTGAGTTGTTTTAATTTCTAAAACATCATCTCTTTCTTGAAGAAAATCCAATTCCTCCGGAGCTAATCGTGAATAACAATACGGTTTATGTCCCACCTCATCTTTCCATAAAAATAATTTTTTAGATTCTGGTTCATAGAATTTTAAAACTGCTGATTTTGAATTGTTATCATATGTAGCTGATACTAACATGGATGGTGGCATTGATTCTATTTTTTTGGTTTCTTCCATGTTGACTTGCATTTTATCATCCAGAATTGTATTTGTTAACTAGTTCTTGTGCCCATTTTGCAATTTTTGTTTTATCTAATTGTATGACTTCTACCCCTGCTTCTTTTAGCAAGTCAAAGTCTGTTTCTGGATAAGAGTCAAGACACACAAATTTCCTAATCCCTATTGTGATTGCCATTTTAGTGCATTCTAGGCATGGAACAAACGTGGTATACAATACTGCCCCTTCAACTCCTGCCTCGATTCCCAATATTGCACAGTGCATTATTGCATTAGCTTCTGCGTGATTACAGAGACACCTATCAAGTGATGCTCCTGACTCTATTTTTCCTTCCATTCTTAATTGGCATCTTTTACAACCTCCATCAAAACAATTTTTTATTCCAGGGGGAGTTCCATTATACCCTGTTGCCAATTGTCTGTGGTTTCTGACAATCACTGCTCCTACTTGTCTTGTGATGCAGTTTGAACGGAGTTTTGCAAGTTCTGCTTGCAACATAAAATATTCATCCCAATTTGGTCTCTCAAAAGTACTCAATAACAAATCTGTTTGTCTGTTCAATATATGGATCACGTTAATCTCTGAATTTTTGCGATCAAGATGTTCGTGAATAACTACCCGTAAACTTCTTTAACATGATTTTGACTTAAGATTTGATGGCAAGTTATACTGCTGAAGTAAGCGCTATCCACAAAAAATTCAACAATGCTGTAAAAAGAGCAAAAACAAAAAAATCTTTGAACAAAGCTTACAGTGTTCATAAAAAAGCACATGAGCGTTTACTGAAAAAACATCTCCGTGAGGAGACTGCTATGATTAATCGAGCAAAGAAAAAACTAGACTGATTTTCCTGTTCGTTTTTTATTTTTTATCTAGATTTTGAGCCAATTCTAAGAATTTGTCAATTATGATTTTTGGTTGTGAATCTGCCAATGCTAACATTGCTCTTCCCATCTCTGAAATTATTGCTTGTTGTTTTGGTGTAAGATCTTTTTTGATTAATTCGTATTTTTCTAATTGTTCTTCTACTATTCTCCAATTAGGATCTTTGTTCAATGACTCTAACAATGATTGAAAATATTCTTCGTTGGGATTCTTCTCACTCATGCCATTATCTTAGAATAATGGGATAAAAATGGGCATGTTTTTTTGATTTTTTTAGAAAAAATATCCCTCTTAGGCACAAATTTTTGTCCATTTGAAACTAAAGAGTATGCGTTTGTCAATGGTTAACTACACGAAAGCATAAAATCGATAAATTACAAATTTTCTTTATCAATTGACTGAATTTATTGAAAGAAAATATGTCAAAAAAGACTCTATTGAAAAACGAGATTACCAAGTAAATCTTGCAAATCAGGCCATCTCTGAAAATTGTATTGTTGTTTTGCCAACTGGTCTTGGAAAAACTGCAATTGCATTACAAGTAATTGCTGAATATCTCTCTAAATCTAATGGTGGTGCATTGTTTTTGGCACCTACAAGAGTTCTTGTTAACCAACATTATGAATTTCTAAAAGAGAATCTCACATTAGATGATATTTCTCTGATAACTGGAGAAGATACAATTCAAAAAAGAACTAAACTTTGGAACACTAGTGTGATTTGCGCTACTCCTGAAATTGCAAAAAATGATTTGGATAGAGGAATTGTTTCATCTAATCAATTCAATCTTGTAATCTTTGATGAGGTACATAGGACAGTTGGTGATTATGCATATTCTGGAATTGCAGAACGTTTTGTTAACTCTGATGCAAGAATTGTCGGAATGACTGCAACATTGCCTAGTGAAAAAGACAAGGCAACTGAGATTTTAACTAAATTAAAAATTGCAAGTGTTGCAGAACGAACAGAAAACAGCCCTGATGTAAAACCATACACACAAGAGACAAACACTGAATGGATAAATGTCGAACTACCACCTGAACTAAAAACAATCCAGACATTACTCAAATCAGCTCTTGATCAAAGATATCAAACATTACGTGATAATGGAATCAAACTAGCTGAACAACAATCACTTTCTGCTTTGTTGAGAATTAGACAATTTGTGTTAAATCAAAATAGACGTTCTGCAAAACCATTATTCACTGCAATTCGAATTCATTACGCATTAAACATCTTAGAAGCACATGGAATCACACCTTTCTTGAAGTTTTGTGAGCGTGCCAAGGCAAAAAAAGGTGCAGGAGTAAAGGAACTCTTTGAAGTTGACCCAAATTTTACTCGTGCAATGCATCTTGCAAAAGAAGCTCAATCTAGAGGAATTGAACACTCTAAAATTCCTAAACTAAAAGATATCCTAGAATCTGTTCCTGGAAAAGCTTTGATATTTACTAGTTATCGAGATTCTGTTGATTTAATTCACAGTAAACTAACTGAACTTGGAGTTTCTGCTGGAATTTTGATTGGTAAAGCAGGAGAAACAGGACTAAAACAAAAAAAGCAGATTGAAACTGTACAAAAATTCCGTGATGGGGTCTTTGATGTTTTGATTGCAACTCGTGTTGGCGAAGAAGGATTGGATATTGCTGAGGTAAACCAAGTTATCTTTTATGACAATGTCCCTAGTTCTGTTAGATTTATTCAAAGACGTGGCAGGACTGGAAGAAAAGATACTGGAAAATTGGTTGTACTGATTGCAAAAAATACTATTGATGAAACATATTATTGGATTGGTAAGAGAAAAATGTCTGCATCAAAAGCAATGGGTGATAAAATGACCAAAGTGTTAGAAAAAAATCAAGAAATTGTTTCTAAAAAAACAGGTCTAGATGCATTTATCTAATTTTTGTATTGTTTTGTGATGTTTTGAATAATTGTTTGTTTTTTCTGAATGATTTTATTTTTCATTCCTGATTCTAAATGATGTGTGCCCGAACCCTTTGCCACAAGCAGGTTTTCTAGTCTAATTTCAAATTGACTTTCTAGAAAGTTAATTGTCCCATCAAATCCTCCACCTACTTCCAAATTCTCAAATGCATCTTTGGCAAGATTTGTAATTGATTTTTCTAAATAATCTAAAATTTCATCTATTGTTTTTTCTGTAAGTACTGCCATACCTATGATTTTATCCGAATCTTTTGATGATATGGTACCCAAATTCTGATTTCACAGGCTCAGATATCTCTCCAATTTGCAGTTTGAATGCTGCATTTTCAAATGGTTTTACCATCATGCCTTTTGTAAAATAGCCTAAATTGCCATCTTTTTTGGCACTGCCTGAATCTGTGGATAGTTCTTTTGCCAATTTTCCAAATTTTTCACCATTCTTTAATTTCTCCATTATTGCAAGCGCTTCACTCTGCTTTGAGACAAGAATGTGCGAACATTTGATCTTATTTGACATGCTTTTTTCCTTTGACTGTGCTCTTTATTTGTTGGGATGCTGATTACTCAAACATTTGAAAATAATGAAATTGTTTTTCTATATCTCATTTCATAATCTTTTGTGCATTGTAACGGATCTTGTAAAAAATACAAGGCAACAAGTACTGGTCTTGATGGCAGTAGATATGAACTGGGACAAAAAAGATGCCCTGAATGTGAATTATTCATTGACTGGGAAGGATTATGGTGTCCGTGCTGTGGACGTTTACTTCGATCAAAACCTAGAGCAAAAAAATTAAAGACTAAAAGAAAATAAAATTCCAATTTAATGGAATAGACTATTATTTTGTGTTCAGACCCCAACTGCTTTTGTTACTGGGGGTAATTTTGAGAAACGGTGCCTCATTTTCTTTCCAAGGGTTTCGTCTAACCCATTCAAATTTTTCATGAAATATTTCATAAAATTTCTGAAATTCTTCTCCGTTTTCTACCGCCTCTGTTTTTCCTTGGATTACTATTGCCTTGTGTTCTCCTGATTTGTAAATATCAATTACCACACTTGTATTTGGATTTGTTTTCAAATTCTTGTAGGTTCGTGTTTCGTAATCTGTTGCAATAATAATTGCATTTTTGTATAACAAAAAAGATACTGGTTTTACATGAGGAATATCATCATGTGATGTTGCTATTCTTGCCTCTTCTAATGAATTTAGAAACTCTGTTTCTTTTTCATTAAATTCAATCAACTGAAAATCCGTTCTCTAATCTCTGGTATGTGCTTATAGACAATATCTCTGACTTTGATTTGATCTTCTGGCGTTGGCATTTCTTTTTGTGCACTAAGTATTGCTCCACTCATTCCTAATGCCATGCCCATCACAATTCCATAAACAAATTCTTTTGGATCTTCCACCTTTAGAACTTCTTTGTTTTCTTTTATCTCATCAAGGTATGCTGGAATTGTTGCCACTGCACCATTAATTGTTTGAACTATCAGTGCCTCTAATTGATCTTCACTCATGTTTTTCAACATACAGTTTTACTAATAAATTTGCACCTAAGATTTTTAATTCAGAACTATCCAGAATCTACATGTTCTCATTTTTTACTACAAATGAAGCAAATGAAGCCCTTCCTGATGTGATAAAGAAATTTGAATATGCTTTGGCAAAACAAAATGAAGTAAAAAAACTCGAACAGGAATTACAAATGAGTGTCTCTACAACTAATTCTTTTGAAGAATATGTGACTATAAAACAACAACTAAACTCAGCAATTACCAAATTCTATGAATCAGTTGAAATTCTTGAAAGTACCGGGGTTGTAGTAAAAAGTATAGAGCAAGGATTACTTGATTTTCCTTCTAAACGATTTGATGATGAAATTTGGTTGTGCTGGAAGTATGGTGAAACAGAGATAAAATTCTGGCATGAAAAAGACTCTGGATTTATGGGTAGAAAACCTATTGAAGTAACTGATGAATCTCTAGTCTGATTTTCTCAAAAATTTATCCATCTTGGTCTCTACGTTTTTTGTCTCGGCAAATTCCACAAAGATAATTTTTCTTGAAATTCTCTAATTCCACTTGAAATTCTTGTGTTTGATAGTATGATTCGCCTGTTTGTAGTCCTCCTGGGACTTTTTTGCCACAATTTTTACAAATAATATCTTCATCAAATTTTACTCTCTTTTCATTTTCTAAAATCCTTCCAATAATCATGATAAGATTTGGTTGATTTTTTTTATAAATAATGACCTAACGCTTAATCTCATGAATATTATACTGAAAACCTGTATTATTCATAATGCTCTCTGTATGGTTTAGGGTTATTCGAATTCGTTTCCTTTTGGCGTCAGTAATTGCAGTATCTGTTGGTCTTGCTCTAAATTGGTGGCAAAATTTTACCATTGAGCCATTTGATGCATTTTTAACTTTTGCAGGAGTTATGGCATTGCATGCCAGTGTTGACTTGCTAAATGACTTTTGGGATTTTAAACGCGGTATAGATACCAAAACTCCAAAAACAAAGATGAGTGGTGGCACGGGCGTTCTTCCAGAAGGATTACTAAAACCATCTAGTGTCTATCGTGCAGGAATTGCTTTTTTGGTTATAGGTTCTGCAATTGGAGCATACTTTGTAATTACTGATGGAATAATCATTGCAATTATTCTAGGCTTTGCAATATTGTCTATCTACTTTTACTCTACTAAAATTGTTGATTCTGGATTGGGTGAATTTTTTGTTGCAGTAAAAGGCTCTATGATTGTAATTGGTACTTTTTTCATTCAATCCGGACAAATTACTATAGAATCTATTCTTGCAGGAATTGTGGTTGGCTCACTGTCTTCTCTAGTTTTGTTTATTGCGTCTTTTCCTGATCATGATGCTGATAAATCAAAAGGAAGAAAGACTCTAGTTATTGCAGTTGGCAAACAAAAGGCCACCAAACTATTTTGGATATTTCCTCTTGTTTCTTACTGTGTAATAATTTTAGGAGTATCTTTAAATTTATTTCCAACAATCACTTTGATCACATTTCTTAGTATTCCTCTTGTAGTAAAATCTGGATTTGGTTTGAAAAAGACTTATGATTCTGTTGAAAAACTAGTTCCTTTCATGTCTTCTACCTTGATGTTTAGTAGAATCACTGGTGCATTATTTGTCCTAAGTTTTTTGATTGGAATCACAGTTTAAACATAAATTTAGTAAAAACTACCCAAAAACATGATTTCTGGATTTGCAACCTCTGAAGGAACCAAACAATTTGCCCAAAATTCAGGCGTAAATCAAGATAATTTCAAAGAATTCCAAAATTTGACTTTATCAAATGTTGGGGTTGGGACATATCTTGGTGATGCTGATGCTAGAACTGATGAATTAGTATCTAGTGCAGTAAAACAATCTATCTTATCTGGTGTCAATGTAATTGATACTGCAATAAACTATCGAGCTCAAAAAGCAGAGAGATCTGTTGGAAAAGCCATCTCTGAATTGATTCAGGAAAATAAAATCTCTCGTGATCAGATATTTGTTTCCACAAAAAATGGATATGTTACAAATGATGCTGATGTTCAGTTAGGTTTTTGGGAACAGGTAAAACAAGAGTACACTGACAAGGGAATAGTCAAAGAAGGTGATATCACTTCAGGTTATCACTGTATGACTACTGCATACCTTTCTGATCAATTAGATCGTAGTTTAAAAAATCTTGATTTAGAATGTGTTGATTTGATGTATCTTCACAATGCAGTTGAAGGACAAATCAAAGATATTTCAAAAGAGCAATTTTTGCAAAACCTCCAATCTGTTTTTGAATTATATGAACAAAAACGTGATGAAGGTAAAATCAAATTTTATGGAATGGCCACATGGGAATGTTTTCGAGTTCCAACTGAAAATCCTCAATATCTTTCACTAGAAGATACTGTAAATATGGCAAAAAAAGTCGGTGGAGAAGATCATGGGTTCAGATTCATTCAACTACCTTTCAATTTGTATTATGATCAAGCATTACTTGGAAAAACTCAAACACTTGATAGTAAACCTATTTCTGTTTTAGAATCTGCAACAAGACTGGGAATTGGTGTTTTTACAAGTGTTCCATTAATGCAGGGAAGATTGTTGCAACCTGGTGTGATGCCTGAATTTAGTGATTTGAAACCTTCCATGCGAGCATTACAATTCATTCGCTCTTCTCCTGGTGTGATTGCCCCTCTTGTTGGTCAAAAATCTGCAGAACATGTGTCTGAGAATCTTGAAGTGATGAAAATCCCTCCTTATTCTGATGACGAGTTTCTTGGTCTTGTAAAAAAACTCACTTCTTAGAACTTCCTCATCTCAACTTCAAAATTTTATAGAAAGCTAATAAGTGGGGGATCTTTGAGTGAAGACGCATGTCTGGAAAGATATATGATTACTCAAAAATCTGTGATGCAATCAAAGATGCTGACCCAAAAATTAGATTTGCTGGTGTAATTAATGAAAGAGGAAGATTGGTTGCAGGTGGAATGAAACCAAATGTTGAACCATTGGAAAGTGAAAAAGATGACGAAATGATTTTCATGGAGCTTGCCTTACGTGTAAAAATGAGACGAGAGTTTGATAAGCAACTTGGAACTGTAAATTTTGCATTGGCTTCTCGTGAACGAGCTTTAGCAATCAGTGTTCCAATTAATGAAGATATTTTGTATGTTGCAGCAGAACCTGACTCTGATTTTGGCAATCTGCCAAAAAAAATCCTTGAAATTGTTAACTCCTAGTAAGATCTTTTGGTCAATCTATAAATAGAATTTACAGGAGAAAAACTTGTGCCAGTAGATCCTGTTTGTGGAATTGAACTTGATGAAGAACTTGCATTGTTACATGAACATGATGGAAAGAAATTCTATTTTTGTTGTAACGGATGCAGAAGAATATTCATCAAGAAACCTCGTAAATACAAATAGTCTCAAATAGGAAAAGCCCCACACATTCTACAAAATTTTGAATTCTCAACTTTATGTTTGCAGTATGGACACACAGTTTTTGCTTCTTTGTCTACAGGAGAACCGTATAATTTCTTAAAAATCTCATAATAGTGCATTGATTCTCTACTTCTGATGATCACATTGTCTTCTTTTTCAACAGTTAATTTCTTTTCAACATACTTTTCTTCTTCAATAATTGATTCAAACAGATTTGTTAATCCTGATGTTCCTGAACCCTCTTGCATTGGTGATTTTTCTCTCCATGTGATCTGTTCTGGAATGTAAGATTCGAATGTTTTACGCAAAATCCACTTTCCATGTCTTTTTTTGTTCTCTTCTTTTACTTTCAAATTTGCAGGGATTTTTTTTGCTAGACTGATCACTTTATCATTCAAGAATGGTGATTCTATCTCAATTCCTAGTGCTTTACCGATCTCTTGTGTTGGAAAATGCATAATTGAGCACACTCTGTTGATCTCAGATTCTAATTCTTCTTCTGATTTATGAACTAGGAAATTATATCCAGCAAATAGTTCATCTGCACCATCTCCTGTAATAATTGATTTTTCTCCATTATCTTTTGCCCATTTTATGGCAAGATACATGACAACATTATTTCTAATTTCAATATCGTTAAAATTTTTTAGAATTTTTATTGTTTGTTCAACTGCTTCAAGAATTTCTGCAGTTTTTACATTGTAAATTGTTAATGGTAAATCCATTTCTTTTGAAACTAATTGGCAGTATGTTAGATCTGTTGAAACAAAATCTTCTGCAATTATTGCCAATGTGTTTGGTTTCCTTTCTTTGAGAAAATATGCAATAATTGAACTATCAAGCCCTCCTGATAAAGAAATCAAATTTGATTTGCAATAATTACATGATTCTTTTAATGCCTCATAAAGATCCTTTGAGGTGTTATCCAATGCAAAATAGAACCTTTTGAAATTAAAATAGATATGCCTGACCTTGGTACTATTTGGCCAGACTAATTTCTGCAAACTTTAAATTCATTATGAAATACCTCTGAGTAAATGCTCCTTCCTGCTGAGATTGAATCTAAAACTCTAATTCCTGCATTACGTGCAATTCTTGCAAAAAAACTAGCTGAAGATCACAACATTAGAGAAGATGAAATATCTAAAATGCTTGGAGTTACACAAGCTGCAGTTAGCAATTACATTCGAGGCACTAGAGGTGATCCTTCTTTAATTGCAAAACTCTTGGCAGAAAAACAAGTTGCAGACCTAATTGATGAACTAAGTGAAAATCTCTCCTCTGATATGGCATACACTCCATCTAGCTTGTCTAAATTCATTGGATTGTGCAACTATATCAAATCAAGTCTGTTGATCTGTGAGATACATCATAACTTGGAATCTGATATTGATGAGCAAGTTTGCAAAGAATGTGAAAATATGCTTCTTAAAGGTCCAGGCAGTGTATACTAAATTTTAAGTAAAATAATTTCTATAGTCGAAGTCATCCTTCCAATACCTGCTTCTGCATCAGTGTCAAGCTTAATTTTATCTATTTTGGAATTTCCATTAAGCATTTTTTCTGTAATAATGTTTGCAACTGCCACTGCATTTGGTATGGAGTTTCCTTTTGATCTGATTATGACTTTTTTCTTATTTCCTAATATTGGCAATACATCTAATGCAGATTGCATTACAGGATCATTTCCAATATGCACTATAGATTCATCAGACTTTTCGGTCTGCTCGTGACCTTGCGGTTCATGTGTCTCGTCATTGAGCATTATTCAACAATCAGCAATTTTATCTTCTTTTAAGTTTTATCGACCAATGATTCATTTTTCAAAGTAGTCGATAGGAATATTCTGATAATCTCCGTTTGGAAGAACTCTTCTGATTGTGATTGGGATCACTCTTTGTTCTAACTCTTCCATTGAGATATCCAATGATATTCTAGCAGTTTTTGGAATTGGGATAAATGGCGGTGCTCCTAGAGACAACTGCAATGCTCTTGCACCCATAATTCTTGCCTTTTCAAATCTAGTTAATGTTGGTGGGCCAATCGTAATCTTGTTTTTTTCACAAGGAATCTCTGTTGGGTCATGTTCTTCCACAGTTTCAACAATTTCTCTACTTTCAATTTCTTTGATCTTCTTTTCAAGATCATCTTGTTCTTTTTCAGTTAATGGCTCTGCATCAACTTTCTTCTCAATTAGTTTTCGATAAGTATCAAGTGCTTTGTTTAATCCTGCATTTGTTTCAACTTCTGGCTCTGCAATTTCATCTGTTGCTGAAATTTCGTCTTCAGCAACTGCTACGGCTTCAGTTTTATTGGAATCAGACAAGTACCGATTTTTTCTTAAAACGTTATATAATCTAATCATTTTAAACTACGAATTGAGTACCTCATCTGTATCTAGAAAACAACTAATTTTGGAAATTAGAGGCAAGGCAAAAATTTCATGTGATCTAAAACGTCATCTGTCCCCTCGAACTGTTGGGACAATTATGAGATCTTTGCCATTGGAAGGACATGCCCATCTTTTAGGAAAAAGTATTGTCTATTTTGAAACATCTGTTGATTCTGGTATAGAGAGAGCAAGATCCGAATTTAAGAAAGGTGATGTTGCATTCTTGCCTTCATCTGGAAGTTTTTGTTTTTTTACAAATAATGTTGCATCTGCTAAAACTATGACTCCTATAGGAAAATTATCTGATAACATTGATGCGTTAAAGGATGTTAAATCTGGAGATGTATTATGTATCTATGAAGAAACTGCTTGATACAAGTGATGTCCTGAATAACCGCCAACTCTTTTTACAATTCCTTTTTCTGCTGATTCTTTAAGGAATTTGTTTGCAGCAGAAATTTTTACTCCTGTTTGTCTTGCCATGTCTTGAACTGTAATCACTTTGGCATTTTGGATGATCTTCATTGCTTGTTGCTCGTTAACCATTACTGTGATCTCTGCTTTCTTTGGACCGCCTTCACCTTTGTCTTTCTTACTTTTTTTAGAGTCTTTACTAGATGATGTGTCTTTCTTTGCAGCAGTTGGTTTTTTTGCTCCACCCATGAACTGAGAAAAAAATATTCCTCTTATAAACGATGAACCTATCGTTTGATCATCTTGGAATTTTCAAATATAAATAACATCTTGGATTAGATATGATATGGGTCTAGTATCTAAAGGCGCAAAATGTAATGTTGATGGATGTGATGATGATGGTGCACGTTCGCTTAATACTGCCAAAGTCGAAAATGCTGGCTTGAGAGTAAATTCTGCCGGCAAAAAAACAGTACTTTGTAAAACACATTACAAAGAATACAAAAAAGAGTCTAAAGATGACCGTGAACTTGAACGGGCAAGATTTGATAGGTTTTAGTTTTTCTTCTTAGTCTTTCTTTTGTTTACTGGTTTTTTCAAATAATCTTTACTTAGTTTATCATACATCTTGTCTAATTTTTTGTATAGTCTTTTTGGTTTTCTTGTCTTTTGATTACTTAGTACATACAATGCAAGAATTGGAAATGCAATTGTCGCGTCTGCATACACTGTAACCATTCCATGATGGGCATCTTGTACTTTGCCCCAACTTTTTCCTTCTTGCAATGTTGCCCCTGACAATCCTCCTGTGTCTGGTCTTGCATCAGTAATTTGTATGATGTAATCTTGCCCTCCGTCATTTCTTCTTAGAATTTGGTCTAGTAATGGACCTGTTTGCTGAGCTGTGTTCTTTGGAACTCCTCCACCTAATTCCAATATTCCTGATTTTTTAGAATCATATAGAATTGCTGCTTGTTCAATAATTTCTCTTACAAAATCTAAGCTGTATGTCTTGTCTTGTAATCTGTGAACTGCGAGATTTAGAGCTAATGAAGAATCTTTCATAGTTGAAATGTAGACTGGAACATCATAATCATATGCAGTCGTAATGAAACTCTTTTCTGGGTGTTTTGCTTTTTCTTTACTAATTTTTCCCATTAAATTACAAAACTCTGCAGTGGTGAACGGCTTATCTGTAAATTCATCTTCAAACATTTTTTGAATTACTTGATCTTCTGCCTCTAACGTCTCATAGAATTTGATATACACATCTCTAATTCTAACAATTTCATTCTCATACAATTTCATATCGTCTACATCAAAACTACCTTGTTTTACCGGCAATCCCCATGCAAAGTGATCTTCATGATACACATTTGCACCCGTTGTAATAATCCAATCCACAAACCCTCTTTCAATTAATGTTTTGATTATTCCTCCAAAACCAACTGGTGTCATTGCACCTGAAACAGTAAGACAAATTGTTGCATTTTCTTTGATCATTTTTGCATAAAGTTTTGCAGCATCTCCCAATTGCCTACCATTGAATCCTGAACTTGAAAAAACGTTTACTAAATCTTCTATGGTCATTTTAGGATCTAGTTTGATGTGCGGAATATCTTTACCATGAAATTTATGCGGGTCCACATCTGGAAAACCATCTCTGTTGTAAATAATACTTGCGTAAACATATTGAAAATATCACTTAATTAGCAATACTCTAAAAATAATCTTAATGGATATAGTTGACTTGCATGATCCTCAGAGAGTAAATAGAACTCCTGATGATGTAGAGGTTTTATTTTCTTCAGGGAATTTTATTCAAGATGAATTCAAAATTTCTAAAGTAGAGTTGCGTCTTTACTTGGAAAAAAATGATGAAAAATTGGGTAATTATTCTCTAATCACTTCTTTTGTTGAAACTGACAAGGGAAGTGTTGAGATGGTTTATGATGAAGGATTTCGTGGCCAAGATTCTTTGAAGCGAGCATCTGCATTTCTTACATCTAATTTGGGTATGTCTGGCTTGATTTTACGCTCAGTAATTTCACTACGTGGTAAAACTCCCTGAAAAAATTCCACCATTCCAGCAAACACTTATTTCAATTATCTTTTCTGTTTGAAGTTATGCGAATATTACAACTACACTGTGATAGCATAGAATACACACCTACAAAAAAAGAGATCAAATCCGCCGAAGAGATTGAAAATCCTCAAACACAGAAACTAGAAGAAATTGTAGTTGCATTTGTTGCAATTGAAGATGGCGATGATTCGTCTGTTGCAAAAAACGCAATATCTCAGATAAAAAATTCAATGGAAAAAATTGGCTGTAAAAAATTATTGCTATACCCTTATGCTCATCTTAGCTCAAATCTTGCAAAACCATCTACTGCGATGTCTTTGTTAAAAGAAATGGAATCTGAAGCATCAGATCTTGAAGTTTCCCATTCTCCTTTTGGCTGGACAAAATCTTACAAAGTTCAAGTCAAAGGACACCCATTAGCTGAAAGCTCCAAGGTTGTTACAAAAGATTCTTCTACTAAAGATGATAACGAAGACACTTCTGATGCACTAAAAGGTGAATCTACAATCCGCTCTTATTGGAAAATAATGTCTCCTGATGGAACAATGACTAACATTGGAGACTTTGACTTTTCAAATCATAAAAAATTAGAAGTGTTAGCTAAATACGAATCTGCAAAACAACGTCAAGTAGATGAACCTCCTCCACATGTTGCATTGATGAAGAAACTTGCAATTGCAGATTATGAACCTGCATCTGATTCTGGAAATATGAAATTCTTTCCAAATGGGCGTCTGATGAAATCCCTAATTGAGAGATATGTTACTGATAGAGTCAAAGAATATGGCGGCCATGAAGTTGAAACTCCAATCATGTATGATTCAGAACACCCGAGCATGGTTAGTTACTTTAATCGATTCCCTGCAAGACAATACAATATTGATTCTGAAGGAAAGAAACTCTTTTTGAGATTTGCAGCCTGTTTTGGACAATTTCTTATGGCAAATCAATACCAAATGTCTTACAAAAATTTACCATACAAACTCTATGAGCTTACTCGATACAGCTTTAGACGTGAACAATCTGGAGAGTTAGTAGGTTTGAGAAGATTACGTGCATTTACAATGCCTGATTGTCATGCATTTTGCAAAGATATTCCGCAAGCTGTAGATGAGATTAAAGTTAGATTTGATTTATCTCAAGATGTTCTAAAAGAATTAGGAATTGACGAATCTGATTATGATATGGCGATTAGATTTACTGAGGACTTTTACAATGAAAACAAATCCTCTATTGAAGAATTAGTCAAGAAACATGGTAGACCTGTATTAGTTGAGATGTGGAAAGAGAAATTCTTTTACTTTGTTTTAAAATGGGAATTCAACTTTATTGATAATTTGGGAAAAGCATCTGCTTTATCCACTGATCAAATCGATGTTGAAAATGGTGACCGATATGGAATTGAATTTGTTGATGAGAATAATACTACTCAACACCCAATTATCCTGCACAACTCTCCAAGTGGTGCAATTGAAAGAATAATCTATGCTTTATTGGAAAAAGCTGCTGCTGATTCAAAGAAAGGCACAAAACCGCAATTTCCATTATGGCTTGCACCAACACAAGTCAGAATTATTCCTCTGAAAGAAGAGTTTTATGATTTTTGTAATAATTTATGTGATAAAATATCTGCACAAAATGTTCGTGTTGATGTTGATGACCGAAACGAAAGTATTGGTAAAAGAATCCGTGAAGCTGAAAAGGAATGGATTCAATATATTTTGGTAATTGGAGAAAAAGAAGCAGGATCTGAAAATCTAAGTATACGTGATAGACAAACTGGAAACGTGAGAGAAGTCTCATTTGATGATTTCATGAATGAAATTAATGAACAAACTTCAAGCAAACCATACACTGGATTAAATCAATCACAGCACCTCTCAAAGAGACCTCAATTAATGGTGTAGTCTATGAGTTTTCTTGATTTATACATGAACAAAAATCCTCTGATAACTGCATCAGATGATGACTCTGAACCTGTAGCAACCGTTTTTGGAATTCCTTTTGATGCAACTCATTCATACAAACCTGGTTGCAGATTTGGTCCTGATGCAATTAGAGATTCTTTTAACAATATTGAGATATTTCATCCTGAATTATCTGTGGATTTGGAAACTGTAAACATTGAGGATTTAGGTAATACTCGTCATACGGTTGTAGCATCTGAAATGATTGATATGGTAAAAAAAATCACAACTGAACTAGTTGCAAAGCAAAGACAGTTGTTCATTTTAGGTGGAGAACACTCTATCACATATGGCACGTATACTAGTTTTCCAAAAGATACTGGTTATGTTGTATTTGATGCTCATTATGATTTGAGAGATGAGTTTGCTGATATCAAACTCAGTCATGCATCCTATCTTCGACGTGTTGTTGAAGAACGAGGTGCAGAAAATATTCTACATGTTGGAGCTCGTGCATTTGTTAAAGAAGAATTGGAATTTTTAACTGAACACAAAATTAAGACAATTTCTGATAAAGAGATCCGTGATGGTAAAGGTCCTCAATTACTAAAAGATCATGTTTCAACTTTTGATACTATGTATTCTAGTTTTGATCTTGATGTTCTTGATCCTGCATTTGCCCCCGGCGTTGGAAATCCTGAAGCAGTAGGAATAACTTCTAGAGAATTATTTGACATGATTTACTCTCTTCAAGAAACAAAAGTTATTGGTGCTGATATAGTTGAATTAAATCCATACCATGATAATGGTGCAACTGCATCCCTTGCAGCAAAGATAATGTCAACGCTTATTGCAATCAATCTATCTCAAAACCAATAAATCTCAAAAAATTGACTATGCTTTGCCTAGTTTTTACTCCTGCTCACTTTATTAGCTAGTACTGTTGGGGTTATCACGTGTTAAACAATCTCCGAGATACTCTCAAACCTACACTTGAAAAGATTGGTAGCGGATTTGCATCTACAGGATTGTCTCCTAATTTTTGGACTGCAGTTGGTTTAGGTGTTGCATTTCTTTCTGCAATAGTTTATGGACTTGGAATTGAATTTGGGTTAATTATTGGAGGCATTTTGTTACTTGTTTCAGGATTCTTTGATATGGTGGATGGACAAGTTGCACGTGTAACTGGAAAAACATCTCAGAAAGGTTCGTATCTTGATTCAATGTTTGATAAAATTGCAGAGACTGCAATATTTTTAGGAATTTTAGTTGGAGGATATGCTGAACCTTATTTGGTATTTCTTGCAATCACATTGTCATTATTGGTAAGCTATGCAAGAGCAAAGTCTGATGCAATAAATGTAAAATTACAAGGTGTAGGAATTGGTGAGCGAGCTGAAAGATTACTTGTAATTGCAATTATTGGAATTATTGGATTTATGGAGATAGCAGTCATTATTGTAGTAATAATTGCTGCAATTACATTAATTCAAAGAATGATTGTTACTGCAAAAAACATCAAAGAATAAGACTATCGTAGTTTTCCACGTTTTCTTCTATTGTCTGCAGATCTAATTTTTAGAATCTTAAAGTGAATTGCACATGAAATACAGTACCATTTTAGAACTGTAGGTGATGCAATGTATGCTCCTTGTGCACGTAGTTCTTTGGCCAATGTGTGTTCCACTAGGTTTAGTCTGGATGTAACTTTTTTTGCCTTGTCTTTTGGAACTGTTTGTCCGCAGTTTGTACATTGTACGACACCTGAGGAACCTTTTCCTCCTTTTGTACGGCCTCTACTTGCACGCTTAAGTGGCATGACAATAAACTGATTTCCCTACTTATATTCTTGTGGACATTTCAAAAATTTTGTTAGATTTATGCCTAAAAATGAACCAAAAATACTCCATGTTTTAATTCTAGATCGTGTAATTTCATTTAGAGAATATGCGTGGTCTTTGTCATAGTTGTTATAATTCTGGAGTAGAGTTGTTCATGTTAAAAGGCGAAATTCTTTGTAAAACCTGTTTTGACAAAAACAATGCAAAAAACTAAATCTATACCATATCAAACCAAGAGAAATGAAATTAGCTGTTTTTGCTCATTGTGCTGTTGACACTATATCTATTGGAGACAATAATTATGAGCAAATTGGTGGATCTGCATGCTATTGTGGATTAACTGCAAGAGGATTCAAATTCGACGTTGATCTGTATACAAAATTTGGAAATGATTTTCCAAAACAATATCTTTCTGATAATAAGATTAATCTGATCAATCCTGATTCAAGTAAAAACACTACAAAATTTGCAATATCAATTACTGGTGCTGACCGAACTCTCAAACTAGAAAATCAATGTGATCCTATTGAATATTCAAACACAAATGCAGATGGTCATCTTGTCAGTCCTATATTTCATGAAATTACAAATGATACCTTAAAAAAAATTAAAGATGACTCAAATTTTTTGTTTGTTGACCCTCAAGGATTTCTTCGAGAAAAAGATTCTCAAAACAATGTTTTCTTACAAAAAAATGATGTTGATCTTTCAAGTGTTAATGCAATCAAAGTGAACCCTGAAGAAGCACAACAACTAGTTTCTGGCACTCATGATGAGATGATGGTTGCCCTTCAGAAAAAAGGTGTAGAGTATGTATTGCTTACAAACAAAACTGATGTCTCTTTGTTGGTAAAAGACAAAGTGTATTCTATTACTTTGCCAAACAAAGAGATTCATGATACCACAGGTATAGGTGATATTTTTTGTGCTGCATTTTGTTGTACAATGCTTAAGGAAAAAGACTATCTGTGGGCTTTGTGTTTTGCTGGAGGTGCTGCCCAGGCTGCACTTGATTCAAAAAATGTTGGATTGCAAAAAATACCTCGTAAAGGAGTAATTCAAAACAATGCCTCGTACTTTTACAATTTGGTAAAATTTCGAGACTTGTAGGTACATTATTCTTTTATTGAAGCATTTCAAATGTTTACTCTATGCAAATAGGTATCTATGGTTCTGGAAGTACTAGTAATGCGGCAAAATACGTAAAAAAAATACTTGATGATGCTGGAATCAAATCATTTCCAATTACAAAATCAAAGAGTAAACCTGCTGATTGTGTTATAGTTTTGGGCGGTGATAAAGGCGTCCGTAATTATTTTCATAGAACGTTTGACTCTACCTTGCCAATTTTAGGAATTAGTGAAGGTGAGACAAGTGGGTTTTTGGCACAAATTGATCTAAAAGAATTTTCATCATATGTTGGAATTTTGAAAAAACAAAAGTACACAGTTGAAGAAGTTCCTAGACTAGGTGTAAAAATAGATGGAAAAAATGTCTATCCTGTACTAAATGATGTTGCCGTTTTTTCTTCTCGAAGTGCAATGTTGATGGAACATACTTTGCGTGTTAATGGTGAAGAAGTATGGCACGATAATAGTGATGGAATTATCGTCTCAACACCTATTGGTTCTTCGGCATATTCAATGTCTGCTGGAGGTCCCGTATTGTTTCAAGATTCTGCAGTTTTTGAAATTATCTCCGTAAACTCTCTTGACGTTACAAGAAGACCTATCATTGTATCTAATGATAGTTCAATTGAGATTGATGATATTTCTGCACGACTACATTGTGAAGTAGTACTTGATGGTCTTGATAGGTACAAAGTAAACAAAACTGTTGAATGTACACAATTCTTTCCTCCTGCAAAGATTATTCGTCTGAAAAAAGATTCTACTGCTATTTCTGCTTTGGCAAAAAAAGTTCATTTGGCAGAAGAATTACTTAGCATGCCTCCTAGCTCTAAATTACTCTTGAAAACTTTGGAGTATGAAGGTGCATTGACTCAAAAAGACTTGGCAAACAAAACCCTTCTTCCTGATAGAACTGTTAGATTGGCGTTAAGTCATCTGTTAAAGAAAGGTTATGTCAAAAAGAAAGTTTCCATACGTGATGCTAGACAAAAAATTTATGAAATATCTAAAATTGAGTAGTGTGTTATTATGCAAAATTCCCCTTTCATTGTTTTAGGAATAGGAATTTCATTTCTTTTAATTTGGGTTTTTGCAATAACTCCTGAACTGTTAACTAGTCATGACATCTTGGAAATTACTGCTGAAAATGTTGGGATGATTCAGTTTGCTGATTGTATTGGGTGTGTCCTTTCTGAACCTACAAAAATGCTATTTCACTGGGATCGAGAAATTCTGGAAATAAATGGTAATGAATTACTGCTACGTACTACATATGATTACACAGATATCTTAACTACTGAGAGTTTTTGGGTTGTAGAGATTGATGAACGCGTGGATAAAAACACTCGTGAATATTTGGATAAAGCTGGTCGCTTTGCATTCCCCCCACATGTAGAGAAAAAAGATTACTTTGTTTATGATATTGGTGGAGCTGTAATGAATTATCATTTTGTTGAAGAAACTACACTTGATGGAGTAACTGTCTACAAATTTGAGGGTGAAGAAATTTTTGATGTATCTGATGTTTATCCTGATTTTTCAGAACAAATATGGGAGCATTATAGAGCCACAAACTATATTGAACCTGTTACTGGAATGGATGTTTCGTTTAGTGAACAATTTACAGATTATGCATTAATTGATGGACAAAAAATTGTTGTTTTAGATGCATGGGATGAACCTACAAATTTTTCTGAAAAAACATTATTGAAACAAGTAAAGAATCTCAAATCTCTTTATTTCATGTATGAGAATATTATTCCAACTGTAATTGGTCTTGGTACCTTAGCAGGATTTATTGTGATGATGTTGGCTGGTAGAGTTTCAAAAAGCGAAACAAAGATTGCGGAACTAGAAGAGATTGATAAACAAAAAGATGAACTTGTTTCTATGGTCAGCCATGAGATAAAAAACCCTCTAACTCCTATCATTTTAGCATGTCAATTACTACTTACGGAAAAAGAAGGCCCTCTCACTCAAAAACAAAAACGTAGAATTGACCAAATTTTGGTAAATTCTAACCAAGTAACTGCTTTGTTATCTGATTTGTCTGATATCAAAACATTGGATAGAAATGATATGAGTTTACATAAGGAAGATGTTGATGTTGAGATTCTATTGAACAAAATTGTCCCCAACCTAAAAGATATGGTTGAATCAAGAGGAGTTGTTTTAGACATTAACGTTAAAAAATCTAAAACAATCTCCTGTGACGTCTCTCGTATTTCTCAAGTCATTACAAACATTGTCAAAAATGCTGTTGACTTTGTTCCAAAAGAAAATGGAAAAATTATCATTTCATCTGATGTTGCTGATGATGGTCAAACTTTGATCAGTATAGAAGATAACGGCATAGGAATTCCTGAAAAACATCATGGAACTGTGTTTGAAAAATTCCATCAATTAGATACTCCTAAAGATATTTCCCATGAAGGAACTGGACTTGGACTGGCTATTTGTAAGGGAATTATTGAATCACATGGTGGAAAAATCTGGGTTGCAAAAGATTACACTAATGGTGCCAAATTCAACATTCTTTTACCATAGGGCTTCATTATTCTTTTATTGAAGCATTTCAAATCTTTACTCTATGCAAAAAGATGAGTTTGTATCTATAATTAGTCATGAGATAAAAAATTCGTTAACTCCTATCATGTTGGCATGTCAGTTGTTACTTACTGATAAAGATGCTACAATAAATCAAAAACAAAAAGAAAGAATTGAAGACATTATGTCTAATTGCGATAGATTAAGTGAACTATTGTCTGATTTGAATGATGTTAAAAAATTAGATATGGGTACTATGAAATTAAAAATTCAAGATATTGAATCTAATTCATTATTTGAAAAAATATGTGTTAACCTAAAAGATATGGTTGAATCAAGAGGAGTTGTTTTAGACATTAACGTTAAAAAATCTAAAACAATCTCCTGTGACGTCTCTCGTATTTCTCAAGTCATTACAAACATTGTCAAAAATGCTGTTGACTTTGTTCCAAAAGAAAATGGAAAAATTATCATTTCATCTGATGTTGCTGATGATGGTCAAACTTTGATCAGTATAGAAGATAACGGCATAGGAATTCCTGAAAAACATCATGGAACTGTGTTTGAAAAATTCCATCAATTAGTTGTCCCTCCAGAAATTAAACATAAAGGAACTGGACTTGGACTGGCTATTTGTAAGGGAATTATTGAATCCCATGGTGGAAAAATCTGGGTTGCAAAAGATTACACTAATGGTGCCAAATTCAACATTCTTTTACCATAATTCTTGATTATTTTTCAGATGCTGCTTTGATAAATGCTGCAAATGCTTCTTCCGGGAATCCTGGTCTGCTGTTGAACTCTGGATGGAACTGAACTCCTAGATAGAATTTATGACTAGGAATTTCTAACACCTCCATTCTTTTACCATTATCACTATCAGCTGAAAATATCAAACCATTTTCTTCAAATTTTGGAATGTATTCTTTATTGATTTCATATCTATGTCTGTGTCGTTTGCTAATTGTTGTGGTGCCATAGATTTTTTGAGCATTTGTGTTTTCTTTGATTAATACTTCATTTGCTCCTAGCCTTAATGATCCTCCCATATCTGAAACATCTTTTTGTTCTGGCAGTAAATCTACAATTGGATTTTTTGTGTTTGGTTCAATTTCTGTAGAATTTGCGTCATCTAATTTCAAAACATTTCTTCCAAACGCAATTGCTGCTAATTGGAATCCAAAACATATTCCTAGATATGGTATGTTGTTTTCACGTGCATAGTTTGCAGTTTGAATTATTCCCTCTGAGCCGCGAGTACCAAATCCCCCTGGAACTAATATTCCATCATATTTTGATAATACAGAATAATCTGTAATTGATTCTGAATCAATCCAATCAATATCTACTGATTTACCCATTTGTGCTCCTGCATGCTTTAATGCATGGTTTACACTTACGTAACTGTCTGCTAATGTAACATATTTTCCAACCATTGCAATCTTTACCTTTTGATCTTCATGATTTACCATGTTTTGTGCAATTGCATTCCATTTGTCCCAGTTAGCTGATGCATTAACCATTCCCACTATTCCAAATTTAGTAAATATTGCATCCATGATTCCTTGATCATACAACATTTGTGGTACTTCAAAAATTGATTTTGCATCATGGCATGAAAGAACATCTTTTGCAGTTACATTAGTAAACATTGCAATCTTTTTCTTTGTTTTTTCCTCTAATGGTAAGGTACATCTTACTGCCAAAAAGTCTGGTTGAATACCGATTCTTCTTAGTTCTTGTGCACTATGTTGCGTTGGTTTTGTTTTTTGTTCTCCTACTACATCAAGCGATGGAGCAAGTGTTACATGAACAAAAATAACACCTTGCGGTCCTTCTTCAACTTTCATTTGTCTTAATGCTTCTAAGAATGGAAGTGATTCGATATCTCCAACTGTTCCTCCACATTCAACAATTAGAAAATCCAATTTTTCATCTTCAGCTATATTCCTAATTCTATTCTTAATTTCATCAGTCACATGAGGAATAATTTGAACACATGCTCCTAGATACTCCCCTTTTCTTTCTGCTTCTATTACTGAGGAGTATACTTGAGCAGTAGTAATGTTGTGGCTTTTTGGAATGTCTTGATTAAGAAATCGTTCATAATTTCCAATATCCATGTCGCATTCCCCTCCGTCATCTGTGACAAATACTTCTCCATGAGCTACTGGGTTCATAGTTCCAGCATCATAATTCAGATAAGGATCTATTTTGATACATGATACCTTTTGATCTGCTAGTTGTAATAATTTTGCAATCGAGGAAGTTGTTACGCCTTTTCCAAGGCCAGACATCACACCACCTGTGACAAAAATAAACTTCGTCTGCACATTAATGAAACGGGTATCTGGTTTTTGTATGTTTTGTCGATCATGGCTTGGTTGAAATACTACTTGACAGTTGTATAATCATGAAGTATGCACTTGCAGCTTTACCTCTAATGGCAATCTTGATGGCAGGCTTCAGTTTTGCGTTTGCTGAAAATTATGAAATAAAAATTCCTTCAGGTGCATCTGATGAAAATTTCCCTTATTTTTGGTCTCAAAAAGACACTGGTGAGACAACTGGTATAATCACTGTTTTTCCAGGGGATAGTGTAACCTGGTCTAATGCTGATACTGCATTTCATACTGTAACTTCAATCAATCCTACAGGAGAACAAATGCCTACTCCCGATGATGAAGATGGGCTATTTGATAGTGGATTTTTTACTGCAGGAAAATCTTATACCCATCAGTTTGATGACCTTGGTGATTTTTACTATTATTGCACACTTCATCCTTGGATGAATGGTGTGGTTCACGTGGTTTTGGATCCTGGTAGCGTAAAATCAATCGATAGAATTGCATCTGGCTATACTGATGATGGATTAGGATTTGAAGTAAAATATTTCCTAGATGCACATTTAGCTCCTGCAGTTCATGTAAATCCTGACGAAAAAACTCTGACATTTACATTGACAGGAGAGAGCAATAATGAACATCTTACCATAACTTTGCCAAAAGAACTAATTGATAATCCTACAACCGTATGGGTTGATGGAAATATGGTTGAGTTTGAATCTGATTCTACAATTAGTGATAATACTGCAACTCAGCTAGTCATTCCACTTGATAACACTTCAAGAGAAATCACAATAATGGGGTCTAAAGTAATTCCTGAATTTGGAGGAATCGTCTTGCTAATTCTCACAATTTCTATAATTTCAATCATAATCTTTTCAAAAAAGACTAGTTTGATTACTCTAAAATGAGTCTATTTTTACAATAACCTCCTCTTTTAGGCTCAATTCTGCTAACTTATCTGATGCGAAAGATATGCATCAAACTTAATGACAATGATTATCTTGGATTTCTAAGCATTGCTACTGCTGATCAATTAACTGTGGAAGAAAAATTAAAACAAATTATCAATTACCATTTGATCGTTTATAGAAATAAGCAGAAATTAAAAAACGAACGTTTAATGTGAATCAAAAACTTAAGTTCACACAAAATTCACAAGTCTTGTGGTGTATGATGATTCAAACTATAGGGCTACACTGGTTATTCTAAATGATATTGAAAAAAAGAAATTATATCATTTTAATTCTAAATATCATGATGAACAATTTTTTCGTAATTTCATAGACTTTCAAAAAAGCTTCTCTCAAGTATTTGCTGAAACAATTAGAAAATTAGATGACTTTGAAACAAAACGTGATGATGTCATAATCTTTGTAGTTTACTCTATGATGTCTTACATCAATTCTCATCTTAAGGTATTTGAAAAATTTCTAAAAATAATAATTGATTCTAATAAACTCAAAGGTGGGTTTGATGAAAATACAACTCTTGGTCAAATACTCAAAAAAACTTGTAATAAAATGCAATATAATCCAAAATTAAAAAATGCAATTAGAGGTTTGTTTTTAGCTGATTTTGCCGATGCCATAGCTTCTCAACAATTTCAAATTTTAAAAGATGGGCATTTGATGATTTTTCCTAAAGATGAAAACAAGAAAAAATTGTTTACAATAGATGAATTGTATGATGATTCTTTACAAGTTCGCTCTATATTTGATGCAATGCTTGATTGGGCAGATGAATCTGATGCCCCTAAACAAAATAAAACTGAAACAATTGATAATATTGTGAGAAATTTGATATCTCAGGTCAACTCCTTAGATGCAAAATTGGACCAAATTTCTTGATTTTTTTTAGATCAAATCTTTTTCTTCTAATGTTTGATGTTTTGGACTGGTCTTCTCTTATGCGTAAAAGAACATCTTAATCATGAATAACTCCAACTGTGAGCACTATTGGTCAAAAAATGGCTCTTTTTTCTGCATTCATTGTGGTGAGGATATTCACAAAATTCACTAGTTTTGATTATTCTTTTGATTAGATTCTATCAATATACTTAAGTTACTTGATTTCGCATCTTAGTTATGGGATTTAAGAAAACTCTTGCAAAATTCTGTGTAATGAAAAAAGTACGAGACAAGGCAAATGAGCCAGACGAATCAGATTAAAAATAATTTAATCTTCTAAACTATACACCTGTAAAAAAATTAAGATGTTTTTGAACATTTTTTAATTTTTTAGAACATGAATGTTTTATTTTTGTTTAACCATAACCTTCT
This sequence comes from Candidatus Nitrosopumilus sp., assembly GCF_965263415.1. Classification (GTDB taxonomy): domain Archaea; phylum Thermoproteota; class Nitrososphaeria; order Nitrososphaerales; family Nitrosopumilaceae; genus Nitrosopumilus. Next base: position 1,227,222 of record NZ_OZ253671.1, read on the forward strand.
GAGAACATCTAGTTGGGTGGTCATAACTGAAATTGAGTTTCCCCTCTATACCAGTTTGAACTTGACCACCTTGCTCAGACGGTTCTTATTTTTTCTACATTGTTTGTTTTTTTAGAGATTTTGTAAATGATTCTATTTTTGATTCTAGTTTACTTTGAGAAGTTTTTTCGATTAATTTCAGATATGCACTTCCGACAATTACTCCATCAGCCCCTGCATTGATGTATTTTTTTACATCTTCTGGTGTTGATACTCCAAATCCTACCCCGATAGGAATTTTCCCTTTGGTTTGGTTTTTGACATTTTTGATTGCTTTTATTGTATAATTTTTAATTCCTGTCTTTACTCCTGTTGTTCCATAAACTGCAACAAGATACAAAAACCCTGATGATGCTTTTGCAATTTTTTTAATTCTTGTTTTACTGGTGTTTGGTGATATTAGAAATATTGTATCTGCATTATTTTTTGCAGTTTGAAGATACTCTTTTGATTCTTCTACTGACATGTCAGGTAGAATGAATCCGTCAATTCCTGCTTTTTTTGCTTCTGCAATGAATTTTGAATATCCTTTATGATATAGGATATTGGTGTATGTCATGAGTACTAGAGGGATGTCTGTCTCTTTTCTGATTTTTTTGACTAGAGCAAAAAATTTGTCTATTTTTGTGCCTTTTTCAAGGGAAATTGTGCTTGCATTTTGAATAACAGGTCCATCTGCAAGAGGATCTGAGAATGGAAATCCTAACTCAATAATGTCTACTCCTCCCTTTACAAGTCCTCTAACTACTGAGATTGTAGATTTTTCATTTGGAAATCCCGCCATGATGTATGAAATCAGGGCCTTTTCTTTTCTTGCATCTAACTCTGCAAATTTTTCTTTAATCTTTGACATTTTTACTCAGATAATTTTGAACTTCTTCTACATCTTTGTCTCCTCTTCCAGAAAGTGTTACCACAATTGATTCAGAACTCTTACTCTTTCTTGCAACTTTGATTGCTTCTGCAATTGCATGCGCTGACTCTAAAGCTGGAATAATTCCCTCAGTTCTTGTTAACATTAGAAATGCATCAATTACTTCTGTATCTGTTGCTGCATGATATTTTACTCGTTTAGTGTCTTTAAAGTAAGAATGTTCAGGTCCTACACCTGGATAGTCCAATCCAGCTGAGATACTATGTGTCTCTGTAATCTGTCCTTCTTTGTCTTGAAGTAGATACGTCATCATTCCATGAAGAACTCCTTTACTTCCAGCTGATAATGTTGCTGAATGTTTTTTTGATTTTAATCCGTGACCTGCAGCTTCTACTCCTATAATTTCTGCATTAGAATCCACTAGTGGATAAAATGTACCAATTGCATTTGACCCTCCTCCCACACAAGCAATTACACTGTCAGGTGTTTTGTTTATTTTTTTCATTTGTGATTTTATTTCATTTCCAATTACACTTTGAAAATCTCTAACCATTACGGGGTATGGATGAGGACCTACTGCGGAACCAAGTAGATAGTAAGTAGTCTCTACATTTGTAATCCAATCTCTGATTGCCTCATTGATTGCATCTTTGAGTGTTTTTGAGCCTGACTTGACTGGATGAACTTTTGAACCCAGTAAATTCATTCGAAATACGTTTAGTTTCTGCCTAATGGTATCTTTGTAGCCCATGTATACCTCGGCTTTCATTCCTAATGCTGCGCATGCCATTGCAGTGGCAACCCCGTGTTGACCTGCACCAGTTTCAGCAATGATTCTTTTCTTCTTCATCTTTTTTGCAAGAAGTGCTTGTCCAAGTGTGTTGTTTATTTTGTGAGCTCCTCCATGCAACAAATCTTCTCTTTTGAGATAGATTTTTGCACCCCCAAGTTTCTCTGACAGATTTTTTGCATAGTATAATGGAGTTGGACGTCCTGCGTAAACTTTGAGATAGTAATCTAATTCTTTTTTGAATTTTTTATCATTTTTGAATTTAAGATAATTTTCTTCCAATTCTTCTATTGCTGGAACTAGAGTTTCTGGAATGTATTTCCCCCCAAATTCCCCAAATCTGCCGTTTTTAGGATACTTCAATATGCATTCACCAATTTTCTTACTTGTTCTTCAATGTTGTTACTTTTCATTATGCTTGATCCTATAAGAAATGCATCTGCCCCACACTTTTTTAGATATTGAATATCTTCAGGTGTATCTATTCCACTTTCAGATAGTATAGGTCTTGATTTATCAATTCCTGATAATATTGTCTCAGTTGTTTTTAGATCAATTTCCAGTGTGTCTAGATTTCTGTTGTTAATTCCAATCAAATCAGCTTCTGTGTTTAGTGCATTTTCAAATTCTTGTTTTGTATGCACTTCGAGAAGAATCTGCAGTCCTTGTTTATGTCCATATTCGATAAACTCATCAATATCTTTTAGAAAATTTTGATCAAACAATGATTGAATAACTAACATGAAATCTGCTCCAATCTTTTTTGCAGCATCAATCTGAACTTTGTCAATCATGATGTCTTTCATTAACATTGGAACATCTACTGCCTGTCTTACCTTCATGAAATACTCTGGGGACCCGTTGAATAGATGTGGTTGTGTCAATACTGATAATGCTTTTGAGCCTCCTGCAATCATTTGCGATGCTATGCTTACTGGATCAGTAATCGTGCGTATCTTGCCTAGTGATGGTGATGAGAATTTCACTTCGGTGAGTAATGGTGCATGTCCGCTAGTCTTGATAATTTGAATAAAGTCTTTGTTTGATTTTTCTAAATTATCTTCTACTTCGTATACTCCGTCATTAATTGCCATCTGTGAATTGTTTACTAGTTTTCTTAGAATATTTTCAGCCATCAGTGATCTCCTTTAATTTTGAAATCTCTCCTGTATCTTGTACAAATTTCTCCAATAATGAGAATGCTTTACCGTCTTTAATTGTGTTTAATGCCAGTTCTACTGCTTCCTCAAAATTATTTGAAATATTTGCAACAATTAGCCCACCAGCTGCATTAAGTGCAGTAGTTTCAATCATTGCTTGATTTGCAGTATTATTCAAAACTCCTACAAATGATTTTATCGCATCTTCCTTTGTTTGAATTTGAATATCTTTTAATGATGATTTGTGCAATCCTACTACTTCAGGATCTATTGCATTCATCAAAACTTTTTCATCTCTCAAAATACAAACCCTGTTAGTTGAACTGGTAGAAAACTCATCCATTCCGTCATCTGAACGTACTGTCATGATATTTTCAGCACCTTTTCTCTTTAGGATTAATGGTAATCTGTCTAGATATTCTATTGAGAAAACTCCTACAAGTTGGTTTTTCACTCCAGCTGGGTTGGATAATGGCCCAAGTAAATTAAACGCAGTTCTCTTTCCTAACTGCTTTCTTGCTACAGATACATGTTTCATTGCTGGATGAAATTTTTGTGCAAACATAAAACAGATGTTGTGTTTTTCTAAAATTTCTGCAATTTTAGGTGGTTCTAAACTCAAGTCATACCCAAAATACTCAAAAATATCTGCACTGCCTGATATTCCTGAACTTGAGCGATTTCCATGCTTTGCTACAACTCCTCCTGCAGCAGCCACAACAAATGATGCTGTGGTTGAAATGTTGAATGTCTGAAGCTTGTCTCCTCCTGTTCCACACATATCAATAATGGTTCCAGTGTTTTTAGGCTCAATTTTCAACGAAAATTCCTGCATTTTGTCAAGCATTCCAAGTAATTCATCATCTGTTTCTCCCTTCTCTGCAAGATTTGATAGAAATTCTGCATTCTCTGAATCAGTTGTTTTGCCAGAAAGAACATCTGTCATCACTTGATTCATCTCCTCATATGTGAGATCTGTCTTCTCTTGTAGTTTTGAAATGAAATCTGAAATCATTTTTGTCTCTCCTTTACTTGTTTAATAAAATTGAATAGAATTTTTTTACCATCTTCTGTCATAATTGATTCGGGGTGAAATTGAACTCCTTGAATTAGATAGTCTTTGTGTTCTATTGCCATGACTTCTCCATCATCTGATGCAGTAGCTGTAACCTTTAGAACTTCTGGAATTATGGTTTTATCTCCAACTAGACTGTGATAACGTGTTGCTCTAAATGGATTTTTTACATTTTTGAATAATTTTGAATCAACATGATCAACAGGGCTTGTTTTTCCATGCCTTACACATCCTGCATTAGTAACTTTTCCTCCAAATGCATCAATGATTCCTTGATGTCCAAGACACACTCCCAATATTGGCGTACTTGAACCCATATCTTTGATAACCTCACTACATACTCCAAAGTATTTCTTATCTTCTGGAGTTCCAGGACCTGGAGAAATAATTACTGCATCGTATTTTTTTTCTTGAATTTCATCTAGAGTAATCTTGTCATTTCTAATCACATCACAGTCTACTCCCAATTCACCCAGATATTGTGCAATGTTGTACACAAATGAATCATAGTTGTCTATGATCAAAAATTTCATGATGATGCCTCCTTTAACGCTTGCAGCATTGCACCTGCTTTGTGTTCTGTCTCTTTGAATTCATTTTCTGGAATTGAATCAGACACAATTCCTGCACCTGATTGGACAAATCCTTTTCCATCTTCGATGAATATGCTTCTAATCGCAATGGCAAAATCACAACATCCATTGTATGAAAAATACCCCACTGCACCAGCATATGGTCCTCTGGCTTCAGTCTCTAATTCGTCGATAATCTCCATGGCTCTGACTTTTGGTGCTCCTGACACTGTTCCTGCTGGAAATACTGCCTGAAACGCATCAAACATATCATTTTCAGGCGCCAAATTGCCTACAACATGGCTTACAATGTGTTGAACATGACTGAATCTCTTTATCTCCATTAATGATTCTGGGTGGACGGTTCCATATTTGCAAACGCGTCCAATGTCGTTTCTTCCCAAATCTACAAGCATTGTGTGTTCTGCTAACTCTTTTTCATCATGAATTAATTCATCAGCTAATTGTTTGTTTTTCCCTTCATTATCTGTAACTTTCCTAGTTCCTGCAATTGGGAATGTTTCTACTTTGTCATCTGTAATTCTAACTAACATTTCTGGTGATGCTCCAATTATCGTTTTGTTGTCTTGTTTTAAATGATACATGTATGGTGATGGGTTTAGTTTTCTTAGTGTTTTGTATAATGTAAGATTATCTCCATCTGTATCAAATGCAAATTTGCGTGATAGAACTACTTGAAATATGTCTCCATCATGAATGTATTCTTTAGCTTTGTTTACAATTTCTGAAAATTTTGTTTTGTCCATGTTTGGTGTAACTTCACTTGAATGAAATTCTCCAAACTCATCATCGCTCATAACTAATTTATCAAATCTATTTTCATCATGATAAAAATAAAATAATTTTTTGTGTACATTATCATACAACAACCCATCATCATAAATTCCAAATTCCATTAACGGTTGAGGTGAATTATGAGTATCTGGAATGTCTTCTACCATTCTAATTGCATCGTAATTCACTACTCCTACTGCACCTCCTAGATATCGGTAACTTTGATCATCTGAATTTCCAAGTAATTTTTTCAATTCTAAAAATGGATCATTAGTTTGTATGACCTTTGTTTTGCCGTCTCGAATTATCTCTACTTTATCTGAATATCCTTTGAGAATTATTTTAGGATCAAAACCCATTACTGATGTTTCAGCTAAAACTTCGGGACCTGTAAGTGACTCAAATAGAAATGAATGTGAGTAATTTCTTGAAATTTTATTGTAAATTTGAAATTGGTTTTCAGATAAATCTAGGGGTATTACTTTTGCTTGAGCCTTTCCAAAGGTGTCCACCCATAGACAAAATTTTAGTGGTTTATTATTTAAATTGTAAAGTAGGTTTTGTTAGCACAATTCTTGTCTAAATTGGCTTATCTGTCAGGCTTACCCTGGTTACCGTATAGTACGGTACCTTTATAGGATAGTTGATCGTGATATAATTGCCATGCAGGGGGTAAATCGAGCAATCATGCAGGACATGCAAATTCTCAAAAAACAAGGTATTCGGACTTCAGTAAGCAAAGTAGAGTGCTATGTTTGCGGCAAAGGGTTAGAAGATGGTCATTCCATTACAGCAAAAACTTTGCCAAATGGAACCGTTCTATTTTGTGATGTTCATTACTCATTACAGTAACACAAGGAAGCGAAATTATTCTAGTGATTTCGTTTTTCTTCTCCTATTTCTTAAAAACAACCTTTGTTAGCATTATGCATTATTTGATATTGTAAACACCGTTACAGTTTCTAGATATTCTGCATTCAGAAAATATGTTTTTTCTTCTGGATTCATTTCTATAGGTAGATAAAATGTCCCATTATCAAGACTTCTAACTTTTACATGCTGGATTTCTTTATCCAGATTTGTTACATATTTTATATCTACTCTGATGTCTCTTGGGAATCCTGTACCTTCAAACGACACAATTTCATTGCCATTTTTATGGTCTGTACGTAACATGATTTTTGGTCCTATGTTTTCTGGTTCATCTAATTCTAAGTTTGTAATCTCTAATTCTAAGTTTAAAATCTCTGGCTCATCAAATTCTTTGCTAGACTCATTTTGTTCATTTTTCTCTACATGATCATAAATTTTACTTACTATCTCATTAAGTAATTCATAATGTTCAATTTTTACTTCATGGTTATTCATTAATTGAAAAATTTTTTGAAATTTTTGTTCAACCACATATTTCATTTCTGTAGGGATTTCATTAGTATTTTCAAAATACATATGTGCCCTTATTGCCATTGTGTCTGCATGTTGTTTTTTCAATAATGATTCAATCCCTGCTGCCTCTTGAGATTCAATATATTCTGTCTTTACAGATTCTAATAATAACGTCATAACAACTAATCTAAAGAACTTATCATCATTCAGATCATTTGTAATCAAATCTGTACCTGTATTCAATAAAGGAAACAGCTTTTTTGCATGTTCAATAAATGCTGCTTTTTCATCAAATCCACTATTTTGTATTGTAAATAATGTGTGGTTTAGTTCATCTTGATAATCAATTTGTTCTGAATAATATTTTTCCATAACTTTCAAATTTTGTTTTAGAATATGATCAAAATGCATATTGCTCAACTCTTTGTAGACTCCATCTTTTCCAAAATTATCGTATATTGCAATCATGTGAGCTATTACTTTTTGAGATTCAACGGCATACTCTACTTTTTCATTGTATGTGAATTCCTCTGCATATGCCTCCATCATCCCCATGATAACTATGAACATCATAATGATGGTAAGGAATACCTTCATACCATTCCCAAAAATGGGAATTGTATTTAAATCTGATCGATCATTATGTGATCAATTATATCATTTAACCTAAAAAAAACTAAATATTCTTTTAAAATACTAGTTAATTTTTAAACAGTTTAATTCGTTAAATCACCTATTGTGAATATAATTAGAATTTTTGATATGAATATTTCTGTGGACAGACCTTGTGTTGTTTACTTGTAATATTCTTAATTTTTCCTATAATCCGTGTTTTTTTCGATGAGCTTTTTGCCATGCATCTGCAATATCTCTTTCTTCTTTTGTAATATCATTAATCTCTAAAGGATATTCTGGCAGGATTCCATACTTTGTCAGTACTTTTCGATATGTTCTAAAATAGGCTTCAATCTCTTCTAGTAGCAATTTGACTAGATCTTGAATCTTTTTTGCCTCCTCATCCATTTCATGATCCCGTAATTTGTTAACTTTTTTTTGAGTGATTTTTAATTGTTTAAGTCGTCTATTGTACTCAGCAAGTACTCTCAACTCTGAATTTTCTTTTAGTGATTCTGAATCTTTCCTAAATTTCATACTTTTTACTCCATTTCATAATATATGCTGAAAATATTTTCTTAATCATTATCTTGATTCTATTTTTTTAATTTCTTTTTTAATTTTTTCAATATTATCTGTCCATATTTTTATCATTTTTTTACACTTTTCTAATTCTTCAGGTTTTTTAGTATTTTCAAGTTTTTCCATTTCCTGCATGTATTTTTTCAGAGTTTCTTCTGCTGAGGTAAGTTTCTTCTTTTGAAAATCTAGCACTTTTTTTGATATGAAATTCAATAAACCCTGTTTGTATTATTCCCTAAAAAAATCAATTCTTTTGATATTTGTTTTTTTGAGCCTATGACTCTCGTTTTTTGCCCCATTTGTGCTCAATTTGTAGATGATCTTCTAGCTTTCTAGGTGTTCCTAAAACAACGTCACAAATAAGACATTTGTATCTCAAGGAGATTTTTATGATGATTTTGGTTTAAAATCAGAGGTTATTGTGAAAAACTATTCTTCATCTACAGTCTTGTTGTATTCTTCTACTTTTTTATTATATTCATCAATCTCTTTATTTTCTTTATCTACATCTTCAAATAATTCTGGATTCTCTTGCTGGGCTTTTTTCATTAGTTTAGCAAATGTTTCAGGATCATCTTTTTGTAATTCTAGTAGAATTTTCCCAATTGAATCATCAAGATTACTCATGTTTCTGGTGAAAAATCGTGATACTTAACAATGCTGAAATTCTTTGATAGTATATGCCTCTAGATAAAATGAGTAATACTGAAGATTTTATCCCCACTCACAAATCTGTTATTTTACATCTTCAGGGCAAACCTGTTGCATGTGTGATTGACACTCAGAATATCTATGATGGAATAAATGATGATCCCTCTCTTCGAGCTAGTCTTACGGGATTTCTAAACAAAGATGAAGAACTTGGTCTTTTGATGGGGCTTCAATTAAAAATAAAAACTAATGAAGAATTCTTTCAGTTTACTGTTTATCCTAATGATGACTTCATTGAAACTGTAATCTTTGATGAACGAATTTTTATGATTAATGAAAAGATGGATCCTCTTTTTTCACTCAAACTTAACACAGAACAATTTGTGAAAACAAAATCTGAATTTGACAAATTTCAAAAAATGATCAAATGACTTAGCATTAAATTACTAGTACTCTAAACAAATTCATGCCTAATTTTACTCAAATGTTGAAAATAAGAGAGCCCACATTACTTGACCGAGAAGATGGTCATTGGTATCAGACAAAATTTGATAAAATCTATCCTTCAATAAACACAATCTTGTCTGCGACTGCTCCTGAAGAAAAGAAAAACGGTTTGGCATCTTGGAAAGAAAACGAACCTGCTCATGAATACATCACTGCACAATCTCAACATATTGGTACTCAGTCACATCAAATTATTGAAGACTATTTGAGTAGAAATTTGAATTTAGATGATTTTGATTTACTTCCTATTGCCCACTTTCATAATCTAAAACCCTATTTGGAAAACATTTCTGATGTTACATGTATTGAACAACGAATGTATTCAGACAAACTAAAAGTTGCTGGGACCAGTGATCTTATTGCAAAATATGATGGTGAGTTATCCATTATTGATTACAAAACAAAAAGAAAACCCCAAGTTGATGAATATATGTATGAATACTATTTACAAACCACATGTTATGCTCAAATGTTTCAAGAAGTCACTGGAGAAAAAATCCACCAAGTAGTAATTCTTGTTAGTAGTGAAAAAAATACTCGCCAAGAGTTTGTTAAACCATGTGATGATTATCTTGAGCCTCTTAATGAACGACTAGAACAGTACTATCTAAACAACGAAGTGATGTCATGAAGTCTTGGATGCCTCCCGCAATTTTGATTGTTATTCTTTCAGGAGTTTTAATCTACATGTCTTATGGAAAATAATCTCTATCGTGAACATCCACATTTCGTATAAACCACTTTGAATTCTCCCTCACTCTTTATGTTGTGAGACATTGGTTTTCTACAATGTTGACATTCTGTAAACCCGTGATATTCTTCAACTGGAACAATTTTGTATTGCCATGATTTTGTTTCTTCATCCCAAAAAACAGAATTTATCTCAGTTGGATTTTCCATGTGTTGTTTTATGTCTGACAATATTTGAGAATTTCTAGGCATGATTCAACTATATAGAATTATAGAATGTCATAGTTCCTTTACTGAAGATCTATTTACTTTGAAATTAACTGTAAATCATGAAATTTGAAGAATTTGATTTCATCGAATGTTATGATGACGATGATTATGACTTTGATGACGATTAGTTAGTTTTCTTAACTAATCATTAATTTCTTGAATGAGATCTTCTATGGATTTGATACTGTCTTCTAATCTAGCATACTCCTCTTGACAATCTCGTATGAAAGTATGGTTTGGAGTTACATCCATAACGTTAAAACTTGCGTTTGATAATAAAAACAATTTGAGAATTTCCCAGATGTGGAATTCTTACTAAAAATCTTTTTTCATACTATTTTCTAGGTCTTTTTCTAGGATTTTTTTCATAATATTTCTCCACATTATCATTCCATTCTTTGTTTTCTGGTAATCGTGAACGTGGATGTGGTCTTTTTCCTTTTTTTGATAAGATGTCACTATGTTCTTCATAAAATCTGTCTATTTCTGTAATTAACACATCAAGAAATTTTGATGCATCTTTTGCTTCTTGGTTTTTTGGGTCTCTGTGTGCCAATATTGATTTTACAAGTGTATCTACTCTAGCTGTTTTTATTTTGTATTCATAGCGAACTCTATTTTCAAATGTGATCATTAGGATTTGTATTAAAATCCACTAGTGTATATTCATTTCATTTTTAGAATAGATATGGTTGGTTTTTACCCACTAGTTTAAATCCACATAATTCATAAAAAAATTCATGTCTGAACACTCTAAAAGTAATGATTTTGAACTATTTGAAAAGATAAATAAAAAATATTTTCTAGAATTAGAACAAAATGTTCCTCATATTCAACAAACTTTGTTTGACTTACAAAATGAATATTACAAATTATGGAAAAACTATGTAACTTCTCAACTCTCTCTTCAAAAAGAATTTTCTGACAAATATGGATTTGATTATTCGTTTCCAGATACTGCAAAAGACATAATCGAAAACATGTCTGATGAGACAATAAAATTTCGTTCAATATTGCATAAAATGATAATTGCAAATATTGAACAAAGTAAAAATTATGCAAAGACGTTAAATGATAATTCCAACACTTTTGTTGATTTGAACAAAAAGATGATACAAAATTGGATTTCTATGTTCAAAACAAATCAAAATTCTTGATTTGAATAATTCCTGCTTGTATGCTTAGTTTAGATTTTTTCTAGGATTTTTTTCTTTATGTCTTGGAATTCTTTGGCAGTGAGCAGTCCTTGTTTTTTCAACTCCCCTAATTTTTCTAATTCTTCTAGATGTTTTTGTGTGGATGTCTTCAATTTTGTTGAAATTCTTTTTTTGACAGTACCTGATTTTGCTGTTTTTTTGAGTTTGGTGGTGAGATTTGCTTTCTTTTTTGAAATTGCTTGACTAATTTCAAATCCTCTTTTTTTTGCATGATTAATGATTTCATCAGATTTTTGTTTAGTTACATCATCTACTAGTTTACGTCTTTTTGCCATCTTTCCCAATTCTTGGGTTTTTTTGCGTGCTAACCTACTCTGATACTTTAAATCTTTGATGATCTCATTTTTTGTCTTTTTCTTGAATCGTCTGGTATATTCTTCAATTACTAGGATAGGAAATGGACTGTATTCTACATCTAGATAGTATTTGATAATGGTGTCATCTGGTAATTTTTGAAGATATTCTTTAATTGATTTTTCTGATTTTAACATCATAATTTTTTCTCAAATCATTCTCTTAAAAAGATTGATTTGAAAATCATATTTCAAACCTGTTTTCTTGATATTCTTCATCATAGATTTTCTTTATCTTATTTTCTTCAAATAACTTATCCAGGATATGATCAATTTCTTCTTCTCCAATTCCAAATCTTCGATGAATGTGTCGTGTAGCAGTTGTTTCATTAATTTCTGATCTGTTTTTAATAAATTCTAAAATTTTTTCTTTAACATCAGTTTTTTCATTCATGATTATTTGATAGAAGAATATTATTTTAAAATTAGTATCCGGAAATTAATGTACATTCCATAGAGCAAACTCTGGAGTTTGAGTTAAGATTTTTTCCACAAACTTTACAATTTTTTTCCATGTTAATCTATGGAAAATTTTTCTATTAAACGCTTTGAAAATTAGTCTGCTCTAATTAGTACAAACTAATTAGCATGACCTAATTAGTCTGTTCTAATTTTAATATGGTTTAAATTTATTTTTAACAAGTAGAATGCATGAAAGATACATCTTGTAGAAAGTGTGGTGATCAGTTATACGTTTACAAAAAATGTAATGTATGCTTCAAACCAAATCAATTCACATGTGGAAAACTTGGTCACACTACAGATGAAGAAATACATATGAAATGTATTATGATAGACATGGATCATACTATTCTTTCAAGTTGAATCAAATTTTTTTATTTGAAAATTAATCTTCATTCATTCCAAATTGGCTGTGTTTTTAACCATGCAATCAAATCTTGATATAACTTACTCTTACGCATGTTTAGTACGCCGATTTCAAGATTTGTTGAGGATTTTACTGTCTTGGCATAATTTTCGTGTTTTGCAAAAATGATTTTATCCAAATACATCTCATTTTGCATTTCTTTTTTTGCCAACTCTTCTGATTCTGTCATAGCAAAACTGGCAAATAACACCCCATCCACCCAGTATGCATTAGCTGATTCTAAGGAAGACATCATCCCAACAAGATCGTCTAAATCCAGTTTGATCATGTCTCGAACGTATATTTTCTCATATGGCTTGTGAGTAAATTCAGTCATATGGTAAATCAGTATGATAGTTTTATGAATATTTGGAAATTTTATAACTGGTTTTTGAAAAATTGATTCATGACTGACAATCCCTCTGATTTTTCTGAGCATGAATTATTTGTTACAGAATTTCCAAAACAAGGATATGGCATAGTTGATTATCTTCAAGGACGTGTTCATTTTGCATTACTTGATCAAATGAAACTCATGCATACCTCTGGAATGACTAGAGAACAAATCAAAGAAACTATCTTGACTCGTGTAAGTGAAATTATTGAAAATTTTGAACCTGAAAAAGACTCAAAAAGTTCTTGATTCCATCATTTTTGAATCTGCCATGATGATCTTGTGACATTTACAATAACAGTTGGTATGGGGCATATCGTTATCCATTCTATATTGACATTCCTTGGTATGTTCTATCTGTGACATTTTAAACCCTATTTTTGAACTCAAATATTACTTAAGAATTTCATTTGCTTGCTGATTTGTATTCAAAGTATTCTTTTATTTTTTCATTGAGTTTTTTTATTAAATCATCATTTGCAAAATCTGATTCTTTTAACAAATCCCATGTTTCTTCTATTCCATGTTTTAAGACAAATAATGTTCTTTTATCATCACAATGCATATCTTCTTTTTTTTAACTATGAAATTTATGTATTAAAAATAGAAAAATAATCCTTAGATTTTCTAAGGTGTTTCATTGATATTTTTTGTTTTTTTGCACCAGCAATCTGGACTGCATGAGAATTCAGGCATGTTCTTCCTCAGATATTAGCCACGAAAGACCAATTGCTTCTTCCCATGATGAATTGAAATTGTTATTATTCATAATTGGAGATGGAAAATTTTCTATTTAACAAGAATGAGCGATTCATCAGTATCAAAAACATGAACGAATCAGTAGTTATTCTTTATATCAGATTTTGAATAGATCTGTTGCCCGACCATAGATGGTATGATTCAAATTTTTTTGAATCTTACCATTTTTTAATTTGATAGAGTTGACATTTTCTCGTAATAGTATTCTTGTTTTTTCAAATCTTTTTCATTGATAATTCTAAACTTTCTAATCGGAATGAGTTTTGAGATTTCCTCATATGTGGTAATATCAATTGCATCTGCTGCAAAAGCAATTTGCAATAGTGGTGCCTTTTCTTCTATGATTGGTTTTACCTGATTATAGCCACTACTTTGTCTCATTCCTGTTCTAAATAGCCCAATATGCTTGTCACTTTTTGAAACTTGAGGGTCTTGATAACAACAAAGTGCAAATTCATCCTCTTCTTTTTCAATAATTGTTAATCTGGTAAATTTATCACTCCAATTCTCGATATTTTTTGAAATTTCTATTGCCTCGCTCTTATCTTCAAAAACTATGGAAACAACTATTCTGTCTTTTTCATGGGCCCATGAAATACCGAAAAAATTTTTTTTCCAGTCAATCTCAAAGGACATAAAATTTCTAAAAAATCCTCACATTAATTCTTTCTAATAGTTTCATAATTTTGTAAGAAAAAAAACACTAGCACTCTTTGTCACATTCACATTTTCTGCTTGTAAACAGATTTTTGAATGCTTCAAATCTTGACTGGGTAATTGATGGTTTTGTTCTTCCAACAATTTTGAATAGTTTGATCCCAGTCTCAGAGCTAGTTCCTTTCAATGCCCATGAACCATTCTTCATGAGATATGGTTGTGGGTCTTTCATCGACACTTTTTTGCGTGCCTTGATATCATATGCCTCTATTACTGACATGTGCCCTAATTGCCAAATTTTTATTATTAATCAAAAGTGAATTTTTTCACAGTATCTAGCTGAAAAATAATTCAAGTTTGAATCTCTGAGAAAAAATACTATGGAATAGTAAGTACGCCTATTTCGCACTCACATTCCTCACGTTTTCCGCAGTATGGACAATTACAATCACAATTTAGTAATGCAGTCCCACATGTTGTGCACTTGGTATACTCTGCAAAATCTTCTCTCATGTTGTTTTATGCAATACAAAATTGATAAACTGTCTGCCAAGCATTGTTTACATTAGTTTTAATTTTGAATTTTTTTTAAACAGATGTTTGGAAAATGATTGTTTGTTTTTTTATATTTCGAGCCTGAACTAATAGTGACGCCTTCGATTAGTGGTCTAGGCATGCTATAAACGACCACTATTCCAAGACGTTGTTAATCTCTTTTTTTCAATAATGCTTCTTCTGGTGATTTATTTTGGTTAGATTCCCAATGCCAATTATGATGTTTTTTCCAATGCTTTTCTAATTCTTCAGTAGTTGGTTCTTTCCCCAAAGGTGTCCCACATAATTTACACTGTATCATTTTTCTTATTCTCTTCCTTTTTCTTTTTTGATTTTATTACTGGATGACATTGTGCAGGTAAATTTTCATCATCCATGTTTTTTTGAATTAATTCTTGAAAATAAGTATTTGTTTGAGTGTTATGCTGATTTTTTCTTTTTAAAATTATTTGGTTTTTCTCTTTTTCTTTTTTGTTCTGAATTCATTATTGAATATGTTTGGCCTGCTTTGCATAGCTTCATATCTCCTGAAATTTCATCATGTATTGATTCTATTTTCCCCTCTGAAAGTAATTCTCCAACTATGTCCCATGCTTTGCTCTCAGATATTTCAAACTTGTATGGTATTGTTGTGACTTTGGTAAAAAAACCATTTTCTGAATTCCTCAAAATAAATTTCTCCACTTTTTGTTCAGTAGTTAACGAAGGCCCCTTTTTCTGAAATTTTCTATATGGTCTTTTTTGAGACATGTTTATTCAAGATACCTTCAAGTATTTTAGATAAATCATTTTGCATTTATTGTGTCAGGATCATTGTTTCCTGGTAAGTATTTGTCCCCCAAAACTGACTTCATTTTTTCATCAAATTCTTCTTGAAGTCTTGTTAGATACATTTCAGCTTCAGTCTCATCTTCTGGAATACCTGTGTCTGTATCGTAATTGAAACCTGTTGCCAAGTGATAGAATTCCTCAAAAAATTCTTTACAGTCAATTACATCTACGTCTGAATCAATAGTTGCCACAAAACACTTGTGCTCTATTCTAAAGTTCAAACAAATCTCTTCTTCAATCATCACATCTGCCATGACTGCCATGAGATATGGTATGTGTTTCTCGTCCATTTTTCTATCATTAACATTTGAAATCCATATCTCCTCTCCATCTAGCATGTGATCAAAGGTTCTAACCACCATATCTCGAATTTCTGAATCTGGATAGGCCGATTTTGACTTCCATAAACTGTCTTCATACTCTTGAGGCTTTACGTAAATTACATCAAATCTCAAATCTTCATTTAACTGATCAAATTCCCAAACTTGCTTGTTGGTCCACATTGGAGAAAATCTTCCAATTAACTCTCTTGTTGCTTGATTCAATATTTTGTCCTGATTCCTCTATTGTTTAATTTTAACTAGCTATTGAATTCCTGACTTTAGATATTCTATGGTACATTCTGCAAGTTCTTTGTTAGAGTGTTTTTTTATGCCGTGTTTACAATTAGGACATATTCCTTCTTGTTCTTCAGTAAATTCATCTCCAATCTGCTTCATACAACATTCCATTAATTCTGATGTTGAATGAGACTCCATTGAGAGTTTACATGTGGGGCACTCTGTCATGTTTTTCTCAATTATTGATTGGTAATAAATTATATTTAATTTTGAAAACCAATCTTTGTGGATTTCCAAAAATTCCAAAATATAAAATGTGTATGCAATGAATCTGTCAATTTTGAACTAATTGATGAAATTGAATGTGATTGGGGTATTCATGTTGTTATTTCATGTCCCAAATGCCAAGAATTATTTTCAATTGACAACTCTTGCCCTGCTTTTCATGATGTATTGGATTTGGAACAAAACAATTTTGATCTATTTTCAGATAAAGAGAAATTCGATTACACGTCAAATTCTCACCCAAATTAATTATGCCACAGATAAAAGTTGATAATCAATGCCGTGATGCGTTAGTGCGATTATCAACTGTCCAGCTACACCTATGGCAATACTTTACTTCTAAAAATCTTGATAAAATAAAAAAACGATGTAAAAATTGATCTTTGAAACCAAAAAAATTAATCTGATTAACCAAACAAAAGTATGAATCCTGCTGCTAATGCCGCCACTGATATGCCCATCCACATGTAAAATTTACTGTTCATCATAACATATCGAAATTATCTAAAATTAATAGTTTGGATTTGGAAAAGCAAGCAAGCCTGACATTATTTTGCCTCGGTTCTTTGGGAACTATGTACAAACATCAGGCAGGCAATCATTCTTGCTTCCAATTTGTAATGATTGGTATCTTCAAAAATTCTTAAAATAAAATATGTCTTGTATTTTGATCAAAATGGGTTGAAAAAATGATCCATTTTTTGTGCCTAAATATTTGAGCCTAGAATTCATTTTGAATCCGCTTACACAATTAATAACACAACAAAAAATTTTTCAATTCTAAAACACAATAACTCTTGTTTGTTAATCACGTGTAAAGGTATTCAGAAAAATGGAATCCATGAAAAATGTCCATTTATCCATGATGGGGATTGGGGTGATTCTGAATTAACAGAACATCAAAATTTTCATAATTCTCAAGAATCTCAAAATTATTCTTGGTTGGGATTTGACACATCTCAACCTATTGGAAAATTCAGTGGTCGTGATGGCAAGTCTTCTTGAATCACAATCTAATTATGCTGAAATTTTCAAATTATTAGATAATGAGTGAGAATGAAAATCTGTTTTGGACTGGTGAGTCTTCTCTAAACTGGTCTGATTTTAAGGCAGAACACAATCCTGCTTCTTATGCTGATTCTCACAGTGTGATAAAATATGGGTTCACCTGGACAGTCGATTCTGAAAAAATGGGAAATGAGGTGTTGTTTCTGATAAAAAATATCCATGTTTCTGTAGAGTTTTGTCCTTTACTGTCATCAGTTCGTCCATCAAATACAAGCGATCAATTACTAAAATATGAACAAGGGCGTTTTGATTTGGCAGAATTAGTGAGACGTGAACATATTTCAAATCTGCAAACTAAATTTGAAGGAAAGACATTTCCAACTCGAGGAAAAAATGAAGAACAACGAAAACAACTTGCCAAAGAAGATTCTGGCAAAATGATTGCTCAAGAAATAGAACAACTGCAACAAATTTTAGAAAAGAGATTACAAGAATATGATGAAATTACAGATTATGGACATGATCCTGAAAAACAATCCAAATACTCTTTAAAGTTTGAACAATTAAAACCATAAAATATTCTTGCAGTGCAGACTCGTTTTTTATTAACTATGGATTGTTCTGGATTTCATGGAAACTGCCAAATTGCCTAAATTCAATTGGGGTGAGGTTTCTGAACTCAATTCTGGCCACACTTCAGAAGAATGGGGAACTGACACAAAAAAATCATTACCTAAAACATTTGTTGCATACACTGTTTCTTGGGATGACTAGTGTTGTTTCTCAAAAATTTTATTTTCATGCATTGAATTGATATAATTTACTAGACTTCGGTAGTATTTCAGATGAAAATCAATATCTCTAATTTCTGTTTGCTTTAGTTCTTCTAATTCTGGTCCGAAATCTCTTTTGTCTGATTGAATTTGGTTTAGTGTATTTTCATTAACTTCAATCATATGAAATAGACTGTGGAGAACTTCTTCTTTGGTTAGTGTTCTGTCGCATGATTTGCGAAGTAATGCCTCAACCCAATCCATATTATTTTGAAACCGAGTTGTTATATCACCACCTGAATGTGATTATTTCTTACCTTTACTCTATTTTTTTTAATTGAGGCTGAAAAGTTAATTTTTTTGTACCTTCTTTTTTCTATCCATTATTTCCTTATTTCTTTCTGCATCTGAATGAACTTCCACATGCTCGTATAGTGCTTCTTTTGTATCAAAAATCTGTTCACAGTAGTAGCATTGATGCATTGCTAAATTACACCATTCTTAGATTAATTGTTTTCTCCAATGCTCTAGGTGTAGAATGATGAAAAATAAAATAAAAAGAAACTTGGTGGCTTATCCACCAGATTCGTATGCTGCTCTAACTTCAGCTGCTCTATCACCAAATGGGTCATCATGCCATTGCTCTTTATTCAATTGCACCATTCCAGTTTCTGATGAAAATGCGCCTTGTTCTGCAGCTGGGGCAAGTACTGAATCCTCTTTAAGGTAATTTCCTTGGTTATCATGTGCATAGACCATAATTCCGGCCAATGCAGCTACTCCGATTGCAATACCTGCATAAATCATTGCGTTTCCCATATTGGAATTTTTGTATTTTTTCTATTAACCAGTAGGTCTTCAGTGCAATGCACTGAAAGAATTTAGTGTGTTTCTACTTTGATCTCAGAATTACATGAAGGCAATTCATTTGTCTCGTTTCTAAATTGCTCAATTAGTTGTAATTGCAGTTCTTTTGGATTATCTTCAAATACTCTTTGATAATATTGGGTTTTTTGCATGCATTCATTATCTTCAAATTCTGTGTCTACATATTTTGTAAATGTCTCTTCAAGGTTACTAGTTTCTCCAATGTAGATTGGCTGCTTACTTCTGTTGTATAGAACATAAACTCCTGGGTTTGGTTTGACAAATTTTGCACTTTCTAACCAAACTCTTAACTTGTCATCAAGTAATTCCATGATCTATAATGTATTTACTAGATATTAAACTAGATTACAAAAACTCTGATATTACAAGAACCTTCATGCTTTTAATATAAAGAATAAATCATAACAATCCTGCCCCTTTTAGAAAAATTTCCTGAACAATTTACTCCTAGAAACATCCAAAAAGAAATTCTTGCCGATATTGAAGAACAATTCAACTCTGGCTACAAGAAAATTGTCTTATGTGCCCCTACAGGAGTTGGAAAATCTCTAGTTGGTGCAACCGTTTCTAAATTTTTTGATAGTTCATTTACTGTAACTGCATCAAAACATCTTCAAGATCAATATATCAAAGATATTCCGTTTTTGAAACCCGTTAAAGGAAAACAAAATTTTCCTTGTTTGAAACTGATGGCTGCTGAAAAAGTAGACAATTCCAGAAGGGCTATGAGGTGGGGACTAACTTGCGAAAAAGGAGAATGCATAGAAAGAACCAGCAAAAATGGCAAAGAAGTAATTGAAACATGCAAATTCAAACCCACAATAAAACAAGTTGAAGAAAACACTCAGGATTCTCACTCATGTCATTACTATCTTCAAAAATATGAGGCATTAGTTTCAAAGCACTCTCTTTGGAATTATCATGCATTTTTTCAAATTATGAAGTTTAACAAGAAACTTTTTGAAGATTATTTGGATAGAAAAGTTTCTGTTTTTGATGAGGCCCATAAAATTGAAGATCAAATTATTCAGTTTGTAGGATTCGACATCTTTGCTGGACAAGTTGATGAATGTAATCTTAGTACTGACAAGTATGATTTTACTGATTTAGATTCCATGATATCTTTAACTGATGATATTGCCTATTCGTATGCAAAAAAAATCAAAGACATCAAAGAAAGTCCTGGTTTTGAAAATGATCCTGATTATGAATTAATTTCAAGATTGGAGCGACGTTATGACCGAGCAGCTCAGGCAAAGATTGATATTTCTTCAGACAAAGATAATTTTGTTGTAAATGATCCTGTCCGTGATTTGAATGGAAACTTTAGAACCATTTCTGTAAAACCAATTGATGTGTCAAAATTTGCAAATGAGTTTTTTGAAACAGAATATCAAATTTTCATGTCTGCTACAATTGACAAAAAAAGTTTTTGTGAAAACATGGGTTTGAAAAAAGATGAAGTAGCATTTGTGGATACCCCAAAATCTCCATTCCCAATTAAAAACAGGAATGTTGATCTTCTAAACATTAGACGACTAAGTTATGGCTCAACTGAAGAAGACGAATTAGAAGTGATTAAAACAATTGATAGAATCTTAGATGAACATTCTACTGAACGAGGATTAATTCTCACATCTTCTATTCCAAGATGTCAAAAAATCTTAAGATATCTTTCTCCAAAAAATACTAGACGAATCAGAATATGTCACAGCAAAAACAAGGATGGAAAGACACAAGATGAAGTAATATCTGAACATGCATCTGATCCTACTGGAGTTTTACTCTCATCTTCTCTTTGGGAGGGTGTTGATCTAAAAGATGACCTTTCTCGTTTTCAGATTATTGCCAAAGTTCCCTATCCAAACTATAAGGAAAAACGAATCAAGGCCAAGATGGATAAATTCCCTCTTTGGTATACCTCTCAAACTTTGACAAAGTTACTTCAAGGATTTGGTCGTTCTATTCGAAGTGAAGATGATTGGGCTAGGACATATGTTCTTGATGCTGCTGCAAACAATGTCTTTTTCAAGGCACAACAAATGATTCCAAAGTCATACTATGATGTTTTAGGAATAGAAAACCTGTAGTAGATAACAGTAATTTGATAAGAATAATCTAATTTTCGTGCCTGTTATCTCTGACCTAACTTCTGATCGCTGATCTATAAAGATTGTGGACAAATTGATC
This sequence comes from Candidatus Nitrosopumilus sp., assembly GCF_965263415.1. Taxonomy (GTDB): domain Archaea; phylum Thermoproteota; class Nitrososphaeria; order Nitrososphaerales; family Nitrosopumilaceae; genus Nitrosopumilus. Next base: position 1,248,566 of record NZ_OZ253671.1, read on the forward strand.
ATCTTCTCTTGAAAATCTGCCAAATCCTTAATTGATTGATGAGATTTTGTTGCCACATGAGTGTTTCAAAATTTCTGGCAAACATCAAAAAAAGTAAAAATATTTCTCCCAAAATTCGATTATATCTAATTGACAAAGACAAACATTACTTTATCAATGAAGGTTTAATCAAGAACGGATTCAACTCTAAACTAACTATCTCTAAAAACCGAGACAGTGTATTATCTGCATTCTCAAAAATGGCATTCTTGTTTGATGAAATTATTCGATTACGAATTGTAGAGTATTCAAATGAACGTGATAGTGCTGAACTACTTTATCTTCTTAATCTTGTTCCAATTAATAGAAAAATTCGAACATTTCTTGATTGGAAAGTTTTTGGTCCTGAATTCACCAGAGACATGTCAAGACTATTTGAAGTAAGAAATGATGCTGTTCACTGTATTTCAATAAGCGAAGTATCTTACAATCCAAAATCAAAAATTTCTTTATCCACTGTATCGGGATTTAAAAAATTTACAAATGATTTTCAAAAAGCATGGAAAGAATTACTAAAAATCTATGTTGCAGAACAAGAAAAACTAGATTTGAAAAAACTTTCTATAGATTAGGTTTTGTAATAGCACCTTCAGCTGCAGAGCCTACAAGTGTTGCAAATTTTGCCAAAGCACCTGATGTGTAATTTGGTTTTGGAGGGCTCCATTGTTTCCTTCTATCTTCTAACTCTTCAGATGATACATGAAGATCAATTATGTTAGTTTCAGTATCTATTGTAATTTCATCATCATCTTTTACCAGTGCTATTGGGCCTCCAACATATGCTTCTGGTGCAACATGTCCTACCATGAATCCCCTTGTTCCTCCTGAGAACCTTCCATCAGTAACCATGGCTACTTTTTTGCCTAATCCTTGACCCACAAGTGCGGCTGTGGTGGCAAGCATCTCTCTCATTCCTGGACCTCCTTTTGGTCCTTCATATCTAATTACTACAACATGTCCTTCATCGATATCTCCTCTTTTTACTGCCTCAAATGCTAGTTCTTCTCTATCAAAGACACGAGCCTTTCCTGTGAATTTTGTCATTTCTACTCCTGCAGTCTTTATCACAGCACCATCTGGTGCAAGTGAACCTTTGAGAATTACTGCTGTTCCAACGTTATGGATAGGGTTTTCAATAGGTCTGATTATTTGTTGTTCTGCTTGAGGCAAAACCATGGAATTCAAATTTTCTTTGATTGATTTACCAGTAATTGTAATACAATTTTCATTTAACAATCCCTTGTCAAGTAATTTCTTTAGTACATATGGAATTCCTCCTATCTTATCAAGTGAATTCATAACATAATTTCCACCTGGCTTCATGTCTGCTATGTGTGGTGTCTTTTTTCTTACTCTTTCAAAATCATCATATGTTAATTTGATATCTACCTCATTTGCAAGTGCTAACAAATGTAAAATTCCATTTGTTGAACCTCCAACAGAGTTTAGCATTGTAATTGCATTCTCAAATGCTTCAAAAGTGAGAACTTCTCGTGGTCTGATATCCATTTGTAGTGCTTTTGCACATGCTACTCCAGTATCATACACCATTTTTTCTCTTCTATCATCTTCTGCAGGTGGACTGGCACTACCTGGTAATGCAAGACCAATTGCTTCTGAAATTGATGCCATGGTATTTGCAGTAAACATTCCACCACAAGATCCTTCATTTGGGCATGCAGTGTTTTCGATATTTTTCAGGCCTTCTAATGATAACTGTCCTGCATCATATGCCCCTACTGCTTCATAAACATCTACAACTGTTAATTCGTCTCCGTCTAGCATTCCTGGCATAATGGTTCCTCCGTAAACAAATACTGATGGAACATTCAATCTTGCCATTGCCATCATTGTACCTGGAAGACTCTTGTCACATCCTGCAATTCCTACTAGTGCATCGTATTGATGTGCTCTTACCATTAATTCAATAGAATCTGCAATTACTTCACGAGAAATCAAGGATGATTTCATTCCTTCATGTCCCATTGCAATTCCATCACTTACTGCAATTGTTGAAAACTCTCTAGGTGTTGCACCCGTATCTGAAACTCCCTCTTTTGCTTTAAGAGCTAGTCTTGGAAGATGGATGTTACATGGAGTTGCTTCGTTTCCTGTATGACATACACCAATCATTTGTTTTGATAAATCAGTATCATCTAATCCCATAGCTTTGTACATTGCTCTTTGTGGAGCACGAGAAGTGCCTTCTACAACATTTCTACTAGAGATATCTTCCATGAAGAGAATTCTTGATTGCTATAATTTAGACTTTATTGAAAATATCGATTCCAAAACTTTCATTGAGTTTAAATTCTAACTATCTGTTTGAAAATCATGGAACAAAAAGCACTAGAATGTCCTGTTTGTAAAAGCAACAAAGCAGAAATTGCAGGGGAGAATGTCAAACTTAGTGGCAGGTTTGAAGACAAAGAATTTCTTACAACGGATTTGACTGTTCTAAGATGTGTTAAGTGTGGATATTACATGTTCTTTGATAAAATGGCACAATTTACAACAAAAGAATCTTGAAATTCTATTTGACTATTACTTGATTCTCTAATTCTATTAGTTGACCTTCAATCTCTTCAGGTGTTTCTCCACCATAGGATATCAGAATTCTATCATCTTCCATGATTTCAATATCTCTGATATCCTGTACTTGGTTTCCATTATAGAAGAACTTTAGAGCATAGTCTTCATTAGTACAAAACTCTCTACCATCTTGGAATACGAAACATTTGTCGTCAAGACCTAATGATAATGTCTCAAATAGGTATCCTAACGTAACACCTGTTGCGTGTTTGTGTATGGTGGAACCATCTCTTCCTTCAAAATGAATCCAAGCTGATTTGATTTGGTAAGCTGGTGCTGAAAAGTCAAAGTAATCACCAAATATTCTTACTGCAACTGCAGCGTGTGCGTGATCACTACCTAACGCTCCTGCATTTTCAGGGCCTCCAGGAGCAGTGCTTTGATCCATATTGACAAAGAGCCATGCAGCATATCCTACAATTACTGCAATCACTGCTAATACTCCAACAGCAATTAGTGTCTGTTTTCTTTGTGCAGCTGAATGTTTTGTAGCATAGTTTTCACGTTTTTGTTCACGTGCTCTTCTCTCTTTTCGGCCCATAGATTGCTCAAACTCTGAAATTTGCCCTAATTAACCATTCGATAAACTGATATCCTGTAGAATAATTTTCTAAAAAATAATAAATAAAATCACAAATTGTTGAATTTATGACTTGTATCTTTTGTGATATTTTGGAGGGTAAAAGAGAAGGTCATATTTTGTATGAAGATGATTCTCATGTTGCATTTTTAGATAAATATCCAATTGACGTGGGGCATAGTTTACTGATCCCACGTGAACATCATGAACGAATTACTGAGATGACTCCTGAAAACGTTGGGAAATTATTTTCACTAGTTCCAAAAATTGCCAAAGCTATCTTGATTGGTGCAAAAGCTGACGCATTTAGTATTGCTCAAAATAATGGTCGTGCTGCAAAACAGATAATCCCACATGTACATATTCACATAATCCCAAGATACAACAGTAAAGGAACTATTTGGACAAAACGAGAAATCTCAACTGATTCTGATCTTGAAGAATTGGCAAAAAAGATTCGTAGTGCTATTTAGTGTGACCTGGATTATATCTTAAAATCGCACCAATCTTTCCAAGACTTGCTAACATGTTTCCATGCTCTGCACTACCTGATACTACTTCTAACTTTGATCCTGTCTTTGATGATATTAATTCCAAGTAATCTACAATGTCTTGTTCGTTTGCTTCAACTTCCATAGCATTACATCCTGGACATGGCTTGGTGGTATATTCTCTTTTTTTAGGAATTACATCTGGTCTTTCGACAATATCTTCTTGAAGATGTTTGCATCTTTTACACATGCCTTCAACTCTGTTCAGATTTGTATTGTCTGTAATGATCAAAGTTTCTACTACATTGTTTTTTAGAAACTCAATCACTTCTTGTAATCCGTATGATCCTTTTCCTGTGTTTCCGTTAATTTCTCTAAATAATGCTTCAACAAGTTTCTTTTCTTCTACAAGTCTAAAGTTACCTAAAATATCTGAAGATTTTGCAAATGCTTCTCTGATTCCTTCTGAACCCGAATACGAAGAGTCAATTGTTGCAATAATGTTATTTTGTAATCTGTATTCAAGATAATTTCCGTTGATGAAATCTTCTTTTGTTGGTCCTGGACCTGAAATAACTAATCCCTTTACAGGATAAATGTCAATAAAATATTCCCTTGTTGTTTGAGCAACTCTGTTAAAATAATATGTCAACTCCATCTCTCTGAGTTTTTGGAATCTTTTTGCAGACTGTCCTCCTTGTCTGTGTTTTCCTGCAACACCTGAACCTGTTTGAGATAAAACCTCAATTTTATCTCCGTGCAATAATCCCCATCCTGCATCCTTTGAATCAATTGCCAAGAATCCAATCAAGTTGTCATCTTTGAGCATATCTTTTAGAATGTCTACATGAAAATGATCATCACATCTGTACAGATACTGATTCAAATCTTTTGGAGGATCAATCTCCCAAACCTTTACAACTTCACTTCCCAAAGGACCTCCTTCTTCTGGAGGCAATGCTCCACAAAACATGACCAATCCTCTTTCAGGAGTTTTTTTGTAGAGCTTTAATCTTTGAACAACTTTTCCTAATGAATCTACAACATGTGTTCTAGTTAGATCTGATTTGATGTTATCTGCAGTACCTTGTTCTTGTTGAAGTGTACCAATAATTTCGTGAAGTTGCTTTCCTTTTGGAATGTATACTGTGATTAACTCTGTACCTCGTCCAGATTTTTTTGATAACTCTTCTAGTGTTTTTCTAATTTTATAGACTTTAACAGAATCTTGTTTTTCTATGTCAATTTTACCCATTTGTGATTTCTCCAGACTGTGCAGTTATTAATTTTGATTGATTATTTTGCATGTGATCACAACTCTTCAATTGTTTTGAGAAATACTTCTAATGGCTGATTCCCTCTTATTTTGATAATTTCCTCATCGTTGAATATCAGAAATGATGGAGTGGCATCAATTCCAATCTCTCTTCCAAACTCATATAGTGCATTTACTTTGTTTTGATATTTGTGCTCATCAAGACATTCATTGAATGTCTGTAAGTCCAGTCCTACAGTTGATGCAAATTTGTCTAATGATTCTCGGGTAACCCAACCTGTTCTTTCTCCTCCCCAGTTTTTGTAAAGTTCATCATGGTATTCCCAATATTTTCCTTGGTCTCTAGCACAAAATGATGCTTCACCTGCTAATACTGAATCAGGACCATTGAGTGGAAAATCTTTGAAGACAAGTTTTACTTTGCCTGTTTTAATGAAATCTTCATTTATCACATTTAGTGTATTTTGATGAAATTTGTAACAAAATGTACATTGGTAATCTCCCCATTCTAAAATTGTAATTGGTGCATTACTGTCCCCCAGTATTGGTGAACCGTTTTCAATTAGTGTTGATGGTGTTAACTTTGTAGGGTTTTTTTCAGGTTCTGGATAAAATGCTAAAAACCCTCCTGCAATAATTCCTATTGTAATTGGAATGACTAGAAGATAATATTTTGTCATGTTGGATTTTTCCTCAATACTCCTAATAATCTTCTTTAATTTGTAGCAATAGTCCAAAGTGCAGAATTCTTTGCTGAAATTTCTGCTACAAATGAATCGTCTGATGATGAGATGATGATGATGTCTTCTTCAGAAGGTTCTAGTTTTTCTAAAAGAGTCTGTTTGGTTTTTTTGTCTTTGTTTAAACAATCTTTGTCTTCCCCTGGAAAAACAAATTTGTTATTTTTGAACGCTAATGTGGTGCATCCTGACGAACCATACATTATTGCATAATCTCTTTGCTCTAATCCTGTCTTTATTGCAGATGAATATTTTTTCAAGATTACTGCATGATTGTTTTTGTTTGGTGTTAGACTATTTTTCCCAATTTTACATTCTTTAGGAATAATTTTTTGTAGTTGAGATGTGAACTTTTTTCCTTTATCTGTTAAGAAATTCCCTGATCTTGTTGATTCTATCATTTTTGCTTCTTTTAGGTGTGAAATCAAGGTCTTTACTGCCCCTTCACCTAAATGAACTTCTTTTCCTAAAGTTGCTCTGCTTACAAATTTTTCATCAGATAATAACTGAAGAGCTTTGAACACATGTGGAATACTAAATGTCAGGATCTTACTAGATCCTTTTCTTGAAACTATGTTTTGCAAAGTTTGAATATTATTTTTCAACTTCTAATTTCTCCGATCTTTTCCTAACTTTATAAATTGGATAAATCATCCAAGAGCTTAAATACATTCAGCTGGTGCTAACCTCATGTCTGAAACAAGACAAATGAATGTGTCTAAATCACAAGTACCAAAATTAGCAATTATTGCATTAGGTATTATCTTTGCAGCCGGATTGTTTGTTGTAGGATTTGATCAAGGACATATTTTCAGTCTAGTTTATGGTGAACAAGCATTTACTGATTTGTACATCCATGAGCTTACTCATGATATGAGACATGCAGCTGGCTTTCCATGCCATTAGAGGTCCCTTATCATGAAAACGTCTCTTTTTATCATAATTGTATTAATTTCAGGTGCGTTTGCTGGATTAATTCATGGTACAGTTAATTTTGCAATTGTAGAACCTTATCTTGATCAAGCAATAGGAATTGAAAACCAAAACCTGTTTGCATCTGGTGAAGAAGAAGACACTCCTGAATTTTGGGTAGAGTATGAAGGATACAGAACTTGGCAGAAAGGTGGACAGATTCTTGCAGGGGTGATACTGGGAACTTCAGTTGGTGCATTGTTTGGTATTGTATTTGCCTTATCTAGAAATGCTTTACCTGGAAATAATGATGTCAAAAAATCATTGATGCTAGCTGGTATCATGTGGTTTACTCTTTACATTATTCCATTTTTGAAATACCCTGCAAATCCTCCAACTGTAGGAGATGGTGAAACTGTCGTGCTAAGGGCAATATTGTATTTGTCCTTTATTGCAATTTCAGGATTTGGCGCAGTTGGATTTTACCAATTATCAAAGAAACTAAAAAACAACAAAAAACTTGTTGCACTCATTGGATATGGTGTTTTCATTTCTGCAGTATTTTTTGCAATGCCCGAAAATCCTGATGAAGTAACTGCACCTATGGGTTTAGTTAATGAGTTTAGATTTATGTCTGTACTTGGCGTGACCTCATTTTGGGCATCTATTGGAATTATCCTTGGATTGTTTTGGAAAAAACTTTCACCAGAACAAGAAACTACTCACTATACCTAATTCTAAATCTATAGAATGAGAACAAGCTATCTAGTTTTAAATACATCAAATAATTCTCAAACAATGTGTCTCGAAAACTCACATTACCTCAATTAAAAAAATATGATATTACTCAAAAAGTAATAGAAGCACTAGCTGATTCTGAATCTAGAGCAATACTGTTTTCGATAATACGAAAAGGAAATACTGCTGCAGAACTTTCTGATAAACTCAAAATTCCTCTCAGTTCTGTATACAAAAAATTAGCAGACCTTGAAGAACTTACATTAATTGAAGTTGAGAAATGGATGTTATCTGACAAAGGTAGAAAATACAAGGTCTATAGAAGTAGAATTAGCAAAGCAGATATCTCTATCAAAAAACCTGAACCTGTACTTACGCTACTGCCAAACAAGTGATCTCTATGTCAAAACCAAACATTATTCAATTATCTGAATTTGATATAACTCAAAAAATTATCGAGTCATTAAGCAATGTTTGTACAAGAGCTGTCTTGTTTTCAGTGAAAAACGAATCAAAGGATGCAACACAAATTGCCGAAGAACTCAAAATCTCTCTTTCAACAGTTTACAAGACATTATCGAATCTTGAAGATCTTGCTTTAGCTGAAGTAGACAAGTATATCATTTCTCCAGAAGGAAAAAAAATCAAACAATATCGTAGTAGAATAGGTAAAGTTGAGATAACAGTAGACAATCTTGAGCCTAGTTTGAATTTGTATCCGAACACTGACAATCCCAAATCAAGCCTGTAGTTATTCTCGTTCTATAGATTTAGAATGATTCTTTGGAATGAATATTCAGTTTAAATAATTTAGCTCATCCTAATTTTTTAGAAATCATGAAACAACGAACTACCATGGCGATAATTGTTGCATTTGTAGCTATTGGCATAGCAACAATTCCTTTGGGCCAAACTGCACAAGCACAAAGTTCTATCCCTGAATGGATAAAGAACAATGCAGGTTGGTGGGCAGAAGGCGCTGTAGATGACGAAACTTTCCTAAATGGAATTAAGTTCCTCTTAGAAAGCGGAGTCATTGATGTTTCATCTGATTCAAAATCTGTTGATGTTGACACCCTAACTATCGGATTTATTCCAGTGGAAAAAGCTGAAGAGTTAACTCCAAAAGCTGAAGCACTAGAACAATTCCTTGAAAGTGAATTAGGTGTTGATGTTGAATTAGTTATTCCAACAAACTATGAGACCATTATTGAAGGAATGAGATTTGGTCACATTGATGCTGCCTTTATGGATACTGGACCTGCATGGATTACCCATGAAAGAACTGGTGCAGAAGCTGTATTGGCAGAACTTGTTAAAGGTAAAGTGAATTACCAAGCAACAGTTTGGACACTAGCAGAAAATGATTCTCTTCAATCAATTGAAGATACTGTTGGCAAAAAAGTTGCATTTACCAGCATGACTGGTTCTTCTGGTTTTGTTAGACCAATGGGAACTCTAGTCACTGAAGGACATGTAACAATCGAAGGTGATGATATCATTGCCTTGGAATCTGCATTGGCTGATAACTTTGAAAGTTATACATTTGCAGGTGGTTACAAAGCAGCATTAACCTTACTTCTAGAAGAAAAAGTTGATGTTGCATTTGGTTCTGATATTGCACCTGCAAAGTATCTTGAAATAGAGGATCAAAAGAAATTGCGTCCAATTACAACTATTGGACCAGTACCATCTCATGTGTTTATGGTAAGTGCTGACATGTCAGATTCTACCAAGAACGCTCTAGTTGATAGTCTTATCAAACTAAATTATGATGAGAATAATGCAATCTTAACAGACTTGTATGGTGCTGAAGCACTAGTTCCAACAACAACTACTATGCATATAGGCGAATTTGGTGAATTCATCAATGCATTGACAGGACTTGATCAGAAGATACTCGACAAATACGACAAGAGCAAATAAAAACAGGAATTCTGAAAAATGAAACAAATTCAGATGACTGCAAACCTTTCTTTTTCTTCAATCGCAACAAAGAAAATTATCCAAATGAATGACGTGTGGACATCATATGATTCCAAAAGTTTTGCACTAGATGGAATCAACCTCTCTATTGATAGAGGAACTAATTATGCTATAGTTGGCCAATCTGGCTCCGGAAAATCTACTTTACTAAAATTGATGAATGGGATGATGATTCCTAGTAAAGGAGCAATCAAAATTGATTATGTAACTCCAAACATGAATAATAAAAAATTCAAAAAAATGATGCATACTATTGGTTATATTCCTCAAAATCTTGGATTAGTAAAAAACAGCACTGTTCTTGAAAATATTCTCATTGGAGCTTTACCGAGGTTAGGCAAAATTCAATCTCTTTTCAAAAAATTTCCTGAAAATGAAATTACTGAAGCTAAAAAAATTATTTCCCAAGTTGGTCTGTCTGGAAAAGAAGACAGAAAGGCCTACATGTTAAGTGGTGGTGAAAAGCGAAGAGTTGCAATTGCTCGAGCATTGATGCAACATCCGACAATTTTGCTTGCAGATGAAATTGTTTCTGAACTAGATCATGTTACTGCTCGTGAGATTATGGATTTGATTGCAGATGCTCAAAAAAGAATGAATCTCACTGCAATTATGGTTCATCATGACATGCAACTTGCTTTAGAATATGCAAACCGTGTTGCAGTAATCAAAGAAGGACAAAAAATTCTTGAGATTGGGGTAGAAGGTGATACTATAGTTGACTTTCAAACTGGAGATATGACTACTGAAGAAATTATGGAGATGTATGCTGATGACGCCAAAAAATAACATCCTGATTGGAATTATTATTGCATTATTGGTTGTCGCATCATATAACGTGGAGGCAAACCCCATTGACTTTATTCAAGGATTACCAAATCTTGGAATTGTAGCTGAAGAGATGCTTTTAGTTGAACCAAAGTATATTCCAACTGCTCTATGGGCAATGTTAGAAACGATTCAGATGGCATTTATCGGAACAATAGTGGGGGTTGCAATTGCATTACCGCTTAGTATGTTTGCTGCAAGAAATCTCAACAGCAAGTATGTTTATGCCCCAATACGTGCATTATTAGCTGCAATTCGTACATTTCCCTCAATCCTTTGGGCAATCTTATTTGTGATCATGGTTGGATTAGGACCATTTGCAGGAGTTCTTGCAATTATCATGTATACCATAGGATTTGTTGCAAAATTACAATACGAGTCCATAGAGACAATTGATTCTGATCCTATGGATGCAGTTAGCTCAATTGGTGTGTCAAAATGGCAGTTAATCCGATATGTTGTAATTCCTGAATCCGCTTCTCATTTGTTAAGCCAGATGCTTTACATGTTTGATTACAATGTACGTCAAACAAGTATACTTGGATTAGTTGGTGCAGGTGGAATTGGATTTTACATTATCAATTACATCAAATTCTTTGAGTATGGAAAGGCTGCTGTCTTTATGTTGGTAGTATTGGCAGTAGTTTTGGTAATTGATTGGGTTAGCGTCAAAATTAGAGACAAATACATCATAAAGTCTCAACACGGAATGGAAGTTACTGCTAAAAACAATTGATTTTATGTTGTGACTTTATCTAATTGATTAGATTCTGTAGCCATTTTTACTTCTCTTGCAATTCTTTTACCCATACTCATGGTTTCATTGAATAATAGAGAATAATATGGAGAGCCATCCATGTAGATGTTAGAGCCTGCAACAATTCTTGCTGAAAATTCAAATGATGTGAATTTTGCATTCTCATCATAAACTCCTTCTATGCAAAATGGACCATTCATTCCAGGTGCTACTACTCTTTTAGCAGCTTCAACAAAATTCTCACCCATTGTGTATACTTCATCTAACAATGATTCTCGTAATACTAGTGGACTATTACCAATAACATTGAATGATGGAACTTTGTCTGATTTTAGTTGTTGTTCAGCTGGGATTCTTCCCAACCCCTCAATATCTGATTCGTGTCTTTGATCAACTCCATAGAATTCTAACTCTTCTTTTAGTGGAGAATAGAAAAATGTCAGATATGCTAAAACACCTGCTGCATACTCTTGAATGTACAATGTTTCATCTTTAGAAATTACTCCTTCAGCAATCAATTGATTTCTTTTTGTATTGTAATCTTCTTCATTTGCTGCCATAAAGTAACCTTTGCCTCCGGCTGCTCCTTGTCTTTTTACAATTGATAATTTTTCAATTTCACTTGGATTTGTGACAGGTTTTGGCATTGGAAGGGTTGCTTCTCTCATGAGTTTTTCTTTCATCTCTCTATCTGACTCCCATCTTAGAATCCATTTGTTACCAAAGATTGGAGTCTTGATTGACTCAATCTCTTCAGAACTCATTTGTGCAATCAGAGTTCCATGAGGAATCAACACTGCATCATTTTCTGCTAATTTGGATTGGCATTTCTCATCAAGAACTTCTTTGAATTTGTCTACTATGATTAATTCATCAATAAATGGAAACCTACGGTATAATTTTTCACGTTTTTTTTCACAAACTAGAATTGTTTTCAAACCCTCATCTTTGGCCCCTTTTAGAACTTGTAATGAACAGTGAGAACCTAATGTTGCAATAGAGGTCATGCTATGCTTATCCTAGAATTTTGTACTTTATGAACTATGTGCGGATGTGACATATTGGAATACCTCATCTATCAATTCAACACTGAGCTCTGATTTGAGATCTTCTGGAATTACCTTTAAAACAAAATCATACATTGTTGTATTTTTTGGAAGTTCTTCTCTTTCTTGTAATAAAGAAAATACTGCTATCCCATTTGAGATGATTGCCACAATCTTTTCTTTTTCTGAAAGAACCATGGAAATTGTCAAAATTACGGGTAAATTAATGTAAATTTTATCTTGATCTCAAGATATTGACTTTGTCATTACTTGATTAAATGATTGAGTGGTCTTGGTATCTGTATTGAGTATGTCTAATTCTAGTGAAATATCATGTCCACCAGCATCTGGTTCTTGTTGAGATGCATGAAATCCAACATATCCTGCTACTACGATGATAAATCCAATAACAATTGCCATCAATACGTCCATCTTGTTTTGGAATGAAATCACTACTGGCTATAAGCATTATGAAAATTGAGGGATTTTCAATTTTTGAATATAAAAATTAATTACACCATGAAATATGGAGTACAGTAAATTATGATAGAAACTGAATTAGGAACTTTACGTAGATCTCATTATTCTGATGAACTCAACTCTTCGATGGATGGCACACAAGTCACTGTTATGGGATGGGTTCTAACAATCAGAGGACATGGAAACATCAGTTTTGCTACAATCCGAGACAAAAATGGTGATATCTCTATTGTTGCAAAGAAAGGAGATTGTCCAGATGATGTTCGTGAAAAGATCTCTTCTCTCAAAGCACATTCTTCCATCGCAATTACAGGAAATGTGAAATCCTCTGAAAAAGCCCCTAGCGGATACGAAATAGTTCCTACTGAACTTAGAGTGTTTTCTGAAGTTGAAAAAATCCCTCCCTTTGAACCAATAGCTAAAACTGTCAAAAATATTGATACAAGATTAGAGGTAAGGCCTATTGATCTTAGACGAAAGGTACTACAACATATCTTTAACACAAGAAGTTTAGTTTTAAAATCAATTCGTAGTTACTTTAATGATCAAAATTTTGTTGAAATCAATACCCCAAAGATGATTGCTACTGCAACTGAAGGTGGTGCTGCATTGTTTCCAATATTTTACTATAACAAAGAAGCATTCTTAGCTCAGAGTCCTCAGTTGTACAAAGAACAACTGACAATGAGTTTTGAGAAAGTTTTTGAGATTGCTCCAATCTTTAGAGCAGAACCATCTAGAACAAATCGTCATCTTGCTGAAGCAATATCAATTGATTTGGAAGAAGCATTTGTTGATTACAATGATGTAATGAGTAGAATTGAAGAGATTATCAAAATTTCAATTAAAACTGTAAATGAGTATGCAAAAGATAATCCTGACACAGAATTTACAATTCCTGAAATACCTGATTCTATCCCCCAATACTCTTATGATGATTTAGTTGATAAAATGCAAAAGGCCGGTGCAAAAACTGAATGGGGCGATGATTTGTATCCATCAAATCTTAAAAAAATTGGTCTTGAAGGATTTTATTTCATCAAAGATTGGCCATTAGCACCAAAACCATTCTATGTTAAAGACAGCAAATCTAATCCAAAAATCTCTGAATCATTTGATTTGATGTTTGGTGATTTGGAGCTATCTTCTGGCAGTACAAGAATTGAAAAACGTGGAGAATTAGCAGAACGAATGAAAAACAAAGGCATGAACACGGATGCATTTGAGTACCATCTTGGTGCATTTGATTATGGAGTTCCTCCTCATGCTGGATGCGGTATTGGTCTTGAGAGGTTGATTATGGCCTTGACAGGCACCGAAAACATTCGTGATGTAACATTTTATCCAAGAGATGTTGATAGACTAACACCATAGGTGTGGTAAAATGGTTACAGAAGAAGAGATTGAGAAAGTAGCAAAATTAATGAAAATCGAAGTTGATGATCATAAAGAGTATGTAGATAAAGTACATGCCATGATTGATTATTTTGATATTTTAGACTCTGCTGGAGTAGAAGATGAAGAAATCTCTATGCAAGAAATTCCCATTACTGCTTTACGTGAAGACAAACACATCCCATTTGATGAAAAATTAATTGAAAAACTAAATCACTACAAAGGAACCTATGTTAGAGCACCAAAGATGTCATAATGAATCTAAAAATTTCTGCCCTAGACTATGTACAAGAAGTACAAAATGGAAATATCTCTGCTGAAGATTTCACTGCAGCAACTTTGGAACAAATTCACAGTGTAGATGAAAAACTACATGCATTATTGTCTGTAAATGATGACGCCGTTGATCAAGCAAGGGAAATTGATAAGAAGATAAAATTCGGTCAAAAAGTAGGTGCTTGTTTTGGAATGCCAATATCAATTAAAGACAACATGTGTATCAAGAACAGCAAGACTACCTGTGCTTCAAAGATGCTTGAGAATTTTATTGCTCCATATGATGCAACAGTAATTTCAAAACTCAAAGAACAAGATGCAATTTTCATTGGAAAAGCAAACATGGATGAATTTGCAATGGGGTTAACAACTGAATTTAGTGCATTTGGCCCAAGCAAAAATCCTTGGAATGTAGATTATATTCCTGGAGGTTCATCTGGTGGTAGTGCTGTTTCTGTAAGTGCATTTGAATGTGTAGCATCACTTGGTTCTGATACTGGGGGTTCTGTTAGAAATCCTGCCAGTTTTTGTTCTGCAGTAGGTTACAAACCAACATATGGTTTGATTAGTAGATATGGGTTAATCTCTTATGCAAACAGTATAGAGCAGATTGGCCCTGTAACTAGAACCGTAAAGGACACGGCATTTTTACTAAACATGATAACAGGACTGGATCCTAATGACAACACTACAGTTGATAACAAAAATGAAGACTATCTTTCAGGCATAGATTCAGGCGTGGAAGGCAAGAAAATCGGCATAATCAAAGAGATGATGGCCGAAGGTACAGATCTTGCAGTATTATCGGCTACAAAAGATGCCATATCAAAACTTGAAAGTCTTGGTGCAATATGTGAAGAAGTATCCCTGGATATGGTGAAATATTCTGTTGCTACATACTACACAATTACTGCAACAGAAGCTGGAAGTAATCTAGCAAGATATGATAATTTACGATATGGTTATGATTTTCCTGTTGAAGGATACGAGTTTAATTCTTACATCCAAAAAGCAAGAAAAAACTTTGGACCTGAAGTAACAAGAAGAATGATCATCGGAGGATTTGTTCCATCTGCAGGACATGCTGGAAAGTATTTCCTAAAAGCACTAAAAGTAAAAAATAAACTTACAAAAGAAATCAACGAAGCATTTCAAAAATATGATTTATTGATTGCTCCAACTGTACCAATATTGCCGTTTAAACTTGGAGAAAAAATTAATGATCCTGTTGCATTATTCTTAGTTGATATTAACACTGTTACTGCAAATCTTACAGGAAAACCTTCTATCTCAGTTCCATTTGCTGTATCCAATGGGTTACCAATTGGAATTCAATTATTGGCAAATTCTATGAATGATAAAATGTTACTTCAAGCAGCACATGCACTTGAACAAACTGTAAAATTACCGGAGATTCCATTATGACAAAAATTGGTTTAGAGATTCACTGTCAATTGACAAATCTTGAAAGTAAATTATTTTGTTCATGTAAAGCAAATTATCGTCAATTTGAAATTAATGAAAATATTTGTCCTGTGTGCATGGGATTACCTGGAAGTTTACCTAGATTAAACCAAGATGCTGTGAAAAAAGCAACCATGATTGCAATGGCATTAAACTGTTCAACTCCTGATAAAATTGCATTTTTTAGAAAAAATTATTTTTATCCAGATTTACCAAAAAACTTCCAAATTACTCAACTAAACATTTATGGTGATACTAGTGTTGGCGGTCCTGGTTCTATCGTGGTGGGGGATAAAAAAATTAGAATTACTAGAATCCAACTTGAAGAAGACCCAGGAAGGCTGATTTATGAGGGAAGTTCTTCTAAAAACCAAATCACTCTTGTTGACTATAACCGTGCAGGCACACCTCTAGTTGAGATTGTTACAGAGCCTGACTTTGAAAACCCCAAACAAGTAAGGGAATTTCTTAACATATTGTCTGATTTGTTAGAGAATCTAGGTGTGTCTGATCCTAGTCTGGAAGGTGCGATGAGAGCTGATGCAAACGTTTCCATTGAAGGTGGCAAAAAAGTTGAGATAAAAAACATTGGTTCATTCCATGATTTAGAAAAAGCAGTTCATTTTGAAATCACAAGACAAGAAAGTTTGCATTCTCGTGAAATTGAAATTGCACAAGAAACTCGTCACTGGGATGATAAAAGAAAGATAACAATTTCATCACGTTCTAAAGAAGAAGCACTAGACTATCGTTATTTCTTGGAAGGGGATATTCCTTGGGTTACAATTGATCCTGGGATTCAAGAGAAATTAAAATCTGAAATGCCTGAAAGTATTAGTTCCAAAAAAGAAAGATATGTTTCAAAATACAATATTCCTAATCAAGTTGCAGATGTTTTATCATCTGATAAATTTTATTCAGACTTGTTTGAAGATTCACATACTGAATCTAATGCAAAAGAGATTGCAAATATCATTACAACTGATTTAATGGGATTAGTTGACACTAGAGAAAAACGTGAAGAATCAAAAATCACTGCAACCCATTTACGGGATTTAGTTGATGCAATTCAAACTGGAAAGATTTCAAGAAACTCTGCAAAAAATGCATTATATGAAATTGTAAAAACTGGCAAAGTTCTATCTCAAGTGATGGATGATCTGGATTTAGGAAATGTTTCTGATGAATCAGAATTACTTACAGTTATCAAAGATGTGATTTCCGAGGAACCTCAAGCAGTAGAACAAGCAAAATCAAATCCTCAAACAATAAACTATCTTGTCGGCAAAGTTATGCAAAAAACAAAAGGTAAGGCAGATCCTAAACTGACATTGAATTTGTTAAAAAAACAGATTGAATAAGACATGTCTGAACTTTCCCTTGAGGATATAGAATTTATCAAAATCTTGGCAACATCTGATGCCACTGTACTTCAAGCAGGCATGAATGATGCCACTCGTAAGAGATTAGATGAACAAATAGGTGCGATATTGAGGGAATATTATCATGAAAATACAACATTTTCTGGAACTAAACGAATCAAAGAGTTTGAGAATGCAGGGATTACAGAAGATCATGGAAAAGCAGCAATTGCTTGTGCCAGACGTCTTGGAATCGATATATCATAATCTAAAATCTTTTTACCGTCTATCTGATTTTAAAAATTGAATATTGTCTAATTTTGAATTTGTTCCCGAACAAAACCAAGTTGAAGAATCCAATATTTTTCGTTTTATGCAAAAACATGGAATATCATCTCTATCTGAATTGTCCCTAAAGGCAAAAGATGAATTGGAATGGTTTTGGCAAGAAGTTGACAAGGATATTGGAGTGATTTGGGATTTTCCATATTCTAAGACATTAGATTCCTCAAATGGAATTGCACATTCTAAATGGTTTGTTAACGGTAAAACAAACATCTACAAATCCACTGTTGAAAAATTTGTAAAAATAATTCCAAATAAAACTGCATATCATTTTGTTTCTGAAGATGGAATAACATCAAATCTCTCTTATTTGGAATTAGACAATAAGGTCTCAAAACTTGCAAATGGTTTGAAATCATTGGGTGTAAAAAAAGGAGATGTTGTAGCGATTTATCTTCCAATGATTCAAGAAGCAATTTTGGCAATTTTAGCATCTGCAAAAATTGGGGCAATACAAACTGTAATTTTTTCAGGATATAGTACTGAATCACTTCACATCCGATTGCAAGATTGTAATGCAAAAGTTCTTTTTGTTTCAGATGGATTTTTTAGAAAAGGAAAAGCAATCTCTCAAAAAGAAACTATGCAAAAAGCAATTCAAGATACTCATGTAGAAAAAACAATTGTTGTAAAATACAAAGGAGTTGATCAATATGAAAAATCTCAAAATATTGTTTTTTATGATGAATTAACAGAATCTCTGGATCTTAACTGTTCCACTGAAATAATGGATTCAGAAGATCCACTCTTTATCTTGTATACCTCGGGCACCACGGGAAAACCAAAGGGAGTAGTGCATGTTCATGGGGGTTTTTCTGTATTTGCAGGGCATCAGGCAGCATATCTGATTGATTTACAGGCACAAGATGTTCTATTTTGGCCTGCAGATATTGGATGGATTACAGGTCTTGTTTGGAATGTATATGGGTTGTTGATAATGGGTGCCAGTTCTGTGATTTATGATGGAGCATTAGATTTTCCTCATTCGGATAGAGTTTGGAGGATTCTTTCTGATTATGATGCAACAATTTTTGGAATTTCTCCTACTGCTACAAGATTATTTAAGAAAAACAACGAAGAACCACTGAAAAAATTCTCACTTGATAAAATCAAAAACATCCCAACAACTGGTGAACCACTTGATGAAGACTCTTGGTGGTGGTTATTTGAAAAAGTTGGAAACAAAAAAATTCCAATTATGAACTTGTCTGGAGGTACTGAAATTGGTGGTGCAATGCTTTCGGTTTTTCCTGGTATGAAATTAAAGCCATCAACTGTAGGAATCCCAGTTCCTGGAATGAATCTTGATGTAGTTGATGATAACTGTAATTCTGTTCAAAACAAAAATGGATATCTAATAATAAAATCTCCTTGGCCCGGAATGACACGTGGATTATTAAATGACAATGAACGATTTATTGAAACTTATTGGTCTCATTTTGAAGATATTTGGTTTCATGGTGATTATGTCTTTGTAGATGAAGATGATCTTTGGTATATGAGAGGAAGAACTGATGATGTCATAAACGTTTCAGGACACCGAATGAGTACTGCTGAAATTGAACATATTGTAATTTCACATGAAAAAATTTCTGATGCTGCATCTATTGCAATTCCTGATGATTTGACCGGAGAGGCAATTGTAGTTTTCTTTGTTGCAGATAACAAAGAGGATTCTAATTTAGAAAATATTGTTACTAATTTTATCAGTGAAAAGATTGGTAAAGTTGCAAAACCAAAGCATGTATTTCAGTTGACAGATTTGCCAAAAACTAGAACAGGTAAAATTATGAGAAGATTACTAAAATCAAAACTATTGGGAAAAGAGTTGGGTGATTTGTCCTCTCTGGAGAACCCTCAAATTCTAGAAGAAGTTCCAAAAATTGGTTAACATTTACTAACTTTTTGATACTTTCTATTTCACGTTTTATGTAATAATCAAAATGCCTGATACTGAGTATTGAAATTTGTAGTTGATCAGCAAGTTGAAGATATTGAGATGCCTGAAAATCTCAAATTAAACACATTTTTGCAAGAATTTCACTCTGATTGCACTCATCCTGAATGTGGTTTTGGTTTCTATGGTTTTGCTTTTGGGCAATCCCCTTTTCCTGTACCTAGACTAATTCAAGAGGCTCTAATCAAAAATGTAAACAAGGGAGAATATGCAGCAGTACCAGGTATCCCTGAACTAAGGAATGCAATCTCCAAATACAATAAACATTATTTTGGAATGGATGTATCTCCTGATAGAATCTATGTTGGTCCTGGAACTAAAGAACTAATCTTTAATCTTTTAGAAATTTTACATGGAACAGTAATTTTACCTACTCCTGCATGGTTAGGTTACCTTCCTCAAATAAGATTCCTCAAGAAAAATTATCACATGTTGCCAACTCGCGCAAATAAGAAAATTGCACCAAATGATCTTAGACGATTAGCCTTAAGATTACAAGACCGACAGAAAATTTTGATACTAAACAATCCTCACAACCCTACAGGATTACTTTACAATCGTTCAGAACTTGAAGAGATTGCGGATATTTGTAGAGAACTAAACATAACTGTGATCTCAGATGAAATTTATGCTCAAACCACATATGATTTTTCAAAATTTGTTAGTATGGGTAAAATCTATCCTGAAGGAACATTTGTTACAAATGGTTTATCAAAATCTCATGCTGCAGGTGGATATAGACTAGGTTATGTTATCTTACCACAACATGCAACTGATCTTAGAGCCCAATTTAAAAAAATTCTTGCAACTGAATACACTGCAGTATCTACTCCAATTCAATATGCCGCAGTACCGGGATTTGAAATTAGTCATGAGATGGATGAATATTTTGAGATTACAAGAAACATTCACAAGATAATGGGTGAATACACATATCATAGATTAACATCCATTGACGGAATCAAAGCAACAAAACCTGAAGCAACATTCTATTTGTTGGCAGATTTTAATGCATATGCACCTGAATTACAAAAAGCAAAAATTAGAACTTCACAAAAATTATCTGAATCATTAATTGTACATCCATATCACACAGCAATAGTTGGCGGAGATAGTTTGGTACTTGAAAGAACTGATTTTAGCGCAAGAATCGCATATGTTGATTATGATGGTGTTGCAGTTTATCAGAATTATCAAGAAAATAGACCAAAAACCCACTCTGAGAGAACTGAATTTGTGACTAAAAATGCTCCAAAGATAGTTGCAGGGTTAGGTATGATTGAAAAATTCTTTGGTGCATTGAAAAAAGATGCAGTGAACGAATTAATGTTGATGAAAAATAACCTGAAAATTCCAAATTAAGATTGGAGTTTCTTTTCTAACGCCTCAAACTCTTCAAGTGATATTTCACCTTTTGCCAATCTTATTTGAAGAATATTCAATGGGTTTGTTCTTGTTATTGGTTTGATAATTTTGTTTTTGATTGTATCTTTGTTAATTGAAATTTGTCTTGTATTGTCATTGACGTTTCTTTTTATTCCATATACTGCACCAAATAATATTCCTAATCCTCCAATTGCTAAAATCATGTTTACTGTTTCAGAATTATTTGTTTGAACTGGTTCTTGATGAACTAGTGTTGCATCAGCTTCCTGAATCAATTCTTTTTTAAGAATTGAATCTATCACTGAACTCTCTCCATTACTACTCCCCACAGCTTCTTCAATGGTAATGTCTGGATAGTTTCTATCAAACCATGACTTGTATGTTATTTCATTGTAATATCTATCCAAATAGTATTGAGGATCTTTATTTGGATCTACAAAATCTGCTAGTTTTACAGTTTCTGCAAATACATCATTTTGTATTGGGATTAAAATCATTGAAAAAATCACAAACATGAATCCGATTTGTATTGTCTTTTTCAATAATGGTTATTTGTCATTTTTTCATTTAAAATGTGCGTACTATTCTTTCATATGAAAAAATAGCAAGTTTTATTAGAATTAGAAATTTTGTACGTAGATTATCTCTTTTTTCTAATCTGTTGTGCAATCATTGGCAAAAATGCCCCGACATCAGATACAATTCCTAATGCTTGCCATGTACCTCTATCCATCAGTTTTGTTACTGTTGGTTGATTGATATCTACAACAATTACTTTGACATTTGCAGGAAGCATGTTTCCTGTTGCAATTGAATGAAGCATGGTTGAAATCATGATAACCATTTTTGCATCTTTTAGAACTTTTTTGTATTCTCTTTGAGCTTGTGCTACATCCGTGATTACATCTGGTAGTGGGCCATCATCTCTGATAGAGCCTGCCAGTACAAATGGCACCTTGTTCTTTACACATTCATACATGATTCCTTTGGTAAGCTTCTTTGTTTTTACCATGTTTACAATAGAACCTGCCTTGAATACAGAATTGATTGCATCCATGTGATTTCTGTGACCATGATATGCCAAAGTGGCATCATGAACATTCATTCCTAATGATGTTCCTATGGTTGCATATTCTATATCGTGAACTGCTAATGCATTTCCTGCCAAGACCCCGTCAATGTAACCTGATCTTATTAGTTCAGATACTGCATCTGATGCTCCTGTATGTACAATAGCTGGACCTCCTACAATCACAATCTTTCCACCTTTCTTTTTTGTATTGTAAATATCATCAGCTACTTTTTTTGCAATGTGTTGAGTTGGTCTTTCACTAGAGCTAGAACTTCCCATAAATTCAAAGACATTGGAGCCTTCTCTTGGCCTTTCAGGAGGATTGATTTTAACGCCTCCTTCTCCTACAATAATCTGATCACCTTTTTTGACATCTCTAACAGGAACACAAAATGCTCTGTTTCCTTTTACCACGATACACTTGTCCATCATCATGTTTTCTACTTGAATCCATTTTCCTTTATGGAAAACTTGTGTATGGTTGTTAGTTGTACTGTAAAAATTATCTGGCATAACAAAGTTTTTTGGAGATTTTTTTAGAGCAATCTCCTTTTGAACTTTTGATACTGCACCTTCTCTGTAAATTGTTTGTAAAATCTCATCAAGATGTTTTTGGTTTTTACCATTAACTAATAGTCGTGCATACGATTGATCTTTTTTTCTTTTACCAATATTGATTTCTTGTACTTGAAATTCTCCTTGCAAATCCATTATTTTATCAAAGATTTTGGTTAGGATCAATGAATCGATTAAATGTCCACTAACTTCGATCTCTTGGGAAAATTTACTCATTTTACTATACTCCATACAATCATAACAAAAGCTTTACGTTTTATTTGAGGCTAAATCACACTGGGAGGATTACCTTGCCTTCAAATTTTGGTATATTGTCTGATTCAAATGCTTTTTCTAATTTTTCTTTTTGTTCTTTGGTTACGCCTTGAACAATTGTTTTAGATGCACCACTATTGTCTACTAAAGCTAGAATGTATCCGCTATTATCTGTCAAAACAAAACCAGCAGATTCATCAACAAATGCATAAAGATTTTCTTCTCCAACAGGTTTCCATACATTTGATTTTGTATCTGTTAATGCTAATGCAGGCATTGCTTTTCCATCCGTTAGTTTATTGAGATATTCTCTTGCATCTGCTACTCTTTTTTGACCTAGTTTTAGTGCTTGAAAATATTGCATAATTGACAAAATATCTGATTGTTATAAAAACAATATTGCCACAAAAGATAGTTATAGAATACCACGCAAAAAATTTCATGCCTCTTACAAACAACGTGATAATCAAATTAAATGAAATTACTACAATGGTAGAAGACAAATCAAAACTGTCTGAATCTGAAATAGATGAAATAAAATCAATTTTCAAGGAACTAGTAAAAAATGGAGAGAGATATGATGTGGATGAAATTGAATTTTGGTTTGAAAATGAAGGTAGTTGGAAAACGAGAGAACCTAGAGTAAGAATTGCAAATCTTTCAAATTATATCCAAGATAAACATCAACAAACAGCTCATTTGCGTATAATGTCTGATGATGATTGTAGTTGTGGTAACTAAACTTCTAACTGTTCTAGTAATCTAGCTACGATTTTTGCATTTTCTGTTCTTTCGTTAAGAATTTCATTTAATCTAGTTTCATTATTTTCTTTTTTTGTGATGATTTCAAAATATTCTTCATCCAAATCACTATTGGCTTGTAATCTTTTAATAACTTCAAACAATATTCCTATAACTTGTTTTTGTGCATCAATTAACTCATCTTTTTCTGTTTCAGACATTATCTCTCATTGACTATCTTTGTAAATAATTCTTTTAATTTTGGATGAGTTATACTTGATTTTGCAGATTCAAAAAAAGTTTCTAATTTTTCTTTAGAATAGCCTTTAGATTGGTAAATTTTTGCTTGAAGTGCCATCTCTAGTTTATCAATCTGGTGAACAATCTTACTTTCATCAGAATTATTTTCCTGAAATTCTTTCCAAATTGCTGCATAATTTTGCATTATTGATTCAGGTAATGTGTTAAGAATTTCGTTGAATGCAGAATTTTCTAATTTTTGTTTTTCTTCTATTGACATCTTATCTGGAACAATATCTCCTACCTTTGATTCTGCTAAATCGTGCAATAGAATCATTTTGAGAATTTTTTCTGAATTCAAATTTTCCAAATCTGAAATTACCATTCCAATAACTGCCATAGAAAAGGTATGATCTGCAACAGATTCAGGGTTGTCTATGGATAGTTTTTCAATCCATCCTTGCCGTGAAATATCTTTTAGATTTGCCGCAGTTTGAATGAAATCTTCAATCATTGTAAAAGAAAATAACTAGTCTCCTAAAGAGTTTTGAGATTTTAGAATAACATAATAGTTGAAACAAGCCATGTAATTTTATGAAAATATACACAAAAACAGGAGATGATGGAAATACTGGACTGCAAGGAAATTTACGTATATCAAAATCTCATCCAAGAATATTTGCATATGGTGCTGTAGATGAAGCAAACGCTGCTTTAGGTATTGTTTTAACAAATACTTTAGATGATGACATATTCAATGTACTTAGAAAAATTCAAAATGATTTGTTTGTTGTAGGTTCTGATTTATCCAACCCTAATCTTAATGATGTAAAAAACAGAGTATCTTTAGAAATGATTCAAGAACTAGAGCAAAATATAGATAAATTCGAATCAGAACTTCCACCATTAACCAATTTCATACTGCCTGGAGGCTCTATCTCTGCATCTCAATTGCATTTTGCCCGAACTATTGTACGTAGAGCTGAAACCCTAACTGTCCAACTTACAGAAAAAGATGAAATTAATTCAAACTGTATAATTTACCTAAATCGATTATCTGATCTATTTTTTATTATAGGTCGATTAATCAATAAAAGAAATGGCACAGAAGACATTCTTTGGAAGATCTAAAAAGACACACTTTAATTCCTCGATAAAATCATTTTTTTCAAGTGCCGTGGTAGCTCAGCCTGGGAGAGCACTCGGCTGAAGACCGGGCTGTCGCGCGTTCAAATCCCGCCCGCGGCACTTTATAATTTTAAAAAAAATAATGGGTGATTTTGAGTTTAATTTCTAACTCATCATGCATCTACTAAATTAAAGAAACTTTTTCCAGAGGCTGATTTTTCAGAGACACACTTTACTGGTCCTAATGAATTACCATTATTGACATCTGAACGTAATTTTTCATTACTGAATTTCTTTACAATTGCCACTCTTGTTGTGTGGAATTTATTCACAAAATTTCCTTCGATCTCAAAAGTTTCTTTAGTTGTAATTTTTACTCCTTTTGTAATTTGATCTCCTTGTGCGTAATCCGAATCTTCAATGAAGGTAATTGTAAATGCTTTATCGCCAATTTTTGCCAAGCTGACTGAATCGCCTATAGTTGCATAATCTGCTAATGTTGCTATCTTCTTTCACCTCCCAATAAATTACCAAAAACTTGTTTTTTGATAAATTCAACTTTGAGTAAATTCTTGACTCAGATGGCTACTTTGATCTATTGTCAAAAAAGAATTGTTTGATCGGATAATATGTAGTAAATTTGCGAAAAACAAATTCTACAAAATCTTTAAAAATAACGCAAACTCTTGATTTTCGACATTCATGGCTGAAAAAAAATCTACAAAGAAAGCAACCAAATCAAAAGACACTAAGGCTAAAACAACCAAATCCAAGGCCAAAACAACTAAAGAAGCAAAGACAAAAGCCACAAAATCCACGGCAAAAACCACAAAATCAAAGACAACCTCAAAGGCTAAAACAACCAAATCCAAGGCCAAAACTAGCAAATCCAAGAATAAGAAAGAAGAACCTGTTGGAGATATGGGAATAGTCATAGTAGATGATGATATTGAGATTGATCAAGAAAAAGTTAACGAAGAAAGACGTGCTTATCTTGAAGAAGCAAGGTCTCAGGAAGCATTTGACTAGGAATCTTTATCCGATTCAATAACGTAGTACTTGTATGCGTGCACTATGTCTAATTACTGTAAAACCTGGTAAAGTGGATTCAGTAGTTCAAATTTTAAAGAAAAAACGCAAGGTTGTAAAACAAATCATGGTAGTTACTGGTAGAGCAGACATTAGTGTTCTTTTGCAAGGAGGAATTGATGAAATCAATAACATGGTAATTGATTTTAAGAAAATTAAAGATATTGTAACTACTGAAACATTGATTGAAGTGGAGGTAAATCTAGGTTGGTAAGAGCCATTATTTTAGTAAAATCTCCAAAAAAACTGATTGCAGCAAGACTAAGAAAAGTTAATTCTGTATCTGACTCTTTTCCTACTAGTGGTCAGTTCGATGCTGTTGCCATCATTGATGTTGAGCAACTTGTTGAAATCAAAGAGGTGGCCAATCAAATTCAAAAAATCAACGGTGTTGAACGAACTGAAACCATGGTTGAAGTTCAATGACAATTAATTTAAACAACTACGAGGTAGATCTCCTGTGAATATCAAAAAAGTCGGAAATGTGATTTTGGCTGTAAAAGACCTAGACAAATCAATTCAGTTCTACAATGAAATTATTGGCTTACCAATAAAAAACCAAAGAAGAACATGGGTTGATTTGGGTACATCTGGAGCTTTATTGAGTCTCCACCCAGCTTCTCTAACAGAGCAACATGGAAATGCTCTAGAAAGTGGAATCACAGTCGGTTTTCTAGTCGGAGATGTAAAATCTGCAATCGAGGAATTAAAAGAAAAAGGAGTCAATATTCATCGAGACGTTGTTGAGAAAGATGCAGGCAAAAATGCTGTGATTTCAGATCCTGATGGTTATTTGATTTCTTTGTTCGAACCAAGTTTCTCAGATAAAGCTGAACAAACTGGTGGATACCACGGTTTTACACCTGCTTAGACAATCTTCTTTATTGAAGAAATAATTTTTTCTAAGCCTTTTTCTTTTCTATTGATAGAAACATAATATGTAATTTCATTTTTTTGTACAAGTACAATTGTTACTTTTTGATGTTGTAGTATGACATGTTCTAATTTTCCAACAGTGCTTGCAGTGTTTTTTCTTAAAGATATCAATGTGGAAATTATAAAAAATTCATTTTTTACCTGTTCAGATTTTAACAATGGTTTAAGATTTGGTTGAACAATTCCTGCTAAAGTTCTTCCATAAACATTAATCACACCTGCATATCTTACACTCTTTGAAGTATCAAGAATTTTCTGACATTGTTTTCTGTATTTTACAACAGTTTCTTTCCACTTGTCTGCAGGAGTTTTAACCATACTGAAAATTGGATTTGCAACTAATAAGGATTATTCTAAAGTTTGAATAATTTTTAATCTTGTTTTTTTGATTCTTTTTCTAATTTTTTCTTTAATTCTGTATTTTCTTTTAACAGTTTATCATTTTCAGCTTTAAGTGTTTGAACAGAATTTTGTCTAGTGTATAATGGATGACCTGGGGGAACTATTTGATTTCCAGTTAACAGTCCTGATGCATATTGCTGATACATGTGTTGAAATCCTTGAAGTTTTTGATTGAGTGTTTCAGCATTTTTTGAGAATTGTTCTTTTACAGGATTTTGATGAATGCCAAACATTGGATGTGTTAATCCTGGTGGCAATCTAGGAAATTGAAGTGCCATGTGCGGAGTATTTGGATTCAATCCATAGAGGTCTTGTAGGTGTTTTTGTACGTGTTCTTCCACAAATCTAGTCTAATTTTGCTATATTTCTGCCTTGCTTTACGCATTTGATATACCGTTTAGTAAAATCTGAGTCATTTTTGCTCAATTTGAGCTGATCGGAGATCCTTATAGATTCCCAGTTTAGATCGCTGGTACGCATGGCAGAAACAAAAAAGACATGTCTTAGATGTAAAAAAGACATTGCAGAACAGGATCTACACAAGATAGTAATCTATGTCGTTCAGGAAAAATTCACAGAACATCATTATGAACATGTAGAATGTCCTGACAAATTTACTGTGTAAACAAAACTTTTGATTTATCCTTTAAACTCGTAAACTTTGTAAATCTCACCAGTGACTCTGGAGCGATATTTCCATTCATCTTGTTTCCATAGAACTTCAACAAAATCTCTTTGAAAATTGGGGTGTAATCTTTGATAGACATCTTGTCCAATTAAAATTTGATTAGGT
Organism: Candidatus Nitrosopumilus sp.; assembly: GCF_965263415.1. Classification (GTDB taxonomy): domain Archaea; phylum Thermoproteota; class Nitrososphaeria; order Nitrososphaerales; family Nitrosopumilaceae; genus Nitrosopumilus. Next base: position 1,276,447 of record NZ_OZ253671.1, read on the forward strand.
TTTGCCATGTTTTGGATTTTAGCTGCAATATTCATTGCAGGCCCCATCACATCTACATGAGATTGTTGCTCATCTGCTCCATATCTTACTACAATGTTTTTCCCAAAATCTACTCCAATTTTTACCATCAAATCCGGATAATCATATTGATTCAAAATTGGGTTAATCCCTTTTTGAATTACAGTAATCATGGATTTAGCACAGTTAACTGCATTATCTGATGCAAGTAATCCGTTACTTTGTGCATCAAAATATCCAATTACAGCATCTCCTACAAATTTGAGAACATATCCTTCGTATTGTCTAATAACAGCTGCCATTTCTTGTGCAAAAGAGCTGATGATAATTGCAATTTTTTCTTCAGGCATTTCCAAGGTCATGGTAGTTGAACCAACCAAATCAACATAAAGTACAACTAAATCTAATTTTGAAAATACATTTTTTCTCAAAAATGCATCAGATTCATCAGCAACTCCTGAATACTGATATCCTTTCTTTAATGCACCCCATACTCGTTTTTGAGTTTCTAAAATCATTGATTCAGAATCTAATGTCTTCTCAGATGCAGAACTAAGTAGCATATCTACTACTTTATCTTCACTAGAATCCGATTCTTTTTCTACACTGTTTTCAGCCATTTCTCTCTCCTATTCTAAAGGAAATTCCTGTCCACATTGGGCACATTTTCCTCTTTTACCCTTATATCCTTCATGATAGTATTCTTCAATTTCACCATCACATTCATCACAGGAAAAACGGGAACCTTCCATGCCTAAAATCCCTCAATTACATATTTAGACATTGATGAAGGTTTAATGCGAGCAATAATTTGGTTAATTTTGTGCGTTTAGGTACAAGATCCCCCAATGAATTCATTCAACTTTTGAACCAAAAAAATGATCTTATTCAAAAATCATTCCTTTCAAAAATTTTAGACATGACAAAAATGATCGATACCAAAGTTATGTTGGGCGATGCAACTGTTTCTGAACAAAAAACTTTTGATCCAAAACTAGTGATGGATTATTTTCAAAATATTGGTAGAAATCTCAAAGACTGGTCCATACAAGATGTAACCATATCAAACAACGAAGATCTTCGAAGAATTTTCATGAAGTTTGAAATCATGGAAGGAAATTATTTGATTTCAGGACATATCTCAATACAATTTCATGTTTTGTTGTATTACAAACCAGTTCAAAGAGTAATTGATTGTCAAAAAGAACTAGCTGAAATTATAGATATGACCAAAAACAAAGAAGAAGAATTATCAAATAATAGTGATCAGTATGTGTTAGACAAATTAAAAGAAATGGGATACAAGGATTTTGATCACCAGAAACTCTTTGAAGTTTTTTATGAAAACGACGAGTTTCGAGAAAAAGTATTTTCAGAAATTGAAGAACAATCAGGAGTTGATTTTCAAAAACTATCTGAAAAGAAAACTACATTGTTTAATGAATTGGATTCCCTTTTGGTTGAAACATATCAAACAACTCCCACATTAATTGATGATTCAAAACTTGTAACAGGTGAAGAGGGATGTTTATGTACATTTGATTTAGAGTTTGTAAAAAATAATACTAGAGAAGGGTTGTTTGATCCTAGAAAAATGTCTGAATCGGCAAAAGAAGGTATTGTAAAACGATTAGACGAGTTTGCTACCATAATTAACTAAAAGACCAAGGAATCAGATATGAGAAAACTTCTCACAGGGGAGTCTGATTCCCTGATATGCTTTTAACGCAATTTGTTTACTATTTAGGCATTCCTAGAAATTTACGCATAAAATTTGACTAAAAAAATAATTTTTGTATAGAAGAAGTCAAATACATCGTTTTCTTAGCAACATTTCCAATGAACCCAACATTTGATGAGATAAAAAAAGCAGATTCTATGCGAGGAGATGAAATAAAGAAAACTCCTTTAATTCATTCACCTACTTTTAGTGATCTTACAAAATCCGAAGTTTATCTTAAAGCAGAGTTTAGACAAAAAACTGGTTCATTTAAAATTCGAGGAGCTTATTACAAAATCAAATCATTATCTGATGAAGAAAAGAAACAAGGAGTGGTTGCAGCATCTGCGGGAAACCATGCACAAGGTGTTGCATTAGCTTCTGCTCTTGAAGAAATTCCATGTACCATAGTTATGCCAAAAAATGCATCCCCTGCAAAAGTGTCTGCAACAAAAGGATATGGTGCAAATGTTGTCTTAGAAGGAGTAAATTATGACGAATCTTCTACAAAAGCAAAGGACATTGCAAAAGAAACTGGTGCAACTATGATACATGCATTTGATGATCCGCAAATTATTGCTGCACAAGGAGTTATCGGTTTAGAAATACTAGATGATTTGCCTGATGTTGATGAAGTTTATCTTCCAATAGGAGGTGGCGGATTAGCAGCAGGTACATTAATTGCAATTAAAGAAAAAAACCCTAACGTTCAGGTTATTGGTGTACAATCAAAATCTTTTCCATCAATGTATGAATCCGTAAAACAAGGCGCAATTACTGCAAGTGGTGGCGCAAGAACAATCGCTGATGGTATATCCGTAAAAGTTCCAGGACAGTTAACGTTTAGTATAATTAATGAACTCATAGATGAAGTTGTTCTAGTAGATGATACTGAAATTACAAAAGCAATGTTTCTTTTAATGGAGCGAATGAAGTTTGTAGTAGAACCAGCTGGTGCTGCTAGTTTAGCTTATTTGATTTCAAAGAAGCCTGCTCCAGGCAAAAAAGTAGTTGCTGTATTGGCAGGTGGAAATGTAGACATGTATCTATTGGGTCAAATAGTAGACAAAGGTCTTGCTGCCATGGGCAGATTATTGAAATTATCTGTATTACTGCCTGATAGACCCGGTGCTTTCAAAGAAATTGTAGATGTAATTACTCTTGCAAATGCCAACATTGTGGAAGTTGTTCACGACAGATTGAGTTCAAATGTTAATGCAGGTTCTGCATCAGTTACTATGAATTTAGAAACTCAGGGGAAAGAGCAAGCAGATGCATTGATTGACACATTAAGAAAGAAAGATGTTCAATTCACATTATTAACATAACTATTTGAATTTCTTTTTAGCAAAAGAAGATAATCCTTGTTTCTTCATCATTTCTGATTCTTTAACAACCGATTCATGTTGATTAGATTTGTGTTGTTTTAGTTTATTTTTGAGTTCAGGGAATTTGTTTGCTAAAACTTTCATTGCATAAATTCCTGCATTACCTGCCTTGTTTACCCCTACTGCAACTACAGGAGATCCTGATGGCATTTCAGTAATAGACAACAATGAATCCAATCCCCCAAACGCCGAAAATTTTTCAGTGTCTGTTTTTTTGTGGTGTTTGTCATTGTAAACTAGTATGGGTACGCCAATTACTGGAATAACTGTGTGTGATGCAATCATACCTGGAAGATGTGCTGCACCTCCAGCACCTGCAATAATTATATCAAAACCCATTTTTTCTGCATGTTGAGCATATTCTGCTAATCTAGCTGGAGTTCTGTGTGCTGAAATGATTTGATCTTCATGTTTTACTTTAAACTCATCAAGAATTTCAGCGGCTCCTTTCATTATTCTAGAGTCGGAACTAGAACCCATTATGATTCCAACAAGAGGCTTTTTTGAATATGTCACAATATTAGAAAAAACTAGTTAGTAATTAATGATAACGATTTAGGTTTTTGATGAATCTATAGCATTAGCTATTTTTATTCCATAATATTTGATGTAGTATGGCAAAAATTCTAGGGATCATAGGCGGAGGACAGCTTGGAATGATGATAGCAGAAGCTGCCAAAAAGATGCCTGAAAATGTTTCAAAAATCATAGTATTGGATCCTACGGAAAATTGTCCTGCAGTACAAGTAGGTGCAGAACAAATTGTTGCAGATTTCAAAGATAAAAATGCCATAATTGAACTCTCAGAAAAATCAGACATCATAACATACGAAATTGAGTCTGGAGATAGTGATGTGTTAAAATCTGTTGAAAAAAATGCAGAAATTAACCCCTCTCCTGAAACACTACATACAATTCAAGACAAATTTTTACAAAAAACATTTCTAAAAGAACATGAAATTCCTGTTCCTGAATTTATAGCGATTTCAAACATCGAAGATGTAAAAGAAGGTCTGAAAAAATTTGGATATCCTGTTCTACTCAAAGCAAGACGTGATGCTTATGATGGAAGAGGTAATTTTAAGGTGGATTCAGAAGATATGATTCAAACTGCATATGATTATTTCAAAGGTCAAAAATTGATGTTAGAGAAATTCGTCCCATTTAAAATGGAGGTATCTGTAATTGCTGCAAGAAACACCAAAGGTCAAATCAAAACATTCCCCCTAGTAGAAAACATTCATGAAGAAAATATTTTGCGTGAAACAATTGCACCTGCTAGAGTTTCTTTAGAAGTAACTGAGAAAGCTGAAAAAATTGCCAGTCAAACTATGGATGTACTAAAAGGTGCAGGAGTGTTTGGGATTGAAATGTTTGTAACGCAAGATGATCAAATTGTAATTAATGAAATTGCACCTAGGGTTCACAATTCAGGACACCATACTTTGGAATCAAGTGAAACTTCTCAATTTGAACAACATTTACGTGCAATTCTAGGATTAGAACTTGGCAGTACCAAACTTTTACGTCCTACAATAATGTACAACATCTTGGGGACAAAAACTTTTGAAGGTGAATACAAACCTTTGGAGATTCCTGATGAAAACCTATTTCTCAAAATGTATGGAAAGAAGGTTTCCAAACCTATGCGAAAATTAGGTCATTTTAATCTCATATCAACAAACGATGAATCTATTGATGATTTGTTGAAAAAATTAGAATCGATAAAACCTAGGGCAGTAGTTCAATCTATCTGATTAAGTTTATTAATTGTGATAGAAAAAAATCATCATGGCACTAACTGCAGGATTGATCATTACTGGAATCGCAATAGGGTTGCTTTTGATTTATGCTGCAGATGTTGGTGTTGCAATGTCTTCAGACAGTGACTATGGCTTTTTGCCCCTTGATCATATGCAAAGAGGTATGGGATTAGGCGCACCTGCATTAATTTTGCCAATTATTGCATTCTTCATATCTCTAAAAGAACCATCCAAAGGGTTGGGAGTCATGATAATCATTACAGGTATTTTGATCATACTTGGAGGAATTGTAGTAATGGTAAATCCAGCACCAGCAGCTGAAACTTCTGATAGAGATCCTATGGCTTCAATGGCCATGATGTTAATTCCAGCCATAATCCAATTGGCATTGGGCGGAATAAAGATCGCAAAATCATAATTGAGAAGATCATGCCAATTTGTGCAAAATGTAGTAATGATGTAAAAAAAGTCTATGATTGTGATCATACTGATTTTGAAGAATATTGTGTAGAATGTTATACTGAACTCCACTACTACATGACAGAAAGTGAGAATAATGCTAACTGAACGTGAGATAGCCATCTATGCATTAGGAAAAACAGAAGGGGTTCATTCCATAGCTGAAACTCTAGGAAAAGGTCTTGATGATGAAAAATACATTGAGTCTTGGAATAAAACTATGAAATTGTTAGGTATTGAATTACAATTAAAAGAACTAGAGAAAATTTACAAGGAATTTGCTGAGAAGATGGAGCAAATAGTTGATGAATCGGAATCAAAAGATAATGATAGTATGGGTAAGAAAACACAAAAATCAAAATAGAAAATTTTGATATACTCTAAAAATTAGACAAATTCATTGAAAGCAATTATTTTGGCTGGAGGTCGTGGAAAGCGACTAAAACCTGTAACTGATTATGTGCCAAAGCCCCTTGTTCCAATAAAGAACATACCAATAATAGAATGGCAGATTAGATATCTCAAAAAATTTGGAATTAAGGAGGTCATTATTTGTACAGGTTACAAAACAGAGATGATTGAAAACCATTTGAACATGAAAGATATTGGAATCAAAATAAAATTCTCTATTGAAAAAACACCATTAGGTACTGGAGGAGCGATAAAAAAAGCAGGGAAACTGATCAATGAAAAATCATTTTTTGTGTTAAATGGAGACACAATCACAAATATTGATTTGAAAAAATTGCAAAAAAAGAAAAATGCAATTGCTGCAATTGAATTAAGAACAAAATATGGTATTTTAGAAACTAATAATGACCAGATTTTAAATTTTAGAGAGAAAAAAGAAATCTCAGATACATGGATGAATGCAGGGATTTATCATTTAGAAAAAACAGTTCTAAGAGAACTTCCAGATAAAGGAGATATTGAAAAAACAGTTTTCCCAAAATATGCAAAAAAAGGTACTCTAAATACTGTTAAATTTAAAAATACAAAATGGTATTCTGTAGATTCATTCAAAGATATGGAAGAATGTGCAATAGAAATAGAGAAAATAATAAAATAGATTTTTGATTTATGCACCGGTTCTGTGCAAGGTTACCATCATGTATGCTACTTCTTCTACAAAGGATTCATCTTTGCTGGTTGAAGCATATTTTGTGGCGTCATTCCAAAAAGTTGATTCTTGGGACGATGTTTGTGCAAATATTTGTTCGCTCAACTATGTTCAGTGTACAGATTTTCGAATAATACGGCACCTCAATCAAAATTAACCCAATGCTAAAACAGAACACTAGAATATCCAATCAGTCATAGGTATTTCATGCGTATTGCATGTAGTTTAGGCTCGATGTTGTCCGTAAATGAGGTTCTAAATTGCACTGAAATCATATCTAAAACCCACACAGATGCAATTTGGGTGCCTGAAACATGGGGTATGGAGAATTTTTCAATGCTAAGTGCAGTGTCAAGCAGGACTTCTGATCAAAAAATAGGCTCATCAATTATCAATATCTATTCTCGCAGTCCTGCAGCAATTGCAATGGGAGCAGTCACAGTAGATACAATATCAAAAGGAAGAATGGTTTTAGGTCTGGGGACAAGTAGTTTGCCTATTGTAGAAACCTTTCATGGATATAATTTTGAAAAGCCTTTACAGAGAATGAAAGAATATGTAGAAATAATCAAATTAATAACATCTGGAAAACCAATTAATTATTCAGGAAAAATTTTCAATTTGAAAAATTTTACATTATTGATCAAACCACAAAGAGAATCAATCCCAATATACATTGCAGCAGTTAATGAAAAAATGGTAAATCTAACATGGGATATTGGAGATGGTGTGATTTTTTATCTTAGACCTAAAAATGAAATGAAAGAAACGATTCAAAAAATGCAATCAAAAAAGAAAATAGATGTTACATGTCAAATAATTACATGTGTATCAAATAATGCTGAAGAAGCAATAGAACGTGCAAAAAAAACATTGGCATTTTACATATCAGTTGGTAAAATCTATAGAGAATTTTTAGCAAAAAATGGATTTGAAAAAGAAACATCAAATATATTTGAAGAGTTTAAAAAATCAGGATTTTCATCAAATCATGAATTAGTTCCAGATTCAATGCTAAAAGAACTTACAATATCTGGCACTTCTGAAGAGTGTAAGAAACAACTAGATGCATTTAGACAAACAGGTATTGATTTGCCAATAATACAATTCAATCCAGTAGGCAATACAATGGAATCATTTGGTTTATTACAAAAAACATTTTTGGATGAATAAACATGAACAAAGTAGGTATTGCAGCATATGGAATTACACCATTTACCAAAGATGATAAAAAAATAGAATCTGCACTTTTTGAATCTACTAAAAATCTTATTGAAAAAAATCCTAAAATAGAAAAAAAAGAAATTGATGCAGTCTTGATTTCAACAAACAATAACTCAAAATATCTTGCCCCAATATTGTCTGAAAGCATTGGAATTCAACCAAAAACATCCCATTCCATAGAAAATTTGTGTAACTCAGGCACAAATTCTATTGTTTCAGCCTATTCATACATTGCATCAGGTCTTGCAGATATGGTTCTAGTTAGTGGGGCTGAAAGATATGATAGTCCAGGTCAAATTTTAGAGTGGGATAATTCCCGAGGAGAGTTCAAACATCCAATATTTTGGGCATCAATTTTTACGAGTTCTTACAAACGAAAATTCTCAATAACAGAGGAACAATTGGCAATGGTTTCTGTGAAAAATCACAGTCAAGCTCAAAATAATCCAAATGCATTTTCTAAAAAAACATACTCTGTTCAAGATGTAATGAATTCTAAAAAAATCACAGAAGATCTTAGATTGCTTGATTGTTCAAGATCTTGTACAGGAAGCGCATCAATTATTTTAGCATCAGAAAAGATGATGAAAAAAATTACTGATCAACCAGTATGGATTACTGGTGTAGGTCAAAAAACAATTTCAGCAGGATTTACAAAAAATGAATCATTTAATTCAATGGAATCAACAAAACATGCAGTTAAAACAGCATTAAACATGGCAGATAAAAAAATTAAAGACATTGATGTAGCAGAAGTTCATGATGCATTTTCAGTATGTGAACCAATGGCATTAGAAGCAATCGGTATGACAAATCCTGGAGAAGGAACCACGTTTGTAAAAGAACTCTATGAAACAAAAAATCTCAAAATTAACCCAAGAGGAGGACTGATTGGTTGTGGACATCCATTAGGTGCAACAGGTATTGCACAAACAATAGAGATTGTACAGCAACTACAAAATAATGCAGAAAAAAGACAAGTTGAAAACACAGATGTAGGTCTAGTTCACAACATGTCGGCAGCAGCAACATCTTCAACTATTTTGGTGTTAGAAAAATGAGTTTTGAAGAAGAGATTTCTAAAGGGAATTTTCTAATTCCAGAATGTACCGTTTGCAAAAAACTAGTATGGCCTCCAGCAGAGTTTTGCAATACATGTATGGGTAAAACTACCCTCAAAAAAGGGGATTTTCAAGGTAAAATTATTGAATTTTCAAAACAAAATGAAGATTACTTTTGTATTGTAGATGTGGAAAACTCTTTTAAAATTATGGCAAAAATGTCTAAAGAGCCAGACATTGAACAAATTGTTAAAATTTCAAAATGCGGAATTAATGAAGGGAATTATTTTTTTGAAGTTAGTTAAATTTTGTATAGATATAAGGTGTTTCAGCAGTTTGATCAAATGTCCAAACAGTAGGAAGTGAAACTGTTTCAATCACTTGTAAATTATGATTTTGAATTAAGGAACTCCACCCCCCATTTCCTAAATTTCCAGATAGTTGTCGTTTAGAGTGTGTTCCAGCAAAAACTATTCCTGTAGAATTTTTGAGTTGATCAATAGAATTTATTTTATCAATGATACTTGTTGCCAACATATCTCCACCCATTTGTGGTAGTCCCCCAATGAAAAATATAGGGTTTGTTAGTTGAAATTTAGAATAATCAAATTCTAGTGCATCATCACAGATTGGATCAAAGTTTTGTTTTGTATCATCACAGATCAATTTTTGTAACTCCACTAATCCATCATCAATTTCAATACTGTGTGTTGTAAAACCTAAAACTTTTCCACAAAATGCAATGCGTCCATCACCTGAACCGATGTCAATTAGTTCATGGTATCCCAAATTTTTTGCAATTAATGTCATCAAATATGCGGAAATCATCCATGTTGGATAAAATGGCTGACAACTTGTACCATGTTTGATACTATTTAGCCAATAATCATTAATGTCTCCTTCATAAATTACACAATCAATACCAAGAATTTTTTCTTCAAAAGAATTATGATAAATTGGATTTTTTTCTGCAAAGTTATGAATGGATTGTAAATGTTCTTCATCAAATGGGAATTTTTCAGAGTTTGAGGCAGGAAGAACCTCTTGAATGTGGGCATTGCCTGAATAATTTTTGGCAAAATCTTGTTTTATTGAAACTAAATTTTGAACTATTTCATCAAACATGAATTTTGTAAAAATAAGGGTTTGATAAACTCATTGTAGTTTGTGTCATTTTTTAGAAGTAAAGTAAGCAATTTCTTGTTCTACTTTTTTTAATTGGTCAACAGTAGTTGTTTGTAATTTTTCAATCTCTTTTAATTCATTTTCTGAAGGATCCATTACTCGTTGAAATTCTAATTGTTTGAGGGTATTTAGATAAAAATCTCGTTGTTCAAGTAATTTTTCAATTATAATTTCAGACACAGATTGTTTGAAACACAGTCATATTTAGACAAAGTGTTAATTGACTTCAAAAGTAAAACTATCGAATTTAGTAAGATTCACCATTATTTCTACAATCGTCACAAGGGCAATGCCAATGACATTGAAGATTTTGGTGTTGTTTTAGTTCCTTTTTCTTTTTAGCCACAAATTATATTTTTTCTCAAGAGTATTATTGTTTTACCAATTTACTCAAGGTTTTATTTCTATCACAAATAAGAAACGAACAACTCAATGAAATTTAACGGGTATTATGTAATTACCTACCTTACTATATCTAAAAAAGATGAAAAAAAGTATGCGTTCAAGAACAATAACAATATCAAAATTATCTAAAAAAACTAAAACAAATAATCAAAAAGCTGCAAAAACTCGCAGACAACGTGGATATCAATGGGAAGATACACTGGTTAAAAGATTCAATGCCACACCAGAGTGGAAGGCATTTAGACTAGGTTCTCCCAGCATCGCACTACCTGATGTTCTGGCAGTAAATACTGGGGACAGTGCCATTTTTACTATTGAGGCAAAATCTGGAACGAGTACTTCCCTCCCAGTACCATATGATCAAATTGAAAGATGTTTAGAATGGGTAAAGACGTTTGATATTTACAAAAAAAGAAAGGTGTTATTGGCATTCAAATTTTTGTCAAAGAAAAGATTAGGAATAGGAAAATACGAAAGTAGAGAATTAAGAGAATTTTACAAGATTTGGGATGAAAAATTAGACATTACTGATTGTGTCTGCACATATGATGGAAAAATATATGCAAAAGTAGATGGATCCCGAAAAGAGATCCCTCTTAAAGAATGCAAAATGCCATTTAAAACAAAACAACCCAAATAGTGCCCAACTTTACAGAATCTTCAAATCGTTTTTAAAGAATAAACAAGAATCAAAGGTATTGTCTGAAGTAAACAGGGATGAAGAAGCCCAATCACAATGGGAAATGGAAGAAAAAAGAATTCAACAAATTAAAAATCCTACTGAACCAGTTGTAGAACCAACTCCAGAACCTGAAGAATCACAATTACCTGAGATTAATATTAAAACAAGTTATGATGAGGCCCCTTCAACCGAATTTAATTCTGCTGCATTATTAGAAACAGCATCGGATGCAGAAGTAAATTCCCGTATTAGATTTGAAGAATTTACAGATGAAAAAACTCTGATCAGCCATGACGCATTTGGAAATAAACAGATGAAAATCAAAGTGTTAGAAGTATCTGATGAAAATCCGCCACAAAGATGGAAATTTGGAGATAGAGTAAAAGTAACTAAAATCCTTGTAACCATAAAACATCTAGCAACACAAGAGGTAGAAGAAGGAGAATTTGATGTAGAGGAAATTGAAAGAGAATTGCAAGAAAAAAGACACTATACATCCACAAATAGATGGATCCCTGCAGAAGATATCAAAAATGGGTATGTGGTAGGTTCAAAACATACCAGACTAATCAGTGATGCTTCGGCATTAGATTACATAGTATTCTAATAGTTCATCATTTTCCTCTGAAAAACATTATAAAGATAAGATTTCGAAAAATGTTATGAGTTCAAAAGAATTTGACGTTAATGGAACTGATTACAAAATTGTCATAACAGATCAAATAGTAGGTCATGTGAATAATCTCAAAAATCTCTACAATTCAACATATGAAGATCCTGAAAGTTTTGAAGACGTTAGTGCCGAAATTTCAAACACGATAAATGAAATTGCCGCCACTGTGGAGCCAGAAGTAGAAGATAGTGATCTAGATGGATTGATTCAAGAAGTAATCAAAGCAGTAGACACTAAAGCTGAGGAAATTGAGAAGGAATTAGAAGGAAAAGAACCTTCTAAAAAAAAATCAAAATCTAAGAAATAATCTCATTTGACCTTAAACTCATAAAAATTTGGAGGATAAATTATATTCCAATTAATTCAACATATGACATGGCTAGAAGTTGCGAATGTGGCATATGTGGCCACCATTCTGAATCAGAATGTCTTGAAAAAGAATGCAAATGTTGCATAAATTTTCATGAAAGATCTGGGCCTAAACAAAAATAATTTCTAAAAATTAATTTTCTTCTTTAAAACAACTACACTTTTTTGACATGTGTCTATTACATCCAAATAATTTATGATCCTTACAACCACATAATACGCACTTTTTATCAGTCAAATCTTATCCATAAACTCCTTGATTTCAGTCATAATTTTGTTCTCATCAAAAGATTCTAAAATTTTCAATCTCATATTCTTTATTCTGTGTCCATCATCTTGATAGAGTGGAGTCATCGTCTCAATTTCTTGTTCAAAGGAATAATTTTCCAAATAATTTTTGAATTTTGATTTTAGTGGTTTAAAATCTGAATGAGGTATTTTGTTATCCTCAACTTTATTTGAGATAACCTTCAAAAATCCATTTATTTTGAGCGATTCTTTTTTTATTGCATCTAGATCCCCGGGTTTATCTTGAATCTCTTTTAGATTCTCATAAGATTCAAGAATTTGCAATAGTATACTTTTTAGATATTCAATGTATGTAACCACAACCAATTTCAAAATACATCCAATCTAAAGTTTAGGAAAAATAGCTTGAACTGTGTAAAATTGCACCTTTGCTTTAAATTATCATAATTTTTTGTAAGGATTATGCAGGGAGACGCATATCTCAAATGTATTGATCCCCAATGTGGTATGGAGTACCCTATAGAGAGTACAAATGTTCAATGTGAAAAAGGACATTTGCTTGATGTTAAATACAAACAGACTCCTTCAGAAAATCTAAAAGAAGTATTTTACAAAAGAAGAAACTCCCAAGGTAACATCTTCAATGAAAGTGGAGTTTGGAGGTTTAGAGAATTACTAAACTTTTGTCAGATAGATACCGAAAACATTGAAGAGTGTTCAAAATATTTGGTCTCACTTGACGGGGCAGAAGGAAGACTATCAAAGCCTTACCACATGGCAAAAGCTTCAGAACTAGTAGGAATTTCAAATGATAATTTATGGCTACAGCCTGAAGGATACAACCCAAGTGGTTCTTTCAAAGATAACGGTATGGCAACTGCGGTAACTCATGCAAAGATGGTGGATGCAAAAAAGATTGTTTGTGCATCTACTGGAAACACTTCAGCTTCTGCAGGTATGTTTGCAGCTAATGAAGGGATTAATTGTGACGTGTACATTCCTGCAGGACAAATTGCTCCAGGAAAATTAAGTCAAGCATATCAATTTGGAGCTCAGATTTTAGAAATTGACGGAAACTTTGATGATGCTCTAAAACAATCATTAGATGATGCACAGAATCATGACGGATATACTGTAAATTCAGTTAATCCATTTAGAATCGAAGGACAGAAAACAATTCCATTTAGAGCATTAGAATATTTGAATTGGGAAGTTCCAGATTGGATTGTTTATCCTGGTGGTGCATTAGGTAACACATCTAGTTGTGGAAAAGCATTGATGGAACTCTATGAATGGGGTTGGATTAAAAAAATTCCAAGAATTGCAGTAATCAATTCTGAAGGTGCAAGTACATTATCTGATTTGTATAATGGTAAATTTGAGGGAGAAGAATTAAGATGGAATAAAGGGAAACCAAACACTGAATTAATTACAAGATATTACGATGATTTAGATTCCAAAGGAATAAGACCAAAAACCAAAGCTACTGCAATACAAATTGGAAGACCTGCAAATATTTTGAAAGGTTTACGTGCACTTGAATTTACAAATGGTGTTGCAACAACTGTTTCAGATGCGGAAATGCTTGATGGAATGTCCGTAGTGGGTCTCAATGGTTTTGATTGTGAGATGGCATCAGGTGCATCAGTAGTTGGAGTTAAGAAATTGATAAATGAAGGAATCATACAAAAAGACGACACAGTAGTTGGAATCCTTACAGGTAGGCAAAAAGATGCAATGCTTCCAGTAGACTATCACAATAATCCTCAAAACAAATTTGCAAAACCTCCAAGAAATTAGCCTCGATTTATAGGCTCAGAAAAGTTTTGAGTAATTTTGTCATCTTAAAAGTTAAATCCCTGTTTTGTGAATTGAGTATACCAAAGAGATGGTGCAAAAATACTAAATGAAAAAACAACGTAGTTGTTCTGAGAAAATTTTCTGGAGGATATCATGGTAGATTTATGGGTTGAAATTGGAGCGTTAGCTGTACTTATTGGATTATCTGGATTCTTCAGCGGATTAGAGGTTGCACTAGTAGGAGTAAGAAAATCCAAAGTTGTTCAGTTATTTAATGAAGGTAAGAAAGGTTCCAAGGCACTTTACAAATTAAAAACAAATCCTGGTTGGATGATGTCTAGTGTCAATCTGGGCAATAATTTAGTAAATGTTGGCGCATCTGCATTAGCAACAAGTGTTGCAATCAGAATGTTTGGTGATGAAGGATTAGGAATTGCTGTAGGTATTATGACATTTTTGATTTTAATTTTTGGGGAGATTACTCCAAAAACATATTGTAATGCAAACTCTACCAAAATTGCATTAAGATATGCTCCAGTATTATTAGGATTTAGTTATGCATTATATCCAGTTGTAAAATTCTTTGAAACCATCACAAAAGGTGTAGTAAAGATGACTGGTAGTAGTTATGCTCCGCCACCGATTACTGAAGAGGAAATTAAAGGAGTTATTGATCAAGGCTTGGAAGAAAAAGCACTTGAGAAAGATGAGATGGAGTTAGTTCATGGGGCTTTGAAATTTGATGATACTGTAATTCGTTCAGTAATGACCCCGAGAACAAAGATGTTTACACTAAATTCAAAAATGTTACTATTTGAAGCATTACCACAAATTAATCAAAGCGGTCATTCTAGAATTCCAATTTATGGTGACACTCAGGATGATATTGTAGGTTTTATTCACGCTAGAGATGTGTTAAAAGAATTAGAAAAAGACAATGAAGTTGTTAGTTTAGAGCAAATTGCAAGAAAACCAGTATTTGCATCTCAAGAAAAGATGGTCAGTTCATTACTAAAAGAAATGAAAGGAAGGAAGACTCACATGGCAATTGTAGTTGATGAACATGGAGGAGTTGAAGGATTAGTTACACTAGAAGATTTGTTAGAAGAGATTGTAGGGGAAATCGAAGATGAAACAGATCTTACTAGAAGTAGAGGTTATGAAAGAATTGATCAAGACACAATTGTTACAAATGGAGACATTGAAATTGATGTTGTAAATGAGATTTTCAAAACAAATGTACCTGAAGGAGATGATTATGCATCATTGAGTGGTTTGCTACATGAAAGACTGCAGGACATTCCACAGGAAGGCGACAAAGTGGAGGTAGAGGATCTTCGAATAGTTGTAGAAAAAGTATCAAAAAATATCCCTCAAAAAATTAGAATAGAAAAAATAAGAACCTAGTCAGTCTTTGCAAAGTGTTCTTGTAGTTTTTGTTTCTTTTCAACCATGTGGAAGATAGATTCAGTATGGGCAAATGCATCCGCATATGATTTTTCAAACAACATGGCTTGCATCAACATATGGTTTTCAGGGATAACAATTCCTGTTTGATCATCAGAGTACATTATTTGTACAGTATCACCAATAGATGTAGTCATATTTGCATGAATGTGAATCATGTTGGTATCTGTAAAATTAAATCCCATATTTTGGGCATAATCCCGTACATCTTTTGTTCCCTTTGCAGTCCAGAGTGTTGCAACACCAAATTCATTTGCAAATAATTCATGAATCTCTGATGGTTTTGGAGCAGCATTTTTGAACCGAATATCCATGATGTGCAAGTGCATCTGTCTTGTTGGAACTTTAATTGCTCTAACGTAAAGTGGTGCGTCTTTTCCAAAGTATAACTTTACATCATCTCCATGATGAGGTTTTTCAGTCATTTCAATTGTATCTGAAAGTTTTTTGTCAGTTTGTTCAATGTCTGCCCATCTCCTAACAAGTGTAACATCAAATCGAATCAAACTATCTCCAAACTTGTCCCTTAATGGTTCAAGGATTCTGCCCATTCCAGTAACATTGCAACTGCCTTGCATGACATGATGTTTTCCTATTGCAAGATCAAAATTTGCTCTAGAGTTAAACAACAAATCTGAAACTGCATCATCGCCCATTGTTGATTCACCACCTTGATAAATAGCAGGAAGGTTACGTGGTTCATACAAATTTTTCTTATTTTTGTATCCATGACCTCCAGGAGCTGCATCAATTACAAGATCAGATTGGTCTAATGCAGATTCAATAGAGCCAGATATTTTGAAATCTTTGAAATCTTCAAGTTTCTTTTCAGGAACATAAACATTCAGTCCTCTAGAGAGTGCAACATTTACATCGTCATCTGGAGAGTATTTTCCAATTCCTATAACTGAAATTTCAGGATCATCTTTGAGAAAGGCAGTGATTCTACTACCTATTGAGCCATAACCATTAACAAAAACTTTCTTCATACCAGTTTACAAAATATCCTATTTTTTTAGTTATTGATGTTGCACATTTGCCAAAATAACTTCTAGTCATAAATTTTGAAACTTTTTGAGAAACAATCGTAAACAAACCAATATGAAGAAGAAGTGAGGCTAATTTTTGTTCTAGAAAATAAAAACAAGAATAATCATAGAATCATTTGATAAGAATTCTTTAAAGCAAGATTTTGAATAGAAACATTATGAAAAATGAGATAGCGGTAGGGATTTTTGTTTTAGTTTTTGGATTGTTTTTTAGCATACCTACACATGCAGAAGTAGACTCATTTTCAGAGATTTCATTTTTACAAACAGGTGTGATAAATACAAGTGAAAATCAATTTCAAATAAGTAATGAAATTCAGACAAGGGAATTTTCTAATGGAAATATAATCAGAGTGTCTGGGCAAACAATTGAAGGATTTCCCTATATCACATATTCAAAAATTTTAGAAGATAGTATACACACACATGGGATAATCTATGTAGGGGGCAAATTCATCACATTATCATTTGAAGAAAAACCAACACAAAAAACAATAATAGAAAAAAAAGATGATTTACAAATTCTAGTGCAATATACACAAAGAGTTTACTCAAAACAAACTGCAATATTGGATATTAAAGTATATGATCCAGAGCAAAACAAATTGAATGATTATAATCTAAATTATGGATTTCTTGCCAATACTAACATAGAGGTAATTGTGTTAAACGAAAACAATGAAGAATTTTATTCTACAACAGGAATTACAAATGATGAGGGGTTGTTTGGAGTAAATTTTTCAATTCCTGAAAAATATCCTCAAGAAACAATGATTATAACTATTAAAGCTGATGATGAAGATTCAGAATCATCAAGAATTTTACAAATGTTTACTTTAGGCGATACATCTCCTAAAGGATAATTTTCATCATAAAGACTAAATGAGATAAAAAAATTTCAAAACCATTGATACATGGTCCATCATTAGCAATAGGTGCAGTAATTTCTGCAGCAGTTTTAGTTATTGTTTTTTGGAGTTTTGATGGAATTTCTAATGAATCAGAACTAGTAATGCAACCAACTCCAACAATTCAACCAGAAGGGCCTGCAAAAGTAACAATGGAGACATTTTTGGCCAATGGGTCTCCCATATTAGGAGATTCTAATGCTCCAATCACATTAGTTGAATTTGGAGATTATCAATGTCATTTTTGTAATGTTTTTTTCCATTCAACTGAGGACGATATTTTGAAAAATTATGTGGATACAGGTAAAGTAAGAATGATCTTCAAAGATTACAACATTATTGGTCCAGATTCCATTAATGCATCACATGGGGCACATTGTGCAAATGATCAGGGAATGTTTTGGGAGTATCATGATATTTTGTATAATAATTGGACAGGAGAGAATAACGGATGGGCCTCATCAGAAAACTTACTACGATTTGCACAAGAAATTGGATTAGATGTAGATGTATGGTCTGAATGTATGATTAATGGTGTTCATTCAAAGACTATTGTTGCAAGTAATGATGATGCAAAAGCACTAGAACTTACGGGAACCCCTGCATTTTTTGTGATAGGGCCTGACGGTAAAGTTACAAGATTGTTTGGAGCACAGCCATATGAGACATTTGAGAATACTTTTGAGACAGAATTAGAAAAACAAAGTTAAGCGATCAGATTACGCATGACAAGTCAAAATAATTACCAAAATTTCCTTCCTAGTTATCTAGAATTTACCCGCTAACCTTATTAGTGAATTCCCGGAGCCAAGCTTATGGCAGCTGGAATTGATGACATTTCGATATACATCCCTAGATTATACATTGATGCAGCAGATTTCGCTGAAGCTAGGGGATTAGACCCAGTAAAATTGCAAAAAGGTCTAGGAGTTTCTCAAATGGCAATAGTCGATGCCAATCAAGACCCAGCAATACTAGCTGCTAATGCTTGTTTGAAAATTATGCAAAAAAACAAGTTATCACCAGAAGATATTGGCAGATTATACGTTTCAACAGAATCATCATTTGATGAATCTAAAGCAATGAACTCTTACGTTATTGGAATGCTGGAACAGGTTTACGGTCAAGGTGCATTTGAGCACTGTGGAGGTGTTGAAACTAAATTTGCATGTGTTAGTGGCTCTTATGCCCTATATGACAACACAAATTGGATTAGAGCAGGTGAAGCTGAAGGAAAGCATGCCCTTGTAGTAGTATCAGACATTGCAAAATACGATATGGGTTCTAGTGGTGAGATGACACAAGGTGCAGGAGCAGTAGTGATGCTTCTCAATGATGAACCAAGATTATTGGCATTTGACCCAAAAGTAACATCTACATCAATTAAAGACGAATATGACTTTTACAGACCATTTGGAAAAGAGACCCCAATTGTTCATGGTCAATATTCTAACATGTTATACATGATTCAAGTAAGAAAAGCACTTGAAGCATACAAGAAAAAAGTAATTTCCTCAAAACTAATCAACATAGAACCAGGGGAGACAATTCTTGATCATATGGATTACATCAACATGCACTTACCATACAGCAACATGGGAAAAAAGGCACTAGCATATTTGGTAAGACATGAGTGGCGTCAACTTCCAAGATGGAAAAAAGTCTTACAAGAAATTGGATTGGATGAACCAATTCCAAAAGATCCTCGTGGAACTATAGAATCGGTATTAGGAGATGAAGAGTTTATGGCAAAAGATCACGAGTTTACTAAACTATTTACAAAAACTCCGGAATATCAAGAAGTGTACGAATCAAAACTTGCAAGCTCATTAATTGCATCTAGCATGATTGGTAATTTGTATACTGCATCATTGTATCTTGGTTTTAGAAGTAGTTTAGAATTTGAATATCAAAAAGGAATTCATCTAGAAGGAAAAAGAATTGGGTTTGGTTCCTATGGTAGTGGCAGTAGTGCAATGGTGTTTAGCGGTGTTGTTCAACCAGAGTTTGAAGAGATTGTGAAGAACATGAATTTAGAATCTGAGATTGGTGAAAGACGAAGACTAACTTGGGAAGAATATGAAGAATTACACGAGAATAAACTATCTCCTGAAGAACCAATGCTTCACTCAAAGAAAGAATTTAGTTTGGTAAATGTAAAAACCGAAACTGAATCTAGAGGCGAAAGACGTTACGTCTATAACGAATAATCATCTAGATTTACGTTTGTATCCTTGTTCTATTTTGCAATGCGACAATGATGCATTTTGAGCTTTACTTGATGCCTTTTTCTTTTTTGACGTACCAATATTGTCTTTAATTTTAAAAATTTTCTGAGTCTCAGATTGAGTCTTTGTGTCTTTAGTTGGGATGATGTTTGTTGGAGAAATTTGTTTTTTCTTTTTCTTTTTTGGTTTGTTAGGATCTGAAGTATTCTTTTTTGTCCATTTGATATTTTTGATATCGGCAGATGAAGACCGTTCAATGTTGTAATCCATCAAAGATTTGCCCATGCCAATCATACAGAACAGAGAGTTTAAGCGTATTGAATGAAAAACACCATGAATTATTCATATAAGGTATGGTAAAAGTTTGAACAAGAATGGATGAAGAAGCAAATCCAATTAAGGATTACTTGTTTGAATATATCAAAAATTCACAAACAATATCAGAGTTAATTTCTCAGAAAAAATTTGATGTAGTAATTGATGAGATTATTACAAATTGTTATGATAAAGTAATTTTAATGGATCAAAAAGATGTGGCATTAGGAATATTTGCTACAGGTATACTGCATTATTTACTAACTAATGCATTATTGAACAGTCAGAGAAAAATAGAACATAATGGGATGGAGGTAGATATTGTAGTACCTGACATAAAGACTTTGGAAAACGATTCCAAGATGAGCCTAGTAATTTGTATTCCAAAATCTTCAGACAAACAAGTTATAGAAGAGAAAATTGCACAACTCGAAAAAATTCAACCAACAAAAGAGAACATATGGGTAATTTTATCTGAAAATATATCATTAGACAAAAAGACGTTTGTATTATCAAAAGAAAACTCATCTTTTTCAAAAATTATCTTTGAGATAGCACAGTTTAGCAATGTTGGAGGAGCAAACAAGTTCAAAATTTTGCGAATATGACACAAAAAGAGAATAAATATCAAAAAAATCATACCTAAACCATGGCATCAATTATTGTAATTCCAATAGTCATAGTAGCGATAGTGGGATTAACAGGGTATTTGGTTTACAAATATGGTATGTATGACTATATGTGTAAAAGATCAGTGAATCAAACACTGCAAAAATACAACATACAAAAGACTCCTTCTCAAATAATCAAAGAATATTTTGAAGATAGAGGTGAGAAGAAATCTCCCAAAGAAATTCAAAATTTAGAGAAACACTATAGACAAAAAGAACCTGATCAATTCCTAGCAATGTATGATGCAATTAGAGAGAGAGAATAACAGAGTTTACAAACTTAATTGTATTTTGATATCAATTATTTTTAGAGAAAACTTTGTGAATTAATTATGGAGATACAGGAATTTGAATAAATGGAGTTCCTCCCTCACCAACTACCAAAGGTAATTTTCCATCCCATGCTTGAGTCTTTAACCATTCCAAATAGTTTGGATTCTCCGCAAGGGCTTTGTTGATAATTGCAATTGCTTCAGCTTCACCTTTTGCCTCTGCAATGTTTGCATTAGCAAGACCAATTGCATTTGCTTCACGCTGTCGTGCTTCAACTTCAATTCTTCTCAAATCGTTTTCTGCTTTGAGTGCCTTTTGTTCTGCTTCTACTTTGGATTCAATTGCTTGAGCAAATAATGGTGAAAACTCAAAGTCAGTAATGGAAATTACTTCAGTAACTACATCAAACTGATTTAATCTATCTCTAATTGATGATTCAATGTCTGCTTTAACTAGTGGTCTTTTTGTGATTAGTTCCTCAGCATTGTAATTTGCAGTTACTTGTTTTACTGTTTCCTCAATTGCTGGTTGAATGACTCTGTTCTCATAGTCTAATCCCAAATTCTTGTACAGTCTATGTACTCCTTCTTTGTCAGGATGATAGTTTACAGTAACAGTAGTCTCTACTGTTTGCAAGTCTTTAGATGCACTTCGGGCATCATTTGCATATTTTAGCGTACGAACTTCAATATTAACAACTTCATCTTGAAAAGGAACTACAAAATGCAGGCCTTCTTCAAGTGGAGGTTGTGTTAAATCAACTGCATTCCAGTGGAGTAATACGCCTCTGTGACCAGAATCTACAATTTTTACTGAAGCAGTTGCTACAACTCCAACTATAATTAAAATTACAATTGCCACTGCAACTCCTTTTGCGGCACTCATATTCACATTCATGCTAGGAGATTGGTATTTTGACATCTATTCCAGTATGCATTTACTACTATTATACCATCTGTAAAATCCAATTCCATGTACAGATCACATCTAAAATGAACAAATTTATCCCAGAATACCAAGTAATTACATGGCAGACCCAAACTTTTCTTGGATTTATCTAATAATTTTCTTGGCCATTCCATTATCGCGAATCATCCCAAGAATTATTGCAAAAAGAAGACAAGCAAATGGCAGTTATTCAACTTTTGAAAAACCAAATCAAGAAAACATAGATGTAGTTAGACTAGAACAAAAACAGTCACCATCAAGCCCTCAAACAAAAGATATGCAAGTTTTAGGAATAATGCATCAAGGGGCAAATACATTTGAAAAAATCAAAAGAGCAACAAAAATGGAAAATAAAGAACTTGATTCAATTTTGCAAGATTTAGAAAAAAGAAACCTCATCAAAGTAGTACAAAAACAAGGAATGTTTGGACCAAAAGTCGAACTTTATTCTACAGATAAAGGATTCAAAGAATATTATTCATAATCATTTAAGCAGTGTTTTCAAATCAATGTTCTTTTTGAAGATTCTATTTAGGGATGCATCACTCATATCTTTGATAAATGGGATAGAGCCTAGAACCTTGACTCCTGTGAGATTCTGCAAATCTCGTTTCAAGTTTTTGATTGGGTAACCACAATCATCAAAATCATTAATGATTATTCCTTTGACTGGGATTTTGTATTTTTCACACATCTTAATTGTCATTATTGTGTGATTTACAGTTCCAACCTTACTTCGAGTTACAATTACGGTGGGAATTTTCATTTCTTTAATCAGGTTTGTAATGTAATAGTCTTTGAGAATAGGAGTCATTATTCCACCCATTCCTTCTACAAGAATCATTTCATGAAGTTTAGATAATTTTTTGAAACTAGATAGAATGGTAGAAATTTTTGGTTTTGTTTTTAGATTCTTCCAAGCAGTGTAAGGTGATGCAGGAATTGGAAAGAACTGGGGGTTTATCAAATTTTCAGGATCAGATGTTTGTGCAGCTCTTGCTAAAATTTCAATATCTTCAGATTTGTAACCTTTTTTCTGTGCAGCACCTGCTGCAAAAGGTTTCATTACACCAACATCTACATTCATTTTTCGTAATGCAACTGCCAATCCTGATGTGATGTATGTTTTACCAACATCAGTATCAGTTCCAGCAACAAAAATGGATTTCATCAGAGATATTTTTAGAATATTCCATTGATTAACTCATCGGTTGGACTATATTGTTAAAAATATCCATGAGAAAGTGAATCATGACAGAAAATTTTCAAGATTCTAAAAAATACGAGACAGTAACAATAGAATCCAAAGTCAGAGAAGGTGTTTTTCATAAAGTCATTAAAGACTTGGAAAGTGGAAAAGCAGTATCTTGTTCATGTAAGTGTTGGAGTAAAGGTAGAAAAGCCTGTGCTGCTATGAGAAGTATAGGGGTTGAATAATTTTCAACAATAATCGGATAATTATTAAGATCTGATATCCGAGTAAATCAGTTGAAAAGTTCTGTTTGGCATCCAAATACCCAAATGAAGGAATGGGATTCATTTGATAAAATTACCAAGGCCAAAGGTGTGTGGCTTGTAGACTCTAAAGGTCACAAAATGATTGATGCTGTTGCCTCTATGTGGTGTAATGTTTGGGGACATTCTAATCCTCAATTGGTGAGATCAATTACAAATCAAAGTAAAAAACTGCAACATTCTTCCATGTTCAACATTACAAACGAGCCTGCAGAACAACTTGCAGATAATCTTGTGAAAATATCTCCAGGAATGCATAAGGTGTTCTATTCAGATAATGGTTCATCGGCAATGGAGATTGCAATCAAGATTGCATTACAATATTGGAAAAACATTGGAGATAGAAAAACAGAGATTGCAACTGTAGAAAATGGATATCATGGAGACACATTTGGGGCCATGTCAGTAGGGTACGTTCCGGAATTTTTTGGCAAGTTCAAAAAACAATTATTCAAAACAATACAATTTCCAGTTCCAAACAAATACAGATTACCAAAAGGATACGCAATATTGGATTATCAAAATCAATGCCTTGAAAAAATAGAGAATGAGTTTTCAAAAAATGACAGTATTGCCGCGTTTGTGATGGAAAGCGGTGCACAGATGGCAGGCGGTGTTATTATTTATCCAAAAGGATTTCAAAAAAAGATTAGTCAATTATGTAAAAAGTATAACGTATTGTTTGTACTAGATGAGATTGCAACAGGATTTGGAAGATTAGGATCAATGATACAATATCAAGAACAAAAATCCATTCCAGATATTGTAGCATATGGAAAAATGTTGACTGGAGGATATCTTACAATGGCAGCTACTCTTGTAAATAAAAAAATCTATGATTCATTTTTAGGAGAATTTAATGATTGGAGGCATCTTTTCCATGGACATACATACACTGGAAACCCTCTTGCAGCATCAGTTGCAAATGAGAACATCAAAATGTACAAGAAAAACAATCTAATTAAAAAAATTCAAAAAACATCCAAAGTGTTTGAAGAATATTACAATGAAATCTCGGAAATTGACATCGTAGGAGATATCAGACACAAAGGAATGTTAATGGGAATTGAACTAGTCACAGACAGAAAGAAAAAGACCCCAATTCACCCTAAAAAATCAATCAACAAAATATTCTATGAGACAGGAAAGAAAAACGGAATTTATCTTAGAACTTTAGGAAACATAATCATGCTAGTGCCCCCTTTGGTAATATCAGAAAAGGAGTTAAATTTACTCCTAAAGAACACCATCAAGACCATTCAAGATGCAAAATCACAAGTAATCTAACTGTTAACCCCCTATAGGCTCAAAGGTTAACCTTTCCATTATTGTTATAAATGGAAAATATCTGTGTTAGATTGTGAGCACACTAGAGTTCATCAAAGAATGTCAAGAAAAAGTATTTTCAGGAAATCATATTACTGCAGAAGATGCTGAAAAACTGTTAAACATTCCTGAAGAAAATCTCAAAGATTTAGCAAGATGTGCAAATGAAATAACTCGAGATTTTAATGGAGAAAAGGTAGATGTTGAACAACTAAACAATATTAAGAAAAATGCATGTAGTGAAGACTGTACATTTTGTGGTCAGTCTGCATTCTTTGACACAGGTATAGATACATATCAATTACCATCACCAGAAGAAGTTGTATCAAAAGCTCAAAAAGCAAAAGAAGAAGGTGCAGAATCATATTGTCTTGTTGCAGCATGGAGAGAGCCATCAAAAACGGATTTTGAAAAAGTTTGCAAGATTATAACTGAAATTAATGACAAAGTAGGAATCAGTGTTGAATGTAGTTTAGGATTTCTCACACAAGAACAAGCAAACAAACTCAAAGATCTCAAAGTAAAAAGATACAATCATAATTTAGAGACAGCAAAATCAAAATTCCCAGAAATATGTACCACCCACACATATGAAGACAGATTAAAGACATTAGGAATTGCAAGAGATGCCGGTTTAGAATTATGTACAGGTGGAATTATCGGGTTGGGAGAAACTAGAGAGCAAAGACTAGAATTAACATTGGAATTAGCAAGATTATACCCTGAAGAAGTAACAATCAATATTTTGGTACCCGTTCCAGGTACTCCTTTGGAATTACAAACAGACTTGGCAAATTCTGAAATTGTCAGAATGTTTTCAGTGATTAGATTTTTACTTCCAGAGTCAGTGATTAAAATCTCCGGCGGAAGAGAAACCAACCTGGATGATTCAGGCGAGGAATTACTTCAAAGTGGGGCAAATGGAATCATTACCTCAGGATACCTTACCATGGGAGGTAATGAAGCTCAAAAAGACCTGCAAATGATTGAAAAAATAGGTCTTAAATCACAATAAAAAATCAACAGTAACAGTTGTTGAAATAGACATTCAAAAAATTTTATTTTAAACTAATTACACACGGTAAAGTTATCGTCATTATCATCATACAGATGTTGAATAGCATCTATATGACATTCAGATATGTATGGAATTTCAGTAAGAATCATACTTGACATCAAATCATCTGAATCAATAGAATGGCCTAGACCAAGAGCATGTCCAAATTCATGTCTTATGATAGTTGTTAAATCATCAGCAGATAATTTTTCTACATCATAAATTACAATATGAGATTGTAAAATTTCACGATCATGAGTCATGATTCTAGCATATCCAGAATATCCATCAGACTCTTTATAATTTGAAAATTGAATTACAATGTTATTTTCATTACTTAATGTAGAAACAATGTTGAATTTTGCAGGAATATTGTTTTTAGTATCAATATTTTTAGCAGCAGTTAATGCACCTTCCCAACCCAAATAATAGGTGGATTTTGAATTTACCAAGTTATCATTGGATGGATTATCTAATTCAATTGTGTCATGAGATGTTAACGCATAAACAACTGCATCAAGTTGTTCATCAGTTAACAGATGACTACCTAAAAAGACAACATCTAGTTCTTCATGGGGTAAAACATTCCAAAATGCAGAAGTGATGATTCCGTTTTTTTCAAGAGAAAGGAATTTGGATGTTAATGGTGCAACTGCATCAGTATCTTGGATAAAACCAGATAATGAGATCATCAAAAATCCTGCCAACATACAAGAGAAGACTTTGGAATTTAGTCTGATTTTCATATTTTTGACCTATTTCCCAAAGTTGGGAATAAGGTATAAAGTTACCTATTTCCCAAAGTTGGGAACTACATTTAGGCGTAAAACAGCGTGCCTGAAATGGATGTAAACAGAAAATAGAAGAGATCGCCTTCCTATAGGCATATAAGATTTCAGCAATCAAAATTAGACCTTGAAGAAAAAATTGAAATTTGTGGATGCAGAATTGCTTGAAATTAAACAAAACAACCTGTATAGAAAATTAAAGTTTGGGAAAATACAAAAGGAATCCATTACAATTAACGGTAAAAAATTATTAAATTTGTGTTCAAATGATTATCTTGGATTACCAGTAACTAAACTACAAACAAACCAACTTCAATCAAGTTCAAGATTAGTTTCAGGAAATGATGAATCATACTTAAAACTAGAAAAAGAGCTTGCAAAACACAAATCCCAACAAAACAGTTTGATTTATCCTACAGGATACATGGCAAATCTTGGTTCAATTTCTGCAATTGCAAAAAAAGGAGATTTAATTCTAAGTGACGAATTAAATCATGCAAGTATTATAGAGTCATGCAAATTAACAGATGCCAAAGTTTCAGTGTACAGACATAATGATATGCAAGATTTACAATCTAAATCAAAACAAAAAGCACAAAACAAGTTTATCATAACTGAAGGAATATTTAGCATGGATGGAGATGTATCACACTTAAAACAAATTACAGAGATTGCAGAGAAAACCAATGCGATAACAATTGTAGATGATGCACATGGCGATTTCGTAGTAGGAAAAGACGGAAAAGGAACACCAAATTATTTTAACGTTGGGAAAAAAATTGATTTGTATGTTAGTAGCTTAAGTAAGGGATTAGGATCATTTGGAGGATACATTGCAGCACAAAATAATGTGGTTGATTTGTGTATAAACAAATCAAAGTCATTCATTTACACATCAGCACTGCCATCACTTTTAGTAAAACATTCTCTAAAGCGATTCAAATCAAATAGAGAAAAACAAAGAAAAAAACTAGAAAAAAATACAAAATCATTAGCAAAAGGCCTCAGAGAGATAGGTTTTGAGATAAACTCAGAATCTCAGATAATTCCAATAATTATAGGAAAAGAAAAGTTAGCCATGGACTTTGGTAAATTCTTATTTGAAAATGGAGTATTTGCACAGCCCATAAGATATCCTACAGTACCAAAGAATCAAGCCAGATTGAGGATTTCAGTCACAGCATGGCTAAATGACAAGGATGTTGAGAGAGCCTTTGAGATATTTGAAAAAGCATACGTAAAATTCTGCTAATTATCTCATAGCGTCAAAGCCACCAAACATTGGAGATCCAATCAAAACAGCAGCCACAACTACGATACCCAAAACAATACCGACTATCACAAATCGCTTATTCATACCAAAATTAGTCAAACCCCAGTTAAAAACGGATTGTATGGATATTTGGTAAAAATCTGGAAGAATGCTTTAAAGTAAAAATTACAACTTTAGTACATGGCAGAGATAAGTCTAGCAGTTGCAGCATTGGCAGGACTAGGTTCATTTGTTGCACCATGTATCTTGCCCATGATTCCTGCATTTCTTGCATATCTTTCAGGAACTACACTTTCAGAATTAAACCAAAAAGATGGAACAAAGACAGTTTCAATTAACAGAGCAAACATTATCCTAAACTCTGTATTCTTTGTACTTGGATTTTCTGTAGTTTTTTCAACATTAGGAGTAATAATCAACAGTACACTTTCATCAACGTCAGGAGAGATAGTAGATGGATTTAACCAGATAGGGGGAATAATCATTATCGGATTTGGGATATTCTTACTTCTTTCAATGAAGATAAACAAATTAAATTTAGAAAAGAAATTTTTCCCAAAAAGATCAAAGGCAAGTTATCCAATGTCATTTGTTTTTGGTTTGGCATTTGCAGCAGGTTGGACTCCATGTGTTGGACCAATATTAGGAACAATACTTACGCTTGCAGCAACAACACCATCAGTTGCATTCAATTTACTTTTAGTATATTCATTGGGATTAGGAATTCCATTTATCTTAATTGGAGTGTTTTATTCTAGAGCAAGTAAAATAATTCGTTCAATGAATAAACATCTAAAATATTACAACATAGTTCTTGGCGGATTCATTATAGCATTAGGAGTTCTAGTATACACGAATCAACTAGCATATATTGCAAACTTTCCACTTCTCAATGAACTGTTACTACTAGGGTGATGAAATGAAATCAGAAATTAAAACAGCAATTATTCTTGCAGCAGTAATAGGAATAGGAATCACGGCCCTAAGTTTGTCATTTTCAACACTTGATCAGCCTAGTGTTTCACACATGTCAAATGATGACTCAAGTACTATAGACAAGTCTGGATTCAAAAAAGCACCTGACTTGGTAGGAATTGCTCACTATCTGAATACAACTCCTGAAGAATTAACACAAGAAATTGAAGGCAAAGTAGTGCTGTATGACATTTGGACATATAGCTGCATTAATTGTATCAGAACTCTACCATACATCACAGCTTGGGATGACAAATATGCTGATCAGGGATTGTTAATTGTTGGAGTACATTCTCCAGAATTTGAATTTGAAAAAGTTCCTGAAAATGTACAAATGTCAATTGAAAAACACGGAATCAATTATCCAGTTGTCATGGATAATGACATGGAGACTTGGAAAGCATTTGAAAACAGATACTGGCCAAGAAAGTACATTGCAGATCATGAAGGGTACATCAGATATGATCATATTGGAGAGGGAGGATATCAAGAAACTGAAAAAATCATTCAACAATTAATCAAAGAAAGATCTGATGCATTAGGAATTCAAATGGCATCTGCCTCATCACTAGTAGATATTGAAGAGTTTGAGCATTCGTTGTTTAGAACGCCAGAATTGTATTTCGGGTATTACTTTGCACAAAACAGAAATCAGTTAGGAAGTGAAGAGGGATTCCAACCAGAAAAAACAGTTGTGTATGAAGAGTCAGATAAAATAGAATTGCACAAGTTCTATCCAATTGGAACGTGGCAAAACCACGAAGACAGTATGGAGTTAATTTCTGAAGAAGGAGAGATAAAGTTACTGTACAATGCAAAAGAAGTAAACATTGTTACTGCAAACAATGCTGAACTTGAGATTTATCTTGATGAGGAATCATTACCAGCACAATACTCTGGTAATGACATTACATCTGGAAATATTCTAAGTGTGTCTGAACCAGGATTATACAACATCATTACCAGTGAAGAGAGTGCGTCTCATGTATTGGAGATAAAAGTCAAGGGTAAAGGATTTCAAATATTCACATTTACCTTTGGATAGTGTAACTACAACTATCTGTCACTCCAGTTACACTAGGCAGAGTGACAAATCTCTTTAAAACAAAATTTTTGACCAATATCGATAATCATCATGCTAAGTAACTCTTGGAACAACACAGGGGGAGAAAGTATTTCCCAAAAAGTCATGGGAAAAGTAAAGCCTGATGAGCCACTAAAGAACAAAATCGACTTTGCGCAAAAAAAATTACAGTTTCAAATTACAAAATTAGATGGAATTAATGAAAAATTACGAGTAAAACATGATCAGATTTTTGAAAAAATAGTTTCTGCTCATAAAAGTAACAAAGGTGCTTATGCTCAAGCATATGCAAACGAACTAGCTCAAGTAAGAAAGATGAAAAACATGGTAAGTGGTGCCAAACTTTCAATGGAGCAAGTCAAACTTAGACTAGATACAGTATCAGAATTAGGAGATGTAGTAGTCACACTCAGTCCATGCATGTCAATAATTAAGGGATTAGCCCCATCACTTAACGGAATTATGCCAGAGGCAAACGCATCAATGCAAGACTTGTCATCAGTACTTGGTGATGTAATGTCAGGCTCATCAGTAGAGTTAGGAGATTCTATGAGTGTCGGTCCAGAAACCAACGCAGATACATTGGCAATCTTAGAAGAAGCACAAGGTGTCATTGCCGGTCAAACAAAAGCATCAATTCCAGATGTTCCAGATTCTCTCAAACAACAAATTGTTGAGAAGAAAACAGACATCTTTATCTAAAAAATTATTTGAAAAAAAAATAAACCATTGGAAAATTGGATGTGGACGCTATGCCAATAGTAATACATCCATAGACGTCAAGTCAGGGCTAATGTAATATCCAATTTTTCCAATGATTGATCTTGAATGACCTGTAAAGGAACGTCAGACATTGATTTCAAGATCATAGGTATTTACGAAATCAGATTATTAAGAAGGAGGGAAGTTTTATTTTGATAGTTTACAGATATAGAACAAAAATGCATATTCGTCAAATGATTTAATTAAAAAAATCATCAAGACATAACATGAGTGATGAGAAAAGTCCTTGGGTGCTTGTAAGTAATGTTTCAAAAGATACCAATCCACAAGATCTAGAAAGAATTGCTCCACAAATCTCAACACTTGTTGATGAATGGCAATCTCAAGGAAGAATTATGTGGTCAGGTGCGTTTGATAACCAAGTATCATCAATGGCCGTGTTTGAAGCAACAGAAGAAGAAGCAAAAGAGTTTTTCAAAAAATATGAAAGTATTTGTTCTGGTGTTTTGGGTTATTATCTCTATAAATGGGATGCAATGCCAATTCTTTCAGTTCTAGCAAAGTAACTGAAAGAAATTTTTTATTTTTTTGATTTAAAATGAAAGATGAATTATGTAGATTTTGTGGTTGTGAGATAAAAGAAAACACAAAATGTGATAAATGCAGGTTAGTGATTTCGACAATTTGTAAATGTTGTAAGAAGATTACAGAAATTCAAACACATATTCATTGAAAATATCTCTAAAACATCATGTTTGTAATTTTTCTAGATAGTCTTTTCCATGTAAAAATAAGATTCCTTGAATTTCTCGTTTATCCTCCAAAGTAGGATTTTTGTGAAATAATCTAAAGAATTGATTAATACAAAAATCTTCTACTTTTGCCATATGCCATCCATACAAAAAATCAACTTCACTCTTACAATTCCAAATTGATGAAATGTTTGAGTTTTTTTCATTATGAATTTCGTTTAAGGTTTTTTCTAATTCTACTTCCAATAATTTTCTAAATTCAATGTCTAATGCCATAATTAGATCAAAAACTTTGGGTTAATGACAATAATCATGATTCTATGATTTTAGAATATAGAATATCATTATAGTATAATTTGAAAAAATTTACGATGTGGGGTGCAGAGGTATTTGTGAAAGGTATAGATCAGAAAGAAAAAGATACCAAATAGGTGTAAAACGATGTACATCATGTGATGCATACATACAAACAGACAATGCACAATGTCCATGCTGTGGCACAGCATTAAGAACAAAACGTAAATCAAAATTAAAAAAATAAAAAAATTTTTTCGAGAACCGATAATTGAGATAATTCTCATTACATAGAGTTAGAATAATTTCGAAGAATGTACCGATCGTTTAAATGAAAAATTTCAAGTCAAGTTACAATGACAAAAACTAGCCTAGTAATATTTATGGCAGCAATCATGGTTGTCGGTACAGTTGGAATGAATCTAATTCCAAATGCTGAAGCACTAAAATCTCAAGGTACTGTTTCATCAAGTACAGATATCTGTGGATTAATGCTATGTTCTGAATACCCAGGCGGAAAAACAGCATACGAAGATGAATGGGCAAAAATGTTCATACCATCAATTTATGGAGTTACAGCAGAAACTAAAACTGTTGAAATAAAACAAGTTTATGTTTCAGATCACAATGCTGATAAAGAATTCCCAGCCAAGCTAGATGTTTTTATCCACAAATTTGAGTTGGACAAAATATCATCTGATGAAGCATTAGATGGTATAATGGAGACGCATCAACAATACAAATCTGCTAGAATATCTAATGATATTATTGATGGCGTAGGTGAAAAACTTAATCACTACAATAGAGGAACATTGAATGTCGAAGAAGCTATCGAATCAATCCATTTGACAGCTGAACCACAAAATGTCAATCCTGAGTATCAGGGTGCATTAGATGAAGTGATTCACATGTTCGAGAAAGATGCAATATCAGCTGATGAAGCTATTGATGGAATCAAAGAGACACATGCAGGCTTTGTTGATTTGTACATCACATCTGATCTTATTGAAGCAGTAGATGTAATCATTGGTCACATCGATTCAGGTAAACTATCTGGAGCAGATGCAGTTGAAGCAGTTCACTTGACAGCTGAACCACAAAATGTCAATCCTGAGTATCAGGGTGCATTAGATGAAGTGATTCACATGTTCGAGAAAGATGCAATATCAGCTGATGAAGCTATTGATGGAATCAAAGAGACACATGCAGGCTTTGTTGATTTGTACATCACATCTGATCTTATTGAAGCAGTAGATGTAATCATTGGTCACATCGATTCAGGTAAACTATCTGGAGCAGATGCAGTTGAAGCAGTTCACTTGACAGCTGAACCACAAAATGTCAATCCTGAGTATCAGGGTGCATTAGATGAAGTGATTCACATGTTCGAGAAAGATGCAATATCAGCTGATGAAGCTATTGATGGAATCAAAGAGACACATGCAGGCTTTGTTGATTTGTACATCACATCTGATCTTATTGAAGCAGTAGATGTAATCATTGGTCACATCGATTCAGGTAAACTATCTGGAGCAGATGCAGTTGAAGCAGTTCACTTGACAGCTGAACCACAAAATGTCAATCCTGAGTATCAGGGTGCATTAGATGAAGTGATTCACATGTTCGAGAAAGATGCAATATCAGCTGATGAAGCTATTGATGGAATCAAAGAGACACATGCAGGCTTTGTTGATTTGTACATCACATCTGATCTTATTGAAGCAGTAGATGTAATCATTGGTCACATCGATTCAGGTAAACTATCTGGAGCAGATGCAGTTGAAGCAGTTCACTTGACAGCTGAACCACAAAATGTCAATCCTGAGTATCAGGGTGCATTAGATGAAGTGATTCACATGTTCGAGAAAGATGCAATATCAGCTGATGAAGCTATTGATGGAATCAAAGAGACACATGCAGGCTTTGTTGATTTGTACATCACATCTGATCTTATTGAAGCAGTAGATGTAATCATTGGTCACATCGATTCAGGTAAACTATCTGGAGCAGATGCAGTTGAAGCAGTTCACTTGACAGCTGAACCACAAAATGTCAATCCTGAATACATGGGAGCTTTAGACGAAGTTCTACACGAGTATGAGTTAGATGGCACATCAGCAGATGATGCATTAGCAGAAATCATCGAAATTCATGAGGGATTTACAGGATTATACATTACCTCTGAAGTCATTGAAGATGCAGGTATACAACTTAACATCTACGATACTGGTAATGTTTCTGTAGAACATGTAATTCATGAAATTCATGAAGTGATTGAAGATGCAGAACTTGCTGCAGCAGCTGCAATGTCTGATACGGGTATTCCAGTAATGAAAGAATTGCCACCAAATCATGTCGATATACCAGTAGGTTCTGGTGTACCAGGATGTGAGGTAGATGATTGGTGTTACATGCCAGCTGATCTACATGTTCATGTTGGAGACACAGTAACATGGGTTAATTCTGATTCACTGCCACATACAGTAACTTCAGTTAGTTCTACAGGAGCAGAAAAACCTACACCTGAGGATGAAGATGGATTGTTTGATAGTGGTTTCATGTCTGGCGGCGATGAATGGTCTTATACATTCGACGTTGAAGGAGAATACTACTACTATTGCCAATTGCATCCATGGATGGAAGGCGAAGTAACCGTTCAGTAGAAATTATTTCCACTCTTTTTCTTTTTATTTTTACAAACAATTCTTTCGTAAAGCTAATTAACAATCATAATTTCATAAATTCATGCCAGCCAAAGGCCCTGTTAGTATGACATGGCAAACAATTTTCTGTTTTATTCCAATAGCAGACATTGTTGCATCATACAGAGTCAAAAGATTTCGATGGTACATGGCAATAATGCTTGCATGGGCAGCAGTCTCAACAGGAATACAAATGGTAGTGTATCCATTTGAAGAAAATTCTATTTATTCAGCAAAAGTATTCTCAGAAGAAACAGGATTCAGTTGGGGATATGCACTTTTAGGACAAAATCCAGAATTAGGAATTGTTATGATAATAGTGCATAGTGTAGTCACATATGCAATTGCAGTCTATCTAATTAGAAGATACTCAAAGAAATGGAATCTTCAATTCAATAACCAATAGGGACAAAAATGGGAATATTTGATCAGTTAAGAAATATGAAAACGCGTACATATTTTCTAATTTTTACGCCTCCTGCAATTATTGGATTTGTGTTGTTGTTTACTTATTGTCTTAATGTGTATGGAGATATTTGTTTTAGAACACCAATGATTTGAATTACTTTTTCTTTTTACTTTTTTGAATTAAAATTTTTTTTATTCTAGAAATTGTAGGGTAACTGTATCCTCTCCTTCTATAGTTTGCAATCATCATCTTCCAGTTTTTTAATCTCCATTGAGCTTGTTCAGTAGTTACAGAATGAACTTCTTTTTGGATAATGCTCTTTCTTCCAACCTTTAGAGTTCCTGCATCTTTGGCAGACCACCTATTTTTAGCAAATTTGAGTCCAGTAAGTATTTCATCAACAGGCATCTCTTTGAAATAATCTTTGAGTTTTTTTAGTTCAGCATCTGTTGGTTTTTTAGAAATAGGTAACTCAATAGTAGGTTTTACCATGAATAACCTAGTTTGTTATGTCTTAAGAAAATCATGATAAATCAGAATTAACTAAAGATGGAAATTATTGAGTCAACATGGAAGTGGAACAAGAGCATTTTTGCACAATGTCATATACATTCCTGAACCAAGAATTATTGCGGCAAATGCTGCTAACGGCATTAAAATAAACAGATTAGTTTTCTTGCCCATGATCAAAATACAATTAATCACTATAAAATTGTCACAGTTTTAATCAACTGTAATAGTAAAGGTTCCTTTAGTTTTAGGATCTTGTAACAAAGAAACCATTTCTCGTGGCAACAAATCAGAGGCCTTGTCGCATTTTACAGCCAAAGTTCTAGGACATACAAAATCACTTTTTCGAATTACAATATCCTCATCATGGGTAAGAATTAGATCAGGGTGGCCTTTTCCTTCCACAGTGAAATTGTGCTTGCCCACATCAATTGAGAATGTAATTTTTGAATCAGAATTTTTTAATTTCTCTTTTAGATCTTGTGGTAAATCAGCACATGCGTAATTTGCGTTTATACCAACGATACAATCACCTTGAGGTGTCAAAGTAGACTCTTTTGTAATCTCGATAGTTTTTTGGTGATTTGATCTAATATTTTCATGTCCTGAAAATTCAATTTCGAATCTCACGGCAAATTAGATAGGCTAGACTTAAATTAAACTTTCAGAGCATTGGAATCAAATGCTTCCTGCACAACAAGGTTATGATAGAGCAATCACAGTATTCTCACCAGATGGCAGATTGTACCAAGTCGAATATGCAATCGAGACTGTAAGAAGAGGAACAATTGCAGTGGGTGTAAAATGTAAAGATGGTATCGTAATTGCAGTTGAAGAAAAACCAAGAAAATTACAAATTTCCAAAACAGCACAAAAGATTTTCCAAATTGATGATCATGTTGGAGTGGCTGCAGCAGGATATATTCCAGATGCTAGAAGTCAAGTTGACAATGCAAGATTCTTTTCTCAAAGTAACAAAATGATTTATGATGAACCAGTAGAAGTTGAAACAATTGCTAAACACTTAGCTGATCAATCTCAACAATATACCCAATATGCAGGTGTAAGACCATTTGGTGTTGCATTAATTCTTGGCGGAGTTGTCGGAGGTAAGCCACAATTGTATTTGACTGACCCAAGTGGAACATACATCTCATATGATGCAATTGCAATTGGTTCAGGTTCTGATGAAGTAACTGACTTTTTAGAAAAAACATACAAGAATGATCTTTCATTAGATGATGCATCTGCATTAGCAGCTGCAGGAATTTATCTATCAAGTGAAGACAAAGATGGGACAGGCCACATCAGAATGGCACATATCAAAACAGATACTGGTTTATACGAAATAGTTTCAGATGAGCAAATTGCAAATTATGCAAATGCTGCAAAACAAAACTATCCACACGACAAGAACTAATTATTTTATCTGTTTGTGAGACTCGATTATATTGAAATTATCCGTTGCAATTCCTGAATCTTCTCTATCAGATGAATCCCTAAAGATAGACAAGACTAGAAAAATTTCAGTTCTAGCAAGAGCATGTGCAATTTTTAAAATTGAGACAATCTATGTCTATCAAGAAGGTAACAATAAACAAGATGGAAATTTAATGGTAATGATTCTAAAATATTTAGAAACACCACAGTTTTTGAGACGAAGGCTGTTTTCAAAAGTAAATGATTTAAAATTTGCAGGAGTTTTACAACCACTAAGAATACCAAGTCATGTTACACTAGCAAATCCAAAGAAAGTAAGTAAAGGAGATGTTAGAGAAGGAATAGTAGTAAGTGTCAAAGGAAAAAGGTTTGTAGATGTAGGAATTAACCAATTGATTCCATTTTTTGGTAAAACATCAATGGGAAAAAGAGTAACAGTGCAATTCAAAGAAGGGTATCCAAATTTTTCAATTAAAGAAATCAATAGAAATGAAACGCCAGATTATTGGGGATATACAGTCAAAGAACGAGCAAATCTGTTTTCGTTATTATCAGAATGGAAAGGGAACATAATTCTTACATCAAGAAAAGGTAAAACAGCAACAAAAGAACAAATTGCAAAATATACAAAGTCAGATCAACCAACACTCGTAGTGTTTGGTTCACCTGAGAAAGGAATTCATGAAATTCTGGGAGGGAAGATGAAAAATGTGCAAAATGCAAAGTCGCTAAACTTTTTCCCAAACCAAGCCACACAGACAGTACGCTTAGAAGAAGCATTACTTGGAACATTATCAATAATTAATGCACAAAATGTATCATGATCATGGCAGAAAGAAAAAATTTTTTGTTGTTGGCAATTGGTGTTGGAGCAGCAGGAATTGTTATTGGTACAATTACAATTTGGAACATGTTAAATGAAATTCTAAATATTTGATTTTTAGGCACAGTTGGTTAACTAGTATTTTTTTAGTGGTTAACCATGTCTCACAGGGTTTAATAGAGGGCAATCGATGATGCGTTTTAGTCATGGGTGCTAGAAAAAGACATTCACCACGTAGAGGAAGCCTTGCGTATTCACCTAGAGTACGTGCTAAAAGCATGGAGGCAAGAATCCGAGCATGGCCAAAATTAGATTCAGAAGAGCCAAAAATTTTAGCTCATTGTGGTTTCAAAGCAGGGTGTGTTCAGATTGTCAGTATTGATGATCGTGAGAAAGTACCTAATGCAGGAAAACAACTAGTAAGTCTTGGAACAGTTTTAGTTACACCACCAGTATTGATTTTAGGAATTAGAGGTTACTCAAAAGATCATGACGGCCGACATGCAGAGTTTGATGTTTATGCAGAAGATATTCCAAAAAGCATTGCTAAAGAAATTTCATTAAAGAACAAACAAGAAAATGCATTAGAGAATGCAGAAAAAAGTTTGAAAAAGATTAAAGAGATTTTTGCAATTGTTGCAATATCTCCTAGTGCTGCAGGACTTGAGCAAAAGAAACCATACATCTTTGAAGCTTCAGTAAGTGGAGGAGACATTCCAAAACAATTTTCACATGTCAAAGAATTACTTGGAAAAGAAATTAAGATTGATCAGATTTTTGAAACAGGAGCAAGTGTTGACGTTGCAGCTATTACAAAAGGTAAAGGATGGCAAGGTGTTTTGAAAAGATGGAACGTAAAAAAGAAACAACACAAATCAAGAAAGACAGTTAGAGAAGTTGGGTCACTAGGTCCAATCTCACCACAAAGTGTCATGTACACAGTTCCAAGAGCAGGACAATTCGGATTCCATCAAAGAGTAGAATACGACAAAAGAATTATGATTATGGGTAACACTGATGATGATAAATTAAAAATTAATCCAGATGGAGGTTTCAAACATTTTGGTTTAGTTAAAGGAGACTTTATTATTCTAAAAGGTTCAGTTCCTGGAGCATATAGAAGATTAATCAAACTAAGAAGTCAAATCAGAAATGTTCCAGACAAAGTCAACAAACCAAATATCTTGGAGGTAGTAGTATGACCAAGACAGCAGTATACACAACAACTGGAACAAAAGATGGAGAAGTAGAATTACCACCAGTATTTTCTACACCATTTAGAAGAGAATTGATTCACAAAGCTTTCACTAATCTTACATCACACAAATTCCAACCACAAGGAAGGCATCCAACTGCAGGACAAGATGTAGTAGCAGATTCCAATGATCCACCAACAGGTCAAGGTGTTTCTCGTGTTGCCAGAGCACAAGGCGGAGGTGGTGGAAGACAAGGCCAAGGTGCGGAAGTTGCATCAACTAGAGGAGGAAGACAAGCACATCCACCTATTGTTGAAAAAGTAATTTACAAAAAATTAAACAAAAAAGAAAAGAAACTAGCATTGTGTTCTGCAATTGCTGCAACTGCATCAAAAGACAGAGTTGAATCAAGAGGACATAAAGTAGAAGGAATAGAGTCATTCCCAATTGTAGTTTCAGATGATATCGAATCAGTATCTAAAACAAGTGAAGTATCCAAAATACTTGATTCATTAAAACTAACACAAGATGTACAAAGATTAGAAACAAGAAAAGTACGTTCTGGACAATCAAGACTTAGAGGAAGAAGTAAGAAAGTTGGAAAGAGTGTATTATTTGTAACTAAAGATGCATCAAACATTTCAAAAGCAATTGGTGCACTACCAGGTGTAGAAGCAACAAGTGTTAAAGATTTGAGTGTATTAGATTTAGCACCAGGTTCTGATCCAATTAGATTAACCGTTTATTCCAAATCTGCAATTGAAGAAATTGGAAAAATAAAATCAACACATCTAGAGGTAATGGCGAAAGTACAATGAATGTAGATCAAGCAAGTAAAATCATACTCAAACCATACATTACTGAAAAGACATTTGCAATGGTAGAAAATGAAAGTAAAATTTGTTTCATAGTAGAGAGATCAGCAAGCAAACCAGAGATTGTTGATGCAGTTAACACACTATACAAAGAAAAAGTCACTAACGTCAACACAGCAAGAACCATTTACGGTAAGAAAGCATTTGTTCAATTCGAAAATACAGAAAAAGCAAGAGACCTCGCAACAAGGATAGGAATGCTATAATAGGGAGCTAGAAGGTGAAGAACAAAAATGGTTAAAGAATTTTCATACAGAGGCATTCCAAAAGAAGAACTTGATAACATGTCATTAGAAAAATTATTCCAGTTATTCAATGCAAGACAAAGAAGATCTCTTACCAGAGGAATTAATGATGGTAAAAGAAAATTAATTGAAGAGATCAAAGCAGCAAAAGCAGGAAAATTAAAGAATCCAATCAAGACTCATGTTAGAGATTTGATTATCCTACCATACATGGTAGATGTTACAGTAAATGTTTTCTCAGGAAAAGAATTCCGACCAGTTACAATCAAAACTGAAATGATTGGTCACTACTTGGGAGAATATGTCATAACAAACAAGAAGGTTTCACACGGTGCACCAGGTGTTGGTGCATCAAGATCCAGCCTTTATGTGCCATTGAAGTGATTATTATGGGTAGATTCGGTTACGCTTTCCAAAATTATGATGCAACAAGACATGTACGCTCTTCAGTTAGAGAAAAAGACATGTCACACAAACATGCAAGAGAAGTTGCAGTTGCAATCAAAGGACTATCAATTGAGAAAGCAAGAGATTACTTGCAAGCAGTAATACACAAAGAAAGAGCAGTTGCATTTAGAAGATACAAAAACCAAGTAGGACACAAAGGAGATCCTGGTATGATGGCAGGACGTTATCCACAAAAAACAGCAAAAGAATTCATCAAAGTTTTAGATAATTTAGAATCAAATGCAGAATACAAAGGAATGGATTTAGATAGATTAAAGATTGTAAACGCAACTGTTCACAAAGGAGTTATTGTAAAGAGATTCATCCCAAGAGCAATGGGAAGAGCAACTCCAAAGAACAACGTATTGACACATGTAGAGTTGGTGGCTCAGGAGATTTAGAAATGTCATCTGTGAAAAACGTAATCAAAGACAACTACAACATGATGCTACTCAAAGATTATCTTAGAGCTGCAATCAAAGAAGCAGGGTTTTCACATGCAGAAATCTCAAAGACACCAACAGGAACTAGAGTTGCATTACATGTTACAAGACCAGGAATAGTTATTGGAAGAAAAGGTTCAGGAATCAGAGACCTTACTGACAAACTAGCAACAGATTTTGGATTAAAGAACCCACAAATTTCAGTAGTAGAAATCGAGAAACCAGAACTATCACCAAGTGTAATGTGTAACAGAATGGCTTCACATCTTGAAAGAGGAACTGCATTTAGAAGAGCAACTATGTGGACCTTAAAACAAATCATGGAAAATGGTGCCATGGGTGTACAAATTACAATTTCAGGTAAACTAAGGGGTGATCGTTCCGCATTTGAGAAACACACAGCAGGAATTTTACCAAGAGCAGGTCATCATGCAGAAGTAATTGTTGCAGAAGACATTGCACATGTAGGAACTGCAATGGGATTAATTGGAATTAGAATTAGAATTGCAAGAAAAGAAAAATTTGTTCCAGAGTTTGAAATGAAAGTAGAGAAGCCAAAGAAAGCAAAACAAGTCAAAGACGCAGAAACAGGTAAGATGAGAGATGAAACTGCAGCAGAAAAGAAAGCAAGAACTGAATCTGAACAAATTGCAATAGAAGAAGAAAAAATGAAAGAACTTGAAACATTAGAAGAAGAGGAGGCCAAACTCAAATGACCAGAATCAGTATGAAGACAATTAAACAATTAAACGAAAAGGATCTAAAAAGCAAGATTCAAGAATCACGAAGTGAGCTTTCAAAACTTAGAGTAGATGCAGCTAAAGGTACACTAAGAAAAGAAAGTGGAAAACTCAGACCATTGAGACATGATATTGCAAGAATGCTAACTAGACTAAACGAGATGAAAGAGAAATGATCACAGTAGATAACATAACATCACATGAATTTATCGGATTGAACACCGAAATTGTACAATCAACTAATCCACAAGTAATAGGATTAAATGGAAGAATCGAAAATGAAACAAAATCAATGTTTACAATTAACACAGAAAATGGTAAAAGATCAATTGCAAAATCAACAAGTAATTGGAAATTTTCAATTGACAGTAATGATGTTGTTGTCGAAGGTTCCAAAATTGCAAAAAGACCATTTGATAGAATTGGAGGAAAGGCATGACTAGAAATATTGGATTAAAAGTCAAAGAGCCAAAAAGAGAGTGTACAGACAAACATTGTCCATTCCATGGAGAATTAGCAATTAGAGGAAAACTCTTTGATGGCAAAGTTACAGGAAGTAAAGCCAGACAAACAATTACTTTACAAAAAGATGCACCAGTTTACTTTAACAAATTCAAAAGATATGCAAGAGGAAAAAGCAGTATTCATGCTCATGTGCCTGGATGTATCGATGTTGAATCAGGAGACAGTGT
Organism: Candidatus Nitrosopumilus sp.; assembly: GCF_965263415.1. Taxonomy (GTDB): domain Archaea; phylum Thermoproteota; class Nitrososphaeria; order Nitrososphaerales; family Nitrosopumilaceae; genus Nitrosopumilus. The sequence goes on from NZ_OZ253671.1 coordinate 1,318,731, forward strand.
ATTGACTGCAGAATGCAGACCAATATCAAAATCAGTCTCATATGTTGTTGTGGAGGTTAGATCATAATGGCAAAACAAGCAGGTAAAGGGGTAGAAGAATTCCGTCCATATGTAACTAAAGTAATTCCGGTTGGTGCAAACATTGTTTGTGCAGATAATTCGGGTGCAAAAATTTTAGAAGTAATTAATGTTCCAAGACATAAAACAAGAGCATCAAGACTTCCATCAGCATCAGTTGGAGACTTTTGTAATGTTGTTGTAAAGAAAGGACCAGCTGAATTAAGAAAACAAGTGTATGGCGCAGTTATAATTAGACAAAAGTATGCAGTTAGAAGATTAAACGGTGTAAGAGTTTGTTTTGAAGACAACGCAGCAGTGTTGATTACTCCAGAGGGAGAAACAAAAGGAACAGACATCAAAGGACCAGTTGCAGCAGAAGCTTCAGAGAAATGGCCAAGAGTAGCTAACTTGGCATCAATGGTGGTATAAGAAGATGAAACCAACTAAAATGCGTAACAAGATGATTTATCGTGCATCTTACCAAACAAAAAGTAAACAACTTGGAAGTGCACTATCAAAAGACCTTCATAAAAAATACGGAAAGAGAAGTGTCAGAGTAGTTGAAGGTGACAGTGTAACTATTGTAAGAGGAGAATTCAAAGGAGTTGATGGTAAAGTTTCAGAAGTATCTACAGAAAAAAGCAGTGTTGCAATTGAAGGGATTAAAAAAGAGAAAACAAAAGGCGATAAATTCGATGTTTTCATTCATACTTCAAATCTATTAGTCACATCACTTAACACAGAAGACAAATGGAGAATTGCAAAACTAGAAGGTAAAGATCCAAGAAAACAGCCTAAAGTAGCACCAAAAGCAGAAGAAAAACCAGCTAAAGAAGCACCAAAGAAGGAAAAAACTCCAGAAGAAGAGCCTAAAGAAACAAAAGTGGAGAAAAAATCCGAAAAAAAGGAAGATGAGAATTAATGGTAAGTATTTCAGGTAGTAAAAAACTCAAACGTCAAATGGCACCTCAATTCTGGGGAATTACCAGAAAAGACAAGAGGTTTGTAATCACAACAAGACCAGGACCACACAAGAAACATCATGCCGTTCCAACAGCAGTATTTCTTAGAGACATGTTAAAGATTGTTACAAGTCTCAGAGAAGCAAAGACTTCAATCTATTCTGGAAAAGTAAAGATTGACGGAGTAGTTAGAAAATCACTTCATCATGCAATTGGATTAATGGACGTAGTTGAACTAGAAAATGTTTCAGATGTTTATCGCCTTGTTCCAACAGATGGCAAATTACTAAAACCAATTAAAATTAATGAATCAGAAAAAACAAAAAAGCTTGTAAGAGTTACAAGTAAAACTACAATTAACAAAGGAAAAACACAAATCGGATTTCATGATGGTCGTTCGAAACTTTCAGATACCAAAGTAAATGTTGGCGATGTATGTTTAATTCAAGTTCCAGATCAAAAAATTCTTGAAGTAATTAAATTAGAAGCAGGTAATAACGGACTAGTAACACGTGGAATTAACGCAGGACAAATTGGAAAGATTGAAAGTATTGAAGAAGGTACATTCATTCTTCCAAAAAGAGTTATTCTATCTTTAGGGGATAGAAAAATCGAAATTCCAGCAGACATCATTATGCCAATCGGAAAAGAGGAACCAGTAATTCAATTAAAGTGATAATATGTCTCAAACAACAGAATCTCCAATGAAAAAAATCTCCTTAGAGAAAGTAGTACTCAACATGGGATTGGGCAAATCAGGAGATGTAATTGAGATTGCAAGTAGAGCATTAGAACAAATTTCAGGTAAAAAACCATCAGCACGTAATGCAAAAGAAACTCAAAGAGATTGGGGAATACGAAAAGGCGAACCAATAGGTGTGGCAGTAACAATTCGCGGTGATGACGCAAAAGCACTATTGAAAAGATTGTTTGAAGCAAAAGGAAATACTCTAAACGGTAGATCCTTTGATAATTTTGGAAACTATTCGTTTGGAATTAACGAACACATAGACATTCCAGGTGTAAAGTATGAACCATCAATTGGAATTTTAGGTCTGGGAATTTCAGTTACACTAACTAGACCAGGTTATGGAATTAGAAGACGAAGCAAACACAAAGCAAGTGTTGGTAAATCTCACATTATTACAAATCAAGAAGCAAAGGATTATCTAACAAAAGAATTCGGAGTGACAGTAGCATAATGGCAAAAGATAGATCATACGAATTTACTGGAAGAAAAAAACACGACTTTGGCAGAGGTTCAAGATGGTGTAAAAGATGTGGGGATTACACAGCAGTTATTCAAAAATATGATTTAATGATATGCAGACGATGCTTCAGAGAAGTAGCAACATCTTTAGGATTCAGGAAAAATCGGTGATATCATGCCAGCAACGAACATTTTAGCAAATCTATTTGTCACATTATACAATAATGAAACAAGAAGAAAGGGTGAATGTACAATTCTTCCAACTTCAAAATTAGGAATTGAAGTTCTCAAAACACTTCAAAAAGATGGATACATTGGAGAGTTTGAACACATTGATGATAAAAGAGGTGGAAAATTCAAAATCAAATTATTGGCAAAAATTACAAAGTGTGGAGCAATATCACCAAGATTCAAAGTAAAGACAGATGAGTTTAACAACTGGGAACAACAGTATTTGCCAGCATATGATAGAGGAATGCTTCTAGTTACTACTAACCAAGGAGTAATGTCTCATCATGAAGCAACACAAAAAGGAATTGGAGGATTTTTGATAGGATATGTCTACTAGTCAACTCGAAAAAATGCAAGACCAGGTGACAATTCCTGAAGGAGTAACAGTTACACAAAACAAAAACATGTTACTGTTTGAAGGCCCATTAGGTAAAACACATAAAAATTTCAGAAAAATTCCAGTAAAAATTGAAATCGCAGATGGTAAAATAAATCTCAAAACAATTGGTGAGAGAAAAAGAGATTATGCAATCTTACATACTGCAAGATCAATTATTAGAAATATTTGTGAAGGTCTTATTGAAGGATATACAATAAAAATGAAAGTAGTCTTTGCACACTTTCCAATTACAGTAAAAGTGGAAGGTAAGAAAGTTCTAATTGAAAACTATCAAGGTGAAAGAGCACCAAGAAGTACACACATCATGGGAAACACAAAAGTTATTCCAAAAGGAGAAGACGTACTTCTTACTGGAGAAGTTTGGACAGATATTACACAAACTGCAGCAAATATTGAACTAAAAACTAAAGTAAAGAACAAAGATCACAGAGTTTTCCTAGACGGCATCTACGTCTATGAAAAGAAAAAAGGCATAGAAAAATAGATTCTAGTTTTTCTAATGACCCTAGACCCAGAGTTTGCTAAACAAACAACAGATTTGATCCTACAGACTTTGGAATTATACAAAAAATCAGGAGCTTCTCCAAGAGTGGGAGAGATTTGGAATTGTGAAAAAATTGGAGATTTCTTGTGTGGTTTTTTTGTTGGGGAAATGGTAGGTTCAGCACTTAGTGCATTTCAAGTTGTACATCAAAGAGAACCTACGGCAGATGAACACTTGGAGATAATCGAATTAGTAGAAAGTCATTCAAAAGAAATCAAAGAATTTTTTGCCAAATTTAACTAAACTACCAACAACTTTGGTCTAAATTGCATAGTCGCAAGGATTAAATCACTTTTGCCAAGGTACAAACATGTTGCCGCCCTAGCTCAGCGTGGTAGAGCATCCGACTGTTAATCGGACGGTCGTCAGTTCAAGTCTGATGGGCGGCGCCACTTATTTCTAAACTCGAGTTTTGAAATATTTTATTTTGATACTAGTAACATAATTACTGGTGTAGAAAAATAATATTTCTAAATTCGAATTTAGAAATATTGATCGGTTGACAGCAATTGGTTTACACTATTAGACAATATAGATCTAATAGATGATCGCATATTTAGAATAATGCAGGAGGTTTACATTGGTCAGAACTAGAAGGGCCAACAGATATTGTGTTGATTGTGGCGCAAGACTGGTGTATTACCCAAGATTATCAAATCCAAAAGCACCAAACGAACACAGAGTGTTAGTTTATGCATGTCCAGATTGTACAGATGATTTTGAAAAACCAAAAATGTTCTCAATTAAACGAAATCAAGTAGAAGATCCACTAGAAACTGTAGAAATTGAGATTACACAGTTACAGAAAAAAGCAGCTACTACAAAATAATTTTAAGAAAATGACATATCCAGAAAGACCAAGAAGTAATCTTTGGTTTTTGTTACCAATATTTTTTGGAATAATAGGAGGGATTATTGCGTATTTCATTTTACGGAAGGATGATCCAAAAAAAGCAAAAAATTGTTTATGGGTAGGAATTGCATTGATGGTTGCAGGGTTAGTTTTCAATGCAATTATTGCATCACTCATACCCGAGTTTGGTCCTGGTTTTAGAGTAAACGTTTAGAAAAATTCGGTGTTTTACAGGTAAAGATTTGTAATATTTCTAAATTCGAATTTAGAAATATTATAAATTTAGTACTGTAATCATTGGATTTAGAATCATATAGAAGCACTTTCAATGATTTGTGATGAGTGCATCAAGAATGAGAGATAATGTAGAAAGATGGTTAATTCATGAGGGGTTAAAGTTTGAAGATGTTAAAAATCCAGAAAATACGTTTCAAATTCTTGTAAAACATGCAGGTCCTGCAGGAGTTCCAGTAGAAGTTTTTGAACCAAAAGCGCAACAAGGGATCTTAGTAGTTGGTTCCAAAGTAAATATGAAAAACAATCAGATTGCAAGATATCTAGGGTTTAGTGAAGAGGAGAAAGAGAAATTTGAGAAAAAAGTAGCAGATTATTGTTATACGCTACAAGCAATTAATAAAAATACTACAGAAGATGGAAAACGAAAGATTGGCGTATATGTGGTGTTAGACAAGGAAGAAAATATCAATCAACAAGGATTGTTTGATGCCATGGATAGAGTCTCAGAAATGCATGAAAAAACTGCCAGATTCCTTTTGAAGACATTCTAAGAAATAGACGATTTATCAATTATACGCGGGCCTTATATCAAAAATTACCTTATTCTAATCATGAAAAGAAAAACAACAAAATCAAAACCAAGAGAACTTACAATTTCTACAACAGAATTGTCAAGATTTGGCATGGGGGTTATGAATAAAGCCCTCAAAGTAGTTAATACTGCAAAAAAAGGCAAGATTACAATCAGAGTAGAACAACAATAAACTCAAGTTTTGTAATTTCAGCAAGGGGCATATGCCCCTTTTTTGTACATTTTCAAGATGAGTTTTTCCAAGATGTAACATGTTGATGCAATAATCGACAGTATTTTCATCCAAAAACCCCCCCTATTTTGACAGAAAATATGACCAATCATAAGAAATAATCATTCAAGTTTTAGAGTAGGTTATGTAAAGTCTCAAAAGTTCTAAAATGAGTAATTTTTCATAATTATGCCTAGGCGTTAAACCCCCCTCTATTTTTACCCTAATTAGGCACAATACCATTTTTTCAAAATTAGGCGTTTTGATGGGGGGTTGAACACTTGTGCCTAGATATGAAATGCAACCCTCAAACCACCAAGATGTCCCAGCTAAACATGTATGATCTTTTTTTGTTAGGCGTAAAAGCTAAACCCCTTGTTTTTTGGTAAAAAATAGAGAAAAAGAACCCAAATTATTGTCGATTTTATGTCACAAAATATCACAACGATGAATTAAGACTTTGATAAAATATCAAATGATTATTGTATTGGATATAATCCATTAACGTCTACACAGACGTTTGTAAGTTCACCATCATTAAAGACAGGAGTAAGGTCAAATGATATTATTGCAACAATGTTTTCACCGCCATGGAAAGTATTGCTTTCTCCAGTCATAGGATTAACACTGTCTAGTGTTTTTACTCCATCAAATACAATATTTTCACCGTAAATTTTTACATCGCCAGGAGCATCATATGAAATATCTGCAATTTCTAAACCAGTACATACGTTATCCACATCACCGTCATCTGTAAGAGTCAGATAATGACTATGCCATTTTGGATCCTCAGGTCCATGTTGTACTGCACTTTCTAAAAATCCACCATGGGTAGCAGTCACCAGAATTGTATCAAAGAAGTATTCTTCAGTAACAACACCATAACCATAAGAGACACCAGTGCCATCTTGTGGAATTTCAGCGGTTGCAGTAATTCTGACTTTGAATTCATCACTAAAAGACAATGCGATTGCAGTAAATTCATGGACAGATGCAGCTACTGCAGGAGACATCATCAAACTAGACACAACAAATACTGCTAGTATTGATCCTAATACTACAGTCTTATCCATGATGTAATTGCCACTTTTGGGAATTTAACCTTTGCTAATTCCCAATTTTGGGCATTACATTGGAATTACATATTTTGACGCAATATAGGCACAAAATACACACGACTTTGAGAAACTATGCAACTATATATCAAAAAAACCACTGGCTTTTGTGGCAGGATTAGGCGTAGTAATAGTAATTGGAGCAATACTTGTCTCAATGGGAGCTGCAATGTACACGTACACACAATATCAGACTAATTTTATTGAGACTTATGCAGGGGAAATAGTCACAGTAGGTCCAGTTGAGTATGTAATAACATTTGAAGGAACACATGAAGGCGATAAAGAAAAACAACCAGAAAATACATTTGTGATGATCGGAATTACTGCAAAAAACATAGGAAGTGAAGAAAGAACATTACTGTCAGGCGGACAATTTTACATAGTTGATGAGAAAGAACAAAAACATGAAGCAGTTTATGGGGAATTTTCTTCAAAAGATCTTCTTTTAGAGTGGTTAGAACCTAACAAACCAGTAGAAAAGACAACACAATTTGATATTCCATTTGATGAAGATAAAACGTACAAGATAATCATCAGACCACAAAAAGAACAATCAACAGTGGACACTGCATTAATTTGCATAACAAATTGTTGATCGGAAAAATAAAAATCAAAAATAATTGTCAAGTTTTTCTATAGTTTACGTAATATTGTGTGACTTTTACCATATAACACACATCATTTTTGAAAAAAATCATGGCAATATCTAAAGCCAAAAGAGCTGAAGCAGCAAAGAAAGCAGCAAGAACTCGTAAGAGAAATGCCGCAAAGAAAGCAGCTGAAGCAGCAAAGAAAGCAGCAGCTCGTAAGAGAAAGGCAGCACGTGCAAGAAATGCAGCTAAGAAAGCAGCACCAAAGAGACGTACTGCAGCTAAACGTAAAGCAGCTCCAAAAAGGAAAACTGCAGCTAAACGTAAAGCAGCTCCAAAGAGAAAAACTGCAGCTAAAAGAAAAGCAGCTCCAAAGAGAAAGGCAGCTACTAAACGTAGAGCCGCTCCAAAGAGAAAAACTGCAGCTAAAAGAAAAGCAGCTCCAAAGAGAAAGGCAGCTACTAAACGTAGAGCCGCTCCAAAGAGAAAGGCAGCTAAACGTCGACGTTAAGCTGTCTATGCTAACTTTTTTATGATTAACATTTCTTGAGTAATTATATTTCTAAATTCGAATTTAGAAACAATCTAAATTGTCACTCTGACATTTTTAATTCTGGCAAAACAAAAATTTTGTTTGGTTTTATTTTTAGAATAATTCTTTTCTCATCATCACGTTTGAAAGGATAATGTTCACGGTCCATGTATTGTTGTGTTAATTTGTCTGCATGTTTATAGTCATAATCAGGAATTAATTCTTCAACCACCCCACGAATTGTTGTCATGTCAAGTGGGTTATCTTTTGAAACTACAGAAACTGCAACTCTAGGATCACGTAAAACATTTTTGTGTTTTATTCGTCCTTCAGCAGTGTTTACCAAAACAAACCCATCTTCAAAGTTTGCCCAAACAGGTGAAACTTGTGGAGAACCATCTTTCATGATAGTTGCAATATATACAAGATTTTTTTCAGAAAATAATTTTACAGCTTTTTCATCCATGAATTTCATTTCTCCATATTGTTGAAAGTTGTTCAATTTTTGTAATAATTTCAAGTGCTTTTTGATTATCTTTTTCTTGCATTGCAACTGAAAACTCATATCCAAGTCGGATCGCTTCAGGAGAAAGATCTTTTATTGATTCAAGATCTTTACCTTCAATCTTTATCCTCTCACCAATTGCACACATTTTCCAGTTATCAGACATATCTTGATGTTCTTGATCAAGTTCATCTTGAACATGATGACGCCAATTTGTAAGCGTCATCTTTTCTACGAGGTCTTCAGTTTTCTGGCTGTAAAACACACGTACCATACAAGAATTTCTTGCAAGAAATACTTAGGTGTAACGATTATTTTTTACCAGAATTTTCAAGCACATTTGTCATGGCACGATTCATGATCTCCATAACCAAATACTGAGAATATTCTTCAGATTTTTTGCCTTTTGATTTTCCGGTTTTTGGAGTTAGTCCTTTAAGGACTTTTTCAATTTTTGCAGATGTGTTATCTATGATTTTTGAATATTTTGATTCAAAATCTTCAGGAGTTTCAAAATCAAGTAGTTTTGTAGATGTACTGTAAAATTTTGTTATGGCTCCACGAGATTCTTCAATCTTTACAATTTCAATCAGTCCAGATTCTTTTAGAATTTCTAAATGATGACGAATTGTGGTTAATGCTTTTTTGACTCCAGATTTTTTCAAGGCAGTTGTAATCTGATCAGCTGAGAGAGCTTGACGATATAATATCTCAACAATTTTTGCACGGGCAGGGTCTTCAATTGCTCGAGCGTGTTCAATACTTGTCGTAACAATACGATTAACTTTGATTTGCTTTTCTAATAACGTAGACATACTGAGTTTACGTTTGTTTCTGATCTAAAAGATCCTTGTATCATATTTTTTTGTCTAATCGCATCAATTTTTTTTTACTTTTAAAAAAATCATAGTGGTACTAAATTCATCAGTATTACTATGATAATTATTGTAATGCAATCAACAAAAGTTAAACCACTATAATGTATATTGTATCGGATAAAGAATTATTGTAACGGTCTTAAATTTTTTGTAAAATACCAAAAAACAGGGGATCAGGGAAGATATGTTGGAAAATACGTTTTTGGGACGTAATTTTAGATATTTGCAAAAATAGAATTCGAGTTGAAAGTTAACTAATAGTCAACATTGAATACAAAGATGCACTTACAGTGATTTACCAGAGATTTTTTCATATGCAGTGACATAACGTTCGGTCATTTTAGAAATAATCTCAGTTGGTATTTCAGGAGGCATTGGCTCTTGCCCATTATCTCTAGCATCATCAAACTGCTTTTGATATCCATTTGCAGTCAACCAATCACGCAAAAGTTGTTTATCATATGCTTCTTGGATTTTACCAACCTCAAAGGAATCTTTTGGCCATAAACGATACTCATCAGGGCCAATAGAGTCACCCAAAGTAATCTTACCATCTAAAACTCCAAATTCTAATTTCAAATCAGCCAAAATAAAATCAACATCATCAGCAGTTTTGGCCATCTTTTTGTAAATTTCAATTGAAGTTTTTTCTAACCAATTGTATTGTTCTTCAGAAACTAGTTTCATTTCAATTGCCTTTGTTTTGTCAATAGGGATATCGTGTTCAGATTTTGTTGTAGGATCAAATATAGGCTCAGGAAGTTTTGCAGCTAGTGCAGTATCAGTTCCCTCAGGAATTTTGACTTCACCTTTTTTCCATCTACTTACCAAACTACCATAAAAATAGCCACGAACTACACATTCTATTGGAAGCATATTCATTTTCTTTACAAGAATTTCAGTTTCAGATTCACGTTTTATGAAATGATTTGGAACATCTAGTTCATTGAACCAAAATTCAGCAAATTTACACAAGACCTCTCCTTTTCTAGGTATGTCTTGTTTGAATTTTACATCATATGCTGAAACTCTATCAGAGAATTTGAAGAGAAGTGTAGTGTCATCAACGTCATAAAGATCCTTTACTTTTCCACTAGTAAGAAATTCCAAGCAAAAATACTGAAATTTTAGAGAATTTAACTGCTAAGACCCCATCATACCTACCATTTTTGGCATTTCTCGATAGGCCTTGTTTACAAATATGTCATTATCCGCACTAATCATCACAAATTCCATGGAATTTTCAGGAGGAGGGGAGACGATAATCTTTTGCCCCACAGAAAGAGTTTGGATATCCAAGATATCACCATCTCCAAAATTGATGTGAAGATTTGTTATTGGTTTTGCACCAAGATTTTGTATGGTGACTCTTCCCATGGTAAACATTCCTTGTTCATCTAAAAGTGGATCTACAAAAATTTCATAATCTTGAGTGGTTACAGAAAACTTGAAAAAATCTGCACCAAAAACCATGCCAATTGTTACAATCACCCCAACACCAATACAAAGTAATGCTGTGTACTGTTTCACAAAATCTCTATAGGAATTCTAATAATTAAATTGGTTACTTTACTTCAACGCCATTCCAAAATGCAACCATGCCTTTGATTTTCATAGCAGCGTCATTTGGTTCTGCATAATACCATGCACAATCTTTGTTGGTTTTACCATTGACTGTTACAGAATAATAGTTTGCCATTCCCTTCCAACCACAAAAACTAGTCATGTCAGTTTTCTCAAAGTATTCTTTTTTGATTGAATTAATTGGAAAATAATGATTACCTTCAACAACAACAGTGGCATCACTTTCAGCAATTACAATATCATTCCAAATTGCTTGCATAATTAACTTGCTTCTCCTTTGATTTCTTCTCTACTCTTAAACTCTGGAGTAATGCCAAGAGAATCGTAATTTCCAGATGCACAAGTAAAACACATAGAATCAGCAGGAATGCCTACTGCTGCTGCAAGATTTTCAGCATCATTGTATCCTAAAAAGTCAGCACCAATATCCTTTCTTACCATGTCAATGGTTTCTTCATCATTCAGGTCTTTTCCATTAGAAAATGTTGCAAGTTCTTCTTGAGATGGGAAATCAATTCCAGCATAACATGGAAATTTGATTGGAGGATATGTAATTACCATACTAATTTTTCTTGCACCAGCTCGTCGTAGTGCTTTAATGATAGCTTTGGAGCTTGTACCTCTAACTAGGCTGTCATCAATTACAACAACATGTTGTCCATCAATGATTTCTTTAATTGGAATAATCCAACGATTAATCTCTACTCTGTCTGTCTGATGAGGTTCAATGAAGCTTCGTAGTGGTCCTTTCTTACTATATCGGTCTTTGAGTAATCCTTCATCAAAAGATACACCAAGTTCTTGTGCATATCCTAATGCAGCAGGTCTTGCCGAATCAGGTACAGGAATAACCAAATCAGCATCTTTGATTGGGAATTTTTTTGCAAGGTATCGACCAATATTTTTTCTTGCAACATAGATGTTAGTTCCTTCCATGTTGCTAGTTGGATGAGCAAAGTAAGTAAATTCAAAAGAACAATGTGCACGTTTAGGCTCATCAGAAAACATTTCAGTGGCAATGCCATCTTTGCTCATTCGGATGAGTTCGCCAGGAGTTACATTTCGTTGCATCTTAGCTCCAACTGCAGAAACTGCAGAAGATTCTGAAGCAACAATGTAGGTATCATCAGATTCTTTGTGACCCAAAACCATTGGACGAAATCCTTTAGGATCACGTGCAGCAAAGACAGAATTATCATCAGAGATAAAAGTAAAACAATACGAGCCAACCATCTCATTTTTGAGAACTGACAGTGCTTTTCCCATTTGGCCATTTTCAGAAATTAATGAAACAAGTCTTTGAGCAGCAACCAAAGTATCACTGGCATTTTGAGGAGTAAATGAACATCCACCCACCAAGTTTGATAATTCTTGGACATTAGCAATTGTTCCGTTATGAGCAACACAAAGATCCTTTACTTTGAGAGGCTGTGCATTTTCTAAGGAACTTCTACCCATAGTAGAATATCTTACGTGCCCAATCACACATGGCGAAGAGTATTCTTCTGCAATTGATTTGAATTCAGATGATGCAGCAGACACAAGACCTAATCTTTTGAGAGGAGGTTTGTTTGGAATCGCAAGACCCCATGCTTCTTGACCTCGATGTTGTAAAGCACGTAATGCATCAATTGCCATCGGGATTACATTCGCACCACTTAGACTATAGATACCAATAACACCACAATTTTCTTTTGGCTTGTCATCAAGAATATGCTGAGGTTTATCCATGTAGTACCAAATCCTTTAACGAATTTAACCAAGTTTTTTGCGCTTTATCAACTCTTAGATCAATGATTGATTTTTTGCCCTTTGTAAATTGAATTTTTTCTCCTCCAAATTTACCTATAATGCTAAATGTTGTCTTGTTCTTTTTGAGGATTTTTTCAACTTGTGAGAGATTTTTCTTATCAAATGTCAAAAGATAACGAGAGTGACTTTCTGAAAACAAGATTCTGTCTGCATCTAATTTTTTGGCAGGAACATTATTCAAATCAACTTTACATCCAATCTGATTATTCATAGATAATTCAGATACTGCAACTGCCAATCCTCCTTTAGAGCAATCATGTACAGATTTCAAAAGTTTCTTTGGAATTATTTCTAAAACAGATTTCATATTCTTTTTTGATTCTATAAAATCAACTGCAGGGCATCTTCCTCCAATGAATTTGAGAACATATTCAAAGTATTCTGAACCTCCAAGTTCATCTTTAGTTTCTCCAACAATTATCAGGTAATCGTCATTATTGATTCTTTGAGGAATTTGTGGAGTTTTGTCAATTAGACCAATGACACCAATTAAGGGAGTAGGCTTGATAGGACCATTTGGAGTTTCATTATATAGGCTCACTTTTCCTCCAACACATGGAATTTTGAAGTCTTTTGCAAAGTCAGTTAATCCTTTTAGAGATTCTAAAAATGTCCAAAATATTTCGGGGTCTTTTGGATTACCAAATTGAAGATGGTCTAACATTCCAATTGGTTTTGCACCAGTACAGACAACATTTCTGCATGCTTCCTCAAAACATCCAATTGCACCTTCTCTTGGATTAATGTAACATTGTTTTGGATTACCATCTATTTTGATTGAAAGGAATTTTCCATTATCTAATCTCAGCACCGATGCATCTCTACCAGGTTTTACTACAGTTCTAATTCCAACCTCATGATCATATTGTCCATATACCCAAATCTTGCTTGCAATGTTTGGTGATGAAAGTAGTTTCATCATAGTTTTAGAATAGTCTGAAATTGGTTTGAGTTTCTTTTCTTTTTCAAGATTCTTTAGATATGCAGGCTCTTTTGAAGGCAAATCAAGCAATGTTGCATTTGCAACAACATCAGTTGGAAGATGTGCAAATGTTTTTTTGCCTTTTTTGACATGCATTTGATTATCAGATTTAACAGTACCAATAACAGAACAGCCAATTCTGAATTTCTTGCAGATTTCTTGTAGTTTTTTAAATTTAATTTTACTAGTTACAATTAACATTCTTTCTTGAGATTCTGAAACCATAATCTCATCAGGATGCATGTCAGACTCTCTTGTGTGTACCTTGTCTACATCCATCTCAATTCCTATCTCCAATGCATCAGCAGTTTCAGAAATTGCACAGGACAATCCACCACCACCCAAGTCTTTCATTGCATGGATGAGTTTTTCATTTCTTGCCTCCAAGATTGCTTCAATAATTAATTTTTCAATAAATGGATCAGGAATTTGAACAGCAGAGCGGTCTTCAGATTCTAGTGAATCAGATGCAAATTGAGAACCTCCAATTCCATCTCTGCCTGTAGAGCCACCCATCAATACAACAATGTCACCTTTTTTGGCATGGTTTTTGATCAAATTCTCTTTTTTACCAAAGCCAACAGCAGCAACATCGACTAGTGCATAATTTTCATAACATTCATCAAATTCAACCTCACCACCAATTGTTGGAATTCCCAAACAGTTTCCATAATCAGCAATTCCAGTAACAGCATTTTTGAACAACCATCTTGCTTGTTGGTCCTTTTCAATATCTCCAAATCTCAACCCATCAAAGATTGCAATGGGTCTTGTTCCAGCAGATAAGATGTCACGAATTACACCACCAACACCAGTTGCAGCTCCACCATATGGTTCTACAGCTGAAGGATGATTGTGACTTTCAATGTGAGCAGTAACAACATAGCCACCGCCAACATCCAAAACACCAGAATCATATCCTTTCTCAGTAATAACAAGAGGGCCTTTCATTGGCAGCATTTTGAGGTGTCTTTTTGATGATTTGTAAGAACAGTGTTCAGACCATTCTGCTGCAATAATTTGTAATTCAGTAGAAGTGGGTTCTCTTCCAATTTTAGATTTTAATTCAGTTAGTTCTTGAGGTTCCAAACTCAATTGCTTACACCCATTTTAGATAATAGAGATTCGAAAATTAAAGAAGATGGTTTGTTATCAATTGGATTAATTTCTGATTCAACTGCTCGTTCAGGATGAGGCATCATGCCAACAACATTTCCATCTTCATTGCAAACGCCTGCTATTCTGTTTGAAGACCCATTTACCACTTCATCATATCTAAACACAATTTGATTTTTCTTCTTTAGTTCTTTTAGAGTGTCATCATCAACATAGTATCTTCCTTCACCATTTGCGATAGGAATTGGAATTTTTTGTCGTAGTTTGAACTGATTTGTAAACGGAGTCTTGTTGTTCTCTACAACGAGATTTGTCCATTCACACATAAAGTTAAGAGATTCATTTTTGAGCAAAACACCTGGCAAGAGACCAGATTCAACTAGAATTTGAAATCCATTACAAACGCCTAAAACAGGGATTCCTTTTTTTGCCATTTTTTGAACATCTTTGATAATAGGACTATGGGCAGCAATTACTCCAGCGCGAAGTCTATCACCATAAGAAAATCCACCTGGAAGAATTACAGCATCTATGTTTTTTGGTAGAGACTTTTCATGCCAATAGTATTGAGCATCAAGATTAAAGACGTCAGTTAAAACATGGTACATGTCACGATCACAATTACTACCAGGAAAAACTACAACTCCAACTTTCACAATTACAATTAGATCTCGCAATATTTAATTTGAGTCTAGTCAGAAAAAATTATTAGTAGAAATACAATCGTGATCGCATGACTCATGTACGAGACATTATGCAAAAAATGTCATTACTATCAACCACAACAAAATCGCGTACGATGCAGTAATAATTCTAAAATAAAAAGAGATCAGTTTTTTGGCAATGGTTGAAAATGAAAAATTAGGAGCCATCAATTAAACAAACTTGGCAGAATTTTTCGCAGTAAATTTTTGATTAATGGAATGTCAGATAACATAGATTCTGAAAAATCCTAGGCATCAAAAACATCAATTGTGACTTTACTTACCATTGGATTATAGATACGCAAGTCATCACAAATTTCTTGAACTTTAGATTGAGCAGTTTTTTTGTCCTTTTCCTTGATTGTGAATTTTAGCATTTTGGCAGTTTTGATTTTTGATACAGTTTTGTGAGTTCCTTTTAGAACTAGATCATTTAGTATAGTATCACCTTCAGGATCACTAATTCCAGGCTTGTTTTCAATGGTTACATGAACATTGTATGTTGCCATAATAATTTGCAGAATTGAGTGGAGGTTAATCTATCTTCCGAATAATTTTGTGCTTTTATACTTATTTTGAAATAATCAGTAAAGTTTCCGATTCTGAGGACTTGTGTTGTGCAGATATTACCCAGCCCAGAATCGGTTACTTTGAATTCAATTGTTTTTTACAAATTCAGTATATTTTCGATATAATCCAGATACATAATGAGGATTTTCAATGATGAGTTGTTGTTTTTTCAAATCTTCTTTTGATTGAAACATCTCCTTTTCAATTATTCCTTGGTTGTCTAGAGTAATGCATAGATCTTGCCATGCAAAAACTTCAGATATGTTTCGATTAGCAGTTGCATGATAGACGTACAACAAACGAAGTTTGTTGCATTCATCTTGAGTCATGGTTTTTCCCAAAACACAATCTCTTTTCAAAGACTGAAAGTATACCAATCCATTAGCAGTCAAAACATAATCAAAGAGTTTTGGATAATCATCAATAACTATTGGATAAAGAGGATTTTTTTGTTCTGCCATACTTAATCAAGATTAGGAATAGTAAATGAACAATTACATTGTTGCAACTATGCCTTGTATTTTTTTAATCCTTCACTTAGAACCAAATTCAAAACATGTGAAAAACTGACTGAGTTTGATGATGTTCTGATCATCTTTGCTTGAATATTGCGTAGTTTTTCAGAATACTCAGTTTTCAGTACAACAGTGATTCGATCTCCCAACGTACACTATGCTTGTTTTTCATATAAAAGAGGGGCGATGAATTGCCATAATTAGAAATTAGTCATAGTCAGGCAATATTGGAATTTATATCAGATGAATTTTGATAAATCAATATGCCAAGATCAAGATATTGGAAAATTACAGCAGATGAAATGGAAGGTTTTAGCTATAATGAAAAGAATTTGTTAAATTGGGAGATAAAATGTATCAGAGAACCAGAAGATGAAGCACATTTTATCGGAGTTTTCATGTATAGAAATGGAACAGCATTTGACTATGAGTCAGTTAAAGGAGTTTGTTATTTTCACAATAATATAGATAGAAAAGAACTTCCTGAAATTACCAGTTTCCTTCAAGGAAAGTTTGGAGGTAAAGAGATGGAGAAAGGAGAAAGGATTTTCTTAAAGGATTCACAGGAAATCTATTCAAGTAAAGATCTTACAAATCTAGCAAAAGAGATGGAATCTAAATTCAACACAAAGGCCATAATTTCATTAGAATTTGAGGGGGTCTCCATAGAACAACTCAAAGAAGAGGGATTGCCTGAAGCAAAACTATTGCCAATTCCCGGCAAATAGATATAGCTTAATGCGCAATGAGAACCGATGTCAGAGTTGGATGGTATCAACCAACATTTTGAAGAATTAAGAAAAAGACTACTTAGAATTGTCTTAGTAATTGGTATCATTACAGGATTCATTCTGACATTTCATGCTGAACCAATTCAAGTTGGCCAAACCACATTATACTATCCAACACCTGAGCCGTTAAACAACATTGCAGCACAAATTACCAACCACATGAAAGAGAATCTCGTACCAGAGGATGTTCAATTAATTCAAACAGCTCCAGGTCAAGCATTCTTTGCACAAGTCTACATTGCAGCACTTGTTGGAATTGTAGTTGGCATGCCAGTAATTGTCAAGGAATTAGTAGGATTCATCAAACCAGCTCTTAAAGAAAATGAAATTAATGTTAGTCGAAGCATTACAATTCCTTCATTAGGATTGTTTATTGCAGGATGTGCATTTTCGTATAATCTAGTAATTCCATACATCTTAGAATTTTTGTACAGATATGGTGAATCTGCAGGATTGGTCACATTTCTTAATGTAATAGAATTTGTTACATTTGTGCTACAATTTTTGTTAGCATTTGGGTTTTCATTTCAACTTCCTCTTGTAATGTATGCAATATCTGCATCAGGCATGGTTGATGCGGATTTTTGGCGAAAAAATATCAGATATGCAATTGTCATAATTGTGATCTTTGGTGCAGTTATTACTCCTGATGGCAGTGGTGTTACTATGTGGTTTATTGCAGGACCAATGATTGCATTGTACGTTACAGGCATGACGCTCATTGAGCGTAAAGAACGTAAAAAGTTGAACACTTAAATCCGAATTTAGTTAAAGACACACAGAAATGTTTGGAATGAATTTAGCCAATTTCATTGCAGGTCAAGAATGGATTTTCATTATTGTTATTGCAGTAGTGTTGATTTTTGGCGCGAAAAAAATTCCAGAACTTGCAAAGACCTTTGGTAAAGCAAAAGGCGAATTTGAGAAAGGCAAAATTGAAGGCGAAAAAGAACTAAAAGACTTCAAAGATAAAGAAGCAAAATCAGATTAATTTTCAGTGATTTTAATAAAATTATCTAGTATTTCTTCGTAATTTTCTTGGTATCGATTTTTAGAAAACATACCACCAAATTTCATCTTTCCTTTTAGTTTCAAATCCACATCAACTAGGATTTTCGTGCCTTGAGGAGTTTCAATGAATTGTTCTTGAATGTGAGAGCCCTTTGCATCACCTCCAATGATAAAGACATCATGAAGTACAGGTTCATCAGTAACATGTTTTGCCATTACCACCAATTCGTCATCTCCCAAAATCAAATGCTCTTCAACTACTGCAATATTATCTCGGATAGAACGTATTCGTATTGATGGAAAAAATTTAGGAGATATTTTTTGATAGTTTTCAAAATCTGAAAAAACTTTGTAAACAGTATCTCTATTAGCAGTACTAATTTTTTCAAAAGAGAATTGTGGCAATTGTAATTTAAGAAGAACCCCATCTAGGGTATAAATTATGTTCAATGTCGAATTGGTCCAAGCATTTTCCAACACCGTGATTCACAATATCATCAATGGATTGAGGTTTGGTGTAAAATTCAGTTACAGGAGGTAAAATGACAATACCCAATCTTGAAAGTTTCAACATGTTTTCCAAATGAATTGCAGACAATGGAGTTTCTCTTACCATTAGAATTAATTTTCTAGATTCTTTGATTGTAACTCCAGCTGCACGTGCAACCAAAGTATCATCATATCCATTTGCAATTGCAGCCAATGTTTTCATACTACAGGGTGCAACAATCATTCCGTCAATTCTATGAGTACCACTAGAAACACTTGCAGCCATGTTCTGTTCATCAGAGATTTCAGTTGCAAGAGATTTTACATAATCAACAGTAAATTCAGTCTCCATTGGAATGCATTTTGCACCCCATTCAGACATTATCAAATGAGTCTCAATGTTTAATTTTTTTAGAGTCTCAAGCATTCGGATTCCATAAATTACTCCAGTACTGCCTGTAATTCCAATAATTAGTTTCAATAAAGATCATTACAATACAGAGTATTTTATGTATTAGATGAAATGGTATCCTTAGCACTAGATAGAAGACTCGTCATTTTTGAAAGATGCCTCAAACTCTTTTCTCTCTCGTCTTCGTTTTATCCAAAGACTGATTCCTCCAACAGCCATAGCAGTTAGTAGTATTACCCCTGCCATCTGTAATTCAAAATGATACAGCACAACCATGTTCAAACGACAATTCAGAAAAATCTTGTGATTCTAGTCGATCCTAAAAAATGAAAATTAGCTATATTAGATCCTAGTTTCAAGGAATCATGTGATTAAGAGTTCTGAGATCAAGAAAATTGTTAATGAGTACTCAGATGTAAAAATAGGCGTTCTTGGAAGTCATTCTGCACTTGAGATTATGGATGGTGCAAAAGATGAGGATTTTCAAACCAGAGTATTTTGTCAAAAAGGCAGAGAAGGTCCATATCAGAGATTCAACAGAATAGCCGATGAGATTACAGTATTAGATAAATTCAAAGAGATGGCTTCAGCCAAAATCCAAAAGGAGTTAAGAGATTCAAATACGATTATTGTCCCACACCGTTCCCTTACAGTTTATCTAGGATACAAGACAATTGAGAATTCTTTCAAAGTGCCTATTTTTGGAAATAGGAAATTATTCCAAGCTGAAGAGAGAACTGCAAAGAAAGGACAATATTATTTGTTAGAAAAAGCCAGAATCAAATATCCAAAATTATTCAAAGATCCTAAAAGAATCAACAAACCTTGTATTGTTAAAGTACAAGAAAAGAACAGACCACTAGAGAGAGCATTTTTTACAGTATCATCTTACAAAGATTATGTTGTAAAATCTGAAGAGAAAATCAAACAAGGAGTAATTGCAAGAAAAGACCTAGAAAAAGCAAGTATTGAAGAGTTGGCAATTGGCACATACATGAATTTTAATTTCTTCCACACCCCAATTTCAGACCAAGTTGACTTTATTGGAATTGAGAGGAGACTACAAACAAACCTCATGGACTTTAATGCTCTACCTGCAAAACAACAACTCGACATTGATGTAGATTTACAAAATATTGAAGTTGGTCACACCCCTGCAAGCATCAGAGAATCATTATTAGAAAAGGTCCTCAAAATGGGAGACAAATTTGTAAAAGCAGTCAAGAAAGAATATGCTCCAGGAATTATCGGACCATTTTCACTTCAAAGTGTTATTACAAAAGATTTGGAGCTGATTGTGTATGACGTATCATTACGTGTTCCAGGAAATCCAATTGTTGCAACAACTAGTCCTTATACAAAATACCAGTACGGACAAACATTTGGTGTTGGTAGAAGAATTGCAATGGAGATTAAACGTGCACAAGAAGAAGATAGACTAGATGAAATAGTCACATAGAAAAATTTTCGAGCAACAAACAATTTTTAGAAATTAAAAAGGCGCACCCCCTAATTGCAGAACTATGAGAGATTCCCTCTCGTGGTCAAACATCATAATGTTTGAGTGCCTTTATCGTTCTGCGGGGCTACGCAGTTTATTCGTTAGATTTTGTAACTAACGACATCAATTCATATAGGAATTTTTAGTATTTAACATTTAGTATGAAAAATTATAAGAATGATCTAAAAATATTGTAAAATTTTAGAAACATAGATCAATAAACAAAAACATATTTTCAAAACATTCCATTTGATTTTGTTAATTGGTTAGATTGGAAATACATTGAATACCATTCATTCTAACTTTGGGTGATTAAAACGGTTTGACACTCAAAATGGAATTGCTGATGCCAATTAACAATACAAACTCTTTATTCATCAAATCAAAATCATCACAATATGGGAAAAACAATCTTTGTCAAAGAGATAATCACGATTCTAAAAGAGCCTAAACTGTGCCCCACATGTGAGAAAGAAGACAGGTTAGAAAAAGACATCATCAGAGAAGAAAGATCAGATGGGAAAACAATTCTCTGTACTCGTTGTGAGGCACTAGTTGTTGTAACAAATTTGAATCTCAGAAATGTTGAACTATCCTCAAGAAAAGATGATACCATTATGCTCAAAGAGCCTCATTTGATTAGAAAAGTAGCATACTAGTCATCAGGTTTTGATAGTAGTTCTTCAATTATATATCTTCGAACATTTGCAATCTCCCAATCTCTAAGATTAGCAAGTTTGCATTCTTCTTTAATTACCAATCCTACCAATCCATCACTCCACATGTGGCGTTTTGGATCATAAACTTGAATAATTCTTCCATGTTTTTTTATCCGTATTCCACCATGACATCTCTCAATTACTTGTAATGCAACTTTTTTGTAGAGTTTTTCAAAATTGGCCATGTTTTCAAAAAGATTGCTTGTATCAAAAAGGTTCTGATGCATGAATGATAATATACTATTAGAAATCATTACAATTTGCTGATGATTAACCGACAACTAAGCTAATCACTGAATGATGATGAGTTTGCCGAATTATGAAGCAGAAACTATAATCATGTACTTCTATTTTCAACATTTACAATCATAGAAAGTGGAGGAGACAAAGCTTCAGGGTTGTCAATGCTTTCCCAAACAAAAACTTGGATATGGAAAGTTCCAGTCTCAGTTGGAATCCATGACTGGGCAGGAGAAAATGACTGACGAGGAGACAAAGAACCAGTCAACCAAGATAATGAAATTACAACTTCTTGATCATTTCTGACTTGGGTCAAATATGCAAAGTTTTGAGAGACGTCTTGATTATTGGAAATATCGGCCATAATCATTATTTGTTCATCAACATAGTGGATTTTTTCTCCAGATGGAATTGTAGTAGAGATGGGTTCAGCAAAAGCAAACCCGCTAGTCATAGTAAGTAAAAGTGCAAAAAATACTGCAATCTTCATAACGAGTATTAGTAGGCACAATATTTAATCTAGCTATGGGAGAACTTCCTGAAAAATTTCCAGAGTATTCTATAATGTATAAAACAATTTCAAATCAAATCAACGTTTTACAAAAACAAAAAGAAAAGTCACAAGACAATACAGAATTAGATTCAAAAATTAAAAAATATCAAGAAGAGTTAGAAAAGATAAAGAAAATGTTTCCAGATAATTTTTTTTAAAAATTAGTTATTCATGATGATGATCATGACCACAATCACATTGATGTTCTCCACCATTTGCAGCCATTAATTTTTGAACCATCTCATCTCGGATTTTTAACAAATCACCAACTTGTTGTTTGTGAGAGTCAGATTCCCAATTTCCTTGTTGTAATTCTCTTACAACATCAATAATTTCAAGATCTACATTTAGCAGATTATCCATTAATTGCTCCTGTTCATTCATGATAAACCACAATCATACTAGGAGAAAAACTGTTCTAATTTCAGGTTTCAGCTTCCATACTTTCCTTTAACAAGGACTTTCGTACAAGAATTGGAATATTATAGTATGCAGCAAGTGCCATGGCATCAGACGCACGATAGTTTCTCAAAACAAGGTCTTTTTTACCTGTAAAGTACAAATTTGCTCGCAAAACCTCGCCACTTTCATAGATTTTGACTTTGACAAGAACTAATTCATTTTCTTCACAAATGTCTTCAATCATTTTGTAAATAGAAGGAGCAGATTCACCGCTGGGATCATCACCAAAACTTGAGATGTGTTTTGCAACTTCGCCAGAAAAGGCTCTCATGTGAAACTCTTTCCCATTATCAGACTTTAGAATGACCATGCCTTCAACAGCATAAGGATCGACAAATCCAACATAATCAATTTTTACCGATTCATAATCAGGCTCTTGTGCTTGATTGATATCCATTGTACGCATAAACTTCATGCCCAGTGCTTATAAAGATAGCAAAATTTTGAGATCAATACGGATTATTTCATCAAGGTTAATTTTTTTTAGACGATCAATGCTACAGCGTAACCCCAAATTATTTAAAATCCTTAACTAAGGGTAGCTTAATGTCAACAAACCCAGAACGTGCGGTATCATATGTGTTAAACAAATCCGTAACAGAATACATGGACAAAGATGTTTTGATTCTAAGTCAGAACACACTAACAAGAGAGGCAACTAGAATGCTACAACATTATGAAACAGACGACATCATAGTTACAAATGAAGACAGGGTACCAGTAGGGATTGTTACGGATGAAGATATTCTAAGTAAAGTAAGTGATGTTACAGTGTATGCTGAAGCTACAAAACTAAAAGACATCATGTCTACACCACTTGTTACAATTAATGAAAAATCGACATTACAAGATGCATTGCACAAAATGAGAGACAACAGTATTAGAAAATTACCAGTTTTATCAAAAAAGAATCAAGTTATTGGAATGATTTTCCAAACAACTATTGCAAATGTAATCAG
Organism: Candidatus Nitrosopumilus sp.; assembly: GCF_965263415.1. Lineage (GTDB taxonomy): Archaea > Thermoproteota > Nitrososphaeria > Nitrososphaerales > Nitrosopumilaceae > Nitrosopumilus. The sequence goes on from NZ_OZ253671.1 coordinate 1,342,074, forward strand.
AGATGCAACTGCTTCTGAACCCCGATTATTAAGTCCGCCAGTAAAAGCAGTACTTGGTAATCTAGGATTTGTTTTACAATTTGCAGGAGTCTTGTTGCTTGTTCCAGCAATCGTATCTACAATTTTAGAAGATACACTTACTGCTACAGGAATTTACCTTACAACAGTTCTGTTACTAGTCACAGGATTCTTTTTGAATTCTTATGGTGAAAAGTCTAGTCTGAATCTGCAGCAGGCGTCGATATTGGTGTTTTCTAGCCTGTTTTTGCTGTCGCTGTTTGGAACTGTGCCGTATCTGTATGTCTTCCCAAGTGAGGAAACCAATGTAGATGTGTTTGGAAATGCATTCTTTTCAAGTGCAGCAGGATTTACCACAGGAGGAATCTCTCTATTTGATACACCTGAAGAAGAATTAACTCAAAGTTTCACATTCTACCGTAGTTATACACAACTGGTAGGGGGAATGAGTTTCATTTACCTGGTAATTACTGCATTTTATCCAGAATCAAAACTACAATCAATGCGTGGTTTTATTTCTGGAAGAACATTACACATGAAAGAACTCTTTTCAACAATCACTGTAATTTTTGCAGTGTATATTGTCATTGTTGCAATGTTGTTGTATTTCTTTGGACAAGAAAATCTGCTTGATGATTTTTCATTGGCAATGAGTACACTTGCAACAGGAGGATTTGTCCCGTCATCAACTATTATCGATAACTTGGGATGGCAAGAAGAAGTAATTTTGATGGGAGCGATGATACTGGGGGCATTACCGTTTACATTCCACTATGCATTTGTAAGAAAAAAATTCCTTGCACCAAAATTAGGAAAAGAAGTTCTCACATACTTTGCAATTTTAGGTGGCGCCACAGTATTGTTTATTTCAATTAGTGGATTAGAACCATTAGAAAGTGCATTTTATTCAGTTTCTGCAAGTACTACTGCAGGACTACAACTGCAAAGTTTAGCAGGACTAGGGGGATTTGCACACGCAATTTTGATAGCACTGATGTTTATTGGCGGATGTGGATTCTCAACTGCAGGAGGACTAAAGATTTTCAGATTATTCCATCTTAAAAATTGCAGATCATTTTTTAGCAGTGTTAAAAGAAAAGAACTCTCAACTCAGACAAAAAAAGAGATCACATCAACACTAATCATCATAGCATTATTCCCAGTAATTTCAGCAATAACTGGATTACATCTTGCTGAAACTGAAGATGTATCATACCAAGACGCATTCTTTGAAGCTGCAGGCGTGATTACCACAGGGGGGTTATCAGCAGGAGTAATTGATTCAGACACGGATCCTGCAACAAAGATTGTCTTGGGATTTTTGATGATATTTGGCAGACTAGAGATAATTGCAATCATCTACATCTTTGTGCCCAGATTAAGTTAAGATAGAATTTAATCACATGGCAAAAAAAGAATCATCATGGAGCAATCAAATTCAGTTAGCAAAGGCAAGAAACTGATTGTTTTAGGATTTGTTGCAATAGCATTACTATTCATCATTTATGCAAGATACCAGGATTCAGAATTACTCACACCAAGTGCAATTGAAGCAATTCAAAGAATTGCATACATCTTTTACATTGCATTGATTGCATCATTTGGAGCAATTGCTCTTGGAATGTACAGATACCATAAAGGAAAAATAGAAAAAAACGAAAAAGATCTTTCAACAATAATTGCATTAATCACTTGGAACCAAAAATCAAGAAAAATTTTTGTTGCAACTTTTGTAGGGTATGGAATATTCTTTGCACTAGTATCAGGAACACTGGTGTATCAACCGGAAGTAACTTTCTCAATACACTATGGTGCAGAGATTCCTTCAGGATTTGTTGCACCATGTTGTGGAGAGTTGGGATATATGCCAAAAGTAATCATTTACCTTACAGAACATATTGGATTACAAGTAATTCCAATAAATCTAGTACTACAAATCATTGTATCATATCTAGTTGCATTAAACACATCAATTGCAATTAGCGCATACACATTTTCTAAACAAGGGAGTGGAATGAGTGGAGTTGGTGCAATTGTTGGTGCATTTATTGCATGTCCAACTTGTGCAGGCACATTTTTTTCATTGTTTATCGGGACTGCAAGCGGAATCGCCCTATCTCTTGCACTAGCACAATTACAGACATTACTAATTGCAGTATCAATACCAATACTACTAGCAACACCATACATTATGGCGAAAAAATTACGTAATCCAGATGGAAGTTGTAAAATCTAATTCAAAATTTTCAAGTAAACCAGTGATTGAATTTTCGTACATGGGGACGTTTATGGTTACCGATATCGTATCCGTCTCTTCTCAAAAATTTAAGAGTGAATTTGTAAAGTAATTCGTCATGATCAACTTGCTCTAAAATTTGAGACCATAGAATTCGTCCATTTTGTTCAATTTGATCTTTAAAATTTGGATTCAAAGACTCAGCAATTTCTTTACATTGTTCAAGAGTTTTGCCGTTTTTGTATGCACGAACACGTCGATCACATGAATCCATGAGATATAGTAATCTTGAAATTATTTTAATCTAATTCAGAATGCAAACAAATACCAGATAAAGAATCATCTAGCATGGGCATTGGAAGTGCTGAAGAATATGTGGATTTTTTCGTCAATCTAAACATGGGGGAAAATGTTCCTTTGATCAGTTTTGTAAATAATGAAAAAATGGTCCTAAAACAAAAATTAGAAAACAAAAACATTCCAAAAGAACCACTCAAGAAAGGAATAGAAATTCTAGAACAACTGACAAAAGAGATTAGTGAGATGGGTCAAGACAAAGTCATAGAAAAATATCAAAAATAGGAGAAAATATTGGACAAAAACTCAGAGATTATCAGAATAGAAATTATTAGAATTCTAAATGAAAATGGGAAAATCAGAGGCACCGAATTAGCAAAAAGAGTGATGGAGAAAGTTGGAAATGAAAAAACAGTGTACAGAGAAATTAGTGCCCTTGTAGAATCAGGAGATATTGAAAAAAGAGTCCACAGTAGAGCCCACATCGAATATGAATTAGTTAATTTGTATGAATCAGTAAATAATCAATTAAAGAATCTGCATAGTGAAGTCAAAACAATTTTTGAAGAAATAGAAAATTTTGACAATATCAGTAAAGCAGAAAAATTTTCATTTCATGAAAGATTGAGATCAATTATTCATTTAATTCAAATTGTTCAATCAACGGATGGCATTATGAAGTTGTTATCATTTTATCCAACATTTAGAAAAGACAAAATGTTTTCACAAATTAATAGAAAAATTGATGATTGTTGGCAAGCAATCATGACAAACATTTCACATCAGCCGGAAGACGTGTTTCTTAATGAGATTTTAGCAAATTTGAGAATATCTCATATGGATACAAAAAATGTCAACTAAAATTTTTTAGTTTTTCAATAATTACTTTGAGTATCTCTTCATCATCTAAAAGAACCAAAGGGAAGTCATTTTCTTCACTTGCTTTTCGGAATTCTTTGTCTTTTGTAACGATGATCAAATTATTTTTTTGAGCGTATTGAATTATTGAAAAATCTGAACCAAGTTTTTCTCCAGCCATGTTGAGTTTTCTTACACTTAATGCATCAAAACCATGTTCTTTAAGACGTTCATCCATACCATCCAGATTTTCATCTACAAGAATTTTCATAATATGACTAAATTTGATTTCAATATTAGTGTAAAACTATCAAGGCAAATCATGACCACATGCAGGACAAACTTTGAGTTTACAATATTCACAACCGCATTTGGGGCAGGACTTTACAGAATCCAGTGGAAATGTCATAATATTCATTACAAAATTTATTTTTAAGCTTGATTATGCTTTTCAGGCCAATTTTTCTAAGAAGGGATTACTGGAATTTTCTTTTTGACATACCTGCCCAATGTCTCAGGAGAGTATTCTATTCCATGTTCTTTTGCCATATGATTCCAATATGCAAAAACAACCTGCTCCATTTCACCCTCTACAAAATAATCACAGTCAAAACCACATTCGTCGCATCTAACATGGACCATAAAAAATTATCAAAATTGGGAAATAAAAGCAAGGGCAGTAAAAATCTGTAAATTTGTTTAAAATTTAGAAGGTTTTTGGATAATTGTTAGTAAGAAAAAATCTAGAACATCAAATACATATTTTACAAAAATCTAACCACTTTGTGGATGTAAAAGAAGAAGACAAATCAGAAGAATCAAAAAGAAATCATATCAAATACTATAGATCACTAACAAAAACAATTTCTAATATCAAAGAGGAAGAAAAACAAGAACAAGATCCGGTTATCAAGAACCATCTTGAAAAAAGAATAGATGCTATGGAAAAAGACAAGATACGAATTAAAGAAATGTTTCCAGATATAGAAGATGAGTAAAAATGCCAACGCCTACAGAAGAAAACCACAACAAACATTTGGATTTGTTACATGATTACAAAATTCACCTCGTAAAATACATTCAAGAATTAGAGAAATTAGACCAGAAATCAGAATTTGCAAAAAAATGGAATGAAACAACAATTAAAGAAAGAAAGAAAGAACTCAAAGTCATAGACAAGATATTAAAAAATTTAATCAGATTCTGAATTCTGAGTCAAATCATAAAGTAAATTACAAAAAGAATCAAGATTTTTTGGAGATACTCCGTCAAACCACGCAAGTTCAGAAGTAATACTAAATCCTTGTAATTCATGCTTTGAATTTGATTTTAGAAAGTCATTTTCATTGTGAACCATTTTTTCTAATTGTTTTTCATCATGTTTTGAGAATTTGTAATTACAAGGCATCAAATCTATTTGTACAAAATAATTTCCATGATGAGGATTAATTTTTGCCTTAATGAATGGTTTATCAAACTGTTGACAATTTCTATAATGTTTGTCATATTCAAACATCTTTGAGTCACCAAGATATTTTTGAAAAGTCATTAGGATAAAAAATCCAAGTTTGAATCGATTTAAAGACCTATAGTGAGTTTTTTAATTTTTGTAATTAATCTAATTTTGGTGTTAATTGGCATCTCAGGTTCCATTGTAAAGTAGATAATGTTTCTTTTTGCATAAACTACCATTTGAGATACTTTTTCTCTTTCAACATGGACATATCTGACTTTACCTAATGATCTATCAAATTCCTTTCTCATAGAACGTCTTTGAGCAACTTGTTTGCAGAAATGCTCTTCTTCTTTTTGAGATTTAAGATTTGTTTTTCCTGTTTTCATAATTGCTTCTCGGATGTTTCCTTTAGAGTCAATTATGGCTGCAAATCTCATTTTAGAATCTAAATTAATGATTTTTTGAACAATTTCAAGCAGATCGACTTTCTTTGCTGCCATATATACAAGAAAAATTAGGGGCAAATATAATCTAATAAAAACAATGTAAGATCTTAGAATACTAATACATGAATGGGTATCATGAATACATAAAATGTTTAAAGAAATTTTTGAGATTCTAGAAAAATTAGAAAAACAATCATCATTAGAAAAATCAAGACAGATCACTGTTCCATCTGATGAAAGAATGTTGGCAATAACAAAAGAAACAGGCGAATTACTCAATATGATAATACGCCTAAAAAATGCAAAAAATATGCTTGAAGTTGGAATGTCAGTTGGATATTCCACAATATGGTGTGCTGAAGCAATTAGCGAGAATGGGGGCAAAATAATCACCATAGAACAAAATCAAAAAAAGATCAAAAGAGCAAAAGAGAATTTTCAGGATGCAAACGTTTCAGAACACATAACAATTCAAGAAGGATTAGCAATGCAAATTTTACGAGATTTTAGTTTGAAAGAAGAATACAAAGAGTATTTTGATTTTGTGTTAATTGATGCAGATAAAGAAAATGTTATTGAATATTTTGATATGATACTACCCATGGTATCATTAGGAGGAGTAATTATTACCGACAACATGTTGTATCCCGAAAAATATAGAGAAGATATGAAAAAATACTCATCACACATACAAGCAAATCAAAAAGTTAGAACTATAACTTCACCAATAGGAAATGGGGAAGAAATTACAATAAAATTAAGATGATTTTTTCTTTGCAGGGGTTTTTGCAGTCTTAGTTGCTGCTGCTTTTTTTATAGTTTTTTTAATAGATTTTTTGGCAGAAGTCTTTTTTGTACTCAAAGACTTGAGTTTTTTGTCTTTTTCAGAGATCTGTTTTTTTAGTTTCTGTTGTTTTTCTTTTAATTTTTGATTCTTTAGTTTGATTTGTTGTTCTGTTTTTTCACGTTTCTTTTTGAGTGATTCATAAACTTTTTCTTCTTTTTTGAGTTGTTTTGCTAAGTTTCCTTGAGATTTTAATCGTTCTTTTTCTTCTTTTGTCTTTTTGGTGATTGCTTCTTTTTCTTTAGAGATTGTGTTTATCAAAGTAAGGCGTTCTTCTTTTGCTTTTATCAAATCTACTTCTTGTGATTTTATCAGATTCTTGAGTTTTTCAGATTCTGCAAATTTTGCCTTTTCTTCATTTACTTGTGAAACGATAAACTCATAGTCTTTCTTAGTTTTTTCCAAGTCACTTTGTTTTGATTTAATTTCATTTGCAATAGAGGCTTGTTCAAGTAAGCGTGATTTTTGTTCTTCAATCATCTTTGTAAGTAAGGTTTGCTCAGTTTCAACTTGTTTTTCTATTTTCTCTTGTTCCAATTGTGCTTGAATTAGTTGACGTTTTTGTTGTGCAAGTTCTTTTGAAATTTTTGTTTTTTCTGAATCAATATTTTTAATAATGTTAGATCGTTCTTTTTTTACTTTGGCCAATTCTTCTTTCTGAGTAATAATTTCTTCAGAAAGTTTTGTTTGAAATTTAATTTTTAGACGCTCTTCTTGAATTTGTGCTTCAAGTGTTGCTTTTTCTTGAGTCACTTTTTGCTCATATTCTTTTCGATGAGATACTAGTTGTGTTAATTTTGAACGATGTGAATCAATTTCACTTGAAATCAATTTTTGTTTTTGAATCTCTTCTTCTTCTTTTTGAATATCTTTAGAAATTTTTTCAATCTCTGCAGAATCAAGGGATGTATTCCAGCCTTTTGGCATGCTTCCTCTAGATATCGGTTTTGGTTCAGGGGCAGGTTTTATTTCTGGTTGAGGTTCTGGAGGAGGCGTATTTTCTAAAGATTTTGGTTCAGAAATTGTTGCATACTCTATAGATTTTGGAGTAATGGATTCGTTTAGTTTTGATTCCAAATATGCAGCATCAGAATGATACAGAGTTTTGTTATTTGAAATCATATCAAAGATATGTTGCAGTCTTCCTGGATCACCATTTCCAGAATTGATTAGTTCTTGTATTTTTGGCAAAACATCACTGCCAGTAACAGGTTCTGACTCATCTTCAAGACTAAAAGAAGATTCTAGTTTTTGCTCAAGATAATTTTGGTCTGAATGATACAGTGGGCGATTATTTTTTAAACATTCTAAGATATGATACAGTCTTCCTGGATCACCATTTCCAGAATCAATTAGAGATTGTACATTTTCGATTGTTTGTGAAAGAGTCAATTGCGACATATCCCAGACCTTGGTTAATTTTCTCATAGTCTAGTAAAAATAACTTTTTAAAAAAAATTCACCCACGCATAAATTTTAGGTGATTTATTAATTAGAAATTCTACGCTAAATTATGAAAGCTGGAATCCTGATGTTCATCATAGGAGGAACGATGTTTTTAGTAGGATTAGTTATGTTTTATTCAATAGAGTTAGATCCAACTGAGCCCATATGGAATCATATCAAAAATATGGGCACATTTGTAGGTCTTAGTGGGATTGGAGTGACAGTAGCAGGAATCTTACTATATCTTATTAGTAGAAATCAACCACCGATTCAAGAAAATTTCGAGTATAAAGAATAATTTTCAAATATGAAAAATAATTCAAAAACAATCTGTAAGATAACTAAATTATACTACGTCAATTATGATTTTGTAAATGACTGAAAAAATATGGTTAGGAGCAATTTTTCTAAAAGATGAAGGCGGGTATGAAATTGTATTAAAATCACTAGAGCATTATCGAAAAAGATTGAGAACAATTGCACAAAGTCCAGAATTAAAAGATTCAGCTGCAATGTTTGCATCAGTTTTGAATCAACAAGCAATGAAAACAGTTCCAAAAATTGATGAAGTAGTTGAAAAAATCAAAAACAGTATTAACGATATACAAGCAGTGCGAAGTCTTAGTGATGAAATTCCGTTCTTTGAAAAAGCACTAATGTGTTATGAATCAGATATTGACAAAGCACAAAACACAGGACACGAATATTTTGTAAATCTGGTGGGAGATTTGGCAGTGGCAAAAAATGATGTCGAAATCATAAAAACGGCATTAAAGAAAATAAAAGAATTCTCAGAATAAACTCTATAATCCTTGCAAATACCAATCCAGGTATGGAGTTAATGCTTTGCATTGTTTCTTTTTTTCAGATTCATCTCCAATATCTACAATTTTCTGAATTTTTCCAGCAAGATATTCAGATGTCAAATTACTCTGAAACTGAGGCTGAATTTGCTTTAAAACATCAATGATTTCATTTGAAGATGCGTTATCAAAGTTTTCTAAGATTTTAGAAACTTGTTCGTTCAAAGACATAGACATAATTTAAACAAAGCCCATTATAATTTTTCTAGTCTAAAATATCTTCATCATCCCAAGTTAATCGGAATCTTCCAGTAACCCGGAGCATGTGAATTTTTCCACCTTTTTTGAAATGAAGTTTGTAAAATTTATGAGATGCGTCATCGATTTCTAAAGTAATATTTTCTTTTTTAGTCTGAAATATTATAGGATCATTTGAGATTTGATTCCAATCATCATCATCAAAATCCATATAGAATTTTGTGTATAGCAATCCCATGAAATAGTCTAAAATGAACCTGAATAAATAACTAAAGAATATACTATTTATCTGATGAATTTTTTGGCACAATAATTCCCAGAAAACTAATGATTGTAGGAATCAATAATTCAGAATATTTGTCATTTTGAATTATTTCATAAACTTGAAAAATTAATTGTTGAATTGTCAAATGTTCATCTCGATACAGTGTTTTCTTTGGGTTTTTGATAGAATCTAAAATTGTAAAGCCATTATCAGTTTGCAATAATCGTCTCAAAAGAGAATTTGAAGTGTTTATCTTTTCATCAACATCCTTATGAGGAAAATCTGTCTCTAATCGTTTGATTTGAATTTTTAGATCATGAAAAGAGTTGTTTGTAGTTTGTTCAATATGTTGCGCTGCTTTGTGAGTATAATTTTCAGTGATATGATAAAATTTCATATTACTTTTAGAATGAACAAAAATGATCTCTTTTTCAATAAGAGAATCACGGGTTTTCTCAAAAGTTGTTTTTGCCATAAATTTTGGAACGACTAATTTTAGTAGAGCGTTATGATGTAATTCTGGGTTTTTCTGAATATGTTCTAAAATTATTCTTTCACGCTCATGCATCATTAAGACAGGCTCAGATTGACTCATTTTATCTAGGTCAACCTATTATTAGCAGGTCAGCTATTAAAAAATTGTGATGAAAAAAATTAATTTAAATCAAGAAAGTTTGAAAAGAGAATTAAAGTTAATTTTTACTCTGAAACTGAAAAAGTTACCTCACTTTTAATATCAAAATAAACATTAATTCATATGCAAAAGATATTTTCAATTTTTCTGTTTATTGGTATTTTTTTTATTCAAATGGTTCCAGAGGCAGTATCTGAATCCGATGAATATTTAGAGCTACAAAAAATCTATAACGAACAAAGATGGAATCTTGAAAAAGAATTCAAGGTAAAATTTACAGATTCCAGTGACAAATTCCAAAAAGATAAACAAGCAGTGTATGACAAACAAAAATCAGATCCTACATTAACTACACAACAAATTAATCAAATGTTACAAAATGTATTTACAGGTTTTGTAGAACGTCAAGATGATATCAAGACAGAATATGAAACAGAAGTAAATGCATTGAATCAAATGTTTGAGATAAAATTTGAACAGTTTGGAAACTCGATGCCTTTATGGGTTGAAAAGGTAATGGAACTCTGGAGTAATGGACAAATCTCTGACTCGGAATTTGTCAATTTTTTGTCCTATGTAATTAACAATGACATTATCAAACTGGAGCAATGGGTGTTTTCAAAATATAACGATTAGTTATACCAAATAATCTATTCTGAAAAACTTTCTAGTGTACCGTCTAAAATCATTCCCAAAAGGGGGCATTCTATTTTTACTCTTTATCGATGAATTCGTTTGCACCTGGAGGATCTGGTGCAAGTCCTTTTCTCTTTCTAATATCAGCAACAGCTGTTGCCAACATTGACTTTGGAACTTCGGTCCATTCTTTGAATGAAGTATTCCATGTTGCACGTCCTGCTGTTTGACCTCTCATCTCTTCAGACAAGGTAAAGGTTTCAGAAGCTGGAATTTCACCAGTAACAATGCTTGATGCGCCTTTTTGAGACATGTCCAAAACTTTACCACGTTTTCCAGAAAGAACTGTTGCAACATTTCCAACTAGATCAGTTGGAACACGTACTTCAATAGCTAAAGTTGGTTCCAAGACAGCTGTTCCTGCAGTTAGTAATGCACCCATGCATGCTCTACGAGATGCAGGACCTAATTGAGACAAACCTCTGTGTGCAGTATCCTCGTGAGGAACAAAGTGAGTAAATATGAACTTACAATCCCTCATCTGTTCTTTACAAAGAGGGCCTTCTTTCATTACTTCATCAAATCCAGAATTAATAGAATCAGTTGATTCTTGTACAAATTGAACACCTTTTGTTCCGTTAATCAAAACATTACCACGAGAATCAAATTTCATAACTCTCTTAATTGTATCAGTATCCCATCCTGCACCTTTGAGTAAATCAGAAACTACTTTCTTGTCTTTCATATCACTGATTTCACCAGTTCTAAGCATATGTGCAATTTCTGGCTCTAAAGGTTCAACTTTCATGAAAATTTTGTTGTGTCTGTTTGGGGATTTTGCCATGATTGGCTCACATCCAGCTTTTACAGTTTCTCTATAGTTAATCAAAGGTTCTGAGGTGACAATTTCACATTTTGCATCCTGAATTCTATGTGTTGCAACATCCAAGTGTAAAACACCCATTCCTGCAACAATAGTTTCACCACTTTCCTCATCTATTTTTACAATAAGGTTTGGGTCTTCAATTGTAAGTTGTCTTAAAATTTCAACGAGTTTAGGTAAATCTTTAGGATGTTTTGGTTCAATTGCAACTTGAACTACGGGTTCTGAAACATATTTGACACCTTCAAACATTGGAATGTCTTTAACAGTAGATAATGTGTTACCTGCTCTAGCTTCAGTTAATCCTAATAGTGCAGGAATGTTTCCAGCTCCAAGTTCTCCAACTTGTTCTCTTTGGTTTCCCATGAAAAAGTTTACAGATTGAACTCTTCCTTCACGTTTTTCATCTATGATTTGAATGGATTGGCCATCTTTGATAGTTCCAGAGAACAGCCTTCCAATTGCAACAGGGCCTGCTGCAGGATCTAATACCATGTTTACAATCATCATAATTGTTGGGCCACTGTCATCACAAGCAAGTAATGCCTTTCCAACATCTGAATCCAAATCACCTTTCCAAATTTGTGGAATTCTGTATTTTACGGCTTCAGCAGGTGCAGGATGATGTTTTACAACCATTCCAAGTACTGCATCAGCTAGTGGTGCTTTCTCAACAAGGTCAGCGACCTTTTCATTTTCATATGCGTCAATAACATCTTTGAATGTAATTCCTCTCTCTTTCATCAAATCAACATTGATTGCCCACCTGTCTTTTGCAGAGCCAAATGTTACACTAGCATCTTGAATTGAAACTTTCCATTTTTCTTTGTATTCAGGTTCAGCATAAGTGTCAATTAATTGGTTAAAGTTTGAAACAACTTCTGCAAGTTGTGCTTGCATTTTTTCAGGGGTTAAACGTAATTCTTTGATGAGTCTATCTACTTTATTGATAAACAATACAGGTTTTACTCTCTCTTCAAGTGCCATTCTAGTTACAGTTTCAGTCTGAGTCATGATACCTTCAACTGCATCACATACAACTACTGCACCATCAATTGCTCTAAGACTACGAATTACCCTTCCACTAAAGTCAACGTGTCCAGGGGTATCAATCATGTTAATGACATATTCTTTGTCTTTTTGTTGGAAAAGTAAAGTAACATTTGCTTGATAAATTGTGATTCCTCTTTGTTGTTCTTCTTTATCAAAGTCCATGGCAAGTGCTTTACCAGCGGCTGATGGAGCAATGATTCCAGAATAAGCTAAAAGGCTGTCACTCATGGTAGTTTTTCCATGGTCAACATGTGCAATTACACCAAAGTTTCGGATCTGATCCTTATTTTTGATAATTTTCATAACATCGCTTGTTGACTTGAATTTTACCATATTCGCAAACCCTAGGATTCAGCTATTAAATCTTAGCCTTACAAAAAGATCAATAGATCATTTGATTACTTACATCACGAATCTTTTTTGAAGTAACAAAATGGCAGTCTTTCTTGTGTTTCTTTTTTGCCTCATTTAGTGCAAGAAATTCGGAGAAAAATGTACAATACAATATCTGAGAAATCTTTCCAGATGGCATATTAGGATGAATTACATTAATGCCAACTTTGGCAAGGTTTTTGGCAAGTTGCCTGTTGTGAGTGTTTTTTTCTTCAAATATTATCACAGTATCATCTCTATTTGCAGAAAATAACTCCATGTGAGAGAATTGTTCTATTCTACAATAATGAACATCATAGCCCAGCACCTCATAGAATTTTGCTGCACAAAACATGGCAAGAGGAAATGTCAAGAGGTTGCCTAGAACATAGATCTTTTTTGAGATTTTGGCTTTTTTAGCATCAAGCTTTGCTTTTTTGAATATTCCATCAGGTTTTGGAATAGAAAGGAGTTTGACAAGCGAGATGCAAGTAAGGGCACTTTCCAAAAATGTGATGCTTCCTGCGGTAAATACATGGTTGGTTGGAGCATCTAGTAAAATTACATCATCAGATGCTTTTGCCAGTCTGCTATCTAATTTTGAAGTAATCGCGATGGATTTTTTTGCTGTTTTTGCAACTTTGATGTTTGTAATGGTATTTCCTGAGATTGAAACAAAGTAGACTCGTTTTGATTTTACCAAATGTTTGGTTTTGTACAAATCTAAAGGATCCATTGCACGTATTGCCCCTTCTGAAAAAGATTCAGCAAGCATTGAGGAGATCAGTGAATCACCACTGCCAGTAAAAAGAGTATTTTTTTGAAGAGGTTTTGTAATTGGTTTTTGTTTTTTAAAGGATTTTAAAAAATCAACTTGCAGATGAATGTCTTTCTCAAATGCATTAATGGTATTCATGAGTTTGAATGTATTTTTGGCATATATTAGAAAATCTGTTCAAAACATGTTTTGATTTTTATTACGATTGTCTTAGGAGAAAAACATGGAAATTTCAGTAGGCCATACTCCTGATTCAGATGATGCATTCATGTTTTATGGAATGTTTACAGGAAAAGTTCCATCACCAGATTTCAAAGTAAACCACATTATTGAAGATATTGAGAAATTAAATCGTAAAGCTACTGATCCAGAATTAGACGTAACAGCAGTTTCAGTTCATGCATGTGCATACATTCCAGGATATACAATATTGCGTAGTGGGGGAAGTTTTGGAATCGGATATGGTCCAATTGTTACTGCAAAAGAGCAGATGAGTATCGATGAGATAAAAAAATCTAAAATTGCAATTCCAGGAAAAATGACTTCAGCATTTTTGTTGCTTCAATTAATGATTGGAAAGTTTGATTATGTTGAAATGAATTTTAGTGATATTCCAGAGGCAGTAAAATCAGGCAAAGTTGATGCAGGACTAGTTATTCACGAGACACAGTTATCCTATGAACAAGAAGGAAATGTCAAAATCCTAGATGTTGGAGAATGGTGGGATAAAACAACAAACGGATTACCAGTCCCACTTGGAATTAATGTTATGAAAACTGATTTGGGGATGGAGACAATCCACAAATTTGACAAATATCTTCAAACATCAATAGAATACGGACTAGACAATCTAGAAGATGCAATAGAGTATGCAATGCAATACTCAAGAGGAAAGCCAAGAGACTTGATTGAAAAATTTGTCAAAATGTATGTGAATAAAGTAACTGTCAACATGGGAGACCCTGGAGAAGAATCAATTAGAAAATTATTTGAGATGGCAAAAGAAAAAGAACTTGTACCAGACTTTGAGTTAAGTATAGCCATCAAGTAATTATAGAACAAAAATAGAAAATAATCATGGGAGATGGTATTGGTGGTGCAGTGATCAATATTCTTACAAACAATGCATTTGAATTATTGATTAGTCATACTAGAAAAGACAATCAAGAAGAGTATGGGAAAGTTGAAAAAATCATTATGAGTAAGATTGACGATCCTGATCAACCACAATATGAAGAAAAAACAAAAGAAGACTTGGAAAGAGCTCTAAAAGGAAAATTTGTTTCGTGTAACGTACAATACAGAGATAAAAAAACAGATGCACTCATTTGTAATGTATTTGTGCAAAAGCCACCAGAAGGATTTTAGAAATTTTCAGATAACAATACAATATATCGTTAAAACATGCCTACAAGAATAAAATTAAGAGTTCAGTATCCAATTCCTAAATATATGATAGATTCAAAATAATATTAGTTGGTGCTAATAGATAAGAAAATTTTTGCAGGAGGCATTGCCATGATTGTGGTAGGCGTGATAATTGGCGTCACAACAGGTGAAGGACCGACAGGCCATGCAAATATGACTGAAGAGGAGATTATCGATTTAATGGTGGCTGAAGATGAAAATCAAGCATTACAATTATTGTATGGATTGTTAATTGGTGTAGGGTTTTTACTAGTTTTGATAAGCTTTGGAGCAAGACGTAGAAAAGGCAGCACTAAAAAAACACAAAAAAAACCTGCGGAATAGTTCAAGATTTTTTTAGATCAAAAAATAAAGAAAAGAAATGATTCATGCAGAAATTAGCATTTATCCAATGGCAACAAAAACTACCAGTGCAAGTTTTTACATTGCAAAAACAATAGAGTCAATTCAAAAAATTGAGAATCTAAAATATGAAATTAATCCAATGGGGACCATTCTAGAATCAAATGACATGGATGTAATCAATAAGGCTACAAAGCGAATGACTGAAACTGTGCATAATCTAGGAATTGACAGAGTGGAAGTAATAATAAAAATTGATTCAAGAAAAGACAAACAACAAAGTGGAAAAGAAAAACTAGAGTCTATTAAAAAACATCTAAATTAAAAATTCTTTAAAATTCCAAAATGAGTATTTCGTTGTGCAGGTGCACGTCCTATTTCTTTTACCATAGTTGCAAGTTCATCTACTGAAGAACTAGTTGCTTTTCCTGCAGCACGGTAAATTTCTTCAGAAAAGGCAGTACCAACCAAGTCACTACCTCCATTAGATAATGCAACTTGAGCTAGTTTCTTGCCATATGCAACCCAATAAACAGAGATGTTGTTCAAATAATTTGCAAGCATTAAACGAGACAATGCAATAACTCTCAAGTCATACACAGAAGAACATTCATTGTTTACCAAATGTTCTTGTTCTAGTTCAGTATTATCAAGGCTGAATTTAAGAGGAATAAGTGTGATGAAGCCATTTGTTTTCTTTTGTAAATCGCGAATTTTGATAAGATGATCAACAATGTGTTCAGGTTTTTCTATATGGCCATAAAGCATAGTTACATTGCTTTTAATATCCATGTTGTGTGCCTCTTCAATTACATCTAACCATTCTTGTCCAGTACATTTTCCTCGAACAATTTGTTTTCTAATTTCTGGATGAAACAATTCCGCGCCACCACCAGGCATAGAATCAAGTCCTGCATCTTTGAGACGAGATAAAATTTCCTTTGTAGAATTTTTTGTAAGTTTTGACAAATAGAAAATTTCTGCAGCTGTTAATGCTTTGATGTTTAATTGAGGGTGATTCTTTTTGATTGTTCTCATCATGTCTTCATAATATTCTAGAGGTAGTTTTGGATGAAACCCTCCAACAATATGGACTTCAGTGGCACCCATTTGTTTTGCAATTCCAACTCTTTGCTCAATTTCTTGAGGAGTTAGTGTGTAAGCATCATCGGCACCATCTTTTCTGTAAAATGCACACATTTGACAACTTGCAGCACAGACATTAGTGTAATTCATGTAATAAGATGCTGCAAAAGTAACAGTATCTCCAACTAACTCTTTTCTTCGAGCATCAGCTACTGCACCAAGTAAATGCAAATTATCATAATTCATTAACTCTAAACCATCTTTGTAAGACAAATCTTCGCCTGCAATTGCCCGATCTAATGCCTGAGAATCACCTGCTAATTGCTCTAACATGCAATAAAACAACATCATCATGATATATTCCTTAGTTAGGCTCAAGAAATAAGTAGGCAAATAAAAATATCAGAATAATGGTACTTCCTCTAGTAGACGAACACAAGCCAAAATGTTATCTGTGTCACGAAGGATTTGAAAATTTGGATGATCTTAGAGAACATCAAAATTCAAAACACAAGGAGTTTTTTGAATCACATGAAAAGGAGACAAACAGAGACCCTGCACCAGGCGATGTTACTGTGTTTTAATTTTAGTTTCATTAATTGATTTTAGTAAATCTTGAGCAATGTCTTTTGAAATACTTGCCAGATCAAATTCTTTGTCAATAGATAATGCTTTTTTAAAATGTTTTAATGCATCTTGAAGTTTTCCAGTTTCGCCCAAAGATAATCCCTTGTAGGCCAATGCCATTGCACATTTTTTATCAACTTTTAAAACTGCATCATAACAGTCCATTGCTTCATCATATTTTTGAGCAGAATGTAATGCAGTTCCTTTGTTTAGTAATGCATCAATGTTTTGAGGGGAAATCAGTAATGCTTTGTTGTATGTTTTGATTGCAAGTTTTATTCTACCCATGTTTTGGAGAGTTACGCCCTTGTCAATGAGCGCCCCAATGTTTGAGGGTTCATGTTTTAACACAAGATCATAAAGACTAAGAGCATCATGAAAGTCACCTTCTTCAATACATTCATAGGCTTCTGCCAACATACGATCTACATCATTCAATATACCAGATAATATTTTGTTAATAATATAGATTCACTATTTGTCAACACTAGATCAAGAAGAATATCTATCTCGAGGATCAATTTTCAGAGATTTGTTAAAGCAATCCATTGCTTCTTCATATCGACCAAGACTTCGTAATGTGATACCCTTGTAATTCCACAAATCAGGATCATCTTGATTCAAAAGAAGGGCTTGCTCAAAAAATCCAAGTGCGTCATCAAATTTTCCATCCTCTAAGAGAATTTTACCTTGAGATACAAGTTCTTGAATTTTTTCCATAAATGATGTGATTTTGTATTTGTATTAAATTTGAAAAATCAGAGAATTGGGTGAGCCTGACAAATTAAACAAATTTACAGTAAATTAATGAAAATTTAAATAAATTTTTCCAGTACAAAGTATGTGAATTTAGATAAAACAGATGAAAAAATTCTCAGAAACTTGATGGTAGATGCACGACTATCAGCAAGGCAACTTGCACTAAAACTAGGAATGTCCACAGTTACAGTTCTATCAAGAATCAAAAAAATGGAAAAAGAGAAGATCATTAACGGTTATTCTGCAATAATTGATCATGAAAAGTTGGGATACTCACTTACTGCAATAATTGAAATCATTGCAAAGAACGATAAAGTTGTAGATGTTGAAGAAGAAATATCAAAATTTGAAAATGTTTGTGGAGTGTACGATATTACGGGTTCGACAGATACAATAATCATTGCAAAATTTAAAGAAAGAAACGAGTTAAGCAAATTTGTCAAAGAATTAGCATCCATCCCCAATGTTGAAAACACCATTACACATGTAGTATTAAATACTGCAAAAGAAGATTTCAGATTATCATAGTGAAAAACATTGAAGATTACTAGTATTTTTCTAATTTCATTAGTTTTACTTTTGGTTCAAACATCATATGGACAAGAAAAAGAATTAGATATGGAATTAGAAGTATCAGATGAAGAAAAAATTATCATATTTGGAGGATTCTCCATAGCAGTAATTGGATTGTTTCTATTTTTGGCAAGAGACATCATTCTTAGAAGAAAAACAGCATATGATAAAGAAGAATTAGAATCAAAAAAAGACAAAACAAACGAAAAATATCACTCAGATTGGGGGGATGATTACGAAGAAATTGGAACCCGAAAAAACACTGCCAAAGATAAAGAATTCAGAGAAGCTGCACGAAATGATGAACTACCAAATTATTATGAGATTTTAAAAGTTCCAAGAGATGCGACACAAGAAGAAATAAAGAAAAGTTTCAGGGAACTTGCAAAAAAGACACATCCAGATAAAACAAAGAAAGATTCAGAAGAAGAGATGTCAAAATTAAACAAAGCATATGAGATTCTGTCTGAGGAAGAGAGTAGAGAAAGATACGACAAGTATTTTGTGGATTAGACAGATTCCAGCCTTACAATAATCATACTAAGTTCTATAGAATCAGGAGTTTGTACACTGTTTGTAAGATTTGTATGGATTTCTAGATTTTTTACACCATTTTCAAGAGTAATAGAAGAGGTTATCTTCAGTTCGCCAAATTCAGTATTTGGCCCAAGCATTTTCTTTGTAAGCAGAGGAACAATTGAAAGATCGTCAACAGTTCCTTTCATTTTGTATGCAAATTTATCTGAAAAATATACTCCTCCACGAGTTGTGGGCTCATTTACAGGAATAGAAGAATGTGAAATTTGAACATGGGTCAAAGTATACAAATTATCTTTTAGATGGAGTGCAAATTCTAATGAGTCTGATTCAGAAAAATCAATTAATGATTTTAAGAGATTATTATCTACAGTCATTTAAAAACAAAAAAATTACAATTCTATTGAATCTTTCTACATAAGGAAACAACTGTTTGAATTTCAGATCAACTTTAAAAAGAAGAAAAAGATCGTTTGGATATGCAGTTATTTGCAAATACCCAAGTTATGAGAAACAATATTTTGGATTTGCTAATAGAAAATCAATTAGAAGATGATTGCTATGTTGAAATGTTAGATTACACTATTGATTTGTTTGAGAGTAGAGGATTAGGGAGAGATTATTATGGATATCATAACATCAATCATGAATTAGAAGTAACATATTTTTCATTGTTAGCTTCAAAACAAGAAAAAATAAAATTCACACATGAAGATGTCAAATATCTATATGTTGCAGCGTTGTTTCATGATTTTGATCCAGAAAAAAGTGTAGACAAACCACATGAAGAAAGTGTTTTAAAATTTATTGCAACTGATAGAAAGCTTAGTCAATTAATTAAAACAGCAAATATAGATTTAGAAATTATCAAAGTATTGATTTTAAGAACAACATATCCATGGATGGGAGAATTAAAAAAAAATGCAGAAGAGCAAATTAAACAATGTTTTCACAATTCAGAGTTAACAAGAAACAATGTAGAGTATCAAAAACACATCATGGATATTGGATGGTATCTTACTGTAGTAGACAGAGTTAGCGGATATGCATTAGGGGATTTTGCAAAAGCCATGGAAATGGCCAAGATGAACGCACATGCTCTTGCATGGAGACCATCATTAATTGTTAGAAGCGCAGTAGCATATTTTGAAGAATTATTAAACAAGGAAACAGAAATGGTCAAACCAGTTCTCAAAGTACTCTCAAATGAAATGAGAAAAAACTTTTTTGATACAGTTTTGTCATTTATGAGAATCAGACAACAGGAAATAACAATTCAAGCAGATTGTGCATATAAAAATCTGAAATTAGTTCCAACTATAGAATGCATGTCAACTAGAAACGAACCAGAATTCATCAACACATTACACGATATTTTGTTAGAATTACCAAGACCTCTGCAATTCTTAGACAATTTTGAGGAGTCAGTTAAAGATTCAGACACAATCATTACGACATTAAGACTAAATGATAAAAATGGAGAAATTGTAGGATACGCAAAAGGCGGATTACTAGAAAATTATAACTTGAGAGAAGAAATTAGAGATGAAAATTATGGTTTGGGCAATACGGTATTTTTGGAACCAATTGCAGTAAAAATGGGGTATTGGGGATTAAAAGGAGGAAGTGAAATGCGACACATGTTTGTAATGCAAGCACATTCTAAAAAATTCAAGTATCTTACAAGTTTTGCATTAAGAGATGTGATCAATGCAAGAATTGAAAAAGAACAAGCAGAATTTGTGGCAAAATTTGACCCAGAGCGATGGGATTATTATCGAATTAGAATTTAGATTTATTAAATGAATCCAGTTCAAACACAATTGAAAAAAATCATCAAAGGAGAAGTTCATTCAGAAAATGAATTTAGAGAGTTTTATTCAGTTGATGCAAGTTCATATCAAATTTTTCCAAAAACAATAGTTATTCCAAAAAATGAAAAGGACGTAATAAACACAATAAAAATTGCAAAAAAATGTAAAACAAGTGTAACTGTACGTGGAGCAGGCACAGGTTTAGTTGGTGGGGCATTAAATGACGGAATTATTTTAGATATGAAGAATTTTGATTCAATAAAAATAAGAAAAAATTATGCAGTAGTTGGAACAGGGGTAGTAAAAGGAAAATTAGATAGAAAATTAGCAAGTAGCAAAAAATTTTTTCCACCAAATCCTTCAGTCGGATCATTTTGTTCAATTGGAGGAATGCTTGGAAACAATTCGAGTGGAAGTAGGAGTTTAAAATATGGAAGTGTAATTGATAATGTATTAGAAATAACGTTCATTGACGGTAATGGTAATAAAATTATTCTTCCAAAAGACAAAAAAATATCAAACAAAATTGAAAAGAAAATAAAAATTAATGAAAAAAAGATTCCAAATGTTTCTAAAAATTCTTCAGGATATAGAATAGACAAAATTAATTCAAAAAAAGATAGTCATAAAATTATTGTTGGTTCTGAAGGGACATTAGGAATTATTACATCAGCAAAATTAAAAATAAAAAACATACCAAAAAAAAGAATTCTTTTTGTAATAGAATATGATGCAATTAAAAATGCAATTGATGATTGTATGTTAATCAACAAAACAAATCCTTCTGCAATGGAGTTTGTTGATAAAGTAGTATTACAGCAAATTAATCATAAATTTCAAAAAAATACAAAATGTTTACTTTTTGTGGAATATGATGAAAAAATTGTTCAAAACGAGAAAAAATTCAAAACAATAATTTCAGGAAATATAGTCAAAAAATTAACAAAAAAACGATATATCTTCCAATGGTGGAAATATAGAGATTCATCGCTCTATTACAGCCTCAAAAACATAAAAAAAGAGAGCAGAATCCCCCATGTGATTGAAGATGCAGCAGTGCCAATAGAAAAGTTACCAGAATTATTCAACATATTAAAAAAGATCAATAAAAAATTCAAAACAAAATCAGTAATGTATGGCCATATTGGAAATGGAAATCTTCATGTAAGATTAATTGGAGAAAGAAAAAAAACTACATTGATCAAAAATATTGCAAAACAATATTTTGATGAAATCATCAAGATTGGAGGAACAATAACTGCTGAACATGGTGATGGGTTAGCACGTTCAGAGTTTATCAAAAAACAATATGGAAAAATAAACTATGAAACATTTCAAAAAATAAAAAAACAGTTTGATCCCTACAATACACTAAACCCGGGAAAAATAACAAGTGAGAAAAGTACGATAATCAAAAATTTTGAAAAACTATGATTCAAGTATACAATATAGACAACATTACAAAATTAATGAATAATTCAAACTAAATTTTGTGTAGACAAAACATTTTTGTTAAAAACAAAACATCACGAACTGATCAAATTTAGAAATACTGATCAAAAATGAAAAGAAAAGATGGAACAAAAATAATAATTATTTAAGAAATACGTATAATTTGTTCCTAAATTGATCAAAATAACACCCAATACGAAAAAAATAGTTCTAAAACACAATAGTTAAGATCGGAGGTTTGCCTATTTGTGAAAAAAGTTCAACAAGTTCTTGCTAATAGAACCTTGAGCCTAGTGAACGTATGACAATAGGATATTGCGTAAAGTGTCGAGACAAACGAGAAATCGGCGGCGCTAAACCATACACAATGAAAAATGGCAAACCTGCAATCAAAGGCACATGCCCAACATGTAGTACAGCCATTTTCAGAATCGGTAGAGGATAAATTTCTAATTTAGGAATTTAGTACTGCCATTCGTCAGTTAAGCCATTCCATAGCGAACGCATAGGGGATGGATCTTTTTCTATTTCTTCAGTAATTCTATTTTTCAATACAAAAAAGAAATTTTCCAATGCATCAACACCACCATCATCATACAATTCGCGGCCAATTTCAGAAATTCGTTTATGCTTTTCAGAAATTTCAGTTGAGTCGGGATTTTGCAGACAAAAGGTCATCAAATCGATCAGTTCTTCTTCGAGCATGAAATCCATATAGAATTATGAAAAAATTGTTCAAATTAAGGTTTATGAAAAAAAGAAAAGGGGTTATTTGAGACGCTTGTAAATCTCTTTGAATTCTAAAGACATGCTGTACGACAGATTAAGTAAATGAACAAGTTGATTCATGGATGTTTTATCATGTCCAAGCTGTCTCAGAATGGTTAATGCTTTTTGGGGAGAACTAGACAGTAATTGATTTTGTCCAGACCAAGTCTTGAATGCCTCTTCAACATCTAAACTAAAGTTCAAAACAAATTCTTTCCAGTTAGGCATGGCTTTGAGAGCTTTTTCAGTTAACAAAACTTGAGACAGTTCTCTAAATTCATTTTTTCTATCAATGTATAACATGTCTAAAGCTTGTTGGATTTTTTCTTCTTGATATTCAGGTACATTTAACATGTACATTCCTGCGATACTCATACAATACTATTCACATAATTCAAAATAAACAGTATAGTTAATTCTCTAAAAATTTGTTAGAATTTTCTAAATAAATTAAACAGATGTAAGAAAATAAAAAAGAAGATCTTATTGGAATGGGTCAATGAATGGACAGTTGACAATATGATCACTATCCATTGGACGTGCAATACCAATATCGATCAAGCCAGCTTCTCTGTATGCATTCAAATCATCAATGGTTTCTAACAGTTGTGCATTTTCTGGACTAGTCCAACTTGTCATGAAAATTCTCCACATAGGAGAGTAATTTTCATCACCAGGAGCTCCGGCAGCAATTCCGGGTTGGAATCCTAATGGGCCAGTACCAGTTAAACCATTTTTGAATTGAAATAGATCAACGGCTGCTGAATTTGCAATCAAACTTGCAGATGTTGGAGAACTAACAACACCCATCATTCCGGCAGGGCCGCTAGGGGTAGCATCTGTTACAATGTAATAGATTGTTCTACCATCAGGACCCCATCCACGATGGGCAATGAAAGTTACATTCATCTCTTCTGTATCGATATCAAGAATCTGTCCACCACCATAAGGTGTAGTGTCGGTTAGTGTTTTGTCCTCTTTTACCATCATCTGACCATCAGGCCAAATGATTTGAGGCATATTCAAAACCACATCAATTTCAGTTAATGTAAGTTCATCATTCTCAGCTGCTTTCATGATCATTGCTTCTGAATCAAGCACTCTTGGTGAAACACCGTCATTCCACATTACATGAATGTGAGAAGTTAATGCACTGTATACATCTGCTTGTGCAGGAGTACTAGTGAATACTTGTCCTTGATATCCATGTATACCATCGCCTTCAATGCCGTTGGTAAACAAGTATACTTTGGAGAGTACTTCTTCAGGAGTGTTTTTCAATAAAGGGGCAAGTTCGACTTGCCATCCTTGTTGTTCAGTAATTATGTCTGCATGTGTTGGGTCACTAGAATCGGTGATGATGTAGTATACATCTCCACCATCATAGTAACCCTGATGCAGAGGAATTGTTGCTGGAACGTTTGCTCTTGATAATCTAAGTACAGAACCCAAGTCTGCTTCAGTTAAATCTTCAGAATCTTCCATCATGGTTTCTTCCATGTGTTCTTTTTCATGAGATTCTTCCATGACATCCATCTTTTCTTTTTCAACTGGAGCTACAGGTGTGGTAGTACTACCTTGATCTGCTTCCCAGCCAGCTCTGCCACCAGGATAGTTAGAGCATAGGTCTAGTCCACAAATACCAGTACTAGAACCATATTGAGAGGTTGCAGTACCTTGGCTTTTTTTAGCATCGGCATCTGAGAAATAGTCAGTTCCCAAACCTGTTGTTAACAAGGGTAGAATTGCAAGTAATGCAATATATTTTAGACTCTTGTTCATTGTATGGAAAATTGAATTTTTGTTTAAAAGAATTTGTCCAAATCAAGCATTACCCGGAAAGTTCTGAAAAACGATTTTCAACATAATCCCAATTTACAACATTCCACCATTCTTTAACATAATCAGGTCTGCGGTTTTGGTGTTTTAGATAGTAAGCATGTTCCCAGATATCTAATCCCAATAGGGGTATTTTCTGCAAGGTCCAAGGACTAGTTTGATTTTCAGTAGAAATGATTTCAATTTTGTTGTATGTTGAATTAAAAACTAACCAACACCAACCACTTCCCTGAATTCCAATCGCAGTGTTAGAAAAAATTTGTTTGAAATTATCAAAATTATCAAAATAAACATCAATTGCATCTTCAATTTTTCCTCCAGGAGAACCATCACCATCAGGAGTCATAATCTCCCAAAATAACCTATGATTTTCAAAACCTCCACCAAAAAAATTGATTTTATTTCGGCCAGAATCAGGAATTGATTTTAGATCAGACAGTATGGATGTGATGTATTGAGGATGAGATGCACCTCCTATTTCTTCAAGAGATTTGTTTAATCCATCAACATAAGACTGATGATGTTTTTGATGATGAATTTTCATTGTTTCAGTGTCAATGTAAGGTTCCAATTCATCATATCCATAAGGTAATCTTGGAAGTTCGTATTGAACCATGAAACAGATCATTATAATCCACATATAATCTTCAAGAAAGAATCAGTTTTTATTCAAAATTATATTGCTTAAAGTATTGGTTCACCCAGTCATTACAAAGGTTTTTTCAAATGAAGAACAAGTAATTTTGTTTTTTGAATGGGCATTAAATCATATAAAACAAAAAGAAAAACTACAACAATTTTTCAAGTGGCATTTAGAAGTTATTTCAGAAGTAATTGAAGAGATAGACAAAACTTCAAAAATTAATTTTTCAGAAAAAAAAGAAATAGAATATTGGGCAAGGGAATTTTTGAGAAATTATGATGAAAAAATAAGAAAAATGAGAAAAAATAGTAATCAAGTATTTGAAAGATTTCATGAATTGAAAACAGAATTTGGAAAAGTTATTCCAAAGGGACACGAATATGAAAAAGAATCAGATGAGATAATGCAAGTATTTCTCAACAAACAAGAATTACTTGTTGGAAAAGTTATTTTTGCATATAGAGAATTATGGTTTGTGGCCAAAAAGATTAATGATTCTAATTTTAAAATAGGTTCGATTAACGATTATCAAAAATGGGTTAAAATTAATTATTCAAATCTTAAAAGTGTGAAAAGTATGCTACAACAAATTCAAAATAAAATTTCAGAGTAGAAAAGATGATAAGAGTTGAAAAAAACAAAAAAACATGAGAAAATTAGGAACAATTGATTTAGAAATTTTGCATTTAGCAGTGAAAGAAAATGGAATATTTGATGAAACAAATCTTGAAAATTCGGAATTAAAAAGATTAGGAGTAGGAAAAATTTTAGATTCTTTAGGTTCATTAAAAGACAGAAAATTTATTTCACTAAACAGCAATGGTTCGTTTTCAATTACTCCAATTGCAAGAGAAATTCTATGGGGGAAAAGTATTCCAGTTTGGGCCAAAGTGTTACGATTACTTCAGATAAAATCATGCAACATGGAACAGATTGTAGACATACTAAGAATATCAGAAACAGAAATTAGAGAAGAATTGGAAAAATTGAGACAAAATCAATTTGTTCTTATGTCGCCACAAAGACAAGATGAAAAAATTATCAAAGTGTATGAAATATTGCCTGAAGGAACAGAAGAGATTGATAAAACAGAGACTGAAGGATTTGATAAAATAAAATTTGGGGAAATAAAACCAGAGATCGAAATTCTTAGTTTAATTGATGAAATAGTAAAAAATGTGCAAGATTCTCAAATTGAACTAGAAAAAAAGACAAACATCATTGAAAAATTATCAAAACTCAAAACAAAATTGAATGTCTAGTTATTTTGAACGTATTTTGTCTTGAATTTGTGCAAGAATAAGTTGCGCTTTATCTTTATTTTCAAAGTTTTCAACACTTTCGTCCATGATTTCATCAATTTCATAACTTTTGTCTACCAAGACGTTTGCAACATGATCATCAAGAGTGCCATTGCCAATCAAATAGTATGCAAATACAGTATTCTTTTGTCC
Source organism: Candidatus Nitrosopumilus sp. (assembly GCF_965263415.1). Lineage (GTDB taxonomy): Archaea > Thermoproteota > Nitrososphaeria > Nitrososphaerales > Nitrosopumilaceae > Nitrosopumilus. The sequence goes on from NZ_OZ253671.1 coordinate 1,368,679, forward strand.
AATTCTGTGCAGTCTATCTTCAGCTTGTCTATGAATTGCAGGACTCCAGTCAAGTTCTGCAAAAATAACATATTTTGCTCTAGTCAAATTGATTCCGACATTTCCTGCACGAATTCCCGCAATCATTAATTTTGATTCACCTTTTTGGAATTTGTCAATCTGATCTTGTCTTATTGTATCAGATTGGCCTCCAATTATTGATACGGGTGAAAATTCTTGAAGACTTTCATGTAGTAATTTGTGAATTACTTTATGATGACAAAAGACTACAACACTTTCTTCAATTTCCATGATGTTTTTTACAAAATTGATAGTATGTGGAAGTTTTGCCAAACCTGCAATTTGTCTTTCGCTTTGTATGGCTCTATGATATGAAGCAGATTTTGAAAATTCAGATTCAGCATCTTTTTGTTCTTCTTCCAAGCGTTTCCAAATTTTATCCAGTTCTTCAACATAGTAGTCAGTGTCTGCTGCAATAACTTCCTTGTAACGTACCTTATCTTTGAGTTCTTTTAGCACATCAGATTTTTTCCGTCTAAGCATAACGTGTTTTTGTAATTCATTCCTAAGTGAAGCACGTTTATTTTCCAATACAATTGCTTTACCCTTTTCATTAACATAACAAAAGTATTCACAAAATTCTTTGAAACTACCAAGAAGCCCAGGTTTTAAGATATCAATAATTGGCCATATTTCAGAACCACGGTTGTAAATAGGAGTTCCGGAAAGACCTATTCTGTAAGATACTGAAGGTAATGCAGCTAATTTTTTTATTGATTTGTATTTTTGAGTTGTTTTAGATCTCAAATTATGTACTTCATCACATACAACAGTTTTGATTCCAACTTTTGCTAAATCGTCATATCTCTTAAAGAGTAATTCATAATTTATTACATAAATGTCAGTTTTAGGAAGTTCTTTTTTCTTTCCAGTTCTAATTAGAGTGACACTAGGGGATTCAGATTCAAGTAATCTTCCATTACGGCTTTTTTTCTTAAGAAACTTTGCAATTTCTCTTTCCCAGTTGTTTAACGTAACCAAAGGAGCAACAACTAGAACTGGAAATGTTTGTTTTTCAGTTGCAACATAAGACAGTGTTTGTACTGTTTTTCCAAGACCCATTTCATCAGCTAATAATGCATTACCAGAAGATTTCATTAAGAAATCTAATCCTTCTTTTTGGAAGTTTAGTAATTTTCCTCTAAATTGGTCTCCTGATTTTGCTCGCTTTAGTTTATGTTTAACCGGTGGCAAAGTAGGTTTAGGAGCATATGTCTTGATGATTTTTCTTTGCCAAGTAGTTTTGGATAAAATGTCAAGGGGATATCTATCAAGGATCAATTTGATTTGTTTTACACTCTCAGTACTATCAGGAATGATTACTTCGTTAACATTTTCACCATACCACGCCTCAGGCACCAGCCTAGAGATCATGCTTACGGCACGCTCACCAGTTATCTTCCAGCACCAGATTTTGGAGTATTTGTCAAGAACATACTCTAATGTTCCGATATTTTCCATGGATGTTTCCATAATTTGTCGATAGAATGTTTTTTTGCCTTATGAATCTTCATGTTTTTCTCGATCACTAAAAAAAGAAACAAAAATCTCCAAGAGTTAAAATATGATAATGTTTTTACCTATTAGAAAAAATACATTTTCTAATTTAGGCTCAAAATAAAAAATTAGAAATTTGAGAGTAACCATTAATTGTGATACGTCAAATTGAAAACATTTCCAAAATGAAATCAGCATATGTTTAAAGTTGATAAAATTTGTAACAAAACATGGACTTTAAACAAGAGTTAGAACCAGATGTTCAAAAACCCATCATTATTGCGGCGATGCAAGATATGGGAAATGTTGGAAGTATTGTAATTAATTTCATCAACGAATCATTAAGAACTAAAACATTTAGAGTTTCGAAAACTCCATTTCCAACATATGTAGTAGATAGAGGAGGGCATATTGATCTTCCAGATGAAAGTTGGGAGTATAGATACACTGAGGATTTAATTATTTTTGGAGGAGGAAAAGGACAGCCACAAAGTACTAGCGAATTAAACGCATTATGTCAGGATGTTATTGATGTTGCAAAAAAATATTCTGCAAAATTTATCTACACACTTGGAGGTTTTCATACAAATAGATCATACAAAAACAATCCAAAAACATACATCACTACAACATCTAAAGAATTAACTAAACAAATGGAAGAATTAGGAGTTGACATGACTCCACAAAAATCAATCATTACAGGTTTTAATGGATTAATTTTAGGATTTGCAAAGAAGAATGAAATTCATGGAATTGGAATGTATGGAGAATTAAATGAGCCTGAAATACCTCAATATCGTGCAGCAATCAGCATAATTAAGACTCTTGAAAAACTCACATATAGAAAACTTGGAAACACAGACAAGTTAGAAGTTATGGCTCAAGAAATTGAAAGAAAATTCAAAAAATAATTTTTAATGAGATTTTCCTATAGGATGAGGTTCAGTATTTTCATCATGACAATCACATGAACAGAGATAGGTTTTATGATTATTCATACAATCAATGCATTCAAAATGCTTCCTAGTTTCACAAGCAGCACAGATCATCTTATTATAGTTATTTCAGTAGATGAATTTGAATTTTTTCTTAATTTTGCACCTAATACTCTATTTCACTTCTGTTAAGTAGATCATTTGTTAAATCAACATATCCTTGTGGATCTAATTCAGTTACAAATCCACCATCAATGTTAATCAAATAAACAGAGTGTAGATGTGCATTCAAAATATCATCATATTCTATTGGAGGATTTTTGTAATATCTATCACATAGATTTTTGACTTTTTGAATATCTTCTTTTTTGCGAGCATTAGGAGGAAGTAAGAAAATTTTAGGGATAGGTAGAATTCCAGTTGCAGGAGTAGCCAATGAAAATTTGGAACAATGTTGACTATATCTTGCAATTTTACTCATTATTCTTGCAGTAAAATAATCTACAGTATCCATTGCATGTTCAGGAGGAGTAAAACCTGTTTCAATTTCAAGAATGGTATTACCATCACCTTTTTTAGCAAAAATATCACAAACTAAAATTTCAGAAATATCTTTTTCAACATCTACAGCATAGCCTCTAGAAATTAAATTACTTGCACAAATTAACTCCAAAACAGAATGATTGATTTTTACCAAGTTTTTTTGGTACATTTCGATTAATTGTTGTCCTACATAGTTTAATTTTGACATGTCTTTTTCTTGTAGATTCACAGATAATTTCTCAGTCATATTATACACGTCATTTCGAAATTTCTCTAAATCCATAATTCAAGATTAAATAAATTTGGGGGTTTAAGAACAATCTGAAATCAAACTATTTGCTCAAGCATAGAAATTGTCAAAATTAATCAAATAAAATTGAAAATTAGCGAATTTTTCTTCATACTTTGTCTTAACAACAAAAATCAATACAACTTCAGGTGTACAAAAAAGCAGGAATAGTAGGGCTATTTTCAATTTTAATGATATTTTCCACCATTCAAACATCTGAAGCCGAATTATCAGAGTTAGTTATAGATCTTCAGGTAGAGAAAGGAGCAATAGTTTCAGGTGAAACATTATCAGTCACAGGAAAAGTTGTAGACCATGCATACAAACCCATTCGAGGCGCAGAAGTACTAGTTAGAACAGGCTCTGAGACAACAAAAACGTTTACTGACCCATGGGGCGTGTTCAAAGCAGATTTTGAAAACTTTGAAAGAGTTCCAGGAATGTATACAATTAATGTAATTGCAACTTGGTATGAAATGACAGGATTAGAAACTAGTCAAATTCAAGTAAAAGGTGATGCATCCCCTGTTTCATTATTACAACAAAAATTAGATACAAATGAAGCAAAAAAATATCTTAGTGCAAATGAAAGCGATTTTGAAAAAGATCCAATAGGACAAATGCTTTTTAAATATTATCACGGATTACTGCAAGAATTAATTTTAGAAAATAGAGAAGCATTGCAGCCAAATGAAGAAGAATTGTATGTTGAAGAGCAAAGAAGTGTTGCAGAAGGACTTACAGAACAAGCAATTGAAGAATATAATCCAAGGTATGGAATTTTTGAAGGGTTAAGATATGAAAGTTATATTAGTAATTTAGATTCTGAAATACAAGACATAATAGTCATGCAACTAAATTTTACAAAAAACATTTTTGAAAATGCCCAAATAGTCAAAGCACAAATTATTGCAAATGGAGGAACGTATGATGAAGCTCAACAAGCATATCTTGAAATGCTTTCAGTACCAAAAGAAAAATTAGAAGAGTTTAACGATCAAAAATTAAAAGAGTTAGAAGGTTCTGAAGAAACAGAAGAAAGTTCTGAAGAAAAGAACGATTGATAAATTCTACGTGTATCTTATATTCAAAATTCACCTAAATTACTTATGAAAATAGATATTCCAATACCTTGTCCAAATTGTAGCGGAAAAATGTATTCAGTTTGTTATGAATCATCATTTTCTCTTTTGAAGAAAAGAAGCTGGCAAGTATGTAAAGAATGCAACTTTGAAAGAAATTCAGAAGACTTTAAAAAATCAATTTGCTGTGCCTGACAGCACATTTTTTCTAAACAATTTTTAACCATATCAAGGTACAAATCATAAATTGAAAGTATTTCACAAGCCTACTTGCATCACTTGTAAAAAAACAATATCTGAAATTGAAAGAATGCGTGCAGATATTGAAAAACGGGATTTCTTTAAAGAACCATTTTCAGAATCGGAGTTAAAAAAAATCATAAAAATGACTGGAAAAAAACCACCAGAGTTATTGAGAAAAAGAGACAAGATGTACAAAGAACTTGATTTAGAAAATAACAAAAAAACAGATGCTCAAATAATTAAACTGATGATAAAATATCCAGGATTAATTTTAAGACCAATAATTATATCAAAAAATAAAGTATATGTTGGGAAAATTGACACATCTAAAATAAAATAATTTCAAGAATTTTCTTTTTTAAATATTTTAATCGCTTCTAAATGAGAACAATTTGCTTTGATACCTTTTCCATGATGGAATTTGTAGAAATTTTTGAATCCAGGACATTCACAGGTATCAGATGTTACAATGTACGATTGGTCTGGAGTAGATGAAGACTTTACTTGAAAAAGATCATCTTCTAATTTAACAACACCTCCCGCTTCAACTAATTTTTTTGCTTTACGAATAGTATTTGCACTCATAATAATACAAAGTATAGGTTATTTTTTATTCTTTAATTTTTTTAACATATTTGCCCATTCTTCATCTTGTGCCATTGCATTCTCATAAAGAAGTTCAAAGGTCCATGCAATAATTTCACGCCATATTGCTTTTAGAGATTCATCATCAGTCCACATAACACTAGTTTTAACAGCATTCATCGCAAGAATATTTTTTGTGTTTTTTGAAGGATTTTTATTCCATTTTTTTATTACTCGGTCACAAAATTCCAAGATCTCAGTTTTTGTTAACATTAATTCATCAGGATCAAACAAATTTTTAGTATTGGTTTTACCATTTTTTACCATATTATACCAATATAAAATGGAATTATAATTTTTTGGAAGAATATTTTCATAAATTCTTAAATAATTTTCATACTATAATATATTGACGAGAGGCCTGCTTTTCTGCCCAGATTATGCCTAGAGTTCGTTTCACTCTCGTCAAATTCTTTTGAACCTATTTTCAAATGATTATAAACTGATTTTCATATTTGTGATTAGTGAGTATGAAAAAATATGTTGCAACAAGGGCTGCAACAATGTTTGGAGTTTTGATGATTACACTGCTAATCACAATTTCATTGGTAGGTTCAAACATGGATACCATACTAAAACAAGGAATGATGTTTCAAGTTCGTTCAGAAATCACAGAAAATCCTGCAATTGCAGAAAGTTTTTCATCAGTCGAAGAATTTGAAAAATTCATTCAAAGTCAGATTGATCAAAGGATGGAAATAATGGGCCTAGATGAACCATGGTATTCGCCTCAAAGAATAGGGCTTACAATGTACAAAATTTTATTATTAGATTTTGGCCATGCGACTTTTCTTACTAGTGATTCAGGATCATCAGATGTAAAAGACATCATATTTGAAAAACTTCCAAGAACAATTCTTCTATTTACAACAGCTACAGTGATTATTTCAATTATTGGTATTTTCTTAGGGGCATTATCAGCAAGTAAAGTTGGTTCTATTGTAGATAGAATCACATCAAGTTTTGCAATCATCAGTTCAAGTTTTCCAGTTTGGTGGATAGGCATGTTAATGATATTTTTATTTGCATTCACATATCAGATATTTCCTGCAAGAGCAACACCAGACATTCCTTCATCAGATCCAGGGTATATTGGTTCATTATTGTATCACATGGCATTACCACTAATCACAATTGTAATGATTGGGTTTGGATCATGGGCATATTTGGTAAGAAATTTCATGGTAGGGATTATGCAAGAAGATTTCATCATGGCAAAAAAGACAATAGGGATTAAACAAAAAAAAATAATCTACACTCACGCATTAAAAAATGCAGCACCCCCAATTGTCACCATTTTAGCATTGAGTTTATCGGGATCTCTTGGCGGAGCAATCATCACAGAGGCGGTATTTGATTGGCCAGGAATGGGAAGACTGTATTTTGAGGCAATCACAGTCATGGATTTACCAGTAATAATTGGAGCCACATACATCTTGACGGTGTTTTTCCTAGTCAGCATATTCATTGCAGATTTGCTTTATGGGTATTTTGACCCAAGGGTGAGAACAGGTCAATGAGCAGTATAACACCTCAGGAAATTAAACAAGAATTTCTCAAAAGTAAAATAGGAATTGCAGGAATTACAATTCTAGGTATCCTTATCACAACATCAATCATTGCAATTATTGCAATTCCAGTAGAAACATTTCAGGAATGGAATAATCCCGGAAATTGGATTTCATATCCCAAAGTAGCTGTTCCAATTTGGGTAAATATTTTCATGAGTGAAAAAATACCAGAACATAAAATTCTAGAAAACCCCAATATTCAAACAAATTCAGAAGGAGAGATTATGTTATCATCTCACAAATTTGGCGTAAATTTTGATTATGAATTTTTTCCAAATGATTTTATTTATGTTTTTTCATCAGAATATTCTGAATCAGCATTATTGCAAATGTCTGTGACAAGACCAGATGGAATAAAATTAAAGTTGTTATCCACATCATTGCCATATTCAAACACCAAAACAATTCATAGTGAAAGAATTTTTTCAACTGATGAAACAATTAAAAAGAATTTGTTGTTACAATCAGAAGAATTTGATTTCAATTTAGCAAGACTATCAGCAGAAGACATTGTATTTTCAAATACAAAAACAAATGAGCCATTAAAAGGAAACTATGTTTTCTCAATTGACACATATACTATTGATTCAGAAATCAAAAGTCATGAATCAAAATTGATCATAGGAGGAAAAGCATTTGGGATGATGGGAACAGATGAGTTAAGACGAGATCTTGCAATAGGATTGTTATGGGGAACGCCACTTGCTTTGTTTATAGGATTAGTAGTTTCCATTGCATCCGTGATAATGGGGTTATTGTACGGAGTGTATGCAGGATTCAAAGGCAAAAAAACAGATGAAATGATGATGAGATTCAATGATGTAATCTATGCATTACCAGCACTTCCATTTTTAATTATTTTATCAGTTACAATTAGTAACAGTATATTCGTTCTAGTAGGATTTTTGATGGTTTTTGGATGGGTAGGTATTGCAAAGGTTGCAAGAAGTATGTCCTTACAAATCAAGACTAAGGGATATGTTGACGCAGCAAACATGATGGGGCAAAAAAATTCTAAAATTGTCCTCAAGCACATCTTACCACAATTGCTCCCATATGCATTTGCAAGCATTGCAATATCAGTTCCAGCAGCAATTACTACAGAAGCAGGTTTGAGTTTTCTAGGGTTAGGTGACCCCTCATTTCCAACTTGGGGCCATATACTTCATGATGCAAATACATTTGGGGCAGCTGCAAGAGGACTGTGGTGGTGGATTATGCCACCAGGAATAATGATTGCCATTGCAGGACTTGCATTTGTGTTTATAGGAAACGCACTTGATGCAATTGTTAATCCAAAGTTGAAACGATGATTAAAAATAACTTCGAATTGTGTTTATTGCAGAATCGTTTAGTTTGATGGTATAAGTTTGAGAGTTTGGATCAGTTTCTTTTGTTTGAGCTAAAACTTCAGTAAATTTTGTTTTTTCTTCTTCAGTAGCTCCTGCCTCATGAGTGCAAAGATTGAATGCTTTAAGATTAAGATTATTCTTTAACAAATGCGCTATGAATTGTTTATAATCTTCAGGATTTGTCCAATCTTTATTTTTTTCACCACATGCAGAAATCCATACATCGACGGAGTTATGAAAAATTACTTTTTGGCGAATTTCATCAAGAGACATTTTTAGAAGTCAGCACGTTGCATTTTGGAACCACATCGAGGACAAGAGCCACCTTTGTGTTTGTTGTTACATACAAGACATACGTAACGTACACCACCAGAACCACTTTGTGAACCCATTCCAAAGAATCCACCACCCCCAGAGCCAGAGTCACTACCACCATAACCGCCCCTCATACGATTCATGTATCGTCTTCTCAGAATTAATGGAAATGCGATAAAGATTGCAAGTGCAGCCCCCAACCCATACGGAAATGGCAACACCATTTGTAATCCTATGCTGATAGCTAGTGAAGCAAATAAGAAAATCAAATAGGTTTTGTAATTAAACAATTCATAGAAAGTACCTCCAAAAAGGTTATAAAGTTTTGTTAGATTTTTTAAAATTTCACTAGAATTTTGAAGTGTTATTTTATTGAAAGAGGAATAGCATTTCCACCACTATCCCAAGCAAAAACGGATTCATCGGAATAAGGAGATTTTACAATCAAAGAAACCAATCCAAAAAAATTATTCAAATCAGTAACAGAGGGTTCAGCAGACCCACTAGGATGAGAATGTACAATTCCAACATAACTCATATCAAAAGGTAAGAAAGAGTGAGGAAATCCTGCAAATGTAGGTCCAGTATAATTAAACGGTGGAATCACCAGTCCATCGATGTTAATTTCACCATTTTTTGATTTTCCTTTAAGAATTAAGATTCCTTCATTAGGATGTTTCATTTGACAATAAGATAGAATGCTGTCAAGAACTTCTTTTTGAAGTATAACTTTGCGTTCAAATTTTTTCTTTTTGAACAACATGAAAATCATCAAATTTTGAACTAATTTAATTTTAAGACATTAAAACAGTGTATTTTGTATTAGAAAATGACCTTAGTTTTTTCTCTATTTCAGACACAAGTTGAGGGATACTAGTATCAATTTCATCAATTTCACCTTGGAATGTTTCAGATTTTAATTCTAAATCATCCTTAGCATCAGAAGTTTTGGTAAATTCAGATTCCAGTGAGACCAATTTTTCAGAACGAAGGGAATCCAAATCATTAGACATTTTTTGATATGTGTCAAAATATTCTAAAACCTGAGAAATGAATCCATCCAGTGTTTCTTCAGTTTCAGTAATTTGTGATTGAGTCTTATCAACATCTTTTACAGATATAGAACCAGAAGTGATACCTTTTCGAACATTTTCCAAGATCACAATTATGGGATCTTTGTTTTGAGGAGTCAACACGTCAAAAGGGTTTTCTACTAATTTGCCAAGGATACTTTTTTGTTCTTTATCTAAAGATGATGCATACTCATATCGTCCAAGAGGTCTAGAAATTTTTGTAAATTGAGAGTTAATTTCATTTTTGATTTTTGTTTTTTCATTTTCAAAGGATTCTAGAGATTTTTTTGATTCAAGATATTTTTTGTAATCGTCAGAGGATTTGATTTCATCAATGTTTTTTTCTAAAGATAAAAGATGTTGTTTTGTTGATTCTAATTCATTATTGGTGTTAACAATTTTTTGAGTTTTTTCTATTTTTTTAGATTTGAGGATTTCAATTTTTTTTAATGCTTTAAGAATGTCATCAGAATTAGATTTTGTGTTTTCAAAATTTTGAAGAATACCATGAATGTCAGAATGGTTTTGATTCATAACTTCCAAATTATCTTTTAATTGATTAGCGTATTTTTTTGCAAAAATATGAATGACTCTAGTTTGACGTCCTAACACATCTCCTACTTTTTTTAGAATTTGATTCAAAGAAGTATCTAGTTTTTTTGCATTATCAATTGAAGATACTTCAGGAAGAGAAACAACTCCTTTCTTAATTACATCAATTACTTGTTTTTTTCCTCTAACAACAATGACTGCAAGATGTTTATCAATATCATCTACATTGAGTGTGTCTTTTTCAAGCATATCTCCGATTTTGATCAAATCTTCAATAAGGGGAGCAGTACTATTTCGAAGATGTTTTACTTCAGAAACGGTTTGTGATTCACGTAATTTTTTAAGATCGTCCACAATTTTCTCTACATCGTTTAAAGAGACGTCTTTTGTTTGAGGAACCTGTTCTACAGATTTTTCTTCTTGTTTCTTTTTTCCCCATCCAAAGACCATTTGATAGTATTTACTAAAGGGGATTAAAAATGGTTGTACAAAATTTAAAACTCACAAGATTTGAAGTCTTATATGGTAAAATCTGTGAAAAAATCATTCCATACAGGCACAGTCAAAAAAACAATAAAGATCAAGACATCAAAAGATAAAGTTTGGAGAAAAGTTAGCAATATTGTAGGACTTCCAACATGGTTAGTCGATGTAAAAAAGACGGTTTATCTTTCTCAAAAGAAAAAAGATGTTGGTGCAGTAAGACTAATCACATTTGCAGATGGTAACCAAATAGAAGAGCATGTAGTAGCATGGAAGACTGGAGAATATTTCACATATGTTGCAACTGAAGGACTACCATTAAGAGCATATGTGGCAACAATATCTATCAAACCAAAATCAAGAAATCTTGTAGAACTAACATGGCAATCATATATCAACAGCAAAAAAATGTCCGAAAAACAATTTACCGATTTTCTTGTGTTCATGGGCTCATTTTATGAAGCATCGCTTGAAAATCTAAAAACATTGTTAGAAAAATAACACTAGAGTGTTTTTTGGGTTAAAATGTAAATACTGTGAATCGACAAAATACGTTATGAGTGATATGAGATTTATCCTAATTGGGATAGGTCTAACTTTTGTAGGATTTATTGTGTTAGGAGTTATGGGAAGCCAATATCAAGCTGCTACATTTGAGGAAAATGAATTTGGAACATGTTACGAATATTTTGAAGATAAACCTCCACAGCAGGTTAATTGTTCATTTAAGATAATGGATCAGACAGTATTTTTTGCACTCGTGATAGGATTGCTAGGAGCAGGAGTAATTGCATTAGTTAAAGGTGCAAGAGGAGATTGGGACAGTAAAGTAAAACCAGAAGATGTTGTAGGTCCTGGAAATTCACAAAATGAAGATTCTGAAGGAAAATAAGACTAGCAAGTTTTTTTAGATTTTATTTTTGCATATACTTCAGGTTCATCTTCTTCCAATCTTTGAAAATATACTTCTTCATAGGGCATTTTTATCAATACATAATCACCAAATTTGCTTTTAAGCTTAAAGAACAATTTCTACGTAACTAGGCTCAGTTAGGAGGATTCAATAATTTGTTTCATGTTGTTGACCAGTTCTCCAATCTCTTCTACTCGTTTATTGAATTGTTCATCAGTTAATTCATCTGGTTTGTTTAGAGTAAGCAAAATTTCAGAATATTCCCCATTAGAAACAACCCTCATAGGAACATCCCATATAGATTCTTCATCAATATATTGATGGTCTAAAATTCCAAGGGATTTATTTTCGTTGAATTTTAGTTTTGACTTACCATGAGGTCCAGTAAAAGACCACCATCCATCATCATGGAATTTAGCATCAGGCATCATTTTAGGGGGTAATTGTAAAATTGCATCAAAAGCATCACCTGTTTTTTTCTTTACAGTAATAGTGATTGTTCTAGATCTTGGCACGGTTTTAAAATCAATTAATGATTAAAAAGGATATAGTAGTAATGACACGAGTCTATTTGAAATCTATTTGTTAAGAAACTCTTTGATTTTTTTTAAATTTTCAACATTTGATTCATGAAACATGACCATGGATTCAGCAAGAGAATTAGGTAATACTGTTTTGAGATTATCGACTAATTCATCCCCACTAGTTATCATATTATCAATGAGTTTATCTATCTCATTTTTCTCGTCAGCCATCTAAATTAGATTAACGTTAATCTAATTATCTTTTTTTATGAGAGTTGCAGTAGAGCGAACTTTGGGCAATTTTTGAATATTCCATGAAACGATTTCTCGGATCTTCTCAAAATTCTCGGCTTGTAATTTGACTAGCATATCATGAGTTCCAATAGTTTCAAAGACATCTACAACTTGTTCAAGTTCTTTGAGTTTTTCAATAATTTCAGCCTCTGCGCCTAATTCACAATTTAGCATAACGTATGCATCAGTCATGAATCTAACAAATAGTATTCGTTATTTAAAGATGGATGATTTTAGGTATAGCTTACCATGTTACATGAACCAAGTCTTTGAGATTTCGTCTTGGTTTTGGGAATTTTGTTTGTTTAGGATATCCAATACACAATACAGAAGAAGGTACCAAATCAGTTCCAATGACATCCATTACTTTTTGTTCATCAAACATTCCAATCCAAATTGAACTCAATCCCAAAGCCTGTGCAGCCAATTGAGAGTATCCAGCAGCCAAAGTAGCATCTTGAATAGCAAATTTCTTTAAAACGTATTCAGGAAAATCAAATTTCACTCTAGAAGGATTTTTGCAGAAAACCAATACAACTGGAGCATTAACATACGGTTGGTTGTTACATGCTTCAATTAGTTGTTTTTTCTTTTCAGGGCTTTTTATGTAAAAAATTTCAAACCCCTGATAGTTTCCAGCAGTAGGAGCAGTATCAGCTGCTGCAATAATTTTATCAATTTTTGCAGTTTCAACAGGTTTGTCTAAAAATTTTCTTGTAGAACGTCTCTTTGCCATAACTGCAAACAAATCGGTATCAACAACTTCAGTTGGTCCAGATTTCAAAATGAAGTCAATTAGTTGGTTTCTTACATTTGGATCAGTTGATTCAGGAGTTGTTTCAGGCTGATAACCTAATGGATAAATTTTTTCTTCTTTTATGTCAGGACCCATGAAAGAATTAGAGAAAATAAGTATTAAAGAATTTGAAATTATTCTGCTTCAAATTTATCGCAGCCAGAAGTACAAGGTTTATTCATTACACCTTCACACTTTCCCGTTGCATCATGCATGATTCTGTGATGACCACAAATTTTGCATTTTTCTCTAAAATGTAAAATCAGTTCGTCAGTTGAAACGTCTGATTGTTGGATCTGTGATTCAGTTTCTTTAGTCATATGAATTCTCTTTGAATCGACTTTAAAAATTATAAATACGCCGGAAGAGAGATTTGAACTCCCGCACGCTTGCGCGTAGCCGTTTTCGAGACGGCCGCCTTACCGCTTGGCTATTCCGGCAATTAATCTAAAATTTTCTCCATAATAAAGCAAATCAGAACTAAGACTTTTTATCAATATCAAATAATTCATCATTAAATCTTTTTTTGATTTGATCTTTAGTTTGATTCCATTCCTCATCAGAAACAGTATCAGTGAAAATAGAATAAAATCCAGAAAAATCCACGTTTAGAATTGATTTTATCTCTTGCTTTTCAGATTCTGAAAAAGGAAAATAAGAGACTATTTTAGAAACAATATCAGAATCGTACTTTATTTCAAATATTTTATCTTGTAGATGTATAGGGAAACTAATTTTTGACATTTTTTCAAAGGATCATTCATGTAAATTTGAAATAAAGTTTTTAGTTGAATTATGCGAGGATATTTCTTTCATGTTAGATCGAAGTGAGTGTAGAATATTATCGTATGATTCACCAAACAAATCTTGTAAAACATGTTTGAGATCTTCAGGATTGTCATAACAATCATCTAATGTTAGGTTATAGTCTTTTTGAAGAATAGAAATTACTTTGTCCAGTTCATCATGGCCCAATTCAAGTAGAGTATTTTTTAATGCCAAAGTAGTCATAGTTTTTTGCATGTTTTCTAATTCATCTTTAGGAGGCAAACAAAAGCGATGTGTGTTTTGAATTATTTCATCAACATCAAGAGGTTCGCGAAATACAAAAGAAGGATTCAATCGATTCATCTTCATCTCAGATTTCAAGGACATTTTTTCAACAATTAAAAAAACTATCGCATTAGGGTTAATTTCTCTAATTTTTTCTAATGCATACAATCCATCATAAACTGGCATTGAGACATCAAGGTATACAACGTCAGGTTTTAATTTTTGAAATAGAAATAATGCTTCTTGGCCATTATGGCCCTTACCTACAATTTGGATATTATGAGTGGTCAAAAGTTCACAAAATAGGTCAAGTGTCTCTTTTTCATCATCTACAACTAATGCACGTATGCTCATTTCTTACATACCGCCAATCCTGATTCGTGCCCATTATACAATACACGCATAGCATCCACATTGCATTCTGAAATATAAGGAAATTCAGTCGATATTGTAGGGGCCATCAGATCTTCTGGATCGGTAGAATGTCCTAGTCCTAAAGCATGTCCAAATTCATGTCTTACGATTGTTGCCAATTCAGAAGCATCCAAGTTATCAACATCATAAATTGTGATATATGATTTTAATATTTCACCATCCTGTATGACAGATCGAGTATATCCAGTAAAGCCATCAGTATCAATCAGATTTGAAAAATTGATTATGATGTGACCTTCACCGTTTACGGATTGGAAAATATTAAAGATTGTAGGAACCGTGTAAGCTGTGTCAGTTTTTGCAGCTTCTTTCATTGCACCAGCCCAACCTAGAAAATATACAGATTCAGAGCCAGGAGGCCCTCGATTAATAATATGATCATCTAACAATATAGAATCTGTAGAGTTAATGACTTTAAGTACCGCATTATGTTGTTGAGGTGTTAAAACATCACCATTAATTAAATTAACATTTAATGCATCATCATCTAATATTCTCCAGGACTTTACAGTATCTATTGTATCACCACGTAAATTTTCAATTAAAAATTTTGTTTTCATAGGAGAATCAACTACAACAGCGTCAGCTAAAACATTATCGACTAGAAAATAATTATCAATCAAAAAAGGAATCATCATTGAGAAAAATATCAATGAGGAAAAGAGCATCAAATGTTTAATTGAAAGTATTTTACTATCAAAACTAAATTTTAAAGAATTTTGATTATGTTTTTTATTATTTTCAAAGTGAGATTCATGGGTTGAATCATTTAATGAATTAATTTCAAAGTCATCAATTTGTGAACTAGTTTTTGTTAATTCATGTTGTAAAAATTTAGCCTTTCTTCGAAGTAACAGAAATTGTTGATTTTCAATTTCATCTAAGGCACGAATATAGTCCTTTTTAGCAAGGCTTTTCTCAACCATGTAGTTTGAAGAACAATATCAATTAAGAGCAGTTGTATGTAATTTTTCGAACAGACAAAAATGGGCAAAAGAGCATAATCGAATCAAATATCAAAGTATGAGCCTAAGGGTTTAGTAAATTATCAAAGTAATGCCAAATGCGATCAAAATTATCAACAATTCTTCACATGCAGATGATAAATCAAAGTAATGCCCAGAAATGGGAAATGGTCACAGGCACGAAGAGTGTAATACTAGATGAAAGTCAGGATTTATCACTAGAGAATATTGAAAAATCCTTTGAAAAAATCCAAGTAGAATTAGAGAAATTTGGGCTTTCTACAAATCAATCCAAAGTATACATGTTCTTAGGAAAATATGGAACTAAAACAGCATCAGAGATCAATCAGGCATTAAAAATTCCTAGAACAGAGACATATCATATTTTGTCAACTTTACAAAGTAAAGGAATTGTATCTGCAATGTTTGGGCATCCCGTAAAGTTTACAGCGATAGAAATTACAAACGCAATGACGCAAATAATTAATTCTGAAAAACAAAAAATTAGAAAATTAGAGAATCAAAAAACATCATTGATCAAACTATGGAAAACAGTTCCAGTTGGAAACAATGAAGAAAATATTGAAGAGAAGTTCCAAATGCTTCAAGGAGAAAATCAAATTAATTCAAAAATTAATGAAATGACAAATACGCAAAAAGAGATACTAATAATCGGAAATGAAAAAGACTTTGCTGATTTTTATCATACAAATATCTTAGACAATATAGAAAAGTTAAAAAAATTCAGAATACTAACAACATCTACAAAAATAAATTATGTGTATGAAAATATAAACAAGGAGAATGTCAAAGTTCTACCAGAACAAATCACAGACAATTTATGTTATATCATAAAAGATAATGAGGTGTTATTTTATTTAAAAAATAATTCAAAAAAAGAATCAACTGCAATGTGGACAAATTCTAGCGCCATGAATTATTCAAAGAAACTACTTTTTGAAGAATTATGGGAAAAATCAAAGGAGATGAAAAAATGACACATAATTTGAAAAAACAAGATACAGTGGGAATCATAGCTGCAATTGCAATCACAATAGTTTCAGTTGGATTTGCAATGGTCGGAAACACACCAGTAGATATGCCTCAAAAACAAGCAGAAAATATAGAGATAATAGGATTTGGAGGCATTACAGATGCTAAAGAAAGTATCAAAATTTTACTTGAAAGCAAATCAATTGATCTAGATACATCAAACGGATTCATTAGAGGAAATGTAGTGTATGAAGGATTTCAACCACAGATGGGATTAGTCATTCTACAAGTATTTTCACCTACAGGCGATAAAGTCAATGAATCAGAGTTACAACTTAGACAAAGAGGAAATGATGTGTATGAAGCAGACTTTACTCAGTATTTTGACAAAAGTGACTTTTTAAACAATAATGAAAAAACAGGCCAGTACATGATGCGAATTAGCACAGAACATGGAATGTTAGCAAAACAAACACCATTTAGTGTAATCATGTCAAGTCAGGAACAGCCAAAAATAAACAAAGTCTTGATGGAATCAAGTGAAGAAATAGGATTAGGAGGCATTTTGCCTGAGAAAAATGCCAGGACAGGATTCGATGTAGGAATTATGGAAAAGGATCTAGAAAATACAATACTAAAAAAATACCTTACCAAAGTTCTCAAAGGATATCATAGTGGAGAAATTTCAAAAGATGATGTAGAAAAATTAGCAGAATTTAAGAGCATTGATTGTAATTTTACTGATCAGACATCTCAAAATAAAGATGTCTTACAGTTATCATGTGAAATAATACCTGAAAACTAATCTTAACATCAAAATACCATTAAAGAATAACAATAACTCATGGGATTAAATCTAAAAGATTTAGTTGTCAGAGAGAAAACAACATTAGAAGCATTTTCAAACAAAATAATTGCAATTGATGCATACAATGCCATCTATCAAT
This sequence comes from Candidatus Nitrosopumilus sp., assembly GCF_965263415.1. Classification (GTDB taxonomy): domain Archaea; phylum Thermoproteota; class Nitrososphaeria; order Nitrososphaerales; family Nitrosopumilaceae; genus Nitrosopumilus. The sequence continues at coordinate 1,386,239 of NZ_OZ253671.1, forward strand.
TTTTAGCAAGTATAAGAGGACCTGATGGATTACAATTATCCGACTCAGAAGGCAGAATTACTAGTCATCTTAGTGGGCTACTATACAGAAATGTGAATTTTCTATCTCTAGGGATAAAACCAGTTTACGTATTTGATGGAAAACCACCATCTCTAAAAACAGCGGAAATTGAGCGTAGAAAACAAATCAAAATGGATGCCACAATAAAATACGAAAAAGCAATTGCAGATGGAAACATGGAAGATGCCAGAAAATATGCTCAACAAACCACAAGTATGAAAGACGGGATGGTAAAAGAATCAAAACAACTTTTAACATATTTTGGAATACCATACATCGAAGCTCCCTCAGAAGGAGAGGCAACTGCAGCTCATCTTACAAACACAGGTCAAGCATATGCTTCAGCAAGTCAAGACTTTGACTCTATTTTATGTGGAGCAAAAAGATTGATAAGAAATTTCACAAACAGTGGTAGAAGAAAAATTCCAAACAAAAATACATACATTGACATTGTTCCAGAAATTATTGAGACACAAAAAACATTAGATTCATTAGAATTAACCCGTGAGGAATTAATTGATGTTGGAATTTTAATTGGTACAGACTTTAATCCAAATGGATTTGAAAGGGTCGGTCCAAAAACTGCACTAAAAATGATCAAACAACATTCAAAGTTAGAAGATATTCCACAAATTCAAGAACAGTTAGGAGAGATTGATTATCAAGAAATCAGAAAAATATTTTTGAATCCTGAAGTTGCAGATGTTAAAGAAATTATTTTTGAGAATGTAGACTATGAAGGAATGACCAATTACCTTGTAAAAGAAAGAAGTTTTTCTGAGGACAGAGTAAATTCAACATTAAACAGATTAAAAAAAGCACTAGAAAAGAAAAGTCAAAACTTGGATCAATGGTTTTAGTTAACAAATTCATCTTTTATACTTTGCAATTTGACTATTTTCATGGTCAAGCAATACTACAAGGTTCTCAAAAAATTCAAGAAAGAAAATGACTATGGTATCAAAATCAGACCGCAGTATGCCAGTTGCCTATCAATGCTAAAGGTAGGTCAAAGGATTAACCAAAAGGACTTTGCAACAGAGTTTGGGCATAAATTTACAAAGAAAAATACGCAAAAGGCGCGAGAAGAGGCAGTCTATCACGCATTTGCAGTGGGCAAAAAGATAGGAGTTTTGCGAGTAATGTCAGTTACGGAGTTGGGCTATTCCATGCCATATGACGAGTTTGTCAAGCTAGAGACAGTAGCCTATTTTATGAAACAGCATAGAGGTAGCAGGCTCAAAAATATTGATTCAAAGAGCCATCAGGGAACAAGAGGAACATATGCATACAGACTATGGAAGTTCAACAACTGGATAGATGGAAGAGAGGCAGAGTTTACAAAGATATTTCCATCAGGCAAGGATACATTCAAACAAAAAATTCAAAAAGTAAAACTAAAGGGAGTCGAAGACTTGTTGCACCACTATACGCAACCCCTAAGCCAAGAACGAGAGTTTGTAAAAATAATCAAAGAGTATCTGCTTGATTCAGAGAATGCAGACCAAAGCGACAAATCAATGAAGGTAATTGCAAATGCAATCAAATCATACTTTGAAAAAAATGACATGTCAATTAACTTCAAGTACAATGCAAAAGCAGGACATACAACACCAGAAGACAGGGAGGATTCAGCAAGTCTAAACCTTGATGAGTTGATGCAGTTGTTTACGGTAGGAAATCCAACACTAGTTCAAAAGACGGCATTGCTTTGCAAATTTCACAGAGGACTAGACACATCAACCCTAATTGACAGGTTTAACTTTGAAGCTTGGTCGCAACTAGCAGAATGCTTTGGAACAGAGAACTACAAAAAGTGGGATACAAAGTTGTGTCCAGTTCCAGTAAAGCTAACAAGAATAAAGACAACATATCCGCATACAGGATTTTTGGACAAGGACGCAATTGATTCGCTTGTAAAGTATCTAGATTACAGAAAAAAGCAGACAGGAAAAGAGATGAGCGAGGATCAAGCATTGTTCCTTACAGAAAAAAAGAAACCAATTACAAAAGAATGGGTAATTACCACGCTAAAGAAACTGCGAAAGAACGCGGGATTAGATGAAAAGTTATCCGGTTACATGTCTACAAGATACAGGATTAATTCTCACGAGTTTCGAGATTTGCTCAAATCCATATTAATGGATAGCGAGGTTCGTCCAGATGTATGTGAGCACCTGATTGGTCACAAACCTAGGGACTCCTATGAAAAACAGGCAGAGTTGTTCTCAAGAACGCTTAGAAAAGAATACTCCAAAGCCAGCCGACGAATCAACATATTCTCAAACTTTTCAAGCATGGCAAAAGGTGAAAGCAACGCAGATGTCATGAATGAGAAGGTTAGAAAACTAGAAGAGAACATGGCAAAGATGCAAAAAAGGATAGAAAGAACAAACAGCCTCAGGCGTAAAAAATAGTATTTTCTAGTCGTATTTTGATGACTCGTTTGGAAATAATAGATCTAATGATTCCCTTCCTTCTTTTGGATCAATCCATTCTTTTGATTTGAAAATTTCTTCATCATGTTTCAAATCATATTCTATGATCTGTTGTTCTCTCTTGGTGAAAATACCTAATGACAAAAATAATTTTGTATAGTAAATTTTAATGTGTAATGCATCATCCACATCTTCTTCATCATTTGAAAATGTTTTGACAAGGTTTATTGCAAGAGAGTTGTCAAAGCCATATTCATTTTTAATCTCATTTTCTTTATCTCGGGTTGTAACAAAATTATCGTTTAATCGAAGTATTCTTTCAATATCTTGTGTATCCAATACATCCTCGTAATCATCTTCATCATCATCACAATAAAAATCTCTTATGACTTGGGAGATTATTTTTTGCTCTCTACATGAGTCTAATTCCATGTTTTTTGTAAATCGTTTGCTTATGGTATAGTAATACCTACCAAGAATTTTCAAAAATTCTACTTCAACTTGGGGCATTGTTGGTGCCCTCACCAAACCAATGAATACTGCTGAATCTATAGGAGCTGTTGTCTGAATTGTTTTTTTAAGTTCTTTTGAAACAGTAGTTGTATTTACATATCCCTCACTTAAAATGTTCAATGCTTGCAAAAAAGTGGGCGTTAAAATTTTAATGCACTTTTCTTTAATTTGTTTTGAGTGTTTCCTTTTTGGCGAATTTAGATAGTGAGTCAAAAATATCCCAAGTTCTTTTAGAAGATCATGTCTTGCCATGTGTGATCTTAATATGATGTACGAATTAGATTCCCCAAAAGATGTCTTTTCTGAATGAATTATATCTGAATACAAAGAAGTGTTTTGTCCATATCCTGTCATGGGGGGAATTTTTTCGCTATTGTGGATTTTTTTTAAATTTGGAAGCGGAATAAAACAATCTCCCAGCTCAGGGTATTTTTTGATCAAATTCAATAGATTTCTAATTGATTTGAATTTCTCCTTTAATCTTACAAGTGATTGATTTTCAGGAGTTGGAAAACAAATAGGGTTAATTTTGCCTTTGGGTGTTATCATTTGTATGATATTTGCTTTCTTTGGGTCTGCCATCTCATCAAAATACTCGTAAAAAGTTACTCGTGAGGCAATTCCCGCTTCTTGCAGTATTCTAACTAGTTCGTTTTTTGTGATTCCCGTCAACTCGTATTCCGATAAGACATCGCTTATCTTTTCAAATATGGCTTGTTTTTTTGATGCCGTCATTATGTATAGGTGTATATATACTTCATGCATTATAAATGATTTTTCTTAAAAATCCAACATGAGAAAAAATGTCTCAAACACAATGGAATACGAATGCGAATGTGCTAAAGAAAAAAAGTACAAAGTGGTATTTGATGGAGGAGATACAGGAAAGTACATTGTAGAGTATTGTCAAAAATGCTATGATTCTGATGATATGAAATTCATGGTTATAACTGAGGTGATTCTATGAAAGTAACAGATCAATGTAACAACCATAGTATTAACAGCCTTTCACCAACACTAAAAGAATTTGCAAAGAAGATACAAAGAAAGAACAGACTGGGGCATGACGTTTGTGTTAGAGATTTTCCAGAATTAAAAGCAGGTACGTTTAGACAGAGAATTGGAAGGTTAAAAGAAAAAGGATTGATCATAAATACCTCTAAAGGAACGTTTTGTTATTACAAAATTAGAGGAGAATACACAGGTAAAACAAAAAGAAGTGTAACAAAGGAGGGTATGGTGGTCGGAACCAACATGCAAGAGATCATTAATGAAGCAAGCAAACAAATTCCTACAATTCATGATATCAAAATAAAATTCCCTTCAAAACAACTTTACAAAAATTTGCTAGAGAAAGGAATGCATCCAAATCCTTCAAACAAGGGCATATTTCTTGAAAAACAAACTCTTGTAAAAGATATCTATGCAAAGATTGCAGTTTATCCCGAAATTGTTGCTATTGACTTGTCTTGCACATGGAATCCAATCATCTATGACATCCGTGGCGCACAAGAATTTCTAGGGCACATGGAAATTCTTCGAGCTTTTCTATTTCACAACTACAAAACTTACGACATGCCAAACAGTCTTGATTGGATTGTAACTTATTATCATCTTAACCAAGACGGACAAACAGAATTTTCAGGTGAATCATTTCATAGAACTATCTCTGATATGGTTGGCGGATTTATCAGAATTTATGCCAAGAAATTCCCAGATGGGACAACTAGGATGCGTTTGGAGCGCATAATCACGCCTGAATGTAGTGTAAAAACCCAAGTAAATGACATGCAAAATGTGGGAAAGTATCTTGAGTCAGACAAGAGAGATATTTCAAATATTATGTCTTCAGAAATTCTCAGTTTTAATCAATTTGCCAAAACCGTTGAAAGACTGTCTTTAATGTACAATCCATCCCAAGGAGGATTTTTCTCACTTTAGGTGGCAATATGGTGTACAGGCGTTTTCATCATGAAAAATATGACCAATGTGAAGATGAAGAGTGTACTGCACTAACTGCACATGTGAGAATTGATGGAAAGTGGACTAGAATAGGGTATTACGGTTCAGAGTGCAAACAATTTTCCACATTAAATTTAGAACAAGAAAGAGAAGATAGGAGAATAAAACGACAAGCAAGAATGTTGACAGATTTAGTGAAAAAATCAAAGAAAATGTCCCTTGATGAAGTCAAAGACTCCATAAAACGTTTGAATGAACATGATGAATAATGGAATTTTTGTTATAATCCCTACATATTTTTAGATAAAATATTTTTTCCATACAAGATGTAACATCTTGTAATATCTTATTTTCTATGCTGATCTAAAAAAATACGTATATGTAATTAGTGATTAACTAATGTGTGATTCCCGTACACCAAATCTTTGGTTGCAATAATTGCGGAAATATTTTCCATGTTCGTAATAACCGATTACAACGTTGCCCTCAATGTGGCTCTGGTCTTAATCGTGCACAAAAACTTGAATGGGTAATATGATGACAATAGGACTAATCTAGATAAATTTTCAAGTAATCTTTCTATCTTTAACTAATCGAGCGCATTGTTCAAAACCATGACTTCTGTTTCTGAATCTCCCCGTCTTGGATTCTGAATCAATCCAATTTACTATGTCTGATTCTACTGTCAGAGTTATCTTGTGCTTCATAAGATAAAATAAGATTTTATATGATTTAATAAAGACAAGATAACATCAGATATTATAAGATGTTTTTAGGCATAATACAGACGAGGTTTGTTTAAAGTCCATGACTTTGGTTTTATCATTATGGGTAATCACAGTAGTTGCTTTGCTAATTCCAAATACGGTTTTTGGACAATATTCCTCAGAGGGTTTAATTGAAATAATTGGTCTTTCAAACCATTATTCTGTTTCTGAACCAGTAGAAATTCAAGTCAAAGTAACAGATGTTTCCTTTGATTGTGGGGATCTTTATGTAACAATTTACTCATCAGACAAAATGGATGTTATTAATCAAGATGGGTTTTTTGATCAATGTTTTGAACAAGATAGAATATTACCAATCAAAGAGCATTTCTCCAAAATCATTGATACATCTGGTTCCTATGTAATAAATGCAGAAATGATTTCAAAAGAATTAAAGCGAATATCAATAGAAGAAACTTTCACTGTTGGAACAACATATGAAACAATAACGCCAGAACCAACGTGTGGAGAGGGAACAATAAAAGTTGACGGAATATGTCAAGTATATTCAAAGTCTAAACAAGAAATAAAGTCTTCAAAATTCATTGATCTAAAAACTCTTCTACCTGACGACTATCAACATAAAGAAGTAAGTCATCATGAGGATGATGATTACAAATACATCAAAATGTATTCTGGTAAAGATGAAAAATGGTACACGGTATATCTATGGCAATCATCAAATCCCAAAGATCTGCCAGATCGTATGAACTATCAAATTAGTCAATTCTATGGAAATACATTTACTGAAAAATATCCTGGAATATCGGGAAACTGTTGGATAGTTCATACAGGAAGTTATCCTAGTCCCGAAAGTTTGAGATTAGCTGGAACAAAATCTATTGGTTGTATTTCAAATGATTTTGCCTTTCTAGTATTTGGAGAACAAGGACAGCATGCATGGGAAGAACCCATTGAAATTTCAAAATCAATTCTGAATAAAATGAACAGTTTTATGCTATCTTCCTCAGGTGGAGGTTGTCTAATTGCCACCGCCACATATGGTACGGAACTTGCACCCCAAGTACAACAACTACGAGAAATCAGGGATACCAAATTACTCAAATCAGAATCAGGAATACTATTTATGAAAAGTTTCAATGAATTTTACTACTCGTTCTCTCCGTTCATTGCAGATATTGAAAGAGAAAACTCTGTTTTCAAAGAGATAATAAGAATTGGAATAACTCCCATGCTGTATTCACTATCTATAATATCCCTCGCAGATTCTGATGAGGAGATCTTAGGTTTTGGAATAAGTGTTATTTTATTAAATATCGGAATGTATTTTGGATTTCCCATAACCCTTGTGATGATTTTAAGATATAGGTTGTATTGATTCTGTTTGTGTTATGTTTCCAACAAAATTATCTATATTATTTTTTTAAAACACACTCTAAAAAATCAGCGACATGCAGATTATCATGATTCGCAACCAATCCCATCATTGTCCCTGTCAAACCCGTGAGGATCAGAGCCAATGACTCTAAAGTTAGTGTATCGGATATCTCCACAGTTCAAGTCTGGAGGATAAGGTGCAATACATACATCAGGATATGATGGATCACAGTTTAGAGTACTTGTACTTCTACTGGATAATTCAATTTTTACACTTGCACTGTTTTCATCGCTACCATAACTTGCTGTAATCGTATAAGTGCCATCATATTTCCACATTGAACCTGATGTGTTTATGTTAGTTTCAAAACTACCATCACGTGCTACTGTTAATTGGTCTTGAGTTGCTCTGGAATTTAATGGGTTGATAACTGTAATTGTAATTGGAAATCCAGATACTTTTTCAACTTTTCCCGTAATGACAATCCTTTCATCATGACCATAGTCTGTTCTATCTGTCCAGATAGATACACGGTTAGAGTTGGCTTGATTTGCTACTTCTCTTGCTTCTTCCATGCTACATCCCACACATGCTGGATCTTGTTCTCCTCGGTCTGGTTCATGTGTTGGTTCTACTGAATTTAATTTAGAACGTAATTCTGAATTTTCTGCTTTTAATTTAACGATTTCATTTTCTAATTCTTGGATTTTGGGAACTTTGATTATTTCATTATTGACCAGAAATGAAATACTTTCTCCAAACTCATCATCATCAATATTTCCCTCTGCCCAAAAGTTTGCAACTCCTTTAAACCAAGAGGGGATTTCATAGTTTGATTGTGCAGAAATGGATGTAACTGAAATTCCAACAAAAATAATGAGAATTAACGGTAAAGCGTTATTCTTTTTCATAATAGAATGATTTTCTTCTTTGTTCTAAAGTCTTACGACAAACCGTCATATTTTCACGTACCAATTGGAAATATCACAACTGATGCCGATTGTGATCTAGATGTAATTCCCATTGGCAACGTAGAAGATACTGTAACAATGGAACCAGATAATTTGGAAAAAACAGAGTCAGTTACAGTCACTATTGAAACATGTGGACCATGAACAGTGTTTAATCCAGAATACAATGCATGTGTTCTAGAATAATTTTTTCTAATTTGTATAATTTACAATACATATGTCAAAACACCTTTAAACAATTAACATGTAATCCGCTTATGGAACTAACTCTAACTCAATTGGAAATGATTCGAGCATATGAAGAAATAAGTAAAGCACAAGAGGATTTTTTAACAATTTTACCCCATGATTCCATAGATGCTGAAATTCGTAGAAAATTAAAAATTAGATGTGAAAAACAAATTCAAAATTTTATGAAATATCCGGGATTGACAGTTCCTTTCTAAACAATTTCTCATTTGTATTGCCTAAGTCTACTCAATCTTTCTTTTAGCATCTTTTCTAATTTTTCTTATTTTGGATATGATGTCCTCAAACTCTTTTCCGTTCTCTGGATTTACTATTTGAGACAAATCATCATATGTTTTGTATTTTGATCTGAATTGATCATATTCCCCAATCTCATACCTTCCATAATCTGATGATGGATCAGTCATTTCTCTCCCAAATTTCTCTCCCAATAATTCTTCAAAATCCAGATACTTGTCTGCAATTTGAATTGAAATTTCGTCATGTTTAGAAGCAATTCCATAACATCCTACAGTATCTAATGATCTCAATATTCTTAATGCTGAATATTTACTATCATCATCTTTCAGAATGTTTTGTGACATGATTGACATCAAATCTATACCATTTTCTGCCACTTCATCATATCCATTATCGTAACAATTCACAATCACTTCTGAAATTCTGTGTTTCACACTACTCAACACTGTCCTATTTTCTTTATCTTGTAATGAGGCTAGTATCGAAATGATTCCTCTTAATTCTTCTGTATGTTTTTGTTCAATTGTTTTGTATTCTTGTGGAGCTATAAATCCTGCTATGACGGTTAGACAATCTGCACAGGTACTTGCCATAACCACTTGACCGCTTTCTTTTGCAGCTCTACCTAATCTTCCTACTAATCCGATTAAATTTGAAATTGTTTTTTTTGTAAATTCTTCCCTATACCGTGTCTCGAATCTCTCGTAATCTCCATTCTTGACTTGCAAACATTCGATTACACATGGAATTACACCATTATCTGTAATATCTGTAAATCCTCCCATCAAACTCATATCATTAATTCTATGTTTCTCAAATTCTTCTAACATTTTTGCAAGCAATTCAATACTTTCTTTTATTGTATATTTTTCTCCAAGATTTTTAATTAAAGTTCTAATAATTTTGAATGATTCATGCATTACGATATTAGGAATAAAAAAATCTCTTCTTTGAATAGACACCATTGCAAGTTTAGTTATACTGTCTATTACCAGATGTTCATGGCGAAAATTTTTAGCTGATAAATTACCTAATTCTCCCATTGCTCTAATTGCGTTAGCACTTAAATCATATTCTTCTTTAATGAGCAGTTTTTTAGCAAATTCGTTTAAGTGATAAATGCATAAATGTAATGGCTGATTTGTGGCAAATTGAGTTTCAAATGCACGTATGTTATTTGTAAAAATTTCTCCTGATTTTTTGTATGTTGTAAACAAATCTTCTAGTAATATTTTCTCGTTTTTTTGCAAACCTTCATTTGAATATGATTTTAAATCCTCGAGTATTTTTTCTATAAATTTATCACTTGGCCATTCATAATCAGGAATAATTTTTAAATAATTTTCAAAGATTGTAGGATATACATACAAACTAGCTCTACTAGTATCAAAATCTCCTTTTCTCTCTGATTGTAAAATTATTTGTCTAAGGGTTAATTCATACATGTGGATTTTTGAAACTAAGTTTGGATCATTTGCCAAGATTGAATGTAAAGCAACTGTGGGTACAGCTTTTGCAGCAAATTCATATCTTCCAGAAGTTTCTAACTTTGAATTTTCTTCCATTTTTTCTTTTAATTTTTTTGGAATTTTTCTACATTCACTAATTATATCATTTTCAATGTCTTTGACAATTGAAATTGGATTTATTTTTTCGAATGTATACAAAAAGAATATTGCAAGTAGTCCTAACGTATTTCCAAAATAAAATAAATTCAGCAATGATGTTTTCCAACTGAATACTAAACTTATGCTTAGAAAAAATATTATGAAAATACTATATGTCAAAGTAAACCAAAATTTTTTATCATTTTTGAAATTGCTAAGAACTGTTGGAGTATAACTTGATGCAGCATGTTGCACAACTAGAATAGATATTGCAAAAACAATTGCCACTATTGCAGCAGTTGCTTCTATTGATGATGACAGAAATGTATTTTGTTGTTCTAAATCACTTTGTTGATCCAAAAACCATACTATTGGAGTAAAAATAAGATTGAATGTTATGAAACTGACATAAAATTTAGGAAAACTAAGTATTTTCATATTCATATTATATGAAATTAGAACTAAAAATATACTTTGAATATCACCTAAACTAACATTTTAGATCTAAAATCCTCTTAAATAACACAATTATTTACTAGTATTGTGAATTATGATGAATTAATTACCGCCATTGATTCTGTTGTGAAAAATGTGAATACTGCTTATCACCAATGGACTATTGGAATAACCGATAGGCCAACTGAACGTAAATCTGAACATGATGATCCTAGAACTTGGCAAATCTGGGAAACTGATTCTGAAAAAATTGGAAGAGATGTTGAAGAATACTTCAAATCATTAGGAATGAATGGTGATGTGGGCGGTTCAGGTAATGCGGGTTTTATCTATATTTTTTAATAATTATAATTCAGTAAATTGGGATCTAAAATTACAACAAAACATGAAACTTGTGTCTAGTTAGAAGATAATGATAACTTCTTTTATTACTTTAACACAGTATTAAAATCCATTACTAATCTAATTATTTTATTCTGATATACAATACTTTGTCGCAATGCTTAAGAAAACATAACTTGATGAGGGATTGTGGTTGATACTGTACCTAAATGGTTAATTCAGGCAGCTGTTGTATCTATCAGCGCATTGACATTTATTTTTATCATATCTGTGGAATCATTATCTCCCAAATCTGATTTAGAACTTACAATTTTAGAATGGAAAAATTATGATAATGATAGATCAAAAATAGATTTAATAATAAAAAATGTAGGAACGTTATCTGCAAATAACATAATTGTCGTACTTGAACCTGACTCTAATTATATCTTAAAAAATTTCAATTCTACAGAATCAATTCCTCTAGAAAATAAAACCCCAAAAAATTTTAGAATTGAAATTGATAGATTATCTCCTTCATCTTTTTCAATAATTAATTTAGAGGGAGATTATAATGTAAATCCAAAAAAAATTTCTCTTTTTTCAGATGGTGATCCAAAATTCTTAAACATCTTAGATTCTGAGAGAAGTTTTGGTGCAACTACTATAGATATTGTTGAAAATATAAGTGGTGTAGTACAAGTGTTAATTGTAATAGGTATTTTCTCAATAGTATCGACACATTATTTTTTAACATATTACAAAGAATCATTTAGAAAACATTATCTTGATTCGTATGATATAGAACATGTATCCTACGATGTTTATCGAGTTATTTGGGGGTTAATTGTTTTAAGTGCATTTGTAGGACTTTCAGTTGGACTTGGGTATTATACATCAACTACATATTACATGAATTATGGAATTGACAAACTTAATCATTTTGTTTTAAATGAACAAATAAAACCGGATGTATTTTTTGTTGTACCTCCATCTTCCACGGTTATTGTTCTGATGATGTTTGTTGGAATAATCATTTCTATTGTGGTGTCTTCGCCGAGAATGTATCTACCACGTTTTTATTGGTTCTTAAAACCCAAAACTGTAGATCATGTAACTTTATTACAAATCCACAATTCGTGGTTAAAACCAAATGAGTATAATTTATTTGCAAATGTAAAATATGATGGGAAGAAGAAAGAAATCTTTACAGTAACTAATGGTACAAAAATAATAGGATTGCTTTCAACTAAAGAAATTAAAATTGTAACCGAGTCAGGCAAGCAAACATTCCAGGAAATATTTTTGGACTCATCGATTGAAAAACCACCATTTGTTAAGGAGAAGATCAAACGGGAAAATTTTTGTGAAATTTTACAAGATGAAACATTATCTAATTTAAAAGATAAAATGGAAAATTCAAGATGTAGATTTGCAGTAATAAGAAACAACGATAATAAAATTGTCGGTATTGCAGATTATGATTTGATATTTTGAATCTAAATTCATGATGATTTTGGATAATAGTATGTCAATCTTGAAAAAATCTTTGATTTTATCATTATTGTGTCGTTGTTATCTGTATGTAAATCATGTTCTCGTTCATATTCTTCATCGCGCCAACTTTTGATGTCTAAAAATGTGTTTGAGTATCGATAATAATCTGGCAAATCAATAGACATGTCTGTTGCAATCTCCCTAGTCCAAGCTAGATTATTTAGCACATAAAGTCCTGCAAGTGACTCAAGAATATGCCTTAATCTTATGGTTTCAATTCCAAATGGTAATTCGTGTTTAGCTTTATTGTATTTATTCCACCATTCTGGAGAGGGTTCTTTGAATGGTTGAATTGTGGAATGATCAAGTTTACATTTTACTTTTTGATACGCTAACATTCCGTCACAATTAAGAGCATTATAATATTCTGGAAAGTTTTTTGTTTTTGGTTTAATGCCCAGATCTTTTAATAAAATTTGTAACATTGTATCAACTTGTGCACCTAATGTGTGAATCATATTGAAAAATCGTGGAGAGTAAATTTCATCTATGGGGTTCTTTCCAACAGGTATTATTTCATTAAATTCTAAAAATTGTCTTTCTACATCTTGATAGAATGGTTCCATTTCGGGTAATGGATGTTTTTCTATTATCATCACCAAAGTAAAAAATAGAATAATCCTATTTAAAATGAAAACTTTGTCAGTACATTTCTTCGTAATCTAACCTATATTTGCTAAAAAATCGAAGAATTAGATTCAGATTACATTAAAGAGATTATGGATGAATCTTTAATCGCTTTGGATATGGAAATCATCATTTTGACAAGAATGGAGATTTATTTTAAGAAAAATCACTACTAGTCTACATATTTAGTGTAAACAATTTAAGATTCGTACTACACATAACAAGTATGTTAAGAAATCGTGTTTCAAGATCTACAATCATATTTTCTGCATTAATCGTTGGAGTTTCTTTGATTCTTGTACCTTATCCTCATGAATATACTCAATTAGCAGTTTGTTCTATTGAAGGAGTTTCTGGAGAGTTGTATTATAATCAAGGCCATATCACTGCAGCATGTAGTACAGAAAGAACATGGGATGAGTTGTTCGAGATTTCTGGAGGGTTGATGTTAGGATCTATATTTTTGGGTTTTTTTGCTCTAAGCCTATCTCAGAAATGGAGAATAGGAATTCTTTCTAGTATGCCCATAGCATCATTTCAATTCACGGAAACATACATAGCAACTTCAAAAGGATTCATGTATTCTCACTTTCCTCACTTCGTACCGATAGTGTGGATAATAATTGCAACACTAGCATTCATGGTAATGTTGTATTTGCTACCAAGACTTACAACCACTATTTTTTCGAAAATCATGAAACCATCTGCAATTTTTTTGTTAGTTTTGGGTACTATTAATTTAGGATTTATCATGCACAACATATTCGAATCTAATGAAGTTAATCTATGGAAAGTTGTAGCAATAGATGCAGCAATTTCTGGGGTTTTGATCATTGCTAGACATAAAAAGACGTCTTTACCAGTTAATTTCAATTCTGAAATTTACAAAAAACCTTCTAGAGATTATTCTCATATGTATTCATAATAAATCCAACATTCTTCTCAAAACACTAATACGAAAAAACATACTCAATTTGAAGTATTGTTGTTCCTGAAATTTTGAATTGCCAAGAATATGTTACCCATTAGAATGATCGTTATTGCAATGCCTCCCCAAAGAAACAAATCAAGTCTAAGATCATTTCCTTTAGTGACGCAATCCAAAGCTTTGGTTTGGTTTACTATGTCTTGAGATAGTTCTGCAACCATACATAGATCTGTTTGTGTATCGAACATGAAAAGACCTGCATAAGAAATCAAATAGATAGCAGTACCAATCATGGTGGCATTGAATCCAATAAGGTTGTATGCTCTAACAAGCGTAGTTGATGTAACCCTTTCTCGCAGAAAATTATCACTGAGAATTCTTCCTAAAACTGCAAATTCTAAAATGTAAATCAACACCCAAAATTCCACAGTTTCTGTAATTGTCAACTCGTTCAGATTAGATTATTTTTGTATTAAAATCATATACAATGAGGTTGCCCTAAAAGATGTCATCTGACATGTTCTAATTGTCAAAAATAATCTCATCTTTCGGTTTTCTTAAATAATGAATATGAATGAAAAGATTATGACACAAGTAGATTCTGGCATTACATCAGTAAGACTAGAGCAAGGTAATGCATTTCAACCACATTTACGGGTAGTGTTAGATGTAAGATACAACAATTATGGAGGTAGTCTTCCAGATAATATTGAATTAACAGGTCTTAAGGGAAAATTATATGTAAGAACACAGAAACCTGACTGGTTTGAACTTTGTGTAGTTGAACAAGACAACGACAGTAACAGTGTGCATTTAGGGGGCAATACTTTAATTCACATGACTGGAACCTTATCGCCTTATTTGATGTCAAAATTAGAAGAATTACGTAATGGTAATGATTTATGGTTTAGAATCAACCAACCAATTGGATGGTGTGTTCCACGTCAAAACACAGGGAACTCGTTTGAAACTCTCAACATCCAATCCAGAGGTTCAGAAGAGTGTAAGTATCCTCGTTCTGAATGGATTGAGCATCTTAACACAACTGAATTCAATAAATTCGAATTAATAGAATTACCAAAAATTGAGTTTCCCAAACTCCCACTTACCGAACACATTGTCAAGTTTACCGATAATGCAAGACGTGCATTCAGTGAAGGAAGATATGGTGATGTGCTAAAAGAGAGCAGAAATGCGTTGGATGCTTTGGATGCAGGGTTGGAAGAATGGGCAAATTCCAAACCTGAATTAAAAATTGAAAATGATACAAAACAAAATGGGAAAAATGATAAACGAAGGAATTATCTTTCAATCCTACTTAATGACAAGGAAAAGGCAAGTCGTCTTAGTAAAATCATTGGAGATCTTCATTATTATCTGAGTCTCAATCCTCACGAAGCAGAATACAAGGGAATGATTTTCACAGACTATGATGCAAAATTTGTCATTCATGCGGTTACGGGTTTTGTAAATAGTATTTTGAAACATATTGAAAATAATACCAAAATATGACAATAGATTTCAATCATCAATATTACTTACAGTCCATTACAAATGATGAGTAATTAATCACTTCATGAATACAAGAACACTAGTGTAGAAGCACTTTTCAATGACTAGAATCGATTTTCATACATTATGAAATATCCGATTATTCTTTTGATATTAGTGGGGTTTTTTGCAACTCCTTCCTTTGGATTGTCATATGATTCTGCAGAATACAGATTCATTGACTTTTCATACCACAACTATTTTGGAGAGTCAATTACGTTTATTCTAGAAAAGACGGCACTAGACCAATGCAACTCGTATGTTGCAGAGATAACAAATGAGAATGGCAAGGTTGTCTGGACGCAAAAGAGAGGTTCTTTATGCGTTATTAGTAATGACACAGAACTCAAAACATCCCAAATCAAACTTGGATTTGAACCTCATAACAAAATCAATTTAATTGCGGATTATGGCAAATATTTTCTAAAAATACAGATTGATGGCAAAACAATAGAAACGGAATTTCTATTACAAGCAAGATCTTCTGGCATTTCATTTGATCGTACCGTTTCTTCTGCTCCATTGAATATGGGCTCTCCACTAAAACAATTCAAAGATAAAATTCCCTATCACGAAATCAAGTGCAAGCCACACCTCCAGTTGACACAAAGATATGATGGCAGTCCTGCATGTATAAAATCCAAAACAGTTTTCGAGTTAATTAAAAGAGGATGGGTAAGTGACATTATTGTTGCAGTCCAGTCACGGGATGTTTTCTTGGAACAAGATGTAACGTCATCATACATGGAAAAAATAGTTCCAACGCTTGATGATTTCAAATATACATTATCTGAATCACATGACATCAACAACATATTCTCAAAATTTGGTGAACCACACAAGGACATTGGGAGTGGAATCCACATCTATGTCTACGAGTTGAATGATTCCACCGAAGTCTGGATTGGGTACGGTGATGATATTTGGTATGTAAAACACGTAGATCATGATGGAAGTTTTTTGGAGGAACTAACACAAAATGAAAACACGTTAAGACCTGATGATAGATTAGAAGTTAAACATTCGGCAGGATATACTACGGTATTCATAACTTTGTCAAGCTGGGATGAATATTATGAGTGGGAGAAGCAAAGAGGTTCAGAGCATGATGCTATGCCTCCAATACCGGTTGACGAGAATAGCATAAACCCAATCGTATTTGATTTGTTAATTGAAATGTGGAAATTTGAAGACTATGAAGTGTCCAAATACAATAAAAATTTGTTTGTAAAAACTATCCAGAAAGACTATGGAGTGTCCAACCATCACGGCATTCACGATTGGCTTGAAAAAGAATACGACAAAGCATTTGGTAAATCTAATGATGGTTTTAGTAGTTACTTTGAGTTTGAAGACAGAGTTTACCATGTTACAATGTTGGCAGTGGATTAAAATGAAAACTAGATTTTTGATTCTATTTGTAACTGGAACAATCGGATTTGTTATGATCATGTCTGATGACGCATTTGCGGTATGCTGTTTTCCATATGACATGATTCACCATATTGATCCAATTACGGGAAACTTGGTAGTGAATGGGGAATTGTGGAATGATTCTTACAAAGTTGAACCGTTTGGAAATGCCAAATACGAATTTGTATTTTACAATTCTACTGGAGGTGTATTGTTTGAAAGAGAACTTTTGGTTACAGAGGGGCATCCCATACACGGCGGTTTTGTGATTAATCCACTTGGATCACATCCATTGCCATTTCAAATGGTAATAGAAGACATTGATTCTAAAATCTTAAATCAAGTTGCACATGTGGGCACTGGAAGAACCCATGTGGATTATTTCTCGTGGAAGCCTGTTGATCTTAATGCAACACTAACAGAATTTAAAAAAATTGAAACAATACAAGGACAAACGCATGATGCTTTATTTGATAAATGGCAAGTAAGTGGAACAATCACCAACACGCATTATGATGCAACCCAAAATGTCTATGTTCTTGCAAGTTTGTACGAATCAGAGCATCGTCTTGTAGGTGTTGCTGGATATTCAAATGATGATGTACAACCCAAAACATTGGATGGTTATGAAACAAAAGAGTTTAGAATTCATGCTTTGGTTCCACAAGAAAAATCAGTTAAACAAGTACGTCTTTATGCAGAATCAGATAACTCTTCAATGAAATATCCAACCACAAAACCAATCATTCTAAAACCAGATGCTCCAATAAAACATGGCACAAAAGGAACTCCAATTCCAATAAGCGTAAACATTACAAATATCTCTCGAGAAAATGTTGATTTTGACTGGATTCTTCAAATAAAAAAATCTCCAAAGAGTCTTGATGAAGGAGACATTACAAAATATCCTGAAAGTAAGGTAGAGTTTATTGATGTAATCCCAGTGGATATGGTAGCACAAGAAAATAAGAGGTTAGAGTATCTGTGGACGCCAAAGAGCGGCGGAATTTATTTCTATGAAATGTATATGTGGAATAATGGCAAACCTGTATCACCAGCATTTGCAGGAAGTTTTTTGTACTCTGATCAAATACTGGTGACGTCAAGTTCCCTTAAAGACCAATTGGCATCTGGAATTTCTTTTGAGAATTTACAATGTATTGACAGTCTAGTTTTGATTCAAAAGTATGATGGCTCTGTAGCATGTGTGTCTGAAAAAACAAAACAAGAACTGATTGAGCGAGAATGGACTAGTGAAAAATACTGGACTGCATCACATGGTAAATCAAATCCAACTGTGATGATTCTACAAGGAGCAGTACTTGTAGAAAATCAGAGTTTGGATCCTGAAATAATCTCAGTTGTGTTGGGCAAAAACAACACCATCGTCTGGGTTAATGGGGATAATACTCCACATGGAATTGTAAGTGTTAGTGGTGGCGATAGTTTTTGGGGAATTGGAACTATTTTGCCAGGTGAATCAGCATCTGTAATTTTTAACCAAACAGGTGTTTTCGAGTATTATGGAATGCCTCATCCTTGGATAAAGGGTAAAGTCATTGTATTGGAGAATTAGAAAATGAAGGCTAGGTTATTGACAATCATTGTTGGCATGATCATCGTATCCTCAATCATTTTTGTTGCAATATGGTACAGCATTCCAGAAGAGTGTGACGAGGAATGTGAAATAGAGAGAAGAATATTGGCAGGCATTAGTGGAACTAGAACTTTTGATCCATTTGAGAGACCTTCTGAGATTAAACCTGAGTTCCCTCCAATTAAAGAAGAACATTACTCCATTGAAATAACTGGGATGAAAGACATCTATCGCCTAGGTGAGCAATATGATTTTTCATACATTATTTCTGGATACGGATATTCATGCGGTAGTAAAACTGTCTCTTTTCCGGATCAAACTGGGGAAATGATTGGAATTCATTCATTTGGATTGTGTGAACCAGAGACTATGATGAAAGAATTTGTTTTTGATGTGAGAAAAGAACAAGGAACCACATTTGGTCATATTGCATTACAAAATTCCGGAACCTATAATGTTACTGTGACTTTTGACAAACCTTCTGAGGATTCGCCTACCACTGTTACCAAAGAATTCCGTGTACCGCCACCAAATTCTTGGTATAACAACCAACTCAGTGATGTTGATCTTCAAACGGTAATGGACAGCTGTGCAAATGACTCTTCCAAAGAAAGAATGACAAACACATTAAGATACACAAATGGAACTCATGTTTTTTTGAATCTGGGATGTGAATGGCAAACAATTGGAAAGTTTGTAGGAGAGATAGAAAATGAAGAGTAGACTTTTGATAATGCTTGTCATGTGCTTGTCATTACTTGCATTAATTCCAACTGCTGACGCACTACGTGAGGTTCTGACTGTTGATGAAATGAGCAAAAGATCTGATGCGATTGTCATTGGCACCGTCCAAAGCACTTGGATTGACATTAGATTGTTTGAAGACTATCTGGTTGTAGATACTGCTAAAATCAAGGTAGATGACTGGCTCAAAAATAACAAAAATTCAGACATGTTGGAAATCCGATATTATGGATACTGGGCAAAAACAATAGATGACTTGCGAGGAAAACACATTTTTGATAATCCTCAATTTATCTTTGAATCAGGACAAAAAGTATTGGTTATTACAACCCATGAAGAACTAGACATGGTTATGGGGGAAGGATACTATCCGTTCTTTGAAGGCAGTTATGTCATAACCGGAGATAATGCAGTGTCTCAGTCAGGCAAAACAATATTGTTGCAAGATCTAAAAGACACAATTAATTCCAGTATTGATTTTAAACCCGATTCGATTCAGACAGAAATGAAAGACAATACGGCTTCTGAAGTTGGAGAGCATTTTTGTGCATATATCGGGTTTGAAAAGTATCCTGAAAACTTGTTTGCAGAGTTTCTACAAAACCCGTACAACAAGGATGTAACGTTCTTGAACTTTACGGACGCTGACCTCGAACAGATTCCAGAGTTTTATGAGATGATCTTAGAATCAAATGAAATGGATTATCCATTAAATGACCGTGTCATGTTTTTCGTTTCTCCAGAAGAACATGGCATCATAAAAAATCATTTGGAACAAAGAGATTATCTAGAATTTACCAGACATGAAGAAACCATTTTGCGTCAAATCACGGATGATGATCAGAATTACCGCATTCCGAGGATCCTGATGGATGACAAATTGTATAGCATTAATGGATTAAAAGAACAGGTATTTTCAGACAGGGATGTAGACATGAACATACAATTCAGCGGAACAACAGAAGAAGTCAAAACAAGATTTGTTGAAAATACAAATCCAAACAAATCCAATCTAATTTACTTTGAGATTAACAAGGAAGACAAGATTCCTCTTGCCAAGATACTTGATGCAATAAGCCAAATCCAAAAGTCTCAGGACAAGATCAGAATGTCTGAGGATGTGGGAGGAAAAATTCAAGGCAAGGTTCAGGATTTCTTTTTGGAGCAAAACAACGTGCAGTTTGACAATGACAAATCAAAACACACCCGATACTTTATCCTGAATGGAATTATGTACGAAACAAGCTTTGTGATATGTTAGAAAATGAGGATTGGTTTTCTGATAATCATTGTTGGAATTATTATTGCAGTTGCAGTTTTTGGCATGATATTTTACCTGTTTGCAGATAGCCCAAACCCTGCATTTCCTTCTGGATATCCACGCATCGCTCAAAACGATATGTATTGTTGGACACAGTGGTGGTATGTGCAAAACAATACGATTGATGAAGTCAAACTAACATCCGCACTAAGAGCCACGATATCAGAATTTGGTCAAGACTTTGACATTCCAAATAGGGAAATCATGATTGAGTATCATAATGAGCAAACAGTAATTTCAGTTGGCGGTTCATGGACAAAAGATGTGACGAACCATAAAAAATTGACATCAGTAATCAAGGGTCATGTTGGAGATTCCGAACTAATCAGAGATGATGTCGTAATGTGTGCATGAAAATGAAAACAAAATCAATTACAACACATATTGCAATACTACATTGGATATTTTATGGATTTTGGATCATTCCAATAATCATAAATCCCGAAACTTGGTTTTTTGGGGAAAAGTTTAGCGGATATGATGCCATTACGATTCATTTTGCCATAGGAATTGCAGGATTTATCTTGGGATGGCTAGTCTACAAAAAGAAAAAACTAGGATATTTGGCAGGAATTGTATTGTTTGTAATTGTATTGTCAAGTGTTTTGGTAAATCACTTTTTGTGAATTTGATCTTTATTGGTAGATTTTTTTATAGGTTCATGAACGATTTGTTCATTAGTGTTTTAAGCAAATTTTACAATAATACATTATGTCAAAAGACAACGCTGAATCTTGGGAACAACTAATGGGATTGTCTTGGGCAATAATTGATGAAGAACAATACCAGAGATGAGAGCATCATTGGTAGCATGGAAATTCTAAAACTAGAGATTAATGATTGTCTTTATATTTTATAATTTAACTCATACCTTATGAATTATTGCTCCTGTGGAAAAAAATACTCTGACCTTGAAAAATTATTGAAACATGTGATTGACTCAGGAGCTAATCATTGGAGAGTATCCAAAAATAAAAAATAGAATATTCACATACGTAAACCCAAATCAAGTTTGGTAAAATTTATGAATTAATCTATTTTTATTCCATATGTATGTGGAAACAGAATTTATGATTTTGTTATTTTTGTCATTAGGGTTTTCTCCAATAATTGCAGGGTTGCCCGTATTGTTTTATCTCAAAAAAAGACAATCGCAAAACATGTTCAAAATACCAAAGGGAACGTTTCAGGAAATTTTTGGATTATAATAAAAACGGGATTCAAATCTGTTGGGATTTGAAATAAAAATTCAAAGTACTTATGAATACCAGAATTGAAATTTTAACAAATCATGACAACCTCTGTTTCAGATAATACCGTTATAATAGGAATTATTGCAATTGGTGTATTTTTTGGGATAAATTATGCATATGATATATTCAACGTCAATGTTGACTTTGATTCAATAATTTTTGATATCTTGATATGGATTTGGTATATTGGTTTGTTATTGTTGATATCGGGGGTAGTATACAAAATTGTAAAATGGAGATATGCGCATAAAGGTTAGAACATGAAGACTGGGATTCAAGATAAACACAAATGGAAAACATTAATTCAAAATATCACAACCCAAAATAATGTCAAATAACAAACGGGTTCTGCTAATTGGCTTTGAGCCAACAACGCTGGACTTTGGTTCCTTTCCAGATTTTAACGCAGAAAAAGTAATGGAGGGTTTGAAGAAAGGACAGGAGAAAGGATTGGAGTTGGGCTATGAAATTGAGATTTGCTTGATCAATCCAGACGGGTCTGATATTGACATAATCTCCCAGAAACTATCAAAAGGCAAGTTTAACTGTGTACTGATTGGTGCAGGGGTTCGTGTATCGCCAGAGTATTTCTTATTGTTTGAAAAGGCAATCAATCTGGTACATCAAAACGCGCCATCATCAATAATCTGCTTTAACACAAATCCAAATGACAGTCTTGAGGCAATACAAAGATGGATTTGAACCCCGCATACAACAATTAACGAGCAAATCCCGTGACAAAACGATAGATTTTGGCATCAAAGGTTCCTAGTAATTTTTTCAACTCTTTGCTTGGTTTTCCATAAACCTCAAGTCGGTTTAATTTTGATATTTTGAAGATTTGTGGAAGTATTGTTTGGGATGCTATTCCGTTATGATGTGCAAGTGTTGCCTTTGAATCTGTATATTTTTCATAGACTATGCATCGTGAATCATTTTCATCAAGATAAAAGTGGTAATGTAGTGTGTCAGGTTCATTAATCTGAACAGACTTGCTCATCTTTTTAATCAGTTTTTTGAACTCACCAGATTTTCCTTTTTTGATGATAAATTCTCCTTGAATGTGTATTTGACCAGACATCATCCGACATCTACATCCAGTTCATTATAATCATGTCCCAAACTTGACTGCAAGAGTTATAGGGTAGTTTTTTCACCACAACCAAATGAAACAATCAATAAAATCAATTGATTTTTCAAAAGGAGACGGACTTGTTCCCGTAATAGTTCAGGATGCTGATACAAAAAACATCCTTACTTTGGCATACTCTAACCAAGAATCATTAGAGTTGACAAAGAAAACAGGCAAGTCGTGGTTTTGGAGTAGATCCCACAAAAAACTATGGATGAAAGGTGAAGAATCTGGAAATGTGCAGGTTGTCAAGAACATCCTAGTTGACTGTGATTCTGATGCTCTAATCTACCAAGTAGAACCAAAAGGCGCTCCGTGCCACACTGGCGATTCCACATGTTTTCACCATAGCCTTTGATGGCTAGATTTTTCTGAAAACAAAAGCAATCTAATTTTCCCATTATTTTTTTTCGTAATGGATATTATCGATAATTTTTTTTAAAAAAAGTCAAATCATGAAAAAGTTAGTTTGTGTTTTCAACCCCAATCAATGGTTTTGAAAATATTTCAATTTAATAACTAGTTCTTACAATTTTAAAAAATGCCACAAACAGAAGCACGAAAAACTCTCAAAGATGCACCAGTAATGTGGAGAAGAATTAATTCCATAGGGGCAATACTTGATTGCAATTCAACATATGCAGTGAATCTAGGATATGCAAAATCTGAGATTTTGGGAAAGACAATCTTTGAACATGTGCCTAAAGATGAGTGGCAAGACATGAATAATTCACTCAAAACATGGTTTGAGACAGGAAAAGTAACAGACAGAAAAATCATCTTTAAGAGACAAGATGGAAGCACATTTCCAGGAGTATTACATGCAACTAGTCTATATGATGAAAATAGAAATCTTCTTGGAAGCAATACAGTAATTTTTGATTTGAGTCAAATGAGCGATGAAAAAATAAAAGAATATGAACAGTTTTTTAAAGATGCAAACGATAGACTAGATGAAATCAAAGAAAAGGAATACAACGAATTAGATGAAGAGTCAAAATCAGAATATGATGGACTAAAAGATATGTTTGAGATGTTGGCCACAGTTAATTTAAAAAAGATCTAGTTTGATTCTTTAATTGATTTTTGAATTTCATCAAAAGCAGTTTGTACTTCAGTAACAGCAGCACCATCTTCCAAAGTACTCACATCACCAATTTTTTCATTATTTCCAATTGCTTTTAGTAATCGTCGCATAATTTTTCCACTCCTAGTCTTTGGCAATTTAGTTACAAAGTAGATTTGTTTTGGAGTAGCAATAGCACCAATATCTGTTCTGATTTTTTCAACGAGTTCTTTTTCTAAAACTTTTGTCTCAGTATTTACACCTTCTTTGAGTACAACAAATGCAATAATTACTTCACCTTTTACTTCATCAGGAATACCACATACAGCTGATTCAGCAACATCATCATGAGAAACAATACAACTTTCAAGTTCTGCAGTTCCAATTCTATGTCCTGCAACTTTGAGAACATCATCAGCACGTCCAAGTAACCAAAGATATCCATCAGAATCCTTTAGAGCATAATCACCAGGATAGTAACAATTTTCGTATTTTGACCAGTATACTGTCTTGTATTTTTCATCATCACCCCACAAAGTCAAAAGCATTCCAGGCCAAGGATTCTTGACTACAAGATATCCTTTGGTATTGGGGGCAACATCTTCTCCATTTTCATCTACAACAGTAATATTTACGCCTGGGATTGGACGGGTTCCAGAACCAGGCTTTAGAGGAATAGTCTCCAAACCAGGAAGAGGAGAAATCAACATCCCTCCAGTTTCTGTTTGCCACCAAGTATCAATGATAGGGCATTTCTCTTTACCAATTGTTTTGTAATACCATTTCCAAACTTCAGGATTGATAGGTTCTCCAACAGTTCCAAGTAATCTCAGTGATGAAAGATTAAATGAATTTGGAATGTCATCACCAAATTTCATGAACATTCGAAGTGCAGTAGGGGTTGTATAGAAAATTGTTGCTTTGTATTTTTGTAAAATATCCCACATTCTTGAGGCATCAGGAAAATCAGGAGCACCTTCATACATGATTTCAGTAGCACCATGTAACAAAGGTGCATAAACTACATAGCTGTGACCTGTGACCCATCCAATATCAGCAGTACAAAAGAATACATCAGTATCTTTAATGTCAAATGCCCATTTGAAAGTTGAATGTAAATGAGTTAGATACCCACCAGTTCCATGTAAAACACCTTTTGGTTTTCCAGTGGTTCCAGAAGTATACAAAATGTAAAGTGGGTGTGCACTATCTAATTTTTCTGCAGGACAATTATCAGATGCATCATTCATCAAGTCATTCCAAAATTTATCTTTGGCAGTCATTGAGATTTCATTTTTTGTTCTCTCTACAACAACTACATTTTTAACAAAATCAAAACCTTTGATTGCCTCATCAACTACCTCTTTGAGTTTTACAACTTTTCCACGACGATAACCACCATCAGCAGTTACTATGACTTTGGATTTTGAATCATCAACTCTATCTCTAATGGATGTTGCACTAAACCCTGAAAATATAACAGTATGAGTTGCTCCAATTCTAGCACAAGATAGCATTGCGATTGGTAGTTCTGGAATCATTGGAAGATACAAAGTTACACGATCTCCTTTTTCAACACCTAGAGATTTGAGAATATTTGAGAATTTTTGGACTTGGGACAAGATTTCAGAATATGTAAGTGTCCTAGAATCACCATTCTCACCCTCCCATAAAATAGCGGGTTTTTCAGATTTTGTCTCCTGATGAACATCTAAGGCGTTGTATGATGCGTTAATAGTGCCTCCAACAAACCATTTTGCGAATGGAGGCTGCCAATCGAGGGTTTTACTCCAAGGAGAAAACCATGATAGATTTTTTGCCTGATCATCCCAAAAAGAGACAAAATCAGAATCAGCCTTTATTCGGGTACTAGTATCATTATTTCCAAGCCCGACATCATAGGTCTCAGACATCAAAAAGTGTATGAACTAAGATCTTTCTAAATGTTAAAAAAATAATTTAAAAAAATTATTGTGCTTCCATTCTAGCAAGCCAATCATTATCGTTGTCGTCTTTTGGAGTTTCTGCTGTCACCTGTTGGGGTGGTTCTGGAAATGCAAATGTTACTTCAGACTCTGTTGGAGGTTCTGGCATAGGGGCTGCACTTGCCTCAATTGGTTCTGAAGGTGTTGTAACGGGTTCTGTTGGTGCTTCCGGAAGACTTGTTTGAACTACTTGTTGTGGTTCATTTGTCTCCAGATATGAAACGGCTGATTCTTGGATGTCTGGTGTAGGAGGGGCTGTTATCTCTTGTACTTCCAATTCTAAGTCTGCAATTCTACTCTTAACATTTTCAATTTCTGATACTTCGTGAGTTACATGCTCAATTACCTCAGTCGTGCATGATTTCACGGTTTCAAATGTTTCTTCAGAGATTTCATTGCTCTTGAATTGTACTTTTGCATCAAATGATAACATTTTTGCAGACTTCATTTGTTCATCTAGCTCAGTCAATCTTGCCTCAAGTTTGGCTTTGATTTCACTTTCTGTTTCATCTAATGATACAAGTTTTGACTTGTATTTTTCATGAATGATTTCTGCATCTTCTTTCATGTCATCATTTTCTGAAACAATATCAATCAAGGCCTTTAGACGACGTAGAGTTAGTTGTTTTTCACGAATGAGTCTTTGAGAGTCAAGTCTCCATTTTGGAATGTAAATAACTACATCGCCTTGAACTACTAGTTGCTCATATTGGATTTGCTGTAATCCTTGAGAACCGCAGTCAACGCCAACGGATTGAATACTTCCGTCAATGTCAGTTATTGTTCCTGCGACTTTACCCATGAATGTTCCGTACATGTCTTTGACGTTTTTACCGATTATCTCGATATCGTCTTGGGTCATGTGAATAACTTTAGAGATTTGTATAACCAACAAAGTGTAAGTATTCTTTTTAGTTTTAGTAAGATTATTTTTACTAACTCAAAATCCTGTATTTTGTAGAAATTTTAAAATTTAGAGGCTAAGTAGTAGGCGTATGATTCAAAGAGAAGAACTTGAACAAATTTTGAATTTTGTCTCAAATAGATGGTCAGAAGTTGCTAAAGAAAAAGACAGTAAAGTGATGGAGAATTTACCAAGTGATTTTTGGATGAATTCTGTTGGAGGAAAAACTGCCAACAATGGTTTTTGGGTGACCACATTGATGTACACGGAAAATGAAGCTGATGCAGCTGCATTCAAAGAAGTATTACTCAGATGGCAAGCAAAAGGTCAAGAAGGCGATAAAGACAAATCCCCCGATCTAATTCAAATTGGAAAAAAGAAATAGACTATTAATAATTGAAATGCCTGACATCAATATTGTCAGAATTTTCAGTTAAAGAAAAAAAGATTCTATCAGATCATTTTTCAAATACTGATGGCAATGTGTTTGCCATAATCACACCACAACAAGTTGATCGTGGTGCATTGATGTCAAGATATAGTAGAACGGACAAAAGCATGAGACGAATTTTTCTTGATGAATTTTTGAAAAATAAAAACAGAGGAGAGGAATTTTACAACAGAGTACTTTTAGAATATGGTGATGATTCAGTTGCAGAACTTGGAGAAGCACAAATTGCAATTGAAGGATTATCAAATATTGCAGTAAAAAAAATCGAAGATAGAAGAATTGGTTTATCATATTTAGAAAAATCATCAAGATATGTTGCATGGAATAAAAAAGAAAACGGAAAATACAGATTTTACAGAGATTCTGAAATTATGAAATCAAAATTTGTAGACATGTATGAAGAGACATGTAATTTTTCATTTGATGTTTATTCAAGAAACATAGAACCCATGATAAACTATGTAAGAGAAAAATATCCAATTGAAAAATATAACTTTAAAGATTCTAAAGATGGAAAAGAAAAATCATTTTCCAAATTAAAAAGTGAAAGTGACATAAAATCTGCAAACATGATTTACAAAGGTTCAACAAAAGCTAAAGCACTAGATATTTTGAGAGGACTGTTACCTGCATCAACTTTAACAAATGTAGGAATTACAGGCAATGGACGAGCATTTGAATATCTCCTAACAGTTCTAGGCTCATCTGACCTCAAAGAAGAGCAAGAATTAGCCTCAAAAATCAAAAAAGAGCTTGATAAAATCATCAAATCATTTGTTAGAAGAGCAGATGACAAACATGGAAAAGCATTTCAAAAATATCTCAGAAGTATAAAAAATAAATCAAAAAAAATCGCTGTCAAAGAAATCAAGTCAAACCCAAGAAAAGGAACAAGAACAAAACTAGTAGATTATGAATCAGAAAAAACTGCAATAGATAAAATCATTACAAGTATAATGTACGAACAATCTCCAAGTACATCATACCAAGACATTTTACAACAAGTCAAAAAAATGTCAATGAAAAATAAAACAAAAATCATTGATGAATTTGCAAAACTAAGAACAAATAGAAGACATAGACCATCACGAGCATTTGAAAATATATACTATACATTTGATTTGTACAATAATTTTGGAATGTTTAGAGACTTTCATAGACATAGAGCATTAACGCTAGAAAGACAGTTACTTACAACAGATCATGGATACAATATTCCAAATGAGATAAAAGTTCTTGGAATTGAAAAGGACTTTAAAGATTGTATGAACAAAACAAAAGAAACATTTGATAAAATCAGAAAAAAATATCCCGAACAAGGACAATACGTAGTAAATTTTGCATATAATTATCCATACTTTATGAAATTCAATTTAAGAGAAGCATGTCATTTAATAGAATTAAGAACTGTTCCTCAAGGACATGTAGATTACAGAAGAGTAGCACAACAAATGTTCCAACAAATAAACAAAGTACATCCAAATCTGAGTAAAATTATGAAATTTGTTGATATGAAAGAATATGATCTAGAACGATTCGAGTCAGAAAAAAGAACAGAAGAAAAAAGAAAGAAACTAAAATAGAAAATATTCAAATAATTTCAGAGATAGGACAAGACATGTCAGATAAAATTAGAAAAACTCCTGAAGAATGGAAAGAGGAATTGACTCCTAATCAATACGAAATTTGCATAAATCATGGGACAGAGCCGCCATTTTCTGGCAAATACAACAATTCAAAACTTGAAGGCAAATTCAAATGCACGTGTTGTGGAGAGGAATTGTTCTCATCAGATGCAAAATTTGATTCAGGTTCTGGATGGCCAAGTTTCTGGGAACCAATTGAAGAAGACAAAATAGAGTATATTTCAGACACATCATATGGCATGGTAAGAACTGAAGTCAACTGCAACAAATGTGGTGCGCACTTGGGACATGTGTTTGATGACGGACCCAAGCCTACAAATCAAAGATATTGTATTAATTCAATTTCATTACAACATGAAAAAGATGACGAAGGTCAATAATTTCAAAAATTATTAATAAAACACAATTAATGATAAGAAAATCAAATGAAAAAGAAAATGAGTAATAATCATGAGAATAGGAATGATGTAATTTGAGAATAATATTATGTGGATTTGGTGTTGTTGGTCAAAGTTTAGTGAAATTATTTGAATCTAGATCAGAAGACCTGTATGCAAAATATGGCCTAAAACCCAGAGTAGTAGGAGTCTTTGATAGTAAAGGAAGTGCTGTCAATCCATCAGGACTAGAATTAAACAAGCTCATTGAAGTTAAGAAAAAATTTGGAACTGTAAAGAATTATGCAAATACAAAAAATACAATGTCAGGTATCGATATGCTCAAAAACGTTGAAGCTGATGTTCTCATTGAAACTACTGCAAGTAATTACAAAGATGCAGAGCCGGGAATGACACACATTATAACTGCAATGAAGAAAGGAATGCATGTAATCTCAGTGAATAAAGGTCCACTTGCACTTGCATTTCCATCATTATTGGAACTTGCAACGTATAATCGAGTCATGTTCAAATTTAGTGGAACCGTAGGTGGAGGAACCCCAATTCTAGATTATGCAAAAAATAGTCTCAGTGGAGAGAGAATCACATCATTTGCAGGCATCCTTAATGGAACTACAAATTATATTCTAACAAACATGGCAACAGGAACATCATATGAAGATGCACTCAAAGATGCTCAAGACAAAGGGTACGTTGAAGCTGATGAGGCTTTAGATTTAGACGGTCTTGATGCTGCAGCAAAATTAGTAATTCTTGCAAATTGGATTATGGGAATGAAAGTAACATTACCAGACATCAATTGTACAGGAATTCGTAAAGTAACTACAGAAGACATCAAAAAAGCAGCCAAAAAAAATTGTGCAATAAAATTAATCGCATCATGCAATAAAGAATTGATAGTTTCACCAAAAGAAGTTTCAAATGACGACCCACTTTGTGTAAATGGAACGCTTAATGCAATTGCATTTACATCAGAACATTCAGGCACACAAACAATAATTGGACGAGGTGCAGGAGGCATGGAAACTGCCAGCTCAATTCTAAGAGATTTGCTAGACATTAGACAAGAGATTGCTAGAACTTGAAATCAAATCTAATTTCAAAGAGTGAGACATCTGCACTCATAAAAACAGTTTCAGAAGAATGGGGAATAGAGTTTCCCAAAATTAAAAATCTCAAAGTACATCAAATCTTAGATGATGCACAAATTATTACAGGTAAGGGAATAAAAATTCTAAAAATCAACGATGATTATTTACCATTTTTATCAGAAACAGAGACTCTAGAAAAATTTCCTAGTGTTACAGTAGACATGGGAGCAGTTAAATTCATGTGTAAAGGTGCGAACTTGATGCGACCGGGAATCAGATCATTTACAGAATTTGAAAAAGATAAACTAGTATGTATTGTTGAAGAGTCACAACACAAGTTTTTGGCAATAGGAAAATCCGTAGTTTCAAGTTCAGAAGTAGAAGAAATGGGAAAAGGAGAAGTTCTAAAAAATCTGCATTACATTTCAGATAAATTTTGGGAAACTGGAAAAACTATTTACGATTAAAAATTTATTTTATTTCTTCTGTAAATTCTTCAGTACCGTCTTTGGTAATGACAAGAACATCCAAACCATCACCACTTGCTGAATCTCTAAGTGATGCCGCACGAACTGCACGTTTTGCCAAATCAATTGCCTCATCTTTAGTCATGTTTGGTTTGAATTGAGGATCAAGTACACCTAATGCCATTTCAGCACCAGTTCCAACTGCAGCATATTCATCAGGAAGAACAGAACCTAATGGGTCAAGAGTATACATAATTGGTTTATCTACAACACCTCCAACGATTACCTGAGTCAGTAATGGGAAGTATCTTCGCTCATACATCATATTTGACATCATTTTAGCAACAGTGTTTGGGGGAACATCTCTTTTGAGTTCCATTTTTCTAATTTTAGCAAGAGCTGCAATTTGTAATGATAAAATCTGCATATCGGCTACAAGACCAGCACAGGTTGCTCCAACTTTAGGAGTGATAGGAAATGTCTTCTTTGTGGTTTTGCTTACAAGAAAGTTTCCAAATGCGATCCTTTTTTCACTGGCAAAAACTACGCCACCATCAAAAGTAATTCCAACAGCAGTTGCTCCTGGCATATACATTGACATATTTCAAATAATTTTGCCGCATAATAAAGGGCTTTCTACATTCTACGAATAAACTATGGGCAAAATAATTATACTAAAAAAATCGTGTGACAGTATGACTACAAGTGAGATTAAAGGAAGTATTCTCAATGATGTAGTCTTTATGGGTTTAAGATCTGCAATAGGAGTAATTTTCATCCTTCATGGAATGATGAAGTTTAATCCAGGCTTTGCAAATGCCTTGCCAAACATGGGATTACCTCCAGAGATGCAAATTCCAATTGCACTTGCAGAAGTTGTGCCAGGAATTTTGTTAATAATTGGAGTTCTCAGTAGATTTTCAGGAGCACTACTTTCAATTGTTATGTTAGGTGCAATATTCCACATCAAAGGAGCACAAAGTATGACAGGAGATGGAGGAGTAGAAATTGATGTGATTTTACTTGCAGCATCCCTAGTGATTATGATTGCAGGGCCAGGAAGAATATCATTATCACAAGTAATTAAAAAACTTCCAAGATGTATTCATTAGGATTTTGCAAAATTCTCCATTATTAGACATGCACATTTTGTCATTTTCTTGAGCAAATCAATTCGTGCAAATTCATTTGGAGAATGAATTCTTGAAAACATGTAGGTACTACCAATGGAAATACAAGGTGCTTTTAGAATATCAACAAAAGGATACATCGGGCCAGTACCGGCATTAGATACATTTAGAATTGATTTTCCAAATGACTTGTCAGCTGCATCTTTTACTTGAGAGACAAAAGGGTTAGAAGAGTTTGTTCGTGCAGCTGCCTCTCCATGAAAAACCTTGATATCAATATCAGAGAATCCTTTTGATTTTAGATGTTTTTTCAAACGCATAATTTGTTTTTTTGGGTCCATTTTAGGAATCAACCTAAAATCGATTTTCACAATAGACTCAGAAGGAAGTACCGTTTTAGCTCCATCACCAGTATATCCAGATACAAATCCTGCAATATTACACGTAGCCCCTCCAACTAGAGCCTTTTTTGCATCAATTCCTTTCTTATTTCCAACAAAAGATTTGATGCCAAATTCTTTTTTGAAATCATTTTCATCAAAAGGTTCACTTTTGATTAATTTCAAATCTTGTTTTGAGAAAGGAGTTACTTCTTTGTACCAATCTTTGATGAGTATTTTTCCATTAGAATCACGTAAAGTGTGAACTGCTTCAATCAATCTCCATGCAGGGTTTTTGATCAAAACTGCTAAACTAGAATGTGCATCTCTAAGAGATTCTTTTACAGATAATTCGACAAAAAGTAATCCCTTCATTCCAAGTCCAATGATAGGTCTATTTTTTGCATCAACGTATCCAAATTCCCAAATTACACCATCACACAAAAATTTTTTTTTGTATTTTTTTAGATAGTCTTCAATGTGAGCACTACCAGTTTCCTCTTCTCCTTCAATTACAAATTTTATGTTACAAGGAACATCGCCAGTTGTTTTAAGACAAGCCTCAACTGCTTTGATTCTAGTAATTAGTTCACCTTTATCATCAGTCGCCCCACGTCCAAAGATTTTGTTTCCTTTACGAGTTCCACTAAATGGAGGAGAATCCCACAAATCAAATGGTTCAGCTGGTTGTACATCATAATGATTGTAAAACATTAGAGATTTGTTTGGATTTTGTTTTGATTTTACTTCACCATAAACAATAGGGGCTATACCTTTTTTCAGTCGCAGAATTTCAGATTTTACGCCAGATTTTTTTAATAATTTTTGCACTAATTTGGCACATTCTTCAATTCCCTCATTTTTTGCAGAAACACTAGGCTGCCTAATCAGTGTTTGAAGATCTGAAATCAAATCTTCCATGTGGGTGTCAACATGTTTTAGAGCATTCATTGTCTTACACTATTTTGTCAAAGGGTTTCATTACTGCAGGAATCTCAGTTAAAAGATCCATCGAAGTCATATGCAAACCTAATTTCTTTTGAACAGCCTTTCCGGCTAATCCATTGATAAATGCTGCAGCAGCTGCAGATTCCAATGGTTTTCTATTTTTTGATAGCAATCCTGCAACCAATCCAGATAAGACATCACCAGTACCACCAACAGTCATTGCAGGGATTTTTTTCTCGTAAAGATAGGTAATGTTACCATTAGAGATAACGTCAGTTGCTCCTTTTAGCAAAACTGTAATTCCAAACTTTTTTGCTTTTTCTTCTACTAATTTTATTCTCTCGTTTTTTGAATTAGATGGAGATTGTCCAAATAATCTCTTAAACTCACCAGCATGAGGAGTAACGACTACATTCTTGTTTGCTAAAAGTGACAAGACTTCAGGAATTAATGCACTTGCATCAAGAGACAATCTAATGTCTCTATCCAAAAGGGATTTAACAAGATGTAAAAGTGAATTTTTTTCTTGAATTGCCAGCCCCATACCAATTGTTGCAGAATCTAATTTTCTTGGTAATGCACCTAAGAGTTTGTTTACAGCACCACGGGTTAATTTTTGATCAACTAAAGGAATTACAATCAAGTTAGGAGATACAGAACGTGTAGATGAGACATTGATTTTGGGGACAGAAGTATAAACTAAATCAGTACCAGATCTTAATGCTGCAATTGAAGAGAGTATTGGAGCACCATGGTAAATGTAACTTCCACCTACAACTAGAACAATACCATTTTCTCCTTTTCTAGATTTGGTTTTTCTAGTTGGAATAAATTTTTTCACAAGTGCAGTTGTGAGAGTTTTTCGTACCATTATGATATCTCTAAAGAATAGACGAATAAATCTTGTTTTAAGAATTAGGAGGTTTTCTTGGTTGTTTTCTTTGTTGTTTTCTTGACTGTTTTCTTTGTTGTTTTAGAAGGAGATTTTGTAGTTTTTGAGGATGTTTTCTTTGAATCTCTTCCAAAAAATGCCTTTCTTGCAAAACATAGGTATGTGGTATGACCTATGCCTTGAAATGAATGTCTTGTCTTTCCTTCACGAGCTTCAATTGTTCTCAAAATATGTTCAGTTGATTCAATATCAGTAAATTCATTCTCAACTAGAGCCATTGTTAGTTTCTCTAATTGATTCATTGTAGGACATATTGCAAAAATTGAACCACTGCCTTTGAGCATCTTTCGAACTTGCGGAATTACTACCCAGGGATCACCAAGATCAATTAGTGCCACATCCATATCTTCAAGAGGCATTTTCTTTGCTGTTTTCAAATCCTGATTATGTTGTGTGACATATTTTGAAACACCGGCTTTTGCAATATTTTTTTCAGCAATTTTCATAAACTTTTCATCAACATCAAAAGTGTAAACATGCCCACGTGGTTTTACGATACTGGCAACACAAGAAGTAAGTGAGCCACTACCAGTTCCAATTTCTAAAATTTTTTGACCACTTTCAATTCCTGCTCTAGCAATAATGTATCCAATATCTTTTGGATATACAATCTGAGTACCATGTTGTATTTTCATTACATAATCATACATTGTGGGTTTGAGTAGATAGACATACTTGTCCTTGTTTGTAACAAGTCTAGAGCCATATTCTTTTCCAATAGCGTCAGAATGTTTGATAACTCCAATATGAGTATGAAGGGAATCTTTTTTTGATATTTTAACAAGCCATTTTTTTGAATGATTAAAGTAGAATAACACAGGAGAATTTTGCTTTACTTTGTCCATAAATTTTGCTGAGAAATTTTAGATAAGAATCTATGGTTTTAGAAATCAAGCACTACGCTTAAGTTTACAATTTGTTCATGGAAATCATGGATCTGAATGAACTACATCAAAAAGAGATAGATTCACTTCGAGATGAAAATATAGAATTACGTAAAAAAGTACAAGAACTTGAGGCTAAAATCAAAGAATTAGAGAGTAAAAATTGAATTTTAACTGCGTATTTTCAGATTGCAATTACAAACAAAACAACATCAAAGAGGAAGAATTTCTAAAACATTTGAGAGAAGAACATCATAATGAATTAGAATCTATTGCAAAAAAAGAAGAGATTCCAATAAACATGGCAGAAATGATAACAGTATCAAATTCAAAAGTATTCATTAATTCACCATAACACAAGTTAGCATTAGTTGATAATTATGATCATTGTTAAATATCATTTTGACGTATACTATGTAACGAGAAAACCATTGTTCTGCGTCGTAGATTGATGGTATGGGAAGCGTTTCATGTTAGGTCAACGTCCTAGAAAAAATACGCTTTCCGTGGGTCTCGTTGTTTTAGAAATTATTCATTTAACACAAATAGTATTTTAATGACCAAAAAAAGAACAATGTGAAATGGCAGAATTAAAAGTTCAAGGTTCTGGGGGATATGTTATTGCAGACCTTACTGACGAACAAGCTAAAAAAGCAGATTTGGGAGTAGGAAAATTGTTTCTAGCTCCAATAGGAAAAATTGAAACTGAAAAAATGCACAAACATTATTGTAATAATTGTGAAACAGAATTTGATAATCCGCCAAAAATCCAGTTAGAAGAAAGTCCTAACGAAGAGGTTGCAGATAATCTGATCTTAATTGAAAGAGGACAATATGTCTGTGAAAAATGCAATGGAGTCATAGGAGAATACAGAGAATTCCAAAAGAAAGGCGAAGTTGGTAACGCAAGGCCAACAGAATAAGGTATAGGCATACCAATAACCCGTATTCAATAAATACAGTAGTTTTTGATGAGTATCATGGCAAATCAAAAATGCGTTTCTTGTGGCATAGGATTTTTTTCACCAACAGGTTCAGACAAATGTTCTAGATGTGCAGGAAAAGAAACAGAAGGTCATGGAGGACATGATTCCTGTGGTTGTGGACACAGCCATTAACTCTTTTTTCTATAACATGCATATATTACAGATATTCTGAGTGGTTTTATGACAAAGACATCTGATGAAATGAAAAATCTTGTAGAAGAATTTATCAAAGTAACTAACATTAATTATGAAGATCAAACAGAAAAAGTCAAAGAGAAAAGCAATCTAATTGAATGGCAATTTCGAGTAGGAACAAATGTCATCGTAAGTAAAAACACAAACAGAACAGACAGAATTCATTTGAATGTAAATATGAGATTTCCACCTGAAGATGCAAAATTGTTGGTAATGAAAAATCCATCATTTTCAAAAGCTGTTATGGATATTAGTGAAATATGTACAG
Source organism: Candidatus Nitrosopumilus sp. (assembly GCF_965263415.1). Classification (GTDB taxonomy): domain Archaea; phylum Thermoproteota; class Nitrososphaeria; order Nitrososphaerales; family Nitrosopumilaceae; genus Nitrosopumilus. The sequence goes on from NZ_OZ253671.1 coordinate 1,423,036, forward strand.
TTTGCAATGTCGGACATCAATGGGTTAAAGACAAAGAAAACATTGCAGGTCTAGCAATATTTTCACATGTTGATGAACAAGTTTTGGACAGAATTTCATTTCACAATACATGGGACAATGTTGCAAGAGTAACTGCACATATTCAGAAAATTCTTCGTTCTAATTTTAGTGGATTTTCAGGACAGGCAAATTCTGATGAAACCACTGAGAAATCAATGTACGGATAATAGCAAAAAGTAAGGTTTATTGACTTGGAATTATCAAATTTTCTTAATTGGTTTGCACGCCAACAACCCAGTGAGAACAGCCAGCATTCGTGTAGTGCACTCACTGGGACATTACATCTTATCAGGAGCAGTAATTCCCAAGAGATTTAGTGCTTTTTCGATAGTTATTTTGAATGAATGAACCAAACACAAACGAGAATTTTCTAATTGTTCATCACCTAAATCAAGTACCTTTGATTTTTCATAAAAAGAATTGAAGGTAACTGCCAAATCATGACAATATCTTGAAATTACTTTTGGAGACAAGTTATTTGCAGCATCACGAACTTGCAAATTGAAAAGACCAATTATTTTTACCAAATCAATTTCAGGTTGTTCTTTTAGTAAAGAGAAATCAACATCAATGGAAGGAGTTCTGCCAGATTTTTCTAAAATTCTAGATGCTCTAGCATGAGTGTATTGAATATATGGTGCAGTATCACCTTCCAAGCTAAGAGATTTTGTTAAATCAAATGCAATAATTTTGTCTAAATCTTGTTTAATCATCTCATAACGTAATGTTGCAACAGATACAGAATGAGATATTTTTTCAATCTCAGAATCATTCATCTCAGGATGTCTCTTCTTTGTCTCTTCAGTTGTTTTCTCTTTTAGTAAATCATAAACAGAATCAGCATTGACATACAGTCCCTTTCTACCAGACATTTGGGCTTGTTTACCATCAGTTTCCAATCCAAGAACTTTTGCAGTATCCGAACTTAGTGTAACTGATTCATATCCCAAATGAACATATGCATCTGGAATGGATTTGAATTTCCCCATCAAAGAAGTAATAATTTTTTGTAATCTTGCTTGACGAGAATCTATTACAGTGATTACTTTATCACCTGAAAAATTTTGAGAATCAGAATCACCATCATTTAGTGTAGTTTGCCACAAAACACGTGAGTTTGGTTGTTCTTTTTCATATTTTTGATAATGGAATGGATCATCAAGTAATCCTAATTTCCAAGCAGCATATGGAATATCTTTTGCAATATATGTAGCAGTACCGTTACTTCTGACAATTACTTTATCCTCTTCTTTTCCATCACCACGAATAACCCAACAACCTGCATTTTTGTCATCATTTTCAAATTCTACAAGATTCATTTCTTTGAGTTTTTCAAAAATTCCATCCCACAAACCTGAACGGATAATTTGAGATTCAAAATTTAGACAATCATAAGAAACTGCCAAATTCCAGCATGTTTCAAGTTGATTAGATAATACACGACGAGTAATTTTATCAGCAAACTGCGCAGTTTCTGAAGTACCATCTTCCAATTCTTTTAGAACATTTTTTCGAATTTCCTCCAAACTAGAATCTTGTTCATATTTCTCAGTGGTTTTGACATAAACATCATCACCACAATAATGATCAAATTTCTTTCCTTGAGGAGGTTCAATTTCATATCCAAAATGTTTGAAACCAACAATAATGTCTGCAACCTGTAATCCAGAGTCATCAACATAGTTCAAGACATTAACTTTGTAGTTTGCTTTTTGTAAAATTCTAGAAATTGTATCACCAATGATGATGTTACGTATATGCCCTATGTGAAGAGCTTTGTTTGGATTTACACTAGTATGTTCAACTACAATAGTAGAATTTTTTCCAATATCCACATCTCCAAACTCAGGCAAATTAGATTCAGATAAAATTAATTGATTGAGTTTTGTCCAATCAGCATAAAAATTTAGATATCCTGATGAGTGTGATTCAGATTTTGAAACCAATGTACTAACACATTGTAAATATTTTTCAGACAACATTTCTGAAATTTCTTTAGGACTCTTCTTGAGTTGTTTTGCAAGTAAGAAAGAGACATTGGAACTAACATCACCAAACCCAGGCTTTGCAGGTTCAACAGAGAACTTTACATCAGAAATAGAAAGTTCATCTAAGATTTTGCTAAGATTATTTTCAATTTCATCAAGAATAGATTTGAAGGTCATGTTATATCTCAGATAATCTAGGTGCTAATTTATCTAATGCTTCAAGTACTCCATCACCTGCATGTGCAGATACAGTCATTGTGGCCTCAGATCTTACATCATCAAATGCATTACCCAAAGCAATACTTGTTTTTGCCACTTTAAATAATGGGATATCAGTAGCACTATCACCAATTGCAATAACATCATCTTTTGAGATAGAAAATCTATTCATAACTTCAGTAAAGCCAGTTCCTTTGTCAATTCCTGGAGAGTTTATGTGGTATGCATATTGGCTATCAGACAATACCACATCAACATTATTTTCAGATAGGATTTTCCTAGCCTGATCGAGATCAAATGTTCTTTGTAAAACAACTTCAGTCATTCGAGGAAAAACATACTTTTCTTCGACATTTTCGAGGTTATTTTTTAAAATATTAAGAGCATTTTTGCAATCATCAAGATTGCCTAACAAAATATGATCGTTTGAATCAAGTGTGATGCACCCTCCATTTTCACCTACAGCAACTTTTGTTGTACCACCAAATACTGAAAGTAAAAATCCTTCAACAGAAGATCGGCCAGTTACAAAAATTACATCGTGACCCATGTTAACAAGACGTCTTAATGCTTCTAGAGCATCCAAATGAATTCGTCCACCACCATTTTCAGTAATGGTTCCATCAATATCTACAGCAAAAGTTCTTTTTTTCACATCAGATGTTTTTTGTACTGAATAATATTTGCTACGTATGAAACAAAAAAGAAATACGTATTGTTCATTAATGCAGTGATTTTACTCAAAATATGGCAAAAAAAGGAATTATTGAAGAGATTTTCAGTAAAGCAAAATTTGCAGACAAATCTCAAACATACAAAATTTTCTACAGAAATTTTGAAAGAATAGTTGAAACTACTTTGCCAGAATTTTTGGTTCAATCAAACAATCTGCAAACCATACCAATAAGCAGAATAAAGAAAATTAAAAAAAATAATACGATTTTATTTGAAAAGAAAATGACAGGTAGTGAATAGTATTGGGAATTCCTGAAAAAATCAAAGCCATTCAAGATGAAATGGCAAGAACTCAAATCAACAAAGCAACAGAACATCATCTTGGATTACTAAAAGCAAAGATTGCAAAACTCAAAAGAGAACAAGAAGACAACGCTGTAAAAAAATCTGGAATGAAACAAGATGGGTTTGATGTTAGAAGAACAGGAGATGCAACAGTAGTGTTTATCGGATTGCCAAGTGTTGGAAAATCAACATTACTAAACAAATTAACGGGTGCAAAATCAGCAGTAGGAGCATTTCAATTTACAACATTAACAGTAGTACCAGGAATGATGGAGTACAGAGGAGCAAAAATTCAGGTGTTGGATTTGCCAGGAATTATCAAAGGCGCATCGACAGGTAAGGGATTAGGAAAGAGAATTCTATCAGTGGCAAGAACAGCAGATCTTGTACTATTGGTTTTAGACGTATTTCAGCCATATCACGAAGATGTGCTAGTTAATGAACTAGGAAATATTGGAATTAGATTAAACCAACTTCCTCCAAACATAACAATTGAAAAAGCATCAATGGGAGGAATTGCAATTGCCCAACAAGTCAAACTCACAAAAATTACAGAAAAACATTTGAAAGATATTTTACATCTTTATGGAATTGTCAGTGCACGTGTTGTTGTTAGAGAAGACATAACGTCAGAGCAAATATCAGATCATATTGCAGGGAACATTAGTTATTCAAAAGCACTTACTATTTTAAACAAAATTGATTTAGTTGATGAAAAGTTTTTGAAAGATTTGAAAACAAAAATCAAATCAGATGTAATTGAAGTGTCAGCAAATTCAGATATCAATATAGAAGTATTACAAGAAAAAATTTACGAGAAATTAAAATTCATCAGAATATACATGCGTCCAAAAGGTGGAGAGACCGACTTTAAAGAACCATTAATTGCAAGAGAAGGGGATTCCGTAGAAGATATTTGTAACAAGTTACATCGAAGAATGAAAAGAGAGTTCAGATATGGATTGGTATGGGGGAAAAGTGTAAAATTCGGAGGACAAAGAGTAGGTCTAAGTCATATTTTACAAGATGAAGATGTGTTAACAATCATCAAAAAACGTGGAACATAATTAAAAAAAGTTGAACATGGATCAAGAATTTGAACATCGTTGGTGTAAGTTTTGCATGACAAAAACAAAACAAGAATTAGTTTTTCTTCCAGAAATGGCAACATACAAGCGTAGAAGGAAATACAAATGCACAATTTGTGGAAAAACAAGTTGGTTGCAAGGTAGAAGACCATCTGCTGAAGGTGTTTATTGAAAATTTTACGATCAAAAATATTTTTTGAAAAAAAAATTACTTGAGAAATTGTAATCACTTTGTGTAAATTTCTTTAGTTTAACCACTGAAAAACAATGAAAAACTCGATCAAAACATGGCAGCTAAACGAAAAGCCGCTCCAAAGAGAAAAGCAGCTCCAAAGAGAAAAGCCGCAAAAAGAAAGGCAGCTCCAAAGAGAAAAGCAGCTCCAAAGAGAAAGGCAGCTAAAAGAAAGACTGCAGCTAAAAAAGCAGCTCCAAAGAGAAAAGCCGCAAAAAGAAAGGCAGCTCCAAAGAGAAAGACTGCAGCTAAAAAAGCAGCTCCAAAGAGAAAAGCCGCAAAAAGAAAGGCAGCTCCAAAGAGAAAGACTGCAGCTAAAAAAGCAGCTCCAAAGAGAAAAGCAGCTCCAAAGAGAAAAGCAGCTCCAAAGAGAAAAGCAGCAGCAAAAAGACGAAGATAAACTCGTCAACAAATTAACAATCGTCACAAGACGAATTGTTTTCCATTTTTCTAAAACAAATTAGTGAAAACTGTACAAGAGTATTCTGGATGAAAAAAATTTGTAAGAAAAATTATTTTCAAAAATTAGTAAAGATAACTCATTAGTTTGATTTGTTCTTCAGTACTAATGACATTTTTCTCAGTTAGTATTTCTAACAATTCTTTGAATAACGCTTTTTGTTCAGAAGACATTCCACCTGATGGACCTTTTTCTCCGGGTGGACCGGGTGGACCTCTTGGACCTGCGGGACCTAATGGACCTTGTTCGCCACGAGGACCTGCTTCACCAATAGAACCTATTGGTCCTGTTGGACCACGTTCTCCTTGTGGACCTTGAATTCCTTGTGGACCTTGTGGACCTTTTTCTCCGGCAGAACCTGTTGGACCACGTTCTCCTTGTGAGCCTTGTGGACCAACTGTACCTATTTCTCCGGGCGGGCCTGTTGGACCTGTTAAGCCTTTTTCTCCCGATGGACCTGGAGGACCTTTGTCGCCTTTTTCTCCTTGCGGACCAGGAACACCTGTTAAGCCTTTAGCACCAGCTGGACCTTGTGGACCTTGTGGACCTTTTTCTCCAATTGGACCTTCAATTCCTTTAGGACCTTTGTCGCCGAGAGGACCAGGTGGACCGATTGGACCTTTGTCGCCGGGAGATCCAGTTGGACCTGTTAAGCCTTTGTCGCCGAGAGGACCAGGTGGACCGATTGGACCTTTTTCTCCAATTGGACCTACTGGACCTTTTTCTCCAATTGGACCAGGGCCACCTTGAATTCCTTTTTCTCCTTGAACACCTGCTTGTCCGGTTGGACCTTTTTCTCCAGGAGTTCCAACAGGACCTGTTAAGCCTTTATCACCAGGAGGACCTGCGGGACCTTTTTCTCCTTTTTCTCCAGGAGAACCTCTCAATCCAGTTAAGCCTTTATCACCAGGAGGGCCGGTTGGACCTTTTTCTCCTTTTTCTCCTCCAGGACCTTTTAATCCAGTAGGACCTTTGTCGCCAATTGGACCAGTTGCACCTTTGTCACCTTTGTCACCAACGGGACCAGGTATTCCTTTGTCACCTTTGTCACCTTTATCTCCAGTAATTCCTTTATCTCCAGTTAGTCCTTTGTCACCTGCAATTCCTTTGTCACCTGCGGGACCTTTGTCACCAGTAGGACCTTTGTCGCCGGGAGATCCTTGTGGACCGTCAGGACCTTTGTCGCCGGCGGGACCTACTTGTCCAGGAGGACCTTGTGGACCTTTGTCGCCGGGAGATCCTTGTGGACCAGGAGCACCTTTTGCACCTGGAGATCCTTGAATAGTAGGAACACGAGGACTTGATTTAGTAGAACGTTTTTGTGTTGTAGGTTCAGAACTTGATTTAGTTTTAGTTTCAGTTTCAGTAGAAGGTTGAGGGGCTGGTTTGGTTTTTGGTTTTGATAATGGAACATCAAATACAGAATGAAGTGATGAAAATAGATCAGTTACAACTATCCAAATTGTTTCTAATTCTAATACAGATGATGGAATTGGATTTTCAGGAGAACCGATTGTTTCAGAAAAGACTCCATCTTTAACTCGTAGATGAAAATTTCCACGCCAAAGAGACGTGAATTGTTTAGATTTAATTTGTTCATCAGAAGGTCTACTGCCAACAATTGCAATTTGAGCCTCATACACGCCAGATTGTTTGAATGGTGCCTGACCTTGGATTTCTAATCTAGATTGAGATGACACATACGATTGTTTATACTTCAAGTATTTCTGTATTTAGATCGCATGATTAGATTCTGAATTAAATTGGTTTTCAGGCTCAGGGAGGATAGTATTTATCTAGATAAAACCGCATTTTGGGCTAGTGAAGAAACCTTTCGGGAAAAAATCAGAGGAAAAAGAAGAAGAGTCTAAAGTAGAGAAAAAGTCTAAAGAGACTGCACTAGTAGATATTGATTACAATCGCAAGAGACTCTTTAAGAAAGGAGTCAATCTAATGGCAGATGAAAAACTAGAAGAGGCCATTACAGTTTTTGAACAAGCACTAAGAATAGATCCAGATAACGTTGAAACATTATTGAAATTAGGATATGCAAGATTCCACCTTGATGATTACCATGAAGCACTAAGAGTTTACGATAAAATTTTAGACATTGACGTTACAAATCCAGAAGCTTGGAATCTAAAAGGATTGGTGCATTATGAACAGAAAAATTATTCCAAGGCTCTTGATTCAGTTGAAAAAGCAATTGAAACTGATCCAACATATGGAATGGCTTGGTACAACAAAGCATGTTTCTTGTCATTACTAAATCAAGTTCCAGAATCATTGGAATCATTGAAACGTTCAATTGAAATTGATGTAAAAAATGCTAGAAAATCAATTAGAGATAAAGATTTTGTCAATGTTAGAGTTGAAGAAGGGTTCAAAAGAATTCAAGAAGTTGTTGTTTTGGAATCAGTTAGACAAGGTTATCACACAATTGGTTCAATAGTATGGACAACATTTCTAGATAAAAAAGATGCAGAAGATGCATTAAGAAAATTATTAGAGAAAGGGTTGATTGTTCAAAATGAAAAGAGAGACGGCCTAAGTAGAATTCCAGTTTATGATCTTGCTCCAAATGTTGCAGAAAAAATGGGCAAAGAGAAGAAAGGCTTGTTTGGAATTACAAGAAAGAAGTTACCAAAACCAGTAAAGAATTTAAAAGAATTAAGTCAAGCAATTCAAGTTGCAAAAGAAGCAATTGAAGAAGAAAATGCAGAAAAAGCAATTGAAATATTTGACGAGTTTATTGATCCTAAAAAATCAGGAGAACATATGATTGAAAACTTCTTTGATCAACATAGAGAAATAAGATTATGGAAAATCAGATTAAAAGATAGAGGTAACGACTACATTGCAGAAAATAAAGAAAAGATGTTGATACTATTTGATAATGTAGAAGTTACAATTACTAAAAAACTCAGAAACGAAATTTCTTAACTATTCAGCAGACAGATCCCAATAGTTTGCATCTTCTTGTTTAACAGTAGGTTTTTGAAGATTTTTCCACTCTTTGAAAGAGCGAACGTATAGTTTTGCGTTTGGCAAGCCTGCGGTTTTGAGTGCATAATATGCCAATCCAGAAAGTGTGCCTACACTTCCACAATAAGTTATGATTTCAGTATTTCCAGTAACGCCACGATTATCAAGTAAGCGTTTCATGTCCTCTTTTGGACGTAAAATTTTGTCATTTGATGCAAGTGTTCTGTATGGAAGACTAATTGCACCAGGAATGTGTTGTTCAAGGAAGTTCAACCTCTCTCTATTATCAATTAAAATCACATCATCACGTTCTTTTGCAGATTCCAAATAATCAGAAGTGGCCAAAATATCAGATTGTAACTTCATAGAGTGATCCTTACTTTGAATATCAGGGGTTTGAGAATCGCTTTCCAATCCAAGGGATTTCCAGTTACTATAAGTAGTTTCAAGTAAACTTACGTCTGAATGTCCAAGGTATTCTAAAGTCCATGCAACTCTAGATGCTAATGCGCCAAATGTATCATCATAAACTACAACACGAGTTTCATCATCAATTCCCATGGAGTTTACTAATTTTACAACTCGTTCAGGACTATCATCAGACAAGAGGTTTGCTAAAGGTAGGTTCACAGCAGTTGATATGTGATCTTTTTTGTAATCATCTTCTCGTCTTACATCAATTACTCTAACACTTTTGTCCCTTATTTCTGAACGTAAAGAGTCTACATCAGTTGTAATGGTACCAGATTCGGTCAAGCAGCACACTCACCTTTTCCAGTTTTAGTATGATAACTAGTATCACTACCATAATCAAGATAGAAATCAGGGTCATCTTCTTTTGTTGGAGGAATTGTTAATGGGTCAATTGCTTTTTTGATATCATTGAGTGTTTTGATTTCAGAATCCTCAGTATTTGTTGCAACTCTATGAATCCAAGATTTTAGAGTGTCATCTGATTTCTTGTGTTTTTTAAACAACTCTATAATTTTCAAGATTACAGGAATTACTCTTTTTGCAGGAACTCTATGACAGATTTGTCCCAACATTGCATCACCATCAGAACGTCCACCTAAAGACATCTGATAATTTGCATACATGTCTTTTCCAACGCGTGCACCTCCTCCAAAAAATCCAATGGTTGCAATTCCATGCTGACCACAAGAGTTTGGACATCCACTAATTTTGATAGATGCGTCACGTAGATCATCATCTTCATCAAGTTTTAGTTCCAAAAATTTTCTTTGAATTTCTTTAGCTAGTCTATGTGAATTTGTTAATGCCAAATTACAGGAAGTTGTGCCAGAACATCCAATAGGAGCAGTCATGGTGAGGGCGCCTGATTTTGCAAGACCAATTTCAAGTAGTTTAGAATACAAACGTGGTAAATCATCTTCATGAACATAACGTAATGCAATATTTTGAACAAAACCAGCACGAGCCTTACCTTCTGCAGAAAAGTCACGAATGATTTCTGCTAATGTAAGTAATTGGCTTGAAGTAATATCACCTGCTTCAAGAGTGATGTATGCAGTTCTGTAATCAGATTGTTTTTGTGTTTCAGTGTTAGTTTTTAGCCATCGTGCATAACCATCAGGTGCTCCACTTCCACTTTCATCACTTACTCTAATTGGGCGTTTAATTTCATCAGGAGTGTGATCAACATCAAGTTGCGTAATTACAGATTGAGTAGCTCTTACTACTGCTCTTTCTTTTAATACAAGATTTTGGAATTTTTCCCAACCCATGTCATTTACAAGATAGCGCATTCTATTTCTCGCAAGATTTTTTCTATCTCCTAATCTATCAAAGATTTTCACTACAGCAATTGAAGTGTAAAGTAAATCTTCTTCAGGAGTAAAGTCTTCTAATTGATGTCCAACAAACGATCTATTGCCCAATCCACCACCAAGGAATATTTTGAATCCTCTTTGAATAGTTCCATCCACTTCTCTTATCTGGGGAATCAATCCAACATCAACAATTCTTACCATTCCATGTTTCTCACAACATGTAAAAGTGAATTTGAATTTACGAGGTAGATTTTGACTCATAGGATTTCTCAAAAAGAATTTTGCAGTAGCACGTGCGTATGGAGTTGAATCAAATTCTTCATTAGGACAAACACCAGTCATTGGACTACACATTACATTTCTTACACTATTTCCACATGCTTCTCTTGATGTCATTCCCACATCAGCAAGACCACGAAGAATTTCTGAGACATCTTCAAGAATTACCCAGTGTAATTGAACGCTTTCTCTAGTTGTGATATGGGCACTTCCAATAGAATATTGTTCACTTAGTTGAGATAATTTTTCAATTTGATGAGGGTAAATTTCACCTGCAGGCAGTTTAATTCTAACCATAGCATAATCGTTAGTCATTCTAGTACCATATGCACCGTGTTGAAGTCTGAATCGTCTGAAACTAGCTTCGTCGTATTTTCCCTGACGGAATAATTTTACAGTCTTTGCAAAATTATCAGCCTCTTCAATTCTTGCCCAATTGATTTTAGGTTTAGGAGAATCAGGTGCAGATTGTTTAAGATCAGATACTGTCAATATAATGAAATTTCTTTTTGTTGTGATATAAATTTTTGAGAAATGGAGGTTTTAGGACTCAAACTTTCAAGGCTGACAGGATATTTCCTGTATTTTTAGGAATAATCGTTTTACAGATATGGAATAATTAGTATCTCCTAATTTTTGAAGGTGGCAAAGTATTAATGGGTTCTAGACAAGAATTTTTTCATGCAAGAAGCAACTGTAGCAGAACAATCAACAAAAATATTTACTGACGTACGTGAAGTTGAAATCACACAAGCAATTGCAAATGAATTTCACAAAGTTCTAATTGATAGAGCAGAGTCAGATGTAATCATTATTGGTGCAGGTCCAGCAGGACTCACTGCAAGTAGAGAACTTTCAAACTTGGGTTTCAAAGTTTTAGTTATTGAACAAAACAACTACCTAGGTGGAGGATATTGGTTAGGAGGTTATATGATGAATCCAGTTACAGTTAGAGAACCTGCACAAAAAATTTGGGATGAATTAGGTGTTCCATACAAAAAAGTACAAGACGGATTGTATCTGACACCAGGACCACATGCAGTATCAAAATTAATTGCTGGTGCATGTGATGCAGGAGTAAAATTCTTACAACTAACAAAGTTTGATGATTTGGTTCTAAAGAACGGAAGAGTTTCAGGAATTGTTGTTAATTGGATGCCAGTATCAGCATTGCCACGTAACATTACATGTGTTGATCCAGTTGCATTTGAAGCTAAAATAATCATCGATGCATCAGGACATGATTCTGTTGCAGTAAAAAGACTAGTTGACAGAGGTTTAGCTGAATGGAAAGGAATGGAGCCAATGTTTGTAAATGACGGTGAAGAGCACGTCGTTCACAAAACAGGTGAAGTATACCCAGGACTTATCGCAGCAGGAATGTCAGTCACAGAAACTCACGGACTAGCAAGAATGGGACCAACTTTTGGTTCAATGTTATACTCTGGAAAGAGAGCAGCAGAGATTGCAGCTGAGAAAATCAAAGAGTTAGAAAGATAAGCAATCAAACCCATGTTTTCTTATTGAAAACAAGTAAAATTATCATTTATGATGAACCTACAGTTCCAGAAATTCAGATTAAAAAACTTGAAAAATTTCTTCATGACACATTTCATGCAGATACAGAAATAAGGAAAAATTTTTTTGAAAATAGAGAAGATGAAATATTTCAAGAGATTGCCACTACAAGAGTTTTTGAATTAAAAAAACCATTTTCAAAACATATCCCAACAAAATTAGAAATACAAATAGAAAAAGAAAATATAGATAATTCACAAAATGAAGAAAAAATTCTTTATGATGGATTTGAATTTCAAAAAATAATTTCAAAATTCATTCCTTCAAATGAAAATGACCAAGAGATTTTGAATATAATTTTCACAAACAAATTAACATGTACATTTGATGAAAGTGATTTTAGATATCATGCAAGAGCATTAATTGGAACAAATCCTGCAATAATTTCAACAACAGGAATAATTGAAGCACCTGCAAAACCTAAAGAATACTATCTTGATTTAATGGTAAATTTTACTAAAGAAAGTGCAGAAAAAATCAAAGAAAAGTACAAAGGAGAATTTTTAGAGTATAATGATTCGAGGATAACAGAGGTTGTAGAAGGTTATCTGCTTCAAGCCGTTATGTATTACGAAACAGGGGAAGCATTTTGTGAAGATAGGGAATGTAGATTGTATAATGCACATTGGCAAAAAGAATTACTGTACACACAATCAAACAAGAAATTGTGTAAGAATCATGAAGAGAGTCTCAGAAAAATAATCAATCATTCATGAATAGATTTTATGTCATTACGGATTTTTTCAGATGATTTTTTTAGAGAAGATGATTCTGTATCATCAAGTTTAATTTTTTGTATTTCAGACACTCCATTTTGATTAATTATCACAGGTACACCCATTGCGACATCATGTTCATCATATTCACCATCAAGAACAATAGAAGCAGGTACTAGGATTTCTTTTTTATTTCTAATAGCATCAATGACATCAAAGGTATTTTTGGCAATACCAAATTGTGATCTACTCTTATAATTTCTCAAAAGTTTCCAATAATTTCGAACATTTTCAGTAATGATATCCCTACTATCAATCATAGAAAATAAGGGATTACCCCCAACAGTTACACCTGAAAAGATAGGAACCATAGAATCACCGTGTTCTCCCAAAACAATTGCATTAGAAATCGAAGATTGAGGAACAGACAAAGTTTCAGAAATATAATAACGAAATCTACTTGTATCAAGACTAGAAGCAATTCCAATTACTTTGAATCTAGAAAAACCACTGTATTTTTGAAAAAAATAAGTCATTACGTCAAGAGGATTTGAAACTATCAAAACTATTGCAGAAGGGCAATATTGTTTTATTTTTTCTGAGATATCTTTTATCATTTTAACTTGTAAATCCATATTTTCAGATCTATCCTTAGTGTAAACACCAACACTTGCAGCAATAACAACAATATCAGACCCAACTAATTCAGAATAATCATCAGTTCCACGAATAGAAAATTTAGATGTTGCAGGAATTGAATTTGCAACATCTAATGCTTCACCAATTGCTTTTTCTTTTGTTGTATTTACAAGTAAAACATCATCTAATCCATTTGAAACACAAAGAAATGCAATAGATGTGCCAACTCTTCCAGTACCTACGATTGAAATCAATTAAACCACATTCAACTATTTGACAATTAGAACTGGTTTTTTAGATTTATGTAAAACATAATTTGAAACACTTCCAAGGAAAATTTCCTTTGCAGAACTTCTACCACGAGCGCCAATCACAACTAAATCAATTTTGTTTTTAGAGTTATTCAAAAACCGAGATATGTCATAACCAGGATCACCAGTAAGCGATTTCCCAATTAATTTAATGCCTTTTTTTGCAGCACGTATTTTAGCATCTTCAAGAGTTTTTTTTACTTCTTTCATAGAATTGAAATCCAAAAATCCTAACGGATGAATTGCATATATTCCAGGCACAGATTTTACAGTCAATGCAGTAATTGTTCCATGAGATTGCCTTGCAAGGTGTATAGCCATATCTAAACCACGAATAGAATTGTTAGAGCCATCTAATGGAACAAGAATTTTTTTGGTTTTTATGACCATATCGTTAATAGAACAATAATTAATTTAAAAGACCTTTTGATTTTCAAGAATGATAATTTAAAATCTATATCAAATAGTTGGGAATTTTAAAAAAAATATGGAAAATACGTTTGTAAATCAAATAATGAGTAAGAATGTTCTAACAGTAAATATTTCAGAAACATTAGAAGAAGTAGCAAAAAAAATGAGAGAGAAAAATATAGGATGTGTTATTGTGATAGATAAAATTGCAACATTAGGAATAGTTACAGAAAGAGATTTTGTTACAAAAATTGTTGCAGAAAGAAAAGCACCGCATGCAAAAATTTTTGAAGTAATGTCATCACCACTAATTACAATAAAATCAGATGAAACAATTTGGGAAGCTGCAGAAATCATGAAAGAAAAATCCATACATAAGCTACCAGTTTTGGAGGATGAAGAAATTGTCGGGATCATTACAACTACAGATATTGTAAAAATTTCAAGCCTTGGATCTGATTCTCAAATGCGTAAAATATGTGATCAGATTCTTATGAGAATGAAAGACAATTAATCAAAAAAGATATTCACTTAAATTATTGAAATTAAAAGATGAATTATCATGATGGCGGCAGATGAGGGAGCGACAGTCCTTGAATCAAAAGACGAAGGCCCAAAGATGCCAGATAAGAAAAAAACAAAGTTTGATGTTGTGATTATCGGTGCCGGTCCTTCTGGATATACAGCTGGAATTTATTGTTCCAGAGCAGGATATGACACTTTAATTTTATCAGGAATATTACCTGGAGGGCAACTAGTCAATACAACTGAAGTTGAAAATTATCCAGGATTTGAGAAAGGAATCATGGGCCCAGATTTAATGATAGAAATGAGAAAACAATGCCAAAGAATGGGAACAACTATTGTAGATGATGAGGCTGTAGATGTAGATTTTAGACGGAGTCCCCTCAAAGTATTGACAGCATCAGAAGAATATGAAGGTCGTGCAATTATCATTGCAACAGGTGCAAATCCTAGAAAGCTGGGATTAGAGGGTGAAGAAACTTTTGGAGGAAAGGGCGTGTCTTATTGTGCAACGTGTGATGGACCATTCTTTAGAAATCAAGAATTAGTGGTAGTTGGAGGAGGAGATTCTGCAATAGAAGAAGCAACATTTCTTACGAAATTTGCAACCACTGTTCATTTAGTTCACAGAAGAAATGAATTACGCGCAAGCAAAGTAATGCAAGAAAGGGCACTAAGTAATGAAAAAATAAAATTCCATTGGGATTCAGCTGTAGTAGACATTAAAGGAGATCAAAAAATGCAACAGGCAGTTTTGAAAAATCTAAAAACAAATGAAGAGTCAACATTAGATGTCGGAGGTCTTTTTGTTGCAATTGGACATGAACCAAATACAAAATTATTCAAAAATCAAATTGATTTAGATGATGAAGGATATGTGGTACTAAAAAATAAAACATACACAAACGTTGAAGGAGTTTTTGCAGCAGGAGATGTACATGATAGAAGTTATAGACAAGCAATTACAGCTGCAGGTTATGGTTGTATGGCAGCAATTGATGTAGATAAATATCTAACAGAAAGTTCAGATAAACAAGAATGAAAAATGCACAATGCAAAAAATGCTTAAACAAGTTTTTTGAAAAAGAAATCTATACAATTCAACAATTTCAATACAGAGAAGAACCACCATACAAATGGTCATTAGATTATTTCAAAAAAAATGGGGTTGGAGAATGGGATTCATTTTGTGAAATATGTCTGTTAGAATATTCCAAAGAATCTTTTGAGTTTTGGAAAAAATTACAAATCTAAACTCTTTATTGGAACAAAACACACTGATTTTCATGCCTGAAGATACAGAAAATAAGCAAAAAAGCATGAAAGAACACAGTGACAAACTAGCAAAATTAGGCATGGATTTGAGTAAAATTCAATTTAGTTACAAAGTAGAAGAAAAAACATCAAAGGGGTACTGGCAGAAAAGAATTGAAAATTTTAAAGAATATAACAAAAAAGCTTTAGAATATTACAATCAAGTATTTTCATTAATTAAAGTTGCAGATAAAGAAGAATCAGAAAAATTCCTTTTACAAATTAGCAAGTTTCGACAATTGTCATTATCATTGATAGAAATCATGGAAAAAATTCAAGAAAATCCATCAATAATTAATTCAAAAGATAGACAACAAAGTCAATGGAGTAGAGAGATCAAAAATAACATTACAGAACAAAGTAACAAATGTTTACAACATGAAAGAGATATGAATTCATACTTTAGGGATTTTTATGAAAAACATTTGAAAGATGTTTTGGAATAACTAGTATGCTAATTCAGACATGTATTTTGCATCTTTAAGACAATTTTCAAAATTTTCTTCAGACATTACATTTTGTTTTGCATATACACTCTTGAATTTTCGTCCATCATCAGCAAAAATTCCAACTACACATGCATCACTTTCGATAGGGTATTTTTTCATACAAGCATAAACTGCAGCAGATGAAGGACTGATCAACAATTGATCTTTTTCAAAAACAGCTTTTACAACAGAAAATGCTTCTTCATTATCAACAGAAACCCAATCATCAACAACATTTTCTCGTTTTAGAAACAAATCAGGTTTTGCAGATTCTTCAAAATTTCTCCATCCTTGAATGAGGTGATTTTGTTGAGGTTGGCATCCAATGATTTTCACATCAGGGTTTTTTTCTTTAAGAAATGCACCAATACCAGTAATTGTTCCACCAGTACCCACACCAGTAAAGAAATGAGTTACCTTACCCTCAGTTTGTCGCCAAATTTCAGGTCCTGTTCCAATGTAATGGCCTTTGAAATTTGCTTCATTAACATATTGATTTGGGGAATAATACGTATCAGGTCTTGAAGATGCAATAGAAGTTGCAAGGGCAATACTTTGATCAGTTCCTGCACCAACTTTAGGACACAAATCATCACTTGTTTCAAAGACTTTGGCACCCAAATTTCGAATAATATCTTTAGTTTCATTACTTGCCTTTTCAGGAATAACAATCTCGACTTTATATCCCAACAAATTTGCAATTCCAGTTAAAGCAATTCCAGTATTTCCAGAAGTGGGTTCAATGATAATGCTCTTACCTTTTGTTAGAATCCCTTTTTCTTCACCATCTTTTATCATCCAGTATGCTGCTCTGTCTTTTACAGAACCAAATGGATTATGACCTTCTAACTTTGCAAAATAATCTACATCATCATGTGAAAGAGAATCTAATTTTACAAGAGGGGTATTACCTACACGATTCAAAACATCTGTGTCAGTTACAGTAGTCATGATTTTGGTTATTTCACCTTTTTAATTTGGAAAGTAATTACATCTCCATCTTTAGACATGTCAAGTAATTCATGACCTTGTCTTGTTACCCATCTAGAAATATCATCTTCAGCTGCAGGATCATCAGCAGAAACTGTTAATGTTTCACCTACTTGCATTCTTTCAATTTCAATTTTGGTTCTAAATACAGGTTCTGGACAAAATAATCCAGTTGCATCTAATTTTTTTTCAGTTGATTCGGACATTTACTAATTGAAAAAGGGCGTTTTGTTATATTAAAAGCTATTTGAGTTTTTCAGATTAATTATTGCTTACAATGCCATTTTAAACATAGTTGTAAGATTCCTATCTTTCATAAAACTTGGATCTTGATTCTGAAAGTTGATTTTTTGGGAAATTCTTTTCATCAAGTAAATTGCAATTTTGTAAAAAAGTGTCCACATGTGGCTGTTCTGATTGGAATCATAAATTCTCAATAACAGAGTCAAAAGCCATTTTGCATTTGGGTAATGTTCAGAAATATAATCAATCAAATATTCTTTTGAATTGTTAATTTTGTATCTTAAATGATCAAGCGTTTCAGCCTGATATGCATAACCTGTTTGAGAAATCTCGATTCTTCCATGTTTCATAGCAAATAAAATATCATCTAGATTGTTTTCAGAATCAATTACATTAACGCATCGTCCAAGAGTAGACAAAACATGAGAGTCACTTCCAGCAACTTGAATCATGTTGTTATCTAAAGCAAATTCTGTTGCACGCGCATTAGATAAAATATCAACATTATTGCTGTTAAAGACCTCAACCATATCACATTTTTTTGCACTGTCACGTAATGCATCAAGTAAACTAAACGGATGAGGAGCAGATGAAACGCCACCTTGTTTTCTAACCTCATCAATGACTTCTTCAAGGGAAAGGCCAGGAGAGATTACATCATGAATTCCATAAGCTAGAACATGTGCACCGGTATCAGTAGTGATTTCTTCTGCAGGGAAAACATCGATATTTTTGAATTTTGAATGATTATTTTTGTATTCTAATAATTGATGATATCCATCCAATGTATTGTGATTTGTAACAAAAATTGCATCCAATCCTAAACTATATGATCGCTCAAGTTGATCTAGTATAGAGACATTACAATCATAAGGTGGTTCATCATCGCCTACATGAAAATTTGAAAAAGAGTTATGACAATGTAATTCAGCATTTATTGGCATTTTCAAATGAAATTTTTCGTCTTAGGTAATAATCTTATGGAATCAAAACAAAAAATTATCTAAAAAGATCTTCATGTTCAGGCCGGATTAATTCACCAGTTCCATGTTCATTCTTTGAGAACGAATAGTCTCGAATTATTGCTACAGGAGTTTTTAGTGTTTTTCCCATGACTAATTCAGATGCTGCTGAAAGTTCATCAGCAATTGCAATTGCAGTAACACGTAAAGTTTTCCCAAATGTATCTTGAGTTCCCTCATAGTCAACTATAGGAGACAATCCTGAAATTCCTATAGCGCAGTTTGTTTGTCCTAATCTAAATGGCCGACCAAATGTGTCAGATATTATTACAGCAACATCTTTGTTCGTATGTTTGAGAATTTTTTCACGTATGTTTTTAGCAGATTTGTCTGAATTCAATGGTAACAAAGTTGCATATCCAGATTTTACATTACTTTCATCAATTCCTGCATTAGCACAAATTGTGCCATCATTAGTTTCAACAATTAAAATTCCATTTTTCATACGAATGATTCGCTTTGATTCAGACAAAATTAATTCAGTAATTCGAGGATCCTTTTGATATTGTGAACTAATTCCTTCAGAAAGCAGGGAAGGTTTTACAGTAGACAATTCAATCATACGTCTTTCTTGCTTTGAAATTATTTTTTGAGCAATTACTATAATATCGCCATCCTGGATTTGATTTGAAGAGATAATTAATTCTGAAAGATCATCTGAAGGTTCAATCTCTTTTTCTATATGGACAGGTAAGATTTCCAAGCACAGTATCTGAGAGTATGGACTAAAAAATTGTTTATGCAGGAGTTGGAGTTTCTAATTCTAATTTGTAATGTTTGTTAATAATATCCAAAATTTTTGAAAGATCCTTTTCTTCCAAAGTTGTGGTTGCCAAATCTTTTACCAAATCTTGTGCACGATATGCAATTCCCAATCCACAAATATCAAATAATTTTACATCATTTGCGCCATCTACAACACAGACAATATTCTCTTTCTTTTCACCCCATTCTTCAATTTTAATTCGTGCAGATTTTGATTTATCAGAATCAACGTTAATTTTTACACCATCTAACTTTCCATCTTTGAAAATTAATTCATTAGAATAAACATAATCTAATCCTAATTCTTCTTTTAATCTGCCCATCATCAAGGTAAATCCACCTGAGACAGCCATCAGTTTCCAACCAGCAGCTTTTAGTGCTCTACAGGCTTCTTTTGCACCAGTCATAATAGGTAGTGCATCAGAAACTTCTTGACATATTTTTTCATCAAGACCCTTTAGAGCAGCAACTCTTGTTCGAAGTCCTTCTTCCCAGTTAATTTTTCCTTGAATTCCTTGTTTTGTAATTGCCCAAATCTCATCTTGTTTGTTGAGTTTTTCTGCAAGAATTGGGAGATATTCTTCATCATACAATACACCTTCAACGTCAAAAATTACTAGCAATTGATTTCTGTTTTGCAAAAATTTGCTAATTATATTAAAGTTTAAACTTTTTTGGGATCCAAAAAACGCTAGTAATAAATCACCGAAGTTAATTGTATAGTTATGGGCGAATTAGAACACAAATACGAAGTAGATATCAAAGAAAGAGAAGGAAGACAAAAACTACCTGATGATGTCAAGGCAGAACTAAAAACATCAGGAATGATGGATGATAAAGGGAAATTAAAGCTTAAAGGAGTCAGTCCAAAAATGCTCAAAAGGATGAAACAGGAATTTGTGGAATGTCCAGTTTTAAAGGACGATATACATTTTATCCAATGTTTTGTATGTCCAAATTTCCAAAGTAGAGTCACAGGACAAGTACTTTGTAAAGGCGATAAATTATAATCAAAAATTTCTCACGAAAAGCTCATTAGTTAATTTATTCTTGGAATTTTAGTTTGAGTAAAGAAGACGTTGGGATCACAGTTTCAAAAAAAGATGACTTTAGTGAGTGGTATACTCAAGTTGTACTAAAGGCCAAATTAGCAGATTATGCACCAGTGAAAGGATTAATCGTGCTCAGACCAGATGGAAATTCCATTTGGGAGTCATTGAAAACAACATTTGATAGAAAATTTGCAAAGAATGGAATTAGAAATGGATTTCTTCCAGTATTAATCCCAGAATCATTGCTAGGAAAAGAACAAAAACATTTTGCAGGATTTAATCCAGAGGTATTTTGGGTAACCCATTCAGGAACAAATGAGGTTGGCGACAGATTGGCATTAAGACCAACATCTGAAACATTAGCATATACATTATACTCAAAATGGATCCAAAGTTGGAGAGATTTACCACTAAAGATTAATTTTTGGAACACAGCATTACGTGCAGAAATTAAAGCAACAAAACCGTTTCTTAGAACATCAGAATTTTTATGGCAAGAAGGACATACAGTACACGTAACACAAGAAGAAGCAGAAAAAGAAGTAATGAAAATTTTAGATATTTACAAAAATACTGTTGAAGAAGAGTTAGCAATTCCAGTTATAACAGGAAAAAAAAGTGAGAAGGAAAAATTTGTCGGTGCAGTGTACACAACTACAATGGAATCAATTATGCCAGATGGAAAAGCACTACAAATGGGCACTTCACATTTCTTAGGACAAAATTTTTCCAAACCATTTGAAGTAAAATTTGCAGATAAAGATAATGTAGAACATTTTGCATGGCAAACATCATGGGGAGTTTCATGGAGATTAATTGGCGCAATGATAATGGCACATGGAGATGATCAAGGTCTTGTTTTACCACCTAAAGTTGCACCAACACAAGTAGTAATTGTTCCAATTTACAGAAACGATGAAGGAAAAGACAAAGTATTGCCAAAAGTAAAAGAAATTCAAGAAGAATTAGAATCAAAAAATATTAGAGTTCAAGTAGATGAACGAGAAGGACTTTCACCAGGATACAAATTCAACGATTGGGAGATGAAAGGAGTTCCAATACGCATAGAAATTGGGCCAAAAGATATCGAAAAACAAAGTATTGTCGTTGCAAAAAGATACAATCGTGAAAAAATAAATTTGCAATTTAATGAAATAGAAAAGATCATTTCAATTCTAGATGAAATACAAAAAAACATGCTTGAAAATGCAAAAACACAGTCAAAAGAAAATACAAAAAATGTTTCAGATTATGGAGAGTTCAAATCACAAATTGAGGAAGGTGGTTTCTTCAATGCACCATGGTGTGGCAAACTAGAATGCGAAGAGAAGATTAAAGAAGAAACAGGTGCAGATATACGAGTAATTCCATTTGATAGTGAAAATTCAGATATGAAATGCATGTATTGTGGAGAACAAAGCACGTCAGTTCCAATTTTTGCAAGAGGGTATTGATACATCAAATATAATAATACAAAAAAATCAAATTTTGAGTAATGACCACAAACCCAGAATTAACAAAGAGACAACCATTACTTGAACAATTTAGAGAAACTAGAAAAAGAACTTTAGAACTAGTGAAAACTCTAGAAAAAGATGACTTTGTGGTACAAACTGCATTTTTTATGAGTCCTCCAAAATGGCACGTAGGACATGTTAGTTGGATTTATGAAGCAATTATGAGTAAATTAGACAAGAATTACGAATTTTATTCAAAAGAATTTTCAGAATATCTTAATTCCTATTATCAACAATTTGGAGTTCCACATGATAAAGGGTTACGAGGAGTAATTTCTAGACCTACTGTTGATCAGATTTTTCAGTATTTCAATACAATTAATCAAAGAGTAGAGAAATTTATTGAAACTCAGTCTTTAGATGAAAATGCTGTCAGATTAATTACGATGGGATTTCATCATGAATGCCAACATCAAGAACTGCTAGTCTATGATTTACAACATCTTCTTGCTGAACAGTACAGACCAGTAAAGAAAAATCAAATTCAAAAACAAAACGATGTTGAACAAAACTCTGTTCAGATAAAGAGAGGATTATACACAATGGGTTTCAATGGAAAAGAATTCTGTTATGATATTGAACTTCCAGAACACAAAGTGTACTTAAATGATTACAAAATTGATGTATTTCCAGTTACAAACAAGCAATATCTAGAATTCATTGAAGAGGGGGGATATGAGACATACAAGTATTGGTTATCAGATGGATGGGAAAAAGTTAAAGCTAACAAATGGAATGCTCCAATGTATTGGGAAAAGATTGATGACAAATGGAATGTTAGAGACTTTTTAGGGATTAGAGAGATTAATCCAAATGAACCAGTATGCCATGTTAGTTTCTATGAAGCTGATGCATATTGCAAGTGGGCAGGGAAAAGATTACCAACAGAATCTGAATGGGAAAAAGCAGCTTGTTGGAATGAAGTCAAACAAGAAAAAACAGTTTTCCCATGGGGAAATGAACAACCTACGGAGGATAGATGCAATCTTCTTGAATCATATCATTGGGGATGTACTGAAATTGGAACGTATCCAGAAGGAATAAGCCCATCAGGATGTCAACAAATGATCGGAGACGTATGGGAATGGACATCATCAGAATTTACAGGATATCCAGGCTTCAAAACAGGATTTGATGAATACAATGACAAATGGTTTACAAATCAAAAGGTTTTGAGAGGAGGATCATTTGGAACACCAAAAATGTCAATACGAGGAAGTTATAGGAATTTCTTTAGATTAGATGAAAGATGGTTATTTTCAGGTTTTAGATGTGCTGAAGATATTTAGACCACAGTTAGAGATTTGAAGGAATCATAATCGTGAATGTTGTTGGATTGTTAGAAACTTTGATTGACCCTTCATGTTGTTCGATAATATTTTTACAGCTAGCCAAGCCAAGACCTGTACCTTTTTGTTTTAGAGTGAAAAGAGGCTCAAATATCTCTGATAAAGATTCTGAATTAATTCCGGGCCCAGAGTCTTCAACTTGAATCTCAATAAAATTATCAACGTTTTTCATTCTAACTGCAATTTTACCGTCTCTATGCACAGCATCAACTGCATTTAATAACAAATTTACAAATACAATCTCCATTTTGAGTTTATCACATTTTATGGAATAGTCTTTTTCAGGGTATGAAATATCAACAGAATCAGGAATAGAAACACGTTTTGCAGCTTGATTAATTATTTCATGCAAAGATGCTTTTTCTAATGAAATTTTGTTTGTTCTAACATAGTCAAGTACATCTTCTACTTGATGATTTATTTGAGTAACAGATTTTTTTATCAATTCTAAACGTTGAATGTCTTTCTCATCAGTTACGGTAGATTTTTGAGAGGTTAACAAATCAACTACTCCTTTGATTGTGGTCAACGGGTTACGTATGTCATGTGAAACTCGTGATGCAAGTTCTCCAATTGAAGCTAATTTCTCTAATCGTTTTTCTTTTTCAGATTGTTTCCTCAAAAGATCTAAAATAATTAATAACACCATTACATGTACTCCAACATTTAGGATTGCAAGACCAATTTGTAAAATTAGAAGATTTTTACTATAAATTTCATTTTCTTCCAACATTAGAGATAGTAAATAATCTAAAGCACCATTAGTGTCAAATTTTGCAGTATCAAGATTTGTAAATGCTAAATTATTAAAATTGAGTTTTGGATTTTCTTCTTTTAGAATTTCTTCTACATGATTAGTGTAAATAATTAATTTGGTTTGAGCTATATCATGTGCATTTAAAAATTTAGTTGGAAGGGGATTTATGGTTAAATCATGCGATATTCCGCCATTCCTTAATATGTCAAATTCCTTTTCCATGTGAATTACCAAGTTTTTAGGATCCGCGTATGTAACTCCATTAACATATTTGTGCAAATCAAAAATCAGTACATCTGAATGTTGTTTGAGTTCAGATACAAGAATTACAGAATTTTCAAAAACTGTATGTTCGTTCACAAAGTATGATAATGATAAAAAACTAGCAATAATTAAAATAATTTGTAGTGAAACAAGGATAGGAATAAGATGTCTTATGTTCATATTTGATTTTATCATTCCTAAACATTAATTATCAATTGCGATTTACCAACATTATTGACTAATATGCCAACTAAAATTGCAATTGCATCAGCAGTAATTGTAGTTGGAATTGTCATGAGTGTTTATGCAGTAGCTGGCATGGATATGGAGACCAAAGTTGCAGAAGCAACTAAAATAGATCTAGATAACATTAGGCAATATAGTCATTCTTTGGGAAGTCCAACTGCACCAATTACAATTATAGAGTTTGGTGATTTTCAATGCCCATTTTGTAGTGAGTGGTATAAAGAAACTGGAATGCCTTTGAATGAGAAATATGTAGAATCAGGCCAAGTGGAATTACTTTTTGTGGATTATCCATTTTTAGGAGATGACTCTTACCCAACTGCACATGCAAGTTATTGTGCAGAACAACAAGGTATGTACTGGGAATTTCATGAGACATTATATCTAAATCAAGGAGATACCAATGATGGATGGGCAAGTGCAGAAAAAATTAGAGATTTTGCAAATCAAGTTAATTTAGATATTGAAAGATATGACGAATGCATGGCATCATCAGAATTTAATCAGAAAATTGATCAAAGCCTAGAATTAGGAGAAAGACATGAAGTAAACCAAACTCCAACATTTATTGTTGTAAGTGGCGATGGAGCATACCAAAAAATTGAAGGCAAACAGCCATTAGTTGTATTTGAAGAACTAATGGAAAAAATGAGTTAATTTTACAAGTGTTTAAGGCATAACATTATCAAAGAATTCATTAGAAGGTTATTCTTTAGTTTTGATAACAGTACACACACCATCAATTAGTGTAGTACCAGTACCACAAAAACCATAAACTTTTTGGGGTTTTCCAGAATCATGAAAATCAACTGCTTGTTCTATTGAAGAATATTGCACATATTTTTCATCGAACCATTGTTTGTATTTCGGATCAATGTTGTAACGAGCCACATAGTAATATGGATCCATTGTTTCATCAACAAAGTCAGCAGGTACTTGTGGAGGCTCATCTATTCCAACTGCATGATAAATTGAATCATATTCTGAATAATTGTCATCAAACCATTTTTTGTAACTTTCCTCATCATTGTATCTATCTACATAGCTTTGAGGATCTTTTGTTTCATCAACAAAGGATGCAGGAATCTGTAATTCCTGTGGTTCTGTATTTACAGGTTCAGAAATGGGTTCGGATATAGATTCAGAACTAGTAAGAGAGTCATTTACCTTAATTTCCAATGTCTGAGAATCAAATAACTCGTTTTTCCTAACTTCAACTACAATATTGTATGTCTTACCACCATCAGAAGATGATGGAGTCCAGGCAAATGCTCCAGTGTTTGAGATTATTTTTGCACCAGAAGGAGCATCCTTCAGACTAAATACAGGATCTTTGATTGTATTATCAGTTAGTTTAACTGTAAATGACAATAGTTGTCCTTCATTAATTGTTAATTTGCCTAGAGGGCTAAGTTCAAGACCAGTAATCTTTGCAGTTGCAGAGGATTCATTTGAAGGTCCACTAACGCCAACTGAATTTATTGCTGAAACTCTATAGGCATATTTTGAATTCTCTACAAGTCCAGAGTGAGTATATGTCTTAGAAGAGTTTTGTGTGTCTTCAACTACAGTGCTAAAAGAGCCGTTGTCTTTTTTCGCTTCAATTTTGTATCCAGTGATTTCAGAATTGCCATCATCACTAGGCGCATCCCATGTAAGAGTTATAGAAGTGGGGGTTTTGGTGGATGCAGTTAATTTGATTGGGGATGAAGGAACAGTCACATCTACAGACGTTGAAACTAGTGGCTCTTCAGTTGTATCAGTAGAATCAGTTCGAGGTGTTGCAGATGCGGTGTTTGATTCTCCTGTTTGACCAAATCCAATGTTTGCAGAAACTGTATATGTGTAAGTTTTGTCAGTTGCTAAATTGGAAACAATAAATGTTCTAGTCTGTCCATTAGTACTTCCAACATCATCATAAACACCAGGAGTAAGTACGCGCTTTATGTTATAACCACTAATTGATTGTTGGAAGGTTTCAGATGGAGCCAACCATGAAAGTTTTATCTGATTAGGGGAAATTGCAGATGCAGTTAATGCTACAGGAGTAGTTGTAGATTCAGGTTTAACAGTAGTAATTGATGATACACTGCTAGTACCCACAGAGTTTATAGAATAAACACGATAACTGTAAGTTTCATCTTCAGATAATCCATTATGCACAAATGAAGTTACAGTGCTAGAGGTATCAGGAGTTATCGCAATATAGTTTTCAGAACCTACCCTATACTCAATCTTGTATCCAGTAATTTTTGGGATAGTTTCATGTTGTTCAGGTTCATCCCAGGTCAAAATAATAGATGTGGGAGATACAGGAGACGCATCAACATTTACCGGTTTTTCAGGAGTTTGTACAGCAGGTTCAGAATTTAAGTCAAAGACTTGAATTCGATCGTTTTTTGAATCTGCCACATATAACAAGTCATTAGAAGTATCAATGGCAATTCCTTGTGGAGAATCAAATTGACCATCAGCAGTTCCTAGAGAACCAAATTCATCAACATAACACACACCATCTACAACTTCTTCGGTATCACTAGGACATGTAGTGTCATCAACAATTTCAAAGATTTGAATTCTATCATTATCAGAATCTGCAACATACAATAAATTATTTTCAGAGTCAAATGCCAGTCCAGATGGATCATCAAATTCGCCCTCATCATCTCCAGAAGAACCAAATTCTTTAACAAAACATATTCCATCTACAGATTCAATTGTGTCACTAGGACATGTAGTGCCATCAACAATTTCAAAAATAACAATTCGATCATTTCCAGAATCTGCAACATACAAAAGTTCATCGGAATTGTCGATTATCATTTCACTAGGGTTTGTAAAATCATCATTACCATCAAATAAATCAAAATCAAAAAGAAAATTACCTGTAGAACCAAAAACAGAGATAGAGTCATTTTCAGCGTTTGAAACAAATATCTTTCTTGAAGAGTCTTGAATAACTATTCCTTGTGCACCACCAAGATAATCATCATTACCACTGTTAGACGAACCAAGCTTGAATTGAAACTCTCCATCATCATCAAAAATTTGAACTCGTTCATTTTCAGAATCTACAATAAAGAATTTCCCTAATGCATCCATTGCAATGTAAAGTGGGGCGTTAAACTGTCCATCTCCATCTTCTTCTGCACCATCAGCATCATCATTACAATCTTGGATTTGTGCAACATTACAAAACGTACCATACATAAAATCAGCATCACCATCATCATCAAATACATTAATTCTATTATTGTCATTATCTACAACATAGATTTCTCTACCGTTACTTTTTATCACAACATCAGTAGGATTATCTAATTCATCATCATCAGACCCAAGTGTTCCAAATTTGAAGGAAAACTCTACATCAGCATATGCAGTTGGTATTATTGCAATCATACCAATCAACAGTATGCCTAAAACAAAATTCGTGGTCAATATACCATGAATTTACACATATTTTTAATAAATAAAAAGAAAAAAAACGTCGCCCTTTTGATCAATTAGATTAACCCAAAAAGCACCTTCGTGGGAAATTTACGCAGTTTTGGAGAAAACTTTATGACATCACTTGAAAGTTTTTTGGGTATGAATGTAGCAGTAATCTTAGGTTCAGTAAGAAGTGACAGGAATGGTGCAAAAGTTGGCCAATATGTCACAAAAAAAATTCAAGATAGAGGGCATAAAGTATCATTAGTTGACCCAATGGAATTGGATTTACCAATTGTAGATAGAATGTATAAAGAAATGAAAAATCCTGAACCTAAATTTCAAAAATTACACGACATGATAATTTCTGCTGATGGGTATGTGCCAATTACACCAGAATACAATCGCACAATATCAGCTGCTTTGAAAAATACATTAGATTACTGTCTTGAAGAGTATTTTTTTAAGCCCTCTGCCATAGTGTCTTATTCAGTAGGCTCCTTTGGAGGAGTTAATGCAGCACAGCATCTACGACAAATTTTTGCAGAATTAGGCTCACCGTCAATCCCATCTTCGCTTCAAATTTCTAAAGTGCATGAAGCATTTGATGAATCGGGGAATCTTTTGCATCAAGAATATGAAAAAAGAATTGAACGTTTTCTAGATGAGTTTGAGTGGTATCTAAAATCATTAAAGAATCAAAGAGAGCAAGGAACACCCTACTAAATTCCATAGAAATTTGATTGTTTTTAGGCACAAGTTTTGAAGATTTTTTTAAATTTTTGATACCAAAGTTAATGAAAAATATTTTTTATCATCAAACCATGTGTGTTTTAATTCAAAACCAACATCATCAAGAAGATCATGAATTTGAGATATACGATATTTATGAGAATATTCAGTATGAATCAATTCATCTTTTTGCAATTTTAATTCCAAATCAGATTTTGAAACAATTACTGACTGATCAACTAGAGACTTCAAATACATTTCAATTCTCTGATCTTTTTCATTGTAAATTGCATGATGTGAAAAGTTTTTGAGATTAAAATCAGCATCAAGTTCGTCATTAATTCTAGATAGAACATTAAGATTGAATTTAGCAGTTATACCTTTAGAATCATTATAGGCAGATTCTAGAATTGTTTTGTCTTTTACAAGATCAAGTCCAATCAAAAATAGATCACCGGGTTTCATAGTAGCGTAAACTTTTTCCAAAAACTTGTAACCATCAATTGGTGAAAAATTACCAAAACTAGAGCCCAGAAATAGGATGAGATTGTTTTTATCATCATATGTCTTCAAAAACTCTAGGCCACCTTCATAGGTATCAATGATGCCAGTAATTGTGAGATTTTTGTAATGATCAAGTAATTCTTCAGAACTTTCTGTAAGAATTTCAGAGATATCTATTGGGAAATATTCTGTAAATTTTTGAGAAGATGTCAAAAAATCCAGGATTAATCGCGTCTTGGTCGAAGAACCACTGCCTAATTCTACCAATCTATAGTCTTCATCTAAAAATGAAGATAATTCATTCTGGAGTTTTTTCAGAATAGAAATTTCTGTTCGGGTAGGATAGTATTCAGAAACAGAACAAATTTTTTCAAATAAATCAGAGCCTTTTTTGTCATAGAAAAATTTGGGATGAATGGATTTAGAGTTTGTTCCAAGGCTAGAAGAGATTTCTTCGGCAAATGTCTTTTCAATTTTTGTAGCATGAGGTTTGAAATATTGTAATCTAGAATCAACAGTGAATTTCTTGTATTCTTTGTTTTTCTGTACAGTATTATTCAAGTATTAAAATCACCATTATAGGGCATAAAAGCCTTAACCCAATTCTTTACGCATAAACTATATCTCTTGATATACTTCTAAATTCAATAATATTTGTTGGATGAAATTCTCAAAATAGAACATTTGAAAAAATATTTTACCAAAAAAGGAATATTTGGAAAAGAATCTGACACAGTAAGAGCAACTGATGACATTTCTTTTTCTGTAAAAAAAGGAGAAGTGTTTGTGTTGGCAGGTGAATCAGGTTCAGGCAAATCAACTATTGCAAAACTAATTTTAAGATCAATACAACCAGACTCGGGGAAAATATTTTTTGAAAATCAAGAGATTGACAATCATTCTGAAAATTTGCAAAAAATTAGAATGGGGTGTCAGATGATTCATCAGGATCCATATGATTCGATAAACCCAAGAATGAAAATTGGAGATATTGTTTCAGAGCCACTAGAGATTCACAATATTGGAGACAAGGATGAAAGAAGAAAAAGAGTAATTGAGGTACTACACGAAGTTAAACTAGAACCAGCTGAAGAAGTAATTAAAAAATATCCACACATGTTATCTGGGGGTCAAAGACAAAGAGTTGTTTTGGCAAGAGCATTATCACTAAAACCAAAAGTGATTTTAGCTGATGAGCCAGTTTCAATGCTTGATGTATCAATAAGAGCTGAAATGCTAGAATTGATGCAGGAATTACAAAAAAAATACAATATTTCATTTATCTACATCACACATGATTTGGCAACTGCAAGGTATTTTGGTCAAAGGATAGGAATTTTGTATTTAGGTAAAATTGTAGAGATAGGACCCATTGATCAGGTTCTTCTTAGTCCAAAACACCCATACACACAGGCATTAATTGATGCAATATCAGAGCCAAATCCAGACAACCTACACAAAGAAAAACAAATCAGAATCAATGAGCCATCAGATACAGACATCCTTCAAGGTTGTAGATTCAGAAATAGATGTCCATATGTAATTGACAAATGTGAGACAGAGCCAGAGTTTGAAAAAATTGATGATGAGCACTTTTCAGCGTGTCATGTAGAAATTAACTAAGATGTTCTAACTGAAGGCATGCGTTTGTCTTTGTAAGTAACAACATTAGACACACCATTTTTTGGGAAAACACCATAGATCAGTTTTGCTTTTTGAACTACAGAGTCTTTTAGAGAAACCATAATGAATTGACTTTCTTTTGCACGTTCTTCTAAAATGTTTGATAATCTCTCAGAGTTTGGGGCATCAAGATGTGCGTCTACTTCATCAAACAAATAAAATGGAGAGGGTTTTAGTTTTTGTAAAGCAAGTACAAATACAATTGCAGCTAATGTTTTCTCACCACCACTAATGGAAGTAGATTCTCTTTTTGGTTTGTTTGGAAATTGTATCAAGTAAGAAATTCCAGAATTAAATATATCATCTTCATTTTGTAATTCTAACCAAGCATTTCCGCCAGTCATCTTGTTGAAAATTAATTTGATTTCTTTATCGACCTTGTCAAATGCATCCAAGAATGTCTGACGTTTGTCTTTTTCAATATCTTCAATGAATTTTACTATAGAGTTTCTTTCTTCTTCAAGAGAATTCTTTCTAGTGGACATTGAACGATAGCCATAAGAAACTTCAAGATATGTTTCAGGAGCTTTTGCATTTAGTGCATTAAGTGAAGCTAGTTCTGCAGATAATCCTTGAACAATTGATTCTACATCAAATGTCTCCATGTCCTTATCAAAGCCAAATGCAGAGAGAATTTGTTGTAATTTAGTCTCATTTTCTATCAAATCATGCAGATCTCTATTCAAAGAATCAGATTGTCTTTCCAAAGTGTTGATTTGTTTAGTTAATTCACGGTCTTTTTCAGACAAAACTTTTAGTTTATCATCAAATTCTTTGAGTTGACCAATTGAGGAACCAGATGTCTCAATAAGTTCTTGCTCTTTTTCTCTTAATTTAACAAGAACTTCATTCTTTGATTCTTTTTGGGTTTCTAATTCATTGATTTTTGTTTGTAATTCTTCTTTTTCTAAATTCAATGAACGCTCTTCATCGTGAAGACGGTTAGATTGTGATTTTTCACGGTTATCTTGAGTTTCTAATGTTGTTAGTTGTGAAGATTTGTCACGATATTCATTTGTAATGGTGGTGTATAATTTCTCAACTTCTGCTTTTTTTACATTGATTCTAGATAATTCGTTTGCAATACGTGCTTGCTCGCCACTTGCATAATTGTCTTCTACAATAGAAATACGTTCTAGTAATGATTCAACATGTGATTCGTTTGTAAGAACTTCAGATTCAATATTTTGATCACGTGAAGTCAAATCAGCAATTCTGTCAGTGAGTTGTTTTTTCATATTCACTGAAGATTCAATTCTAGGTGTAAGAGTAGAATAATGTTCATTAGTAGATGCTAAAGACTGCTCAGAAATTGAAAGTCGTTCAGAATTTGATTGAATAGAGTCATCTAATTTTTTAATAGAGTTCTTTTTCAGCTGAAGATATTTCTTTACAGCGTTAATTGATTGGAATAATCCATCAACATCACTGCTCATAGAAATTAATTTGGTAAGTTTTGATATCTTGGAATTAATATCAATAACAACAGTTCCGCCCTTTGCCTCAAAGTATTCACCATCCATGGTAACTGCCTTGTAGCCAGATTGAGAAACATTGTATGCAGATTCTCTAGTTTTTGTGAGAACGATATTGCCAAACAGGAAGGTTTTGAGTTCAGAATAGGCAGGTTTACAGCGAACAAAGTCTGAAAGTACGCCTATTACTCCTGATTCAGTTGGTAATTTTAGTTTGAATTTAGGAATTGCATCCATAGGAATAATCTTGAGTTTTGGTAATTTTCTAGAGCGTGCAAACTCTGCAATTCCAAGAAGTGTTGCAAAGTCTTTTACAACTATTGCTTTAATCCAATCAGAGCTTACAGCCATTATGGAACGCTCGTATTCTTTATCCCAAGAAATCATTTCATAAACTAGTCCTTCAATGCCGAGTTGTTCTGCATCTTCTTTTAATTTTGCAACAGTGTAATCTTCATGCATGAATCCTTTCACAGTTTTAATTTTTGATTCATAGCGCGTTGCAGCTTTGTTAGATTTTTCTAAAATCTCACCCCACTCATCCATTTCAGAAATAATTTTAGATTTTTTTAGTTGTAGTTTTTTTATTCTGGATTTTAATTCAGTGATTGTTGCGTTATGATTCTTAATCATTGATTCTAATTTTGATTTCGAAGAAGTTAATTCTTCAATTCCATGTTCAAGATCTTGAAGTTTTACAGTATTTGATTCAACTTTAATTTTTGATTCTTTTTTTTCATGTTGAAGTTTAGAGAGTTTGAGTTTTGCATCATTTAGTTGAGCAGTTAATGTTTTAATTTTTTCATCAATTTCAGATTTTTTAGCAGCAGCTTTGGATTGTTCATCCAATATTTTGTTTCTTTGAGAGTCAACAATTTCTAAATCAGAATTGATTTTATTTTTCTTAACATTAGTTTCTTCAATTGATTCTTTAATTTTTAAAATCTGTGTGTCGATATCACTTCGTGCACTATCAACATCTTCAAGTTCTTTTTGTATTTCAGGAATTCTAGATTCGATTTGTTCAATTCTTTTCTTTGATGCAGATATTGCGCTGTTATCAATTTCATATTGTTCCATTGCAGTTGCAATTTCAATATCAAGGGCAGATTTTGCTTGAGTGTAATCATTAGCTTCTGCCATCAGTTTTGATTTTTCAGATTCCAAAGTTCCGATTTCAGTTCTCAAACCACTTCTTTCATCATCAAAAGTGGTGATTTCAGCAGTAATGGAGTGTAAAGTAGAGTCTTTTGTTTCTTTTTGACCAGAAATGACCTTGAGTTTATTTGCAGCAGCTATTGCCTTGTATCGGTTTAGTTCACGTTCAAGAATATCATGACGTAATTTCTGATTACGTTCTTCTTCAAGTTCATCAATACGTTTCTTAATTTCACCCATTTTTGCCAAAGCAATCTCCAACCTCCTGTCTGCCTCATCAAGTTGTTTTACTGATTCTGCTTTTTTCTCATCAAAATATGACAGCCCAATCAAATCTTCAATTGTTTTTCTCTTTTCTTCAGATGTGAATTCAGAAATTCTTGTGACAGTTCCTTGTTGTACAGCGTTAAGTTGGCCCAATCCAGCATTTGCCATATCAAGTAAATCAAGGATGTGACTTCGATTAGTTTTCTTTTTGTTTAGATAGTAGGTGTTTTCACCATTGGCATCCATTTCTCTTGTAATCTCAACAGTGTCAGTGTCAACAGGAATCTTTCGATCAGAATTATCAAAGTGTACACTAGAACGTGCCATTTTTGGTCCACGTCTATTTCCTTCAATATCATGAATTAGTGATCGTAATTTATCAACTCTCATAACTTTTGGTTTATTCTCACCCATTGCAAAAATGATTGCATCTAAGATGTTACTTTTACCAGAACCATTAGGACCTGAGATCGATACAAGTCCTGGTTCAAACTGAACAGTAGTATTCTTAAAACCAAATGACTTGAAGCCGAAGATCTCAACTTTTTTTACATGAACCAATAACAATATTGTCTCAAATGGTGAGATAATCGATGTTTAACAAGTTTAGTTGACACTATTGCATAATTTTTCTTGTTTTAGTATGATATTTTTCGTAACGGTAAAGAAAAAATATTTTACAATAACCCTCTTGTGCCTACTTATAATTACCAAGTAAGGAGTTTACAAGTATGACAAAATTAGGATTGATTCAAACTAGATCATATGATACGGATCAAAAAGCCATTTCAGATGTTGCAAAAATTTTAAAAAAATTAGGCAGAAATGAGACTGAGATCGTATGCTTGCCTGAGCAATGGTTAAAAAATAATCACATTTCAAACTGGGATTTACAATTTGATGAATTCAAGGTAATTGCCAAAGATTTTGGGATGACCATAATTCCAGGCGCATTTTATGAAACGATAAGAGGCAAGTCATCAATTGTATCACCAATTATCGGACCCAAAGGAGAATTCATAGGAAAACAAGAGAAAATACATCCATTTGATTATGAGCGAGATAACATCAAGCCTGGAAAAGAGGCTAAAATTTTCAAAACCGCATGCAAATTTGGCATAGTTATCTGCTATGACATGGTATTTCCCAAAGTAGCAAACACTCTAGCAAAAAAAGGGGCCCAAGCATTACTATCTCCAAGCAGAATTGTACGAAGAGGTATTGAACCATGGGAGATGTATGTTCAAGTAAGAGCATTAGAGAACAGAATCCCAATTATTGCAGCCAATGTAGAGAATCATAAATTTGGAGGTAATAGTTTGATAGTAGATTTGAGTCAAAATAACAAAATAGTCACTACAAAAATCACTAAATTAAACGGAGAACAAGGTGCATCACGTGAGTTTGATCTTAAAAAATATGAAACAATAAGAAAGAGTAGATTTTCAGATTCTAATAAATTTCAGTGATTAGTCACCTGCAACAAACTTTTCACAAGCAGTTTTTGCTTTAACATCAGATGTTTGTTCAATTGGATGTTTCATGAGATAAGCACTTGCAGGTTTAATTGGCCCGCCAACACCTCTATCAAGTGCAATTTTTGCTAATCTAATTGCATCAATTACAATTCCAGCAGAATTTGCTTTATCATCTACTTCTAAACGAACCTCCATGTTGTAAGGAATGTTTGCCCATTGGCGTCCTTCAATTCTCATAAACATGAGTTTTGTATTACCTAAAAATGGGATAAAGTCAGAAGGACCAACATAGATTTGATCATCATCTAATCGTTCATCAAGTTGACTTTGAACACTTTCAGTTTTTGAAATTTTCTTTGAGACAAGTCTATCTTGTTCTTTCATATTTAGAAAATCAGTATTACCCCCAACATTGATTTGGTATGTCTTTTCAATTTTAGTTCCCCTATCATTACATAGTTTAGCTAGTGTTCTGTGAACAATAGTTGCGCCAACTTGTCCTTTGATATCATCACCAATACAAGGAATATTTTTTTCAGCAAATTTCTTTGCCCAATTCTCATCAGATGCGATAAACGAAGGAATACAATTTACAAATGCAGTGTTTGTGTCAAGGCAAATTTGTGCCCAATATTCAGTTACTTTATCAGAACCTACAGGCAAATAAGACACAATTATTTCAACACCAGTATCTTTGATTACTTGTTTTACTTCTTCAGTGATTTCTTCAACAGACTTTGGATTATCAATAGGTTTGATTCTGTTTTCCACCCATAGTCCAACACCATCTAGAATTGGACTTTCATAAATTTTAGCATCTGTTTTTGGCAATTCATCTTTTGGAATCCAGTCAACCATGTTTGGAAATGCATAGATTGCTTCATGGAGAGGTTTTCCAACTTTATTTTCACCAACATCAAAACCACAAACAAAATCAATATCATGAATACCATAACCAGCTAATTTATCGTGAATAATTCCAGTAACTTCTTGATCAGGATTTTTTCTGTAATATTCAATACCCTGAATTAAACCTGAAAAACAATTACCAATCCCTACTAATCCTACCTTAATTCTATCTGCCATTCGAAAATTGGTGTAATTGGGCGGGTTTAAAGTTTTCTTAGAGAAATTAAAAAACAACAAGATTAAGGCAGAATTTTATACTTGACATCGACGATTAAGATCATGTTAGAACCAGGCCGTCCTGTAAAAGACATAGAAATTGATTCTAATACATCTATTGAAAAAATATTTGAAGAGTTATCTCAATCAGGAGGATTTGAATCAGTCAACCTATCAGCAGGAGTAGAAATTTTATCAGAAATGATTTCAGACAAACAATGTCTTAGATTCATCTCATTTGTAGGAGCAGTAGTATCCACAGGATTGAGAGGAATTCTAAAAGATATGATCAAAAACAAATGGTTTGATGTAGCAATAACAACTTGTGGTGCATTAGATCATGATATTGCAAGACACTTTTCACATTACAAAGAAGGATCATTTACAATGGATGACAATGAACTTGCAGACCAAGACATTCACAGATTAGGCAATGTACTTGTGCCTATGGACAGTTATGGACCACTAATTGAAGAAAAAATGCAGGCATTCTTAGAGGAAGAATATCAAAATGGAGTCAAAGAAATGACTACAGCCGAAATTTGTAAAATGATTGGAAAACATCTAGGAGAAGATTCATTTCTTTATTGGGCATACAAAAATGACATCAGTGTTGTAGTTCCAGGAATTATGGATGGTGCAGTAGGAAGTCAAATTTGGTTATTTACACAAAAACATAATGACTTTAAGTTAAACATGGCAGGCGATGCAGATTTACTTTCAGGGTTTATTTTCAAAGCTGAAAAATCAGGAGCATTCATGATTGGGGGAGGAATTTCAAAACATCATACATTATGGTGGAATCAATACAGAGAAGGATTAGATTATGCATTTTACATTACAACTGCACAAGAATTTGATGGTAGTCTCAGTGGAGCATTAGTTAGAGAAGCAATTTCATGGGGCAAAGTCACACAAAAGGCAAAACAATCAACATTGCATGCAGAAGTTACAACAATCTTGCCATTTATCTATGCAGCACTAGTATCAAAACTACAAAATTAGACAAAACCTATTACCTAATAAAAGAAAAAATCAAAATATGTATCCAAAAATAAGAATCAAAGAATTCAAACCACTTAATCTAGAAGGAGGGTATCTTATTGATGGATTTCCATCAGCAGGTTTTAGCAGTGCAATTGCAACAGAATCAATGGTACACACATCAAAATTTGAATTAGCAGGAATTATTGATTCAGATACATTTCCACCAATTAGCGTAATTAAAGATGGTAAACCAAACTATCCATCAAGAATTTTTGTAAATGAGGAATTGAAAGTCAGTGTGTTTTTGTCATACCTTACACTTGATCAATCACTACACAAGATTACAGCTAAAACAATGCTAAAGTGGGCACAAAAACACAAAATTGGATTAGTGGTAAGTAGTATCGCAGTAAAGTCTCCTAATGAAGATGAAGAGTTGATTGGAATTGGAAGTACAGATTCTGCACGAGAAAAAATAAAAAATGCAGGACTAAAGGTTTTAGAACATGGAACAATTCCAGGAATTCCTGGAACGTTGCTGAATGAGGCAAGTGTTACAGGACAAGATGTTATCGTGATTATATTTCACACAAACGGAGAAGGGCCTGATTTTAAATCAAGTGCACAATTATGTGTGGCAATGTCAAAACTAATTCCTGGTACATCATGTGACATTCCAGCTTTACAACAAGAAGCAGAAAAAGCTGAAACTGTTATCAAAGAAGCTGAAGAAGAGTCAAAACACATGAAAGATTCTATGTACATGTAAGATTTATTGACTATGTTTATTTCATTATTAAAATAATAAAAATTGAATTAGATGGAACAGTTCTTTGAATTTGCAGTACTAGTGATAGTCATATCAGCATCAGGAGTCATGGCACCAGGGCCGCTTTTTGCAGCAAACATATCATATGGGTTAAGAGAAGGTGCAAAATCAGGCATCAAAATGGCTACAGGTCATGCAATTGTAGAGCTGCCATTAGTCATATTGTTAGGAGTAGGAATTTTTTCATTAGAAAGTTTTCCAGAATTTAGAGCAATCATTTCAATTTTAGGAGCAATAACACTTTTTGTCTTTGCAGCATTACAAATCAAAACAGTTCTTAAAGAAAAAGAATTTTCAATTACAAATCCAAAACAAGGCGCGTTAATTACAGGTGTTTTGCTAAGTGGACTAAACCCATTTTTTATTATTTGGTGGTTAACCATAGGATTCAAATTAATTTCAGATGCCATGATGATTTGGGCATTTTCAGGCATGTTAATCATGTTTGGATTACATATTTGGATGGATTTTGCATGGTTGGGAGGAGTTTCATTTTTGGCATCAAAGAGTCTCAAAATTCTTTCAAGCAAAAATTACAAGATATTGATGATAGGATTGAGTGTAATGTTGATTTATTTTGGGATTACATTTTTACAAGAAATACAATATTAGCCACAATCAAGAATTTCTATTTGAGGCTCACATGAATCATTAAACAAATCAATTTTTTCAACAATTACTTCACAAAATTCTGGATCAAGTGTGTCTTGATATGAATTAATTTCATTTAAAATTGTCATATGTTGAATCCCGCAAGAAGAATTAGAAAAAAATATTACAAGTATTGAAACTAAAATTCCACTTAGAACTATCAGAGGGATTTTGAATTTATTCTTTTGAGATATCAATTTCCATGGTAGAGACATTTCGTTGCTTACCATCTTGAGAAGTTAGTGAATCAGATGAAATTCTTACGTCACTAATCACATATCCTACAGAGTCCATTCTTTTTACAATCATTTGAGATACATCAACTGCTTGAGTAATTCTTTTTCCTCTAGCTTTTATGGTAACAGTTTGTCTTGTTGAAAGTTGTGTTAAAGTTGCAGAAACATAAGTCATGATAGGTTTTGTGCCAACAAAAATCACATCACGTTCTTCAGTAGGTTTCGGGATTTCTGTTTTGTCAGAAGGAGTTTCTGGTGTTGGTTCAGGTTCTGGTGTTGGTTCAGGTTCTGGTGTTGGTTCAGGTTCTGGTGTTGGTTCAGGTTCTGGTGTTGGTTCAGGTTCTGGTGTTGGTTCAGGTTCTGGTGTTGGTTCAGGTTCTGGTGTTGGTTCAGGTTCTGGTGTTGGTTCAGGTTCTGGTGTTGGTTCAGGTTCTGGTGTTGGTTCAGGTTCTGGTGTTGGTTCAGGTTCTGGTGTTGGTTCAGGTTCTGGTGTTGGTTCAGGTTCTGGTGTTGGTTCAGGTTCTGGTGTTGGTTCAGGTTCTGGTGTTGGTTCAGGTTCTGGTGTTGGTTCAGGTTCTGGTGTTGGTTCAGGTTCTGGTGTTGGTTCAGGTTCTGGTGTTGGTTCAGGTTTATTTCTAGAGTCAAATTCTGATAAAATATCTTCTGCATCTTTTGATTTTTTGTTGTTACTCAATTCGTTATTCCTTTAATAAGAAAATTCTCTCTCGCTTTTATTTAATTATTCAGGTTTTGACCTTTAAGATATTCATCAAATAATTTTTCCAGATCGTTATCATTGTTAATTTCCTTGATTTTTTCAACAAGATTTTTTTCTTCAATTTCATAACAGTTCATCACATCTTGAGAATCTTTGAAAACCAACATTGCTTTTTCTTTGAAAATACAATGATAGAGTTTTTCTGTTTCCATTTTTTCAGGTTTTATCTTCACACCATTTTCATCAACAGACACAGGATAATCATCCATGAAAGTAGTATCTAGACTGAGTATTTAGATGAATACACAATATTGTAATAATCTAAAGTTCTTCTTACATTATTGGAAACAAGAATCGTTTTCCACATAGATTTTGACTATTTTTATGCCCAGTGTGAAGAGATCAGATCACCAGAATTAAAATCAAAACCAGTTTGCGTATGTGTTTTTTCAGATAGAGGAGGGGACAGTGGAGCAATTGCAACTGCAAACTATACTGCAAGAAAATATGGGGCAAAATCTGGAATACCAATAGCATTTGCCAAAAAAAGATTAGAGGAAAGAAAAGATGCCATATTTCTGCCTGTAGATTTTGATTATTACTCTGAAATATCTGAAAAAGCAATGAAAATCATGGAGGAGTTTGCAGATGTTTTTGAATATGTAGGAAGAGATGAGGCATACTTGGATGTAACAAAAAGAACAGAAGAGGATTTTCACAAAGCAAGTCATTTAGCTCAACAAATTAAAAATTCCATAAGAGAAAAAACAAAACTAAGTTGTTCAATTGGAATCTCTCCAAATAAATTAATTTCAAAAATTGCATCAGACTTTCAAAAACCTGATGGATTAACTGTTGTATCACCAGAAAAAATTGATAAATTCTTAGACTCATTAAAAATACGAGACATTCCAGGAATTGGAAAGAAAACAGAACAAAGATTTACAGAAATGAGTTTAGAAACAATTGGAGATGTGAAGAGACTTGATGTTTTTACTTTGAATAAAGAGTTTGGTAGAAAAAGTGGAACTTACATCTACAATGCAGTAAGAGGAATTGATAATGAATCAGTAAAAGAAAGAGAGCCCAGTATCCAACATGGGAAAATTGTAACTCTAAAAAAAGATTCAAAAGATTACAAATTTCTTTTAGAGAACACATTAGAATTATGTAAAGAAGTTCATGAAATAATTCAAAAGAAAAACCAG
The DNA here is from genome assembly GCF_965263415.1 of Candidatus Nitrosopumilus sp. GTDB lineage: Archaea > Thermoproteota > Nitrososphaeria > Nitrososphaerales > Nitrosopumilaceae > Nitrosopumilus. Next base: position 1,463,827 of record NZ_OZ253671.1, read on the forward strand.
ATGTTCAAATCAGTTGGAATAAGCTTTGTTCAGTCAGATTTATCCAACAAAACAAAATCAAAAATGCTGAGAAACCCAACTATGAGTTTAGAGGAATTAGAAAAAACTGCTGAACAATTACTAAAAGATGCACTAGAAAATCAAACAATTACTATTAGACGATTAGGAGTCAAAGTTTCAGAACTTTCAGAAAGTCAAGGACAAAGAGACATTACGAGTTATTTTTAGACATTCCATTTTGTTCTTCTTGTTTTTTGAGGCGCCGAGATTCAATTAAGATAACTACCAAAATAAATGCAAATAACCACGGCAGGAACATGATTTCACCTGCAATTTTATGATATTCCTCCCAAGCCACAGGATCAGTTGTAACTTTGAGGGCATACCAAGACAGAGAAAATATTCGAATCAAGTTTACAATGATGGTTCCAATGATTCCTAAAACAAAGTACATAGATTTTCTTGCTCGAGGAATATTCATCTTTAGCATGAATGCGCCAATGACTAATGAGAAGATGATAATGCTGTGAACGCCAGCAGATGGCCAAAATACTTGAAGTGCCATTGAACCATGATCACCACGTAAGAACATGACATTGTCTCTTGCAACAGCAGTACCAAGTTCAAGTGCTGTGATTACCCAAACATTTGCTTGTACAAAGTATGGTACAATGTATTGTAAAGGACCTAACGTATCATAAGGAAAGAATGCATCAAGTGACAAAATAATTGCAGTACCAGTTAAGAAGATAGGTCCTGCAGGTGCAATTCTAATCCATCTTTTTCCAAAGAAGATAGACAGTGCAACAACAATGAATATTGCCATAACAACAAAGTCCCACATCCATGTCCATGAATAGATTAATTGAACATTGAATTGTTCTGCAGATTCAACAATATAATCTCGTAAACCATATTCTAATGATATAAGATAAGAGATTGTTAGCAGAGAAATTGGAATTACTGCAAGTAATCGTTTTTTTGAAATTACAATCTTTAGACCAATAAGTTCTGCTACAACAAAAACAAGTGCAAAGAGATATCCACCTCGACCTTCATTCCAACTCCAAGCTACAGAATCAGGATATGCGATCATTGAAAATAGAATTGGACTGGCAATTATCAGAATTCCAGCAATCAAATTCAAATTTTGCATTACGTTAAACTTGAAAAAGGCAAATAAATAGCTCGACCTTGAAAATTCTCTAAATTCATTTGTTCATAATCAAAGTGGGAAAAAGATGCTAATCTTCAGCATCTTCGATTTCATCGGCGTCTGGATCTCTCCTACTTGGCCTAATTGGAACATAGATGAATGTCACATAGATAGTGTATCAGACTTTAAGATACATTCAAAGGTCGAAAACGTTTGCCTAAATGGTAATTTCTAGTGAATCAATTCAAGATTTGATCTTACATTCAATCTTGAGTGACTTGACAGTCGTGAAATAAGTCAGTATCAATATTCCAATAGCAACAAGACGGATGGGGATTTCATAATTTGTCAGAAATGCAGTTGCCGTTGCCCCAACTGAGCCAAATGTAGAGATTACTGCAAATCCTATTGGGCCACAACTACAGGCCCCAGCTGCTGCACCAATTATAGAACCGGCAATTCCACCCCCCATCTTCTTTTTGGAGTTATGAAGTAGTGTTATTCTAAATACATTCATTGGAATTACTATTGCAGATAATGCAGATAAAATTACAATTAGTGCAAAACCAAATTCAGTTCCAGATGGAAGATGACTTACAACATAGGGTTCAAGAAAAACATATTCAGACATTATTAGCAATCCAATTAACATTGGAACAAATATTGCAATTGAAAGCCCAATGTATTTGAAATTTGAAAAAACAAGTTTTAAGATATTTGTCATCTATACCATTGGATCCAGAACTTGTTTAAAGACGGAAAATGGTTGTGCACCACCAATCTGTTGTTGACCGTCAGGGCCCACGATAAAGAATCCAGGAGTTCCTCTTACATTGTGGTCTCTTGCTTGTTGAGTATTGTATTGAACTCGTTTAGAATATTTTCCAGAATCAAGACAGCTTTCAAACAATTCCATATCTAATCCCATTGAAAATGCAAATGCCTTTAGTCTTTCAGTGTCAGCCCAACCACCATCAATTTTGGATTCTTGTGCATTATACAACATGTCATGATACTCCCAATACATTCCTTGATCTTCAGCACAGTAAGTTGCTTGAGCTGCAGGACCTGAATCACGTCCCAAGAATGCCATGTCAACAAAAACCAAATTTGCTTTTCCAGTGTCAATATAATCACGAGTTATAGCAGGTTTTGTATTATGGAACCAGTTGTAACATTGATGGCATTGATAATCACCAAATTCAACAATAGTTACAGGAGCTGAAGGATCACCTAAGATTGGAGACCCCATAGCAGTGGAGATGGTTCCATGAGTTCTAGTCATGTCTAGATTTACAGTTTCAGTAGGAGTGGCAGACAAGGATGCAGCCACACCAGCAATTATTGCAATAGCAACGACACCTATAATCACGCCTTTCTTATTCATGTACAGAAGAAATGAGATGAGTTAAAAAAACTTATTCCAAATTTTGAGAGGATTTTCGTTTAAACAAACTGGCAAATTTTGCAATTGCAGTATCAATTGGACAAACCTCACATTGAACACCATATGAATGGCTGTCAAGATGTTTTTCAAATCGTTCTCTAGAGTCAAAAACTAGATCACATTTTTCACAATAAACCTTGGAGACATTGTTTTTTGAAGGTTCATCCATGATAAATTACAGGAATTAGTGCTTATAAAGATCCTGTTGAAAATCAACATATGATAAAAATTCTGGACAGATTTGTGACAGGGTTTTTTGTAGTAATATTAGGAATTGCATGGTATTGTAGTACAAAATTCTACATCAAACCAGACAAGCATTCAATCATAGTTTATGATGTTTTTGGCAAAGAAATCAAACTAGAAGGAGTTAGAGTCAATTTTAAAACACATAATGTTGCACAAAGTTACATTTCTGAATACAAGAAAATATTTCCTCATTACAATTTTGCAATGGCAATAGAAATTCCAGAAATTAAAAGAAATACAATACCAAGAATTTTTAAAAAAATTCAGAGATAATGGATTTTCATATGAGTTTCTAGTTCAACTTGATATTGAGTTACAAAACCACAATGGAAACATGAAAACATTTCTTGTGGATGAGTTGGTTCTCTTTCAATTACTTTTCCAGATACAGAAGTAATGCTAATCATGTTATTATTTCCAATAACAGCAAAGTTTCGGCCCTCCCCAATTGAATCCAAAAATTCTTTGATTGCAGTAATTACAGTATTTGTATCAATTACCTCATCATCCTCTAATGTTGACAGAGTGAATTGGTTATTTTTTAGAGTCGGAATAGCCGCTACTTGATCAGACACATAAACTACAAGTTCATGTTTAATGGATAATACATCCGTACAGTCAATTGTAAGCATGAATTTTTTGAGCCAAATCAATATTTTAGTTTAACAATTGTCGAAAATGATTATTATGGTTCAATATTGTGGTTTTTGTATATGAGTGATTCAGAAACTTTTGGAGTAGAGAAAGGCCATGGTGATGAAGTAGTTGCATGGTTAAATGAACATGCAAAATCTCAGAAAATAAAACTTGAAGCTAGACTGTATGGATATACTGTATCTACAACAAATTTTGGAGATTTTGAGATGTTTTCATGGATTGGAGACGTTCAAGTTGCTAGAAAAATGATAATCAAGGCAAGTAAAAGATTCAAGGTAAAGGTTATCGAAGGAGGATACAAGCCAAAAGACAAAGTATTCAGTATGAAAAAATTTGATTTTGCCAAAGTCAAAAAAGGAGACAAAACAGTAGGGCAATTAAAATTTGCAACAACAAGATTTGGGAACGGTCATTGGGAAATTGAAGATGAGGAGCGTCATTAGAATATGAAAAAGATAGGAATTGTAGGGTTAGGTATGCTAGGAAATGCAGTGGCACTACATTTGTTAGATTCAGGTTTTGAAGTTACAGTATTCAACAGAAACAAAGACAAAACAATTCAAGCAAAAGAAAAAGGTGCAATAGTTGTAGATTCTCCAAAAGAGGTTGCAAAAAAATCAGATATACTAATCATTGTAGTAAAAGACGCAGATGCAGTAAAGCAAGTATCCTTTGGAGAAGATGGAATTGTCAATGGAGAAAATGAAAAACTGATTGTTGCAGATATGAGCACCATAGACCCTTCAGAATCAAAAAATATTTCAGAAAAATTTCAAGAATTCAACATTAACAAATTAGACATTCCAGTTATGGGTGGACCTAATGTTGCAATTACAGGAGATTTAGTCATGATGGTATCAGGAAACAAAGAAAGTTTTGAAGAATGTAAGAATATTTTTGAGAAAATTGCAAACAAAGTCTTTTTCTTAGGGGACAAAGGAGTTGCACACTCTGTAAAATTAGCCATGAATCTACAAATCACAATGTTGGCACTTGCATTATCAGAAGGAATCACACTGGTCAAAAAAGCAGATGTAGATCCTAAGATTTTTCTTGAAATTCTAAACTCTACTTATTTTAAAACGGGAATGAGTAAAAACAAGGCATTTAAGATGATAGAGGGGAAATACGAACCAACATTTACACTTGAAAATCTCAAAAAAGATATCACTACAATGACTCATGCAGCAAAATCTCTTGGAATCAAATTACCTATGATAGAAAAAGCAGAAGAAGTTTATGAAAATGCAGTGAATGAAGGACTGGGAGGTATTGATTACACTGGAATTATTGAATATATTAAAAGAATTAACAAATCTAAATAATCAAGAACGAAATTCAACAAAAATTCTATAAGCTATTACGAGTACACTATACTGTGAAATTAAGCGATAAAGTAGCGATTGTTACAGGAGCATCAAGTGACATTGGAAAAGGCATTGCCAAGAAATTTGTTGAGGAGGGGGCAAAAGTTGTTCTTGTTGCAAGGAATCTAGAAGGATTAGAAAAAGCAAGAAAAGATATAGGAAATGAAGATTCCACAGTACCCATTACTTGTGATTTAACAGATGAATCTCAAGCATTACAAGCTATAAATCAAATCATGGACACATATGGAAAAATAGATGTTCTTGTAAATAATGCAGGTGCAATTAATGATCCAGTTCATTTTCATGAAATGGCAAATTCAGAAATTCAAAAACTAATTGATGTAAACCTGTTAGGAGTATTCAATATGACAAAAGCTGTTTTGGCAAAAATGTCAGATGTCAAAAGTGGTTCAATTGTAAACATTGGTTCTATCTCAAGTGAAAGAGCAATTCCACGGGTACACTTAGCAGTTTATTCTGCTACAAAAGCTGCAATTCCAATGTTTACAAAAGCAATTGCAGTAGAATATGCAAGAAGAAACATAAGATGTAATTGTGTTAATCCTGGAATAATCAATTCAGGTTCAATCAAGCCATATCTTGATGATCCACAAGCAAGAAAAGTACTAGAAGAGAGATTGCCACTTGCAAGAGTTGGAGAGCCAGAAGATGTTGCAAACGCAGTAGCATACTTGGCTTCAGATGAAGCAAGTTGGGTTACTGGAACAATTCTAAATGTTGATGGTGGAAAGACAGCATCAGAAGGATAATCCTTTCTCAAGTAATGTTTTTGCCAGAAGTTGAGATACTCTAATTGGTTCAGGAACAGAACCATGTAATGTTAAATCATCAAGAATGTGTTTTACTTCATTTAATGTACATCCTTCTTTTCTAATGTAGACATCATAAGAGGTGTTTAGAGTAATTTTTTCACGTTTACCTAGTTTTTCATATTCATGTATCTTTGATTCAAAAGAATTTGGAAAGTGATGTTTTAGTGAATCCTCAATTCCTGATGAATCATGATAAGATACCCCAATAATTGGAATTTGTAATGTGTCAGATAAATTTTTGATATCAATAATATTATACATTGAAACAATTAATCCAGAAATCAAAACATAACTAATGTCAGGCCTATTCAAGTCATCATACATTTTTAGTATTGTATCAGTTGCATCATTTCCTTCCAAAGTTGCACTGCCAAAGACAAATCCATCTATAACAAAATCTCTTCGCATTACAACTCCCGCAAGAACAGATTTTATAGAATTTTGTTTAAAGCTCTCAGCAATTGCTAATCCACGTAAGCCTTTTTTTTCAAGATGAAGAGATCTCATGATTCCTTTTCCTCATATATGCACGATAACTCAAGCCAGTGACAAGCATTAGAATTGCAGTAATTCCAGACCACATAACAAAAGATGAGATTTCAGATTCATCCATGAAAAATAAGAGATTTTTTAACATCTAAAGTTTCGGATCAGGAAGGTAAAAAGAACAAATATTTTGAATGTTTCATTACATCTTAGAAATGCACACAGGTACAATACATCTAAATAGATTTGATACTGACAAAATTCATGCCTGAATGGACATGCCCTGAATGTGGAAAAAGGTCATTTCATGAAAATGAGACCACATTAGAAGTAGAAAAAACAATTCATTCAAAATTCTGTAGAAAAGAAGGAGGAACACATAGTTACATGCACAGAGATCCAGCACATATGCAAACATTTGATTCTGAAAGAGAAAATGATTCAAACGGTGTGCCTGTATTGAAAAAATAATTCCGAATACCTCAAAATTATATCCTAGATGTTATTGATTCAAACCAATTGTCATATACTTTTGATTTAGTTATTGTTGGAGGAGGTCCTGCAGGATCATCAGCTGCACATGCTGCTTCAAAAGAAGGATTGAAAGTAGCACTGATTGAAAAAGAAGAATCAATTGCAGAATCAGTTCGAACCAGTGGAGTTACATGGATTAAAAATATCAAAGAGTTTGGAATCCCAGATGACTGTTACAACCCAGTAAAGAATTTTGAATTTTATTCACCAAATAACAAAGTAAGTATTGGAGATAAGATTGCTCGTTCTGCAGTACTTGATGTCAGAAAAACATATCGATGGTTAGCGACTCAAGCAGAAACAGAAGGCACTAAAATTTTTCTCAATACAGTTGTAAAATCTGCAATCAGAGATGAATCAGGAAAAATAAGTGGAGTAAAAGCAATTCAAAATGAAAATGAAGTAGAATTTTACGGTAAAGTAGTCATTGATGCAAGTGGATTTCAATCAATAGTTGCAAAATCAATGGGATTTGTAGAGCAATGGGAAAGGTTTGGAGCAGGTGCAGAATACGAAGCAAAAGTAGAACATGTTCAATCAGATACATGGTGGTTAATGGTTGGACAAAAATACTCACCTGCAGGATACGCATGGATTTTCCCATTAGGAGATAACATTGCAAGAATTGGTGTAGGCATTGGAAAACCAGATTCTCCAATAGACCCAACTGCCAGACTAAATGAACTCATTGAAAACAAAGAAGGTCCAATTGCAGATTTGGGTAAAATTGAACCAATAGAATTTCATTATGGATTAATTCCAAATGACGGGCTTTCAAGAAAAACAGTTTATGATAATTTGATTTTAGTTGGAGATTCAGCAGGACAAGCAAATCCATTAGTCCTTGAAGGAATACGTTATGCAATAAAATTTGGAAAGATAGCAGGAGAAGTTGCATCAAATGCAATCAAAGGTAACGACACATCAGAGAAGAAACTATCAGAATATGAAAATAATTGGAAAAAAGCAATTGAGTCTAAAATAAAATCAGCAGGTAAAGTACAAGACAGATGGATTGGACTAACAGATGAGGATTGGGACAAGGAGTTAGATATTATCAGTGAATTAAAACCTGAAGAATTCTTAGATTTCATCAAAGCAGACTTTGGATTATCCAATATGCTAAAACTTGCAACTAGTCATCCAAAACTAGCAGTACGACAATTGTTCAACCTAGTCAAAGGTAAGAGTTAATCAAGGCACTTTGAAGAAATCAGTCACTATCAAATCATGATATTGTAATTGAACAACATAAACACCATTTTCAAATGGCTGGGACACCACTTCGTTGAATAGTCCAGTCGGATCATCTCTTAGAGCAATTTCTTTTACACGTTCTCCACGTTGGTTATAGATGTCAATAAAGAGATCTTCACTAAATTGAACGGTCTTGAGAATGCGTCCACTAATAACTAGTTCACCTCCACCATATGCTGCTTCAATTGGAGCATTTGGATTTCGTATTGGAAGATAACGCTCAATGATAGTTCGTAATTCAGCAAGATTGTTACCTACACTTTCAGCATTCTTGTCATCAAATCCAACCTTTATCTCAGTAAGTACAGATGTAAATCTAGAATTATTATCAAAGTTTTCACCACCAAATTTTTGTGCAAATGATTCTAGTTCCTCAAACTCACGTGCCAAATCAACCATATTCAAATCTGAAGAATTGTATGTGTACTCAAATTCTTCTTCAATGTGAACAATTTGGGTGGCTTTGGAATCTTTGTATTGCAACATTACAACATATAGTCCTGGTTCTGCAGGAGCAACCCATTGAGTGTAAAAGTTTCCCTGTCTAGTATCAGTAAATTCCATATTACTGTGAAGAGTGCCATCCATGTTGTATACTGTAACATACAAGTTTTCACGGTAATCAAATCGAGATTTTTCAGTAGCGCCATTTACAATCCAAATGTCTTTTTCATTGTCATATGAGATATCATACATGATGCTAGGAGATTTTAAAACCAGATAATCGCTAAGAAAATCTCCAATTTCAGTTATTTTAGATTCAGCATCTACAAAATTGCCAAGATCAATTAGTTCATAGGCATCTTCCATTAATTGATTATATCCATCAACATGATTTGTAAAGTCATTGTTGTAAAATGTAGAAGTCATATCAGAATAGGTTTTTAGTCTTTCACGAAATTCAATACGTTTGATTTCATCAACATCATATCCAACATCAGAGCCATATGGATCTTCAACATATTTCTGTGAGACAAGTGTCCACTCATCAAATAATATGCGAACTTGTTGGTCTGCTTGTTCAAGATCATTTTGGATAACCAAGTCTCTTACATCATCTATTTTTTCATTAAGTTTGTCGGTAAATTCGATGTATCCAGGTAAGAATTTATTTTTAGTTAGGCTTAGTTCAACTAGATTTTCAAGAGATTTTGCTCTTTGTAAAATATCACTTGCTTTAATCTTAAAAGCATCTTTGTCATAAGAATCTAAATCTTCTTTGATTTGAGGAGCTTTTTCACTTACCCAACTTAGTAAGACTTCAATTCTGTCAATTCTAGTAATAGATGGATTTCCAGATTCCATTTCTTTTGCAGTAGATAATATTTTCAAAGCATTATTAATTAAGAACAAGTTTTGATAGTCAGCTTGTAGTTCTGCTTTTTCTTTCATACTCTTGTATTCAAATTCCAATACTACCAAGGGATTACGTTTTTCTCTAAGTTCAGTCATAGTTGCATCAAATTCAGATACAACTGCTAAGATTTCATCAACAGATTGAGCATTTTCAACTGTTTCTAAAAGAGACTCCCAATCAGATGTTAATGCAGAATTGACATTACTGATTTGAGAAATTTCAATTATCTTGCCCAGTCTAGAAGAAATTTCAATAATCTGAACCATTTGATTTATTTCAGATTCAGATTCTAAGATTTCATCAACAGAGGTTGCTAAAACTAGTTTAGATTCTAAATCATCCCATTCAGGTTTTACCATATTAACAAGATCAGTATTTTCTTCAGAATCTGAAGAGACAAATCTTTCAACATCAGCCATATCCTTTAGGATAATTGCTGCCTGGTGTAATTCAGATACACGATTACTAGACTCAAGTAATTCGGAGATAGATTCTTTTTCAGTAAGGGAAGGTTTTGTAGATTCCCATGCAGTGTTGACAAGCCTATACAAATCACTTTGTTTTCGTGATACAATATCGAGATATCTTGATTTTGAAAGAACGTCAATTAATTCAGTAATTTCATCAGAGTAAATAGGAGCAGTTCCTCGTGCAAAAATAAAACCAATTTCAGTTTTTACAGATTTACTCATAACAGTATCAGATTTTTTCATCAAGTTTAGCAGAGTTTCTTCTAATTCATCAAAAGAGGGAGCACGTGGGGAAACAGTCTTTTCAGGATTTACATTTGTAATATCTACAAAAATATCAGATAGTAAATTTATTGCAGTTGTTTTGTCGTCAATTTCATAATAAAATATTGCTTCAAAAACTGTTCTTTCAATAGATTTTGCAATTTCAAAAGATATCTCATCTTGGTCTAAGAGTTCCTGTACAGAATCCAAAGAATTCATAACAGCAGGTCGTATCAAAGGATTTATCTCAAAAATTAACTCATCAACAAAAAATTCATCCCACAAATCTACATATGTTGATTTTAATTCAGACAAAGTGTTTGGAATCTCAGAAACAGGATTTGGAATGTCAAATGTTTCACCAATCACGGATGCATGTTCAGACACCAAATTTTGTGCTAAGAGAATTTTTTGTTCACTGTTTGATTCAGAATAAAGATCAGACAAGACATTGAATTTGGTAGTTTTTGCATAGTCACCGTAGAATAATTTAATTTCATATTCACCAGGCAGTCCACATATTCTACCCTTTAATGGAATTACATCAGTAAGAAACACACCATTTTGTTGGGGCACCAATTGTTGTATTTGACATAGATCGCCATGAGGGTTTATGATTTGCATTATCAAAAAGGAATCATCAACAAGATTTGCTATTTGCCCATAAACAAATAGAGGCTCTCCATGTTCATAATCTCCAAAGTTATCAAGAATAGTGATTCTATCAGCACTCTGAGCTGAAGCATATACAGGCATCAGTAAAATCACAGACAGACACAAAACAATTGGAATTTGCCTCACAAAATGAAAACCGAGGCTCATGATACTTAAGACTTAGGCAGTAATCATCAGCAACAAATCTTGTATTGATAATCAAGCCATGGCAACTACTCTAGAGCAGCTGGCAGACTTGAAAAAGGACACGGTATTGGTTTGGTTTGTCTCCACAGACACACAAATTGAATGAAATTGCTCAGTAGTACATAAAGCACAATCTTGACAAATCATACCATTAGGTTTCAAACAATGAGTACACTTTGTATATTCTGTTAATTTTCCACCGCATTTTCTACAAGATTCATCAGGCATTTTCTATTCAAACAATGTTTGTGAAATTTGAATATAAGATACACGTAGGAATTATTCATCCAAATCATCAGTAAGACGAAGATTATAATGTAAATTAAAAAAACAAAATTCATGGATGGTGTTAGAAGAACATTTGATAAATGGGCTCAAAATGGTAGAGCAGAATTAATGGAAGTAGAGCATGGAAAAAATGTATCAAAATTTTTAGATAGAATAGAATTTGATGAGCCATTTACTTTTCTTGATGTAGGATGTGGAAATGGTTGGGTCGTAAGAAAGATTGCAAAAGAGAATAATTGTAAAAAAGCAATAGGAATTGACAAAAGTAAAAAAATGATCATACAAGCAAAAAAGAAGATAGATAATAAGAAAGAAGAGTTTGTTCATACAGACATTGAGTCTTGGAGATATAGAGGGAGATTTGATTTTGTTTTTTCAATGGAGACATTATACTATTCAGATTCCATAGAGGATGCATTAAAAAAAATATTCAAGTTACTAAAACCCGGAGGACAGTTTTTTTGTGGTACTGATTTTTACACAGATAACAAAGCAACCGCAAGATGGGCAGATATTATGAAAATCCAAATGCATCTGCATTCAAAAAAAGAATGGAGAGAGTTTTTCAAAAATGTGGGATTCCAAGTGAAAACAAAACACATCAAAGATTTGAAGAGTAGAAAAAAATGGAAGAGAGAATTTGGAACATTATTCATAATAGGCACAAAAATCTAAGGGAATATTCAAATTCAATAAATCAAAAGTGAAGTTATGTGAGCTGGAGCACGACACGCTGCTACGGCAGAGGAAACTCCTCCCTCCATACAGGATATGTGATCTGGAGATAGATAATCAGAGATGATTGGCAACGGAGCAGAAAAAAATCCAATATGGCGCACGATGATGGTGAAAACCTGAGGTTTCCATAAAAGGAATGAAAAAAGCCGACCCACATGGAGCAAAGCCAAACAGAACTGTAAGTTCCTGTACTAAGTTCAGGTAGGCTGCAAAGCGAAATATCGTGAAAACAGAAGGAGGGTTACTCCCAGCACACATTTTTTAATTTTTAATTTCGTAATATTCAACTGGATGCGAAAACTGTCTGTTGTAATCTACTTCTCTCCAAAATTTTTCTTCATCAATATTTTTTCCTTCAGAAATCCAAACGTTCAGAACTTTTTGCATATACATTTGGGTCGTCTCATCAATCTCAGGACGTGTTCCAGTCTCTTTTTCAATTCTATCTCTTTCTTCTTTGAATGTCTTTAGTAATCCTTTGAGAGTTTTACCGTTAATCTGAGCTGTCTTTCTTGCTTTTGCAGATTGTAATTCTTTTCTGAAATTTGATAAAAATCCCATAGTAAAAACTAGAAAAGATTTTTCTAAAAATCTAACTCATTTCACGAGCATTTTCTTTACAGATATCTGCATTACATGGACAACTTGCATCACATAAACAAGATCCTTGCATTTCACAATCACATTCAGAACCCATCTCAGCTGATGCGGCACATCCACATGCTGCTTCTTGAGATGCTGGAGTTGTGGTTTCTGGTTGTGGTGGAGGACTTTGAGTAGTGTTTGAAGAATCCTCATACATACTTCTTGTTTGTTGATAATCAGAACCATCTGCTAACTGGGCTTCACCTCTGTTGGTCTGATAACCACCAGATGAAGAACTGGTTTGATAACCGACTAGTCTATCAGGAGAAATTCCTTGTTGACCAGCCTTTTCATTCTTGAGAGCACGATTACTAAACATAAAGAATGCACCACCTGCAATAGCTGCAATTGCTGCCATTCCATAAATAATCATAACAGGAAAATCACCTGTTGACGTAGTAGCATAATCTTCTGGAGGAGTTGGAGTTACACCTGCAATCTCAACACCATCAAAAACATCTAAAGCACCAAATCCAATTGCATACAAGTTTCCTTGGTCGGATGATTGAACACTTCTAACAACATATAGTTGGTCTGCCATAACTTCGGCTTCAAAGACTCTTTCTACTTGTCTTCCTTCTCTGATACTACTTTCACCCATAGTCCAACTAGAAACAACATAACCTGCAATCTCATCACTTAGACCAAATGTTCCAGCATCAACATTGATACCAGTTGGGTCAAACAAAAAGTGCCAGTTTGTTAATGGTTGTTCTAAGATAAAGTTAGCATCAATAAGGTTTCTTTCTAAAACAGATTCAGCTTCAGTTCCTACAAAAAATGCGGCTGCTTCTGGTTCTTCTTCAAGTAAAATACTAATTGGGAAATTAAGTTCGTGTCCATCAATTACAATATCTTCAGTTGCAGACATTCCTCTCCAACCTAAATCAACCAAGGTTTTTTGAGAGTCTTGAGTAATTACATAGTTTGAAAGAGTTCCTTCAAGAATTACTCTATAATCAACTGAAGTGTTGATGTTTCTTGCTTTAAGGTGAATATCATAAGAGACTGTCAAGTCAGAAATTTGGGCTTGACTGCCATCGGACTTAATTTTTTGATTAAGTTGATTCATTAAATCTTGGACTCCAGGATCTGATGAATCAGCAGTTCCTTCAACAGTCCATTCTTGACCTCTTAGGACATCAAATAGTTCTCCACCATTTGGATATTCAATGAATACTGTTTTTTGGTAATTCATCTTAAATGGAGAAGTCTCATTATTTGGGTTAATTCTTGCATCCATTTGGGCACCGAAAACTGTACCTGTAGAACCTACAACGATAAGACCAGCAAGTAATACGGTTAAAACGACTACCCTAGACACGATCTAGAAAGCAATTATTTGCAGTAATAAACTTATCCAAAACAAAGATCGCAATTTTTTGAAAAAGTAATATGGAGTAAGCGATGCAGACTTTGCAGTTTTAGGAGAAAATGGTATGATTACAGTTTTAGCAGGAGGAACAGGTTCAGTCAAACTAGTCAGAGGATTAGTATCTCAAGAATCTAAAGTCAATGTTGTAAGTAATGTCGGAGATAATTATTGGTTATATGGACTCTATGTATGTCCAGATATAGACACAATCGTATATGGATTAGCAGATTTGCTAGATCCAGAAAAAGGTTGGGGAATTAAGAAAGACACATTCAACTTTTTGCGTCAAATGGAGGTATTTGGAGAAGAGACATGGTTTAGAGTTGGAGACAGGGATGCTGCAACTCATCTGATTAGAACAAACATGTTAAAGAATGGAAAGAATCTCAGCGACATTACAAAATGGATGTGTGAAAAATTTGCAGTTAGTGCAAATATTATTCCAGTAACTGACAACAGTATCGAAACAAGAATCATCACAGACAAAGGTGAATTACACTTGCAAGAATATTGGGTAAAGCATAGAGGAAAAGATCCAGTTGAAGGAATTCAATACATTGGAGCAGATAAAGCCCGTCCAAATCCTGAAGCAGTAAATGCAATTCATGATGCAGACATGGTAATTCTAGCTCCAGGGAACCCACTAACATCAATTGGTCCAATGCTTCAGATTAAAGGAATTAGAAAAGAGTTATCAAAAATCAAGAAAAAGGTAGTGGCAATAAGCCCATTAATTGGAGACAATGCAATTAGTGGTCCTGCAGCAAAATACATGCAGGCTGCAGGCATAGAGTCAAACGCATATGGTTTAGCCAAGATGTATTCAGATGTATGCTCCAACATTATCATAGATACTAAAGATAGAATGCTATCAAAAAAGATTCAAAGTTTAGACATGAAAGTGTTTGAAACAAAAATTACTATGAAAAATAAACTAGCTGAAGATGCATTAGCAAATTTCATCCTAAAACAAGTACACGTATAATTTGAAAATAGCTGCAATAATTCCTGTAAAGACTTTCTCTAATGCAAAAACTCGTTTAGATTTACCTCCACAAAAAATTGAAGATTTATGCAAAGTTATGTTAGAAGAAATTCTACAAACAATTTCAATTTCATCCCAAATAGACAAAGTGGTCATGGTAACAAAAGAAGAAAAAGCAATTGAGATTGGAAAAAAATTCAAAGTTCATACAATAATTGATGAGAAAGAAGAGAGTGTCAATAGTGCAGTCGCACTTGCAGACAAGTATCTATTAGAAAATAATTTTGATGCATCAATGGTATTTCCTCAAGACATACCATACATCAAAACACAAGACATTGATTTTATGTTAAACTACAAAATGCATCCAAATTTTGCAATAATTGTTCCATCAAGAAGATTTGATGGGACCAACGCTCTTGTTCGAATGCCAATTGATTTGATGGAAACACACTATGATGAAGACAGTTACAAGATTCACATGAGTACTGCAAAAGAACATACACTAAATGTTGCAATGGTGTTTGTCAAGAGAATAATGTGGGATATTGACAATGCTGAAGATTTGAAATTCCTTTTAGAACAAAAAGAGAAACCACACATTGCTGAAAAAATTAAACAGATTTTAGAATCACCGTAACAAAATTAAAAAAATACCTAGAAAATAGCCGTTTTTTAGATACGATCACCAGATTCTGTAAAGTTATCGGATCTCAGCACAAAATCTTCTCCCTGTCAAAAATTTGCTCTTATTCATTTCAAATTATCATATTTTTCATGATGATAATGGTTGTTGAGACATTTCCAAGACATTGGTGCTCTTGTGTTTGTTTTCTCACCTTCATTTTTCACAAAAATTTGAGAGATTCTTTCCATTTCAAGACCATATGTTTTACAAATCATGATAATTATTGGTGTTTTTTGTAATTAAATAATACTGATAGAAAATTATGTTAAAGATCTGATAAATAAGTAAATGGAATCAAAATATTATGGCAAATCTAAAAAGTAGAGATGTTCTTCAAGTTAATGCAACTATAATTGCAGGCATTCTGATATTGCTGACAATTTCTTCATTATCTACAAATCCATTAGTTGCCAAATTCATAGAATTTGATGATGAGATATTTTCAAAACAATTGGAACTTGATGGGTACAAACACACATTAATCCAACTAGAAAACAAACTGGGAAAAACAACTAATGTATTTGATAAACAACATATTCAAAAACAGATTGAAGACACACAATATAATATCACTTTGTTGGAAGGACAAATCAGTAAATTGGCAGATAGAATGACAGAATGGCAAAATTCAGAAATAACAAAAACAGCAATTGAGACCGTTAACAATTCTAGAAATATCATAATTGTTTTGATTACTCCTTTTGCCTTATCCGCAGTATTTGAAATATTATACTCGCTATCTAAAGATACTAAAAATTATTGGAGAAGAAGAAAATTAACACGTAAAAAAACCAATACTTTTGCAGATATATTTACATCAGAAAATGAAAACACTGATGATGCAAACGATGTCAGTAAAATTATGCTGATAATTGGTTTTATTATTTTGATAATAGGTGTGTCTTACTTGTTATCTCAACCACTTTTTTGATAATGTAAAAAATTAATCACTTATCTTAGTTAGAAAGAATCCGACAGCGAGCATTATTGCCCCCATAGCAACCTGTGCCACATTTGGTTCTGTGGTTGATGTTATTGAAATAAAACTAGATATGCCCAATATCAACAATAACGCACCAATAAGAGATATGATGATGCCTGCAATTTTTAAAATTGATTCTGCACCCATTATTTATTCAATCCTACTTTAGAGTCTAATTTGGCATTAATAGATCTGTCGGTTATTTTATCATTTAATTTCATTTTTACTCGCATTTTGAATTAACGTAATCCATTTGTTATTTCCTTTAATCTTAATCCCTGCTTTATCTGCTGGTGTCTGATTGTTCAAACTCATGTGTTGTCTGATGTAATTGTGATAGATTTGGTAACCATCAAACATTACTGAATCCATTTTCTTTATTCCTCGCATTACTTTTTCTCTATCTCTAAATTCACCGTTAAATCTTTCTTGTGCATTGTTATTCATGTCGCCTGTAAGGTGAATGTGTCTGATGTGGGTTGTTCTTTGTCCTTTGTCCTGTGCCCAAAATTCTTTTTGACTTGCTATTTGATATGACTGTAATCCGTCAGTAATGAAAACTCGTGGCTTTGTCTGTGTAACTTGTTTTGCTTGTTGTAGTAATCCTCTTGCATCATGTCCCTGTTTTCTGTCTGCAACTTCCTTTGAAATCCAAAACTTTGTTTCATCATCACATAGGGCAAATAGATATTTCAAATCCCCTTTGATTTTTACATAAACCTCGTCTGCTCTCCATTTGTCGCCTACTTGTGGAACTATCTTATCTAGATAGGATTTCATTAATTTTGTGTATTTCTTAATCCAATTATGGATAGTTTGATGTGATACCTCAATTCCTTGCAATCTCAAAAATTTCTGTATTCCTCTTAATGATTCACCTGTAAAATACAACTGCATCGCAGATGTGATTATTTGAGGCGTTGCTCTCATTCTCTCAAAACCGAGATTGAAATTAAACCATTTTTTACAGTCCTTGCAGGCATATCTCTGAATATCACCATGTTTATTGTGTCTGATTCCTTTCTTGATAAAATTAACAGATTCACAGTTAGGACAAGTTGATAATTCGATTTGATCAATGGTTACAGAGTTTTCCTTTCTTACACGTTCACGCATTTTGATTGAAAATTCTACTGCGTGAATATGCTTACAACACAAATGTCTGTACGTGTGGTCTGGACAGTCACAAATCCATCCCTGTTCTGTGGATATGACATTGTAGGTTCTAACATAATTTTGAGATTTTACCTTGTAGGTGCTCTCATCTAGTCTTTTGATTTGGTCTTGTTTCTTTGCTATCTCAATTCCTCTTTGTTCTCTTGGGTTGTTTTCTTTATCCACGTGGATATATAGAATGTATTGGTAAATAAACATTATGTTATCCACGTGGAATAAATAAATACAAGTTTAACAGAAATAGATTATTGCCTAAATGGAAAAAAGATGAGACAGAGTTTCCAGTACATGTAACTAAACATAAAACGAGAGGCTATCAGGCATATGTTCCCAAACCTGTTATGGAAGCATTGGGTGATCCTGATTTTGTTAAATTTGTACTGAAAGGAAAGAAAGTAGAAGTTAAAGCAGATTAAAAAAGAAACTTATGGTGTTTATGTAACACTCCAATAATTCTACCTGTCACGTGTATGATAGTTAGAATTATCAAAATACCAATTATGTGTACAGTGATTTGTAAATCTAAACCAGTTAACAATTCCACTCCACTAATTTCTGAAACTGTTGAGTAAATTGGTTCAAAAATTGACATTACAAAGTCATTAGTTGTTAAACCCAAAAACAATGTTACACCACCTATCGTTTTTGAACCAAACAAAAATGCTATGTATTTATTTTTGGCACGTTTTCTTACATCTCTTATGATAATTAGAATACCTGCAATAGAAAATGGCAACCACACATAGAAACTAATTGAACTTGTTGATGTAAACAACATTGTAATTATTACAGTTCCAATGGTGACAAAAATAGAATACACTGAAAGATACCGTGTTTCTTTGTATGCACCAAACCCCGCAGTAAAAATTCCTGTTGCTATTGATAAATAAATAGATGGTAAAATAGAATCTTCCAACAAACTAGGCAATTATTGATTTTATTTAAATCGGATCTGATCTTTTGATAATTTTTTCTATAGTTATGAAAACTATGCCGAGCACAAATACAAAATAGATAATTTTTTCAATAGTAGATAATGGAATAAAAAATCGTACAAAAATAGATAATCCTAAAATTGCAATAATGAAAATAAATCCATTATCTCTTTTAGAAAAGAGCTAACTTTTGACAGAAAGAGGATTTCTAGTCAAGAGCCACCAACTTTACAGTACCGATCACCAACAGACTTATAAGTAATGATTTAGAAAATGTTAAATATTATCATAAAAGGTTTTGGGAGATATAAAAAATGGTTAAAACGGTAAATCCAAAGGACAGATGTCCAAGATGTGGAAAGGGCACACTAGTAACAGATGCAAACACTGGTGAGAATTTTTGCGGTAAATGTGGATTTGTGATTACAGATAAAGTTGAAGAATCAGGTCCTGAATGGAGATCCTTTTCAAACGAAGGAGAAAACAAAAGCAGAGCAGGAGTTCCAACGTCACTTGCAATGCACGACATGGGATTAGCTACTGTAATTAATCCTCAAAACAGAGATGCTACTGGAAAACCATTAACAGCTTCTATGAAAAGTACCATTGAAAGATTAAGAACTTGGGATAGTAGAAGTCAAGTTCATGAACCAGTAGATAGAAACTTTAGACAAGCATTTAGTGAATTAGATAGACTCAAAGACAAATTAGCAGTAGGTGATGCAGTTATTGAAAAAGCAGCTTACATTTACAGAAAAGCATTAGAGAAAGGATTAGTCAGAGGACGTTCCATTTCAGCTTTAATTGCATCAGCATTGTATGCAGCATGTCGTGATACTGAAACTCCAAGAACATTGAAAGATATTGGACAAGCAAGTAATATCAAAAGAAAAGACATTGCAAGATGTTACAGGTTATTATTAAGAGAATTAAATTTAAAGATGCCAGTAGTGGATCCAATCAAATGTATTTCAAGAATTGCAAGTAAAGCAGGATTATCAGAGAAAACAAAAAGAAAAGCAACAAAGATTTTACAAACTGCAGAAGAGAATAAAATTTCAGCAGGAAAAGATCCGATGGGGTTAGCAGCTGCTGCACTCTATGTTGCATGTGTAACAAATGGTGAAAACAAAACACAGCGAGATGTAGCCGAGGCTGCAGGAGTTACCGAAGTAACTATCAGGAACAGATACAAAGGCTTGAAAGTAGCCTTAAACCTCTAGAGAAGGTTCTTTTTTAGAATAATACCTATGCAAAAACAACATTACTACAGATAGCATTCCTGATGCTAAAAGTAACAATTCCAAAGTAGACATCAATGAATGAGAGAATGCATTCTCAATAGATATCGAGTTAATCTGAGATAGAAAAGATGCATAAGAGAATATGAAATAGTTTGTTGCCCAATGAATCAACAAAGATGCAACAAATCCAAACCTAAGATAGACCCATCCTAAAATAATTCCACCAGCTGTGGCTTGAGCAAATTTTCCTTCAGTCCAAGATTCGGCAAATGCAATATGTGCAAACCCAAACAAGACCCCAACAAAGACAATCAAGAAAATTGCCTTTTTTGAATCATAAATGTCAAGATTTCTAGGAGACCACAAACATCTGAAGAAGTATTTTACTGAAGTTCTTCTAGAATAAAGTGCAAATAAAGGAATTCCAATGAGAATTAAACGGAATCCAATCTCTTCTATTAAAGGTGCAAGTGAAACATAGAAAAATTGCATCAAGTCATTATCATCAAGGGGCGGAACAGTAACAATTCCAAACTGTTCTTGTACAAAATTAATCAATACAGAAACTAAAACTAGAATAGATAACCATTTTGTGACACCGACCATGTAGTTTGAAGTATCATCATACTTTCCAAAAGATATGATAGAAGTAAATGATTTTAAGAATCCAGTTTTAGGTCCCAAGATTGCAATTACAAACAAGACAACATAGAAAATCCACAAAACAACAAAAACATCACCAATACTAACATTAGATGCAGTTTGGTACATTGAAGTTCCTTCAAATAATTCTAAATGAGTTACAGGAAAGTCATAGTTGATATCCCCTCCAATATCACTTTCAAAAATTACAAATATTCCTATTGGAAAAGAGACTAAAAGTAATCCAAAGATTACAGATAGTAGTGCAGTAAAAGGAATACCAACAGTTTGGAGTAGTTTGTTTTGATTTTTCAATTTACTTTAGTGTAACTCAATACTTTCATGAGCAAAGCCTAGATCAGTTAGAGTGTCTTTGATGGTGTCACGATGATCACCTTGTAAGAAAATGTAACCTTCTTTGGCAGTTCCGCCACATGCATACTTGCTTTTGAGTTCTTTTGCAACGGTTTCTAAATTATTTAGTTTAGGATCTAGTCCTTCAATCATAGTACCTTTTTTCTTAAAACGTCTGGTTTCTAATCGAATTATAATTTTGGTACTATCTTTGGCAAGTTCACCGCATGCACACAAATCTTCAGGAAGACCACAAGTATTACAAATTACTGCCATTCGTTCGAATAAATTCAATTATACGCACTATTAAGCCTTGTTTGAAATACGATATTTTTGAAAATAATTGGATTTTTTAAATAGAAAATTCAAGAAAGAGGAGTGTCAAAAGATCTTACAAAAAAAGCAGCAGAAATGTTGTTGCAAGGAGCAACATTACTCAGTGAACCATGTCCATATTGTAAAGGAGTAAGAGTGATGAAAGACGGTCACGCATTATGCATAAGTTGTGGTCGAGAGCCTAAAAAAAAAGAGACCCCAACAGTTAACCAAAATGAAATTAAATCATCACTAACAGAAACATTAGAAAAAAAACTTGCTGTTTTATCAAAAGAACTTGAAGGGGAAAAAGATTACACAAAACAACAAGAAATCCTGAAATCAGTCAATTCATTATTAGAAGCATTGGAGAAAATAAAAAAGAAAAATTTATGAATTATGCTTCAAAAATAAAAGATATGTCATGTAAACTTTGTAATCATACAGAACTTGAAATTTTTAATGGGGGAAAAGTTTTTTCTTGTAAAAACTGTAAATGTTTGTTTGTTGAAAATGTTAAAGAAAATAAACATCCTCAAATTGCAGCTAAAAACAAAATGAAAATAAATATTCAAAAAAAAATTTCCAAACTGCTTAGTCAACATTATATTGAATATCTCAAAAAAAATACAAGTTTTTCTTTTAAAACTTCTTTAGACATAGGTACCGGATATGGGGATTTTGTTTTATTGCTAAAAAAATCAAACGTTGATGCATATGGAATTGAATCAGACAGTCAAACTTGGAAAAATAGAGTTACAAATTCAATTGAAAAAAAATTTTTTGATCAAAATTTTAAATCTGAAAAAAAATTTGATTTGATTTCAATTAATCAGTCATTATATTATTTTGAAGATCCGATAGATATTCTACGTAAGATAGTTTTGATGTTAAAAGATGATGGAATTTTATTTATAGCAACAATTAATCCAGAATCAAACTTTAGAAAAGAACATAAAATTTGGACACAGGGATGTAATGTGTGTATGAGCAGAAAAAATTTTCAAGAATTACAAGAATTAGGCTTAAGTTGTTTAGACGTATCATCGTTTGATGACATAGTTTACAAAAATTTCTATCTTTACAAAAAAGGAGAATTGAGAAAATATTCATTTTACAGCAATTTATTTTCATGTATTTTAGGAATTAAAAAAATGACCATTCCTAAAGACGAGGGAATTCATAATTACATATTATTGAAGAAAACAAGTAAAAAATAATCCAAAAATATGTTAACAGAAGATTAAGTATTTTATAAAAAAATCACAGGATGTATGAACATACAAAGGTTCAAAAATTGATCTTTGATAAGGCAGTTAGTCAACAAAAAAGTATTTATGTCAAAATCCTTGTTTTCGAGTTAGAATGGCAGATAAGAAATCAGCACCACTTCCAGCATCAAGTGGAGGTCTCATGAGATTCTTTGAGGATGAGACAAAAGGATTCAAAATAGATCCAAGAATAGTAGTATCAATTCCTATTAGTTTAATTTCAATTTCATGGGTAATCGATATCTTTTTAGCTCCCTGAATAGGAAATGGAAAAAGAGTCAGACGACGTATCAAATATTCACAATAGGTTTTCCCTTACACTAGTTAATCCATCATCACATTACTTTTCATTATTCGTATCATTAGGAGTTGCAGTAATAATTTCACTTGCAACACTTTTGGGATACTTTGGAAAGAATATTGAGGAAACATGGTATGTAATACCTGCAGTGATTACAGTACTATTTCTAACACAGTTACTAGACACACAATTTACAAAGAAAAAAGAGTACTCAAAGTCATTACATTCTTCATTATTTGCAAACATGTTATGGGCTGCAACTGTGTTGTTAGGACTACTAGCAAGTTTTGTTCTAGCAAAAGAGACATCATTATTCTTTGTAACATTTGGAATGTTTCTCTTTGCAAGTTTTAGAATTGGAATTTACACTACAACACTTGGAGTGAGTCTAAAGAGAGCATGGGCAATCTGCTTTGTTCAGCCATTGGCAATGTTTGCAGTTTTAGTTCCACAAGATTTGTGGGGCACAATGCTTAGTGACCCAATGACATTGTTTTATGGAATTTCATTTATGGTAATTGCAAGTGTGTGGTCAGTTCTAACAGATAGGGCAGGAAGACCGGGAATGGAGAGCACTCATAAAACAATTCAAGCATATCTTGCATCACAGAAAAATGATCATACAGAAGCAGAAGAAATTATGGAACAACGCTCTAGTGAAACCAAAGTTGCAACATCACAAATTAGATTATCTGCAAATAATGGAGGAAAAGAATTCAGAATGGTTTTACCTGAAATTCATCCAGGCCCATATCATCCAGTAGGGGGAAGCAATATACCATATCTGATTTACAAAAATTTATCATCATCCGCCATGGTAATGCACAGTATTTCAGATCATGCACTAAATCTACCATCAAAAAATGAGGTTGAAAATTATCTAAAGAATCTTGAAAACAGCAAAGTCAAAGAAGAGGGTTTGCAATGCACAGAACCAGTAACTGTGCAAATCAACAAAGCAAGAGTGATTGGGTTGCTTTTTGGAAAGAATCCGTTACTATTCTTGTCATTATCACCGCATGGAATGGAAGATATTCCAAATTACATGAAAAATGACATTGAGCAATATGCTAAAAATAGAAATTATTCAAAACCACTAATTGTTGATTGCCACAATGCGATGGGAGAAGAGATTTCAAATGAGGATGGAGAAGATATGCTCAAAGCTGCAAAGTCTTGTTTAGATACTCTAATTACAAAAGATAGTTTTCCAATTGAATTTGGATATGCAAATTCAGATGACATGGATGTGTGGACTGAAGATTTAGGAATGGGAGGGTTAGGAATAGTGTGTCTTAAGATTAATGATAAAAAATACTTTCTAGGATGGGCAGATGCAAACAATATGGAAAATGGAGTCAGAGAAAAGATCATAGACTTGTTTGCAAAAAAAGACCTTCAACTACTTGAAATTTGTACATCAGATACTCATTATGCACCAGTTAAAGCCAGAAACAGAAATGGGTACTACCAACTAGGATTAATTACAAGTGCAGATAAGCTTGCAAAATGGTATTTGGAAATTGCAAATAATGCTGAATCAAACACTACAACTGCAAAATTTGAAATTTTAGAAAATGAAACAGAAGTTAAAGTGATGGGGCAGGGAATTTATGAAGATTATTCAAAGGCATTAGATAATTCATTAAAAATCACCAAGGGATTCCTAATTGGGGGAGTAATATTCTTCATAACTAGTCTTTTTCTATAGTTTTCATCTGATCAATATTTCCATAGAATTCATCAACAAATGAGGAGAACTGAAAGATTGGAACTATAGGTACATTTTCAATAAAATTAACTTTGTCCTGATATAATGTAACTATAACAGGCACAGCAATTGCACCTTCAGTCTTTGCAACATATTGTCTAGTTCTCTCAATTTGTTTTTTGACTACAGATGATAAAGAAGACATATGGTAACGCTTCCAGTGTTTGCAATCAATTAGTATAGCAACACCTAATCTAATCCCCACAACATCAATTTCCATTCGAGGTTTGGTCAAAATCATGTTTTTCATTACAGCAAAATTTTTTGAAGAGAGTATTTCTGCAGTCAACCCTTCAAAGTCTTTCCAATCCAAGGCAATAGAAATTTCATCAATAGGTAATCCTTTTTCAAGTAAAGATATTGCTATCTTCAGTTTGTCCCCGTCTTCAAAATAATAAAAATTATCTTGTTTTGAACCTATATTGTTTTTGATAAATTCATCTAAAATTGATTTTGATTCGTCTATGCTTATTTTGGTCACAGCTGAAAAATCTTTTGTAGAAACACCTCCAGGAATTATTCCTTTTAGTCCAAGAATCATTTTTGAATTTATTTTCAATTTAAATTCATGAATCATGAAAGGAATTTAGGTTTTAAGAAATAAAGAATAGGGCATTATGATATAGGTTTTATTATAAGCCTCTTAAATTATTGATATGAGAAATTTGCTAGTTGTCATACTAGCTCTTTCAATTGTTATTATTGGAACAAATCAAGTATTTGCAGAAAAAAATGTGTTTATGGATTCTATAAAATTTATCCAATATTTGGATGAAAATACAGCATTAGAAGAAGTTCGTAATGGTAATCTCGACATGTATTATTATAGAATTTCTTCAGATAGATTAGAAAATACTCAAGATAGAGAGGGGTTACATGTTTTTGATTCTACAGGAGGATCATATAGCATCCTAGTTAATCCTGCAGAAGCAGAAAAATTTAATCCATTTTCTATAAAAGAAATCAGATTTGCTCTAAATTATTTGGTGGATAGGAAATTGATTGTTAATGAATTGATGGGAGGATACGGCTCACCAATAATTTCCTATTACGGACCTTCTGACCCAGAGTATCTAACAATTTTAAACGAATTGGAGAAATTTAATTTCAAATACAATCCTGCATTGGCTCAAGAAATCATTACAAATGTTCTAAAAGAAAAAGGCGCAATAAAAATAGATGAAAAATGGCACATAGATGAATATCCAATAGAAATTAGGATGTTTATCAGAAGTGACGATCCAGTTAGAAAATCAATTGGAGAAATTTTGGCAGTGGAATTAGAGAAAATTGGATTTTCAGTTAAGAAGGATTTTGGGGATTTGAATAAAGCGTTTGTTGTGGTATATGGTTCAAACCCATCAGATTTGAAATGGAATTTGTATACAGAAGGGTGGGCACGTTCAGCATTTGTAAAATATGATTCAGTAGGACCAAGTCAAATGTATTCTCCATGGTTTTCAAACATGCCAGGATTTAACGATCCATCATATTGGAATTATAAAAATACAAAGATAGATGAACTAACTCAAAAAATATACACTGGTGATTTTGAAACTGCTGAAAACAGATCATTGTTAATTCAAGAAGCAGTTGTGGAAGGAATCAACGAATCTGTGAGAATTTTTTTGGCAAGTAAAATTGATCAGTATGTGGTAAATGAAAAAGTGAGTGGAGTGGTAAATGACTTTGGAGCAGGAGTCCCTAGTAGGTTTACTCCTATTAATGCAAAAAGTCAAAATGAAGAATTAGTGATTGGAGTCAAACAAATCTATCAAGGGGCATGGAATCCAATCATGGGTTTTACTGATAGTTATAGTAGACATATTTGGGGAGTAATATCAGATCCTGGAACATTTAAGCATCCATTTACAGGAGAAACATTTCCAGTTAGAACAAATTGGAAGATAGAAACTGCAGGACCAAATGGAAATCTAACAGTTCCAACAGATGCAATAATATGGAATCCAAGTTCACAACAATGGGAAAACATCAAACCAGATACAGCAGCTAAAAGTAAAGTCATTTTTGATTTTAATTTTGGAAATTGGCATAATGGTCAAAAAATAGACATGAATGATATCATGCATTCTCTATATTTTACAATTGAATGGGGAACACAAACAGATGAAAGTGATCGAACGTTTGATACAGAATTTACACCAAGAGCTGCTCAAAATATTCAAACAATAATTGGAGTAAATCAAATCGATGAAAATACCATCGAAGTTTATGTAGATTATTGGCATTTTGATGAAGGAGAAATAGCTGATTGGGCAGTTATTTGGAATACAATACCTTGGGAAATATCTGCTGCAATGGAAAAAGCAGTTTTAGATGGTAAAGTATCATTTTCTAGATCAGGGGCAACAAGTAAGAATGTAAATTGGTTATCATTAATTATTCCAAATGATGCAAATCTTATCAAAGATTATTTGCAAGAATTCAGAGATTCAAATCACATACCTGTTTCATTAGAAAAAAATAATTCATCTCCAAAATACTTTCAAGAAAGATTTGATTCATCAATAGGTTGGATTGAAGAAAATAATCATGCAATAATTAGTAACGGGCCATTTTATCTAGAATCATATGCACCAGAATCACGAACAATTACAATAAATGCATTTGAAGATGAAATGTATCCGTTTAAGATTGGGAGTTGGTCTGAATTTGAAAATCCTGAATTTCCAATAATTACAGAAATGGGAATGGAAAGTGTAGTCAAGAAAGGAGAAGAATTTCCAATAGTAATCGAGGCTGAAAATACAGACTCAATCTTGTATTTTCTAACAAATAACCAAGGAGAAATGATTTCATCACAATCAATTAGTATGATCGAAGATAAAATTAGCATCAATATCGATTCAGAAATTTCAGAAAAATTACAAACAGGTACAGGCAATGTAAAGATTTTTGCAGTATCAAATTCAGTTCTCAAACCAGATTTTTATGAAACAAGTTTCGTTGTAACAGAAATAAAAACAGAGTTACCAAATAGTTCTTCTGAAGATGTAGAATTTTTTGAAAATCAAACAAGTTATGAAATTTGGATAATCCCAATAGTAATAATTGCAGGAATTATTATTGTGTTAAAGAAACGTCATAATAAGCCATAATCTTTGAGAATTAATTCAATTTGTTCTTCATTTTCTAATTTCAAGTATTCATCAAATAGATTTTGATTTAATTCGTAAAAAGTATGCCCCCACTTGAATTTTTCAAGTAATTCCAACCCTTGTTCTTTTTGTCCTAAAATGAATAAAGACGCAGTCAATGCTTCAACAGTGGTTAATTTATTTAATTTTGCATAATTTACAGGATTTCCTGCAAGTAACGGTGGGAGTTTACGCTTTATTCCATTGAATTTTTTTGAAAATGCTTGATCAGCTAAATTCCAGGAACAGTCAATTCCAACAATAGAATTGACTGATGATTTGTCTTTTGGCATCAAAGTATTTTTTGAGAAAGGATCCAAAACTAATCCTTTAGTACCAATTTTTTTAATACTTTGAGCAAGACCAAACTTTACCATTTTAGCAGCTGTGCATTTTTTTGGATCATCTTGATAAAACATTAAGACTTGAAGTTTCATTTCAAATAATTTCAGAATAAATAGTATTTTGAACTTACTCTATTGTTTTGTAAGTTACCTTATAATAGAATCTGGAAACTTGTTCATCTTTGAGTACTTCAACATTCCAGTCAGAATCAGGCAAGAAAGATTCAGAGGATTCAGGTAAAATACTGAATTTTTCTAGGCGTACATCAGGACCACTATATCTAACATTTAGGCTCATTCCATCTACTTCAACAACATCATAAATTTGTCCAGGTTTTCTAGTAGATTCACTAACAAGACAATCAACATCAGGACCAATTATACAAACACCACTCTCAGAGGAGACTTTGAGATTTACATTAGGGGCTTCATCTTTAATTGGAGTAAGTAATGATCCAGAAAGAACTCGTGGAGAAAAGATCACATCATCTATAGTTTTTTCTGGAGTAGACATAGAAATATTTTTGTCAGGAATTCTGTTTTCTTTTTCAATTACTGTTTCTAATTTTGGAGCAGATGGTTCTTCAACAACATCAAACTGAATAGATTTTGTTTCAAAGTTAGCATCAATTGTTACTTCATAAGTTCCAATAGAAGAAATAGAATCAACAATATTGAATTCATAAGTAAATGAACCAGATGGACTAGGACGAATAGAGGTTATTGTTCCCACATGAGTTCCACAAACAAAAGAGCCGCAAGTAATTTCAGCATCAGATTTTTGAATTACACTTACATCATATGCATCCAAGTAAATCAATTTGTTTGGTTTTCCAGAAACTATAACAGCATCACCTGGATAATATTCAGATTTATCAGTAGATGCTAGCAAGGATACAGGTTCATCAAGACCAAATACAAAATCATTAGCAACACTAAATGTGGATGTTACTTGAGTTTTAGAATAGATAGCTTTTACAGTGTAAAAACCCTCACTAAACACAGTTGCAGGTAATTCAAATAAACTTGAAAATTCTCCACCTTGATTTGGATAAACAGATGCTTCATGGATTAGAGGGTATGGGAAAGTACCATCCAAAACTTTAATGGTGACGCGGTCAGGAACTACTAATCCTTCATCACCTTGTGTACGTGGAATAACATTTCCATTTACTTGTAGTTTTTCTCCAGCCTGATACAGAGATTTATCAGTAGTTACAAAGAGAGGAACAGTGGAGATAGAGTCATTTTCAGGATCTTCAGACACTTTGAATAAGAAATCAGCATTATAGGTGTCACCCTCTACTTTAATTTTATAGATTCCAAAATTAGAATCTGCAACATCACGTTCTCCATCAGATTTTAGAGTTTGATATCTTTCAGAAACAGGAGTAGTCCAAGTCCAAAATAATCTTTGATTGTCAACAGATGTGCCATATATGGTCTTTGTACCATCAGGTCTTGTGACAGAAATAATTACCGAACTATCACTGGTTGGAATAACACCACTTACAATTACTTCTTCACTTAAACCATAAACATCCTTATCAAGTGAAACTTCACTTCCACTTACCAAATCATCTCCAATATCAAAAGAAGTTGTTGCAGATAAATCAAGGTATTGAGCAGTAATCACATAAGTGCCTTCAGAAAATATACCTCTACTAATATCAGCAGTTACAGAAAATGTACCACCAATTTCAGGGATAGCTGTAAATTCATAATTTGCAATAACACTTCCTTCACCACCAGCAGCCCCCTGATTAATACCACCAGGAACACCAATTATTGAAAGTGGTTTTCCATCTTCAGTTTCAAAAGAAATTAAAACAGTTGGAGTTTCAAAACTCGTTCGTTCAACGGGGTTCATTATCTGACCACGAATTACAAGTTCATTATCCAAAGTAAAATCATAAACAAGTTTGTTAGTTGTCACAACTAAGGGATCAGTTATTGGAACAAAATTATCAGGATCTTCTACTACTTTGATACTTTTTGATGCAGAACCTACATCTTTTGCCACTTTAATGTGATAATCCCCTAAGCGTGTATCAGTGTCAGGAATTGTGAACGAGTATTGGAATTTTCCATCACCATCCATTCGGACAACATCTAGGATTTTAAGAACAGAACCGCCTCCAAGTTGATCACCAGTGCCCAATGCCAAGTTTTTTGTTTGAATAATTTCCAAGTCAAGGGATGCAACCCAAACATCGTTTAATCTTCCAGTAATGGTTACAACTTCACCCAAACCATAGATCTCTTTATCGGTCCACAAAGAAATTATGGTATCTTCTTTAACATCTTCTGCAACCTCAAATGTTGTAGTTATTGATTTGTCAGAATATTCTCCAACTATCTCATAAGTACCATAGACTGGACTTACAGTGGACAAGTAAATTTCAGTATTAAATTGACCATTTGTTGGGAATAAATTACCATTATAGACAATATTTCCTGCAGGATCAGTAACAGTGAATTTCATTCCTTGATATTCAATGATTTCAGTTGCAGCACCAATAATAGACACCATCTCTCCAGGAAGATATTGAATTTTGTCAGTAGTTAAAGTCAAAGACCCGTCTTGCTGAACTTGTTCTTCGATTAACTCAAATCCCACAGAAAATGAAGTGTTTGCAACTGCATCAGCATAACTTACACGTACATCATAATTTCCTTCATTAATTCCTAAAACTTGATGTAGATTCAAAGTTGTTTTATAATTTAGGTTCAGATCAGGATACAAAGTTAGAGTTTTATCAAAATTTGGACCAGATATAATTACAATGATTGATTCTGGTTGAAAGAATGGTTTTTCAATAAAAACTTCTTTTGAAACACTTCCTTCAATTACTGCAGTTTCACCAAATAGATATGAAGATTTTGAAGGTGAAACGGTTACAGTAATTTCTTCTGTTTCTTGTATCTCAATTAATTTTCCATTAGAAGAGCCAGATGTGGATGTTACAAATTTCCAATCATCAGAATTATCTAAGTCATAACCATCATAGATTCGTTGCCAAGATGTAAAGTCATTTTGAATGTCTGAAAGTACAGGAGTCTTGTCAATAACAATTCGATTTTCATCTCTTAATTCAACGGATTCATTAATGTCAGTGAACCAAACACTTTGATAAGAAAAAGTCAAGAATTGTCCAGGTTCGATAACAGTTCCAGAGCCAATTGTCATAGTTTTCTTTAGAATAGTTGTTGAAGCAATTTGCCATCCACTCAAATCAATTTCAGAGTCAGTAGGATTGTAAAGTTCAACCCATTCAGAAATAGATTTAGAATCATCCCCAGGAGGATTAATATCAACTTCATTAATTACAACGGTATCTGCAGTTTGGGCATATGCAGGGATAGCAACTCCCATCAATAGAAGTATAGAAAATAATACAGACAGATTACGATTCATTGCTGGTTCCTCATTTTTTTGACTAAAAGAGTCATTTTAGAATGGAATTGAGGAAAAGTTGAGCTTGTTGTTAAAGTCCTATATCTTAAAATCACACAAATTTTGAGGATTTTACTGTTTTAAGCACTGCGTAGGAATTATTCCTGGGGAGAGTCACAATTTGGACATTTCTTTTCACGGATTTTGGCTCCACATTCCAGGCACAATCCTTCACCCACGTCTTGTTCCATCAATTGTCGTCTCTTTGCAACATAGAATTTGATTCCAAAATACATGAGAATTACAATGAGTGCAGCATAAGCAGGACTCATGAACGGAATTAATCCAATCATAAAAAGCAAAAGTCCTGTAATCAAAATAATATCTCGTCTCTCGAATTTCAATAAAACAAGACCTCAAAGAATTGATAAAAACATGCCGGAGCTCAGAGCCATTAGTTTACTTCATATCAAAGTCATTACTCTAACTCTTCCTCATTGCTCGGCAGTATCAGTAAGGAATTGATTTGATAATAAGATAATGGTGGGATCGGCGAGATTTGAACGCGCGACCTCTGCGTCCCAAACGCAGAATCATACCAAGCTAGACCACGATCCCAGTAAATCCTAAAAGTCGCCCAATTTAAGCTTCACAGATAATCATTTTAAAGGCACACAAAGGAGCAAAGACGTGCAAACAGAAGAGTACATCAAAGCAGGAAAGATTGCATCAGAAGTAAGAGAGATGGTCAGAGTCAAAGACTGGGTTGGAAAAACAGTCTATGAAATTTGTGAATGGGTAGAAGATGAAATTAGAAAACGTGGAGCAAAATGTGCATTTCCAGTCAATACTAGTATCAATGAAGTTGCAGCTCACTATACTGCAGAACCAAATGATCCAATTACAATCAAAGATACAGATTTGATAAAAATTGATCTTGGTGCACAAATTAACGGATACATTGCAGATACTGCAGTAACAGTGTGTTACGATCCACAATATGACGGTCTAGTGCAAGCAGCTGAAGAAGGATTAGTAAATGCAATGTCAATGATCAAAGCAGGAGTAAAAGCAAGTGATATTGGCAGAACCATAGAAACTACAATTAAACAAATGGGATACAAACCAATTGCCAATCTTAGTGGTCACTCATTAGAACAATATACAATCCATGCAGGGAAATCCATCCCAAATATCTGGTCAATTGGAGGATTTTCTCTTTCTGAAAATTCTGCATATGCATGTGAACCTTTTGTTACAACATCAGATGGAGGAGGATTTGTTAGAAATGGACAAATAAAAAATATTTTTGCAATAAACTCTAGAAAGAAAACAAAAGATGTTGAGGCAGATAAACTACTTGATTTTATCTGGGAGAATTTTAACATGTTGCCATTTGCATTAAGATGGATTACAAAAGATAGAGAAGAGAAAGAAGCAAGGGATTTGCTAAATGTTCTAGTAAAGAAAAAAGCAGTTCAAGCATATCCAGTTTTAATTGAAGTAAATGAACAAAGAGTAGCACAGGCAGAACATACGTTTATTCCAACAGAAAATGGAGTCACAGTGACTACTAAAGCATAAATTATTGCTCTAGAGTTTCGCCAAATATTTTGTCAATTACAGTCATTCCATCACAGGAATTGCATTTGTATACCTCTGCAAATAAAATGTCACCTTCAGAGAATTTTCGTTTCTTTTGCATGTCACATTTTTCACATTTTTCTATAGTGTAAGCAATGGTGATTTTTTCTTTAGAAAACATTATTGAGGTACCCCCACAGTATTTCCAACACCGATAACTACCACAGATTGACCTTCTTTAGTATTTTCTTTAATCATTTCATAAACTTGTGAGCGTACATCATCTGCTTGGTCTGCAATTTCTTTTGTCATTAAAGTAATGGCTTCTTTTACTGATTGTTTTACTACAATAGAAAATATTGGGATTTGTTTTTCAGTTGCAACTGCTTCAATGTGAAATTTTTCAGTTCCAATACCACCAATTGCTGCACCAAATCCTCTTGCAACAGATGCAGAATCTTCACCTTCCATTTTTAGTGCAGCATCAATCATAATTACGGCATCAATTTTGTTTTCAGAAACAATTGATTGTAATGCATCAGCAGGTCTACCAACAGTTGACCCAGGACCTTCTGCTTTTAATAAATACAAATTTCTGTTTTCAAATGTAGTTTTTGCGAGTGATGTCTGAAATGAAATTGTTTCTTTAGGACTATTTAACATCATTTTTCCAACAACCATTGGACCAATTCCATCACCTACAGGTTGTCCTGTTTTAAATACTGGAATTGCTTCTTTCATTGCTTCTGCTTGCTCCATTATAAAAGGAAGAATCATCTGAAGTGGTAAAATCAATGGATAATTGTTTTGTTTTTTGGCAGTCAAAAACATGTGATTGATAATTTTGTGAATCATTTGTAATGAAGATGCAATTTCAAGTAATGTTTGGACTTTGGATAATTCAGCATCATTAATTTCTGAAAAAAGTGATTTCACATGTTCACGGGTATAATCTTCTCTTGATCTTACGGTATGTTGTACTTTTTCAACAATACCATTAGGGTCCATATCAACTGGCATGATGGTAAAATATTCTAAGAATTGATCAATTTTCTTTTCAGAATTAATTTTTGGATTCAAATGTTTGTTAATGTAAGTAATTAATTCACTTCTGGATTCTTCACGGAATTCATCTAATTTTTTGATTCCTTTTTTTATTTCACCTGATGTGACATACAACTGAATTCGTTGACCATAAAAAATGAAAATGACAATTGGTAGAATCCAAATCAACATCATTAAAGGATTGGAATCATCCTTCATTCCAAACAACTGGTCAATGTCTAAATTTGTAAAATCCACTAAATTCCACGATCGTCAGATCTCAATTAAACCATTCGTCGACCAAGAATATGGTCAAAAAATTGTAAGAACGCCTAATGATATGAAAAATGATGGCGAGTGCTTTTATTATAGTTAAAATACAAAAAAATCGAATATGCCACAAACCAAACCTATCGTAAGTGTGGAAAATGTAGTAGCATCAGCATCGGTGGATCAAAAGATGGACTTGAATGAAATTACAAGAACATTTCCAGATGTTGAATATCATCCTGATCAATTTCCGGGATTAGTTTTCAGATTAAAGAGCCCAAAAACTGCAACATTAATTTTCACTTCAGGTAAAATGGTATGTACTGGTTCTAAATCAGAAGAGATGGCAAGAAAAGCAGTAAAGACTGTTGTTCAAAAACTTCGAAAAGGGGGAATCAAGGTTAAGAAAGACGCAGTTGTAGAAATTCAAAACATTGTTGCATCAATTAACCTAGGTGGAAAAATTCACTTAGAACAAGCTGCAAGAACATTGCCAAGAAGCATGTATGAACCAGAACAATTTCCAGGACTTATTCATAGAATGCTAGATCCTAAAACAGTCATTTTGTTATTTTCCTCAGGAAAACTTGTCTGTACAGGAGCAAAAAAAGAACCAGATGTTTACAGATCAGTGAACAATCTGCATGCATTACTAGAAGAAAAAGATCTAATGATTTATGACTAGTGTCATAAATCAAACATATTTTCATTAATTTTCTAAATTCTAGTTATATAGTAATTCTATTTTTATAGAAATTTTCCAAGGGCATTATCAATTCAGAAAAATAAGGCATCAATGAGTCTACTTAAAAAGAAGGGAGAAAGTTTGGTTATCTTTCTAAAATTATTTAATAGGACTTCCAAGCGGAATGTCTTCTTCAACAGTTAACCAAAATGGTTTATCATCAACATCTGCAGCTAAAAGCATTGCATTGGATTCTACACCAGCCATTTTTTTTGGCTCCAAGTTTGCAAGAGCAATTACAGTTTTTCCAACAATTTCCTCAGGTTGAAAATATTGTGCTCCGCCAATAATTACATCACGTTGATCATCATTTCCTAAATCGATTTTGCCTTTGATGATTCTAGATTTTCCTTCAATAGGTTCTGTTGCAATAATTTTTGCAACTCTAATATCGAGTTTTGCAAAATCATCATATGAAATGTTTGACATAAAGTAACACAAACTTTGCCCGTTAAATGAATTTCGAATTACTGTAATTCTTTTTTATCAATTCCACTAGTTTCAATTTCGTATCGTAGTGCTGCAGGAAGTTCCATGTATTTTTTGTTTACAAGTTCTACAATTTGATCTTCAGGAACGTTAACCTTTTTCAACAGTTTTCCACGTTGATGTGCATATGCATTTTTCCAAAAGCCTACACCATCAAAGGTTCCTATTTTTGGCATGTATTTCGAGGGTTTCATTTTCTTTCAAAGATTAATTGACTGTGACGGAAGAATGGCAAATGCCATTAGAACTGGAGTTACTGTTCTGGATTTTAGGCATGTTGCCCATCACAGTCTATTTGTAATAGAGTTGGAATCTAATATATTTAATGCGGAATGAGTGATGTGTAGCATGGCTACCATAGAAGTTAAAGTCAAAATCAATGCACCAGTTGAAAATGTTTGGGCAATAGTTTCAGATATTGATAATGAACCAAAATTTTGGAAGGGTACAAAAGAAGTTCGAAATATTTCAAAAAATGATAATGTCATTAACAGGGAAGTCATAATTGCATTTCGAGATCAAAAGTGCATGCAAGAAGTCATCATAGATCCGATGAAACAGATTCATGCAAAATTTACTAAAGGAATCATCAACGGTGAAAAAATTGTGTCATTAATTCCAGAAGGAGATGAGACTACACTTCAAACAGTATGGGATATAAAATTGACAGGAATGATGGGAATGTTTACAGGTATGATAAAAAACCACATAAAAAGTGGCACAGAGCAAGCCATGCAAAGCATCAAAGAAGAGATTGAGAGATAGTTTATGGAAATAGCATTTGATGTTTTGAATTATTCATTATCTGCAATTCTAATTGGAATAAGCGGAGCATGGGTATTTTTGATAAAAACAATGATTGATTCGTTTAGATTAACACCATACTTGGACAGATTTGAAAACACATCAAAGACATTTCCCAAAGTATCAATAATTTTGCCTGCAAGAAATGAAGAAAAATTTCTTGGAAAATGTTTGGATTCATTAATTGATCAAGATTACAAAGACTATGAAATCATAGTAATCGATGATTCATCAGAAGATTCTACTGCAAAAATAATTTCAGAATATGCAGAAAAAAATTCCAAAATTGTTCATGTTTCAGCAAGAGAGAAACCTGAAGGATGGATGGGAAAGAATTGGGCATGTATGGAAGGATACAAAAAAGCAACAGGAGATCTATTGCTATTCACAGATGCAGACACTACACACAAATCAAATGTAATATCACTTGCAGTCTCGCATCTTTTGTCATTTGATCTAGATGCATTATCAACCATTCCAAAAATGCTCACATTTGATTTTTGGACAAACATCACACTTCCAATGATTTCTACATTTTTGCATACAAGGTTCTCTGCGCTAAATGTAAACAATCCTTCAAAAAAGACAGGTTATTTTTTTGGGAGTTTTTTCATTTTGAAAAAAAGTACGTATGAACAAGTCGGCATGCATGAAGGAGTCAAACAAGAAATAATTGAAGACGGTGCACTTGGAAAAAAAGTAAAGGAATTAGGTTACAAAATGAAGATGGTAAGAGGAGAACATCTAGTGAAGGCAGTTTGGGCAAGAGATAAGAGTACACTATGGAATGCATTAAAAAGATTGATGGTACCTTTGTATCTTCAAAGTGGAAAAATTGCAATAGGAATATTCTTTGCAGTATTGTTTTTGCTTTTTGTACCATTTCCAATTTTTATAGCATCTATTTTGCTACCAGCAGAAACATTATCATCAAAAATTCTTTGTGTTACATCATTTGTAGCATCATTGTTAATTTACATCGGAGCAGTAATTGAAGCCAAAATAGGACTAGAGATAAAAATTAGTCATGCCTTGTTTGCACCACTTGGAAGTCTTGTAGTAGTTTTAGGATTTTTGAGCGGATTACTGCAAGCCAAAAAAACATCATCAGTCACGTGGAGAGGAAGAAGTTATTCTATGAAAGACCATTCTCAAAGTTCAATTAGTGTATAGCAATCCTTTTACATAGAAAATAGAAAATTACCAAATCATGGATAAATCTGGAATTGTGGTAGGGGGAGCCATAGGAGCAATAAGCGTAATGATAATTTTCACAGTATTCTTTATTTTCCCTCCAGGATCATCTAATGCCGAATCAATAAAACCGATAGCGCCAGAACTAGAAGTTCAAGTAGGAGATGGTCAAAGACCAATAACAGAAACCGCTCCACTTTATTCAAAAAACATATCATTAATTGAGATATTTGAAAAATCAGAACCAGGAGTAGTTAGAGTTAATGTACAGAGAGAAGAAGCATCAGAGGTAGGGGGAGTAGGTTCGGGTTTTGTGTTTGACAAACAAGGACATGTTATAACAAACGAACATGTAATTGATGATGCAAAAAAAATCATCATAACATTTCTTGACGGTAGATCATATAATGCAGAAATTATCGGAACAGATGAATTTACAGATCTTGCAGTAGTCAAAGTAAATGCTGATTTAGCATTATTACATCCATTAACAATTGGAGATTCGTCAAATCTCAAAGTAGGAGAGCCGATTGCAGCAATAGGAAATCCATTTGGATTATCAGGCTCCATGACATCAGGAATAGTTAGTCAACTAGGACGATTACTTCCATCAGGTTCAGGATATTCAATTCCAGATGTCATTCAAACAGATGCTGCTATCAATCCAGGAAATTCTGGAGGTCCATTATTGAATATGAGAGGAGAAATTGTAGGAATCAACACAGCAATTCAATCAGCTACAGGAGAATTTACAGGGGTAGGATTTGCAATTCCATCACAAACAGTTGCAAAGATTGTTCCAACATTGATTGAAGATGGAGAATACGAACATCCATGGATAGGAATTTCTGGAAGAGATATTGATCCTGATTTAGCAAAAGTTCTAGAACTTCCAGATGCAGTAGGCTTTTTGGTTGTAACAGTAATAGAAGACAGTCCAGCATCAAAAGCAGGACTGATTGGTTCAGAGAAAACAATTGATGTTGAGGGAGTAAGTTACCCAATGGGAGGAGATATTATTTTAGCAGTAGATGGAATCGAAGTAAGAAAAATAGATGATATTTTAATTCATCTTCAAAGAGCAAAATCAGTGGGAGATGAGATGGTTTTAGAGGTTTTAAGAGACGGCAGAACCACAAACATCTCAATTATTCTTCAAGAAAGACCAAATGGAAATTAGTTCTATACAAGCATAAATAGTCATAGTCAAGAATCATTTTGTTGAGCAAACTTGTATTAAATTCTGAGAGTTTAAACAATGTTTTAGATAATAAAGAAATCTCTCGTCAGAGTATTTTAGAAATTTACCATAATGCAATAAAAAACCCAAGTGAACTTTTTTCAACAGCACAAGTTCTAAGAAAAAAATACAAGGGGAATTCTGTAACATTTTCAAAAAAAGCATTCTTCAACATTGTTAATCTTTGTAAAGATAGTTGTTCATATTGTACATACAAAGCAGAGCCAGGAGAAGAAAAACTATCTCTAATGTCAAAACAACAAATTACAGAATTATTAGAACTTGCAAAAAAATACAGATGTGTTGAAGCATTATTTGTAACAGGAGAACAGCCTGAACAAAGATATCAAGAAGCAAAAGATTGGCTAAAAGAAAATGGATTTTCATCAACTTCAGAATATCTAATTCATGCATCAGAAATCGCATTGGAAAAAGGACTTTTTCCTCACACTAATGCAGGTAATTTGAATTTTGAAGAGATGAAGGAATTAAAGAAAACAAATGTGTCAATGGGGTTAATGCTTGAGAATATCAGTGAAAGATTAACAGAAAAAGGAATGCCACATTACTTGGCAGCAAGCAAGAGACCAAAATCAAGATTAGATATTTTAGAAAATTCTGGAAAACTACACATTCCAATGACTACAGGAATTCTTGTAGGAATTGGGGAGACAATAGAAGAAATCATTGATTCATTATTAGCAATCAAAGAATTACATCAAAAATACGGAAACATTCAAGAGATAATTTTACAAAATTTCCAACCAAAACAAGACACTAAAATGAAAGATGAGCCATCTGCTGATGAAAAATATTTCAAAACAATTGTTGCCCTATCTAGAATAATCATGCCAGAGATGAATATACAGATTCCACCAAATCTTTCTCCAAAGTCTTATCAGAGTTTTTTGTCTGTAGGGATTAATGATTGGGGAGGAATATCTCCATTAACTCCTGACTTTGTAAATCCCGAATTTTCTTGGCCAGAAATTAACAAAGTAGATGAAAATTCAAAAAATGCAGGATTTGATTTGAAATGTAGATTTCCAATATATCCAGAATTCTTTTCTTTTATTAGTAAAGAGTTACAAGAAAAAATGAAAGAGATTCAAAATGAGGAAGGTCTAGTAAAAGAGGAGTATTGGAGATGACACTAAACATAGATTCACTTTTCAAGAATGCAGATCCAGTTGTTTCAGAGATTCTAAACAGAGCACTTTCAGAAAAAGAGATCACATCAAAAGAAGGACTAGAGTTGTATGACACAGTAGGTATTGATTTTCATCTAGTAGGATTAGTTGCAGACGAGTTAAGAAAGAGAAGAGTTGGGGATATTGTATCTTATGTAGTAAACAGGAACATCAATTTTACAAATGTGTGTATAAAACAATGTGGGTTTTGTGCATTTAGCAGAGACTTTAGAGAAGAAGAAGGGTATTTTCTTCCAACTGAAGAAATTGTACGTAGAACAAAAGAAGCACATCAACTAGGAGCAACAGAAGTCTGTGTCCAAGCAGGTCTTCCACCAGACATGGAAGGAGATGTTTATGAAAATATTTGCAGAGAAATCAAAAAAGAAGTTCCAGATATTCACATTCATGGATTTTCACCAGAAGAAATCCTGTATGGCGCAACGCGTTCAGGAGTAGAGATAGAAGAATTTCTGAAACGAATGAAAGAAGCAGGGGTAGATACACTTCCAGGAACGTCAGCTGAGATTTTAGACCAAGAACTAAGAGACAAAATTTCACCAGGTAGAATAAGCGTAAAAGACTGGGAAAAAGTCATCAAAAACGCCCACAAAATGGGAATAAGCACAACATCAACTATGATGTTTGGACACTTGGAATCACAAGAAGATAGAGTAAAGCACATTGAGAAATTAAGAGATATTCAAAAAGAGACCGGAGGATTTACAGAGTTTGTTCCACTCAATTTTATTCATACAGAAGCGCCAATGTACAAACATCAATTGCATGAAGGAATCAAACAAGGAGGTAGTGGAAATGATGTCTTACTCACACATGCAATTGCGAGAATAATGTTAAACAATCACATCAACAACATACAGATGTCTTGGGTTAAAGAAGGACAAAAAATGTCTCAACTATTATTGATGTGGGGAGCTAATGACTTTGGAGGAACTTTGATCAATGAAAGTATTTCAACTTCTGCAGGTTCAGAACATGGACAATTGTTAAAACCAAAAGAAATTAGACGAATGATAAGAGAAATTAAAAGAACCCCAGCTGAAAGAAACACAAAATACAAAATATTGCGAAAGTTTGAAGATGACACAGAACCCGAAGATGAGTTAGATAAAATCTCAAACACATCACAGTTTGGGTCATATACAGAATTAATTAAAATAAATAAATTCAATTATGAAAATCCAAGGAGAAAATAATTGTCTGCCTTAGAAAAGGCATTACAGCATTCAAGGAAAAAACAAATCGACGAATGTGAAATAGTTTCTGTTAAAAAAAATATTACAACAATAAGAATTACTGATTCAGAGATTGCAGAGATTAAACAAAATTTTGATGAGAGTTTTGGAATAAGAATAATTCATGACAAAAAAATTGCATCCATTCAAACTACAAAAAAAGAAGATATGGAAAAATCAATTGATTTGGCATTTTCAACAATATCAAATCTTAGACCAAGGGAGTTTTGGCAAGGAT
The DNA here is from genome assembly GCF_965263415.1 of Candidatus Nitrosopumilus sp. Classification (GTDB taxonomy): domain Archaea; phylum Thermoproteota; class Nitrososphaeria; order Nitrososphaerales; family Nitrosopumilaceae; genus Nitrosopumilus. Next base: position 1,505,431 of record NZ_OZ253671.1, read on the forward strand.
TACCCACAACCGTATCAAATAGAAATCTAGAGGGAACATATGATGAGAAATTAGATAAAATTTCAGGCTCAGAAATGATGGATATCGCACAATCTATAATAAATTCAGCAAATTCTAAGAAAATTAATACGATTACAGGTTCACTAAACATAGTTTCAGAGTTTTTTGAGATTGAAAATTCCAATGGGCTTTCATTTAATGACAAATCAACATACATTTCAGGAATTATTAATGCTGAATCAGAACACGGGGTTTTGCCAGTATCAGGTATTGGTCATGGTAGTGGCAGAACCTTGGCAAACTTTGCAGAAAAGCAGATTGGCAAAGATGCAAAAAAGATGTGTATCGAGTCAATAAATCCTAAAAAAATTGATTCAGATACTTATGACATAATTTTTGAACCATATTCAGTAGGGGAATTATTAGCATTTGTTGTGTCATCAAATTTTAATTTTAAAACATTTTCAGAAAAAAAGAGTTGTTTTTCAAATGATTTTGATGAAGAGATTGCAGTTAGTGATTTTAACTTAACAGATGATCCATACATTGCCGAAGGAGTAGGAACAAAATCAGTTGATGATGAAGGAATTAGTACACAAAAAAATAATTTAATTGAAAATGGGATTTTCAGAAATACATTCTCAAATTTGTTTGATAGTTATAAAGAAAATGAAAAATCTACAGGGAATGGTTCCAGGATTGGCTCTCCAATGGGTAGAAGTTCAGAACCAATTTCAATTTCAGCACCACATAATCTAAAAGTTGATTCAGGAAAATCTTCACAAGAAGATATGATCAAAGATACAAAACATGGAATATTAGTTGGCAGATTATGGTACACATATGCAGTAAACCCCATCAAAGGAGACTTTTCATGTACTGCAAGAAGTGGGGTTAGAATTATTGAAGATGGAGAAATTAAAAATCCTGGAAAATCAGTTAGAATAATTCACAATCTTCCAACAATGTTGAAAAACATTTCAGATATTGGAAATGATCAACAAAATGTTATCCAATGGGCATCATTACCATCAATTACACCATCAATAAAAACAGAAAAAATCAAAGTAATCTCAATTTAGTGAATGAAAATACAAATCATTTGAAAAATGTCAAGACAAGGTATGTAACATACCCTATTGCCAGGCACACACCCATAACTCTGTTAATTATGCCTGTTTTTAGCCCGATTAGTAATGAAAGGCTAAACAAAATCATAATTGCATAGTCTACATAAACATCATCTGAAATTATAACACCACCAAGAGTAGCACCAACACCCATTATCATCAAAATGTTGTAGATGTTACTACCAATGATGTTTCCTATACCGATATCACTGTGTCCTTTTCTGATTGCAATAATTGATGTAATTAATTCTGGAAGAGAAGTTCCAATTGCAATTACTGTCAACCCAATGATTTTTTCAGATAATCCAAATTCTTTGGCAAGAACTACGGCATTTTCAACTGTCAAAAATGCACCAATATACAAGAGACCAATGCCAAGTCCAATTAATCCAATAGACTTGAGATATACATTCTTGCTACCTTCTGAAACATCATCTTTGGCATCTTCTCGACGTTTCATTGCATCTTTGAAAGTATAAACTCCAAATACACCAAGACCAACAAGTAACAATATTCCATCATAATTTGACAATTCACCATCAATTGAAATTAAAATTAGTAAAACAGAAACACCCAACATGATTGGGATTTCTTTTCGAAGTACAGATTTGTGAATTGCAAGTGGGACAAGGATTGCAGCAATACCAATCACCATACCGACATTTGCAATATTGCTTCCAATGATATTTCCCAAAATAATTGCACTGTGTTCTCCAGCAGCTGCAATACTTGCTGCAAGTTCAGGAGTAGAAGTACCATATGCAACAATAGTCATACCAATTACAAGATTACTGATACGGAATTTTCGTGCAATAGTAACACCGCCGCTAACTAGCCAGTTACCACCAAAACATAACATCGCCAATCCTACAACAGTAAGAACTGCACTGATTACAATTTCCACAAGAAAGTTTTAGGGTTTAGGGGTTTAAAGGGAATCATTCACTAGAATTTTACAATTCAAGCAATTAGAGTTAATTTCTAAACTATCAAATCAGGTTAGGCACAAAATAATGAAAAAATGAGCCTAAAATTCTCTATTTCAGAGCCCGTTTTAATTGAGAATTAAGGACATGTGAGAAACTGATGTGTTTTTGAGATTTTCTAATTTCTTTTGATTGAAGAGTATAGATTTTCTTTACCAATTCATCATCCATTGTAACTGTAATTCGACGTGTTAAATTAATCACCAGTAGAATCTAGTTCAGAACGTACTGCGTCAATTATTTTCAAATAATCTGCACGAGGTTCAGTACTAATCAAAAATAACTCACTAGAGCTTATCGGTACAGTAATCATTGTGACTTTTTCATACTCAGTAATTGATGAAGTCTCATTTCCTATTCGGTATGCCAAGTTGGTATACAAATCTCGTTTTTGTAAAGCATAGTGAATAGACATCTTTACATCATCTTCAGCAAGTAATTTTTCAACATCATCTTTTTGTCCTCCAGCAACTAATTCGCCTTTATTGTTTGCAACACCAGCAAATCTTACTTGAGGGTCTAAAGCAAGAATTTTTTTTGTAAGTTCATCATGATTAATTCCCAAGAAAACACACCAAATCTATTTCTTCTTTCTAAAGATTTCATCTTTTTCTTGTAATGAATCAGTATATGTCTCCATGTCTAACATGAATTCTTCTTCATCAGAATACGCAGACTCCGCATGTTCACTTATGTCAAGACCAACATCTTCAACACGCGCACTAACACGGATTCCAATAAGATGTTTGATTACCTGCATTAGTATCCACGTACCACCAAATCCAATTGCTGCAGCAACTGCAACACCTACTGCTTGAATCCATAGTTGATCAGGATTACCAAACAGCAATCCATCAACACCGCCAGGATTAATCACAGTACTTGCAAAGATACCAATTGCTAGAGAACCTACAATACCTGCAACACCGTGAACTGAGCTGACATCAAGTGCGTCATCTATGTGTAATTTCTCTTTGAATAACACTACACCAGAGTAAGAGATTACACCGATTGCAATTCCAATTACAAACGCATGTTCAGCACTAACAAATCCTGATGCAGGAGTAATACCAGCAAGACCAGCAATTGCACCATTAATAGTAGCAACAACAGATGGCTTTCCTGTTCTTACCCATGAAAGCCCTCCCCAAATTAAAGCTGATACAGAAGAAGCCATGTGAGTTACAATTACAGTGTTACCTGCAACACCACCAGACGCTGCAAGAGCACTACCTGCATTAAATCCGAACCATCCAAGCCATAGCAAGGAAGATCCAAGAACTGCAAGGGGAATACTGTGAGGAATCATAATAGCAGGGCCATAATTTCTTCTTTTTCCCAATACTATGGCAGCAGCTAAAGCAGCCATACCAACACTAGTGTGAATTACAATGCCACCCGCAAAGTCTACAACACCTAATTGGGCTAACCAACCGCCACCCCATACCCAGTGGACAAGAGGATAGTAGATCAACATAGACCATGCAGTAATGAATACAATAAAGGAACTAAACTTCATTCTTTCAGCAATTGTTCCTGTAAGAAGCAATGGAGTAATACATGCAAACATCAACTGGAATTTTACAAACAATACACCAGGAATAGTTGGAGCAAATGGTAACGAATCATCAGATGGAACTCCCTTAAGGAATACCCATTCCATATCTCCAATCAAACCATGTTCTGAAGGACTAAAAGATAAACTAAATCCAAATACAAACCACATGACACTCAAAAGTGCCAATCCGAAAAAGATTTGCATGAAAATTGAAGCTGCATTTTTCTTTCTCAATAAACCAGATTCAAAAAGACCCAATGCAGGGATCATAAGCAATACAAGACTTCCAGCTACAAGCATCCACGCTGTATCTCCAGAATCAAGTACCATTAGCAAAAAAAATTAGTTTTTAATTAATAACAATATCCTAATTTGATTGTCAAATGATAATCATTTGATTTACAAAATCAGAAATTATATTTATCAAGTTGAAATTACAATTATCAAATGCTCAAAATAGAAGCCATTCTTGGTGAAAATGATGTAATGGCAATAAGTGAGGAATTAAAGAAGATAGGAATAGGAGGCCTTACTGTTACTAAAGTAAGAGGAAGAGGAAAGAGACCAGCCCCAGAAATTCACGCATCAAAAGGAAGTGAAATTTTTGTTCCGCAATTTACTGAGAAATACTTCATTACAGCTATTATCCCAGATGCTAGAGAGGATGAAGTAGTAAAGATAATCAAAGATAATGGTAGAATTGGTAAGATTTTTGTCTCACAAGTTTTGCGTGCAGTAGATATTGCAAGTGATGCAGAAGGCGAAGAAACGGTTATGTGATTTAGTATGAATATTCGTAAAAGTAAATTATTCAAAAGAGAAAAGATGCAACCAATTGAACCTAAAGATTATCCTAAAGTGGCTGCAATCATTGGAATAATTGTTATACCACCAATTTTATTATTCTTCATATGAAGACTTCTAGAAAAATATTCATTGCAAAAGTGATCATGGCAGGAGTAGGTCTAACTTTAGTTGGTTTGTGGTTATTTTCAGATTATATTTTCTAGAAATCAAAAATCTCCAAAATTGTTTTCGTAAACAATTGTAGAATTCTTTAGTTGTTTTTCTAATGTTGGGAGATATTTCATAATACAATGATTAACAAAATCACTAAATGATTTTATTCTATAATCAGTACGAAGTGTTTCTTTGTTTTCTTCATAGATTACTTGGAGTTTATGTAAAGTGAATTTTTGTAATGGAACAAATCTACTTCGTTTTGGCAATTGTACTGATGGAGGTTTTTCATCTAAGATAAGTTCAAGATCCTGTGTAGCATCATTTGTTTCCATGTCAACAACTTCTTCCATTTCAGAGACAAAGATTTTCCCACCATGGTTTGCAGTCAATCCAGAATTTTTTGAAATCATTTCAACTACTTTTCTAGCATCTTTGTTAGGTACCACCATTTCGATTTTAGCTAAAGGAATTGATTTGAGTCCAGTAGAGCCAACACGAGAACCTTTTGATTCATCATAGATGTTACTGTCTTCTAAATTTCGTTTATCGATAATGTAACTGCCAAGAATATGCAAATTAGATTTGATTGTTGGAAAATTCTTCCTTCTAATTACAGCCTCTATTTTCTTCACAAATAATTTTCAAAAAAATGGGCTATTTATGACATTAGTCCATTATCACAAATAATAGTAGATCGTATTCAGTTCATACATGATGAATTGATGGACAGTCATCAAATACAGGTGTAAAAAAATCAGCTAGAAAGATCAACAAAGCTCAAGTTAAAGACTAATAAAGTAATGTACCGTACCATACGGTATGATGAGAGCAAGACTAACATACGTACCACTAGAAGTGGCAGAACAATTCGAAGATTTCATAATCAAAAGAGATGAGGAAATCCTAGGAGCAGTAAAAGCAAGAACTAGAGATTACAGCACGTTATCGTTATTGAAATTACTGTATCAGTTAAGAGGAAACCCAATGACGTTTTCAGAATTGTATTCAAAATCAAAGATCAGAATGAAAAAGTCATTTCTGAACTATCTTCACCTATGTGTGGATTACAACTTTGTCAGAAAAGAGGCAGTTGGATCAAACATGATCTATACAATTACAGACAAAGGACATACAATGCTGAATCTCTTTATGCAAAAAAACAACTAAACATCAAGTTTAGGACAAATGATCTGGTGGAATTACAGAAATTGAAAGGGTTTCTGTATGAGATACAAAATCCAAGCTAGTTCCAACAAAAACATCTGCATAAAAATTACCAGAGTTTTGAGGAATCCAAGACAATCCCAAGTTAAGAGATTGATTTGAATCAAGTTGGCCAGTTATCCACTTTAAGGGTTGAACAATTTGGTTTTGTTCATCTTTGATTTCAACTAGATATACAAATTTTTTTGAGACATCATCATGATTTGAAACATCAGAAGTGATCTGGATTAATTGACCAGGTTTTAGTGAATGCATTTTTTCACCAAATGCATTTCTTAAACTGGTGTCATCTATAACAAAATCAAAAACATCATTATCAAAACTAGTATATATCATCAAACTTAAGTCAGATTTTTGTGGGAAATAAGATGCAGAAGGGTAAAAAATGGGATAGTCAGAATTCCAGTCCATCTTGATTTCATCATCAAATTCATAGAGAGATACAAATTCATCTATAGAGGCAATATGTTGATTCTCTAAAATCTTCAACACATTATCTTTTTCATCAAGGGTGTTTTTTTCAAGTACATCAAACTTTTCTCTAATATTGATAATTTGTTGACTGGTCGTATTTTTTGAAGCATCATCAGACAGAAGGGAATTTTCAAGAATTTGTTTTTCTTCAGCCTGCATTTCTAAGGCAATATCAATCAAAAGGGAATCATATTTGGCAATAATTTCTGAAATCTGTTCTTCATAATGATTTTGTATTGATTGGATTTTTGAGTTTAAACTATCTGCTTTTTGTAAAATTCTATCGTTGTTTAACTTCTCTTCAGTCAAAACACCATATGATTTTTCATGAGAATCATCAACAATTTTTCCCATATTGTGTCGCATCCACATCTCAGCTGTGTATTCTGTTGTACAAACATAATCATCTGCATGAGTTCTATAAACTAAAACGTGTCCTGATCTGCATTCAGTACTAGAGCTTGTTCTGCCAAGATCTTCCCAAGAGATTTCATCAAAAGGATTTGCTTCAAAATATGCAGGGTTTGTTCTAAAGTCTCGATAATATTTTCTCAGTTCTTCTCCAGATAATTCATAATTGAATTTACCATCAGATTCAAAGAGTACTTGTTGATTATAGTAAGCATTATTGTGTAGGACATTGTAAAGTGCATTTACAGATACCATTTCAGATCTTGTTATTTTGGCAGCTTTGACAAATGCATCTCTTGCTTCCTCAGGACCTCCACCAACTAAGATGACTTTTTGCAAGGCTTCTCTTCCAGCATCAATCTTTGAAGCAGTAAATTTTAGAGGATGATCATAAATGCTAGAAGTGTCTTTTGCAGGACTATTTTCTAATGCTCTTTCAAGTACATTGTCAAATGTATAGTAACCCCAAAGTTCCTCCCATTTTCTTAAATCATCTTCTAAACTTTGCAAAACTTCAGCACGTTTTTGTTCTAATTCCAATTGTCGTTTAGAATCTTCAAAGTTTCTTTGTTCTATTTTTGCAATCCATTTTTTACTTTGTTCAATTTTTTTAAGAATGTCTTGAGCAACAGGATTGTTTTGAAGATCTCCAGATAAAGTTGTTTGATCTTCCATAGTTTGAGCATATGCAGAATTTAGAAAAATTGTGAAAAATATACCAACTGCAAACATGTATCCTATGCCCCTCATGCACAGAAATTTGGGATTTTGATATTTAGCGGGCACTGATGAATTATTAGTAAAATTTCGAGTTCTACGAACAAAGTAATGGTAAAAGTCAGGTCAAAAATGACCTGACAGAAACGCATGGTCTGGCACAGGTTTGATGAATGACTCCCATCAAGTGTACAAAATAACTAGACATAATTTACATAAAAAAGACACGTAGAAATGATTCATACAAATCATCAGGATATGCTAAATACTATTTTTCTAAAAATACATCATTGGAACTGTCACCAAAAACTAACCGTTTTTGGTCTTAAGTTCTAATTATTACAGAAATATTACTAAATTCTGTCTAACAAAAAGTGTACAAAATACTTAGTCAGTATAGTAATTAGACAGAACAAATCGACGTAAACAGTGCCAAAAGAATTTCCAGAAGCTGAAGTCTTTGAGATAAAAGAAACAGAATTAAAAAGTCCAGTAATTTTTGCAGGATTTGTTGGTGCAGGTCTTGTAGGACCAGTTGCAATCAATCATATAATTGAGAAATTAGATATGGATGAAATTGCAGTGATGAGATCAAAATATCTCCCACCATCAACTGTGTTTATGAGAGGCAGATTACGTCATCCATTTAGATTCTATGCAAACAAAGAAGGAACAGTCTGTGCAATAATTTGTGAAATTACATTAAAAATGGAAGGACTTTATTCGTTAGTTGCGTCAATTTTAGATTGGGCAGCAACAAAAGGATCAAAAGAGATTGTAATTTTAGACGGAGTTGCAAGTACTGAACACGATGATAAAGCATACTGCGCTGCAGAAGAAGATTTGATAAGGACTATGGCAGACAAAGACATCAGTATGATTCCACAAGGATTCATCACAGGGATTCCAGGAGGAATACTAAACGAATGTTTGGTAAGAGAAATCCAAGGATTAACATTATTGGCAAAAGCAAGTAGAGATACAACAGACTCTGCAGCTGCAGTAACTCTGATTGAGGCTCTAAATCGATTCTACGATATGAATATAGATACAACAGATATGCAAGAGGAAAAAGAGAGAATTCATTCAGAATTTAGTGAATTATCTCAAAAATACGTAGAGCACAGAGAAGAAATAGCTGGAATGTATATGTGATCGAAACGAGGGGCAAATTCTTTTATTCACATCAAAAGGGCAACAAACTATGGCTCTAACCTACAAAAAAGCAGGAGTAGACATTTCTAAAATTAAACAAAGCCAGATGGCAATAGGTAAACTGATTTCATCAACTCATAAACTTCAGAAAAAAGCAAAGATAGCTCATGGGTTTGGACATTATGCAGGAATTGTAGAGATTCCAGGGGGGAAATTGTTAGCAACACATACGGATGGCGTTGGAACAAAAGTAGTAATTGCAAACATGATGAAAAAATACAACACAATAGGAATTGACTGTGTTGCAATGAATGTTAATGATATAATCTGTATTGGTGCAACACCAATATCATTTGTAGATTATATTGCTGCAAACAAAAATGACGTGCCAATTTTCAAAAAGATTGTAGAAGGATTAGTTAAAGGTGCAAAGAAATCTGCAATGCCAATTGTAGGTGGAGAAACTGCAATCATGCCAGATGTTATAGAAGGAAAAGGTTTTGCATTTGATTTAGCAGGGATGGTTGTTGGGTTAGTAGAGAAAAAACAAATGGTGCTTGGAAATAAAATCAAATCAGGGGATATAATAATTGGGGCAAACAGCACAGGGATTCACTCAAACGGTTATTCACTTGCAAGAAAAGCATTGTTGAAAAAATATTCAGTTAAAGATAAAGTAAAAGGGGTTGGAACTATAGGAGATGCGCTACTAAAGCCAACTGAAATCTATACAAAACCAGTTTTAGAGATGGTTGAAAAATGCAAGATTAATGGTTTGGCACACATTACTGGAGGCTCATTTACCAAACTATTGCGCCTCAAGAAAATAGGCTATGAGATAGATTCTTTGCCAAAAATCCCACCAATTATGAGCCTCATTGAAGAGCAAGGAGTGAAATCTACAGAAATGTACAAGACATTCAATATGGGAGTAGGGTTTTGTGTAGTGGCACCAAAAGATCAGGCAGTACGAATCAAATCAATATTCAAAAAACACAAGATCACAAGTCAAGAGATAGGTCAGATTGTTTCAAAGAAAGGCGTTTTTGTAAATTTGCAAAAAATTGCTTAATTTAACAATAGTAAAATAATTTTCAACCTAGTATCGCCTTATATTACAGATTTCTCCAGAACAATAAGAGAAAGATGGCTGCAGATGCACATTTTATTGAAACAATCATCGGGATTGGAATACTTCTTTTTGCAGCCAAATTAATGGCAGAACTTTTCTTGAGATTAAAACTTCCAATTGTGTTAGGTGAATTATTAGCAGGAATGATTGTTGGACCATTTGCGTTAGGTCAATTTTTCATTTTAGATGGAAAACAGTTGTTGCATATCAACGATGAGATAAAAATTCTAGGAGAGATGGGGGCAATTGTAATTTTGTTTATGGCAGGATTAGAGATGACACCAAAGGAATTCCTGAAAGGCGGAAAGGCGTCGTTTACTGTTGGAACGCTAGGGGTAGTAGTCCCGTTCTTTGCGGGTTTTATGATTTTCGGATTCTTTGGTTTTGAAGCATTAGAGTCAATGTTGATTGCGACAGCGCTTACAGCTACCAGTATTGCAATTTCTATTCAGGTACTTAGTGAATTTGGCAAGTTAAAGGCGCCGGAAGCTAGATTGATCATCGGTGCAGCAGTAGTTGATGACATTTTAGCAATTGCAGTATTGTCAGTAGTAATTTCAATTACAGGTTCAGATGCAGGAATTGAAAGCATAGTAATCACAGATGTGATGATAACAATTTTGCAAGTATTAGGATTCTTTGCGATCATGTTAGTTGTCGCAGTAATAGTAATTCCCAAAGTCATTACTCCAAGATTATGGAAGGCAAAGGGCAGTGTAGAAGGAATTGCGACAGCGTCGTTCTTTGGTGCTGCAGCGCTTGCAGGCTCAATTGGGTTATCACCGATTGTGGGTGCGTTTGCAGTAGGAATGGCATTATCAACTACCAAAGTGTTTGAAAAGGTTGAAAATTATATTGGAAAGATTGGTTTGATTTTTGCGCCGTTATTCTTTGCAATTATTGGAGCACAAGTAGACCTGCGTGCAGTTGACTTGAATATTTTGATGATTAGTGGAGTAATCATTGCAGTTGCAATTGTTACAAAGTTGTTAGGTTGTGGACTGCCAGCAATGTTCTTCTTGAAAAATAAAGCTCAGGGAATGAGGGTAGGTATTGGAATGATTTCAAGAGGAGAAGTAGGATTAATTGTTGCAGGTGTAGGAGTTACTGCAGGAGTTTTAACGTCAGAAGTATACTCTACAATTGTAATCATGGTTGCAGTTACAACAATAATTACACCAATTTGGTTAAAGATGGAATACAGAAAAGAACAGAGAAGTGGAAGTGGCGAACCAGAACAAAGCATAGAGCAAAAACCAGAATAGTTCAGCAAAGTCTTAAATTCTACAAAAATTCGTGAAAATTAGTAACATGTCAGGTGATACAAACAGTCAACCATTCAAAGAAAGAATGGTTGCAGAGATCAAAAAAATTCAAGATGAGTTAAATGAATTAAAGAATCTTAAAGTAACTATTTCAAGAAAACCAGCTAAAAAGACTGTGAAGAGAAAGACTGCTGCAAAGAAAAAGACAGTGAAGAGAAAACCAGCTAAAAAGACTGTGAAGAGAAAGACTGCTGCAAAGAAAAAGACAGTGAAGAGAAAACCAGCTAAAAAGACTGTGAAGAGAAAGACTGCTGCAAAGAAAAAGACAGTGAAGAGAAAACCAGCTAAAAAGACTGTGAAGAGAAAGACTGCTGCAAAGAAAAAGACAGTGAAGAGAAAACCAGCTAAAAAGACTGTGAAGAGAAAGACTGCTGCAAAGAAAAAGACAGTGAAGAGAAAACCAGCTAAAAAGACTGTGAAGAGAAAGACTGCTGCAAAGAAAAAGACAGTGAAGAGAAAAGTAGTTAGAAAAACATCCAAATCAAAAAAGAAAACTAGGCGACGATAGGCTCAAAATTAGCGAAATTATTTAACGAATTTATGTCCAATTCAGTGTGATTACCCATGAGTAAGTTAGATTCGGTATTCTCAAAGGCATGTAGTGAAATTACTCAAAATCTGCTAACAATTAACGAACCAAGCAAAAAGCAAGTAAAAGAAGAGATAAAGAAAATTTGTGCAAAATACTCACTTGAAAGAATTCCAAGAAATCATGAAATACTTTCAATGGCAAAAGAATCAGAATTTGATAAACTCAGAAAAGTTTTGTTAAAAAAACCAGCAAAAACAGCATCAGGTGTTGCAGTAGTTGCATTAATGCCAAAACCATATGCATGTCCACATGGAAGATGTACATATTGTCCAGGAGGAATTGAATTTAATTCACCAAACAGCTATACAGGAAATGAACCATCAACTCTAAATGCGATTGAAAACGAATATGATCCAAAATTACAAATCACAACAAAAATTGATAAACTAATTGCATTTGGGCATGACCCATCAAAGATGGAGATAGTAATTGTCGGAGGAACATTTCTCTTTATGCCCAGAGATTATCAAGAGAATTTCATCAAATCATGTTATGATGCACTAAATGGTACAGACTCTAAAAATTTGGAAGAAGCAAAATCAAACAATGAACATGCCTTAATAAGAAATGTCGGATTTACAATTGAAACAAAACCAGATTTTTGTAAAAAAGAACATGTAGATTGGATGTTAGATTACGGAATAACAAGAATAGAGATTGGCGTGCAATCACTGCAAGAAAGAGTTTATGATATTGTTAACAGAGGTCACAATTACAATGATGTAGTAGAATCATTTCAAATTTCAAAAGATGCAGGATACAAAATTGTTGCACATATGATGCCAGGATTACCAACAATGACACCAAAAGAAGACATTGAGGATTTTAAGAAACTATTTTCAGATTCACAGTTACGTCCAGATATGCTCAAGATATACCCATCATTAGTTATTGAAAATACTCCAATGTATCAAGAATACAAAGATGGAAAGTATGCCCCATATTCAGATGAAGATATGATTCAAGTTCTAACAGAAGCAAAGAAAAACATCCCAAAATGGGTCAGAATCATGCGTGTTCAAAGAGAAATTTCCCCAAATGAGATTATTGCAGGCCCAAAATCAGGAAATCTAAGACAGATTGTACATCAGAATTTGGCAAAACAAGGAATGAAATGCAAATGTATTAGATGTCGGGAAGCAGGATTAAACAAGAAATCAGAGCCTGAAGATATCAAGTTAAACAGAATTGATTATGATTCTTCAGGGGGGAAAGAAGTGTTCTTGTCTTATGAAGACAAAAATGAGTCAATTTATGGATTTTTGAGATTAAGAAAACCAAGTACAGATGCACATAGAGATGAAGTAAGTAACGATTCATGTATTGTAAGAGAACTCCATGTTTATGGAAAATCATTAAAAATTGGAGAAAAAGAGGAAAAAGAAATTCAGCATTCAGGATTGGGTAAGAATTTGATGAAAGAAGCAGAAAAGATTTCAAAAGAAGAATTTGATGCAAAGAAATTATTGGTAATCAGTGCAGTTGGAACAAGAGAATATTATCAAAAGTTAGGGTATTCGTTATATGTGCCATACATGTCCAAAACGTTGGATTAGTGAGAAGAGATGTCAGAGCAAGAAATTATTGGAAAAGGAACTTGGATTGACAAGTTAGCTTCAGAATTACTTGACCGGGAAAAAGCACTTGGAAGGAATTTAGATCTTCTCAGAGTAGAAAGTGGTTTAGGTGCATCAGGAATTCCCCACATCGGAAGTTTGGGGGATGCAGTTAGAGCATATGGTGTAAAGTTAGCATTAGAAAACTTTGGTTACAAATCAGAACTTATTGCTTATTCAGATGATCTTGATGGTTTACGAAAAATTCCAGAAGGAATGCAAGAATTTGGATTAGAAGAACATTTAGCAAAACCAGTATCACTCATTCCAGACCCATATGGTTGTCATGACTCTTATGGAATGCATATGAGCAGTATTCTTTTGGACGGATTAGATAAAGTTGGAATAAAATATGAATTCCGAAGAGCAGTCGACACTTACAAACAGGGATTACTAAAAGACAACATTCACACCATTTTGCAAAATAGTACAAAGATTGGAAACAAAATATCAGAACTAGTAGGACAAGAGAAATATCAAAAATATTTACCATATTTCCCAGTTTGTGCCAACTGTAATCGTCTCTACACAGCAGAGGCAACAGAGTACATCGCAGATGAAAAGAAGGTCAAATACAAATGCCATGATGCAGAGATTGGCTCACAAATGATCAAAGGTTGTGGCCATGAAGGAGAAGCAGACATTAGAAAAGACCTTGGAAAACTAGCATGGAAAGTAGAATTTGCAGCAAGATGGGCAGCATTTGATATCAGATTTGAAGCATATGGCAAAGACATTATGGATTCAGTCAAAGTAAATGATTGGGTAGCAGATGAAATTTTGAATTTCCCACATCCTCATCATGTAAAATATGAAATGTTCTTAGACAAAGGAGGAAAAAAGATTTCAAAATCATTAGGAAACGTACTAACTGCACAAAGATGGATGGAATTTGGTAGTCCAAAATCAATTCTCCTGTTACTATACAAAAGAATTACAGGTGCACGTGAACTTGGTGTAGAAGACATTCCATCATTGATGAATGAATACAATGAATTGGAAGACATTAACTTTGGACGAATCAAGATAGACAATCAAGCAAAACTTGTAAAATCAAAGGGACTATACGAATACGTTAACCTTCTAAATCCTCCAAAACAAGCAAGTACACATGTAAACTATAGACTGTTGATTGAATTAGCGAAAATATTCAAAGAAAACAGAAATGAAAGAGTAATGAAAAAATTACTAGATTATGGAGTAATAAAAAATCCAGAACCTGAAATTGAAAAGCTTATCGAGCTTGCAGGTAATTTTTCAGATGAATTTGATGAACAAGAAAAAACACATATTGATTTGGATGAAACTGCAAAAAATGCATTAAAGATTTTATCTGAAGCATTAGGAGCAGACGAAGAACCAGAAGATATTCAAAATACAATTTACCAGATTGCAAAGTCAAATGATGTGCAACCAAAAGATTTCTTTAAAATCCTGTATCAGATTATTTTGGGCACATCAAGAGGACCAAAGATAGGCCCATTTATTTCAGATATTGGAAGAAAACAAGTAGCAAAAACACTATCAGAGTATACGTAGAAAATGGTTCATTCTGAGCATAATAAATCAAAAAACAGTGGAGGATTTGCGTTAATCATCTTGGGAGCATTATTACTCATCATAGGCCCACAAGAAGCAATTGTTCCAAAAAGCATGAGTGTAGCAACATGGGTGGCAGGTTTGTTAATTGGAGGACTAGGATTCTACCTCAAATTCATCAGACATAGAACAAAACAACAATAAAGAAAGATTCATCTTTTAGAGGGATACGGTGAGAAATGAAAATGGGACTTTTTGGTAAAAAAGAAGATACAGTATCAGAAAATAGTGAAGAAACGGTTCTAAAAAAAGACTTAGAAACTGAAGTTGAAAGTCTACAAAATAAGTTTAGAGGAAAGCAAGATGAATTAAATGAGATACAACAAAAAATTGATTCAGTCAAAGAAGAATATGAAACATCAGTAAGTAATTTGATGTTAGTCAAAAAAGAACTTAATCAGAAAAAAATGGAATTAGACATAGTTATACGAAAATACAAAGAAACTAAAGAAAAAATTAAAGAGTCAGAGCAAATCAAAGATTCAAAATCAATTGAAGAGTTTTCCAAAACAGAAGATAATTTATCAAAAATAAAACAAGAACTAGAAGAAATCACAAAAGAGTATGAAGAAACTAAAGAAAAAATTACATCAGAACAATCAATGCTATCTCAAATTAGAAAACAGCAAGTTGAAGCAGAAAAAGAATTAGATGAAGCAAATTCACGATTATACAATGCAAAAGAAGAACTAAACAAAAAAGATGAATTTCAAGATACCAGTATTCTTACACCAAAAGAAAAAGAATTCATACAAGGAGATAGCAAAAGTTCGGCAGGAGTAATAGAGGCAGCAAGCGCTGTTGTAGGCTCGTTAAAATCAAAACTAAACACTGCACAAAGAGAATTAGAAGCAATTCAATTACTTTTAGAAAAAGAAAGAGAGGAACACGAAGAAACTAAAAAAGAATTAAACAAACTAAAATCAGAAAATCAAAAATCATAAACTATCAAAATGCTTTTTCCATTTTAATTTGATTTCTTCTTCACTAATCCCCATATCATATAGAGGAGAAATCACTTCTGAAATATCAGTCACATCAACCAATACTATAGAGCCGATTGGACTCTTAATGCCACTATCACGATAATGTCTTAATATTTCATCATAAAGAGGGGAATCTTGAATGATTTTAGCACGACCTTTGAATAAGAATCCCTTTCTCAACAAGGGATCAATTACATTAATTTCCACATTAGGATTAGTCTTTAGATTTTTCATAGTGTCAGGAGAACGAATATCTGCAAATGCTAATTGATTTTTTGACCATCCAATGATAGTTCCTTTTGGAGAAATATTTGGCAGACCGTCAGAAGATGCTGTTGCAACATAACCTAATTTTTGTAAATCCAAAAAGTTCTTGATTTCATCAGTGATCTCAGACAATATTTTTACAAGTTGTTAGGACGTAATTAATTTTTGAGAATTATCGCATAAATTCTGCAGCTTCTATCGAAAAGAAGAAGAATCCTATTCCTCCACCAATAATTCCAATCCAAATAGCGATTTGCTTAATCCTAGACATATGATGAGATTCATTTCAATCTCATTATTGAATCTAATCAAATCACTTAGACAATTATAATTAGAATGACGATAATTAAGCATCATTGGCAAGCATAAAAGATGTAGGTAAGTTTTTTGTATTTATTGTTGGGGGATTAGTAGCCATTATTGTAGGCTCATTTATGATAAGAGGAACCATGCACATGTGGGACAATCCCGAAGATGCCAATGATGAGAAAAAGGACTAAAAAACAAGTGTGCTAAACAAATTACAATTGCTACAAGATTCTACAATAAGAAAATCATTGGATCAGTACATAAAAAATAGAATTTTAGAAATAGAATCAGAGATAAAGCAAACATTTCCAAACATCAAAAAAATTTGGAAGTGTGAAAATGAAATAGATTTTTTGTACGGATATTATATTGGAAAAATCGAAGAAGGTGCATTGCATTACTTACTAAAAGCAACACGTGCATCAGCTGGAGGATATGTAGATTCATTTGAGATAAGAGGGATTATTGAAGAGCATAAAAATGAATTAATTGACACAATAAAATCTGCAATAAATCAGTGAACTAGAAATACTACATCATACATGTAAAATCATGGTAGGACCGCAAGATGGGGGTTTTGGATTTGACCAATCAAAAAAATACACCAGTGTAGAAAATATTGATGAGGTTTGTGTCCAGTGCCAAGCAGGACAACACAAGAATTGCTTGAAGAAAGCAGAAAAACAAGATGTTTGTGAATGCGAACATTGTATGATTTATGGATAAATCAAACCAGAAATCAAGAATTTTTTAAATAATATTATGTTCAAGATTTAGCCTTGTCAAATGAGTACACGTTTCATTGCAAGTTTTGCGGTAAGGATTTTGGAAGTAGTGTAATTGACCTTGCCACACACATCGGCAAAGACCACGATGAATCAAAATAATTTCTATTTGAGGAACTAAAATGAAATGCAGT
The DNA here is from genome assembly GCF_965263415.1 of Candidatus Nitrosopumilus sp. Classification (GTDB taxonomy): domain Archaea; phylum Thermoproteota; class Nitrososphaeria; order Nitrososphaerales; family Nitrosopumilaceae; genus Nitrosopumilus. The sequence goes on from NZ_OZ253671.1 coordinate 1,522,794, forward strand.
AACAAAGAGGTTGGATGTTATCATGACAATTCAATTCACATGAATGGGGATGGAAAATGTCTAGTTCGAGGCTGCAAATGTGAAAAATACGAGTTTTAGAGTGAAGATAATTTGTTCTCAAGTTCCGTGATTTCTTTTTGATGAGAATCAGCAATAGTCTTTGCAAATTCCTTGTGTGCAGAAATAATTGTAACAAGCGCATCCTTGTATTCAGGATGACCGTTCTTTAGAACATCACATGACTCTAAGGAAGTTACATGTCCAGTTACTGTTGCTATTGCACCTTTTTGGTTAAATTTTACAATTCCGCCAAATGCTTCAATTAACATGTATGCTGAATCTGCCTTACACTTGTAAGTGACACGACCAGTATCAGTATTGAATAGTTGTGTTATTCCACCAGGTTTTCTTGTAACAGTTACTGTCATGAAATAATTGAAAACAATACAGTATTAATTATTTTAGAAATTTATGCTACAGGGTCTGCGGCAGGAGCTGCTGCATCTGCTGCAAGAATTTTATCAATTTCATTTACTGCAATCTTGTCTCGTCCAATAAGATCAAACTTTTGTAAGATTGTTTCAAACTTTGTTTCTTCTTGAACCTGTTCATTTACAAACCATTCCAAGAATGCATAAGTTGAATGATCTTTTTCTTTTTGTGCAACCTCCACCATTTTGTGAATTGCTTTGGTTACTGTCTGTTCACTCTTTAATGCGGTCTTGATTAATCCTTCTAAAGATTTGTAACTTGCAGTAGGAGCTTTGATTGCAGGAATTGTTGCAGTTGCACCCATATCATTGAGGTAATGAACCACTTTGATCATGTGAGTTCTTTCTTCATCTGACTGAGTATAGAAATATGCTGCACCACCCTGATACCCTGTTACTTCACACCAAGATGCCATTGCCAAGTAACTGTTTGACGCTAATCCTTCAAGTGCCACTTGGTCTTGTAGTGCTTTTTTCATTTTAGCAGAAATTTTCATGATTTTCATAAATAATCAGTCTGCAGTATTAAAAAAACTTGCTAAGGCTAAGCTTATGATCAGATTATGACATGAATTTCGTCACTAGGAAGAATATTGCAAATCCACTAAGGAAGGTAATTCCTGCAAAACTCAAAATTCTCAATAGAGTAGAAGGTTGGGATTCTTTTGGAAGATATTTTCCAGTCACTAATCTGAAATTAAATATTGCAATAACTGGTGCGACTACAAAAGACAAAACAGTAGCAAAATCAACTAATTCTTTTAGATTCCCTGCAAATTGAAAAATCACAATCAAAGAGCCAACAGAGAGAACTATCAAAAAAATAACATAAAATGTCTTGAATTTTGTGCGTATTGTTTCTTCGTTTTTAGAAAAAATTAACTCTACTGTTCTTTGTAAAGAGCGAGAATATCCATCAAACAATGCAATTATGGTTCCAAACATTACAGAAAATGCTGAAGCCGCAATAACGACATAACTCCATTCACCAATAGTCTGAGTGTATAATGTTACAACTTTGTGTGCAAAACTAGAATTACTATTTGGTAATTCCTCACCTGACCCATAAAAGATGAAAGTACCTAAAACAACAAACATGACTGCCAAAATACCAGTTATCAGATAAGCCAGTCTAAATTCCAGTAGTGTTTCTTTTAATTTTGGTCGATAACTGGTTTGCTTTGATCTTTCAAGCGTCCATAGACTATTCCAGCTAGAAAGGTCAAGTGGAGCAGGCATCCAACCCATTAATGCAAGTAAGAAAAAGATTCCAGTCAGATTCCAAAGTTCCTTTGGAGAAAATCCAGGAACTTCTTCTATTGGACCATTATACAGTGCCAACAGAAATGCAGAAACAGTTGAAACAAGTAAAACAATTGCAATAATCTTAATCAAACTATCAAGAACATTGTATTTTCCAACAGCCAAAATCCCAACACAAATTGCAAATAAAATAACTACAGTAAACTCTTCAAGAAAGTCAATTCCAAATAAATTCTCAAAAAATCCAGCAGTTACAAATCCAACTGCACCAGTTACAAAAAACATTGAACAGATTGTAATTATGAAATACATCCATAATGCAGGTTTTCCAAGTTTTTTGTAGCCATCAATGATACTTGTTTGAGTAGAGTTTGCATAACGAGAACCAAATTCAAAGAAAGGGTATTTGAGCACAGTTGCAAGCACAACAAACCCCAAGATCATTAAACCAAAGTCAGCCCCCGCACGGGTTGATTGGATTAAGTGAGATACCCCTATTGCAGTACAAGCAAACAAGATTCCAGGTCCAGCAGTTTTTGAAAAATGAGAAAGTTTTGAATCCATTATTCTATAACACGTTGATATTCCAAGTATCATCAACCCAAACGCCGATAACTTTAGCACCAGTATTCCAAGATGAAATTACTTCAACACCTTTTTTGATTTGTGATTTGTGTTCATCATCTGAAACTGGATTACCAGCACAGTCATAGTGGCCAGATACTACAATTAATTCGGATTTGTGTGCATTAATTGAAATTCCAACTTTGGTCTTTATGGATTCAAGATCAGCATTGTCTGCAACCTTTTTGTCAACACCTGGTTCTGTGATTGCATCAACGTAATCAACAGAATAGTTTTCTTTAATCCATTTTGCAAGAGGTAGTTGTATTCTACCATCCATACAAGTCACAGATGTCGCAAATGTTCCTTCTGCCATGATTTGTCAAGATTATAGGAGAATAAAATTATTTTCCATGCAAAAAGCACCCAGTCGTGTGGTCATTGACCATTCCTATTGCCTGCATTAATGCATAGCATATTGTAGGCCCAACAAAACTAAATCCACGTTTTTTGAGATCTTTGCTGAGTTTTTCAGAGATATCAGTTGATGAAGGCAAATCAGATAGTTTTTTGAATTTATTTTTGATTGGTTTGCCATTAACAAAACTCCACAAATATTTGTCAAAAGAACCAAACTCTTCTTGGACTTTGAGAAACTGTTTTGCATTATTTATTGCAGAATGGATTTTGAGTTTATTTCGAATTATTGACTCATCTTGCAATAATTTTGAGATGCGCTTTTGAGAGTATTTTGAAACTTTGAGTGCATCAAAATTAGAAAATGCCTTTTTGTACCCACTTCTACGTTTAAGAATAGTCACCCATGAAAGACCAGCCTGAGCACCCTCCAATATGAGAAATTCAAATAACTTTTGGTCATCATGTTGAGGTCTGCCCCATTCTTCATCATGATAAGTAATGTTTGGTTCTTCTATAGCCCATTTACATCGTTTCATGTTTTACCCAAAACTCTAACAAAATATTAGTTATCAAATTTTAAAAAAAATATGAAGTTAAATCAGCAGTTACTTAGAATTAACCGAAATTTTCTCATTTGTTTTGCAATCTCGGCATCACTTTCTGCAGCATTTGCTCAAATGTTATCAGGATATGACAATTATCTAAACACAACATTTACCATAATTTTTGGATATGTTATTTACTTTGGAATCTTTTCAGGATTATTTTATTGGGGTAACAAAGATCGCTACAAATCTATGAAAAGAGAATTAATCAGAAGAGAAATACTAGCACTAGTTTCATCATTTGGGGTAGGAGAGATTGTTTATCTTGGAATAAGATGGCCAACTTTCTATTATTTTCTAGAAATTGGAATAGAACCATTTCTAGCATCATTAATTTCTGAAGTAATTGCTACTGCATGCTACATGGCATCAGTTACATTATTTCTAAGAAAGACAAAAACGTACTAGTTACTTTGCTAGTTGATTAACTAAATCAGTAGAAGTGATAATTCCAGTAATGTTACCATTATCAGATACTGCAAGTTTTCTTATTTTTTTGCTAGCCATAGTTTCTGCAGCAATAGAGATTGGTTCTCCCTGATTAATTGTGATTAATGGAGAAGACATTATTTTTTCAACACTTGTATCAAAAGGAAGGTTATTTGCAGCAATCTTTGTGGCATAATCCCTGTCAGTAACAATACCAACAAGATCATCACCATCTTTTACAATGACTGCGCCTATTCCCCCTTGCTCCATCATTTTTGCTACCTGTAATGCAGTAGTATTAGGATTAACGGTGATTAGTGCACGCGTCATAATGTCTTGAACTTTGATTGATGAATAGTTGAAATCTTCGCGACTCACCATTGTCGTATTATGTTATAATATTTAAGATAATGATATAGTAAGAATTGATGAGCCTAAATTGCAGCCTTGACATACAGTTGACTGGTAGCAGTAGAGATTTTTCTCTTAAATGAAACTCTATAGAAAAACAAAATTCCCAACAACTCCAAATATTCTACAAATCCTACAGTGTAAAAATGCATTAACCACCCATCAAAGGATTGATCAATAGAGGCAATTGCAGCACTCATTTTAGGAAATTCTGTCAATAGTGCTGAAGGTGCCAACAAAAATCCAACAATCCAATCAGTAGGAGTCATCTCATTTGTCATTTCTAAAACTTGCTCTGAAGAAGTGACTATTGGAATATTCTCAGAATTTTGCAACATGTATTGAGAATGAATTGAGCTGCCTTGATCAATTGCCACAATCATAGTACCCAAAATCAAAAGTAAGAATACAGACTCGCCAAATACTGCAATCCCTCGTTTTCCTTTTTGAAATTTGTAGATTTGTCTCTCAAGCATAGGACCAAAAAATCCTAATTTTTGTTTCTTTGCTAAAATTATGACAGACATTGAGATAGCAGTAATAACTCCAAAGGAACCTAACCAATCATCAGAAACAAATTCAACAAAAAGTAGTCTTGCTGGCAATAACAAACCAGTCATCATACCAAATACAATTAGTGATTCAAATACTCCTCGCAAATACAGGTCCCCTTTGAAGTGTATATCTTCATACTATAAAAAATGCAGAATTGCTTTTAACTAAATTAGAAAAAAGTTTCTAGTGCCAACAATAGATAAAAAATAGATTTTAAAATTTAGATAAAAAACAAAATTGATAATCTTACATCAATATGATGCAGGAGTCGCTTTTCCAGTGATGAAATTGACATCTCTATCCTTAGACAGTTCTTCAACAAGAGGTACTGTCATTTGACCAACTAGAGTTAATCCATGTTCACCAGCATTCATTGGGAACCCATATTTTGCCCGAATTGCTTCTTGTTTGTCTTGGATATTTGTGCCAGAATTATATTCAATTAGTAGTTCGACCATAGGAGGAGCATCAGGGAGTTTTCTTTCAAGATACATCATCTTGATCAAGAGGTCAACATCAACATTTGAGAGAGTTTGGGTAATTGCATTGGTGAATTCATTGTATTGTGCTTCTATTTGAGACATTGAAGGGGTTTACTGAAAATTTGATTTAACTAGTAGGACTGCACTGTCTTGCACATCTAATTTTCTATGAATCTATCAACAAACACATGGCCAAGAATGCAAGGAACATCATTAACAGGAACCTCAATAGGAATTGGAGACACTTTAGATAACCAGTCGTTTAAAATAATCTTTCACGTGTGGCTGCCACATGTAATACAAAACAATAGCGCCAACAATTGCAAATAGAAAAACAGGATGTTCAACTTTTAAAAATCCTACCAGAGATGAACCCCCATATGCAATGATCAGTACTCTTGCATAGTCTTTCTGGGAAAACAATGCAACTGATGCCGTTAATGCAAAGATGCCGGGCACTAAAAGAGACAATATAGGATAAAACAAAAATTCTTCAAGAGAAGGAAGGTCTACCAGATATTTTCCAGACTGTATATCAGAAACAAACATTGTAATGCCAATAAATGCTGTAAGACAAATGGCACTCATACCAATAAGAAAAATAGACAATCCTCTCAACCCAATTGGAATTTCATTAGAACTAAGAATTGTCACAATGATATTATGTAGGTTGAAGTATTAAGAGATTTGTAAAAATCGCCTTATTTCGGAGTACAAACAGATGGCAATTCATCCCTTCAGATCTTAGTTGATGCAGAACTTGAAAAAGACAACACCAAGATTAGCAAAAATTTTGAGTAATGTACACCTTATCATCAGAAGAAATTTCCACACCGATGCCTTCTTTGTCATATGTAGAAGTCAAAATATTCTCTCTATGACCTGGAGAGGCCATCCAACCATCCACTGTTGATGTAGCAATGGCATCCAAGTCATTCCATTCATAGGATGTCGGAATTCCATTGATGTACCAGACTTTATCATATAGATTATTTTGAAATATGTTTTCTGCAATTCCGCTGTAAATTAGATTGTCAACTATCTTTTCACAATCATATCCTTGAGAAACACCCCTATCAGTAGGACTTTTTCCTTCAAGAGTATCATGGGAAAAATAATTTCTTGAGGCCATGTCCACACTATGATGTCTTGCCACGTTTGCCAAATCATCATCCCAATCCAGTGATGAAAGACCATGATCAACACGGTATTGATTTGTAAGAAAATGAACTTGGTGCTCAAGTTGTAGTTTATCAATTTCTGGTTTTTCGTTAACAATAGTATTTTCCGGAATTAGTTGTGTGATGTTTTGAATGTCATCAACTGGAATGTTAATTGGTTTCATTTTTGCATCATCAAGCTGTTTGTTCAAGGTGTCTCTTAGAATCACATTAGTGTCACTAGCATAATTTTTTGCAGTTTTGCCAACATTTTGAATTCCTTGAGGTATGTTTTGAAGTGATTTGTCTAAATTAGTCTGATTAATCTCAAAGATTCCATTAGAGTATGCAAATACTCCAATTCCAACAAAAATCAACGGAATTACTATCAAAACCCATCCCATAGGCATAATTTTTCAGAGGAAATTCATAAAGTGTTCTACTGATTGTTTTCAAAATAATTATCTACGGACCCGACCGGATTCGAACCGGCGACCTAACGCTCCGCAAGCGTTCGCACTATCCAAGCTATGCAACGAGTCCGAAAACTTTGGTAAATCTACGCTTAATTTGGATTGCGATTACAAAGATTCAGCAAAAAGGTATGGTGTTTCATCAGTTTCATGAAACGTCCAAACGGTCGGTAGAGAAATTGTTTGTATCTTGTGAAGTTTGTTGTTTTCAATTAAGGTTCCCCAACCAGCCTCATTTTTAGGGTCTGGGGCGTATTTTTGAGAATATGTACCTGCAAAAACCCATCCAGTTTTTTTCCAAAAATCTTGAGACATAATCTTGTCAATAACACCAGTTGCCAAAACAACACCTCCCATTTGAGCAAGCCCCCCAATGAAAAATACAGGGTTGTTCAAATTCAAAGATGCATAATCAAATGTTATAGCATCAGAACAAAAGGGGTGAAAGTCAAGTGTAGTGACAAGTGTTTTTTGAAGGTCTACTAGTTGTTCATCGAGTTCAACACTGTATGCTTCCATGTCCAACACTTTGGCACAAAAAGCAATTCTGCCATCACCTGAACCAATATCAATTACTTCAGAATATCCAAGATCTTTTGCCATCAATACTGCAATATACGCAGACATTATCCAAGTTGGAAAAAAAGGAGCGTTACTAGAACCGTGTTGAATGCTATTCAGCCAATACTTGTTGATGTCACCTTCATAGACAATGCATTTTGTGTTATCAATAGTATCCTCATACGAGTTGTAATAGATAGGGTTCTTTGTAGCAAATTGATGCAGTAATTCTAAATCTTGTTGTTTGATTAAAAATAGTTCAGAAGTAGAAACCGGTATGACTTCTTGCATCTGGCTTTTTCCAGAATATGTTTTTTCAAATTCTTTTTTTAGAGAAACAAGATTTTTTGCTAGTTGTTCAATCATGCCAATCCTTTGTCATATTGTTCAACAAACTCTTTGGTACTCATTTTTTTTCTTAGTTCTTCAAACATTTGAGATTCATTTTCAATTTCTTCTTTGGTTTTTTCACCAGAGTTTGACTGGAGTTTAGTGGTTGTTTCTTGAATAGAATTTGAAAGGTTTTCTAAAATTTTGGGATGTAGTGTAGTGTTAAATTTTTCTGAAATGAGTTGTTCAGTTTTATCAATTTGTGCTAGTAAAGCCTTGTGAGTAACAGAATCTAACTGTTGTTTAAGCATGGAAGTCATGGAAGATACATTCATGACCTGATAGTATGTCTCTACGATTTCATGAATTCCCATCTCATCAGATACGTTTGAGATGAGATTCTCAAGTTTTTGAGATTCGGTATCAAGCATTGAAGAAATTTCATCAGTAGAACTCATACTGTAAAAAGGATTTCAAATTTTTAAAAACGTTGGGATTATGCTTCTTTTTCTGCTTTGTTGACATAGATGTAATTCATTATCAACCCAGCAATAATACCGCCGACTATTGGACCAACCCAATAAAGCCATTGAACTTCCCACAATCCAGCATCTCCAGAAAGTAATGTAGGAGACAAAGATCTTGCAGGGTTCATAGATGCACCAGTCAAAGGAACACCTACTAAGTGAAGTAGGAAAACCATTCCACCAATTACTGCACCATAAACACTCTTTGGAGCTTTCTTGTGAACTGCAGTCATAAAGATTACAACAACTAAGAAGAATGTCATAATCATTTCAAGTACTAATCCAGACATCAAACTACCACCAAGTAAATCACTTGGACCGCCATGGGCACCCCAGAAAACGGGTTTTCCAATTTCAGGGAATAAAGCAATTAAAGTACCAGTTGCAATAACTGCACCAATTATTTGAAATACAATATATCCAATTCCATCTGCGATTCCAATTTTTCTTGTAATCATCATAGGAATGGTGACAGCAGGGTTGATGTGAGCGCCAGAAATATGTCCAAATGCATATACCATAAATGCAATTGCAGCACCATGGCCCAAAGATATCATAATAATTCCTTCAATGGTCAGTCCTTCACCAAAAACTGCTGCAGCCAAAATTACAGACAATGGACCAAAGAAGACCAATGCAAATGTAGAAATTGCTTCTGCAAGCCAATTTCGTGGCGATACCATATGCAACAGCCCCGCCAATTACCATATAAAAGATTCGGACTAGAGTAGTGATCATACCAGGTCAAAAAGTAATTAATTATAGAAAATCAGATCATAGAACATGATCGAAGAAGGAGAAAAGGTTCCAAAATTTCAAGTCAATGATTCAAATGGAAATAAAGTAAAATCATCAGATTTTAAAGGTAAGAAACATGTCATCTATTTTTACCCCAAAGATTTCACTCCAGGATGTACAACTGAAGCAGATGAGTTTGCAAAAGATTACAAAAAATTTCAAAAAGAAGGGATCGAAATTGTTGGTGTTAGTCCAGACGATGTAGAGTCACATAAAAAATTCTGTGATAAAATGGAAATTAAATTTCCACTTTTAGCAGATGTAGACAAAGAAATTTCAAAATCATTTGGAGTTTGGGGTTTGAAAAAATTCATGGGCAGAGAGTACATGGGAGTTATGAGAAGCACTTTCCTAGTAGATGAAAAGGGAAAGATTTTCAAAATATATCCAAAAGTAAAGCCTGCAGGACATGCCAAACAAGTGTTTGAAGATTTTAAAAATTTAGAATAAAATAAAGTAAAAAGGTGAAAGGTCAGAAACCTTTTGGAAGTGTACCTTTTGGTTTTGCAGGTTCTGGTTCTGGTTCCGGTGCGGGTTCAAAACCTTTTGGCAAGCTACCACGTGTTTGTTTAGCTCTTGATTCAACTTCTGCTTCAAGTGCTTCTTGGTAAGCTTGTTCACGTTCTGCTTTTTCTTGTTCAATTCTTTGCAAGTAATCTTTTTCGTAGTCTTCTAGTTGTTCTTGTCTTGATTTTCCATCTCCACTACTTGTAGTAGTTTGTGGTTGAGGTGCATCACCCATTCCTTTTGGAAGTGTGCCTTTTGGTTTTGCAGGTTCTGGAGGTGGTGGCGGAGGTGCTTGTTGTGTTTGTTCTTTAATTTCAACACCATCAAAACTCATGTTTACTCCACTAAAAGATCCAAATCTTTTGTCAGCAGGATGATATGCCAATCTTGCTCTTGTTGCATAGTATTGGTTTGAACATGCTGTGTATCCAGTAACTGAGGCTTTTTGTTGATTCCAATCAGATGTTGGAACTTTACCAACAGGAGCAGTCATTCTAACAAAGTATCTGTTAGGAGCTGGAGAATAACCTGTTACTTTTGCTCTGTACTGATGGAAATCAGTCATTGGAGCATCATAATATGCAGATTCTAGAGCTTCGTTAGGAGTTGCTGGAGGTTGTGCTGTTGTCTCAGCTGGTTTTGGAGCTTCCTGTGGTTTAGGAGCTTCTGCTGGTTTTTCTGCTGTACCTTTTGGCAAGGTTGGTTTTGGTTTTGCTGTTTCAGCAGGTTTGGTCTCAGCTGGTTTCACTTCAGCTGGTTTTGTCTCAGCAGGTTTAGTTTCTGCTGGTTTTGCTGTCTCAGCTGGTTTGGCATCAATTTCTGATGAGAGTTTAGATAGTTTTGCTTCGAGTTCGGCGATCTTTGCTTCAAGATCTTTCTTTGTACTTGCTTTTCGCTTTGCTGCCATTTCTTACAATAGATAATACATTGTTTATTTACATTTTGTTCATGAGCCAGTCGTTGATGAAAAAAATTCGTAAAATCAATTGATAATGTGTAAAAATTATAATTTTAAAAAATCAATTTTTCATCTAATCGGGTTCCCAAAATTGCATTACATACATGCAATTATTACATCTCCAAATTCTCACATGAGTTCCATTTTCAGTATCAGCAGCATATTGTCCATTATCCAATTTTATCACTCTTGGAAGATAACCTAGTTCTTGATTTTCAAGCCATTCGTTTTGTTTACAATTAGGACAGACAGTTTTTGGAGGCATGTAAAGTATAGAATATGATCAAAGAAAAATATTATTATTAAAAATAGAAAATAAAAGATGTTTTTGAATTAGAATCCTTTTGGAAGGGTACCTTTTGGTTTTGCAGGTTCTGGTGTTGGTGCTTGTTCTGCTTGTGCAGTAACGCCATCAAAACTCATGTTTACTCCACTAAAGGCTCCAAATCTTTTGTCAGCAGGATGATATGCCAATCTTGCTCTTGTTGCATAGTATTGGTTTGAACATGCTGTGTATCCAGTAACTGAGGCTTTTTGTTGATTCCAATCAGATGTTGGAACTTTACCAACAGGAGCAGTCATTCTAACAAAGTATCTGTTAGGAGCTGGAGAATAACCTGTTACTTTTGCTCTGTACTGATGGAAATCAGTCATTGGAGCATCATAATATGCGGCCTCTAAAGCATCCTGTACTGTTGCTGGAGGTTGTGCTGTTGTCTCAGCTGGTTTTGGAGCTTCCTGTGGTTTAGGAGCTTCTGCTGGTTTTTCTTCCATACCTTTTGGTAAGGTTGGTTTTGGTTTTGCTGTTTCAGCAGGTTTGGTCTCAGCTGGTTTCACTTGAGCTGGTTTTTCTGCTGTACCTTTTGGTAAGGTTGGTTTTGGTTTTGCTGTTTCAGCAGGTTTGGTCTCAGCTGGTTTCACTTCAGCTGGTTTTGTCTCAGCAGGTTTAGTTTCTGCTGGTTTTGAAAGCTGAGATGAAAGTGAGTTTAGCTTTGCTTCTAATTCGGCAATCTTGGCTTCAAGATCTTTTTTAGTTTGCTTTTTAGCAGCTGCCATAAACTGGATGGATAATCCGGGGTTTATGAGCATTTGGGTTATTACCATAGACAAGTTTGATCAAGTTTTATAAGCACAAATTGCTAATGGATCACATGGACGACTTTGAGAAAGAGTTTCCGGACTTTGACTGGAAAAACACACCTGCATACAAACACCCAGGTGGAAAAGACTGCCCATGCCCAAAACATGAATACATTCGAGAACAGATCAATTTTACAAAACAAGTAAACGAGAAGAGTAAAGAACCGGCCAAAGTTACGCTCAAGTTTTGTCCCGATCATTACAGAGTATACATGGATGAAGTAATTCCAGCAATGCCACTAAAGTACAAAATTCTTACAAAAATTGCACTAAAACTTGGCGCAATCCAAGTTGAGCAACTAAAGTACATGGAATCAGAGTTATGCTTCTATTGCAAATTTGGTTCTGGCGGACATGATAAAAAGAAAGAATTACCTCCAATGTAAAAGAGATTTTCCATAGATATTTTGTCCAATTGTAATCTAAGAAATATTGCTATGGAAAAGGGACAATGAAATTTAAAATGATTTTAAGAATTTGGATGTATTGGGATTGAGAAATAAAAAGCAGTTCCTAGAAAAGAAACACTTTCAATCCAAATTTTACCACCCATGTCTTGAACTATTTCTTTAGTAGTCATCAATCCCAAAGGACCATCATCTTCATCAAACACTTTTTCTTGTTCTTCTTTTGAAATTCCATTTCCGTTATCTTTAACAAAAAATGTAATATCCTCATCATCATTGACACCAATCTCAATTTGACCATAAGATCCAACCAAATGATGAGAAGCACGAATTAAATTTGAAAAAATTTCTAAAATCGGTTTTTCATTAGATACAAACTTTACGTTTTTGATTGATGAATCTGAGAAATCAATTTCTTTATCAGTCATAAGTGTTGAATGTGTTTGAATACATTTTTGGAGAATTTCCTTAGACGATAATAGTTTGACAGCGTTTTTGGGTTCAACTGGTTCCGGTGTTGGTTCAGGTTCTGGTTCTGGTGTTGGTTCAGGTTCTGGTTCTGGTGTTGGTTCAGGTTCTGGTTCCGGTGTTGGTTCAGGTTCTGGTTCCGGTGTTGGTTCAGGTTCTGGTTCCGGTGTTGGTTCAGGTTCTGGTTCCGGTGTTGGTTCAGGTTCAATTTTTTGAATATGAACAGAGTTCTTCAACTTTATTGATAGAGTTCGAAGTTTCCAAATGGTAAATCCCGCTATTGCAGATACTCCAATAATCAAAGCAATTAACAAGTTTACAAGAATAGATAGTTCATCATCTGCGACAGATGTTTGGGTTATAGGAATCTCATCATCTGTAATAGATGTTTGTTCTATTGGAATCTCATTATCGTCGATAGGGGCCGATTTTTCCAAAATAGTTTCTTCAGTAGCCAATTCTTCTAAATCAGTTTCAACAAGTTCGATTAGTCCAGATTCCATATTTTTTGCATAATTGCCTTTGTACCAAACACCATCCACAATAGACCAAATAGCATAATTATCAGAGACTAAATCACCAGCGTCGTTTAATTCTAATTTCCCCAGAGCACCATTGTAAGAAGTAATAGTAGATGGAATTTCTAATGCTAAATCATTTGGATTAGTGCTTGCGGCATTTAACATACTCAAGCCCAATATCCATACAGCATCATATGCAGTAAATGCATAAGTGTCTGGCAAGTGTCCTAGTTTTCCAAAAATTTTTGTTTCAATTTCTTGATAAGCAGTACTTTCAGTGTCAGTTGAAAACTGAAGTGCTCTAAATGAAACATTCTGTGCAAATTCAACGGCTTTTTCATTTTCAATTATTTTTTTCTCATTTGCATTAGAATCAGTTCCAAACCATCGAACATCATCAAGTATATCAAATTGAGTTGCACGAGATAAAAATTCAGCAGATTCACCAAACCCAATCATACCAACTCTAACATCTGAGGGATTCATTTCTGAGGGATTCATTTCTGCGGCAATTGATTCAGATAATTGTTGTAAAGTTTGCTCATAGAGAGGAGATACTGGATCATAACGTATCATAAAAACATCTCCAGAATAAGATTCATCAAAAGCATTTGCAAATTCATTACCCCACGTATCATCACGAACTAAAAGAAATACAGTAGGACTACCGGCAGATTCTGCAAGAAGAGCAAGTAATCGAGTCTGATGTGTATCATCAGGAACAAGTCGGAAAATATTATCTTCTATTGCCAAAGATGGGGCAGTTGAAGATGTGCTAATAACCAATAATCCCTCAGAATCAACATAAGATTTCATAAATTCAAGTTCTGCACTTGTTTCAGGTCCAATGAAAACATCTACTCCATCAAGATGCATTTTTTTTACTTGTTCCAGAGTATGTTCAGGATCAGTTTGGAGAGAAACAACTTCAGGAATTAAGAGTGTTTGTTCATTTTCAATGTATTTCAAATATTCATTGAAATCATCAATAGCCATTAGTGCAGCATGTTGACTTTCAGTACCATATGTTGAATAATCACCAGAAGTTGAAAATAGTAATCCAACACGTAGATTTTCTTGTGTTGTAGTAGGAAGTGTATATCCTCTTTTAAGAAAATTCTCAACACTTGAAGATTTCACACATATCGAAGAATCACCAGAAGGTTTGAAGACTAGTTCATAATCTTCAGAGCACACAACAATTTCAGAAGATGATTCATTATCAGATTGCCCATATACATCAACAAGAGTAAAAGACATTGTAAAAAATATCAAAAAACTCAGCAAGACAACATTTTTCATATAATTTCTCAGACATGGAATCTATTATGTACTTTGAGAGGATTATTTAATAAAAAAATAAAAACAATTCAAGAGTTTATTCCTAAAATCCAGTTAAGCTTATACTTGAACTGGATTCAGAATTAATGTGCCAATAGAAGACATTCAAGAGTTTATTTCAGAACTTGAAAAAAATGGAGAATTAAAGAGAGTCAAGACACAAGTTGACTCGAATTTAGAAATTGCAGAAATCATGAGAAGAGAGATGTATTCAGACGGACCTGCAATTCTTTTTGAAAATGTAAAAGATTTTGATATGCCAGTTTTAGGAAATGCGTTTGGTTCTATTAAAAGATTAGAGATAGGACTTGAAATGACAGACTTTACTGAAATCGGACAACGTATTGCAGACATGACAAAGATGGATGTTCCATCAGGTTTGCTAAACAAAATTAAAAAACTTCCAGAATTATCAAAGATGACAGCATCGTTTCCTAAATCAGAAGTTAGTGGACCGGTAACTGAAATCACATCCACTGATGCATCATTTGAGGATTTGCCAATATTGAAATCTTGGCCAAATGATGCAGGACGATTCATCACATTAGGATTAGTTGCAACAAAACATCCAGAAACAGGAGTTAGAAATCTAGGAGTCTACAGAATGCAGATTGTAGATAAGACACACGCATTAATGCATTGGCAAAAACACAAGAGAGGAGCTCATCACGGAGACATTTCAAAGGACAGGGGGGAGAAAATTCCAACTGCCATAATTATTGGTGGAGATCCTGCAACAGTATTTTCATCAATTGCTCCAGTGCCAGAAGGACTTGACAAATACTTGTTTGCAGGAATTACAAGAAAAGAAGGCATCAAAACTGTAAAATGTAAAACAATTGATTTGGATGTTCCAGCAAATGCAGAAATTGTTTTAGAAGGATATGTTGATCCTGCAGATATTAGAGATGAAGGTCCATTTGGAGACCATACAGGATACTATACCCCAGTTGAACAATACCCAACATTCACATTAACAGGAATTATGAGAAGAAAGAGTCCAATCTATGTTACAACAGTGGTTGGAAAACCAATTCTTGAGGATGCATATATTGGAAAAGTAATTGAGCGGTCATTCTTACCACTAATTCAGATGTTCCATCCAGAAGTAGTTGATTTCAGTATGCCGGCTGCTGGCTGGTTCCAAGGATTTGCAATAATTTCAATCAAAAAGAGATACCCAGGTCAAGCAAAAAAAGTGATGATGGGGTTATGGGGAATGGGACAGTTATCACTAACAAAGATGTTCGTGGTAGTTGATGAAGACATCAATGTTCATGACATCAATGATGTGATTTGGGCAATTACAACAAGAGCAGATGCGGCAAGAGACACTACAATAATCAATAATGCCCCAACTGACACACTAGATCCAGCATCACCACTTGTCAATCTTGGTTCTAAAATGGGAATTGATGCAACACAGAAAACAAAAGAAGAAGGATACGAAAGAGAGATTCAACAACAAGTAAAAGTTGATGAAGAAACAAAGAATCTAGTTGATTCTAAATGGTCTGATTATGGACTATGATATAGATACAGGGTTGTAGAAATTATCTCTCTCTTCAACAGAATAACCAATTTGATGAATTGCATCTATGATTATTTTATCAGTAAGTTCAGTGGAGCGGGCACCAGTACATGAAACTACTTCTTCTCCAATCAAGGTACCGCCAAAGTCATCAGCACCATACTGTAAAGCTAGTTGAGCCATACCAATGCCATTTGTCAACCATGATGATTGGATGTGAGGGATGAGTCCATCAAAGATTAATCTAGAGATTGCAATCATTTTCAAGAGTTGAATTCCACCAGTACCATATTCAACTAATCCCTCTTCATGCATCAAAGTGTTATTTGGCTCAAAGTTCCAAGGGATAAATGCCATGAATCCTTTAGTTTTTTCTTGTAGTTTTACAAGTTTGAAAAAGTGTTCAACAATGTCATTTTTGTTTTCTACATGCCCATACATCATTGTAGCAGAAGATGGAATTCCAAGTGAATGAGATTCATCCATGATTCGAATCCAATCATCACTAGAGATTTTCTTTGGACTAATAATTTCTTTAACAGAATCAGTCAAAATTTCAGCTCCAGCACCAGGCATTGACTGCAAACCTGCATCTTTGAGTCTTGACAAAATTTCCTTTGTGGATGATTTTTCAACTCTTGCAATCATGTCAATTTCTGATGTTGATAATCCATGTACACCGACTTTAGGGAATTTCTCCCTAATCATTCTAAATGCATCTTCATAATATTCAATTTTCAGATTTGGGTTATGGCCACCTTGAATCAAGACTTGTCTGATCTTAAACATATCCCATGCAGTTTTTACACGAGATTCAATTTGATCCAAAGTTAAAGTGTAAGAATCATCAGCTCCAGGGGATCTGTAAAATGCACAAAACTTGCAGTCAGTGATACAGACATTAGTATAATTCAAAATAATATTATTTACAAATGATGCTTTCTTTCCAAATTGTTTTCTTGTCAAATGACCAGATACAAGTCCCATGAGATGAACATCATCAGATTCTAATAATCGCATACAGTCTTCAGGACCAGGTCTTTTTCCATTAAGAGAATTTTCTAAAATATCTTTAATGTCACTTTTTTGTAGTTGCTCAGTTGTCTGACTCAATTGTCTTTCATCCTTTGGAATTTCTATTTAATCCTTGATAGAAAAAACAATTGAGGTTTTGTGCTCAAAACTTAATGAATTTGAGATTAATGGTTCACGTTATTTTTAAGTAGGGCACAAAAAGCAGATCCACTCATGGTATCAGGTAACCAAATTAGACTTAATCGAATTCTTAGAAAAGGAAGAATGTTATGCATTCCAATGGATCATGGGATTTCAAATGGTCCTATTGAGGGTCTTGAGGACCCAGCATCAACAATTTACAAATGTGAAGGCCACGGCCTTACAAGTGTAATAATCAACAAAGGAATTATCAAATCATTACCAAAACCACCCAAAGTCGGAGTTTTAGTTCATTTTTCAAGTAGTACAGCATTATCATTATCACCAAATCGAAAAATGCTCACAGGTACTGTAAAAGAAGCAGTGGCATTAGGGGCAGACGGAGTTTCATTACACATCAACATTGGAGGAAAAGAAGAACCTGAGATGTTAGAACAGTTAGGATTAACTGCAGACCAATGTCATAGATGGGGAATGCCACTCTTAGCAATGATGTATCCAAGAGGAGAAAACATCAAAGACCCACATGATCCTGAAGTTGTTGCACATGTTGCAAGAATAGGAGCAGAGTGTGGAGCAGATATTGTTAAGACATTATACACAGGAGACATTGATTCATTTTCAAAAGTTGTAAAGAGTACACCAGTTCCAATTGTAATTGCAGGTGGACCAAAAGCAAAAACAGATTTAGATATTCTTCAAATGACGGAAGATGCCATAGCAGCAGGAGCAAAGGGTGTCACATATGGAAGAAACATCTTTGCACACAAAGCACCTGAAAAAATGGTAGAAGCATTAGCTGAAATAATTTTCAGAAAAGGTACAGCAAAGGAAGCAATGAAGAAAATTGAGTAAGAGTAGAGAATTAATCATATCCCCTAAAGGCTCACAGGCACAATTATCCAAACTTTTACCACAGTTAGAAGAAGAAGGAATCAAAATGATTTATCTTGATCCAAAAAAACTAGGAAAGAAAAAAACAAAGTTGCAAACGGTTTACCCTTCAAACAATGCCAATTATGTTGTTCTTGAAAAAGAAAACGCTACAAAACCAAAGGGCAAAAAAGTTGGAAGAAGATTCCAAGTATTATCAAATACAGATATTGAAAATATCTTAACTATTGCAAAAAAAGGCCTAGATTTTGTAGTTGTAGAAGTCAAAGACTGGAAGATAATTCCGTTAGAGAATATTATTGCAAAACTTCACAAGATACATACCAAAATTTTTGCAGTAGCAAGAACACCTGAAGAGGTCAGAAAGATGTTTTCAATTCTAGAAGTAGGAGTGGACGGAGTGATTTTCAATACATCATCAATTAACGAAGTAAGAGAAGCCATGGTTTACTTGGGAACCAGAAGTTTTGATATGAAACCTGCAAAAATTATTGATATCAAAGAAGTGGGAGACGGTGAAAGAGTTTGTGTGGATACTGCATCAATGCTTCACAAAGGAGAAGGAATGTTAATTGGAAGTAGATCAAACTTTTTGTTTTTAGTTCACAATGAATCAGTTGGATCATCATTTACATCACCAAGACCATTTAGAGTCAATGCTGGTGCAGTACACTGTTACACATTATCTCCAGATGGAACAACCAATTATTTGTCAGAGGTAGAAACAGGCTCAGAAGTATTAATTCTAAATTCTAAAGGAAAGGCAAGAAGAGTCACTGTAGGAAGATCAAAGATTGAAAGAAGACCAATGTTGATGATTAAGGCAAAAGCTGGAGGAGAAATAGGTGGAATAATTGCACAAGATGCAGAGACAATTCGTTTTGTAAAGCCAAATGGGCAATTAGTATCAGTTACACATCTTAAGAAAGGAGATACAGTTATGGTCCACTCAAAACCTGCAACAGGCAGACATTTTGGTATGGAAGTTTCAGATGAATATATTTTAGAAAAATAAAATGAAGTACAAAACTTGTGTATCCATTGCAGAAAAAACACCTAACAAAGTCAAACAGACATTAAAAATTGCTTTAAAAAAATCAGATTTTGTTGAGATAAGGTTTGATTTTCTAAAAATTGAACAAATCCCACAAACATTAGAACTGGTCAAAAAAGATTTGAAAAAATCAGTATGCACATTAAGACCAAAAACTGAAGGAGGTCAATTTACAGGAAATGAAAAAGAAAGAATTGCAATAATAAAACTGATTGCAGAATATAATCCATATTTACTAGACGTAGAGTTTAACACTCTGAAAAAAAATTCATCACTAATAAAATATCTAAAATCAACAAAAACAAAACTATTAGTTTCTTGGCATGACTTTAAGAAAACTCCAAGTTCTACAGAATTAAAAAAGAAAATGAGTCAAATGAGTAAATTCTCAAATTTTGTAAAAATTGTCAGTACAGCAAAATCTACGGATGATTCAACAAGAATGCTTGAGTTATACAGTAAGAGAGGAAAAAACAACCTAATTTCATTTGCAATGGGAGATTTTGGTAGAATTTCAAGGATTTTGTGCCTATATTTGGGAAGTCCATACACATATGTCTCTCTAGGAAAACCAGTTGCCCCAGGTCAGTTTAGTGTTGATGAAGTAAATAAAATCACTAACTTGAAAAAATAATCATCCTACTAATTGAGAGTTTAAATCAATCATATTACTCGGAGATATTATGGGAAAGACATTTGCAGTAATTGGAGATCCAATTGATCATTCTTTATCTCCAAACATTCACAGTGCGGCATTTAGAGAATTAAATCTAGATTGCTCATACATTGCATATAGAATTCCAAAAGATGAGTTGGGTGACGGAATTGAAGGCTTGAAGAAAATCAAAATTGCAGGATTCAATGTTACCATCCCCCATAAAGTTGAGATGATGAAATATCTAGATAAGATTGACGAGTCTTGTAGTTTGATTGGAGCAGTAAATACAGTTGTAAGTAATGATGGAGTGTTAAAGGGGTACAATACAGACATGGATGGTTTTCTAGAACCATTAAAGAAACGAAACATAGACATCAAAAATTCCAATGTACTTTTGCTAGGTGCAGGAGGAGCTGCAAGAGCAATTGTTGCAGGTTTTGCAAAAGAAAAAGCAAAAAGCATTACAATTGCAAATAGAACAATTGAGAAAGCAGGTAACCTAGTAGAATTTGCAAAAAAAATTGGTCTTGATGCAAATGCCATAACAATTGACAAAGTTGGAGAATCTGCAAAAAATTATAACATTATTGTAAATGCAACATCAATAGGATTACAAAATGAAGCCAGCCCAATATCGTTTGAGGAGATTAATGAAAAAACAGTTGTATACGACATTGTTTACATGCCAATGAACACAGATTTTCTAAAAAAAGCAAAAGAAAAAAACGCCATTGTAATTTTTGGATATGAGATGTTATTGGGTCAAGCCATCAGAGCATTTGAGATTTGGCACGGTATGGAAGCACCTTATAATGCCATGAAAAAAGCATTGTTAGGAGGATTTTGATGGCAAAAGCAAAAGCAATAGTTCATGGGGCAGTTTCAATAGTAAACGCAATTGCAAACCAAAAAGGAGCAACGTTAGGAATAGACCTAAAGGTTGAGGCCATAGTAGAAACATCACCTGGAAAAGGCATAGTTATTCAATCAGAAAACAAAACACTCAGTTCTCGATTAATCAACAAAACAGTTGAAAAAATTGTTTCAAAAAAAGACCTTGAACAAAACAAGATAACCATTACATTGGAATCAGAAATCCCTACAGGATACGGATTGAAAAGTTCTAGTGCAATATCATCAGCAGTTGCATTAGGATGTGCAAAAATTTTCAAATCTAAATTTACTGATCAGCAAATTCTACTTGCAGGAGTTGATGCATCAATTGAATCCAAAGTAAGCATCACAGGAGCATATGATGATGCATGTTCATGTTATTATGGAGGATTCAATGTCACAGATAATGCAAAGAAAAAGAGAATGGGTTTTGAGAAAGGTCCATCAAATCTAATTGCAGTAATATTTATTCCAAAAAATAGAAAACGTGGAAATCTAAAAAAACTCAAAGTGTTATCATCAGTTTTTGATCATGCTTGGAATTTAGCAAAGAAAACAAACTATTGGGAAGCAATGATAATTAACGGATTGGCTACAGCATCAATTCTTAGTTCAAATCCAGATGTAATAACAGGATTAATTGAAAGAGGAGCATTAGGTGCATCGGTTTCAGGAAATGGTCCAGCAATTGCAGCAATCACAAAGAAGGAAAATGAATCTAGTATCAAAAAAGCATTTTCATCATTAGAAGGGAAGATCATAGTTTCAAAGATCAGTAACAAAAAGGCTGAAGTACATGAAGTGTAAAGTAGAAAAATCAAGAATCACAGGAGAAATAATTTGTCCTCCAAACAAGAGTTATACTCACAGAGCAATATTTCTTGCATCACTTGCAGGAAATAACAGCAAGGTGGAAAATGTTTTGTTATCAGCAGATACCATTGCAACAGTTGAAGCATGTAAAAAATTTGGAGCAGATATCGAGACTGAAAATTCATCAATAATGGTGAAAAATCCCATAAAATTTGATAGAATCGTGCCTGAAATCAATACTGAAAATTCAGGAACAACAATTAGAATAGCCTCAGGAATTGCAAGTTTGTTTTCAGAAGAAATTACTTTGACAGGAGATGAGAGCCTCAAAAAAAGACCCATGCAACCACTCTTAGATGCACTATCAAGTATCGGAGCACAATGTAAATCAACTGACGGAAAACCACCAATCAAGATAAAAGGAAAGATTTCAGGAGGAGATGTTACAATTCCAGGAAACTTTACTAGTCAGTTTATTTCTGCATTATTAATTAGT
This sequence comes from Candidatus Nitrosopumilus sp., assembly GCF_965263415.1. GTDB lineage: Archaea > Thermoproteota > Nitrososphaeria > Nitrososphaerales > Nitrosopumilaceae > Nitrosopumilus. The sequence goes on from NZ_OZ253671.1 coordinate 1,544,721, forward strand.
GCCCCATTAACTGAAAATGGAATCAATCTTTCAATTAAAGACAATCTAGTATCAAAACCATATCTTGATGCTACAATTGCAACAATGAGAAAATTTGGAGTTAGTGTACAAACATTAATCCCATACAAGAGATACAACGTTTCACCCCAAATTTACAACGCAACAACATTTTCAGTTCCAATTGATTTCTCTAGTCTTGCATTATTGTTATCAGCAGCAGTGCTTAATGGAGATGAAACTGTTATCAAAGGAAACATTGGAAATTTACCACAAGGAGACGAAGTATTTATCGACATATTAGAACAATTAGGGGTTTCAGTAAATATTGAAGAAGATGAAATCAAAATAAAATCTCCTGAAAAACTAAAAGGAGGAAGGTTTGATTTGAGTAACTCACCAGATCTTTTGCCACCACTAACAATACTTGTATTAAATTCAGAAAATCCAATTGAGATTGTCAATGTAAAACATGCAAGATTAAAAGAAACAGATAGGATTGCAATAACAGCTAGAGAATTAATCAAATTAGGGATTAAAATTCAAGAAAATGAAGATGGGTTAATTTTAGAATCAACAGAAAATCTTACAGGTGCAGAATTAAATTCTGAAAATGATCACAGACTTTTCATGGCATTTTGTATTGCAGGGATGTATGTTGGAAATTGTGTTGTAACGGATCCTAAATCAGTTCAAGTTTCTTATCCAGATTTTATCGAAGAGATGAACAGGATTGGGGCAAAAATTCAACCAGAATAATTTTTCAAAAAAATCAACTAAAAGGGGTAAAAGGCGCGACCTTGTATAGGGTGAAAAGCATTCTCCACACCCTCAACGCTTTTGCGTAGATAACATGTCTTTTTCGCAAGGTCGCGCAAATTATGCAGTAAAATTTGCACGTTTTTCCATATATTCTATGTGTTATTATTATATTTAAGAATATATTAGAAATATTTCATAAAATTATCCTATATTTTATAAATTTCAATTATGCCTAAGATTTATCAAAAAAATAATCAAAAACAATGCCAAAATTTTACAAAATTCAGAATGAGGAATTATAAGCATCATTTAGCTTTGATAGTGTGTTGCCGGGAAGTTCTATTGGTCAGCGTCTTGTGTTGACAAGTTTTGGAGAAAGTCATGGAAAATCTATCGGGGCAGTTTTAGACGGATGTCCTGCAGGATTAGAGATTGATGAAAAAGATATCCAAAAAATGTTAGACCAAAGAAAACCAGGTCAGAATTTAATCTCAACACAAAGAAAAGAAGGAGACATAGTAGAAATCATCTCAGGAGTATTTCGAGGACATACAACAGGATCTCCAATAACAATGGTGATTTGGAACAGTGATCAAAAATCAAAAGATTATGAAAATTTGAAAACAAAACTAAGACCAGGGCATTCAGATTATCCTGCCATGGTAAAATACAATCAATATAATGACCATAGAGGAGGAGGGCGATTTTCAGGAAGATTAACTGCAACGCATGTGATGGGAGGAGCAATTGCAAGAAAACTTCTCAAAGTTACATTAGGCATTGAAACAAATTCCTACACATCTCAAATTGGAAAGATGAAGATGGAAAGACAATTTAATGAAAAAATGATAAACTCAATTTACAAAAATGAAGTAAGGTGTCCTGAAACAAAAACAGCAAAGATGATGAGAGCAAGTATTTTAGATGCAAGAAAAAAAGGAGATTCCCTAGGTGGAATAATCGAGTCAGTTACAACAAATGTACCAGTTGGTTTAGGCGAACCAATTTTCAGTTCATTAGAATCAGATTTGAGTAAAGCTATGTTTTCCATTCCATCAGTAAAAGGAGTAGAGTTTGGTTCAGGATTCAGAGGTTCAGAGCTTTTCGGTTCTGAAAATAATGATTTGTACACAGTAAAAAGAGGGAAAATTGTCACAAAGACAAACAATTCAGGCGGCATATTGGGAGGAATTTCAAATGGCATGCCAATTACTATGAGAATAGCATTCAAACCAGCATCATCAATTTCCCAAAAACAAAGTACTGTAGATATTAAGACCAAAAAAGAAACCACACTGCAAGTGAAAGGAAGGCACGATCCATGTGTTGTTCCAAGAGCACCACCAGTAGTTGATTCTCTTGTAGCATTAACTATTGCAGATCATGCACTAATTTCGGGTCAAATCAAGCCTGTTTTGTAAGAAAATGTCAGATATTAACGACTTACGAAATAAGATGGATGAAGTAACACTCCAAATGATAAAGTTACTCAAAGAAAGAACCGACATTGCAAAGGAGATTGGAGAAGTAAAGAAAAACATTGGCAAAGGAGTAACTGATGAAACACGAGAAGACAATCTCAGAGGAAAAGTAATTTCATTATGTCAAGAGATTGGATTAGATGAAAAAATTGCTACAAAATTTTTGAATTTTCTATTAAATGAATCAATCATAGTACAATCATCAAACAAACAAACTCATCTTTCAATATTTCTTAAAGCAAAAGAATTGGAACAACAAGGCAAAAATATTATCCATATGGAAGTAGGAGAGCCTGACTTTTTACCACCAACAATTGTAAAAGATGCATTAGAAGAAGTTTATGACAAAGGATATCTAAAATATGGTCAAGCAAAAGGGATGCCAGTTTTTAGAGAAGAGTTAGCAAAACATGTAAATAAAAAATTCAATGCAAGTGTATCACAAGAAAATATCATAGTTAGTCCGGGTGCAAGATTTTCAATATTTACAGCAATCACTACACTTCTAAATCCAGGAGACGAAATGGTTGTAATTGAGCCTGCATGGCCTGCCTACAAAGATTGTGCATTAAACTCTGGAATCAAAGTCAGGACAGTTAACACATCATTTGAAAATAAATGGGAGCCTTCAATAGAACAAATTGAAAATACAATTAATTCAAACACAAAAATGATTGTGTTGAATTATCCAAACAATCCAACAGGGAAAATTCTTCCAGAAAAATTGCAAGATCAGATTATTGAAATTGCTAAAAAGAACAATCTCTATGTATTAAGTGATGAAATTTACTCAGAATATGTAAAGTCAAGTTGGAAGAGTGTCTTGAGTTATAATTATGAAAAAAGCATTGTAACACAATCATTTTCAAAATCTCATGCCATGACAGGATTTAGAATTGGATATGCAATTGCTGATGCAAGTATTATTGAAAAGATGGCAAAATTAGAAGCATTATGTCTAACAAATGTATCAGAACCAATTCAATACATTGCCATGAAGGCATTAGAAGCAGACACATCCAACAATAATAAAACAGTCCAAAGTAGATTGGATGTATTGATTCAAAAAGCAAATGAGATGGGATTAGACATCATCATACCAGACGGGGCTATGTACATCTTTGCTCGAGTTAACAAAGAAGGATTTGACGGAGTAGAATTTGCAAATAGCACATTGGAAAAAGGTCTAGCAGTAGCTCCAGGGGAAGGATTTGGAAATTACAAAAATTTCATCAGAATTTCTGCATGCCAAGACGAGAAGACACTAATTGAAGGAATGAATATACTAAAGGAGATTATGAGTGAAGATCAATGAAGAAAGTTACAGTAATTGGTGCAGGAGGGCAAATGGGACAATGGTTTGCCAAATATTTTGCAGATAAAGGGTTTGAAGTAACAGGTTTTGATTCAGAAAATAAGGTTCCAGGCAAGGGAATTATACAATCAGACTCCCTGGTAGGGGCAATTCTCAAAGCAGATTATGTAGTATTATGTACACCTACAAGAAGAACTCCAGAAATTATCAGACTAATTGCAAAAGAAATGAAGCGTGGAACATATCTTATAGAGATTTCATCTGAAAAATCCAAAGTTGTTTCATCATTATCAAAAATGCCTGCAAAAATTAATCCAATTTGTATACATCCAATGTTTGGACCAGGTGTTAAAACAATCAAAGGTCAAAACATAATTTCAGTTCCAATAAAAGATGCAAAAAAAGAATTGACTGTAACAAAATCACTATTTGAAGGGGCAAATTTTGTTACAATAGATGCAGTAGAGCATGACAAAAAGATTGCAGTTATTTTAGGATTAACTCATTTGATGAATTTAGTTTTTGCAAACATTGTTTCAAAAGATGAAAAGATGTTACTCACAGAAAAAATGTCAGGTACAACTTTCAGAGTTCAAAAAACATTAGCAGAAAGTATAATGACAGAATCTCCAGAATTAATTGAAACAATCATCGCAAATCCAGAAATCCGTAGAGTAGCAGAAGAACTTTGGAAAGATATTGGAAGATTGTTAACTGCGGTTCAAGAATCAAAAACAGAAGAAGTAGTAAATTACATTAAAGATTGCCAAGATAGATTGGCCAAACATACAGACATCAATGATTCTTACAAAAAGCTAGCAAAGATGGTCAAAGCCGTTGAAAAATAACGGGTATGCGCTCAACAAAGATTGTTACTTCTTTTATCAAGGATAATGAGAAATTACTAATTCTAAAACGAAGTAATGACGTTAAAACCATGAAAGGTTTGTGGGCAGGCATAAGCGGAATCATAGAAAAAAATGAAGAGCCACTCACAAGAGCAAAAATTGAGATTTTTGAAGAAGCAGGAATTACAGAAGATAAAATAACTTTACTAAAATCAGCTGAAGGGATGAGAGTTAATTCACCACAATATCAAAATCACGAATGGGAGATTTTTCCATTTTTGTTTGAAGCAAAAAATCCAACTGTAAAACTCAATTGGGAAAATTCTGATTTTAAATGGATCAATGTAGATGAATTAAAAAATTATGAAACAGTTCCCAGTCTTGACAAAGTACTATTCAATTTGTTGTAGATTTTTGTTTTCTTTTTCATATTTTTTTTGTTGAGGCAACATCATGTAAACACATGCACCTCCACACATAGTACAAGGAACATTATTGCCAGGATGTTGACCAGTTCTACTGTGAATTTTAGCAGCTTCTTCAGGATCAATAGATAATGCAAGTTGTTTTTCCCAATCTAGTGTACGTCGAGCTTCAGTCATCTCCATATCCCATTTGATCGCTTTATCACGAATTTTTACAAGATCACCTGCATGTGCTGCAATTCTATATGCAATTAATCCAGCCTTTACTTCTTCAGCATTTGGCAATGCAAGATGTTCTGAAGGAGTAAGATAGCACAAAAGATCAACACCTTCACTTGCAGATACAGCAGCACCAATTGCACTGGCAATATGATCATGCCCAGATGCAACATCAGTTACTAATGGACCTAGAACATAGTATGGAACATCACCAATCAAAGATTTTGCCAGTCTAACATTAGCTGCAACTTCATTTAATGGAACATGTCCAGGACCTTCAACCATTACTTGGACGTCTTGTTCATGTGCACGTTTAGTTAGTTGAGAGATGTTAATCATTTCTTGTACTTGTAATTCATCATGAGAGTCTAAAATTGAGCCAGGTCTAAGGGCATCTCCAAGGCTAAAAGTTACATCATATTTTTTGGCCATCTCCATGAGGTAATCATAATGGGTAAGGTATGGGTTTTCTTTATCATGTTTTAACATCCATGCAGCAGTAATTGTTCCACCTTTACTGACAACACCGCCATATCTTTGAACTTTTAGGATTCTTTTTGCAATATCTTTTGTAATTCCACAATGTATTGTAGTGTAATCAACACCATCTTTTGCATTATTTTCAAATGCATTTAGATAATCATCTTCGGTTAAATTCAAAGGGTTTTTGTGCACTTCAACACCATAGTTATATGCTTCATAAATTGGAACAGTTCCAAAAGTTATTGGGGCAGTTTCTAATAGAGTCTTTCGTATATGTTTTACATCACCACCATCACTAAGATCCATCATAGTGTCTGCATGATATTTTACAGCAACCTTTGCTTTTTCAATCTCTTCTTCAAGATTTACATTTAATGTAGAAGTTCCAATGTTTACATTTACTTTAGTTTTCAAATCTTTACCAATTCCAACATTATGAATTTTTTGAGGTCTGCAATTATTACTTGGAATAATTATAGAGCCCTTTGCAATTTTTGGAATTAACCAATCAAGAGTAACGTCTTCGTCTTTTGCAACTTGTTTCATCTCATCAGTTGCAACACCACGTCTTGCAGCAGTCATTTGAGTAGCCATAAAATGTTCTAGGCTTTTGCCTGATTTAAACAATCATAAAGTTACTGAAATTTATTGATCGCTTGAAATTTTATTGCCACTATATTATGAAAATAGATCGCCTTTAAATGCAATAATGCTGTATGGATCTCGTGAGAACAATTAGAGAATGCATACATTGTGGAAAGGAGTTTTACAGTATGAAAGATGAATTCTGTTCTTTTGATTGTGTAACTCAATCATCAGAATAACTAGTTTAGATTTAATTCATTATGGAGTAATGATTTCTCAGAGTGAATTTTAGAAATTCTGTCTAAAATAGGCTTGATTATACGCTCAGAATCAGGAGAATTTGCAAAATTTTGTTTTATCTCATAAACTCTTTGAGATAATTCAATCTCTGCAGTAATCAATGAAATGTATTGACGAAGTTTTTGATTTTCAGATTTTACAGAATCAAGTTCAGTCATTATCTTGGAGGACTCCAGCTTTCTTCTACAGAGTCATCAACATTATCAGATACAAGGTATTGTTTTCCACACTTGAAACATTGCCACAAAAACTTTCCATCTTTTTTTGTTTGATACTGCATTGGGAGTAGACATGTAGTACAACGTAATTCTTCAGGAGGAGAATCATTAATTATCGGAATTTCAGTCACAAATGTGAAATAAACTTCAAACTATAAAACAAATATCATATTGTAGAATTCAAACTAGAAAAGAAAAATAGATTAGTGTTCAAAATATGAAAACAGTGTGAATATTCTTTCTATTGGTGGTTCTGATCCTTCATCAGGAGCAGGAATTCAAAGTGATATCAGAGTATTTTCAACATTAGGGGCACATACATTAACTGTAATAACAGCAATTACAAGTCAGAATACTTCGAAATTTGGAATTGTTGAACCAGTTTCTCCTAAAATATTACAAAAACAATTAGAATTAGTATTTTCAGATTTTAAAATTGATGGAATTAAAATTGGAATGGTATACAATTCAAAAATCATCAAAGTGATACACCAGCAATTAAAAAAATTAAAAATTCCAATTGTAGTTGATCCAGTAATAAGATCAACCACGGGGGGAAGTTTAATAGAAAATAGTGCAAAAAAAGATTTTCAAAAATACATCATTCCTCTTGCGACAATAATTACACCAAACAAAAGAGAAGCAGAATTACTAACAAAAATAAAAATTTCAACAAAAAATACGCCTGAAAAAGTGGCAGAAGAGATTCAAAATATGGGAGCACAAAATGTCATAATTACAGGAATTGAAGAAAAAAAGAAAGTGTTAGACTTTGTTCTAGAAAAAAATTCAAAATACATCATTTCAGGCGAAAAAATCCCAAAAATTAATCATGGTAGTGGGTGCACCCATTCAGCTGCAATAGTATATTCACTTGCAAAAAAGAAAACCATCAAAGACTCACTGTATTTTGCAAAGAAATTCACATTCAATTCAATAAAAAATGCAAAAAAAATTGGAAAGGGTATTGTGATTACGGATGTACAAAGTAAAAATGGAATTGAAGAACAATTATCATCAGCGATAACTAAATTTACAAAAATAAAAGGAATTTACAAAAACATTCCAGAGTGCCAAACAAATTTTGTATTCTCAAAACAAAAACCAAAATCTACAAAAGATGTTTTGGGTATTTCAGGAAGAATTGTAAAAGCTGGAAAAAATATTCTTGTAGCAGGGGATTTGAAGTACGGAGGTTCAAAACATGTAGCAACTGCATTGTTATCAATGAATAAAAAATATCCAGAAATTTGTTCTGCAATTAATTTAAAATATCAAAGTACAACATTATCCAAAATTAAAAAATCAAAACTAAAAGTTAGCAGTTATGATCGTAGTAAAGAACCTAAACATGTAAAAATTCAAGGCTCTACAATTAGATGGGGAATAAATTCTGCAATTAAAAATTCTAAAAAAATTCCAGATATCATTTTTCATAAAGGAGATTTTGGAAAAGAACCAATGATTATTGTTTTTGGGAAAACTCCTGAAAATGTTTTAGAAAAAATATCAAAAATTATAGAATAAGATTTTAGAATAAAATCATCCTTGAACATAAATACTCACACACAAAATGATATTTGTGAAGGCAGTAATTTTAGCAGGGGGTTTAGGTACAAGATTGCGCCCACTAACACTAAAAACTCCAAAACCAATGTTGCCATTAGGTAAAAAACCAATTCTAGAACACCTAATAGACTGGAACAAAAAAAATGGTGTAAAGTCAATAGTTTTGTGTGTAAGTTATCGTAAGGAAAAGATTCAAGATTATTTTAAAGATGGAAAAAAGTTCGGAGTCAGCATCGAATATGCAATTTCAAAGAAACCACTAGCTACTGCAGGCCAACTTAAAACCGCAGAAGAATTTATCGATGATGCTTTTGTTTGTGTATATGGGGATTCTATTTTTGATTTTAGTCTTAGAAATATGATAAAACAACACAAAACAAAGAAAGCATTTACAACCATGAGTCTGTATGAATACAAAACTAATTTGCAATATGGAGTCATCAACACATCAAATACAGGTAAAGTAATGAATTGGAAAGAAAAACCAGAAATTAGAGCAAACATCAACATGGGATGTTATGTTATGGAGCCAGGTATTTTCAAATACATTCCAAAAAACAAACCATATGGAATGGATGATGTAATCAAAAAAGCAATGAATGGTAAAAAATTGGTTAGTGGTTTTGTTACAAAAAAAGGCTTTATGGATATTGGAAACAAGGAATCATACAAACAAGCAAATGAAGAATTTGCAAAAAAATCTAAAAAGAGGAAAAAATGAGCAACCCCACAATAAGAAAACTACGAATCGATGACTTGGAAAAGGGTTTTCTTACGTCACTTGATTCATTAAGAAAAGCAAGTGATATTGATAAAAATAAAGCAAAAGAGATTTTCAAAAAAATTGATTCAAATCCAGATTATATCATAGCAGTAGCAGAAATTGATGGGAAAGTAGTGGGTTCCACCACTCTTCTAATTGAACAAAAATTCATCCATCAAGGTGGACTAGTAGGACATATTGAAGATGTGGTTGTGGACAAAAATTTCCAAGGCCAAAAAATCGGTGAAAAAATTATGAGATACCTTCTTGAAATTGCTAAAAATCAAGGCTGCTACAAGACAATTTTGGATTGTACTGATGATGTAAAACAATTTTATGAAAAATTAGGATTCAAGCAAGTTGCAAATGAACTAAGGTTTGATCACATTTAGAAATATTCTTTTTTTGGACGAGGTTTTCTGACTTTCATCAAACGTACTCCAAAATAGAAAACAGGTGCAGATAACACCATAAACAATGGAGGTAAAATCAGAACAGTGTCTGTAATGAATGGTTCAGCTATATCGTCAATAAGAGTTTGAGAAAATGCCATTCCAGCAAGTAAGATGATTCCATCGATGATGAGCATGGCACCAATTTTTTTGGAACCATAATACTTTGACAAAATGAATGCAACTGCAGCCAAAATTCCTCCAGGTGCAATAGTAATTGATATGAATTGTAAAAGTTTTGGATTTGCAAAGTTGTCAGGATCAATTGGAAGATCAGAAGTGTTTGGATCATCAAACATGAAAAAGTAAAGTGAACTTACTACCAGGACAAATAGTACAAAAAATGCAATACTGCCTAGTCCTAACCAATTTTCAAGTTGCATGATTCATCAAAGATATTAGTTGAATAATAAACTATTCAAAAATCATACAATTCCAACTAGATTAGCTAGTTCTTTTCTACAAGCTGCGCCCAATTTTTCTGCAGCTTCTTCAGGAGAGATATCATTTAGGAAAATTCCGTATCCGCGTTCCAAGCCAGACCAAGGTTTTGTAACAGGATAGATTTCAATATGCCAATGGATCTGTCTACTGTTCTTTTTCTCAGGAGAAAGATGGAAAACTAGATTATAGGAGACGTTTTTGATAGTTTGTGATAGTCCTCCAAGAGTTGCCCTTAGAATCAAGGACAAGTCATTGATTTCTTTTTGAGTAATCTTAGAGAAACTGGTAGTGTGTTTCTTTGGGGCAATCCAGAATTCATACGGATATGATGGAGACCAAGGGCAAAATGCAATAAAGCCTTCAGTTTGAAGAACCTGTCTAGGGCCACTGATTTCTTCATTAACAGTCTGACACATTGGGCATACACCCTTTTCATTTAGAATTTTGTGAGATGCTTCTGCTTCCTCTTCAATGATTGGAGGAATTGTTGAAAAAGTCAGGATGTTGAGATGAGGGTGAGGATTTGTACTACCAGAGAGTTCTCCCTGATCAGCATAAATTGAAACATATGTAACACCTTTTTGAGTGTAAAGCCATCTTAATCGGTCTTGAACAACTACCAAGAGGTTAGACCATTGTTCAGTGTCAATTGTTGCAAAAGTATCCTTTGGATTTGGAGATGCAACAACAATGTAATGATATCCATATGCAGGTTCACTGTAAAACGGTCTATCACTGTAAGAATTTTCAGTCTCAACTGAGACTATAGGATTTTTGCTTTCAAAAACTCTGATAGACCAACCTTCAACAAATTCATCATCACTATCTTGCAGTCTTTGCAGCATTCCATCTTTTGCAACAAGAGATAATACAGAAGGATTTGTCATAGATTCATTTCCAGGAGCAAAAGGAGATTTTTTTGGATCTTTAACTTTGTCTTCTTTTTTTGAGACAATCATAAAACGCTCAGATACATAGTCTTTGCGCATATCTCCCATAATGGTAATTGGCAGTAAATGTCTGTTAAAACGTTTACTAAGATCCAATGAGATTACAATTTGAAAAATATTTTGTAAAGATTTTGCGAAAAATAATAAAATACGAATTTCATCAAAAAATATTTCATCATAGAAATGAAAACTAGAAAGTTCATTGTTATTTGATCGGAAAAGATGTTGCAAGCTTTAAAGGAGAGCATCAGATCTTGGATAAACAGGGGAAGATCTTGGATAATTCAGATGTTCACATGATTTACGTTCTTTTAGATGGTGTAGGAGACCTTCCACATCCAGATTTAGAGGGAAAAACACCATTAGAGGCTGCAAATACTCCAATTTTAGACAAAATTGCCAGCAATGGAGCAATAGGAGAAGTAATTTCAGTTGGAAAAGGTATTGCTCCAGAATCAGATATTGCAGTTTTCAACATGTTAGGATACAAATTCAAACATGAAGACTATGCAGGAAGAGGGGTAATTGAGGCAATAGGAATTGGTATTGATTTTAAAGATGGAGATCTTGCATTAAGAGGAAACTATTCTACACTAGATGATCAAGAAGTCATCATAGATAGAAGAGCAGGGCGACATATTGAAAAAGAAGATGCAGACGGAATAGCAAAAGAGATTGAAGAAAAAATAAAGTTCTCAAATCCAAATACATCTGTTGTAGTATCACCAACAATTGGTCACAGAGTGACTGTCAGAATTAGAAACAATGCAGAAAAATTATCATCAAAAATTACAAACACTGATCCAGCATATAGCAACATTGGAGGTATGGGAGTGGCAAAAGCAGTTGGAGATTATTTGAAAATTGAAAAATGTTTACCTTTAGAAGACAACGAAGATGCAAAATCTACTGCAAATACAGTAAACGAATTCTCAGAACAAACAATCAATATTTGTAAAGAAAGTCAAATTAACAAAAATAGAGAAGCGCAAGAAAAAAAGAAACTTAGTTGTATTTTGCTTAGAGATGCAGGAAACAAGTATCCAGATGTGATACCAATCAATGAAAAATATGGTATGAATTTTTCATGTATTGTAGATATGCCAGTAGAATTGGGAATTTCTGAAGTACTAAAGATGAAAGCCTTTGAAGCTGGGGGATTAACAGATTATGAAGAAAAAGCAAAAGTTGCTGCAAAGGCAATGGAAACTCAAAATTCAATCTATGTTCACCTTAAAGGTCCAGATGAATTTGGACATGATGGGGACGCCATCGGTAAAATGAAAAACATAGAGGAGATTGACCAAAGATTCTTCAAAACACTTGTGGAGAACATTGACACCAACAAAGTAGCAATAGTAATTTCTGCAGACCATTCAACTCCATGCATCAATAAGGGACATAGTGATGATCCAGTACCAGTATTGGTATCAGGAGATTTTATCAAAAAAGATGGAACAACAAGAATGACTGAGGAACAAGCAAAGAAAGGAAGTATAGGTCTTCTTCAAGGTGCAGATGTGGTTACAAAATCTTTAGAATTAATTAAATCTCAAACGTAGTTAGTTTATTTTCTTGTTGCATTTCAATTGCTTTAGTTCTAATCATATCTACATCAATGGAATGATATGTGGAAGGAGACGTTCCTAATTTCTCTAAAACTCTTCGAAGCATTCCAATCCCAATACTTAGTTCATCTTTTTGAGCATGTGCAAAAGCAACAGCCATCAAAATAATTCCTTGGACAACTTCTTTTTCTCGTCCAAAGCATTTTTTCCAAACACCTTCAAATGCTTCGTGACTTTCCCAAAATCTTTCATTGTTAAAATAGAAAATTCCGTCTGTAATCCCTTTCTCTTTATCTATTTCTTCCTCAAAGACGTGACGAATATTTTCAATAGGACCAATTGGAGAAAGTTTTTCAATTAATTTATCAAGATCATCTTTTTCAACTGAAACATCTAATTCGACAAATTTTTTGGCAATTCGGGCAACTCGGATTGATGCGTTCATGTCAGATGCAAGATCTCTTGCTTTGTAAACAACCTCCCGAGAATTCTCAGGCCCATATCTAGTATTTTTCAAATGCAGCATATATCGGTCCATAGTTAGATTTACCCAAGATTTTCTTAAATTTCTTATCTATTTCAATCAAGGTTTATATGAAATATCTAAAGGATTTTGGATACATGTCCATAATTGAGACCATTACAGACGTCGATAATACCTTCCTATCCAGAAGAGAGCTCACATGCAATTTTGCAGGATTGGCAGGAAAACTCAAAAAACTTGAAGCAGTCGACATGATTACTAAAGAATTCAAACTTGACGGTAAAGTGGTAATTCCAATGAGGTTACAAACTCATGTTGGAAAACCAATTGTAACAGGAACTTTCTTTGTTTATGAAGATGAAGGATTAGCAAAAAAACATGTCAACCCAACAATTTTCTCAAGATTAGAAAAATCAAAAGCAAAGCTTGCAGAAGCCGAAGCAGCAGCACAAGAAGCTCCTGCTGAAGAAAAAGCAGTAGAAGATCCTGCTGAAGAAAAAGCAGTAGAAGATCCTGCTGAAGAATCTAAAGAAGAGGAGAAGTCTGAATAATGGCAGGTAAAAAAGGGTCTAGCCCAAATGTCTATAGTTATTTCAAAGTAGATGGAGACAAAGTATCAAGAATCAAAAAAATCTGTTCTAGATGTGGTAAAGGAGTCTTTATGTCAGAACACAAAGATAGACACACATGTGGAAAATGTGGTTTAACAGAATTTAAACAATAAAATATTTTAAAATCAATACAATTTCTTTTTACGAATTTTAGAACTCTTCTCTTCTAATTGTTCAATTTTAGAAACAAATGAAGGGTCAAGTTTAATTTTTGATAGAGCATCTGCAGATAACTTTACGGTGTTTGAATCCAAAGAGATGTTTGTTTTAGGGAGATTTTTGTCAATCCAAAATTTTGTCACCTTATCTTCAAGTTTATAGTCACGAAATCCAGCAGGGAATTTTTTTGTAATATGGTTTAACAATGTACGATCTTTGAAAACAACTCGAGGTTCAAACAATCTAGTTTCATCACTGTAAACATTTTCAAACAAGTTTCCAGAGATTTCATCTGAAAGTAATTCCATCTTTGAAATTTTTCGTATAAGTTCTAGAAAATGTAAAAATTCATGTGCCAAAATTGCATGGATGGTACCTTTAAGACCATATGCTACTAAAGGTGCAGAAATTTGGATTACAACCTGGAATTTATCTTCAAACATTACAGGAATTGTTCTTGCAAATAAAATTCCATATTCATAAGAATTAGGGGTAGGGGCAGATATTACTAGTGATGGCTCTACATATGCAACAGGATATCGTATTCCTGATGCTTTTTCAATTCTGTTTATTCCTGCAACAGTAATTGGAAAACGTTTGATTGTAAGATCATATACATTATCAGGAATTATTCCTTTAGAATGTGCATCTTTGAAACGTACTAGTGGATCCAATATCATCCCTCGACAATTTTGAATGTAAAAAGGTTGATTTGATTATGAACTAGGTTTTCCAGCTTTTGCCTTCTTTTTTCGTCTTGTTTCTGCTCTTTGATCAGCATGTCTTTGATGTTTACCCTTTTTTCTTATTGGCATGACATTTTGAAATATTCAGAGCTAGTTAATTGTTATCATTTTACTTCAACATCATGAAAATCAAACTCCAGGCATTTACATGAAACATCAAGAATTTGGCTTATTCCAGGAGAAACATCATTTCCAGTAACAAAACGTTTTACAGGTAAGCCACCTTCAAACTTGAAAAATAATGTAAAAGAAGTATCATCAGATTTCTTGTATTTTATAGAAAGTACTCGTTTCTCAGATCGTTTTCCAGATTTTTCATAAATTGCAATTGGTTTTTTAGTAAGATTTTTCAATTTTCGTAAAAGTTTTGAGTCAATATTTGAAGATGTAGAAATTTTTGCTTCGACCAGGGAATTAAACTTCAATGGTTTTTTTGGAGAATCTGTAACAATTTGGAAATTATTGACTTGAACATGTTCCAAATTTACAGATTTTACTCTCAGATTTCTTTTGTGAGGATTCTGAATCTTAACAAAAAACGGTCTTCCCGTGCCTAAAATTAAGCTTGATTTATCTTCACCACCAATCCAGGTAAATTTAGCAGTTGTACCTCCCAATTTTTTAAAAAGAAATTGAGAAATTTCTCCTTCAACACTGTCATATTCTTGGATGCCATGAAAATCACAAATTCTACAACCCTTACCAGAACAGTTTAAACAAGATTTTTGTTTTTGTAAGAAACCTCGTATGGGTTTAACATATCTGCCTGAAAGAGTTAATGATTTAGATCTAATTTCACAAAATTCATCTTTTAGATTTACAGTAAAAACAACCTCAGGATCTAAAGTATCAAATTTTTTCTTTGTTTTTTTGGAAAATGATTTTCCCAATTCTTTTGTGATATCAGTCTTTATTCCATCAATCCCTTTTAGTTTGTATCTAGAGCGAATTGTATCATCTCTGTCAATTATTGAAGGTTTTATTGTTGCACCAAGACCAAATGAAGAATAAGAGTAAGGAGATGCAACATCAATCATCATACTCAAAAAATAATTTAAATTCTCAAAGAGGTTTTTACAGATATAACATCTTTGAGCAGATTTTGAGTTTTTCTTTAATTTTTTTCCAAGAAGTTTATTTGATGAAAGATAAAGTTGTTTTGAGAAAAGTCGTCCAAGACAGTGATCACATAAATCATATTTTTTTAATATTTCATTTGCAACGGGAATAATTTTCTGATAAGTAGTCATTTTAGATGTGAATTTATTTGGGATACTAACCTAATCCCATTCTTCTAAGAGTGCCTTGCATTTGTCTACCTTTTGAGGCCTTCATCATACTCTTAGAATTTTTGTAATTTTTCATCAATTCTTTAACTTCACCCTCAGGCCAGCCCGAACCACGTGCAATTCTTTTGATTCTAGATGAATTCAACAATCCTTCAGGGTCTGCCTTTTCTTGAGTAGTCATACTTTGGATAATGTATCGCCATTTTGTAACTCTGTCTTCCATTTGATTTACTTGATCATCTTTTACCATTCCAGAGAGACCAGGCATACTTTCAAGAATTCCTTGTAATGAACCCATTTTAGTAACTTCTTCTAACTGAGAAAGGAAATCTTCCATGTTCATTTTTCCACTAGAAATTCTTTTCATTCGGTCATCATCACTTTCACTTTCCAAACGTTTTGCCAAATCCAATACAGCTTGAACATCACCCATTCCTAACAAACGTCCAACAAATCTTGTTGGAGAGAATTTTTCTAGATCATCAATTCGTTCACCAGTACCAATGTACATAATTTGTGCACCTGTTGCAGCAGATGCAGCTAATGCACCACCTCCCTTTGCAGAACTGTCTAATTTTGTAATTATAACACCACCCACAGGAATCGTTTTATGAAATGCCTCAGCTTGATTGAAGCATTGTTGTCCGATTGTCCCATCAATTACAAGTAATGCCAAATCAGGATCAGCAACTTTATTGATTCTGTCCATCTCATCAAGCAAGTCTTGTTCTTCTTTATGACGTCCAGCAGTATCAATTAAGATGATATCTAAGGATTGATCTTCAAAATATTTTAACCCATTTTTTACAATACTAGGAGAATCTTTGTTGTTTTCTTCACCATATACTTCAACGTTAGATTTTTCACACATTGTCTTGAGTTGCACCAATGCACCAGGTCTGTAGGTATCTGCACCAACAACACCAACTTTGTATCCTTGTCCAGTTAGAAATTTAGCAAGTTTTGATGCAACTGTAGTTTTACCACTTCCTTGAATTCCAAGTAAGATAATTTTATTTTGTTTTCCAGGTTTAAAATCAAACTCAGATTCATTTCCAAGCAGATTTGAAAGTTCATCATATAGGATTTTCACGATGTGATTTTTTCTAGATAGACCAGGAGGAGGGGTTTCATTGAGCGCACGTTCTTCCAAGTGTTTTGTGATTTCAAGTACTAATCTCACATTAACATCAGATTGTAATAATGCTCTCTGAACGTCCTTTGATAGTTCCTTGATTAGTTCCTCATCTATTCCCGATGATTTTACAATCTTTTTGATTGCATCACCCAAACTACTCTTAAGTCCATCAAGCATTGTAATTCAATTCCGCATCCACTATTTCAAACCTTCCTCTATACCCATCCCATTTTTTTTCACTTTGATTAATCTTGATCGAATTGGAGAACAAAGGACAACCAATAACAAATGTTTCAGATTCACCACCTTCAAAATTTAAATTAAATCCAAATTTATCAGAAAGTTTTTTCAAAGTTTTAATTTCAAAATCTCCAATTGTTTTTCCCAACCAAGAATCATCTAAACCATCAGAAGATACAGTGATCATAATAAAAATAAAATTTGCTTGCAATAAATCATTCATGTATTGTTCAGGTTCTAAATTCCACAAGGGTGCAACTACAGTTAACCCATACTTTGAGCAAGCTTGTTCAAATTTGTCTTTTTGAAAATTACTTTTGATACCGCCATGGACTAATCCTTCAATTCCATAATCATCTTTTGCAGTTTTTAGTAAATTTTCTAATAAGGAAAGTTCATCTTTTGTATCATCAGAGTGAGAGTTAATGATAATTTGTGGAATTTGCATTGATTCTGCTTGTAGTTTTGTCCATTGTATGTTTGGATGATGAAGTAAGTGACTTTCATCAGATTTTGTAAAGATGCTTAGAAGACATTTAATTTCATGTCCTTGTTTTTTTGCCAGATATGTAGCATAAGTACTGTCTTTTCCACCTGAAAAGAGAGAAGCAAGTTTCATTTTATTAAAAAATCAATCCAACAATTGTTAAAGTTTATTCAAAGGACGCTTCAACACTCATAATCGTCATCATAAATCAGACGGCTTTTCCGATAATCATCAGCATCCGCACTATGTCTTAATGCGCATGATTTTAGTTTTATCCATTACAACCCAGTATTCTACATTTTGTCCGTTTTCTAATTTACCTTGAACTTCATCATCAATTAATGTAACATCAATTGTTTCAAAAGTTTCAGAATCCATCAACTGAACAGTGTCACCAGTCATGGAGATAATTTGTCCTACTTTTTTGTTAATCATAGGTACATGAATTTGCATACTAACAGGTCCTACATGAGGTCTTTTTTGACCATCAAAAATTCCTTCAGCAACAATTCTTGCTTTTGCTGCACCGTGTTTTCCTGGTTTTGATGTATCATATTCTACAATTCTACATGGTTCACCACTTGGTTGATCTGAATGTGGCAATAGAATGTAAGAACCAATTTTTAATGAACCAAGATCAGAAGGTTTGCTCATGCAAAAACAGTTTTTGGTCGAATATTTAACTTTTCTACTTTAGTTGTTCTAAAATTGAAAGGCTCATCAAATTGGTTAATGTTAGTCCCTTTCTGTTTGCATCACGTCTTGTTTGATCACAGTACTTTTTGACACTTTGATGACTCTTTTCACTTGCAACCTCAATTACAACAATGTTTTCAGAGTATGGGAATGTGAATTTAGAAGGATTTGAACAAAAAGTTTCCATATTACCCATTCCAGCAGTTCCAATTTGATCTTTTTTTACCAATAATTGAGCAATTTCAGACACATCTTCATCTTCACCATATTCCATGTAATATACAGAAACAAAATTTACTTCGCCTTGAACTTCATGATGAAATAGATCATCTTTTACATTAAAGACAAAGGATGTTTTTTCCTGATTGTGTTTAACAAGATCGTTTGTGATTTTTTCACTATCTTTGAATTTGGCTAAAATATAGTGATTTGTTGAATCTGCAAAGTAGGGTTTACTATCAGATGAAAATGTACCAGTCACAAAGTATAATCTTTCAATGTTTTTTGATGTTGTCCATAACTCTTTGAGTTCAATTGATTCATGATTATGAAGGTAAGGTGCACAAACATAACCAGAATAAGACAGTTTAAGCTCAGACATTGATCAATGAACCACGTTAGAGACTATTTATGCTTATATCGGTCAGTCGATCAAAGCTCTACGATAGTTTTTTAATAGCAGGAAACTTCGTTTTTCTTGTCCCGTGGTAGCTCAGCCTGGTAGAGCTTCCGGCTGTAGTTGTTGGCTTTAGATGGCTGACCGAATAACAGCATATCAGGCATACAGAAACCGGGTTGTCGGTGGTTCAACTCCGCCCCGCGGGACCACAAATCTTTGATTAAAAATAATTGTAAAAATAATAAAAAGATAGACTAGGTTAAGAAAACATAAGATGAAATCTTAAATTAAAAATTCATTGTCTACTCTGTTTTTTTGACTTTTTGTGCTGCTGGGCCTTTTTTGCCTTCACCGATTTCAAACTCGACTTTATCGCCTTCGTTGATGAATCCGTCAACATCTGTTTTGTGAACAAATAGATCGTCTCCACCTTCTCTTTCAATAAAACCAAAGCCCTTAGTACGGTTAAACCATTTTACGGTACCTTGTTCCATTTGGTTTTGAAATAATTTATTCACTATATTAACTAAGGTATTAATCAGAAATCTTTTGGAATGTGCTCATTTGCCTTCAGCCATTCAACTTGAGGAAGTGTGAATCTCCAAACAATGTCTCCTTTTTCATCTGCGTTAAAGTCCCAAGGGGCAATAATTACAATGTCATTATCCCTAATCCAAACTCTTCTCTTTAATTTTCCTCGAATTCTACCTCGTCTTGTGACATTGTCAGTACATTTGATTAAGACGTTTTCACCGCCAAGCATCTTGAGAACTCGACCAAAGAGTTCACCCTCTTCAGGAAGACGAATTTCTTTTAGTGCACTTTCACTTTTTACTTGGCGCTTACCCATGAAAGTAATTCACATTATGAGCATATAACTGATAGGTTTTTTATTTTTCATAATGAGTTTTATGCGTTAAAATCAGAAAGAAGTTGTGGAATTCAGGTGTATTGATGAGTGTTCCCAATGCTGTATTGAAAGGGAATACTATCCAAGTAAAAAATTTGGAAAGATTGGAGTTTTGATATTACCTGATGAAAAAGAAAGAATTGAAAAATTAGCAAAGAAAAACAATCTAGATGTTAAAATTTTACCAAGGATAGGAATTTCAAATGATAGAGATGTAATTCCAACTAAAGTTTTAGCATATCAAATGATGGGAGTTGAAAAGAATGGAAACACATGTCCTTTCTTAGATATAGAAAGTGGAAACAAATCTCCACACAATGGATTTCCATGTAAAATTTACAAAGACAGACCTCTTGCATGTAGAACATATCCACTAATAGAATCAAACCCAATTACACTTGATGAGAAATGTAAATTTTGTAAAGAAAACAAAACAGCAGATGAAAATCTAGATTCTGAAATAGAATCACTATTAAAAATTAAAGAGCAAATGTATACAGAATACCAATTCATTTGGAGATTTGCAACAGAAATCGGCGAAGTGGAAGATAGTGATATTTTTGAATCAGGTTGGATACTTGAAGAATAGTTAGTTATGGATTGATAACTGCACGTCCAATAATTTTACGGTCTTTAAGATCTTGTAATGCAGTGTTTGCTTCATCAAGAGAATATCTTTTTGATATGACTGGATTAATTGTTCCTTTTCTTGCAAGTCCAAGTAATTCCACCATGTCATTGTAGTTTCCAGTATATGCACCTTGAATTGTAATTGATTTGAGAGGGATTGTAACAAGAGACAATTCTAAAGAGCCACCAAACAATCCAACTAGAACAAGATTTCCTCTTTTTCTTAACACTGCTAAACCAGTTTTTACAGTAGGAGGGGCATTAACAAAATCAACAACACTATCTGCACCTTTATCATTACATATTGACATAATTTTTTGAACAGTATCAGGGTTTTTGGAATTTACAGTAAAGTGTGCACCCATTTCTTTTGCAGTTTCTAATTTTGCATCATCCAAATCCACACAAATAATTTTTGCATCAGTAATCTCGCTAGCAATTTGAACACCCATAAGTCCCAATCCACCAGCTCCAACAATTACAATAAATTCCGGAGAGTTTTGATTTGCTTTTTTGATGGCAGTGTATGCAGTAAGTCCAGAACATGCAAGGGATGTTGCAGAATCTGGATCAACCCCATCAAGTTTTGCTAAGTATTTGGAATTAGGAACTAGAACATAATCAGCATAACCGCCATTTTGAAATAGTCCCATTGATTTTGGAGTATCACATAGATTTTCATTTCCAACTTTACATGCAGGACATTCACCACATCCCATCCATGGAAAAACTAGTACATCATCACCTACAGATACATTAGAAACATTTTCACCAACTTCTTCAATAGTTCCAACAATTTCATGACCAGGAGTTACAGGATATTTTACGCCACGATCAGTAACTTTCAAAAATTGACCATCTCCAAGATCATATCCACCTTCCCACAGATGCAAATCACTATGACAAACACCTTCAGATTTTACCTTTAGTAAAACCTGAGTCCCAGAAGGTTTTGGATTTTCAGATTCAGATATTGTTAGAGGTTCATTTGGACTCGGAATTTTGGCGGATTTCATAAATGGATTTTTGATACTAACAATATAAGAGTTGACTGGATATGAGAAAAAAATAGAGCCCTTAGATATTATTGAATAGGAAGAAAATATTCGTGTGAGTGAGTCATCTACACCTAACAGTATTTCTCAAGAACCAGTAAACATTCTGTTTAGTCCTCAATCAGTTGTTAAAAAAGACGTATGGGAGATTGATCTAATCCAAATTTTGGATTTGTTGATAAAAATTCTAGAAAAATCAGGTAAGAAAGACCTCAAAGTAGCAGGGATGGCAGCGCTATCATCATCACTGATTTACAGAATGAAAGTTGAAAGTATTTTTGCATTACAAAGAGCAGCAATGCAGAAAAAACCAATGCATCAAAGAACAGATGTAGATATTGACTTAATCGATATGCCATACAGACATGAATCTACGTATCCAGTTTCATTAGATGATTTGTTAGGATTACTTCAAAATCTCATCGGTACAATTGCAAACCCTCAATCAAGAAGAAATAGACAAGTTGAGATCGAGCCAATCGAGGCACCTGACTTTCAAGAATATTTCATTTCACTTGAAAGCATAATTGGAAAATATGAAGACTTGGTTATGAAAAAAATTGCTAATGCAGGACACGGATTACTTCAAAACATAATTGCAGAATTAGACCCAGTTGATTCAATTAGATGTTTCTTTGCAGTGCTATTTTTGGCAAGAGACCAAAAAGTAGATTTAGAACAGGTTGAAGATGATATCAAAATTACAATAATAAAAGAAGAATTAACAAACTGATCAAAAATGAAGAAAGGATTTCTTTAACTATATTTTAGAGGAATGGATGATAATTGGTTAAAATTGAAAATATCAATGAAGCAACAGCAAGAGTAGAGGCTGCGCTTTATTCAGCAGGCAGACCATTACGAATAGAAGATATTATCAGAGCTTCAGGCACGGAATCAAGGACAAAGACGTTAGAAATTCTTCAAAACATTATGAAAAAGACAAAGTCTACCTTCAAAGCACTCGAAGTAGTCATACTTCCAGATGGATCATATGTAATGCAATTAAAACCAGAATACAGTGCCACAGTCAAAAGATATGCTTCAAAGCCAGTTCTTCCAAATGCTACTCTTAAGACATTATCATACATTGCATATCAGCAACCAATATCATCAAAGCAGCTTGTAGAAGTGAGAGGTTCTGGGGTTTATGCACATTTGAAAGAACTCAGACAATTAGATTACATTAGTCATCAAAATGTTGGAAGAATCAAAATTTACACTACAACAGAAAAATTCCAAAAGTATTTTGGAATTCAAGGAGATGTAGAAGATCTAAAACAAAGATTATTCTCAAAAGTCAGAAAAACTGCAAGTACAAGACATACAAATCCTGTACCTCAAATGACAACAGAAGTAAACTAAGCAAATTTTTTACTTTAAGGCTAATTTTTTGCGTTTTGTATAAATTAGAGTGATTCAGACAAGTTTTCGTGAGAAAATCAGTAGAGAATTTAGCAACCAGTAAGACAACTGGAGGAAGAAGACATCCACTTAGAATTAGACGAAAGTATGAAACTGATAGATATCCAAATGAAGCTGTAACAGGAGCTCAAGTGACAGTAACAAGAACAGTTCGCGGAAAGAATAGAAAAACAGCTGTTAAGACAATTGATTTTGTTAATCTTGCAACAGGTGATGCAAAAGTAAAGAAAGCAAAAATTCTCAAAGTATTAGACAATGCAACAAACAATGATTACAAAAGAAGAGGCATTATTACAAAAGGTGCAATTCTTGAAACACAAGAAGGTAAATGTAGAGTAGTTTCAAAACCAGGACAAAACGGAATCGTTAACGCAGTTTTAGTTAAGGAATAAAATGAAAGATTACGAACACATCGTAATCTGGTTGGATTATTTCAACAAGAATTTAAAAAAATCAAAAGGTAGAAGATTAGGATTAGAGAAATGTGTTTTCGATCCGTCATTAAAAGAATTAATGGATGCAACAAAAGCTGCAGGATTTGAAATTACAGAGTCAGACGACAAAGTAAGATTTCCTAAAAGACCATTTGTTAGGTCAGGATATGTTGTTTTACCAAAAGGATCCTCCAAGACAATAATTCTTAACAAAATTTCCGAAAAACTTGTTGCAAAAAGGTCCAAACAATCAAAATAAAATCAAATCTAGCTCTTAGCTAAAGTAAAGTTGACAGAAGTCTATGATAAGAATATCATGATTAGTGTTTTTAATTGCAGGAGGTAGGCGAAATAATGCACCTAGCCGGTAGTGGTAGGGTAATCATTCAACTATCTAACAAATTAGTTGAAGGACAAATACTCTGCGACGAGAAGGGAACTAGAGTTGCAAAAGTAATGGAATTGATTGGTCCAGTAAGGAGACCATTTGCATCCGCAACTCCGTTAACAAACAACATCAAAAAATACATTGGCAAAAGTGTTTTCGCAACAGAACATTCTCCTGACAATTCAAAGAAAAAATTTAGGAGAAGAAGAAAATGAACATACTAGAAAAACAAAACTGTCCTGAATGTCAAGCAACAGTAGTTAATGACATGCAGAACGGCGAAATAATCTGCTCTGGTTGTGGCCTAGTGGTCGATGATCAAGTAGCAGATTATGGTCCAGAAACAATTAGTTCGAATCTTGAAGACAAGATGAAATTAGCAAGAGCAACCGGACAAACAACATATTCCCAACATGATTTGGGAATTACAACGGAGATAGCAATTAGTACAAAGGACTTTAGTGGAAAAACAATCAACCACGAAGTTGCAAACCAAATGCACAATCTCAGAAAGTGGCAACAAAGAGTAAGAGTATCCTCACCAAAAGAGAGACGACTTGCAAATGTTTTAACAAAAATGGGAGAAACATGTGACGGTCTAGGTCTTTCAAAAAATGTGTTGGAGACCGCTTCTATGATATACAGAAACTTGGATGGACATGTTGATGTGAAGGGAAAATCAGTAGTAAGCATTACAGCAGCTACAATTTACATGGCATGCAAACAATGTGATGTAGTTAGATCACTAGAAGAAATTATTCGTGGAATTTGTCCACCAAAAGACGTAAAATCAAAAACAAAACTTGCAGCAAGATACTACAGAACCATGGTAATGGAAATGGGACAATTAACTGCCCCAGTAGTAACTATGGACAAATACATCTCAAAGATAGCAAACATGACACAAACTGAGGTCAGAGTTGAAAGACTAGCCTTGGAAATTGCAGAAAAAACAAAAGACAGCAGTATTGCCGATGGAAAAGCTCCAAATGGAATTGCTGCAGCATATCTGTATGTGTCATCAGTCCTGCTTGGTCAAAACGTACTCCAAAGAGACGTTTCAAGTATTGCAGGAGTAACTGAAGTTACTATCAGAAACAGATGTAAAGAGATTCTAACAAATTACAAACTCAAAATTACTTTGAGACCATCTCTGGCCAAATATTAACACCCCCCCCCTCTTTTCATTTTATTATCAAAAGCACACGTTAGGATCAGCTAAATTTCGTCGGTATTATATATAGAAACAAAACATTGCGCAACATGGCAGTTCTTGAGATTAAAGATCTTCATGTAACAAGAGAAGGAAAAGAAATTCTCAAAGGAGTTAATTTGAAAACAGGGCCTGGAGAAGTTCATGCCATTATGGGACCTAACGGTTCAGGAAAAAGTACACTAGCTTACACATTACTTGCACATCCAAAATACGAAGTAACAAAAGGAGATATTTTGTTAGATGGTGAAAGCATTTTAGAATTAACTGCAGATGAAAGAGCAAAGAAAGGATTGTTCTTAGGATTCCAATATCCAACAGAAGTTTCTGGAGTGGGATTTTCTCATTTTCTTAGAACAGCTTACAATTCTCTAAGTAAAGCACTGGAGGGAGACGATAGAGAAGTATTCATCACAGTAAGAGAATTTCAAAAATATCTAAAAGAGAATTTAGAAAAAGTTGGACTAAAAGAAGAATTCCTTTCAAGATATCTTAACGAGGGTTTCTCTGGAGGAGAGAAAAAGAGGGCAGAAGTTTTACAGATGGCAGTACTAAAACCAAAAATTTCAATTTTAGATGAACCAGATTCTGGTTTAGATATTGATGCAGTTCAAGCAGTTGCAAAAGCAATCAGCCAAGTTTCAGGTAAAGATGCAACAGTAATTGTCATTACTCACTATGCAAGAATTCTAAAATTCTTAGACAAACTAGACTATGTTCATGTATTTGCAAGAGGTCAAGTTCTTAAAACAGGAGATGCATCCCTTGCAGACAAACTCGAATCAGAAGGATATGATTGGGTTTTACAACAAACTGCATAATCAAATTTTTAGAAATTTCACAATAGAAAATCTAGTTTTTGTTTAAATAGGGTTTTCAAATGGTACAGAACATGTCAGAGAATAATGAACAATATTATTTCAATTTCTCATTTTTCAAAGTTGATCCAAAGTGGAGATGGATGGCAGATTTAGCAAAAGAGGAATCTGCAAAAGAAGTAGAAAACATTTTGAAAAATTCAGGAATAAGATATAGAGCATATTCCAATTTAGGATTAAGAGATGATGCAGACTTTCTATTGTGGTTTGTTGGAAATTCATTAGAAGAAATTCAAAAAGCCATAGAAAAATTATACAAAACTGTTTTTGGAAAATACATTATTCCATCTAGAACATATCTATCATGCTCAAGACCATCAATCTACGTTAAAGGTGATGGAAAAGAACACGGATTCGTCACAGGGATGGATCCAAAGAAACATGTTATTGTTTATCCATTTACAAAAACTCGAGAATGGTATCTCTTACCTCAAGAAAAAAGACAAGAGATAATGGATGAGCATATTGAAGTGAGTAAAAAATATCCACAAGTAATCCTAAACACAACATACTCTTTTGGAATTCACGACGAAGACTTTATGCTAGCATTTGAGGTGGATAATGTTAGAGACTTTCAAGATTTGATTATGGATTTGAGAGAAACTCAAGTATCAACATACGTGAAAAATGATATTCCCATGATTGTATGTATCAAAAAGGACATTGTACCATTAATTTCCAGTTTAGGATAGAATTTCAAAGGTGCAAATCTCGGATAAACATAAATGAAGAAATTTCAAATATCTCTTAAAATCAAGGTGTAAAAGATGAAATACAAAAAACTAGGCAAAAGTGGAATCGAAGTTTCTGAAATAGGTTTTGGTGCATGGAGTATTGCCTTAGATTGGTGGGGGAAAAAAGTTGAAGAAGACGAAGCAAAAAGGATGTTAAAAAAAGCATATGATTTAGGAATTAATTATTTTGAAACTGCAGACATGTATGGTAAAGGAAAAAGTGAGAGACTAATTGGTGAAGTATTCAAAGGAATGAGAGATGAGGTTGTTATTTCAACAAAATATGGTTATGATTTTTCAGATGTTGAACAAATTGGACATGCGGAATTACCACAAAACTATAGTCAAAAATATACAAGAAAAGCAGTTGATGCATGTTTAGAAAGATTACAAACAGATTATCTTGATTCACTAGGACTGCACAATCCAAAATTACATCACATTAGAAATGATGAGACGTTTAACACTATTGATGAATTAATGGGTGAAGGAAAAATTAGAGCAGCTCAAGTTGCACTTGGTCCAGCAATTGGATGGACACAAGAAGGACTAGAAGCAATGGATAGAAAAAGCATATCATCAATTCAAACAGTTTACAATATCTTAGAACAAACTCCAGGAAACGAGTTAATTCAAAAAGCAGAGAAAGAAGATGTCGGAATTCTTGTCAGAGTTCCAGATGCATCTGGAATTCTAACTGGAAAAGTAAAAGCAGATACGGTAATTCCGGCAAATGATCATAGAAAAGATAGAAAAATAGAATGGAGAAAATCAGCATTAGAAAAAGTAGAGCAATTTAGACCAATCGCAGAACGTAATGGATTAAACATTACGGAATTTGCAATCAAATTTATCTTATCAAAAAATAAGATTGCATCAGTATTACCTACTGTTGTTAGCGAAGAGGAAATCGAAATGTTTGCAACAATTTCTGATGGAAAGTATTTGAGCTCTTCAGATATGAAAGAAATTGATGAGTTGTACAATACATGGCCAGAGTACGAATTAAAAGCAACACCACAAACAAGCTAGTTTACAAATGAATTTTTCAATAGATTCTCAAAAAACTCTAGAAGTTATTGAACGAATGAAACTTGCCAAGATAGGCGAATACAAGAAATGGGAATCAATTATTAAAAAAATAAAAAATGATGTTCCACTAAACCAAGGAGAACTAGAATACTATACCAACCTAACAAGAATTTACAAAGATTCTACAATTACAAGTAGAAGCAAAATTTACCACACTAAACTATCAGAACAGGATGAAAAACCACCATGCAAGGAATGTGGAAAAGATTCATCATTTTATTGTAACATGAATGACCAGTATTTTTGCACAATTCATGTCGTAGGACATGATGAAAATGAGATTTAGGAAGCAGGAACTGTTTCTTCTAAAGAAAAAGAACTTTCTACAAAATATTCAACACGAGTCTTTTTGAATTCACGAGAACTAAAGAGAATTCTATAATCATCAACATTGATTTGATCCTGGATAGTTTTTGCCATTTCATTTGCCTCATCATGAGTTTTACAATGAATCATAGAAAATACATTGTAAGGCCAATCAGGATATGTAGGTCTCTCGTAGCAATGACTTACTTGAGGGAATGCACCAAGTTGTGCTCCAACATCAGTAATTTTATCTTCAGGGACCTTCCATACAATCATTCCATTTGCAGTGAATCCAACTTGTCTATGTCTCAAGATAGCAGCAAATCTTCTCATCACACCAATCTCTTCATAGTGTTTCATCTTTTCAAATAATTCATTTTCAGTCATTCCAAGATTGTTTGCAGCTTTGACAAAGGGTTCATCAATGATATCCATGTCTTTTTGTAATTCACGGATGAAGTTTTTGTCTTCTTTAGTTGGTTCAAAGTTTACATTCTTGATTTCTTTTTTTTCTTCAGTTGGGGCAACATCATGTTTTTTTCCATCAACCATGTCAAGTTTTACACCAATTTTGAATAATTGTAAAGTAGGAAGCATACGTACTTTTTTAATTCCTTTTAGTACATTGAATTTGTCAAGTTCTGTTTTCAAATCAGAACCTGGAGGAACAGCTAGAGTAAACCAAAGATTGAATTGATGATCACGTTCGTAGTTATGACTAACACCAGGATGACGATTAATTTGACTTGCAACATATTCTAACCTGTCATGTTCAATCTCCATTGCAACCAATGAACTAGTATATCCAAGTTTTCTAGTATCAAAAATTGCGCTAAGTTGTCTTAAAACACCAATTTCTTTTAGTTGATTAAGACGTTCTTTTACAATTTCAGGAGTACTATTGAATTTTTTTGCAATCGCATCAAAAGGTCTAGTGACTAGAGGAAATGTCCATTGAATTTCATTTAGAAGTTCTTTGTCTAATTCATCCATAGAGGTCATATGACAAAGACCCTTCCATTCAATTAAAAATGTAGCTGGATGCACAAACAGAATTTTAATACATAAATAGAAATCGAAGGGTTTTTGATCGATGATAGTAGACTTGAACCTTCAAGGAAAATCAGTGGTTGTGATTGGGGGCGGAAACGAAGCACAAAAGAGAATCAATTCTCTGATAAAAGAAAAGTGCAACATTACAGTGATTAGCAATAAAGTTACTCCACAAATTAACAAGTTTGCAAAATCAAATAAAATTCAATTAAAAAAACAAAATATTCAAGACACAAAATTCATTTCTAAATTCAAACCAGACATCATAATTACAACTACTAATGACAAAAGACTCAATCAAAAAATTATCAATTCAGGAAAAAAGAAAAGAATCATCACATACAGTTCAGATAATCCAGATGAAAGTGATTTTTCAAATCCAGCTGTAATTGATTTTGAAAAAATGATTCAGATTGCAATTTTTACTGGAGGTAAAAGTCCTGCAATGTCAAAGAAACTTAAAAGAAAATCAGAAGAGTTGTTTAGAAAAATTATCACAAAAGAAGACATTGGTCAAATTAAAATTCAAAAGATCGCAAGAGATGCTGCAAAAGAGCGAATTCCAACTCCAATAGAAAGAAAAGCATGTCTTCGCAGTATCATGGCTGATAATGAGATTGATCAGTTAATAAAAGACAGTCAAATGAAAAAAGCTGAAAAGAGAGCCATTACAATAGTGAGGAATTGGAAATGAGTCAAAATATCATTAACGCACGTGTAACTTTTCGTAATTCACCAATCCATATTTTAGAACAATTTACAATAAAAGATGTTGAAGAGGCATATGATCAATTCAAAAAACATTCAGGATTAGACGAATGTGTTATAATTCAAACATGTAACCGAATCGAATTATTTGGAAAATCAACGAATCAAGAAGTAGATAAAATAAAGAAGACATGGGCATCATTAGCAGGATTAGAAGAGCAAGTTTTTGAGGAAAACATGGAAGTTGAAGAGAATCAAAATGCATTACATCATTTATTGAAACTAACATCAGGTTTGGATTCTATGGTACTAGGGGAAGAACAAATTTTGGGTCAAATTAAAAATTCCATCACATCTGCAAGAGAAAGAAAAGCATCAGGTCAGCATCTTAACACGTTATTTGATAAAGCAATTAGAATAGGAACTAGAATCAGAAACAATAGCGGAATTGGTAAAGGAGGAATTTCAGTTGGCTCAATGGCAGTAAAGCTTGCAGAAGAAAATATCGATGAATTAAAAACAAAAAAGACATTACTGATTGGAACTGGCGAAGTATCCACACTAGTTGCAAAATCATTAGAGAGAAGAGATTATGCATTTGATGTTACCAGTAGAACACTTGGCAGATCAGAAACGTTTTGTGAAACAATGGGAGGAACTCCAGTTAAATTTGAAGAAGTTCTTTCAGGATTTGACAATTATGATGTAATATTTGTTGCAACGACTGCACCATATTTTCTTGTAACATATGAACGAATTACAGAAGCAATGAAAGACAAAGACAAAGGCATGATGATTTTAGATTTATCAAATCCAAGAACAGTGGATGAGAAAGTTGCAACCATTGGAGGGATAAAACTGATGAATCTTGATCAAATTGCAGAAATGGTTGAAAAGAACATGAATGCCAGATTAAACAAGGTAAAAACAGTTGAAAATATAATTAACGAAGAAGTATCTGTATTAGAAGCCTCAATGAAAAGATTAGAAGCAGAACCACTGGTAAAAGACGTATTCAAGAATATTGAATCACTCAGAGCAAAAGAATTGCAAAAAGCACTTCAAATGCTAGATGAAAAAGATGAGAAAAGAATCAAAATTATTGATGAATTAACCAAGGCAGTAGTAGAGAGTATTGTTTCAACACCAATGAATAACATCAGAAAAGCATCAGAACAAGGTAATCCCGATGTAGTCGACTTGGCAAGCAAGCTCTTTGACTATAAAAAACAAGAACAGGCTGACTAGGATTATATTTTAGCAAAAGAGAATTTCTAACATGTCATTTCCAACTAGGCGTCTACGTAGATTAAGAACATCAGATAAAATGAGAGAGTTAGTACAACAAACAACACTTTCTCCAAAAGATTTCATTTGTCCAGTATTTGTTCAAGAGGATCTAAAGACTAGAACCAAAATAGAATCAATGACAGCAATGGAAAGACTTCCATTAGATGATGTAAATGATGAAGTTGGAACAATTAGTGACTTGGGAATTCCTGCAATCATGTTATTTGGAATTCCAACTCAAAAAGATGAAGCAGGAACATCTGCATTTGATGATAATGGAATTGTTCAAAAAGCAATTTCCCAGATTAGAGAAAACTTTGGAGACAAGATGGTGATAATGGCAGATGTATGTCTATGTCAATTTACATCCACAGGGCATTGTGGGATTATTCATGAAAATAAAATTGATAATGATACCAGTTTAGATACACTTGCAAAAATTGCAGTGAGTCAAGCAAAGGCAGGAGTAGATACAGTTTCACCTTCTGCAATGATGGATGGGCAAGTTGCATCTATTAGAAAAGCACTTGATGATGAAGGTTTTTCAGATGTTTCAATAATGTCTCATTCAGCAAAACATCGTTCAAACTTTTATGCACCATTTAGAGATGCTGCAGAATGTGCACCAAAATTCGGAGACAGAAAAACATACCAAGTGCCATACACAAATGCAAGAGAAGCAATGATGGAAGTAGAAACTGACATCAATGAAGGAGTAGACATTGTTATGATAAAACCTGCATTATCATATTTGGATTTGATTGCAGAGACTAGAAGAAGATTCAATGTTCCAGTTTCAGCATATAGTGTTTCTGGAGAATATGCATTGGTAAAAGCAGCATCACAGTTAGGATACGTCAATGAGAAAGACATGACTGAGGAAATACTATATTCAATAAAGAGAGCAGGAGCAGACATGATTGTTACTTATTTTGCAAAATCTGCTGCAAAATTTCTTCAAGAATCATGAGAAACGACGAGCGTTACGAGATTCAAAGGGCATTTGATTTACTTCCACACGTAATTGGTGCAAGTTGGGCATCAGTTGAGTTTAGAATGAAAGGTATCAAAAAACCAACAAGAGAAGAATTTCGTGAGAAAACCCTAGAATATCTAAAGATGGTAGAACCAGTCTTTGAATCATATCCTAAAGATGAAGAGTTTGATGCAATCTGCAAGTATATTGATTTTAGAAAAAACGAAGAATATGAAAAGATAATTACAGGATTAAATAAAGAAATTGAGAAGAGATATGACAGATATGTGGATTATGGATAGGAGTAATTTTTGATAGCAAAAATCGGAATCATTGTTTTTATGGTAATTGTAGGGGTTTGGTTTTTTTACACAAATGATCAGTTCTTGAAAGAAAAAGAATCTGAAAAGATAGTATTGGAAGTAAATGAAATAGAAGAAGAAATCATTGTAGAAGAAATTGATGAGGCAGAAACGGTTGTCAAAGAAAAAACAAACCCTACACCCGTAAAAAGTGATGGAGAAAAAATGGGTTCAGTAGAATGTATGCAAAGGGCTAGTGAAGTAGCACAAGGTAATATTGATGAATATAGAAAAGCATTAGCAAAATGCCAATAGTCTAAAGTTCTTTCTTTAGTTGATTTAGATAGTCTTTGAGAATTCTAGTTCGCCTTTTTGCTTCAATTTTTCCTGTTTTGGTATTCATGAGAGATTCGAGTTTCAGTAATTTTTTGTAAAAATGATCAACAGTCCATGTTTTGTCATCAGGGTTACGTGTTTTGCAAAAAGGATCATCAATATTGTAAAATGATCGTTTTAGTGAACCTCCAGTAGCAAAAACTCGGGCAATTCCAATTGCCCCTATAGCATCCAACCTATCAGAATCTTGTAGAATTTTACCCTCAAGGGTTTTTGGAATTTTCTTTTGAGAAAAGCTATGATCACGAATAGCATCTGAAATTATAGTAATCTCATGTTCATCAAAATCATATTTTTGTAGAATTTTTTTTGATTTTTTTGCACTCTCAATAGAAGACATTTTGGAACGTTTGTCAGATTTAGGGTAAGAAACAATATCATGTAGTAATGCAGCACTCAAAACAAGTTTTTCATTTGCATGTTCTTTTTTACAAATTTTTTGAGCATTTTTGTAAACTCTCATAATATGTTCAAAGTCATGAGCAGAGTCATTTTCCATTAGTTTTTTTACATCTTTTTTGAGTAATTCTAGAACTTTCATTTAGAATCTCCATATTTTTGGCTTGACGAATTTAATTTTCCTTTGAGTAATTAATACTGTCCAATTAATAGATGCAAAGAGAACAATAATACCAATTCCTACACCATCAATTAGTAAAATTCCAGTCAGACGATCCTCAAAAATTTCTAAGAATGGTTGTAAAACGGCATTTCCAAAATAGATCATTATGATGTAAGAGATTGTCCTACCAAACCAAAATCCAATATAGATTCCAATACTTTTTGCACGCATCAACCCATATGTGATGAATAACATATTGCTTGGGAGGGGAGTTGCACCAAAAAGAAATGATGCAATCAAGTAACCAAATTTTTTATCATTAAGATAACCACCAATTATGTCAAGATTTGATTTTTGTTCTTCTCCAACAAATTTTCTAAATAATCCACTGATTTTTTTGAGAAAAAATCTGCCAATAGTGGCACCAGTTGCACCAACCATGGCAAGAATTACAATATTCAAGTTAGGATCAAGAAGATAAAACGATGTTAAAACAATCCAACTTGGCGGCATCAAGATTGGAGATGCATTTACAAGAATCAGTACAAGGAAAATTCCAAAATATGAAAATTCTGCAAAAAATTCGAAAATATCTACCATCTTTCAAAGAATATGCGGGTTTTTTTGCTTCTAAACCCTTGGATCATAGTTTAGTCACAAAAAAATTCTATTCTGATCTAAAAAATTAAAAAAATTACATCTTTTCTAAAACAATGATCAGGTATTGTAACAAATTGGATCAATCATGCAATATCTTTATAAGCAAATTATGCTTAATATAGGCATGTCCGAGATGGTTTGGAAGTGTTTTAGATGCAATCTGTCTTTTAAGGACGAAAGTGTAGCAGAAATGCACAAACAAATTTCAGAGCATTCTGTAAGCAAAGTCAAAACATTAGTTGCTTAATTTCAAAAATTTACAATTTTATGGAAAATTTAGTGCAGAGAGTGGGATTTGAACCCACGAACTCCTGAGAGAAGGGATTTCCTATTTGGAGATCTTGAGTCCCTCTCGGTTGACCGGGCTTCGATATCTCTGCAATAGGAGTGGATAAAAAGCAGTATTTTTCGATTACTATTTTGAAAAATTTCAAAAATGATCTGTTAGTTTGAAGAAATTTTAACAAAGCTTATAATCGTGCGTAATGGATTCAAAAATACATGGCAGAATTCATACCAATTTCACAAGTAAAGAAAATGCGAAGTGGAATAAATGCTAAAGCAGAAGTAAAAAGCAAAGGAGACCCAAGAACTGTAAATCTGAAAAGCGGAGGAACAGTGGATGTCTGTGATGCAGTCATTGCTGATGGTGAAACTGAAGATGACCAAATGAAATTGACATTGTGGGGAGATGATATCAAAGCAGTAAATGTTGGAGATGTTGTTGTAATCACAAATGGATATACCAATGAATTCAAAGGTGAAGTATCCTTAACAAAAGGTAAATTTGGTCAGATGGAAGTAAATCCTCAATAATTTCTTTTATTATCATAATTATTTTTTAGATCTACAAATAGTACAATAACACCAATTATTGAAACAGTGATTCCCAAAACAAGCAAAATACCAGAAACCATCAAAGGTATAACCAGACTCATGACAGGCGAATCAGGATTTGTGAAGGATTCAGAATTTTCAGGATCTTCAGAAAACACAGTAATTACTGTAACATCACGTTCACCTAAATTTGTAATTTCAAGATTTAATGTGTCAGATTGAGATATTTGTAAGACTTCAAAAAGTATTGGTTCATTTTGAGTGAATGTTCCATATTCATCGCCAAAAATATTTGAAATTGTTATGGATAATTCATCACCAGTCTGATAATCAATAATTTGAACACCCCACAAAAGAGGAACGTTAGAAGAATATGTTGTGTAAGAGAAATGAGCAGAGTTATCAGGCATGATTTGAATCTCATTAGAAATTTCATCAAACATATCTTCAAACAATGAAGATACAAAAAAATCACTAGGTCCAGTAATGTTTGTTGGAATTGCAGTTGCAGCAATTGAAAGAGAAATTATCACAAAAACAATTCCAGATATTGTGATTATTGGCCCTCGTTTTTTCATCATAAAAACTCACAAAAAACCTACTTTAAGGTTATAGGAAAGCAGAGAGAAATTATTTTTCTTTAACGTCTAGTTTTCTTTCTTGCTGATTTCTTTTTAGCTGCAGTCTTTCTTGCTGGTTTCTTTTTAGCTGCAGTCTTTCTTGCTGGTTTCTTTTTAGCTGCAGTCTTTCTTGCTGGTTTCTTTTTAGCTGCAGTCTTTCTTGCTGGTTTCTTTTTAGCTGCAGTCTTTCTTGCTGGTTTCTTTTTAGCTGCAGTCTTTCTTGCTGGTTTCTTTTTAGCTGCAGTCTTTCTTGCTGGTTTCTTTTTAGCTGCAGTCTTTCTTGCTGGTTTCTTTTTAGCTGCAGTCTTTCTTGCTGGTTTCTTTTTAGCTGCAGTCTTTCTTGCTGGTTTCTTTTTAGCTGCAGTCTTTCTTGCTGGTTTCTTTTTAGCTGCAGTCTTTCTTGCTGGTTTCTTTCTCTTAGCTAAAAGTTCTTTTAATTTAGAAGATGCTTTCTCTAATGCTTTCTTTGCAGATTCTTCAGACTTTGTTCTTCTTTCCACTTCTTTGACAAATTTTTCTGCTGCTTTCTTACTAGAAATCATTGTCTCACGCAAGGAGGGTTTTGATTTAGTTTGTTTTTGAATTTTAGTTGAAATTTTAGATTTTATGCTATCAAATTTGGCAACATCTTCTGCAATTTTTTTGGCAGTTTTTTGTCGGCTTTTAATTTCATTAGTTAATTCTTCGACATGGTCTTTTAATGAGCGTAATCTGGATTCTGCATATTGTTTTTCTTCAGGGTTTTCAGAAAATTCGATTTCCTGTTCAGTTTGTTCAATAGTCTCCTTTTCTCGAGATAAACGCTCCTCAGCAGCCTGAACTAATCTTTCAATACTTGCCAACTGAGAATTTTTTTGATTCAAAACGCCAGAAACATCTGTGGCATCTTCTCTCTCAGATTCGATTTTTCGGTCAATAGAATTAAGACCAGATGTAGA
This sequence comes from Candidatus Nitrosopumilus sp., assembly GCF_965263415.1. Lineage (GTDB taxonomy): Archaea > Thermoproteota > Nitrososphaeria > Nitrososphaerales > Nitrosopumilaceae > Nitrosopumilus. Next base: position 1,580,976 of record NZ_OZ253671.1, read on the forward strand.
ACGTCTCTGAGCTGAAACAACGTCTTTGAGTTGTTTTTCTGCTCTTTTTCTTAGCTTGGTTGCTTCTTGTTGTTTTTTACGTAGTTGCAAAACTGTTTTTTCTAAGGATGCCAATAAGTCAAACAAATGAAAAGAGTCGATTAAGTTGTTAATATAACCATGATTTGACTTACCAGTTAAGAAAATTAACTAATATTGATCGCAAAGATCACTTTTTTAAAAAATATTAGTCAAGATATATGACAATTATCATGGATTTTCATCCCAAAGACTTGCCAGTTTCAAAAACATATGATCTCAAAGATGAAAAAGATGCATCAAATGCAGTTGATGATATGGTAAGTGTTGGATTTCAAGGAAAAAAGGAAGGATTTAGAGTTTTAATGCCAAAAGAACCAAAAATTGCAAAAAGAATCGGATACACTGTTACTACAGGAGTAACTCACGGATTAAGACAGAAAAATGAAATTCGAGATGTAAGGTATTGGACATATCATCATGATGATGAACATTATGCAATAGTTTTGATTAGTAATTCTACATTAACAGAATTAGGTTTTTGATTTATCAAAAATTTTGTAAAGTTTTGTTCTGTTTGCCATTACACCTGCTAGCATAATTCCAATAACTGTTCCACCTATTACATCCATAGGATAGTGTTGTAAGACGTAGATTCTACTCAATGAAATCATTACAGGATACAAGAGCATCAAGTAAGCACCACGAGGGAACCGCTCAGATAGAGCATATCCCAAAATAATTCCGAATATCATGGCCCTAGCAGCGTGACCAGATGGGTAAGATGCATCAAATCCACCCTCACAAAATAGGGCAAATGTGTCACGGCTAATTTCTACAGGAAATTCTACACCTTCATAATCAAAATCAGGCCTATCACGGTCAATTCCACATTTTATGTATCCAGTCAGAAGTGTAGATAACACAATCAATATCATAAGGGTAATTCCTATCCTTCGAGTTTTTGGAATAATTAACATCACAATTCCAAATATTAACATGTTAAAGACATCGCCACTTTCGGTGATATACTGCATTACGATGTCAAGTGTAGGATTTCCAATATTTTCAGAGAAAAACAAAGTAATGCTTTGATCAAAACTTTCAGTGATTCCAGAATAAACCAACCAAGTTAAAATCAAAAATAAAATTGTCAGTAATACAAATGAACGGGACCTGATATCAAAAAGCCAACTTTGCAATTAATCAAACTCCATATACACATCTTTTAATTTTTGTCAATAGATAAGTTTTGGAAATCACTATTTTTGAAAACAAATCTAAGAAAATAATTCTGATCGGCTCAAAGAATTTAACCAAGTGCATAATAGAAAAGTCGTGAAGGTACTCACACTTGATGATTTTGACTTAAAAGGTAAAACCGTTTTTTTGAGAGTGGACATGAATTGTCCAATTGACCCAGAAACAATGGAGATTTCAGGTACCAAAAGAATTGAAGAGGCAATAGAAACACTGCAATCATTAAAAGATGCCAAAGTAGTTGTTGCATCGCATCAAGGAAGAGTAGGAAATAATGATTATACTGGAATGGACAAACATGCAAAAGTTCTTGAAAAATTAATGGATCGTGAAATAAAATATGTTGAAGATGTTATTGGAGAAGCTGCACAAAATGCAATTAAAAATTTAGAGAATGGAGACATTTTACTTTTAGATAATCTCAGATTGTGTGCTGAAGAGAATTACGAGTTTACTCCAGCGAATGCAGTAAAAACCATCATGGTTACTAGGCTAGCAAAGTTGTTTGATCTATGTGTATTAGATTCATTTCCTAGTGCACACAGATCACATCCATCAATTGTAGGATTTCCACAAGTATTACCTGCATGTGCAGGAAGAATTGTCGAAAGAGAGGTCAGAAACCTAGATGAAATTATGACTGTTGCAAAGGCACCTCATGTGATAGTCTTGGGAGGTTCCAAGGTTCCAGATAGACTTGAGGCAATCAAGCTACTTATTCAAAATGGTAGAGCAGATCATGTCTTACTAACAGGATTAATTGGAAATGTGTTCATGCGTGCACAAGCCAGGGTCAAATCATCACTTGGAATCAAAAGGGAAGAAGAAGTTGTTGCAAAAGCTCACACATTGATAGGAGAACATCCAGATGTCTTTGCAACGCCAGTAGACATTGCAATTGACAAAGATGGGGAAAGAGTAGAGATGGATGTAAGAGAGATGGGTAAAGGTGATAAAATTTTTGATTTAGGTCCAAAGACGGTAGAATATTATTCAAAATTGATTGCAGGTGCAGGAACTGTATTTATCAGTGGACCAGCAGGGTTTTTTGAGAAAGAAAACTTCAGTTACGGAACAAAATCATTGTTAACTGCAGTAGCAAATTCAATGGCAACAACAATTGTCAGTGGAGGTCACTTGACAACTGCATTAAAACAACAAGGACTAGCAGATAAAATCAATCACATAAGTACTGCAGGCGGAGCATTGGTACTTTATCTTACAGGAGAAAAATTGCCAATGATAAAAGCATTAGAAGATGCTAGAATAAGACACCAATCTAAATAGTAGATTTACACGAAGTATTTGGGCAGACTCTATCTTCAGATTTTCCAAGAAAGACATCTTGATTGCAAGCATTACAATGTAGTTTTTCAACTGTATCAAATAATTTGAGATGAATAGTAGTAAAGTTCTGGGCAACATTTCTTGCAAGACCAGAATCACAAAGGTCATTGACAAAAGATTCAAGATCATCAATTATCCACGAAGGGTCAATGTCACCATATTCTTTAAGAATTTCAAAAACAGAATCATTTGTAAAAATGGTATCTGCCTCATTGAATTTTTCAAAAATAATTTTTCTAATTTGAAGTTCAACTGGGGTTTTAGGCGTAAAACTCATACTAGTACAGGTTTGCGGCCTCTTCTTTTAGTTTATCGACATCTTCTGAATTTTCAAGATGTTTTCCGATGTATGTGTAAAGAGCAGATTTGAGTACCTTAAGAGAAAGCAAAGCACATTTGATTCTAACTGCTTGTAGATGTTCTAATCCCAATTCACTTAGGACATCATTTTTTTCGATGTTTCTTACATCTTCAAGACTTTTGCCTTTAGTGATTTCAGTTAAAACTGAAGAACAAGCCATGCAGATTGCACACCCATGACCATGGAATTTGATATCAGTTACTTTGTCATCATCAATTTTCATGTCAATGTCAATACTATCACCACATAATGGATTTGCATCATGAAATGTCACATCATGATCTTCTATTTTTCCAAAGTTTACAGGATTTCTTGAATAATCCACAATCATTTCATGATAAATGTCAGCATTACTACTCATAACTTGAACACCTTTGCCACAGTATTTAATGAATTAACTAGTACATCAACATCTTCTTTGGTATTGTAAATGTAAAAACTGGCTCTTGAAGTAGCAGCAACGTTTAGTCGCTCCATCAATACTTGTGCACAGTGATGACCAGAACGCAATGCAATTCCTTCTTCATCAATAATTTGTGCAACATCATGAGGATGTACATCTGCAAAATTAAATGAGATGACACCACCACGTTTTGAGATATCTTTAGTTCCATAGATATGAAGTCCTTTAATTGCAGAAAGTTTTTCCATAGCATATTTGGTTAGTTCAATTTCGTGTTCACGAATATTGTCCATTCCAATTTTAGTTAGATAATCAATTGCTGCACCAAATCCTACTACATCTGCAATGTTAGGGGTTCCAGCTTCGAATTTGTAAGGCAAATCATTCCATGTAGTTTCATATTTGTGAACTTCACGAATCATATCACCACCTCCATGGAAGGGACTCATTGTATTGAGAACTGATTTTCTAGCCCAAAGAACTCCAATTCCAGTGGGTCCTAACATTTTGTGACCTGAAAATGCAAAGAAATCACATCCAAGTTCTTCAAGATCAACTTTCATGTGAGGTACTGCCTGAGCCCCATCAACCAAAGTAGGAACACCTGCAGCTTTGCATTTTTCAATAATTTTTTTGGCATCAGTAATAGTACCAAGTACATTTGACATTAAACTAAAGGTAACAAGTTTCACCTTACCTGTTGCAAGATGTTTATCAAGATCATCTAGAATTAGCTCACCATCATCATCCATTCCAATGTATTCTAGTTTGGCACGTTTTTCTTGGGTAAGAAGTTGCCATGGAACAATATTACTATGATGTTCATATTCAGTAGTGACAATAATGTCTCCTTCATTGATGTGAGGACGCCCCCATGCATATGCAACTAGATTAATTGCTTCAGTAGTTCCTCTAACAAAGATAATTTCTTGTCTATCTTTGATGTTGATAAAATTTGCAATTTTATCTCTAGTACTCTCATAAGCTTCTGTTGCTTCTTCAGCTAGAGCATAAACTGCCCTGTGAATATTTGCATTATGGTTTTGATAGTAATCAGTAATAGCATCAATTACTTGATTTGGTTTTTGTGTAGTAGATGCATTATCAAGATAAACTAGGTGTTTGTTATCTCTAACAGTTCTTTCAAGAATTGGAAAGTCTTTTCTTAAATTTTCAAATGAAGATTGAGTGCTTTGCAAGTTTTAGTTTCACCTATCTGTATTTGTAGTGTTGTTCAATTTCAGCATCTTCGTTGTATCTTGTCTCTTCAATTTCAACGAATTTTGCTAGTTCTTCATCAGTGTTAATTGTCAACTCACGGTTTTCCCATTTGGATTCAATAAGATATGCAATCCATGCTCTAACCTGGAAAGACATTTTTCGCGATAATGGCTCCAAAAATCCTTCAACAATGGTTCTTTCAGCCTCTTCATGACTCAAACATCTACTTTTGAGGTAGAATATCTGCTCTTCGTCAATTTGTGCAACAGATGCAGAGTGAGTTGCCTTTACATCATTTGTTAGAATTTCAAGTCCTGGAATTGCATCAGATTTTGCATTCTTATCTAGTAAAATAGAGCGACCTGACAAAAAGGAGTTTGATTTTGCTGCATTTTCTTTAATTCTAATCATTCCTTTGAAAAGAGATTTTGATCTGTTTTTTAGAATAGATTTTTCTACAACTCTAGCTTCAGTTGCAGGGCTTTGGTGATTCATGTTTGTTTGGATATCAAAGTGTTGATCGTTGTTTCCAAAGACAACTTCAGATTCATTTGAGGATGCACCAGTACCATTGAGATAATAATCAATTTTGTATCTAGACAATACAGAACCAAATAGACCAGAGTACCAGTTTACTGTGGCGTCTTGTGCCAAATCAGTTCTTCTAGTAGAGAAATTAACAGAGTTTTGATCCATCATCTGTAAAGTTGTAAGGCTTAGTTCTGCATTAGCAGCAACATTTGTGTTGAGTAATTCAAGATATGCTTGTTGAGTTTCAGTTTTTGGAGAGTATAATTCTTGAACAATAAAAGCTTTACTACTTTCATCTGCAAAGATAACATTTCTAGAAATTGTAGATAATCCATCATCAGACAAACAAGATAAGAAATGAATTGGTTTTTCTAAAATAAAGTTTTTTGGAATGTGAATAAACACACCAGAATTGAATGCAGCATTATTCAAGGCTGTAAACTTGTCATCATTGGAATTTGATGCCTCTAGTGCTTTTTTTACAAGTTCAGGGTTGTTTTGAATTGCATCAGAGATAGATGAAACCACTAGTCCCTGGGATTTTAGATCATCAGGAAGATTGATTTTGTGAATGTTAGTTCCAATTTGAATAATACAAATTTCATTTTCTAGTTCACCGAGTCTCTTTTGAAGAAAGTCAGGAATTGTGTCTTTTGTAGAAGATGCAATTGAGATTTTTTCAGGATTGAGTCTTTTTGCATCAGTGTATTTGTTGTAAAGTGGAGACATCTCAATTGGCAGAGTAGAGTAAATTGAAAGAGAGTCTTTTCTGTAATCTTTCAACCAATCAGGTTCATTTCTTGATGAAGAAATTTCATTGATATGGGATTCATCAATTTTAGATAGTGTTTCTTGAGACATTTTACCACAACCAGTAGGACTATCCTACAGAATCATCCATCTCAAGTTTGATGAGACGATTTAACTCAACTGCATATTCCATTGGAAGTTCTTTTGTGAATGGTTCCATGAAACCATTGACAATTAGAGATAATGCTTCTTCTTCAGAAAATCCTCTACTCATAAGATAGAAGATTTGCTCATCTCCAATTTTTCCAACTGTTGCTTCGTGAGTAATTGTTGCATCTTCTTGATTGATTTCCATGTATGGATAAGTATCAGTCTTTGATGTATCATCAAGTAGTAATGCATCACATCTTACAGTAGATTTTACATTAGTAGCCCCTTTTGCTACATTGAGTAATCCTCTGTAAGTGGAACGACCATCTAATCTGCTTACTGATTTGGATGTAATTTTAGATGTAGTGTTTGGTGCCATGTGAACCATTTTTGCACCTGTATCTTGATGTTGTCCTTTACCTGCAAAGGCAATGGATAATGTTTCACCATAAGCGCGTTCACCCATAAGATAGACACCAGGATATTTCATTGTAAGTTTACTTCCAATGTTTCCATCAATCCATTCAACTGTTGCACCTTCATATGCATAAGCACGTTTTGTTACAAGATTGTAAACATCGTTACTCCAGTTTTGAATTGTGGTATATCTTAGATGTGCATCTTTGTGTGCAACTAGTTCAACAACTGCAGAGTGTAATGACTCTGAAGAGTAAACAGGAGCAGTACATCCTTCAATGTAATGTACATCTGCACCTTCATCTACAATGATCAATGTTCTTTCAAACTGACCAATGTTTTCTGCATTAATTCTAAAGTATGCTTGAAGAGGCATGTCAACTTTGACACCAGGTGGAACATAGATGAATGAACCACCACTCCAAACTGCACTGTTTAGTGCTGCAAATTTGTTATCCTCTGGGGGAATAACTTTACCAAAGTATTTTTTGAAAATCTCTGGTTGCTCTTTGAGTGCTGCATCAGTATCTAAAAACAAAACACCTTGTTTTGCCAAATCTTCTCTTAAGCTGTGGTATACAACTTCTGATTCGTATTGTGCACCAACACCTGCCAAGAATTTCTTTTCAGCTTCTGGAATTCCTAATTTGTCAAAAGTGTTTTTTACATCTTCTGGAACGTCATCCCAGTTCTTTTCTGTTTTCTCAGATGCTTTTGCATAATAGTAGATATTTTGAAAATCAATGACACTGAGATCTCCACCCCAAGTTGGCATTGGTTTTTTCATAAAGATTTCAAATGAACGCAATCTAAAATCAAGCATCCATTGTGGCTCATCTTTCATTTTGCTGATGCCAATTACAGTATCCTTAGTCAGGCCTTTCTTGCTAAGGTGGACATACATTTCTGTAGAGTCTTTAAAATCATATTTTGAATAATCCATGTCGAGGTTTTCAGTTGCCATGAGCAAAATAACCCCGTTATATTATAAATACATGAGGAAAAATAGGCAGAGCTAAATAGGATAAGCTAAATTTTTCGTTACTATTTTTTAGATTTTTTCTTTGTTTTTTTCTTGTCCTTTTTCTTTTCTTTTTTGTCTTTTTTCTTGTCCTTCTTCTTGTCTTTCTTCTTCTCTTCGATTTCTAGCTCGATTTCAATTTCAGTCTCAATTGCTTTTTCACAATGAGGACATGTGATATGGATCTTCTTTTTAATTTCATATTCCATGATTTGAAAAGAATTCCAAAGTATTAGAATTTGATCATTAGTTATGCAACAGTAAGAGTATTTTTCATAGATTCAAAGGCACCTGCGACAGTGTGAACTTCAGCTACGGTATTTTTGACTTTGAATTTCTTTAATTCATCAGAAGTAAACGGACCAATTGATACTACAGATAGTTTTGCAAGATTATCAAGCAAAGAATCCTCATCATAATCTTTAGTCATTATCTCAAAAAATCCTCTAACTGATGATGCGCTAGTAAACACTACACCATCAACCTTGTCTTGTGAGAATTGATCTCGGAATCCATTCCATTGAGATTTATCCCTAAATGCACAAACATCATACAGATGAATTTCAGAAACATCTATTCCAATTTTGTTTAATAGTTCTTTGAGAAATGGAGTTGATGCACCACTTCTAGGAACTATGACCTTTTTTCCAACTGCATTGATTTGTGTGAATAGTTCTCCAACACCAACAGATGAGAATGTTTTTTCAGGTTGATGGTTAACTTTGATTCCCTGTGCTTCAAGAGCAATGGTTGTTTTTGGACCAACTGAAATTACAATTGTATTTGCAATTGCCAGTTGAAGAGTTTCAAGTTTTCCAGAGTTTTTTGCAGTATCAAATAACAATTTTACAGCCTTTGAACTCATAAAGACAGAATAATCAGGGTTGTATGTTTTTACAGAGTTTAGAAATTCATCAACAATTTTCTCACCCTTGCTAACTAGTTCAATAGTTGGCAATGCTATTGGAGTTGCATTGTTTTGTTCAGCAAGAGAGATAAATTCAGAAGCATCATCACGGGAACGAGTGATGGCTATAGTCTTTCCATCAAGCATCATTTCCACCCAATAGTGTCTGACAAATCAACAACATTTCCAATTATGATATTAGCAGGAGGAGTTATTTTATTTTCTTTGACTTTTTTTGCAATATTTGTAACAGTTCCTTTGATCATCTTTTGCTTAGGAGTAGTACCATTTTGAATTACTGCTACAGGTGTTTTTTTATCCATACCGCCTGCAATAAGCTGTTTGCAAATAATATTGATTCTAGATAATCCCATCATAATTACTATAGTATCTACAGACTTTGCAAGCCGTTTCCACTTTACAATCTCTTGTTTCTTTTCAGGATCTTCATGTCCAGTTACAAAAACTACAGATGATGCATGTTTTCTATGAGTAAGAGGAATTCCAGTATAAGTAGCCGAACCAATTCCAGATGTAATGCCTGGAACAATTTCATATTTTACCTTATTTTCTTTGAGAAATTCTGCTTCTTCTCCACCACGTCCAAAGATTATTGGGTCTCCTCCCTTTAGTCTAACAACATTCTTTTTTGATTTTGCATATTTTACCATCAAGTCATTTGTTGTATTTTGATGAGTAGTGTCATCACCTACTGCACGACCAACATAGACTTTTTCTGTCTTTTTTGGAATCATTGAGATAATTTTTTTGCTTACCAGTCTATCAAACAAAACAACATCTGCTTTTTGGAGTAATTCAACTGCACGAAGTGTGATTAATTTACTGTCACCAGGTCCAGCACCAACAAGATACACTTTTCCAGTCATGTCTTATTCCATTCCTCCACTTTTTCTCTCCAATTTAATGCAAGATCATTTACTCCTTTCTCACGAAGTTCTTTTCCTGCGCTTTGACCAAGAGATTTTGGATTATTTTTGTCTCCAGTTTTAGTTACGTGCAGGGATTGTTTTCCATCAACAGAGAATGCCATTACAGTCAGAGTCATTTCAGAACCATTAGACTTTGCATATGCACCAACAGGGAATCTACAACCAGAATCAACAAAATCAGATAATGCACGCTCAGCCTCTATCTCTAAACGAGAATCAGAGTCTTCGATTTTTTTGAGCATCTCAATTGTTTCTGAATCATCTGTTCTTGCCACAATAGCGATTGCACCCTGACCAGGAGATGGAGAAAAATCATCAACAGATAACTCTGTATATTTCACATCAACGCCCAATCTTGTAATTCCTGCCTTTGCAAGAACAATTGCATCATAGTTTTCACTAGATGTTTTTTTGATTCGAGTCTCAATGTTTCCACGAATTGGTTTAACTGTAACATCAGGTCTTCTCCTAGATACCTGAACTGCTCTTCGAAGCGAGCTTGTACCAATTACTGAACCAGATTTTATAGAATCAAGAGTGGAGCCATCGGGAGAGATAAACACATCATTGACTGTTTCTCTTTTTGGAATACAAGCTAGTATCAAATTTTCATCTAGTTCAGAGGGAACATCTTTTAGACTATGAACAGCAAAATCAACTTCTTTTTGTGCAACCGCCCTATCAATCTCTTTTTCAAAAATTCCTTTTTGGTCTATTGTAAATAAGGGTCTGCTGTCAGTGTCACCTTTTGTTGTAATTGTTTTAATTTCATATTCTGTATCAGGATGCACTTTTTTTAGTTCCTCAATCACCAGGTTTGTTTGGGCAACTGATAATTGACTTCCTCTTGCACCTACAACATACTTCAATTTTTCACCGATTTTAGTGCCAAATGGTATGCATCAAGTGTTTTGTTTAGATCGTTTTCTGTATGTGCATCAGACAAGAATACAACTTCAAACTGAGAAGGTGCAATGAATACTCTGTTTTTTAGTAGAGTCTTGAACAATTTTTGGAATTTCTTTGCGTTGGCTTTCTTTGATGTTTCATAGTTTGTAACAGGTTTGTTTGTAAAGAAAATCTGGAACATTGAGGCTGTGAAATTGATTTGGTGAGGAATTCCCATGTCAGTTGCCATATCATCTAAAGCAGTAGAAAATAGAAGATTGTATTTTTCAAGTTTAGAGTAGAGTTTGTTTTTGAGTTTGTTTATGGTTTTGATTGAGGCAATTGCAGCACTGACTGATATTGGATTACCAGCAAATGTGCTTGCCTGATAGACTTTGCCTCCAGGAGAAAGCAAGTTCATTATCTCTTTTTTGCCACCTACTGCAGATATTGTAAATCCATTGCTTAGGGCTTTGGCCATTGTAGTAATGTCAGGTATTATTCCAAAGTGTTGTTGTGCACCACCTGATGCAACTCTGAATCCAGTAACTACTTCATCAAAGATTAATGGAATGTTGTTTTCTTTAGTAATTTTTCTCAAGTCAGATAGGAAGTTTTTCTCAGGTAAAATCAGCCCCATGTTAGCTAAAATGGGTTCAACAATTACTCCTGCAACGTCTTTATTTTTTTGAATTGTTTTTTGTAAATCTTCAATGTTGTTATATTGTACCACCAAAGTATTCTTTGATACTTCATCTAATCCACCATCAGAAACTGAAATTCCATTGTGTGCTGATCCTGATCCTGCTTTTACTAAAACAGAGTCATGAGCTCCATGATAGCATCCTTCAAACTTGATTATTTTTTTCTTTTTTGTAAATCCACGAGCTAGTCTGATTGCAGTCATTGTGGCCTCACCACCAGTATTCATTAATCGAACTTTGTCAACTGATGGAAAATTATCAATGATTAGTTTTGCAAGATCAGTTTCTGCTTCTGTAGGAGTACAGTAGAGGGTACCTTTGGTTAGTTGTTTTGAAACAGAATCAATGATTTCTTTTCTTCTGTGTCCTAAAAGCAATGCACCATAACCATTACAAAAATCAATTAGTTTTCTATTATCAGCATCCCAAATGTATGCACCATCTGCCTTTTTTGTGAAAAATGGGTAGGGATCAAAGTATCTAACAGGACTATTGACACCTGAAGGAGTCACTTTTTTGGCATCTAAGAATAGTTTGGAATTTGTCAATATCATAGTCTAATCTAGGTCATTATTATTCGTAAAAGCCTAAATTTTCAGGATTTTTAGGAACAAACTAGGCATAAATATATTCATCAGATTTTTCTTTTTTACACCAACAATTTGGGCTACATTGATTTTCTCTATTTTCAGTCATGACTTGTTCCTTTGTGACTCTCCCTATCATCGCAACTTGGATGAATCGCCAGAGTTGACTCTCGTACAACTTGTTTTATGATGTCTGCTACTTCTTTCGACAATAAGATTTTCGAGAAAGAATGATTGTTATGCTCAAGGAAGCGGGTAGCAGTCATTGATTATAGTAATACAAAATTTGTTAAAACATAATTGTAATTATTTTATGTAAAAAACTAAAAGATTGTAATCTATATAGAAATGCAATCATCTTAGTTGATTACAAATATCATCACAGTAAGGACAAAACAAAACATCTTCAGCAAATTTTCCCCGTCTCAAGATTTCAGTTTCAGCATTACCACATTTTGTGCATTTGATTTTTTGCATACTGGGGGTTGATTTTGAGATCTAAAAATAAATTCTAAAGGATTTACGTAAATTATGTAAAAATGATCAAATTACATAAAATTATGAAGCTATCGCAATAGCAACATTGCAATTATGATATCGAAATAATGTTTTTTGTTCGCACTTGAAACATATTTCTTGCATAATAATATTACATGAAGAACATTTTAAATAATTGTTTAAACTACTGCCACATTTTCTGCAACTTTCATCAGGCATTATGCTAAAATAGTTTCCTTTAATCTCCAATCAAAATCTCGAAGCAAAAATGAAATTTTCTTTGCAACATAATTTGGAACTACATCCAAATCACACAATACAAGGATCTGTCCTTCTAAATAAGGAAAGATAAATTCCAAAAGAGTTTCTCGTTGGACAGAAATATAATTTAAGGGCCCAATAAGATCATCAAATTCTTTACTAAGTGAAGTCTGAAGAGTTCTTTGCATGAAAAACATCTCTACTTCTTGTTTTGACATCTTTGTGAAGATTCTATCATTGCGAAATTGGAACTCGACGGATTTACCATTTTTGTTTAAAGAAGACACAAAAAAGATTCTCTCATCTGAGACCAGAATGTCTTTGCACAGGCGTAAAATTGCTTGATTTCGCTCAAGATTAGATGACATCATCACAAATCCTAGGCATAACTGTGACTAAAACACGTGGTCTTTAGATTCGATAAAACTATGGAGACTATGAAAGATATGGTTTTTCTATAATTCTTCTCTTCTTTGTTTTTCAAATTTGCCCTTGAACAAAAACGCTACAATTATTGTTCCAACAAATGGAGCAGTCCAATATAGCCACAGATCACTCATGGAACCAGATAGTAATGCAGGTGCCAATGCTCTTGCAGGATTCATAGAAGCCCCTGAGATAAATGCCAAGAACAAAATATCCAATCCAACAATTCCTCCAATTGCAACACCACTAAATCCCCTCAATCCCTTTGTATATACCACATAGAAGATTACTCCCATAAGCATTGCAGATGCTAATACTTCAACTGGAAAAATTAAAGACAATGAAAAATCATAATTTGGAGCATTTGCACCAAGGTTTGCCTTTTCACCAATAACTTTTAGAACAAACAAAGAGCCTAGCAACGCACCAATAATTTCTGCTGCAAAATAATAAACAATTTGAATTTTTGAAATGTGTCCTGTAATGTAATATCCAATAGTTACTGCAGGATTAAAATGTGCAAGAGATATTTTTCCAAAAGAGTAGACCCCAATTAGTAATGCAACAAAAGGAGCTACTGCTGCAAAGGGGATTCCTAGTTGCCCATCAAAAAATTCTACATCATAAACAATAGAACCAGTTGCAAAGATTACAAGAATAAAAGTTCCAATTAATTCAACCGTAAAGATTTGAAGATTAGAATAAGTCATTATTTGTGCTCTAAGTTTTTTATCAGATTCATTACTTTATCTTTAATTTGATCACGGATTTCTCTAATTTGATCAAGTTCTTTATTTTTAGGATCAGATATATTCCAATCAATTACATCCTTGACAAATAATGCAGGACATGATTCTTTATCCATACAGCCCATATTCACTGTGATAGATTCGGAAATCATTTCATTGGTTAGTTCTTTAGGTTTTTGCTTCGTAATATCAATCCCAATTTCAGCCATTGCTTTGACCACATTTGGATTAAGTTCAGATCTAGGCTGAGTACCGGCACTTAGAACATCTATGTTAGGCGCAAATTTTCGTAGAAATCCCTCTGCCATTTGACTGCGCCCTGCATTTTCAACACAAACAAAAAGAATTTTTTTCATATCCCAATTAATCACTTATTTTATTGCCTTTATTACAAGACTGGAGATTTTTCTGCCATTAATTTTTTCTCCTTCCATGTAGGATCTTTCTTCCAGTATTTCGATCTTTTCAAATCCTGCTTGTTTAATGCATGAGAGATAGTTTTCTTTTGTCAGAGCTCCATCAATACATTCACACCATTGATCTGAATTAATTTCTCCAGAAGGTAATTCCATATCAGTAATTAGATCAGAGATTACCATTCTTCCATTTTGTTTTAAAATTCGAAACACTTCTTTGAATGCATTTGTTTTATTTGTTGTAAGATTAATAACACAATTACTAATTACTGCATCAACAGAATTATGATTTAGAGGGATGTTTTCTTCAATATCTCCTTTCTTAAATTCAACATTGGAAAAATTTCCTTTTAATGCATTTTCTCTAGATTTTTCTAACATTTGTTCGGTCATATCAATGCCAATTGCTTTTCCAGAATCCAATACTTTTTTTGCTGCCAAAAAAATATCAATCCCAGCTCCAGATCCTAAATCAACTACAACTTCACCTTCCTTAAGATCAGCATGGTTTATTGGAGCTCCACATCCAACTCCCAAAATTGCTTCTTGAGAAATTGATTCAAGATCCTTTTGATCATAACCTATCAATTTTGTTGCATCAATTGGAGAATCACCACTTTGGCATTCACCAGGCATGCAACAACAATCGGCATTCCCAGATACAACTATCTTGGAATATCTTTTCTTAATATCATCTTTAATCGAATTTTCCATGTCATGGTTTACTAAGTAAACTATTAAAGTTGTCAAGTATAAAGCAATGCAGTAAGTGTAACTATGGAAACTAAAGGAAAAAGACTACCAGTTATTGAAAACAAATGTGAGTTTACAGGCTATGATGCATCAAAATTGTTGACAGAGACTTCAACCATCAGAGAATTAATTACAAAAAGAGCAACACTTGAGATCTTATTTCCACTATGTTGTACAACCGAACCAGTTAGACACAAACAATTCAAAGAATCACTCAAAGGGATAAGCAGTAAGACATTATCCACGAGATTATCTGAGCTTGTTTCTGAAGGAATATTGGAACGACAAACATTTGCAGAGGTACCTCCACGCGTAGAATACAAACTGACAACCAAAGGACAAGAGCTAATTGAATCAGTTTCTAATTTACTTGATTGGATGAGAAAATGGTCTAAGAAATAATTATTTAATTTTAAAATCGTTAGAATTTTTCTATTCTAACTACACCAACATCACTAACATAAAGCACAATAGCATAATTTGCAAATAAAGTTCGAGATATTTCCTCTACAACATCTTGTAATTTTTCTTCTCTCATAATTACTTCAACTTTAACATTCTTTTCATTTTTCAATCCCTGTCCACGTAAACCACGTGCCCCATTTCCATCAACTTCATAAGTAGTATATCCAGTGATTTCATGTTTTTTTAGAATCTCAATGATGTTTTCTTGGGCTAAAATTTCACAAGTAATTGTAAGCAGTTTAACATCGTATAGTTTCATCAAAATCCCTCCGTAATGAAATTCAATAAATCTATCGCTCCCCCGTCAGAATGAACAAATGTAGAGATTGTAAACAAGATAGGTAATGTAACAATGATGTTAAATGGAAATGTTATTCCCAATGCAGATGTGATATACAAGCTTGGTTTTGCTTGAGGAATTGCATGGCGTAAAACTGCAGGAGCTGCAATAAATGAGGCACTGGCCATAAGTAATCCAAACATTACTGCACCACCCACGCTCAATCCTAATCCAGTTGAGACTAGAACACCAATTATTCCATTGAATAATGGCATAATTATTGCAAATGCAGTAAGAAAGACACCAACTTTTTTGATATCATCTAGTCTTTGACCAGCAATAATTCCCATTTCAATCATGAAAATTACTATGGCTCCAGTAAACATGTCATCAAAAACAATCTTGATTGGTTCAAATCCATCCTTGCCAATAATGTAACCAATCACAATACTACCAAGAAGAATTACGATTGCTTTTCCAGTAATTGATTCATGGAGTACTTTGGAGAGTTTTGTCTTTGTTTGGTTTAATCCAATATCTATTTCTGTAGAATTATCATCAGAGAAAGACTGTTTCTTTACTTTGATCTGTTTTGCTACTGCCATATTTGTCATGAATATTGCCAAAATAAATGCAAGAGGTTCTAGTACTGCAAGTATTGCTGCAATGTATCCTTCAGAAGATACTCCTTGGTTTTTCAAAAAGGATAGCCCTACAGAAAAGTGGACGGCACCAACTGCACCATAAGTTGATGCAAGTGCATAGGAATCAAAGAGATTGAATTTTCCTAATCGTCTAAGAATTTGATAGTGATTTAATGTAAACAACAATGACAATCCAATTGCAACAAACATTGGAATCAACATGTTTTCAAATCCAGTGTTGCGCATCTCTATTCCGCCATGTAGTCCGATTGCAGCTAGAAGATAGATTGGCAAGAATTCTGAAATTGCCGCAGGGATTTTCAAGTCAGATTTTATTCGAGCTGCAATAATTCCAAACAAGAAGAAAAGAATTATCGGAGTAAGAAGATTAGCTTGAATTAGTTCTAGTATTTCCATTTGAATATTTCAGCCAATTTTTGCTTGAATAAAAACCAAGTTACGCCTAGTCAGATTTTGTATGAGATGCGATTCTAGCCTCACTTGGTCTATGTTTTCCAGTAACGATGTAGTTGATTGCATCACTCATAAACACAGCATGATCACCGATTCTTTCCAAATACCTTAGAAGTAGTGCTTCAGCTAGAGCACATTTTGTATTGTTTGATTCAATGAGTTTTGGCAATCTATCTTTGTAGATTTGATCAATTACCTTTTCATCTTCACGAATTTTGACTGCTTTTCGTACATCAAGTTCTGCAAATGACATTACAGCTTCTTTGATCATGTGTTTTACTTTTTTTGTAGATTCAATTAATGAGGCATTGGTACATTCTGAAACATCTCCAAACAAGTCACGCACTTGTGTAATGTCATATGCATATCTTCCAAATCTAGCAAATGCATAAGAGATTTCAGTTGATGAACGAATTAATCTAAAGTCATCTGCTACTGGTTGGAATTTTAATAACATGTCAAAAGTCAAGTCTTCTACTTCATAATATTTGGAACGAATAGAATCAGAAAGTGCAAGGACTTTATCCATAGTATTTGTTCCATCAAGATACGAATCTATTGCAAGTGAAATTGATTCAATTACCATATCACCCATCTCTGCCATGATAAAAGACAGTTTTTGTAAAGAAGGATCAATTAAACGAGTCATTATCCAAACTGACCCTGAACATATTTTGCAGTTAATTCATTTTTAGGATCTGTAAAGAGTTTCTTTGTTTCTCTAAACTCTATCAAATCACCAAGATACATGAATCCAGTATAATCAGAAACTCTGACTGCTTGTTGCATGTTATGGGTGACAATAATTATTGTGTATTCTTTTTTGAGTTCAGTGATTGTTTCTTCAATTTTTTGAGTTGCAATAGGATCAAGGGCAGATGCAGGCTCATCCATCAATAAAACTTCAGGCTGGATTGCTAAAGCTCTTGCAATACATAGACGTTGTTGTTGACCGCCAGATAATTCAATTGCGGATTTTTTCAAATCATTTTTTACTTCATCCCAAAGATATGCCATCTTTAGAGAATCTTCTACAATTTCATCAAGAATTCTTTTGTCTCTAACACCATTTAGTTTCAGTCCTGCAGTTACATTATCATAAATTGACATTGTTGGGAAGGGGTTTGGTTTTTGGAAAACCATTCCAACTTTTCGTCTGTGATAAATTGGATCAATTGACTTGTCATAAAGATCAATATCATCAATCATTACTTTGCCATCTACATGAGCGTTTTTTGTCATATCATGCATTCTGTTCAAACAACGAAGAAAGGTAGTCTTTCCACATCCAGATGGACCAATCAAAGCAGTAACAGATTTTTCTTTGAATTTCATCGTAACATCTTTTACAGCTTCAATACCATCATAACTAATTGTGACATTTTCAGCAATCATCTTGTATTTTTCAGAATCAACTGTTGGAGTTAGATCAGATGTAACCTGTGTTTCCATATCAGTGGGTTTTATGCTCAATGCTGTCAATTTTTAGTCTTACCGCCTTTCTTAATTAATTGTCCGAAAATTCCATTCTTTCCTTTCTTATTTGCAAAGAAGTATCGTACAGCAAGATTGATTCCAAGAATTATAAATATCAGAACTAATGCAGAGCCCCATCCTTGTAGTTGAGCGCTATCATATGGCAATAAGGACAATCTCCAAATTCTTAATGGAAGTGCATCCATTGGTACATCCATACTACTAAAGAATTGACTACTTCCAAGAATAGTCATAATTAACGGTGCAGTTTCTCCACCAATTCTAGAGACAGATAATAAAATACCAGTAATCATTCCATTTTTTGCAGCAGAAATTACAATTCTAAAGGTAATCACCCATTTTTTGAGCCCAAGTGCAGTTCCAGCTTCACGATAAGTTACTGGAACCATTTTGAGTGATTCCTCAGTAGTTCTAGCAACAATTGGGAACATAATCAAAGATAGTGCAAATGCACCTGCCCAGACTGAAAAGTGTCCTAGTATCAAAACAATCATCAAGAATGCAAAGATTCCAAGTACAATTGATGGGAATTCCATAAACACATCATTGAAAAATCTAATGGACTTTGCAAGTTTGTTATCACCATATTCAGAAAGAAAGATTCCAGACATTACACCAATCGGGACTCCAATCAGACTAGAAAGACCAATGATTATCAGAGTACCTTGAATTGCAGGACCAATTCCTCCTTCCCCTGAACCAATTGCACCAGGAGTTTCAGTTAAAAATTCATAGCTTATTGCAGCAATGCCATTTTTGAAAACTTCAACTAGAATACTACCTAATGGAATAATTGCAATTATTACACATGCAAAAACAATAATCCTAACAACTTTATCAACAACTAGACGCTTCTCTACATTTTGTTTAAACATGGCGCGATATTCTTGCCTTCTTTCATTTGTAGTACTCAATTGTTTATTGCACCCTCCTTTACTTTGAGCATTCTAGTAACTAGTAGATGAGCAACAACGTTGATTGCAATTGCAATTAGTAACAAAACTAGTGCAACACCAATTAATGCAGGAAGATGTAATGATGCAGGAGATGCTTCAACAAACTCGTTTGCAATGATACTAGACATTGTTTGACTTGGTTTGAAAAATGATGAAGGTATTGCAGCAATACCTGTGGCATTCCCAATTAACATAGTTACAGCCATAGTTTCACCAACTGCTCTTCCTAATCCAAGGATAGATGCACCAATTAGACCAGTTTTAGAATACGGAAATACTGCAAGTTTGAACATCTCCCATTTTGTTGCACCCAACATGTATGCAGCTTCTTTTTGTTGTTGAGGAACTGCTTTCATTACTTCTCTAGCAACAGCAGAAACTGTGGGAATAATCATAATAGCTAAAATTACACTAGCAGTAAGAATATCTAATCCAAAAGGGGTTCCAGAAAATAACCATATTGAATCACCAAATGCATCGTGAAGTGGTTTTTCTACCCAATCTTTGAAATAAATTCTAAAAACAAACAAACCCCAAAGTCCGTAAATTACACTTGGCACTGCAGCTAATAGTTCAACAATAAATCCTAAAGGCCCACCAATTTTTGCAGGAGCATCAGAAATAAACATGGCAATTCCAATGCTCAGTGGAACGCCAATCAGCATTGCAAGTCCTGCAGTTGCTAAAGTTCCAAAAATATACGGTAATGCACCAAAGGACTCACGTCCTTCTACAGCATTCCAATCAGTTCCAACAATGAATCCAAGTCCATCTTCTTCCCAAATTGGATAAGATTCAGAAAATAATTGGAAAACCAACAATGCAACCATAACTAAAACATAAACACCAGCAACAGTAGCACCAATTTTGAAAATTTTATCAGAGATTGGACGTCGATTTGGCTTTTCAGGTTTTAGTTTTATCTTTCCCACAATTTTGGGCGCGAATTTGATGTTATCTAGGATCTGATCATATTTTATGAGAACATCGTAGTTCTATATAGATCCTAAACTAAATTGTAAATAAGAAAATTTTCTAATGGAATTTAATTGGAAACCATTGAAAGTACCAAGCAAACCAGGCGTATACAACTCAGTGGCGGCTCTACATACATTATTTCATTACCAAAAAATTGGATAGAAGAATTAAAGATCAAAGTAGGTCAAAATGTTACAATTGTAAAGAATTCTAATCAATCATTAACATTATTTTCAAATGAAAAGACTAATGCTGAAAAAAAGACAATTGCAGTTATTCCATCTAGCCAAAAAGACACAGGAGATTCAATAAAAAGAAAGATTATTGCAGCATATCTAAGAGGATACAATACCATTGAAATAAAATCAAAAGGGATCAGAATTCCTACAGAACATTCTAGAACGGTCAGAGAATTAGTTAGGATAAGTATGATCGGAACTGAGATCGTAGAATCTAGTTCTGAAAAAATTTCAATTCAAATTCTAACTAGATTACCAGAATTATCATTTGAAACTGCATTAAAGAGAATGTATCTTATGGCAAGCAACATGGTAAAAGAATCCATAGAAAGTATAGATGAAGAAGACGACATTCATGCAGATGAGGTAGTAAACATGGATGATGAAGTAGACAGATTTGGATTATACATGAGGCGCAACCTAGTATTGGCAGTAGAAAATGAAAACATACTACAAGATATGGGATTAAGAAAACCAGCAGATTGCCTTGGGTATAGAGCAATAGTTACAAGAATTGAAAGGATTGCAGACCATGCATCACATGTTGCAAAAAGAAAAAAATTCATTGAAGGAAAACTAGACACAAAGTTATTTAACAAAATAAAAAAATTATCTGAAGAATCGCTAACTGTATTTGAAGAAGCAATTACAGCAGTTCAAAATCAAGATTTCATTAAAGGAGAAAAAGTTGCACAAAAAGTTGCAGATATTATAGAAGATGAAAGACAGATAATGGCCAAAGTATCAGATTCTGATAAAAACTCTATTTCAATTAGATTTATTCTTCAAGACTTGAGAAGAATTGCTGAGTATTCAGGAGACATTGCAGAAGTAGCCATAGATGAAAATATTCAAAGTATCATAACAGAAGAATAAATCTTTCAAAAAGCAATAGGCGTGAATTTTAAAATTTTTGGTAAAAACAATCCAATTTGTCAAAAAAATATCCATATTATCGGATTTAACAGATTATTACCCATATTATGAGGAATGATTGAATGGTTCTCTCAAGTACTGTGTTGGAAGTATTCAGGAATGGTTGATTCAACAACAGTTGCAAATGCATACATCTGGTTAACTACACACTTTGGAGATGTTGCAGGATATGCTAGTTATAGCCTAAATTACACAATAACGATTTAGCAAGCCAAACTAGAACTAATAAATGATTTCTCGAGGAAGTACTAAAAATAAAAAAAGAAAAGATGAATCTACTCTACGTAGAAACCTTTGCCCCAGTCGTGGGTATTTCTTAGGTCTGCAGAACTAATATTGTCTGCAGATTCCATTTCAAACATTGCATCATAAATTGGATTGTTTGGAGTGTATCCTTGGCATTCAAAGTCAAAAACACTTTCTAGTGCAAATGTATTTTTGACATAGCTTTCTTCAGTATTCGGATTTGTTTCAACAGTATAATCTGTTGCTCTACAGGTAGAATAGTTAAAGCCACGAATTGTTTCTCCGTTTGAAACAATTTCAACATCAATATCTACAAGATTTTTTAATGCAGTTCCCTTAACAGATTGGAATTGAATATTGTAATCTACATGATGATACAACAATGGATAATCACCCACAATTCCTCTTAATTCCAATGTTGGAGAAACCGTTTTTCTTGTAAATGCTTCAGCAGCAAGATCTGCATTACCATTATTATTGTCAACATCTACTGTTGCAGTCAATACTTCACTTTGTTTGAACATGGAAAATTCTATTGTTTCAACACCTTGTGGGGAAGTAAATGTTGTAATTACATCTAATCCTTGATCAGTGTTTTGCATAGATTCCATATAGACATTTGAAACTTGAGATGTCTTCCAAATAGGAGCATCACCTCTTAGTGAATCATAATTCATGTTATTTGGAGTTAGTCCAGAACATGTAAAAGTCATAGTATTAACTACAGCAAACCCACTCTTTCCAGTAAAGCCTTCTTCTTTGTCAGTAACTGTATTGATTTGAGCATCAGTAACAACACATTCTCTGAAATTAAAGCCTCTCAAAGTTTCTTCACCATTAGAAAATTCCACTATAGCATCAAAATCTTCATTTGATGCATGAGTGGTGCCAGAAATTGCTCTTGCATTGTCAATTGAGTTGAAGAGTAATGGATAATATTCCAAAAGTCCTTCCACTTGAAATTGAGCAACAACATTATCAGATGAATCCTCATATGCTGAAACTAGATTAAATACAGGAAATTCCATTTTTTCTACACCATCATCAAACACAAAAGTTACGTAAGTACTGATATCTTTTGCAAATGTGAATCCAGAGTCACCAAAATCAGTTAATGGTTCAGTTGGCATTACAAATTCATTATGTGAATTTACACCACTACATACAAAGTCTATTTTATCAACAATTGCAAATCCAACATCTTTAAAATAACTTTCATAATCATTTGAATCTAATGTTTCAACTTGATAGTTATCAATTCTACAATTGTTGTAATCAAGAGATACTAGAGACTCATCTTCTTTTATGAAATCAGCGTCAACATCAAAATATTTCAGTTGATAATCAAATGCCGTATTTGATAATCGGTATTTGTATGCTTCATCTAATGCTGCATGCAACAATGGAGATTCAGTTATAGATCCTTGTACTGAAAAGGAAACACCTGAATCAGATACAAAGTTTTCACCCATATCAAAAGAAGGGAATGTATGTACTTCAATTCCATCTCTGAAGGTAAAAGTTAGTACTGGAGAAATATCGCCAATCATTTTGTATTCTCTTTCATCTTCTGCAAATACATTAGAAGTTCCAAACGATGTAAAAGCAATGGTTGCTATAATGCTAAACACTGCAATGGTTTGTCCGTTTTTCATAGTCATTAAAATTCAAAAGAAAGTTCTGTCTATAAGCTGGATCCTTATTCTATCCGAGTAGAATATAACAATAGATAGTTTTCATAATCTATATAGAAAAAATTATTTTTCTGGAATTTTTTTAAAATCATAAAACAAGTTTTGAGAATAAAGCATGAAAAAGTATACAGAAATAAAAGTAAAAAGAAAAGAGTTTAGACTTTGAGAATTCCTTCTTTAATGAGGAATTGTAGTCCGTTGATATAGTCTTGATCAGTTATCAATCCTTCTGACCACCATTTTGCATTATCTCTAATCCATTTTGGAATTTCTAATGCGCCACTAGATGCAGCACCATCATAATTCCAAAGTACTTCACCATCATAGGTTACTTTGGATAGTCCTTGTTTTCCTAGTTCTACTACTTTGTCAGCTAGTGGAACATACAAGAGACTTGAAGAGAATTCTTGACCATCTGTAATCATCCAATGAATCATGTGAATGACTGCTTTTGCTTGCTCTTTGTTTTTAGTAACTGGTTTTAGATCTTCATACACAAGTAGGTATGTAAAACTAGCAAGTGGATAAGAATCTGGACCAGGTGCATTTACTAGAGATACTCCAACCCAGCTGTCTTCAGCTGCAGGTAAAGAATCTGCAACCCCACTAGATGCAGCAGAGATGCTGTCTAATGTTGGTTCGATAAATGCACTCTTGTCACCATTTTCAATGAATGCAAAACTCATTCCAGTTTGGAATGCATATGCAAGTTCAATGTATCCAACTGCATATTCAGTTGACTTTACAATTCCAGCAACACCTTCATTTCCTGCAGCAGCAAGACCTGAAGGCCATGGAACAGATTTTCCTTTACCTATCTGTTCATCCCAAGTTGGGCTAATAGTAGATAGATAGTCTGTAAAGATGAATGTGGTTCCGGAACCATCTGATCTGTGCGCAGTAACTATTTCCTTATCAGGTAAATTCAAACCAGGATTCTCTGCAGCAATGACAGGATCATTCCATTTTGTAATTTCACCCAAGAAGATTTTAGCTACAACATCTCCAGTCAGTTTTAATCCTTTGTCTGGAACTTCAGGAATGTTGTATACTACAACTACACCTCCAATTGATTCTGGAATGTGTAATGTTCCTGTAGCAATTTCTCTTTCAGCTTCACTCATGGGTTTATCTGAAGCTGCAAAGTTTACAGTTTGTTCGATGTGCTGTTTGATTCCACCGCCACTTCCAATTGATTGATAGTTCAGATTTACATTGTTGTATACATTGTTGTATTCAACTCTCCACAAATCAATTAATGGGAATGGAAATGTTGCACCTGCGCCTGTCAGATTAAATTCTAAGTTATCTGCAGGAGGAGTTGGCATTGCATCGGCATTGGCGTTAAGAGGTGGTACGATTGCAACTAATGCTGCGATCATCAGTATTGATGTTATTTGTCTTCTCATTGAAAGAACATGTTTTGAAATTTATTTACAAATAACAATCATAGATTACGGGAAAACAAGATCACTCTATTAACTATATAGAAATTCTATTCATTGCAGTTTAAAACTACATTTTCTAGTGAATCATAACAGTTGTCACTCTCAGAACCGCCATCAAGTACATCAGAGCCTGATCCACCATAAATTACATCAGATCCAGAATCACCTTTGAGGACATCATGTCCACCATTTCCACTGATGGTGTCATATCCATCATTTCCATATACAATATCATCACCTTCACCGCCAAAGATACAGTCATTTCCTTCTAATCCACTAATGATGTCATTTCCTTCTAATCCAAAGATTAGATCATCACTAGAGGTTCCTAGAAGAACATCATTCTCATCAGTTCCAACTATCATGTTGTAATCAGAGTAGGCATGTCCACATGCAAAGACTGTAATGTTTTGATAGTCTTCAGCAGTGTTTCCTGCATTATCAAACGCAATCCAAGTTACCTTGTTTACTCCCAAAGAGAATGCTTCAGGGGCATTATTCAAAATAGTTTTGATTCCACTCTGCAAGTCATTTGCAACTGCATCACCAATAGGGACAGGGGTAAGAAGATCAGTTGCCTCTAATTTTATGTCACTTGGGGCCATAATTGTAGGATCAATATCATCAGATTCATAACCTTCAGTTACTTCTGGAACAATAATTTCGGTTGTTTGAAAAACTTTTGTTTCATCATAAAACGGAGTTTCAAAAGATTTTACTTTATGTGCAGCAGAATCTACTATCAACAAGTTACCTTGAAATCCAAAGGCAACATCAGTTGGAGCAACAAAAGAATTTCCAAAGGGTCCAAGTTGTTCAAAGATATTCAAACGTAAATTATCATCAAGTTCAAGATACAAAACTTTGTTTTCTGCAGAGTTTATGACAAATATTTTTCCATCAGAATCAACAGTTATTCCGGTTGGAGCAAATACATAGTTTATACCAAATAGCGGATAAGATTTTATCAAAATTCCATCAGGAGTGAATTTTTCAATTTTACGATTTCCTTTGTCTGTAATGTAGATATTTCCATCTTTATCAACTGCGATTCCAGATAAAACAAGGAATTGATCATGATTCATACCACCAGAACCAAAAGATAATACAAATTCGCCATCAGTAGTGAATTTCTGGATTCGATAATTATCAGAATCTACAACATAAAGATAGTCAGAGTCCACTGCAATATCTTTTGGGGATTTGAGTTGACCATCTTGGTTACCATATTTTCCCCATTCATCTACAAATATTCCATCAAGAGTGAATTTTTGGATTTTATGTAAATTTTGATCTGCTACATAGACAAAATCAGAATCAACTGCAACACCAGAAGGGTGATGGAATTGACCAGAGGATTTTCCACTTTCTCCAAAGTTGAGAATGAATTCTCCAGAACTAGAAAATTTTTGGATGCGTTTATTTCCTAAATCACTAACATATGAATTTCCTTCAGCATCAACTGCTATGAATTGTGGATGTGAAAGGTGTCCAGGAGTAGATATTCCAAATTCGCCCCAACTAGCAAGAAAATCATAATCACCTAATGCATATGAATATGGGGCAAAGGTTCCAGATAACAAAATTGCAGTAATTATGGCTACAGCAACTGGGATTGTCTTCAACAGATAGTGATTTCAGAATTTCTCAAAGATCAACAGAGTTAACAATTGTTGGATTGTTTGTCAACTTTATCTCAAAATGGTTTGTTTACCTCACGCGTAAACACATAGCTTGCAAGTCCAACCATAACCAACACAAAGACAAAGATAATTCCGAGGCTAAGAAAAATTGATACATCACCCTCAGATACGCCTGTCATCATCTCACGTACAAGTAACACAGTATAGGTTACGGGATTTAGTTTTGCAATAGTTGCAAGCCAATTTGGAAGTAACTCTAATGGGAATAAAGCAGGGCTTAACATGAATAATGGCATTCCAAGGAAATTGATTATGCCCCAAAAGGTTTCTTGAGACTTTGCAGTAGCTGCTACCATCACAGAGATTCCAGAGAAGCCTAAGGAAAACAAAATTACAATTGCCATGATTGGTGCAATCATTATTGGATTTGGAAATGTTACACCAATTGCCAAAGCAATTCCCAAAATCAAACTAGCTTGCAGAGCTGCAATTAATGATATTGCAGACATTTTTCCTAACGCAATTGAAGAACGAGAAATAGGGGATGTTAATGCTTTATTCATAAAACCATAACGTCTATCCCACAAAGTGTTTACACCGCCAAAAATACTTGTAAAAATTGCAGTAAGTATAATGACACCAGGTGCCATAAATTCAATGTATTCACCTTCAAACCCAACTGATTGAATTAGTGGCTGAGTTCCTGAAAATGTATTTCCGATAACTATAATCCAAATTGCAGGTTGTATCAGTCTAATTAAAACACCACTTCGAGATTTTTTGTATCTCTTCAGTTCTCTCCAAAAAATAGTATAGGTATCATACATCAAAGTATTCAAGCGCGTAACCTCTTCATTTTTGCATGTTCTCGTTTTCGATTATACGTTCCATCATCATCTCGAATTTCATGTCCAGTGTAAGAGATAAAGACATCATCAAGTGTGGGTTGAGTCAAAGAGATGGAAGTGATTTTGATTCCAATGTTTGATGAAATTTGAAAGATTTTGGGAATTACTTCTGTTCCATTTGATACAAAAAGAGTAAGTTTAGAATTATCTTCATTGATTTTGTTTACTGATTCTATTTTGTCTAATTCAGATAAGAAAGAGCCTCTAGTTTCATTTTCTTCAATTATGATAGAGATAACCTCGTTTCCCATAGCATTTTTCATGTTTTCAGGAGAATCAATGACTTGAATTTTTCCACCATCAATAATTCCAATTCTATCACAGAGTTGATCAGCTTCCTCCATATAGTGAGTTGAAAGAAAGATAGTCATCTCAAATTCATCATGAATCTTTTTGATATACTCCCAGATTTTTCTTCTAGTTTGAATATCAAGACCAACTGTAGGCTCATCTAAAAACAAGACTTTGGGTCGATGTAGCAATCCACCTGCAATATCTAATCGCTTCCTCATCCCACCTGAATAAGTGACAACAGGCTCATTTTGCTTGTCAGATAATTCAATTAAATCTAAAACTTCATCAATTCTTGAATCAATCTCATCTTTTGGAATGTGATTAAGTTTTGCCTGTAACAAAAGATTCTCACGTCCTGTAAGATATTCATCAACAGTAGTTTCTTGTTGTACATATCCAATATTTTCACGAACTTTTTTTGGTTCAACCATTACATTATATCCAGAAATCAAAGCTTGTCCAGCAGTTGGTTTTAGCAAAGTTGTTAGAATCATCATTGTTGTGCTTTTTCCAGCACCATTTGGTCCAAGAAACCCAAAGATCTCACCGTTTTGAACAGTAAAGGAAATGTCATTTACGGCAGTTACATCACCAAATGATTTTGTTAAAGATTTTGTCTCAATAGAATACAACACATAGATCGCATTTTTCAATTATAAATTGCTAAGGATCCAATTTTCACTCATAAAAAAATTTAAGGAGTAATTCTAGAGTTTTTTCATGAAAGGATTATGTCAGAAATGCCACTCATCAAATGTAGAGGTTACAGTGAAGGAAGGAATTCCTGTTTGTGAGAACTGTGCCAAAAAAACAGATTAAGTGTATTTTTGAAAAAAGAAATTAAAAAAGAATCATTCAAGATTCTTGAATTCTTCTTTGGTCATTCTTAAAATGACTTTTTCGCCAATTCCCCAAATTTCTGATTTGGATAGAATCTTTGAATGCATTAATCCATGTGATACTTCAATTGATTCTAATTCATCAGTATCAGGATGTCTATGCAGTCTCTTTACTTTACCAATTTTATTTTGGTCAATATCAGTTACAGGAATTCCTGTTCTTACAGGAGGTCTGCTAAGAAGCAGTGTCTCTTCAGAGAATTTGTCAATGTAATCATCTGAGAGAAAATAATCCTTGTTAAATCCTTGGTGGATTGTAACGCCAGATACGGTAAGTGTGTCTTGATTGATGTGAATGTGTTTAACTTTACCATATCCTATTCCTTCTCTGTCTATGACTTTTTTTCCAGTAAAGGTATCTGCAGTAGCCAAGTTTGATGGCATGCCTTCTAGTTTTACTGACATGGTTTGAAATGTTGAGATTTGCTTATCACACCAAATATCAGAAATTTCTATCAATGGGGTTAAATTACTTGACAGAAGGAAATTACGCATGGAAATTTCAGAGAAGTTGTTTCGTCCAATCCTAGTCACAAAGGGAAGAAAAACAGGAAAAGAACACGGAGTGATGCTTAGGGCAGTAAACCACAATGGGAAAATCTATTTTTCAAGACACAGACCTGACGGAGATTGGTTTCAAAATGCCATTGTAAATCCTCAAGTAAAAATTCAGCATAATGGTACGGTGTTCACAGGACAAGCAAAACTTGTTGAAGATGAAGAGTTGAGTAGAAAAATTTCAGAGTTAAAGTATCCCGGAGAAGAAAGAGCAAAAGAAAAGAGAGTTACAATTGAAGTAACATTAGACTAGTTTGATTTTCTAAGTTTCCAAATATAGTAAGCAGTTAATCCACCCAAAATTATTGTAATTATTACAAATGGAATAGACAAATCAATTCCTGAAACTCCTGAATCAATAGTCCTTTCTGTAATTTCTACACCTGCTGAAAGATCTTGAGATTCAGATTCAACCATTGGCGCAGATGCAACCGTAGATTCTGCAGAGTCATCAAATGATTCTGTACGTTTTGATGATTCTTCAACTGCTGCAAATTGTCTTGTACTTTGAACGGGAATAGTTTTATTTTGAAATTGGGATAATGAAAATAGTCCTGAAATACCAGTGGCAATGGCAAGTCCTGCTACTTTGTAGATATGTCTAAAGGAGCGAACCAATAGTTTACTTTCTTTAGTTTTTTCAGATAGTTTTGGTGGAACAATTACAATACTAAATTTTGTTGCAGAGTAAACTTTCATGTCTTGAGATTTTGAATTCTTTTCAATTTTTGAAATCTTTACAACCCCCAAGTCTTGCAATTTGTTTAGATGATATTTTACTAATTGAAGTGAAATGTCAGTCTTTTGTGCAATCTGATTTGCAGTCATCTCATCATTGAATAGTAATTGTAGGATTTCACGACTAGAATCATTGGTAAATAGTTCTCCAAATGACTTTATTTTCTCATCATCTGTGGCTAGAATTTTGATTTTTTCAGTTAGTTCATCATCAGGATTTTCAGACATTAAGATTGTAGATGAGAATCTTGAATATGTAAGTTGTTTGGTAAAATTCCAATTTCACTAATCCTTTTATCCCAAACTACTAAGGGATAGTAATCACTAAAACTGATGAATCAAAAAAGAGAGTAAAAATGAGTTCAAAAATAATAATTCCAATTGCAGTAGCCATTTCGGTAATTGTAACGGCAGGAATAATGTATGCAGTTGGTTTTGAGCAAGAACCGCAAATTGTACAAGTTCCTACACCTGAAATTGTTTATGTAGACAAGTCAGTTTCAGAATTTTTCAAAGGAACAAACGATATCAAACAAATATCATCACAAGAAGAACTGGCATCAATTCTTGAAGCTTCATCATTGTTTGGTGGGGGCTTTTATGATACAAGATCCATTAGGGTTGCAGCAGTTGAAGAAGCTGTAATGTTTGATAGCGCAGAATCTGCAACAGTTTCAGCACCACAGGCAGGATTCAAAGGAGATGATGGAGGAGTTGATCATTCTACAACTAATGTTCAAGTAGAAAATGTAGATGAACCAGACTATCTCAAAAATGACTCAAAATACGTATACATTGTTTCAAGAAATACATTATCAATAATTGACGCATACCCAGCTGAAGATGCAAAATTAATTCTAAAAATTGCACTAGACATTGAATCACAGTACATTCAGAACATGTTCCTCAATGAAGACAGATTGGTAATATTTTACAACGGACAAAGTGATGAGGAAATAATACCACAATTTGACTTTATTCCAAGACCATCATACAATCCAGTTACCCACGCATTAATTGTGGATGTGTCTGACAAGGAAAATCCAACTATTCTCAAAGATTACTCCATTGATGGTCATTTCAGAGATGCTCGAATGATTGGAGATTACGCATACTTTGTTACAAATAATCACATCAATCATCAGAATCCCAGACTTCCGGTAATAATGGAGGATTCAGTAAGAATCATGACTCCAGATGCATTTTACTTTGATAATATAGAAGAATTTTCAAACTTTAACACATTAACTGCAATTGATATCTTTGGAGACACAATAAATTCTGAAACGTTCTTGATGGGATATACAGGAACATTTTATGTATCTGAGAATAATTTCTACTTGACATACCAGCAAAACATGCCATTTGGATATTATGAAAACTCATCACGAGATAGATTCTTTGATGTAATAGTTCCTTTACTGCCAAACGATATCCAAGATGAGATAAAAAATATTCAAAATGATTCATCATTAAATTTATCTGAACAATGGATAAGAATTTCAGAATTAATGCAAAATTCCTATAATGAAATGGACAAAAAAGGAAAAGAGACTCTATTTGAAAAGATAAGAGAAGCACTAAACGAGTATGATGTAAAAATTCAAGAAGAAAACAGAAAGACCATCATTCACAAGATTGCAATTGATGAAGACAAAATAGAATATGTTGCAAAGGGAGAAGTTCCAGGAAGATTACTAAACCAGTTCTCAATGGATGAGTCAGAAGATAGATTCAGAGTTGCAACAACAATAGAATATTACATTCAACATGAGGGAACAATCCGCTCAAATGCAGTGTATATCTTAGATGAACAACTCAACGTTGTAGGAGAATTAGAAGACATTGCACATGATGAGAGCATATTTTCATCAAGATTCATGGGAGACAGGCTCTATTTGGTAACATTTGAGCAAATTGACCCATTCTTTGTAATTGACTTGTCAACTGACACACCAAAAATTCTAGGAGAGTTGAAGATTCCAGGATTTTCAAATTATTTGCACCCATTTGATGAGGATCATGTAATTGGAATTGGTCGAGACACCAAAGTGACAGACAATGACAGAGTTCAACAATTAGGCATCAAAATTGCATTATTCAATGTAGCAGATGTGAATAACCCCAAAGTACTAGATGACTTTGTTATTGGAGATAGATCAAGTCATTCTGAAGCTCAATACAATCATAAAGCATTCTTCTTTGATAAAACAAGAAGTGTACTATCAATCCCAATTAGTGGAGATTCAGAGAGTTTGGAGCATATAACATCAAAGATGTTTGCACCAGAGTATAACCGTTGGAGCGGATTCTATGTGTTTGATATTGATAGTGTAAATGGATTCTCCATCAAAGGAGCTATCACACATTCAGATAGTGATTCCAGATATTATGGAATGGGAGATGCAAGAACATTTTACATTGGTGATGTATTGTATACAGCATCCCAGGGATATCTAAAGATGAACTCATTTGAAAATCTAGAAGAAATTAATTCAATAAAACTTGAAAACACTGGCAAGTTCATTGATTATTTAGAAGAACCAATGATGGAAATGGAACCAGTTAGATAAATTTCAAGTTATACTATGTGAATTATTGTACTAAGACCACGTTTTTCCATTTCAACATCATTTTCCATTTCATGAATGGTTACAGTAAATGAAATGACATCACGTTGTTTTGCATTTTCTGCATTAATCTTTAGATGAATATCCATAAAATCAAAATCTTCCAATGGGAGGTTTGTCTCATCCATGTATGCCCCGCAAGTAGATTCTATTCTAAATCGATCATCTTTGAAATGATATCCTAGTTTGACTTTTCTGCCTTCTCTTCCACTTGCCTTTACATTTACATCAATGATGCCAGGTTTTGCTTCAGTGTAACTAGGAGTTTTGTTTACAAAAACTCCAATTTGAAGTGGTTTTCCAGCAGTGGATTCTGCCATCTTTTGAATACCGTCATTCATCACAACATCAATTGCTGGAATCGATGTTGCGACTTTAGCAATCCATGTGTTTGTTTTAGTGATGGTTGCACGAATTCCATCCCTTCTTCGTTTGTCTTCATCTTCAGGCAATTTGTAATAATCAACCCATGCCTCATAATCATGAGAGATATCTTCAATGAAATCCATGCACGTTCGTTGGTAAGAGTTTACATCAGTTGTTCTTTCAGATTCATCGCCAATTCGCATAGAATCATCAGTCGGCATTGCCATACTCTAAGCCAATCAAAGTTCTAAAAAAACCAATCTGGAAGAAAATTAATGATTATAATAGGAATTTCTTTTCAAAGTAATGATGATATTTTCAGAATTAATTTTGGATCTTCAAAATGCATTGAAAAAAGATCTAGCGCAGATTAGATTTCTCTTAAAGAAGAATCCTGCAATGGGATACACACGAATTGTAGATATTGGAAAAGAGGTAGGCAAAAAATACAACATCAAACTTGTTGTGAATTTTCCAAAGGAGGGCAGAATTGAAGAGTTTGAGATGTATGGAAAAAGGGATTTGAGTTTAATTGTAGATTATGAAAGAAAGCGATTCCCAATAGACAGAGAGCAAATCAAGCAAAAGGCATTAGAATTCCTAGGAGATGTTCAGACAGAAGATGCATACATGTATGAAAATAAAGAGGGCGTACGAGTCTTTGGTGAGAATTGGAAGATAGACATTCTGCCTCATTCAGTGCATATTTGGACAGAATTTGATGCCAAAGTCACAGCATTTTGTGATTGGTTAATGGAAAACGCATACCAGATGAAAAAGAAATGATAGTCTTACAGTCGTTCTAGTTGATCAAGTAAATCATGAGCTTCATTATTTTTTGGATCAATTTTTAAAATGTGTTCGCAACAATTGATGGCATCAGATTTTTGCTCCAAGGCCAAATGAACATTGGTTTTTAGTCTGAGCATCTCAATATCATTTTTGTTTAGTTGAAACGCTTTTTCAAAATACGGTAAAGCCTTTTTTGGCTCATCAACTAAAAAGTAGACACTGCCCATGATGAACATAAAATCATGATCATCAGAATATTCAGATTCCAAACTTTTTCCTAGTTGTATGGCATCCTCATAATCACCTTGTTTGATTAATTTTTTAATTTTTCGTTTAGGATGTTTGAAAAGACCGACCATTTTACTTCAAAAACTTTTCACTAACTCACAATTTGAATGTAGGTAATTAAGAAGAGATACTCATGAGTCCTTCTTTAATTAAAAATTGAATTCCTTGAACAAAGGAATCATCATCAATTGCACCATCTGCCCACCAAGCAGCATTTTGTTTAATCCAAGATGGAATCTCATTAGAAGAACCAGTGCCTTGTGAAGTTGGAGGAATTTCCATTATTCCTTCCTTGATCAAGAATTGAATTCCTTGAACAAAGGAATCATCATCAATTGCACCATCTGCCCACCAACCTGCATTGTTCTTAATCCATTCAGGGATTTTCTGAGGAGTTATGTCCACAGGAGGAGGAATTACTGGAGCACTTCCTTCACCAGCAAAAACAGTTACAGGGATTTTTATATAATCAGCAGCAGTACCAGGTACTATTCCTTCTGGAGCAAGTCCATAAACCCAGATAACATAATTTGCCTCACCGGGTGGTTCATCAACTACCATATCAAGGATGTATTGTCCAGATGGAGAATAGAGATATTGTCGTCCTTCTTCTTGTGCAATAGAACGTAGTGGAGTCAAGTTATCATCTACAACTAGAAAGTCAAATTGGACTTGGTTCAAAAATTCAGTGTCATCAAATTTGCTGATAAATTTGATGAGCCATTGCATTTCACATCCTTGAACAGGTTCTTCAGGTCCATAGAACACATGGATTTGATAATCAAAATTGTTGGTAGGTTTTTTCACAGTGATATCTCTTTCAAAGTCAGTATCACATCCTTGTGCAAAAAAGGTGTCAGCAGTAGAAACAATTCCTGAAAAAGGACTGGTAGAAACATTTTCTTTGTAATCTAATAATTCAAATTTGTATTCAGCTGGAGGAATTCCTTCTGACACATGAGTTAACGTATGAGCTTTTACAGGGAATGGGAATTCATCTACAATCCAAACCTTACTTACATATCCACCAGTCTTCCATCCCATTTGAACAGTATCCCAAGTTCCAGATGAAATGGTAATCTCTTCAATTAGTTTTGGAAGTACTTGTTCTCCACCAATGTTTCCAATCTTTCCCCAAGATGCTGCACTAAATGCTTTAGGTCCTTTTCCACCTGAACTACCATCAGAAGTAGCAAATGCTGATAACCATGCAACTGAAGATTTGAATGCACCTCTATACACACCTAGTTCTTCACTACCACCTGTTGGTTCAGGTGCAATCTTTCCCAACTCCATTTCACCAACAATTATTTTACTGCCATCATACACTACAACTTCAGCTAACCATTTAGTTTCACTTCCAACTTGCTTGTCGCCTTTAATCCACATATCAAGACCAAATTCAGTACATTCTTTGTAATCTACATGGCACATGTTATAAGAAAAATAGTCACCGTGTTTGAGGCCTTCTCCAACATACCATGTTCCAGGTTTATCTACACCGCCAGATTGAATTTGAGCAAATGCTGAAGGAAGCATCAAAGTCCCCAAAAGTACCGTCATAAGAATTGGAAGAATTAGCAGTTTATTCAAATCTAAAAAAAATTGTAAAAAGAGATAGTTAAACGTTGTTCAACTTGCTTCAAATAAGCAAATATAGAGGAAAATTTAGAGACTGGATAGACATGTGCGAATGCTCAAAAGTCCACTTGTACGAAGTTGAATTCAAGTTAGATGGGATGAATGTTGTTCCAACACACAAGAATTGTGGATACGCACTAGATGCAAAACAAAATGACAAATTCCAAAAAGAGTTAGTAAAATCTTGGGGATTTGAGGAAGAGGAAGAATAATTTTAAAAATAAAAGAAAAAATTGGAAAAATCCAATTACATGTCTTTAGTAGCTTCTTTACAAACGTCAGTACCACATTTGCAATCTGCACTACAGATGCAATGACCTTGCATTGCACAATCACATGAATAATCAGGATCGCCGCTATCAGCTTCGCATCCACATGCTTGATCTGTCATGACAAAACATATTCTTACTTATTTTAAAAGGTTAGTACATGAATCAAGAAAATCTATTGGGACATAGCCTCAAGAATTGTATTACATGATTTTTTAATAAGATCAGATTGTTGTTTTAATAATTCTAAATCTGCTTCAACATCAAATGCAGTTTTTAAAATATGAATAAGATCAGGATTTCTACTTAGATTATTTTTGATTTTTATGAAATTCTCCTTATTGACATACCCCAAGTAAAAATAACAATCTGAAATCATTGAATTTTTTACAAAATAGTCATGTGTTTTTTTAATAATTTGAGAATGATTATTCTTTTCAACCATATCAGAAAAGCCAATTGTAGACTTTACCATGCGTTCAAGCAAAACAGGAGTGGCACGCTCTATTCCAACGGTTTGGGCCACAACAGAGATGTGTTCATTAGTTGGACTTTTTTCAAACTTTCTCAGAGAGTCAAGCATGTGTGTGGGCCCTAATCTTTTGTTATTGAGGGAGGCAATTGCATCAGCCAGGTAAAATGAGGCACATTTTTGCCAGCATGGGGCAAAGTCATCAGAATTATCAATAGATTCTTTTGTTTTTTGACAGCAAAACATGGATTCAATCAAAGAGTTTTTTGCAAAGTCAGCAAACAATGATGAATGTTTTTCTTTGATTTTTGATAGAAACATTCGAAGATCCCAAGAGGCATCTTGAATTATTTTCAGATTATCATATTGCAAAAGTTTCTTTGAATTTTTCTCAGAAAAGGTTCCATGATGAAGAATAAACATTTCATTATCAATTGGAACAATTTTATCAGGTTCGTCTTTTTCATCAAAGACAACAATATCGTATCCACAAGAATCAAAAAAATTTTCATTCATTCTGCAACCACCCAATCCTACAGGAAAATCAGACAAACCTAGTTTCTCAGGAATTTTTTGTAAATCCACGTAAAACAATATTCAAGATTTTCTATAAATGACCTAACTCACAAAGTTTAACAAATTCATGTAAAGTCAAAACATTTCCTTTAAATTGAGACAAAGGTTGTTTCGGATCAAGCTCCCATAGTGTAGTCCGGTTAAGCATACAGCCCTCTCAAGGCTGTGACCCGGGTTCAAATCCCGGTGGGAGCATTCACATTCTGGTTTAATACTCTGCCCATTTTATTATAGAGACAATGTCAAAACAACAAAGCTCAGAATTAAAACAGGACAAAATAAGACTGTACGATTATGACAGGATTATCTTCCGTACATTTGCATTGATGGAAAAAGACCTCAGTCAGGATAACGTCAAACTAATCAGAAAATTTGACCGTACTTTGGTAAATGAATCACTTTCAGATGCAAGACGCTCAAAGATTCTAGGAACATTGCTTAGTCTTTCAAGAATGCTTGGAAAGGATTGGGAGGATACAAACAAGGAAGACATTGAAGAACTAGTTTACAAATTCAACAAGAAATTTAGTAAAGATGGGCATGAAACCAACACCACATCAGACCACAAGAAAATTCTCAAGAATTTTTACCGTTGGTTCAAGCTTGGCTCAAGGGACCAAAAAGATGTAGGGGATCCTGATGAAACATCATGGATTAGAGTCAGAAAGCCAAAAGAGAATCTAACTGCAGACATGCTAATCACAGAGCAAGAAAAAAATGAACTTCTCAAAGCATGTGGGGATAGTTTACGGGATAGAGCATTTGTTCATGCATTTTCAGATTTGGGATGCAGACCAGGAGAAATTCTGACTCGCCAAATAAAACACGTAAAGTTTGATGACAAAGGTGCAATAGTTGTAGTTGATGGAAAAACTGGACCAAGACCAGTAAGAGTTATTGAATGTGTTCCGGACTTGGCAGCATACATTGAAAAACATCCAAGAAATTCAGAACCGGATGCTCCGTTATGGATTGCAATGGATGACAGAAGATTTGGAAAAGCATGGTCATATGCTTCAATGAGAAAGAGATTGCAGAGAATTTGCGATATTGCACAGATTCACAAGAGAATTTGGCCCAATCTGTTTCGCCATACAGGGGCAACAAAGACTGGAATGTTTTTGACAGAATCCCTGCAAAAAAAGAGATACGGATGGTCATCTGGTTCCAAAATGCCTGGAAGATACGAACACATGATGAATTCGGATGTAGAAGATGCAATCTTGAAGCATTATGGCATATCAAATGGAAAGGAAAAGGATCCAGTAAGCAGACCAAAAGTTTGCAATATTTGTGGAATTTCGAATGTTTTTGATGCAAATACATGTTCAAAATGCGGAAGACCATTAGATTTGAAATCTGCTGAAAAAATCGAATCAGAAAGCAAAGAACATGAAAAAAGGCTAGAAAGTAGGCTTTCTTCTATGGAAAATACAGTAAGAATGCTGGCAGAGAAATTTCTTGCAAGTTAGTTAATTTTTTTGGAGATTTCCAAATTTTTGGAGGTTTTTTGCATAATTCAAAAATCAAATAGTTTCAGGCGTGAATTTGTGTCGGTTAAACATCTATTTTTTGTCGGTTTGAGTGGTTTTTTTGTCGGTTTGAGTGGGTTTTTTGTCGGTCTCTAGGCACAAAATATGACCGACATTTTCAAATCCCTATAATTATGCCTGTTTGTCGTTTTGTCGGTCTAGTTATTTCTCAATAAATTCACATAATAAAATGAAACAGTCAACAATCGTTGCATCCGTCACGGCAGTTTGAACAAACATTCTATCATTTCATCAGTACAAGCATCTGCAAATGGCAGATGTTTTACATCTCCATCATAGTCAATAGCATATCCTTCTATCCCTTCAGTTGTCGTCCAATTTCGTTTTATGAGATCTATTACGCTGGTAGGCTTTACACATGCAGGAAAGCCGTCATATTTTTGAACCAAAACTAATCTGTCCATACACTGTAAGTTCTCAAAAAAAATTCCAGATGTTAGTTGTTCTTTGAGAGAATTTGAAGTTATCAAAATTTGATCAGAATACAAAAAACTTCCTGCAAATGCAAGAGATACAGGTAGGCCATTATTCCACATATACATTTCATAGAAATAAATGCCACCAGTCGTTGGCGTCCACAAATATTCTAGTCGCTTGCTTTCTTGTGCCATCACATCTACTGAGATTACATCAACAAATTCCACAGTGCTTTGAGGGTATTTTGTAATATCTCCTTCATCAAGACTCTTTGGAGATTTTTTTATTTGAAGAATCCAGTCAAAATCAACATTTTCTCTAGAGATATTTGTAACGTTTACACCTATAGGAACGGCATTTCCTTTTGTGCCATGTTTTATTGGAACATCAGGTTTTAGGATAATTGGTTTTGTATTCGGATATTTCATAGAAGAATTATCTGATTCTGCATAAAGACGTACTTGTTTGACAGGTTTTTCTTGTGGAATCAAAGCATGAATTTTAAATTCTTTTGTTTCATGACCGTTCAATATTTTAGGTTGGATGTCATCATCTGAATATCCCGCAACACCTACAAGACGATATTCTGATTCATGCAAGCTTGCAAGAACATAGATGTTTTTAGTTGCACCATAATGCATGTTGGTAATTGTTCCACTCACCTGCCATTTGTCAAATAAAGCATCGTGTGTTTTTCCTTGTATTGTCTCAATTTTTTTAAATTCAGTCAGTGTTACATTAAGATCAGTTGGTTTCCATGAGAAATAATCCACATGAGTTCTTCCAGTACCCACATGTGCAACTTGATTTAATATTTCAGAACCAGTGTCATCTATTACTAGTTGAAACGGTAAAGGATGTGCTCCAAGTGGATTAATTACAAAACCATCTCGTATTGGATGGCCATCTGTAACCAAAAGTTCTTTTTCAAACAAAGCATCTCCAGTAGAGTTGTAAAACACAAATTCGTATTTGGCATTTCCAAATGGTTCTCTTTTGTATGAATCATTCCACAGTTGTCCACTCACTACCAAGTTTCCCGTAATAGGATCGATATAGTGAATCATATCATAAGGAAAGCAACATACTGCAAACGCATCATCATGGGGCATAAAAAACACAATCAATGCCAAGAAAATTACAAAATATTTCATAATATAACTAACAGGATAATGAGAAGTTCATAAAGTGTTCTAATCTTTTACTATTGGCAGATAAAATGGATTAGTTTGAACGCTCTAACGTCTAAGAGTCAATCACATCCAATTGATTGGACAATGGTTCACAGACCAATGTCTGTTTTACGAGTGTTGGTCAAGTTAATCCTAAATGAGATTGGAACTAAAGTGACAAATCTCCATATGGGTTTTAGTAGTTGGTTTGCACGCCAATACTGTTTATCAAGTATTGGCTATATGAAAAATAATTTTTGAAAGGTTCAACTCCACGTGGATTTACATGCTATTTTGGGGTTCAAAATGGACGCAGATAGATATGAAAATTATTTTTCTTGAAAATATATCAGACGTTAAATCAAAACACTAGATAGGAGGTATCTGCGTAATTGCAAGGGCATTATCTAATGCTGCCAAGTGTGCGTGATGATTCACTGGTGTAAAGTCTGTAGCACCAAACAATGCTTTTTCCAATAGATCTGGTCTTTCAGACTTCATGTCCAGTATAGCTTTTTCAAATTTTGTGATAATTTCAGGGCTTATCATATCTGTCCTGTAGGTAATCCCATGAGTTGGTACTGGACCTTGTTTCTCTATCACCTTGATCTGACTCTGCTCTTCTGGAGTAAGGTAACGGTATTTGGCATGATCTCCGCCTGCTGCAATATCTACCTGACCTTCAATCAATGCACTAAGTGATTGTTGATAACCGCCGCTAAACAAAACATTGTCAAAATATGTATCAGCCCCATCTCCTGATTTTATCAATCCTCTATCCACAAGTTTAGACATTGGGAACAAATACCCGCTAGTTGATGTAGGGCCTGAAAATGCAACATTCTTTCCTTTTGCGTCTTCTAACTTGTTTATACCACTGTCTTTCTTTACCCAAAATTCACTCCAGTAAAACGTGTCTAGTTTTTCGCCGCCTGCACTTGTAAATGGACGTACTTCTGCCATGAACAATAATGTCTTTTGATCACTTCTCTCATAGGCAAACTCTGCAGGTCGTGCACTCATAAAAGCAATCTGCGTATCACCCGTTACAATTGATTCAACAGTCGTAGTTGCGTCTGTTGGAAAGAAAACCTCTGTTTCAATACCAATCTTGTCTGTAAAATATTCTTCTAGCATCTGAGATTGCAATTCAAAGACCATTGGATCTTCATTTGGCATAACTCCTATCGTAATTTTCTTAATATCATCAAAATTATTTGCCTGATTATTGGCAATAAAGTCTGAATTATCACCTGAAAAGCCATTAATTGAAAATCCAACTGCCAAACCCGCAGCTGCTGCAACAATTACAGAAATTACTAGAATTGGCGTGGTTGAACTATTCACAAATGCAAGAGGTCTTTAACTTTGTTATTAACCAATATCAAATTTTACAATCCTGTTTTAGTTTTTTAAAACAAGATAAGATATGTTTTAAAACAATATTCTACATTTAGAGAATTACTTCTTTTCTTATATCATAGTTTTTTTTAGAAATTTTTGCTTGCGAAAAAAACTGCATCCTTTACTTGTAGAAAAATACGATATTTCACACAAGGTTTTCAAGGAATTGGTAGATTTAGAATCACGACATATATTATTTTCAATGATTAATGAGCCAAAAAGGATTCAAGACATTTCAAAAGAGTTGAAGATTCCGCTTAGTTCAACATACAAAAAAATTTGTAACCTAAAAGATTGTTCACTAGTGTCAGAGAAACATGGTTTTTCTGAAACAGGACATGTTGTGACATGGTATCAAAGCAGAATCAATGATGCAAAGATTAGCATTGTGAATTTTGAACTGAATCTTTCATTTGTGAAGAACCGAAAGGTGAAAGAAGATAAGTAAACTAGCATCTCTGAAAGTTTGTATTTTTTGTGGAGAGGTTTTTAGCATATATCCTATGATGAGAACAAAAGATCGTTGTCCTAAATGTAAAGAACATTTTGGTCCATGAGAGTTGGCTTGTAGAGGAATTGTGAAAGGTATCGTTCTGAGAGTAGAAGGTACAGTCAAGGTGTCAAGAGATGCACAAATTGTGATACGCATATAGAATTTGAGGGAGTTCAGTGTCCATGTTGCAGAACACATCTACGTGCCAAAAGAAAAACCAAAGGATATAGAAGTTAAATAAAAATTGTTTATCGTTTATTGGTTGAACTCATAGGGCTTAAACCATTTTTGACAAATGTATGGTTCACAGACCAATCTTCACTTTACGAGTATTGGTCAAGTTAATCCTTAAGCGAGATTTGAACTAAAATGACAATGTACTTCAGAACATGATCCTAATGATCGCGGTTTTGTTTTAACAAATTGATCTCACTAAAGTGTAGTACAAATTCAATGATCCATTTTAGAAATTTCAATGGCGAATAATAATAACCGTACAAATGCCATATTCCCCTCAAAGTATATGTGTACTTGCTACGGTTTTTGTATAATTCAAAAATTAGAGAACTGCCACATACAACAATTCTCCATGTTAGATTGAATTTATTTCAATAACAGTCTGGAGTTATAAGGATTCAATCACCATTTTAGAGGACAGTTATTCAAAATATCTCTAGGGAGGGGGTTTGAAACAATACATAATGTATCACCATCTTTCCATGCCTTCAATACTACCCGGTCTTTTTCCAATAGTAGTTCAACATCGCTATTTTTTGCATGTGCGACATACTTGTAAGGAACACCTTTAGAATCAGGAAATTCAGTAATTTCACGATCTGAATATTTTTCTTTGAATGTTTCAATTAGTTCTACAGTTTTCATAGTACTATCCAATTGCAACTCATTGTAAAGAGATTGATTTTGTGCCAAAACAATTGTCAAAGTGATGCCAATAACAGCAATCACGCCCATTAATACCAAATTCAATGAATTCACAATATTGAGTTTGAAACGATGAGATTCATAAAGAATTCTAATCTTTTATTCTTTGATCTGGATTTACAGGATTAGTTTGACGCTCTAATGTATAACAGAGCCAATCATATCCATATTGATTGGACTAATTCACAGAATGTTGGATCCTAAAGTTGTGATTTTGGTTTTTGCATCAGGTAAATTAGTATGCACAGGAGGAAAGACAGAGTTAGATGTGTACCGTGCCGTAAATGTATTGCACATAACACTTGAAGAGAAAAAATTAATGATGTATGAATAAAAAAACTAAATTTTATTTTTCAACCCAAAAAAATGTAACATGCAATTATGCAAATGCCAATCCTATATTTATCAGCTTGAATGCAGTATCAGACGACACGCATATTGGGGAATTATCAACATACTTGAAAAGCAACTCATATCCAGTTTTACAATAGTTGTTATCGTACACATTGTCTTGTGAAGCCACATCAATCTCAATGTCTGCTATTTGTGAAACAGAATCAATCTCAGAACCAACAGAAATGATTGCCTTGAAATTGCCAGTTTCATTTGGAATCCACGACAATCCAACATTAAGTGTCTGATCAGGGTTTAATGAACCGGTCATCCATTTTGCAGGCTGAACAACATTGTTTGAATTATTTTTTATTTCAACCATATATACAAAATCCTGCATGGTGTCATCGTAATTTGTAATGTCTGCAGAGACTTGCAGAACTTGATCAATTTTGATCTCATCGAATTTTTGACCAATAGAGTTTACGATTCCAATGTCATCAAGATGTATTTCATCAGAAGTACTTTGTTCTAAGAAAGATACTTTGACAACAGGTGCAAGCACATTTTCAGGAATTATTTCTGACAC
Organism: Candidatus Nitrosopumilus sp.; assembly: GCF_965263415.1. Taxonomy (GTDB): domain Archaea; phylum Thermoproteota; class Nitrososphaeria; order Nitrososphaerales; family Nitrosopumilaceae; genus Nitrosopumilus. The sequence continues at coordinate 1,624,428 of NZ_OZ253671.1, forward strand.
TGTTTCAGATTCCAGATAATCCCAATCAACATAAAGATCAGAATTCTTCTCATGTTCCTTTACTACCTTTGATAGAGCCTGTTTTAGTTCCAATTCAATTGCATGTAATGTGTTTAGTTTTTCATCCAGTATTTTGTTTTCAACAATAGCAAAATTGTTTCTTATCTCTGCAATTGCTTGTGTTAGTTCTTTTTTGGAGATATCCTTACCATTCCTATAATCATTGATGAGATCATGTGTATTTTGTTTTGACAGCAACTGCTCATTTTCAAGTTTGGTATCGTATTTTGTCTCTAATTGCTTCTTTTCAAGGTCATATTCAGCATTGAGTTGCAAGATCTTTTGGTTTATAGCGTATATTTCATCCTCAAGGGCTTTGTTCTTGTCCTTATTTACGGCATATTCTGCAATCGTGTGTATTTCGGCAGTACCATTGTGCATCATTTCTTTGGAATCTGCCTCCAAAACACATCGATATTCTGAGGATAGAATGTCATACACTACAGCATACCCAACATCACATTTTGTTTCAGGGTTTATTTCCATACTTGATGCAGAACCATCACTTGAAATGTTTTCATCATGAAATATTATTCCACCTACTTTGTTTTCAGCCCATTTTTTTGCAATAGACTCATCAATACAAGAAAATACCTGAGATACAATTCTAGAAACCAATACAAAACCATCATCACAAGAAGTGTCTGCATTGATTTGTGAATCAACTTTAGGAGATGCGTAATCATCAGAATTTGCCAAAATGTAATTTGGTTGTAGTCTATAGTCGCCATAAAATTCAGATAGTTTTGACTTGGTTGCAGATGACATGTGAATTTGGCCTGTAGAGTTGAATACCTGTTGTTCGTTATAATCTGCAAGATTATGTTTGACATTAAATTGTGCATTCATTTCTATTAGTTCAATTCTTGGAGCAGATGCCATACTATGATATGCCTTTTTAGCATCTTGCATAGTTCCCCCATTCATCAAAACTTGATTCATTGCATTTCTTCCTGCAGTTACTTTTTGTTCTTTGAACTCAAACTGGTCCCAAAAAACTCCTTGTACATAGTCAGGTCTTTTGTTTACAAAACTGTCAAATGCATTTCTGGATGAGTGTTTTTCCCACAATCTTTCCCATTCTTGAAGATCTTGACTAAGGCGTTCAAGAGACATGTTGCGCATCTGTTCTAATTGTTCTTGTGCCTGATTTTGTTCATATTCTTTTTGCTGTAATTCCTCAATCATCTTTTTGGTTTGCTCTATTTTTTTGAGAAGATCTTGTGCAAGTGGATCATTTTGTAGGTTTTTTGATAACGTGGTTTGCTCATCAGTGTTTGATATCTGTGCATGGGCATGGTTTCCAGCAAACAAAAGTGTGAATGATACTGCAAATATTGTTAAAATAAGAAATTTTGTGTTTGCGGTATGTTGCATCTTGTGCCTGTTTTTCAAAACACGACCCATACACCTCATGTCACACTGTAGATAATAAAGATTAGGATACTAATCATTAGAATTATAATGAATAATATATTAACTAATATAGTTTTGATTAGTCAACTAGGCAAGGTCAGAGATAGATGAAAACATTAGATCTAACAGACAGCATAGGGCTCATGATGAAGCGATCTGCAAAATCATGGGAGAGAGCAACAGATATTGAAATGACTGAACGATTTGGCCTGACTGGTGGAAAGTGGAAGACAATTACAGGACTTTCAATCAAAGAAGGAATTACGCAAAAACAACTTGCAGATATGATGTTTGTCGAGGCACCAACATTGGTTCCAATTATTGACAAGTTAGAAAAAGATGGATACATTGTACGTAAAACAGACCCAAATGACAGAAGAAATAACTTAGTTTTTCTAACTGACAAGGCCAAGAAAACAACAGATTCCATAATTGATTGCATAGCAGAGATGAGAGATGTTGGATTAGAAAAGATATCTAAAAAAGATTTAGAGATTACAAAAAAGACATTGATGCAGATAAATGCAAATGCAAATGCATTCATCATCAAAAAAGGTGAAAAGACTGAACCGGATGTTTGGACAGACCCTCAGAACAAATCACATAAAACTCTGGTAAAAGTATAATTTACAAAAAACATATTCAAGAACTTTAAAATCTGAATTATCCCTAAATTAAAAACAAAATCAGCTAACTAAATAGATGGCATATCAGATAATTTTAAAGTAAACTCAACTTTTTGAATCATTTTCATACAAAACTGGTTGAATAAATTAGAGTTGTGATTGTTTTCAACAAACCGATCATTACATAAAAGATGAATGTAATAAATTAACAGTGAGAAAATACAAACCAACAATTTCTTACAGACTAAAAGAAATACCGATCAAACAAATCAAAGTATGGAAAGAAGCTCAGGCACGAAAGCTTGACAGAGAAAATATTTCAGAACTTGCAAAATCAATTAAAAATGAAGGGCTGTTAAATCCACCTCTAGTTCAAAAAGAGGGCAAAAATACATTCTTGTTAATGTCAGGTCAGAGAAGATTAGCTGCAATGAAAAGGCTTGGTGCAAAGAAGATTCCAGTTCATGTCCTTACAAAACAGACATCTTATGATCTGGACAATGCAAAGGCTGCATCAGTAGTTGAAAATATCCACAGAAATGACATGAATCACAAAGAGATTGCAGATTCTTGTAAATTTTTGACTGAAAATATGGGAAAATCTGCTGCTGCAAAATCAATGGGAATGTCACCTTCTACCCTTAACAAATATCTGGGATTTGCAGGAGTCCCAGACAGACTAAAGTCACTTGTTCCCAAGCAGATTTCTCGAGACGAGATGACAAGACTATACCTTACAATTCCCAACATCAAAAAGGCTGAAAAAATTGTTGAAAGAATTTCAAAACTAGAGTCAGGATTACGAAAAAGATATCTTCGTGCATTATCTCAAGCTCCAAAATCATCCCATCAAAAACTGCTAAAACGTGCAAAAAACATGCGAATCAAACAAAACATATCAATCAAACTATCAAAGACTAATGCAAGAAAGCTTGCAAGCCAATCAAACAAGAAAGAACTTTCTCCAGATGAGATGGCAGGAAAGATAATTACAGACTATCTCAAACGTAAAAGAAGATAAAATTTAACCCTTCGCAGAAACTACAAAAATAGTATATTCCAGTCCTTTGATTATGCTTCGGGTTAATTTAGTGAATTTGAAACCAAAGTCTTTTGCTTTTTCGTAAATAGAGTAATCAGTAACTACAGTGTTACTTTGTATGGAAATAACATCATGATAGAGAAATTTTTTGGGTTTGTCTGGGATTTAATTTCGGGCAATTAACTTTCTTTATTTTTTATTACTCTGGGCAATCTTTTTTGTTTTATGAGCAACTTTTGTTCCCATTTTTAGGGCCTTTAGTTTTTTAACTAAACTCAAGCCTATTTTGAAGAATTTGAATGCAGAAAATAATGGAATCAAAGCCAACATTACAATATCAATCCAGTATTTTTTTACAAATTTCTTTGGATCTTTTACCTTGTGATATTTGAGAGTCAAATCAATTACCAGTAATATGACCAAAGGCCAAATTAGAACATCAAAAAACTGTTTTAATTCATATGGAATTTGCAATAATTGTTCTGAAAATCCAATTGTGTTAAATTCAAATGAAACAACACCTACAAAAAACATCAACCCTATTGCAATTATTGTAAAATCCAACACTTTGTAGGTTATCATAGTACAACAGAAAGTATGATAACCAATGCTGTTGAAATTAAATAAAATCCATAAAATGACTTTTTATGACGAGGTATTGCAACGGTTGATTTTTTGAATTTTTGTCTTGTTTTATTAAAAGAAAGTATACGAGAACATTGTGAAAAAAAAGATTCACAATTGGTCGGTTCTAAGGTAGGGTGTTCTCGCATAGTTTCAGTATGCAATTTGTGGCAATATACCCTAGTCAGCTATCAAGCTTACCACACTCTATCTTCAACTAGTACTAATCATAATCATGAAATCACAAAAAATCTCAAACTGGGATAAAATGGTTCACGCACCATTTAGAAAGGTCGTAAAATTCGATCTCATCTGCATGGGAATAGGTGCAGTAATGGGAATGGGTATAGGGGCCTATCTTGTTGCTAGCGGAATCTTAAGCTAGCAATCATTTCTTTTATTTCAAAAATTATTCTTTGATATTTCCTGCTCTATTGTTGTTGGAAACTTCATAACGCCACGATGCCAGAAGTTGTATTGTGTCATCTCGTCTCTCTCAAATGTATGCTCCTTGACATCTTGGAACAATTCCAATTCATGTCCTGCCAAACTCTCAAGTGTAGATACGTATTGTTCTTGTGAGATATTACCTGATACAAACTCTTCTTTGATGTCTTCAAACTCCTTGTGAATTTGGTCGTATCTGTCACGTAGTTGCTGTGTTGTGTACTTGTTTCCAAGATCAACTGGCTCTAATTGCATAACATCCTCGACAAATATGACTTGTTTTGTTCTTCCCTGCTCTGGATAGTACCAGTCAGGAGATTCTGGATCAAAGTATCCTGATACTTGTACATTTTCAAGATTGTTTGGTAAGTGTTCAACATTGTACAATGCAACTTGAATCGCACCATAAAGTTCAGGATAACTTTTGTTAGGTACCAAAACAAATGTTGGTTCATTTTCACTGTAAGGAGCATTAAGTGGAATTTCATATGGCTTTATCTTACCATCTATAATTACATGCAAAAGATCGACTGGAACTGCAACAATTTCCGTATCTGTTGATTGTGTTTGAACAATATAGACACTCACAGTTGCTGCAATAATTGCAGCACTTATGCTAATCAAAATTACCTTATTTTTGGTATCCATGTTGCTTTTGAAGTATTTTATTCACTATTAGAATCTAGTTTTCATTTTCTACTCTTGTAAATAATAAAAACTAAAGATATCACTCCAAACACTACAAGCGGGACAACAATGTACAAAATATCATTTATGTCAAAAGTGTTGAGAGGTTTGCACAAATCAGGCAGTGTTGCAGTTGAATTTTCTGCATTGCATATTTTCTCTAAACTGTCTCTGTGCACATCCAGTTCTCCTGTTGTCTTGTCAATTAGTTTCTGATTATATACAAAAAAGCAATTTTCAAAGTGTTGGCTGTTTAGTATGCTTATAATGGCTTTATGTTCTAGGCTTTCAATTACCACAAGACCTGTCTGCGGGTTTGTAGACAATGTTGCATCAGTTGTGATGGTGTAATCATGACTGGTGTCCCTTAGTTTGTTAAAGACATACACATTATCTGCAAATAACTTCTCTGCTTGTTTCAAATCTTCTTCAAAGTTACAAGAATATCCATACTCGGTTTTATCGTTTATGAGATTATTTAACAAGACATTCCCTCTGTTGATTTTAGTATAAAGATTCATTTTTGATTCAAGTTGATTCATCTCAAAGATTGAAACTACATCATACAATCCATTCACATTGTTTCCGGGGGATTTACCTGTAACATAGTCATCTAGAAATTTTAGAATGTCGTTTGTTGCAATATAGTTACCAACACAGAGATCTCTGAAATAATGATCCTCCATTTTGTCTGCAAACAATATGTAGTCTTCACCTTCTCGGTAATAGTCATCCCAGCTCAAATCAGCCTTTACTGTAAATTGGTTCTGAGACTCTCCCTTGTATACATTAATTGTCTCAAAAACCAAAGTGGTCTGCTTTGTTACCAATGGAGTAGTCGTCTTTTCAACTAGTGTTCCATGCAACAACAAGTCATGTCTTTTGAATGCTTCATCAAAGGGAGGAATGCCACAAGACAATGCAAAAGATTGAGCAGGTAAAACAAAAACAATACTCAAAACAATAAGCAAGATTACAACATATCTCATACTGTATGGAAATCGATTCTAGTCATTCAAAAGTACTTCTATGTTTTGTATTAAATTCATAGATATTTTATAAAATATTTACAAAAATGGTGGCATAGGATTATTTTTGCCATGTACACGAAAATTAAAGAAAAAATACTCTAGAATTGAGAGTTTCGCATGTTTAGAAACATATCATCTTTGAGTTCTTGGAGTTGGTCTTTGATTGATTGTACAATCTCAGTATCTCCGTTCTCATATGCATCACGTAATTGTTGCAACAAATCTAAGAACTGAGATCTTGCATTGTCAACGTCTGAATCGCCAGTTGGTTCTGAAAATTTATGCTGGAATTTTTCAATTTTTCTGTCAATTTTATCACCTTTCATCTTTGAATGATCAATTGTCTTTGAAATTGACGTAAAGTTAGTGTTATCGCCTGCATCTACAATAAAGATGTTCTTGGTCTTTATTTGAGATTCAACATCTATGTCCACACTAATGATTTTCCATACAACATACTTGTTGCCTTCCCCATCTTTTGTAATTCCAACTTTGGCTTTTATTGCATCAGTAACACCATTACTTTCAGCAACAGAAACTGCTTGACCCAGAGTTACTGTGATCTGTTCTTTTAGATCACCAAAAATTTCTTTGGTCATCTCCTTGGGAATTACAACAGATCCAGTAAATCCTTCAACTAGGATAGCCTTGTGTCCATGTCCTTTTTTGTGGTATTTGTCGTCACTGTATTTTGCATAATCTACTCCTTCTGCAATTACGTTTGGTGCTGTAGCAACAAACATCAGAGCAAAGACTGCTGTAAATACAGGAATCATGTACTTGATTTTATCATTCATTGATAATTTCATACAATTTAGAATAAAATGGGTTGTTATCAAGTGATACGTAACAATGTTACCTGACACTTAAGTTACAATCCGTGATTTTTTACACATGGTTCAAGTCTGCAAAGGTATTTGTGAACATAAAAAGGCATATTCAATGCCAAATAATTTACGTTACAAGTCAGGACAGAAAAGATGTGGTTTGTGTAACTGTTATTTTTACACTGCAAAAAATATGTGTCCTTGCTGCACAACTAGACTTAGAACAAAGCCACGAAGTAAAAAATTATGAGGAAAATGATGATTTACAATGGAATATGTTACTAGAGGCGGAAACATTTGGTACGTGAATATAGAGACAGAATTTACATTAGGAAGGATGTGTTATTGAAACTTTACGAATTTGGAGAAATGAATCAAAGTCGGTTGATGAGTATTTGTGGATTAAACAATGTAAAACACAAAGGGATTTTAGATGACTTGGTAAAAAAACAAATGATTGAACGAAATACTGAATTTTGGGGAAACAAGACAACTATCAAATACAAGATTTCTGAGAGAGGGAAAGAAATTTTCAAGCAAGTTTTAGAGCCTTATGAAAAACTGTTTCCACGGGGGAATAAAGATGAGTAATCCAAAAGGCAATGATCGTCAAAATATATTTGAAATTCTTGATGGAATGATGTTCCAGTTAAGCCGAACAAAAAAAATGTTCATGATAATGATCTTGACTGTTCTGATTCTTCCTCCTGTAGCATTGATTGTAATGTCATCTGTTATGGAACCTTCATTTCAGCAACAATTTGAACAACGACTGCAAAACAAACTTGATCGTGGAGAAATAACAGAAGAAGAATATGATGAGATAAAGTCAAAGTTTGGTGAAAGAAGATCAAACCAACTATTACGTCCGTCTCAAATGATTATCTTTGCTATATCCATAGGGTGGTTAGGCGTAGGAATACGTCAATGGATAATCCTTTCCAAGTGGGATAAACGCTACAAGCAATTCAAGGCTCAACAAGAAGAGATCGACAAAGAGTTTGAAGAAGACGAGGACAAAGATGACAAGTCATAGTAAGTTCAACTTTGCAGTATTTGAAACCATGTTCAATGATTCTACATATGAAGAATGTGTTGCGTATTATAATATTTGGAGAAGTCAAGTATCGGTGTAAATGACATGAGTTCTGCATCTCAAACCACCAAACAGATTCATAGCGTTCTTGATGTACAAAATGTTTCAAAGGTTTACAAGACTGCAGCAGGCAAAGTAATTGCACTAAAGAATGTCAGTTTTACTATTCCAAAAGGCCAGTTTGTATCTGTAGTAGGGCCATCTGGAAGTGGCAAGTCAACGTTATTGAATATGATTGGGGCATTGGACAAACCGACAAGAGGCACAGTTTTCATGGATGGGATAGACATTTTCAAACTGCCTGATAACAAGCTTGCAAAGATTCGCAACAGTAAGATTGGGTTTGTGTTTCAGTCTTTTAATCTGATTAATCGGTCAAGTGTTCAAAAAAACATAGAACTGCCTGCAATAATTTTGGGAATGGATTCCACAACAAGAACCAAGAGATCTTTAAGCATTTTGAAAACGATGGGAATATTGCAAAAGGAAAAACACAAACCAAATAACCTTAGCGGAGGGGAACAGCAGAGAGTTGCAATAGGTAGAGCATTGATTAACAATCCTACCATAATTCTTGCAGACGAACCAACCGGAAACTTAGATACTGTTACAGGTGAAGAAATTTTCCAACTTTTATCACAATTAACAAAAAAATATCGACGGACAGTAGTGATGATTACCCATAATGTAGATTTGGCAAAACGGACGGATCGTTCTATATACATGCGTGATGGAGAGGTTGAAAAGGATGTTTACAACTAAAATGCATTTGAAAGATATTGTTTTGAAATTATTTACAATTGTATCATTTTTGATCATTTTATCTTTACCAATCTATGCACATGCTCAAGCAAGTGATTGTCTTTCAACTACAAACACAAGAGTTGATTCAGACTATAACGGTCCTGTCTTCTTGGATGCATATTGGACAGACAGAAGTGAGTCTAGTACAGATGAGTTAAACCCACTAGAGCTAGAAGTTGGTCCTGGAGAAGGTCAATCAACATTGGCTGTTGTCTTTGTTAATCGTTCATCACTTGAGCTTTATGCCATTACAGGATACTTACGTCTCCCTACAGGATTTGAGCCAGGAGGAACAAGTGCTGATCCTCAGGCAAAATCATACTTTGCATCATCACATAGTAGAATTACAGGTGATGTCTCACAGGCAAGCTATTTTGATGAGTTGGAGGAAGGCGAAGTGTTTACACTTTACTTTGATGTAGACATTACAGATGACGCATCAGTTGGTTCGTATCTAAGCTCTGCAATACTGGACTATTCTACTGCAGAACACGTCAGGAGTTGCAAGTCTGCATTGCTTAATGTGCCATTTATCTTACCTGGGAAAGTTATACTGGATCTTAGCACAGATAACAAGCCATTGACTCCAAAGGTTCCAAATTCCATTGATTTTATCATTTCAAACAAGGGGAGTTCCCCTGCAACAGGTGCCGTTTTGACAATACTTAGTATTGGCGATGACAACAATCGTTCATCACGAGACAGTTCTAGTTCTACTGTAACTTTAGAGTCATCTGATACTGAGCTTGTCAATCTAGGTGAAAATACATTTAACATTGGAAAGATTCCTGCAAATGGCTCTACAAAAATTTCTACTATAATTTTCCCAGAGGCCACTGCAGCATCAACTGTACAAAACATCAGCCTCCAAATCACTTATGGAAATGCATATGGATACAAACAAACTGAATTACTCACTACAGGTCTTGTAGTGTCTCCAAAACCTTCAGAATCTCCAATAATTGTTTCAGTTGATACACAACATGACCAGCCAGTAGTAACTGCAGGAATAGTTGAAAATATTTTGTTTCAAGTTGCAAACAATGGAGAAGATGAAATCACAGATCTGTTGCTCACCCTAACAGGCGAAACTACGGAAATGAAAATCATGGGAAAATCAAAATGGATGATATCTTCACTCCCCATTGGGGAGACCTATGAATTTACTACTGATGTGTTTGCATCAACTAGTTTAATCAATTCTCCTAGTTCCTTTAGCATGGATCTTGATTATATTTCTGATGGAGAGTCAAGTATAGATACTGCAAATGTAGGTGTCTTTGTTTCAGGAAGCATCGAATTGACACTATACGACATACAGGTTAACAGTATTGGCGGAAAACTGCACTTGGTTGGAAATGTACTGAATCAGGGAAGCACAACGGGTAAATTTGCAAATATCTCCTTGCTATCCCTTGCAGAAATTCCTAATGTTTCTGACACATCTCCACAATACATTGGAGATCTGACAGATGACTCTTCAATTCCCTTTAGCATACCCTTACCTGTCTCTTCAATTTCTGAAGGAAAGTACCCTTTCTCTGTCAAGGTAACATATGCTGACGACCTTAGGAATTTTCATGAGATAGTGTTTGATGATGTGGTTAATGTTTCACAAATCAGAGAACAGATCTCAAATGAACGTGATGGAGGAAATACTGATCTTGTACCCGTAGAAGTTTTATTGATAATTGTAGTAGCTGTTGTAATAGGTTCTATCATTGCATTTAGTATAAGAAAAAATCGCAAACAAGTCAGTTCCAGCGACGATGACTTGGACTTTCTGTTAGATGATTCAAAGAGTTCAAAGCATTGAATCCTGCTGAAATTCTGTCATTGTCATTGGCTGCATTAAATGAACGCAAGGTCAGAACATTACTTACAGTATTAATGGTTGTAGTGGGGAGCAGTCTGATGATTGTACTTAATGGATTGAGTGCAGGTCAATCTCAGTTCATAGAGGATCAACTCAACCAACTTGCAGATAACGTGCTTACAGTAACACCTGGTCAACGATCTTTTAGAAGTGTTGATAGCACACCTTCTATTGTATTTAATTCTGCAGTTGTAAACAAGATGAATTCCCTTTCATCAGTGATTGATGTAATACCGAGATATTCAGGTTCAGTTGATCTTAATTCCCAAGCTCGGGTGTTACGTGCTTCAGTATTGGCAATGAATCCTGATGATGTTTATGTTAGCGTGCCTGGACTTGAAATGGATGCGGGCTCTGTAATAAAACCAAATGATCCTTCTGCAATACTTGTTGGACAAAGAGTGGCATATCCAGATGGGGCCACATTTCCAATAGTTACACTTAGCCAATCTGTAAAACTTACTTTTAGCTATGTTGATAATGATGGGGAACAACAAGAGGATTCAAGAACGTTTGTTGTTTCTGGAATTCTAAAAGAATCAGGAGATCGTACGTTGGATCGTTCTGTAATAATTAATGAAAGTGTTGGAAACACCTTTCTGCAAAAATCAGGCAAATACGATAGTCTTTTAGTAGTTTTACAATCAGGTGAGCTGGCTACACAGACAGAAGAGGATTTGAAGGATCTTTTTGGCAATTCCATAGGAGTTTCTAGTTTGCAATCAAGACTGCAGTTCAGACAACAGTTCACAGAAGGTAACAATGCGTTTATTCAAAGCATTGGAGTGATTGCCCTAGTTGTTGGTGCCGTAGGTATTATCACAACATTATACACATCAGTAACTGAACGAATCAAGGAGATTGGAACTATGAAGGCAATCGGTGCTCAAAACAGTACTATTCTTATGCTATTTTTAATGGAGGCATTATTGATTGGTTTGTTGGGTGGAACAATTGGCATTTTAGTTGGTATGTTATCAGGTCATGCATTAAGTTCTGTACTATCTCCACCAGGATTTCGAAATGCACCTACAGTAATTCCAATCTTTCATTTTGTAGACACGTTACAAGTTTGGATATTGTCCGTTGTCTTGAGCATATCTGCAGGAATACTTCCTGCATGGAAAGCATCTACATTGTCTCCACTTGTTGCATTACGAAGGGAGTAATTAACAGTGATTGGACAAGGTATTTTTTATGGGGTCATCTAGGAGAACAGAGAGAGTTATTTGCCCTGAATGTGGGTATTCAATGACTGAAAAAAATTTCAAAGATAGACATAAGAATTCAAAGGCATGTAAATTGAATCAAAAACTAAATTCTAAAAAATATTAGTTCACGCTGTGACTAATTCCTAAACAATTTGTCACATTCCAAAAAAGATATGAATTACTAGTTTTCATCTATTTCTACACAAATAGGCACAAAAGATAGATTTTGGTTAGTCGGGTCAAAAGATCTGACCCAACTAGAAGCACTATGATCAGTTAACATACACACAGATAAAATGTTCACAATTCATTAGTATGATATTAATTTATTCATAATTGTTTGTAATTGTCACGTGTGACTATAGTCCGACAAAAAATAAACTTGGAGGTATGAGTTTTTCAATGACTTCATCAATTCCGAAATTGGGAATTAGTGATCTCTTTTTTATTATATGGTTTTATGAATATTTTGTGTATTATTGTCATTGTGGAAAAGAACTTTTTGACCTTGAAAAATTATTGGACCATGTGATTGACAATGGAACCGGCCACTATCAGATTAAAAAGATAATTACAACAAAATAAATGAGAATTACCGTTGTGGCAGATATCACTTTGATTTTGAGAGAAATTATCAAGCACCTCTAGAATATCAAAAATCTAGTTTTCAATTAATTAATCTAAAAGTTGGATAGTCATAAGATCTTCGTATTTTTTAGATATGAAATAAAAAATTAAAATTTTCTTTATAAACAAAAGTATGGAGTGTTTAACCAATTTGACAAAACTCGGTGGGAGCACCATAATTCTATTTGAAGTCATAATGATTTTTGGATATATTGTTATGTTTTTTGTATAATTATAGAAGTGGCACTTTCTAGTTCAGCAGTAATTTTGTTTATGATCTTAATATCAAAAGGTTTGTGGATAATTGCTGATGCACCATATTTTGACAGAGTATCTTCCATAGTTTTTGACATATCTCCAGTCACCATCACTATCTTTACATCTTTGTCAATTTCTCGAATTTCTTTTAGAGCTTGATCTCCATGTATTTCATCCATATGTACATCCATGAAAATTACATCGGGTTTGAATTTTTCATACAGTGTTATAGCATCACCGCCATCATATCCTTTGGAAACAACATCAAATTCTAACATCTCCAAAATATCAGAAAATACTTCTACGATATCACGATCATTATCTACAACAATTGCAGTCTTCATGGTATTATTTCCATATCTGGAAATGATATTTAACCGTTAGTCATTTTTTGACCCATGGGACATAGATTTTCGGTTTATGCACATGGTTAAGAGTTTGTAATAATTTAAGGGGTTTGGAAATGTGGAATGTTTCTAATTCTCTAGGTTTGGAAATGTGGAATGTTTCTAATTCTCTAGGTTTGGAAATGTGGAATGTTTCTAATTCTCTAGGTTTGGAAATGTGGAATGTTTCTAATTCTCTAGGTTTGGAAATGTGGAATGTTTCTAATTCTCTAGGTTTGGAAATGTGGAATGTTTCTAATTCTCTAGGTTTGGAATTTTGTACAAGATTAGGTGGAGATTCATCTGATTCAGCCTCTGCTAATTTATTTCTCAAGAAAAATATTCCAACCAGAGTTATGGAAATTGATATAGCATCAATTAAGGTAATCTCTTCTGCAAGAAATATTCCTGCAAACAGAATTCCAAATACAGATGTGGTAGAGTATAACAGAATTGTTCTCACAGCACCAATTTTTCTCAATCCTGCTAAAAACAATAATGTTGATAGTCCAGTACCCAGTATAGCAATTACTGCAATGCTTGGAATGTGAGATATTTCAAAGTCCATTGGAATTTGAAATAGCATGATTGCAAACAAGGCAACAAGTGCACATACAAATGATGTAACCTGTGTAACTCTTCTTGAATCGTATTTATCTCCAATGTATTTGCATATTGTAATATCTAAAGCATAAAGAAATCCCGAGAGAATAATCAAGAGATCTCCTGTTACAATATTTTGAATTGACATTCCATTTGTTAGAAGGTCGTTACCAATTGGAATAACCATCATACCCACAACGATCATGGAAAATGGGATGCATTCTTTGATGTTCAATCTCTCTTTGAATACCACCATAGCAATAATGAGTGAAAAAACTATCTCGCTGTTACTAAAAATAGATGCATTTACTGCAGATGAGTTTTGTAATCCAAAAAAGTATACTGCCAATGCTGCAACTTCAGACAATCCAATTATAGCCATGAATGCAATGTCTTTTTGTGAAAATTTTCTAATAGAATCAGTTTTTCGTGCTATAGGAGTAAAAAATATGCCACATATCATGTAAACAAGAAAGGTCATCACGATGGGGTTAATCTCAATGGAGTTACCTCCCATTTCCAGCATTGGTTTTGACACCACATGAACAAGAGAAGATAATGCAGCTGCTCCAATTACAAAGTAATATCCAAGATAGCGATTATTTTTGATCAAACTACATATCAATTGTTTCCATATTTGGGAATAAGGTCATTCCTTAATAGTGTGATCCCGAAATTTATGAGTGAATGTTATATTTTGAAGCAAATATTGCTTCTCATACAATACCGATTGTTCCCATATTTGAAAATCAAGTGAATCTTAATTGTTGGGTTTTAACAGTGGTTAAATTTTGATGGTTTGAATAAAGGAGCTCGTTTCAGAATCCATCAATTGTAATTCAACACTAGTACGTTTGTTTTCAATGTTAATTCTAAGATTACTAAATGAACAAACATACTTGTTGATTTTTTTATTATCACGTAAAACATGTCCTGTTTTATAGAGCAATCCATCGTCAATTAAGCTATTAATTTTTCTATATCCAGATGTTTGACTTAGATTGCAATCATTAATGATATCAGTAATTATTTTTGGTGTTTCAGTAGCTGATTCTAAAATTGCTTTCTTTTCAGGATCTCCAAAAGATTGTAAAATTAATTGGGATAAGTTTTCATCACGTAATTGGTACCATGAATCTTTTGATTTTTTTGATTTTGATTGGAAAATTGTTTCAAAGAATTTCTTCTCTAAACCATCTGCACCTTTACCAAAGAATTCTCTTAAAACTAAATCCAACTTGTCAAAATTCTCAATTGCCTGAGAAAACGAAATACCATATTTTTCAAATAAGCGGTCCTCAATTTTTTTGACCATATTGTTTCCAAGATCTTTTTTAATAGACTCTTCTAACGACTTAGAAAGAAGACTATCCAATCCGGGCATACAGGGTATTATTTTGTTATGAGTTATTAATATTATGGAAGGAAATGAAGGATATTTTTATAAAAGAGGAATTCCCAGATTTGGTAATTATGGCCATTCAGATATTTGATGAGAACAATATGCGAGAATTACCAGATAATGAGAGATTTCGCATATGTAATGAAATTCTAAGAAACGATCAGGATGAATCAAAGAGATGGGATGCAGTATGGCTCATAGGAGAACTTGCAGAAGACCCTAAAGATGAAAATCATCTAAGAAACGATGTAGCAAATGTTTTAGAATGGGTTTTACGAAATGATACTAATGGTGTAGTCAAACATGAAGCAAGTTTCCAAATTGCCGCAAGGAATTTGAGGCATAAAATCAATGTTTTGATGGATGTTGCTCTATACGACAAAAGTGTTCTCTCAAAACATGAAGCTATAGAATCATTAGGATTAATGAGAGCATTTGAAGTTGAAGACAAAATCAAAGATGCATTAAAAGATCCCAGTGTTGATGTAAGAGAGACTGCAGCATTTGTTCTTAAGCGACTTGATAGAATACGGGAGCATGGAGAGTACAAACCTTCAGCAATCCTATAATATGATTTGTGTGAAGTTCATAACTATTTTTTAATACAATGGAATAACTTGAGAAATTATGACTTCTCCAGATGTTGTCCCTGATAAATTAAGAACAAACATCAACCTCAAAATAATTGCAGGAATTATCTTTGCAGTAATTGTATTTCATACATATGTAAATTACATTTCATCACCAGAAAATACAGACTTAATCATTTCTATTTTTTCATTCATGAATCCTTTGGCAGCATCTATTGCTTCTTTTGTTGTTGCTGCAAAATATATTGATGCAGGACTTTATCGAAAAGCATACGTTGCTTTAGGATTGGCATTTTTGATGATCTTTCTGGGAGAAATAACTTATCTGGTTTACGATTTGTTTTTGGATGTAGAACCATATCCCTCGATAGCGGATGTATTTTTCTTTCTTCAATATCCAATGGCATTAACATATTTGATTCTAAACATACGATTTTTTGCATCATTTTCAAACAGATACAAAGTGTGGGTAGTAGCATTACCTGCAGTCATTTTGCTTAGCTATGGTAGTACTGCAATAAATGAAATTGGAGAGGCCAACTTTGACTTCTATTATGGGATTGTTTTTGTAGCAGCTGCTACCGTCTTGTTGGCATTTTCAATACTGGGGGCAACCATATTTCGTGACGGTATGCTTGGGAAAGCATGGATGATTCTGGTAATTGGGGTTTTATCCTGGATTATTGGAGATACATGGTATTATTATCTGGAACTTTTAGGAGAATTTGAATTAATACATCCAGTTAACATGTTTTGGTATGCAGGATATTGGATAATAATTTATGCACTATACAAACACAAAAAAACAATATAATATTTGCACATAATCCTAAATACCTATATTCTAGACATGTCAACACGAACTGTTTGCCATTAAAAATAAAATACAAGTTTAAAGATGATTCTCAGTTTTATTCCTGCATAGTTACTTATCCCCAATACATCAATTTTAGAAATTTGTCTGTAATTGACGAATGTGAAATAACAAACAAGGATGAAGTGTTGCAACAAAGCATGCACAATGAGATAGAAGAGGCATTATACATGGCATGTAAGAACGAATTAACGCCCATCAAGAAACTATCACACCCTGAAAAATACGTCTAAGTACATTTTAAAAAAAAGATAACCATGTACAAGTATAATTATCAGTGGACATATAATTAACTGAACAACTAAATATGTTAGTATGAGGTTCATATGTTATGGCGTTTAAAATAAAATACAAGTTCAAAGGAGAAGAAAATCATTATACCTGCACAGTCACATATGAACAATACAAAAATTTTCAGGAACTTCCATTAGTTGAAAAATGTGAGATAATTAAAGGGAATCAGAAAAATGTTGCAGCGTATCAAAAGGAATTACAGCGTGCATTAGATCTAGCAAGTGAGCAGTCAATAAAAAGTCATATCAGAAAATTATCTGAAAACGCCTAAAATTAATTCATAATTCGAAATTATGTCCAGTTTAACTCCAAAACATATGTGAATGGAGTAAAGCCAAACCACCCAATTACAGATTTTTTGACAAAGTTAGAGTTATTATAGTAGGGTTGGTTTTTGCCGAGATCTCACCACGATGCTGTTCTACAATATTTTTACAGCTGGCAAGTCCTAAACCTGTCCCAACTTGTTTGGTAGTAAACAATGGTTCAAACATTTCTTCAAGGACGTTGGCAGGTATTGGAGATCCAGAGTCTTCAAACTCTATTTTCACATGAGATGTTTCATCAATGAAGCGGATTTTGATTGTTCCATTTTCTTTAGCAGCATCAATTGCATTAGATAATAGATTTACGAATACAATATCCAGTTTATGGGCATCGCATCGTAGATTTATGTCGTTTTCAGGTAATTCAATTGTAACTGAATTATTTTTAGGCGTTCTAGATACAGAAGATCCTAAGAGATTCAATAAGGAATGCGTTTCGATTTGAAGACTTGACATACGTACAAAATCCATCACATCATTGATTTGATGAGTCATCCTGATAATTGCCGTATCAATCATTCTAAATCGTTTATCAATACTTTCAGTCGTATTTGGTAAATCAGTTTTCATTAAGTTTACTGCTCCTTGAATAACAGCCAGAGGGTTTCTTAGATCATGTGCAAGTCTAGTAGCCAGTTCTCCTATGTTTTTGAGTTTTTCTTTTTTAACTAGAATTTCCCTAATTGTATCAAATGATTTTGAAAACTCTCCCAATTCATCTTTAGAATCAATATCGATTCTTTGGGCATAGTCTCCTTCTTTGAATTGTTGAATGACTTTTTCTAATTTTGATAATGGATTTAAAACAGAATTTAGAATAATGAACGCCATAACTACTGCAGATATGACACTAGATGCCAACACAATGATGATTACATTTCGAACAAGTTCTTGATTACTCAAAGAATTTTCCA
>NZ_CBDHHI010000001.1:0-12920 GCF_965263415.1 Candidatus Nitrosopumilus sp.
TCAGAACAAAGGGATTGATATGATAGGCATTACTAAGATTTTTTTACCTAAGCTGCAAAATGTATTTCGGTTATGAAATGATTACTCAGCAGCTGTAACTTAGTTAGCTAGTGAACCAAACTGGGCACTGATCTAACAAGAATATTCAGGGTTTCAAGATGACACTTTGACGGTAACCAATGCCAGCAGTCGGCTAACAGAAGGCTGAAGTACAAATGAACACACTTGGAAGTAGTGCTGACGGCGGTGTACAGAACGACAAGTAGTCGACGTTTGCTTGACTATTGTCCAACCTTTTTCCTACCGTTGATCAACAGTTTTTATTCATAACTCTTAGAAACTCAAGGGGAAGGCGAAGGGACTGATTAGTTTAACCCTATTACAAAAGGGCATTTCACCTTTCGTTTCTAGTTCTCTCTTACATTCCTCATACTCGATTAATCGCTCATCGCTCATTGTTGTTAGGACGCTTATCCTCTCCTTTAAGTTTCTATTCTCGTACGTTAATTGTGCCATCTGCAAAGACAGGAAATAAGTAGACATGTTTTTCATTATGGTTCAAAATTACCTTTGACCTGGTAGAATTTTAAGAGTTCATTTTTTTAGGTATTAGGCAGCAGCAAGCCAAGGTCCAATAGTATGAGGGTTGGGCGGACCCACGCATGTCCTGTGACGGTAGCTGGAAACCTAGGCTCATGGTTTGATGCGCCGCTCTCGCTGTATCAAGTCATAATTATTAGCAAGTTATCCCGTGGTATCGGCTCTCACAATCTCAGCACAATATGAAGCAAACGGATTTGCAAGTATTTGTCCTAAGAATTGATGGAAATGCTTGTCTATGCATTTATTACACCTCGTGTGGATTATTGCAATAGTGTTTTGTGTGGGTTGCACAAATTAGGCCATGTTCACAGTATATGGGATAGCTTTTGGGCCAGTGCGAAAACTATACCGGCTAGGGCTTCTGTTTACTCATAAGAATGGTGATTTCGGCGCGATTTCTGCTAAAGGAGCGATGCTGCGCTGCGCCGCGCCGATCACTTAAGTCGAATAACGGATAGATGTTCACACTACGCTCGATAGCTTTAAGTGTCGGCACGAAAAGCTAACCGGTATAGTCTGAACATAGCATAGACCAGCAATAACAAAATTGCATGGAGAGAGTTTCGAGACACCTTGGCCCGGCAAGTTTTTCTAATCGCCTAGGTCTTGTCATATCTCGCCTTTCCCCTAGCGATCTGCATTGGCTCCCTGTCAGGGCTTGGATTGGCCTTAAGATACTGCTGTTTACTCACGGCCTAGTGCCTAACTATTGGTGTGATCTATTGATCTTTAAGTCGTCTTCTTATAACCTTAGATTACTTAGTAGTGTTATACTTTCTACGCCAGCTGTTTAAACTTAGGTGAAAGAGCTTATTTTAATTATTTGACAGCAGCACCCACGCTCTGGAACGCTCATCTCTCATTGTCGTGCAGTCGTTAAGGTGAATAATTTTAAGACGCATCTGAAGACTTTTCTTTTTAGATCTGTGTATTGGTGACAGATCTTTTATTTGCCTATGTTTCATGCATATGTATATTTTTTAATATCTTATCCCTGTCTTTTTTAATGTAATGTGAGATCCTCCCTTGGTAGTATTCTACTTCCTGTTTCACGGGTTTAGCAAAATCACTCTATTTTACACACAATAAGGTATTAATTATTTTGTATTATTATTATCATATTATTATTATTATCATTATTATTGTTATTATTATTATAACGAGTGATACCGGTAAAAGAAAATTATAATTATTTTACACCATATAAACTTCGAGTTTAAACCTTAAAATAATTTGATCAAAAAGGGTTAGCTTTTTCGTCTTTCTTCGGTGCCGCATATTTATACGAAGAAGTCACGGTTCGAGGTTGTCCACTATGGTGAGAAGTGATTCCATTTGCTTTCATTGAAATGGGTGGATGAAAATTGATCACTCTTTTTGATATACAAATCATGTCCAGGGACATACAAATCATGTCAAAGAGAAAGGAAATCAACTGTTACAGCTGATTCTAAAGTCGCGGCACAAGCCGATTAAGATGACTGAACACAGTTTTGCGGGCGGTCAGCGGTAACTCGTGTGAAGGCGCGTGTTTTAAATTAGACAAACAAACATGGCAGTGAAAAAGCAATAGTACACAGAAGACGATTTTTCAGAATCTACTCATTCAAGAATTTTTACTTTTATCGTATTTTAAATAATGAAAACTTTAAAATGGAAGTTGAACTGACAAATTTTTTGACACATTTAATAATTACAGTACAATTATATTATTATTATCTAAAAACCCGTTTGTTAAAATTTGGTCAATTAAAAATAAGTTTCAAAAGGTAATGATTAATTTCGTTCGACGTTAGGAGAATGCAACACATAATCTTGGGATTCCTGTCGTACTCAAGGGTGACCTTTTCAGCAAGCGTGTTCCGTCGTACGTCTGCACTTTCTGCGCCACTTTGAATAATTTAGCTCGCGTTATTTACGTCATAAGCAATTGTCATAAGCGCAAATGGCAATCTCGTGCATCACTGGTTCCATCAAGGTCAACAAGGTGATTGGACGGAAATATTTGAGTTCGGCAAACGAATGAACTTTGGAGTTGTTTTCTAAGCGGGTTTTTTCACTGAGCTGATGATTCTGCTACACCTTTTTCGGTCAATGCCGTTCAAATCGAGCTCGAACTTCGTAAAAACACACAAATAAAGACCAGGTAACATTTGTGTGGTGAGAAGTAGACCCGTGCGTTTGAGTCTATTTACATATTTGTAGTTTAACCTCTCACATGCACGAAAAATATTCTGGGACAAAGTAAGCTTGAAGAATTTTATCCGCGTATCAGTGCAGGTTTTACAGACTTAGTAACTAGAATACCTGTGTAAACTGCCTGTTTAGTTTTAGCTCTGGAACTGATGCACTCTTGGAGAAATTCAAGGAAAGGATAACCATATTTTAGCCATCAAATAAAATGGCCGAAACTCCATGTAGTTGATTAACCTTTTATGCCACGCACATTTGATATAATAAAGAACAAAAGACATAAATGTAAACTAGGATGATGGTATTGTATCTGCTCCAAGTCTTGGGTTGTAGCGTTTAAGTGGACTTGAGAAACAGAGCTATACATTTTGAACTTTTTACAACAGTTTCTGAGTTAAAAATTAGGTTTTTTGCCACCAACAAACAATTGGTGTTACCATGACAACAATAAAGTAGCAACCCGAATAAAGTGCATTTTAAGACATCTACCCACAATATTATATAATTGCATGCAAAATTTAAAGGGGAGAGTCAAAATGTTTCATTTTCCACTTTGCTTGACTGTTACAGAGAATTACTCTTAAGTATCTTCAAAGAGAGCAGAGCTCGCCACTACCGTGGACTGGTGCAGTGCGAGCTGTGAAAAAGACTTGTCAAGTGCAAGCACATATTCTTTACCTCAGTCGGATTGAAATTCCCACTCTGGTGGGTAACTTGGAACTCAAAGCATTATCCCGAGGAAGGAAACTTGGAATGGAAATCTTATCCCAATGGTTGGGAAGTTTGTTTTTGATCAAAGTACCAACCCTATCCCGTGGTCGCCCTCCCCCCCACCCCCCCTCTCCCCCTCGGGTATAAGATTGATAGCTGCATTACGCGACTTTTAAACTTCTGGCTCAGTTTTTGTTTGGCCTTTGGTGCTGCTTTGAGAATGGAATGATAATTACTCAGAGACAATGCAGAGTAAAGAAATTGTTGCGGAAAACAGCCGGCAATGGACGTAAAACTGTTTATTCATTTTTCAAATGTGACATTTTAGTGATGCTTAAATGAAATGATTAAGTGAAAAAAACGGGATGTGAGCACATGGTTTTGTCTTTAGTTTTTGTTCGCTCGTACAATTTTGGATGGTTGCCTGTATGCGATTGAAAAGCTTATTTGGAAACTAATACAGTCCTGAATTGTTCCTACTTTGGGTTTAGTGGTTATTTTTTGGTTGCGGGAACAACTTGCCAATTTATGACATGATAACGAAAAAAGTACTTTAAAAACGAACTAAAACATTCAACACACTTTGATCACGTGACTGATGACGTCTTGTCCATCTTTTGGTCATGAAAAAAATTATCAGGTAGAGCATTGCTTTCCAGCAAATTTTCTCTGCCGTCTGATACGATGTAATAATTTGGAAATAGTCACGTGGCTGATTACGTCCTTACCTTAAACGTGACATGGGAAGATATTTTATGGCAAATGTTATCTTTTTGTGGTCTGACAGTCTTCTTCATATAAAATTGTCAAAATTATAAATCTGTTTAGAAAATTGCCTTAAAGGATTCTGGGAGATTTTTTATGATAATTGTAATTTACTTTTATAATAATTATTTTCCGAGACCTGAAAACCATTGCCAAGAAAGACATAACAATCAGTTTGTTAACATACCAGGATAAAATAGTTACTAAACTACACTGGAAAACACCCTGCTCCAATACGTATATTGCTTTTTGATAAATTGCGAAAGAATCTAGCTAGTATCTATTTCCTTATTAAATGGTGCATGTATCACATGATCATTAAAAAGAAATAGAGCCTTCGCTCATTTTCTTACCGTACTTCTCGGAGATTCCTCAGCTTCTTGATGTTATGTCGGTGTTGAAAATAAACGAAAAAAGAAAACAAAAGAAATTAATTAATTAAAATAAGAGTCACAAGAAGTCATTGCATTCCTTAGCTTGCTAATTGGCGTTACGGGTTGTGTTGTTAGCTGAGAAGCACCCAATGGATCTGTTACTCCAAAACTCTGTTCTTCAGGCCAATTTTTTTTGGCTGGAGATTTGTAATAAAATTATATTTCCTTGGAAGGAAAAGGTTGGTGGAAGATAGACAATTCTGGGTGTCTAAAGGGATTTGAAGTCTTGATTTGATAGCTGTAATGTGCTATTTGTCAAAAAGGGGTCCCCCCCAACTGAAGGGTTGAATTTCGTTCCAAGGCCAACTCCCATTTCCTGTCAACCCCCCCCCCCCCTCCACTTAAGGGCTGAATTTTGCCCCTTGACCACACCCAAACTTGCCAGTAATGTCTGGACATACGGTTGCTGGGAAACTTCCCAGTAAGTTAGGTTGCAGGTTGTAGGTGCACCTTGCTGGCTGTTAACTCCTCCATCAGTCTTGCTGGGAGTGAGGAACAGATACATTTTTCCCAGCAATCTCCCAAAATGCTTAAAATGGCTTCAGAAAGCTCTATTCATGCTTTGTTGTTGTTGTTAGGTCTTTTTGTCAAAATTTCTTATTGGGTGCCCCTGTTAACTATGACGTCGAAAATCATCGAGAATGCTCTACTTGTACTGATTTATTATGTACATGCACAACTCAAATAATCTATCATCGATTTACTGTTCACAAACTATCAAAAAAATAAAATATAATGGAAATATTTATTGGCTGACAACTTCCAAGCAAACTGAAGTTAATTCCTGGCATTCTATTTCATTTCACAGATAATGTTTGATGTTGGGGGGCAAGAGCTAGTAGTACCGTTTGATTCTTCCAACATGGTTCCGTCAAATCTGCAAGAAAAAAAGAAGACGTATAGACTGAGTAGTTAGGGAAAGATACCTTTCAGCGAAATCCCAAATTTCACACCTGGTGCCCGCATTCCTTCAAAATGCGCGCCCCACCATATGAAAAATGGCAAACCGCTAAAAGAGTATCTTTCCCTAACTACTCTAAAATAACACAAAATAACACAAATCTACAAATTCCTGTTATTACCGGATACTTAAATTATCCCATATTTCAAATTCCACGTCAGAAAAAATAAAATTGAAATTTAAAAGAATAAAATCTTATAATAAAATTGCTTTTCACAAGGAATCATGTCAAAACAATCAGCTTCAAAAGAGTTCCAGAATATGTCTCTGGATCAAATTAGAAAATTAGTAAAAAAAGAGGAGAAAGCTCTTAAAAAAGAGTACTCAGAATTAGCAGAAAGAAAGAAACTAATCAAAAGGTTTCAAAAAATACAAAAAGCTAGGCAAAAAGTAAGACAGGGAGTAAATATCAAAAAAAAGACTAAAAAGAAGAAGACATTTCAGGAGTATTTTGATGAGTGTATAAAAAACAGAAAAATACCTGAGGATACCCCTCCATTTTTCAGAAAAGCACTTGAAAAGCTTATTGAGCAATACGACGAAAAAATAGTTCAGACTAAAACAGCTATTGATGAGTTTGCAAAACAGTATGTAATAGAGGGTGATCCAAATTTAACACCTGATCAATTTTTTGAGAAAAATAAAAATATTATTAAACTATTCTTCCAAAAGAACAAAAATATTAAAGCAAATTTTGTTCTTGTTTGTGATATGCAGCAACCACTTTTTGATAAAAATGGTCTTGCTGGTTACAAGGAGGATGAAGCGTATTTTAGAACTGAGAAAAAGAGAGTTTTAAAGTCAACAAACGTGGAAAAGCTTGTAAAAGATAACATTAAAAAGATTAACTTGGATATTGAAAAGTATCAGAATAATGGAAGTGGATGGTATTTTAGGAACATAAAAGAATTGCAGATAAATGTTGTTGAATACTCCCCTCAAAAAGGCTCATCATATATAGATTTACCAGTTTGGATTAAAAATAAAAAGGCAATAATTAACCCGAAAAACAAAGACGATAAATGCTTTATTTGGTGTGTATTAAGATACCTTCACATGAAACCAAGAGATAATGAGATAATTTCAGATTTGAAAAAGTATGAAAACGAGTTAGTAACAAAGGGGTTAAGTTTTCCAATGGATATTAAAAGTATAAGAAAGTTTGAAAAGCTTAACCCAAATATTCCAAGTATAACAGTCTTCTCAGTTGAAGGAAAAACTATTTATCCTCTTAAACTCTCAAACAAAAATTGCCAAAAAAGTATAGATTTATTTCTTTTTGAAGAGGATGGTAAAAGTCACTACTCTTTGATAAAAAATCTAAGTAGGTTAATTAGAACTCAACTGACTAAAACAAGAGTTATTGGTGGTGTTTTTATTTGTAAAAGATGTTTGTGCCATTTCAAAGTAAAAAGTAGTTTTGAGAAACATGAAAAATACTGTTCCAGCAACAAAATGGTTGCAGTTAAAATGCCAAAGAAGGGAGAAAGTCTTTATTTCAAAAACTTTCACAAAAAGTATCCGGTTCCTTTTGTAATATATGCTGATTTTGAGTGTTTTACAAAACCTGTTTCAAATTGTAAACCAGATCCAAGTAAATCTTATAACATAGAATACCAAAAACACGAACCATCAGGATTTTGTTTTTATCTCAAAGGGGTAACAGGAAGGTTTAAAACAGAAAGCTTTACAAAGGAAAAAGAAGATGACAATGTGGCGGCTATTTTTGTAGATAAAATTGTGGGTTACACCCAATCAATATATACTGAATACTACCGAAAACCAAAACCGAAGTTATTGACTAAAAAAGAAGAGAATTCTTTTAAACAAGCTGAATATTGCTCGTTATGTGAGGAAGAATTGGGTGAAGACAGAGTTAGAGATCACTGCCATTTCACAGGTAAATACAGAGGTGCTGCTCACAACGAGTGTAATTTGAGATGTCGTAAACCAAGAGTTCTTCCAGTTATATTCCATAATCTTCAAGGTTATGACGCCCATCTTTTCATAAAGGAACTTGCTAAAATTCCAGGAAAATTAGATTGTATTCCATCTACGGAAGAGAAATACATTTCCTTTTCAAAACATATTAAAGTAGGTGAATACAGAGGTACAAAAGGCAAAATGTGTGAAATTACATTTGAAATCAGATTTATAGACTCTTTCAAATTTCTTCAAACATCTCTTGCAAATCTTGTTTCAAATTTGCAACCAACAGACTTTGTTAATACAAAAAGAAAGTTTAAAAATAATACTCTACTACTTACTCGAAAAGGTGTTTACCCTTACGACTATGTTTCCTCATTGAAAAAACTATCAGAAACACAACTCCCACCAAGAGAAGAATTTTATTCTAAACTAAACGATGAGCACATAAGTGAAGAAGATTTCTATCACGCAATTCGTGTTTGGGACACACTCAATTGTAAAACAATCAGAGATTATCACGATTTATATCTTAAATCTGATGTGTTACTCTTAGCTGATGTTTTTGAAAACTTCAGGAAAACTTGTATGAAACATTACAATCTTGATCCAGCTTATTATTACACTTCACCAGGTCTTGCCTGGGATGCATGCCTTAAAACAACAGGTCAGCAGTTACAACTACTTGACGATTACGATATGTTAATGATGTTTGAAAGGGGAATACGCGGTGGAATAACTCACATATCAAAGAGATACGCAGAAGCAAATAATCAATACATGAAAACCTACGATCCCGAAAAACCTTCAACCTACATTCAATACCTTGATGCAAACAATCTTTATGGTTGGGCGATGTCTCAGCCACTCCCAACGCATGGTTTTGAGTGGGTTGAAAATCTAACAAAAGAAAAAGTCCTTCGTATATTAGAGGAGGATGAGCAGGGGGGTTTTGGGGGGACAAGGTCCCCCCAGGGCTATATTTTTGATGTAGATCTGGTTTACCCAAAACATCTTTGGGAAACACATAACGATTACCCACTTGCTCCAGAACTTCTCAAAGTAAATGGGGTTGAAAAACTTATATGCCATTTCAAACCAAGAACCAACTATGTGCTTCATTACAAAAATCTGAAACAGTATCTCAATATGGGGCTCAAACTCGAAGCGGTAAATAGAGCGATATCTTTTGAGCAATCCCCCTGGATGGAGCCTTATATAAGAAAGAACACGGAATTGCGTAAAACAGCAGCTAACAGTTTTGAGAAAGACTTTTTTAAGCTAATGAATAATTCAGTTTTTGGAAAGACAATAGAAAACATTAGAAAAAGACAAAACATAAAACTGGTTGATAATCGTAAAATAGCTCTAAAACTCTCAAAAAGGCCCAACTTTGAAAGAGCCACGATTTTCGATAAAAATCTTATTGCGGCCCATATGAAAGAAACAGAGGTGTATTTCAATAAACCAGTTTATGTAGGCCAAGCAATTTTAGACTTATCCAAAACTTTAATGTTCAACTTTCACTACAATTATATAAAAGAAAAATATGACACAAAAGCTGAGTTACTTTTTACGGATACTGATAGCCTAATGTATCGGATACAAACAGAAGATTTTTACGTAGACATAACAGACGATGTAAAATCCAAGTTTGACACATCAGATTACCCTCAATCTCATCCATCTGGAATTCCAACAGGGTTAAACAAAAAAGTAATTGGAATGTTCAAGGATGAAGTAGCAGGAAAGCAAATCACACATTTCATAGGTCTTCGCCCTAAGTTATATAGCTTCAAAATAGAAGAGGGAAAAAACATAAAAAAGTGTAAGGGAATAAAAAAGTCTGTGGTTTCAAAAGGAATTACATTTGAGCATTATTTTGATTGTTTATTCACGGGGGATAAACAAATGCGAAGTATGAAAATAATACAAAGTAGGAATCACAATATATATTCCAAAGAGGTTAATAAAATAGCTCTGAGCTGCGATGATGACAAAAGATTGGTGCAAAGTAACAAAGTTGATACTAAAGCAATAAGGTAAAATTAAAAATTAAAAAAATAAAAAATAAATGAAATACTCAGAAGAACAAATAAAAAAATATTTAGAAATTTTGCATAATTATACTAAAAATCTCTCAGATGAACCAAAAATGCAATCCTCGCAATGTTCAAATTGTGAAAATAGCAAATATTTTACAATAGATTTTGGTTATAAGATTTGTGAAGAATGCGGAGTAACAAACGGGCATGTACTAGGTTACTTTGATCCAAAAGAGTATGACAGATTATATTTCAGGAAGAAAAGCGTCTACCAGCGAAAATACTATTACGAGAAAAAGATAAAACAGATTCCAAATTTGACAGGAGAGGAAAAGGACGAATTATACAGAAAGTTAATGGAAATAGATGAGAAAGTTATGAAAGAGGTAAATAAAAAGTTCAGCCGTAAGAGAATGATTAATGTCTTTTATGTCGCAAATAGAATTTTGGGGGAAATAGGCTCAAAAAACAAAATTTCACTTAATATTTCATCTCAAACGCGAGACTATTATGATAAATGGTGGGAAAGTTATCTTGAATTAAGAGAGGGGTAAATTCTATATTAACTAAATATAGAATTAATCAACCCCCCCATGGAAAACCCAATACAAAATTCCTGTTAAGTATCCGAGAACTTCATTTTCTTGAAAACCAGAGTCAAAAACATAAACACTGCCTCTTCCAAGTTTGAAGTGGCTCCAGAAAGATCTGAAACCCAAATTGAAAATCAAATGATTAGCCAATACCTTAGATTTAGTTCTAATAGTATGTCTGTAACCTGATAGTTTGTTAATAATTCTATTCAAATCCATCACTTGGTTGAAATATTTTGCATATAAATACTCATAAACAAGACAAGCTTTGATAAAGTTATCGTTATAAAATTGTGTTTTTGCAGCTGGAAATCTGAAGTTAACGTATGCTACTATTTCCTTTAACATTTTTTATATTATGCTTGGATAAAAAAAATTGAAGCATAAAGAAATAAATATTAAAACAAAATGCAAAATTTTGTTTTAGAAAACGGAAAAAAGTTTTTTATTCATCCTGTCTATAAAAAATACGCTGCAAATGAAGATGGAGAAATCATGAATATTAGACTGAGGAAAGCTAGGAAAGGAAATCTTATTAACAATGGTTATCTTAAATGCGGTATAACAACAGGAGAAAATAAGATTAAATCTTACTTATCTCATAGATTCGTTTTCGAATGCTTTTACGGTCTAATTGAAAAAAACAAACAGATCAATCATATAAATTCTATCAGAACGGACAACAGGATAAAAAATTTGGAAGTCGTAACAGCAAGCGAAAACATTAAAAAATCAGCAAAAAACAGAAATTTTGGTAGTTATCGCAAAAATCCTAAAAAGGTAACAGCAATAAATTTGGTAACAAAAAAAGAAACAAATTTTAAAAGCTTGTACTCTGTTGGAAAAATGCTGGGAATAAATCCAGCCCAAGTTAGTATGATTTGCTTAGGTATTTATAAAACAGCAACATCAAAAATAAATGGCCAAAAATATTATTTCAGATATTTTGATTAGATTTTAGTTTAGAGACTTTATCTCGTCTAGATAATAAAAAATTTTTATAAACTCTTGGCACTTTTTCTCATCTTCTGCACTAACTCCATCCATTTTGACAAGCTTATGGCACAGGCTCATAGCATAATCAAGACAAATTTGGTCGTCAACGCTATATTTCTGTTCCATTTCTTTTACCAAATCTTTTCCAGTAGAAGATAAAGTAGTTTCAAAATTTTTTATAAAACTTTTTTTCAAATTTCTTAACTCCTCCATTTATTACTTGCTTAGATTATTTTCGGTTGAAGGAAAGGGGGTTTGGGGTAAAACACAGTTTTCCTCCACTGAAAACTTCTTTTTATATTTTTTAGCAAATCTATCAGATATAGGAGTTTGATCAATTATCATTTCATCTATCAGTTTCATCCTATCAATAAACTCTTGTTTATCCCATTCATCTCCTCTAAGAGCTGATCTCAGTTCTACTAGTACCTTTTCATAAGTCGTGAATGCGATCTTTGACATCTCAATTTTTCTCTGTGGATTTTTCTTTTTTCCAATACCAGCTACAATAATCCCAGCGCCATTTATAACACCAAGAATAACTGGGTTTAGTGTTATCCCACCAGCAATTGTTCCTATAGCTACAAGACTTATTCCGGTTATCGTAAAAAAATCATCAAGAAATTTATAACTCTTGTAACACCTTTTAAAACACCAATATTTTTTGTGATAATGCTTATAAAAATCTTTTAGAACATCAATATCTGATTCTGACAGAGATTTATCAATGTGATTAAACTCAAAGATATCCTTCATTTTATATTATACTCAGATTATGCGGCGTAGCAGCAGGGGGGTTTTGGGGCTCGCAATCCCCCCACTATACTATGTAACTTCCGTTTAACTTTTCTTGAAGCATTACTTTATGATATTGCTCAGAATCAGTGTCGTAAAAGTTTGGAGAGTACATTAATTTATTTAACACTCCATCTTCAGTTTTAAACTTCCAACGTTGATTAACATTATAAAAAACAGCTGGTATAGTTAATGTTCCGCTATAGTTACTTATTTTAACTTTTGTAACATTTGAATCAAAATTTTCTGTTAGCCATAATACAATTATTTTTCCACTAAATTCACTTAGCATGGTAAAATTTTGAGTTGCTTTATTGATAGTTAGAGTTACTTTATTGTTTGTTTTATCATAGTTTAATTTTACTAAAATATTATTATTTGTTGATAAATATTTAGTTAGGGTAAAACTCCTATTTCTCCAATGAGTAAAAACAATACATAAAGTAGATTTCGAAGAATGTGTAGGAGAAAAAGTAACATCGTAACCATTAACATGTAATCCATCTTTTTCTATTTCATCTAGGTCTTTATTAGGTGGTAGTGTAATATTAGGCTTTACAGAATTAATAATAACTCCAGATGAACCTATATTTATTCCATAACTATCCGCATGAGTAAAGTCATAGACCTCACTAAAGTATAATCTATACAAAGCATTTTTAGTAAAAGGAGCTACTTCTTTTACTAAAGCGACTGTCGCGGCACTATTATTATTTTGTCGGTCAAGTTTAATATTTGTAATTTCTTTTTGATTTGCATTTATATCAACATTGTACACTACTTCTGTTGGTTTGATATCAAATGCGGTGTGATAGTCGTAAACTTTATCTGGGTCGATATTGCTAAATGTACCCACAATGCCATAAGCAATGATGTAAACTCCTGAAAACAGTGATGG
>NZ_CBDHHI010000002.1:0-68160 GCF_965263415.1 Candidatus Nitrosopumilus sp.
AAACTTTCCAGTTCCGTAGAAAAAAGGCGGAAAATCTGATTTTTGGCTTGGTCAAGGTGACTGGGGGAGTCTAAGTGTTGTTTTTGATCAACTTTTTTACTTATACAATAATAAATCCTAAAATATTGAAGTGAGAGTTTGGTTTCAACTAAAAATGTTTCAAACAACCTCTTTTCTAACTCTCCTGAAAATTTCAAGTCAATCTGACACGTAGAAAAGAGCCAGTAAGCTAAAAACTATTACCCCCTGAAAAAAAATAATATCAAAACTTTCCGTAAATCTATGACATAATAATATGATATCCAATCAAATTAGCCGATTTACCTTTGTCAGCGTTTTTCGGACTTCACATAAGCGACTTCCATTCAGTGGAGTGCGCACGTTTTTCTAAAAATCATTCTCTTTCAAGAGAAAGTTTAGAAGCATGCAAGGAAGGAAGAACAGATGAACTCATGGAAATTACTTGTTGTAGATCTTGACAATCATGAAGTAATGATTATATAAAACTAATCAGATCAATTCTGTGGGTTTGACTTTGCTGATACTACAGACACTTGAAAGAATTCCTATGTTTATTCTCCAGATGAAGAAATAGAATTTGTGGAAATGCTTAGAAAATAACTATGTATTTTTGAGTAGTAAAGTTGGTCATATCTGCTTCAGAAATAGTTTTATTTAAACCTGTGTTATCAAAAACTTCTCACCCATTAAAAATACTATTATTTATCTTCTTTTTCCCCAAAAATATACATCATAATGTGTTCAAAAAGTGTTGAATTGAATTACAGATTTTGAATTTTGCTAAATTTGTTCAAAAACTGATTATAATTTGAGCCTTGAGAAGCAATCTTTATGGTTAAATGTGTAGCTAAAACACTTGGCTTTCATCTCCTTTTTACAGAATTTAAAAATATTAATTTTTTCAAAAGTTATGACATTTTTAGTATCTGCATGTCTCTTTTCTGGTTTTGCAAACTTCGCTTCCGATCGTAACGGCCGTGGGTGCTTAGGGGTGACGTCCATACTCAACTTGCCATGAGAAACGGCCATTGGCCGTTTGTGGGAGGGTGTCTTTTTTTAGTGACTGTTTTTAGTGTGGCATTAATGTTCAAATCAAATTTATCCTTCTCTTCATTTTTTTCCTACATAACATCCAACCAAAAAGCTTCTTCTTGAGCCTCTTCTTACACGACCTGACGGATGACCGTACACAAGTATGGTAGCATATGGTCGTGTACAGTCGGGTGGGTTTTAATTCGGAAAAATGTACCGAATTTTTGCGGACTTTCTTTGATGGAGGGGGCAGAGAAATAAGAAGTACATGTTTGTACATGTATGGTAAAAATCTCAAATTCATTTCGATAATGGACCGTACATACATTAAATTGCACTATATTTCATACACTACCGAATTTAATTAAACCCTTTGCGTGCAGTGCACTTTTTGAAAATGGCTGTTTTTAACCCCTTTCCTGTCAAATTATCTCTTGTCGTTTTAATTTTATAGAATTACAAAACTCGATTAATTGTCTTCACAATCAAAAAAATTTGAATTTGAAAAAAAGATTTGAATACACAGGATTCATAACGTATAAATATTATTTCATAATTGTAATGGTTTAAATTTTCCTCGTGCGTGAAATTATTTCTTGTACGGCCCTTGTACGGTCGTTTTGTCAATTTTAATTCCAGATTACGACCGTACTCGACTGTAAATGTACAATTGACAATAAAGTTAGGAAAAAAATTTAATTCAGACTTGCTTGGAACTTAAAAACCGAAGAATTAATTTTATCATTGTTCTTTATAAAAGTTTTTTTTTTTGCAGAGTTGAGGATTTGAAAGAGTTTTATTTCCAAATAGCGAAAAAAAATTTTCTCTTACGACGGTCTTTTTCAAGCACCATAAGCATAAACAAACATCATTATATTAAAGTTTGAATTAAGTCTCGTCTTTTTTCAGAATTATAAGTGTTGCCATAGGAAACCATATGCAAATATTGCCAATTCATCGCAAATTTGTGATATCTTTCACATGAAGTAACCTCACAATTAAATTAGACAAGGCAAAAAATAGGTGCATAAAGCAACGTCAACTTTTTGTCAAATTTATGAATTAAATTAGACACAACCTCTTGAGTTTAATTCAAGTTGCTGCAGATAATTCAGTTTTGCTTTTTTCACCTGTTTTATGTCGTGTCTAATTCAAATACATAGAAATTTTTCGGAAAAAAATTAAATTAGACAAGGCAGAAATTTGGTGTATAAAGTGACACTAAATTGCAGATTGTAGATTGAGTACGTATCAGACAAATTACGGACTTTTCAACCGGACAAAATGAACTGTGTGTAATAAAATATTTGATCCCCCATGAAAAAATGTCCCCCTCCATTGTTTTGAGCAATTAAAGTAAGATTTCCGTTAACGGAAATCTTACGGAAATCTTACTTTAATTACTCAAAACAACGGAGGGGACAGTTTTTCATTGGGGATCATATATTTTATTACATGTGGCTTTAAGATGGCAGTTTAAGAGACAAGCATTAGGCTACAATTTTAATTTTTGGCTTCTATATCTAGTTACCACAAGAGGCCGTTTATAGTATTAGGTGGGTGGGTCTTAAAAGAAACGGCCAATGGCCGTTTCTTGTGGCAAGTTGAGTATGGACGTCACCCCTTATGATCCTGATAATTTACAATACTTTAGCTAAATTCAATTAATTTTTGCTAGCAATTTAATTCATTTTAATACTATGGGGAAAGATATTGAAACCTTGCAAACCTTCATCTTGCTGTCTCACTGTTTAGTGAGTGTATAAGCACTCTATATATCTCTCTCTCACTGTTTTAGTCATTGCTAATGTGAAAGTTACATATTATTTATAATCAGTGATTCGATTTCAGTAATAAAAAGGGGGTACAATAAGGAACACAGTATTTATATCAGTGTTAATGTTTCATCTTATCATTACATTTGTATTATATATATCTTTAGACATAGACCTCATTTTTCAAAAAAATGACACAGCCTTGTTGAGCAAATATGTACTCTATATAATATTCTAAACTATGCTTAAACTAGTCATGTAAATTTTTTTCAATCTGTAGCTACATAATTAAATAGTTTTAAGATTTCAGTGTGAAGTAAGTAGCAGCCTATTACTGTCATGTCATGACTTTTTTTTTGTTTTAAAGTTTTGTAAATAGAAAGCTTTTTCCAGCATAGCAACTAAATCTTTTGTAGCAACTCTACAGAATTCACAAAACTTTTTCCATTTTCACTTTTCTGATTTTTACTGTTTGCTTCCCTAAGAAGCACTCTTCCAGCATTTTTGTTGGGAATGTGCTTCTTAGGGCATCTTAAAGTATCTTTATAATTTAATTTTAGACATGACCCAATCCAATGATAGCATTTAAATTTCTCTCGATTTTTAATACAGATTACAATGTTAGCATATCTTATTCTTAGATTTCAATGTGCTTTTTCAATCAATATATAAAGTATTTCCACTTATGACCCCTTCATTGACAAAAAAGAGTTAAAATTATGTTTCCTTTATTCCATTTAAATAAGGTTTTTGATTAAAAAACCAGTGTGCTATTGAATAAACTCATTATAGTGACACATGAACCTCCATGTTGGGTGTTTTTTCATAGTGTATGTTTTCGTAGAGTGTGTTTTGTAAACTAAGGTGTGATTGTGCATGATGCCATAGTGTTAACATTACATTAATACAGTTCATTTAAAAAAGGATTGTTAAATTTTTCTTCTTCAGCTTTGTTTTCTTTTAATTTTCAGTTGAATAAAATAGATGAAATTATATATAAGCTTACATAAGAAGCAAACTTTTGATCATAATCTCAAACCTATTTTTAAAATACAATAAGTATTACAATGTTTGTCTCAATACAAATAGTTGTAAACCATCAAAACTCAATTTCTTGGTTATCACATACACTATTTTATATTTAGACTTCGAATTAAACCACACTGTGAATCGCAAATTACAATAATACCAAAGAAT
Organism: Candidatus Nitrosopumilus sp.; assembly: GCF_965263415.1. Taxonomy (GTDB): domain Archaea; phylum Thermoproteota; class Nitrososphaeria; order Nitrososphaerales; family Nitrosopumilaceae; genus Nitrosopumilus. The sequence continues at coordinate 4,026 of NZ_CBDHHI010000002.1, forward strand.
ACTATTTCTAAAACAAAGCATTACACCCTGCAAGAAAAGGAAAAGGGGAAACAACCTACTCTCTTTACGCTAGTTTGCAAAAAAAAGTACTGACATAAATGTCACATCAGGTTTTATGAAATTAAATTGTACATTAAATTTGTATTCTATCAAAATTATTGTTAATTTGGAATTACATGTGAACAAAATTACATTAACAATTATCTTTTGAAATTCTACATGAAAGAATGGGGTTCCTTGTGATTCAAGTATATTCTAGTGACGCGTATTGAAGTTTCCGTTGAAATATCTTTATTTGAGAAGTAAAATACCATTTTAGTTAGTTCTAAATCAAGAATGCAGCCAAAATGTCTTCTTTTGAAGTATTTATGGTACGTGATACATAAATTTATAACATTTAGCAAAAGAAAAAGAAAAATTTAAAAATAGGTCGGCTATGCCGGCCTTAAAGTCTCTTCTTCCCGACATGCCAACCTTGGAAAAAAATGTGACATTAACTTGGCACAGTTTTAGACCGTTTATGTTATTTTCTTTGGCTAAAGATTTTCATCAAAATCTCGGGACGCAAAGGGTTAAAGTTTTCCGTGAGTTATGAACGTAAGAAACCTTATAATATGTAAACATAATAATTCTTGGTAATAATATATAAATAACAGTATATCACTGACATCGCGGAAGACTGTTTAAAAAACAAAAAAATTTTTACTTTACAGCAGGAGGTCACATTCTTTTTTCGCGAAATTTTTGTTAATTTGAGACCTGATACTTTTCAATAAATTTCTAATATTCAACTGGCAATTCAAAGACGGCCTTTGCAAAACGAGCTTTTCAAAAGGCGTGCTGTTTCTTATAAATGTGATATAGTATTTTTGACAATTCAAAACCGCACAAAACTAGAAATGTCCACTAAAAATTACACTCTCTTGTAATTCAAAAATCTTGTTATAAGTATTTTTAGCTTATAATTTTGTTTCATTCAACAGTTTACGGAAGATAAAAAAAGGTAGCAAAACAAGGACGGTTATTAGCAAGTATGTTACAAGTGCAAGAATCTGTGAATGTATTCTATTTAAACAAGAAGCCTTACGGCGTAAAAATTTTGCTTGGCCGGCATTTAAATTGTATAAAAAAGAAAAGCAGAGAAAAGAGACGAAGCGATTAAGATAACATATTTTTTCCATACACTTAGTATAAGTAGAAAAACCTAATCATAATATCATAGGTGTAGCGAGAAACAATAAATTGGTCAGTCAAGTATCCAAGGAGGAGTGTCTGAAATTGAGAACAATGAAGCAATAAACATTAATTTGATCTATATACCATACCCATTCTTGAAATTACAACTCTTCTAAACTTCATAAAAAGTAAAAGAAAAAAAAACAAGGAAGTATAATTTAGTGCACACAACTGTTAAAAATGCCTATAAAAGGAAGACAGAAATTTGTAGGCTGAAAATAAAAGCAATAAAAATGCTGTCAGGTGCTAATTTAAGATATGAGCTTAAAATTAAATATTCTCGTATGAAATGGGAAGATATACCCATAAGCGTACAGAATAGAATACTCAAAGGATTTTATTAATTATGTGTTATTTCACAAAATCAGTAAAAACACCAAATGATAATTTAATTATCTATTGTGATACTAGTTTTTGTTTAAAATATGGTTGTATAATTCGCATAAAATCCCGCGAATGATTTATAATAACTAACTATTAATTATAATTATGAGAATTTGGGATCAAGTAGACTTTAGTAAATTATGTAAGTCTCATTTAACTGGTATGCATAGAGAAATGTTATCAATGGCGAAATGTTTTGTATATGGTACAGGATACCAAAATCACCCCGAAATGGTAAGATTTAGAAATAATATTTCGGCATTTATTAAAACACATGTTTATCTAGTCAAAGAAGCAAACAAACGCGGATATAACTTTAAAAATTTACCCGCATATATTTACACAATACAGGATTTTAATTTTAATATGCCTAATCCTTGGGATGATCAATTAAACAAATTGAAATCTAAAAATTGTAATTGTCAAATATAACACTTATATAATATAAAACCTGGGGAATCTGGTATATAACAGTTTTGTTATATAACAAATTTGTTATCATAATCTCCTATATTATGGATATTATAATATAAAATAGGTCATAAATACGGTTCTCATTATGTCCCCGCATTTATCGGCCTATGGTAACATGTTAGGACGTAAATCCTTTTTTCTTTTTGTTAAGTGGTGTTTCACTACTTTTCACCATTTCCCGAATCCTTTAAGGCCTTCGAGTGTTTTATTAGTGTTATAAACTAACTTAACATTATTATAATATTCAATACCTTTTATAAATGTTTGTGTCATTTTATAATATATTTAAAAGTTCTATACATTTATAAATCTCTATAACTATTTACTAATCATGGAAAACCTAGTTAAAACATTAAGAAACGGGGATCAAGTACTGGAAATATTTTATGATACAAATCCAGCAAGTCCCCGAGAATGGGACAATTTAGGCACAATTGTCACTAAAAAGAATCATCATTATACAATTGGTGATCAACAAGTCGAAGATATAGACGAATTTTTACAAAGTCAAGGCGATATAGTCAAAGTACCAGTGTATATGATTGATCATAGTGGTATATCCTTGAGCACCCGCGATTTTAATGATCCTTGGGATAGTGGAATGATAGGATATATTTTTGCCACTAAGGAAAAAATCAAAAATGAGTACAGTGTCAAAAGAATCACAAAAAAGACTTTAACAAAAGTTGAAAACATATTTAATGGCGAATTGGATACATATGATCAATATGTCAACGGTAATGTATACGGATTCGTATTAAGTAAAGTCTCAGAATGTGATCATAATGAAGAACATAAAAAGCATATAGACTCATGCTGGGGATTTTATGGAGATGATTTAATTTCCAATGGAATCGCTGATTATGTAGAAAACTTTGAGAAATTCAAAGAAATCTAAACACTTTTATTCTCTTTTTTATTTTATTAAACCATGTCTAAATTTACATTTATTGGTGATGATTATCTCAAAGTCCATGATTATATGAATGAATTAGATACAAGTGAACAAATAATGCTTAATCATACGCTCCAAGGCATGTTAATCAGTCCTAGAGAAATAGCTTACATGTCTGGTCAATGGAAGATGTTAATGGCTCAAGCTGCAAGTATTCACGGAATTAACAAAGTCTTAAAGAGTGATCCAAAATATGAAAAGATATTAACTGATTCAAAAAGAAGGCACCCAATACTTGTTTACAAACATGGTAAAGTTTTAGGCGGAATAGCTAATAAATTAGAAAAAAAGCCTAGCTATTTAGCCTAAAATAGCCAAGGAAATTCTTTTCTTACTTGTTCTATTGTTTGTTCTTTTTCATCAAGTAATTTTATACATTTCTTGATTAAATGTTCTGTAGTATTAGCCTCTTTTACGAGACATAATCCCATATTCATTTTTGTATACATGTTATCTGTTAATACAATAATGATTTATTCTAATGGGTGTAATTTTTTCAACACTTTTAGTTGTTCTTCCCAATTACATACAACACATAATATATCTAAATCATCGGTTTTACGTCTACCTTGTATAATATCATCATAAAATTTATCACCTTTTCTATTTTTTCTATCTTCTGAACCATTATTATTTGTATGATGAATTTCTAATATAGATAAATCATTTCTTCCACATTTACAAACTAATACTAATTTAATTTTTAACATAGCTCTAATTCTCCTAGATTCATTAGCATTTTTACTATGTATTTTGTATAATGGACTAGTTTTTCGATAATTTCTCATGTAATTTTTCATATATTCATTACGAGACATAGTTTTGTTAACATGTAACAGTTAATAAACATTAAGTAGTTTTATATTTGGTAAATAATATTAAACTAACTATGAAACACCTAGATTATTTATGGGTACAAGCGTTTTATTTATTGTATTCATACACTAGATATATTCAAAGCCATTATAATTATAGGCATTTGACTGATCTTGATCCTCATAGATACCCCGATATTTTTTAATTCGGGATTCGCCTGGGATTATCATATATAATAGTTTTGATTTTCTCCTTTTAAGGCTTTCTAACCTTTTATAAATCTCTAAAAGAATTACTAATCATGGAAAAAACAATACTTGACAAAATAATAGAATTGTCAAAAGAGATCAAGGAATTAGACATGCGATTAACTCACATGTTTTATAATGACTTGATTAGCAACAAAAACCATACTAGACTAAGTAGTAAAATATTTGATCTTGATATGGATACAAAACGACTATTATTCAAAGTGGAGGAATCCATTTGAATACTTTTTCTTCTGAAACTAGAGATATGATTGAATTATGTAATTTTTGTAAGGAGGAATTAGGTTTATGACATGTAAAGGAATATGTGACAGGTACAAAGCCAAAAAGCCTGTAGGCACGGGTAGATACGCAGCTGGACAGAAACGTTGTCAAGTTTGTGAAATATTCATAAACTGGAACGGTCTTAACTGTCCATGTTGTAATTATAAGCTCCGTGGTAAGCCCCGAAATCTCAAGTACAAAAAGAAATTTAATGATCTTGAGAAAGAAGGCAAAGTCGAAACATTTGGTATCAATATGGAGAATGACGATAAAGAATGAGTTCTCCTTCCCTACTTTTTTCTAATGAAATTATGGAAAATGAAATTAAAATAAGAGAATTAGATCATTTAGCATTTCATTATATGAGAAAAAGAGATTTTAAAAATGAAGATAAAATTCAATTAAAAATAAATGAATTACTACGTAAAAGATATTTTTATAAAATATTTGGTGAAAAACTACCAACGATTATAAGAGGGATACAAGGGAATATTAATTGTGAGATAAATGTATAAAGATATTAAAAATGCATACTTGACAGTTTTATTTAATCAACCAGACGGTTACGTAGAATGTCCATGTTGCTTACAAAATGCGGAAGAGCTAGCAAAGATTGAAAATAAAACCCTAGATGAAATAGGATACAAGCCAAACATGTTCTATAGAAACTCACAAAATTACAGTACTCATATGTTGTTTAGTCATGGTATGTTCATGCCTCAATGTCAAACATTTATGTCCAAAGTCCTAGAGAAAAACTGTATAATTGGCTTTCAATTAAAACCAATGGGCAAGAAACTAAAAGGTCTTTATCGAAGTATGATAAGAAACAGAAAAATAGCATTGTGGAGAAATGGAAAAATAATCAAGTGGTTTAACTATGTTGATTCACAAGATATCAAAGTGAGTTGGAGTAGTTCAAATTGATCAAGGCTCGAAGGTTATTTCTATTACCAAGTCTAACAGCTTGGCTTTGTATAATTCCATTTGGTATATTTGCCTGGATCATGATAGTATGTTATTGGTATATCAAGAATCAAAAGGATATTCACAGTTATTTTCGCGGTCAAAATTACAGATATGATGAAGTAGAACCAGAGTATGATAAGTTATTAAGATAATTACCAAGTACCACTACATATTTGATATATTTCAGAATCAAACTTTGATTTTCTAGGATCTACATGATACTTGTGTGCATATTGTTTAATGTATAGTTGACAGATAGGAGAATGACAAGCTTGCCCGCATTTCTCCTTCATAAGTCCACAAATAACACATTTGCTTATTCCACACATTTTAAAGTACCATAAAAATTCCTCTAGATCCTTCAACGATTAATACCTTAAGTCCCCCTGTCAAGGTAATCTTTTCAATAATTTCAGTAATCTTACTACCCTTTGTAGCAAAGTTATATCTCCTTTGAGAATCTGGTTTGCCTATGATTATGTTAACTAAACCATTCATGTAAGAACTTCCCTTTTATTTCATTGTTAAAATGTGTACCTCTACTTCCCGAATCTCTAAATGCTTCAAAATCTGCCAGGGTTACGCCTTGACATGCATACTTGTTTTTAGTTCCGCCTTTCATAGTAACTACCATTTCATTAGTTTCATCATCATGTTTTACATGGGTGATCCATGAATCATTATAAAATTCTCTAATCATTATAAAATAAAAAAAGAAGAAAGTATTTAAAGGTTTGGAATAACCTTTGATAACTCTCTAATTTGTTCAATGTTAAGATTATGCAAATTAATATTGAAATTTTTATCATATTCATCTGCATATAAATCACCTTCAACGTTTCCAATTAATTCTTTTCTTCGTCTTGGTGCATCTTCCTCTCTAACATTGAGTATTTTAAATGCTTCTTCAACTAACTTATCAAAGTCTTGTGCTTCAGCATCCTCTTTCATAGCTCTTGCGTAATTCTCTTCAAAGATTTTCTGCATATTTGCCAAAGCAATCTCAAACTTACCAACATTTTTGTTATTAAATGTGATATTTGAGCCACCACGACACATACCACAATTTTCAGCATGTGCGTTAATTGCTTTAACTTGCTCCATGTTTTGACATGATTCTGTTACTGATATACTTAAAGAAGGTGCGTTAATTGCATTACTTTTAGAAATAGGTACAAAGATGAGTTTTATTCTATTATTTTCTTCATCTCTATCAACTAATTCTACTTGTGGCAATTCTACAAATTCTTGTACAGCCTCTTTGAATTGAACGAAACATGAATCAATCTGATCATTATTCAGTGATTTTCTAGTACGCTCAAGCAAGGAATTGTCTTGTTTTGTCATTAAAAAATAAAGAATGGTTTGGTTTTATAAATCTATGCTTCTACTTGTGCTAATAGAGTAAACCAGTACCAAATCAGTCCTATATACCATACCGATACAATCAGCAAGTGTACTAGTTGACTAGCTAACATTCTACCATTAGGTTTTTCTCCTTGTGGTATTGCCTTCATTTTCATAGACACATTATTGGCTATAAAAACTATGACTATACTAAGTAGTGATGAAGCAATAAGCCCATACAGTATCTTAGCAATTAATGGATCTGTCATAAATAACTTGATTTTGATACCTTATTTATGTCTATCTCGGTATCTTTCTGGTACATGTGGAAAATACATTTCAATGTCCAAGCCGTCTGCAAATGGAGCTATGGGCTTTTCACTTTCTTTCTTATTCCTATTAATATATACTTCCTTTGGTACATAATGTAACTGTATTGGCCTTCTATAACCCTGATAAGCTGACAGTATCTTACTATAGCTTTCTATTGGTATTCCATATTCTTCCCGCAAAAATTCCTCAATTGTTACACGCTTACCAGATTCCCAATACTTTATCATTACTTTAGAATTATCTTTATAGGCGATAATGACAAGTCCACTATTCGTTTGTTGTAAATAGTCAAGATGATCTCTTTCAAAAGGCTCAATATAATCCTTGGACTTTTGATGTTTGCATTGTACAAGTAATGCTCTGTTATTTCCACATGGATTCCAAGGAGGCGTAAATACCAAGTCTGCCACACCCATACTTGAGTAAGCTCGGATCGAGTAAAACCCAAGCATTTCAAGGACATGTTGGAAATCATATTCAAATCTTGTACCTTTCGCCTTGTTCTTGTGCATCCTCTAATATGAATATGTAATTGACTTCAATTCCTTCATATGTATCCTCTATCCAGCATACTCTATCATCATCGGGGCATATGTAAGGGAAATCATTTCTGTCGTCTATAAGTATGATAATGTATTTTTCACCAGCAAACCAAAAATCAGTAAAATCAATTACTTCCCCGAAACCTGGCGAAATCATACCAGCCAAAATTAGGGCTATAAAAATGTATCTCATATATTTCTAAAATTAGTTACGATATATAAAGGTTTATTAGTAGGACGAATACCATACAAACACATGAAAGGATCACCTGTAGAACTATGTTGTAGAAAATGTGGTGATGAAGGTTTTTATAAGGAATACACAAGCTATCCTACGTGTAGAAAATGTCTAAACAGTTAAAATGTATATTATTATCAGCAGCTTATCAGAATCGTCAAGCTATACTCAAGTTCTATCATCCTGACACTAACAGAGTTATCCTAGTAAAAGACAGAACTAATCATCTTTCTCATTGTTACGTACTTCCTGATACTGCAAACCAGTTACAAGAATGGCCTGGTATTTCCAACATTGAAGAAGTAAAACTACTTAACACTATCAAAGATGAAGAACAAACCTTATTCAAGATATCAACTGACAATCCCCTAGTAATTGGAGGCAGAGATGAATCAATCAGAGAAAGATTCAAGACTTGGGAATCTGATATCAAATACTATCAGACATATATCTATGACAGAAAACTAGTAGTAGGCAAATGGTATATTCTTAGTAACGATGGTAACATACAACCGTTACCAAACGATAATGATACATTTGACCTGTCAAAAATAGACATGGATAGTGTGGTAGATACTGAAAAATTCAAGAAACAACTGAAATTATGGGCTGATATTCTCAGCGAACCCATACCAGAAATCAAAAGAATTGCATTTGATATAGAAGTTGAAAGTTCCAAAGACCAGTTACCAGATCCTCAGCAAGCCAATAACCGTGTTACTGCAATCAGTTTTCACTCATCAGACGGTATCAAGAAATGTTTTACACTCAATAGGCCTGAAATACCAAAGGGTGAAGAAGATAAGGAAAAGGATTATGATCTGGTGTGGTATGATTCTGAAAAGGAAATGCTTGAAGATAGTTTCAAGATCATAGAAAGTTATCCTGTAGTATTGACATACAACGGTGATATGTTTGATATGCCTTATCTGTATAACAGAGCCGTAAACCTTGAAATGGATCATAATCCGTTCAAGATGATGAAGAATACTGCAACCCTAAACCTTGGTATCCATATTGACCTTTATGGTGTGTTTAGTAATCGTTCCCTTAAGATATACGCCTTTAATGCTAAATATGTAGAAGAAGGACTAGATTCCGTATCTTCCGCACTACTTGGCGAACATAAGACAGAATATGAAGGTGACTTGCAACAAATACCATTGAATTTATTGTCAAAATATTGTTATAACGACTCTAGACTAACCTTTGAACTGTCACATTATGACAATAACCTAGTAATCAATCTCTTAATCATATTGTGTAGAATTGGTAATATGCCTATTGATGATATATCCAGGCTTGCTATCAGTAATTGGATTAAGAGCATGTTATACTTTCATCATAGAATTAATAATGAACTTATTCCTAGATCCGATGATTTCCCGCAAATTGAAGCCAGTACCACGGCAGACATTGAAGGCAAAAAGTATCAGGGTGCAATTGTATTAGATCAACAAAAGGGTATTCATTTTGATGTAACAGTTATGGACTTTGCAAGTCTGTATCCAAGCATTATCAAAACCAGAAACGTAAGCTATGATACCATATGTTGTCCTCATGAAGAATGTAAGACAAACAAGGTACCATATACTGAACATTGGTCATGTACAAAAAAGCAGGGAGCAGTATCACTGTTAATCGGCTCATTAAAAGAACTCAGAGTAAACCATTTCAAGCAACTAGCCAAAAGTGCCAAAGATGAAAAGGAAAAAAACATTAATGATACTATTGCTCAGGCTCTAAAGGTATTTCTTAATGCATCTTATGGTGTTGTAGGATTCGAGAGTTTCCCGCTATTCTTCCTACCAGCTGCGGAGGCTGTAACTGCAATCGGTAGAAATATTATCTCAGAGACGGTAGAAGCTGCAAACTCCAAAAATCTTCCTGTTCTGGCGGGAGATACTGACTCCATTTTCGTCAAAAAGCCAACCAAAGAACAAATCGACTATCTTATTGATTTTTGTAGACAACATTATGCTATTGACCTAGAAGTAGATAAAGAATATCGTTATTTAGTTCTTTCGGGCAGAAAAAAGAACTATTTTGGTGTCAAGAAAGACGGATCATTAGACATTAAGGGACTATCAGGCAAGAAATCAAATACGCCTCCCTTTGTAAAGGAATTATTTACCAATGTATTAGATGATCTTAAGACTATTATGAAACCCGATGATTTCCCCGAGATTAAAACTATAATATCAAACAAAATCAAGGAAACGTATCAAAACTTTGAGGAATTACCATTGGAAAAATTGGCCTTTAAGGTAATGATTAACAAAGAACCTCATGAATACAAGGTAAAACCACAAGCATTAAAAGCAGCTGAACAACTTCCAGGCAAACCAGAAAAAGGTCAATTCATACAGTTTGTAAAGACATGGAAAAAACCATTTGTAAAACCAATATCCCTAGTTGAAAGACAGGATATAGACAAGAAAAAATATGTTCTAAGCCTAGAAAGTGTAATGGAACAAGTAGTAGAACCCATGGAAATTGACATTGATGTATTATTGGGTAGGGGTAAGGCACTCAAAATGGATTCGTTTTTCTAGAAACATATATTAACTGATATATAGATCAATTGATATATGAAAAAAGAGATCAATATATTAAAATTATTAGTAGCAAATTGTGGCAAGTTTCAAAACAGTAATGAATCATCCCAAAGAAAAATTAAAGTTCTAAAAGCTGTAAATAATCTGTTAGATTTTGTCATTGAACAAACCTCAAAATCAACAATAGACAGACTAGTTATGGAAATCTATAAGAAAAATAGACTAAAAAAACTTGATAATGAATTGTAGATGTGGTAAATTTCATTGTTGGAAATGTGACAAACATATACCATTAAAAGAAGCTCCTTATTGTCCTAAATGTAAAAAATTAATGACCAATCAAACTAAATTGGATACATCTCTTTAGCCTTTCTTATTGGTATATATGGAAATGATACAGGAAGCCAACCAATTCCCCAAGAAATCCATACTCTTATTCTTTCTTTACTACCATAATAATTATCATGAACAATTACTGTAGCAGCTGATCCCCTAGTTCCTATTCTGCCTTCGGGAGCTCCGTCATATAATCTGGTTACATGAAAAGTACCTACTTGTTGCTGATATAATACATGTAGTAATTCATGAACAAATGGCATAATATTTGATCTGAATATGAAACTGTTTCTGGAATCATTGATAAACATATAAACTTCATTTTGTCCAGTGACTCCCCAGGCAATACCTTCGGCAGTCTCAACATCTAAATGAGCAAAGAAATGTCTAAACTCGTCCAATCTGTCAGCTGGAAATACATGTAATGTGGTATTATCTTTGAAATGTTTCCAAGCTGCATAACCTGATAATCCTCTACCATTATCACCATTAAGCATTATAGCCCTACGCATAATCTTGTAATAATTCTGAATATTGATATTTTTAGTGTGCCAATTAATCATAGAATGAATTAAATTATCAGATATTTAAATTTATTTACCGTTTTCTATTGCTATTTTTATTGCCTCTTTTACAAGTTTAAGATTCTTTTGTGAAATTTTTACATTGTTTTTGGCCTTTTTGACCATATCTTTTTCATTAGGTAAATCAAATTCTTCCGCCATTTTTTCGGCTTCTTTCAATTGATTCTCAGCATACTCCAAATCCTTGATAAAGAAATTTTTCCATTTCTTTAATTGATTCAAACTCAAATCATCTTCTCTAACAAATTTCCATACCATTATTTTTTCTTCCTCTTCTTTTTTAATTCTATCAATTCCTCTCCCAATCCAATCATATCATCGGCTGTAAAATGTTTATCAAATTGTTTAAGACCTGTTTCCACACTTTTTAAATAAAAAACAATTATTTAAGTCTTTATATTGATTCTATTTCTGAGATTTAGTAATTGAGTTTTGTTTTTGATTATCAAAATACAATGAGATTTGATACATGAATATAACACTAAGAGGTAACATCATAATAAAACTAGAAATCATACCAATATTGATCAATTCATTAAACGAGTAACTTAGAGGAATATTCAACATAATTCCAAAAAAGAAACTCATGATTATTCGTGTTAAACTCATTACTCGTTTACCTCAAGTAGTCGCAAGTCAATCATAATAATCATATTTCTCCTCTAATTTTTTTCCACATTGAGGGCAAAACTTCCAATCGTCAGTCCAGCCAATCACAATCGTAAAATCACAATCTTCACATCTTTTTGCTATATTTTTACTCAATGCTTCGCTCCTTCATCTGTAGTTGGGAATGTTTCTTTGAATAATTCTTGTTCTAAATATTGAACAAAATGCCTAAAACTTGAATGTGTGTGGTATTCTTCCATATTTCTAAGTTTTTGCCATAAACTAAAATCTGCTTCAAACTTTGAAATTCCCATCGCTTTTAATCTATGATTTTCTAATGCCTGTACTGATTCTATAGTTGCACTATTTGGTGATTTACCATTGAATACAAACATACCTACTTACTACCTCCTTCTAATGGTGTCGGATTATCTACACATTTTACAGACATGTATAGCCTTTGTGGTAGTGTAATTTAAACCTTCGTTATTAAAAGATGCAACTCTCCCCAAATCCTCAAGATACACAGCACCAGTATGATAAGGATAAATAGGTGAAATATTGGAATCTCCCCACTTTGTAATAGACTTAATATAATTTCTCTTAATCATCCATTTTTCTATCTCATTAATTCGTTCCTGTATTTTTGGTATTCGAGGATCATCAGGCTCTAAAGAATCTAATTCATCAAATAATTCCTGGCGTTCACTACCCATTATGAAACATTCCTCTTATACAATTGTGTATCAGCATCAATAGTTACGGTAGGATAAATAACCTTAGTCCAAGCATCTATAGCCTTCATATGATCAAATCCTTCTTTCTCCGCCAATTTGTTAATGAAATCATCCTTGTCACCATATCCAGTTTCTTTGTCTGCAATCTCTCCCCAAGTTTCCAGAATTACAGTGTTTTTTGTTACATTTGCCTTGTCCAATGGCTTTGTAATTACACCAGTTTCAATGTTTAATCCGAATGACTTGAAAGACTGTATAACAATTCTCTCAATGATTTTAAAATCCTCATCAGTAACCTTGTCCCTCAAATGTGCAGCTGCACTAGCTGTCAACATTCTCTCTAGACCGTAATACTGCCTCCATCCGATAGGAATAGAATCAGGCTTGTTTAATGCTCTCATTTTTTCATGTAAAGCATCAACCTTGTCCCAAATTTCTTCACTCATTTCAGGCTTTAATGATCTAGTGTAACTGAAATATCTTTGAAGTTCCTCATCATCCATGAATTGATCCTTGTTCTTGCCATAGTTTCTGATAATTTTTCTAACTATCTTGTCAGTCTCAGGATCATTAATGTCAAGCATAAGCCAAAGAATATCAAATCTTGATACAAACGGAGTTTCCATACTGAAATTGTCCATCATCTGAAGTTTTGGATTATATCTACCGCCTTTGGGGTTAGCTGCAAACATTATCTCACAGCTTGCAGCTAATGACTTGCCAGGTTTTCCAGTACCAGACTTTACAAGCGTAGCGGTTTCCTGTTCCATACATTCAAGCAAGGAATTTAATACGGAATTGTCAGATTTGTCCCCTTCGTCAAACATTACAGGTTTTCCAGTATGTGTAGGAAGCAGACCAGCTTGAGGTACGGAAGTACCATTGAATAATTTAACCATACTCATAGTAAGACCAGCACCAGATACCTTGCCACCTACTGCCATACCTGAACCCAATACCAGAGTATGCATCTTCTTTAACAATTCTGATTTTCCAGTTTGTGCATCACCGAGCATGCATACATGTATCAATGCCCTTTTACCGTTAAACGAAGTACCACCAATTGCAGAAAGCATAAGGCTCTCCTTAATTGTAGGATTCAAATAAAGTTCTGGTGAAATACTGTCTCTAACCCTTGTAAATATGTCACCTTCAGTTTTCCATTTTTCAATTTCCGTATCATCGGGCATACATCCTTCCTTTTGATCCAAGTCACGCATACCCATAATCTCAATTATGATAATATTCTTACCTCTAGCTGGAATACTTCTGAATTTTGCAACAAATGTCTTTCTGTCAGAAATAAATGCCTTACCTATGCTTTTATCAATGATTTCCGCGTCATATTCCACTGGTGTATTATTAACTGTATCATCCAAAAATTCCTGTATTCTTAATGGCTGAATGAAACTGGTTTTCATGGTATCCCTGATAACTTCGCATTGTAACTTACATTTCAAACAGAATGGAATTACAGTGTTTCTGAACTGATCATGCCCACCTTTCTTTATCTTGTTACATTTGGGACACTGATAATCAGCCTCTACAGTATAGGTACCTCGTTCACCTACAGCTATAATCATGGCATCAAACTCTACTGGTATTCCTTCATGAACATCAGCCTCCAAGTCCCTTAGTTTTACCCTTTGTACTGTTGTTATTTTTATATCTGGTATGTATTTTTTAAGCATAGTAGTAACCGTCTCTTCCCCGAGTTGTTTTACATGATCAGGGAAATCCTTTGACAGATTAACAGAATCAGTATCTTTAGGAAGATTCAGTATCTTTGTCTTTAGTGTCTCAATTCCAATAATTTCGGGACTTTGTTCTATGTTACTTGACTCATATCTCATGGCCTGTTGGATAATTACATCTAGTTCAGTCTCATCAAGCGGAGGCTTGTGCCTTGCATTTACTTCTTCCAGCTTGTATCTTAGTGCCTCACCATGCAATTGTAAGTCCCTAACGTAATGACATGCCAATTTGAAAGTACCGTCATTTCTACCGCCTTCAGCCAAACCCTGTTCAATATCATCATAGGTTTTACTTTCAGTATTAAATCCCAAATCCTTTAATTTTTCTAGAATCTTGTTTGCATTTACTCTAAGTATCGACTTGTCAGAAATTAACTTGTATTCAAATCCATTCTCTTTTTCCTTGGGATACTTGCCAGCCTCTCTTTCCTTGTCTGTTGGAACATAAAATGAGCCAGGTGCAAGTACGTATCCACCCTCGGATTTCAAATCAATTGTTCTTCCGCGTTTATCCTCAAGCTGTCTGTTTGGAGGACAAAAGCCCAATGCTCTAAACCAGATATGGTATCCCTTACCAGTTTCAGTAACCCTAGTTCTGTCTACATAATCTTGCCAATCATCTAAGAGACTAGCATCATCAAGATCAACTACAAAAAGTCCACCAGAAACCTCACCACATATAATCGCTACGTTACAATTGTCAGGAAAATCACCAGTATATTTTTTTGACTGAAGTTCAGTCCATGAAGCAACCATGGGAACCTTTGTATCTTTTTTCAACGGCATTAAATTTATGCCAGCCTTACTCAGTCCTTCAATATCTATGTTAGTCATAACTGCTTCATTAATTTCCCGTGTAACTTAGTTATTAATCTATCCATTTCTAGAATTTCTTCCTTGTCCATTTTACTGATAATATCATTCCAAAACTTTTCATTAACAATTAAATTAGGTTCATTCTGTATATTATTTTTAACAAATTCTTGAACAGCCAAACAAATAAAATGACTGAAACTTTCATCCTTCATATTCTGATATACATTTAGTGTATCAAAACAATCTCTAAAGTCCTTACTGATAGATAAATCCATGCGTCTTTGCATATAGTTATCCCTCTACTTTGTTATGTAAAAGTGTTTGTTGAAAATCTTTTAATTTTTTCATTTTATCATATTCATCTTTAAATCCTTTATTACATAATAAAGCCAAAGCATATACAAAATCTATATCAATTATTAATTCTCTTAATTTCTGATTTTCTAAAATTTCTTGTTTAAGTTTTTCTGCTTTTTTTAGATCAGACCAAATAATTTCTATATTTGGTCTAATTCCTAAATTACATGCGGATGGCGTTTTAATATCTTCATTTTTTATTATATACATTAATTATCACCCTTTAGATATGGCTCTATCTTGTTATACATATCATCAAACTTGCTTACGGTTATATCCCGCTTGTTGGTAACTGTCAATGGCAACCTGGCATTTTCATACTGTTGATTTCTCTTCTCAGTATCAACTACATGTACATCATGAACTGATCCGTCAACCTCATGAATAACAATTGGTCTGACCTTCACCATTACATGTTTCTGATAAACTTTAGGAAATACAATCAAGTCAGGGTGCCTGTAATTTCTCTCTCCTATTGGCTGAGATTCCTGAGATCTAACATAGTTATCTTCTTGGTCAAATACTATAAACCAATCCCTTTTGACTGTTACGTTTGGAAATGCATCCCTGATAAATTGTGCAAGCTCTACTAGCTCTGCATCATCATGTTTTCCGCCTAGGAATTTTTTCTTATTGGGCTTGTATCTTCTCATGATATTTTATATTCCTCAGTATGTCTATTGCATGATACATATTATAAACCCTTTTAATTCCGCCAAATAACGGATTATTAAGTAGGCTTGACATTTCAATAACTCCACGATTCCAGGCATGGTTATAGACCAGAGCAATCTTGCCAGCATCATAAATTTTTTCTATATTACTTGGTGAATCATCAATAAATACATCATAGTCAAGATTCCATTTCTCAGAAGAAAATACCAAGTCATTGTAATGAATATTATGTTCTGCAAGCCACATCTTTAGATACTTTTCAGCCTCGGGACTTGCATTAGTTACAATATCAGTCTTACCAATATTGCATAACATCTTTGTCTTTTGCCACATATCTTGTTCCATTGGCTCTAGTTTCGTCCAATCCCGCCAGGTTTCAGAAAATATTTCCATACATTCGTTCAAGTCAATTCCCAATGGCTCATAAAATCCCCAACGATCTATTGCACGGGTAGTTATTTCTTCACCGTGTTTGTCATTGAATTTTTGAACCCATAATTTAGTAGTATAGGCAGTTACACCATCAAAGTCTAATGCTATTTTCATAATACACTATCTCCTGAAATTACAAAATCCTTAGTAAATCTTAAAAATGTATTTAATACCTCTCTATAATTTTTCATATAATTAAAATTTTCAATAATTCCAAAATCAAATTCATTATAACCTCTGAGTTTATCAAATGTTTCAATATTATTAACAAAATCAAAAGTAATAATTTGATCATCAACTGTCAATTTACAAGAATTGCCTCTACTACCATATTGAATCTTTGCAGAATTTGGGAAGAAATTTTGTTTTGATAATCCAAATATCATATTTTTAAGATTATTAATCATACTCAAATTTGGTGTCATAACCAATATATGATATTCATTTTGTTCTGATTCAAAAGCTCTAATAATTGAACCCATCATATTAGCAGTTGTCTTACCAGTTTGTCTATCACCAGTAACCAAATGTTTACCATCAGTACGAGAAACTTTTGTTTTCTCCAAAATATGATTAGAAATTACTGTTCTTGCTTTCATGTGTTACTCACCACATATGCCACATATAAACCTATCATCAAGGTAGCTGCACTAGTCCAAGTTCTGATATGTTCTAAAACATTATTCATTTAAATAACATCTCCACTACTTTCTCTAATCCTTCTTTAGTTTGATATTTATTTATAAATATATGGTATCCTCTATCATGATCCATATCATATTCATTTGGCTGAACTATCTCTACATCATCAATATTTACATCATCAAAAGTTTCAACTTTCTTTTTTGAACAATTATCATTATGATCATAATCATTATCAATAGTTTCTCTACATTCAAAACATCTATTAGAACATGTACAATTATCAACTCTAGTTTCCATTCTTTCCCCACACATACTACAAAAACATTTTCCTAATTCTCCCCATTCAACATATCTATCAACAGAATCTTTAATATCATTACTTCTATTATAAACATCATTAAAAAATGGCCATTCAGTAAGATTAAACGGTTCTTCCATTACCAGAACCTCCCCAGGCATTGAGGTACAATTACATTAGTATCAATTAAATACATTTTAGCATTTAAGTAATCTATACCCGTTATAAATCCTTCGTTCATCCATTCCCGCACAATTAAAAACCAATCAGGAATACAACCCTGTTGAACATGTTGAAAAAAACTCATTTTTCTTCATCTAATATTTTATCAATCTTGGTTATTAAATAAAGATCTATGTTAGAACTTTCATCAATCTGTCTAGGATTTTCTTCTAAATTATATGGTTTTCTAATATTATCTCTCCATTCCTTCAATCTATTAACGATTTCTTGTTCTTTAGAAACTGGCGGAGTCATTTTCATTAATCTATAAAACCATGGTGCAAACTTTGAATCAACCTTTACAGTTAACCATCCTATATAGAGTGAAGTAAATACTGACATGTATATCCAGTCATAAAGCTGAGTCTCATCCACTCGTACCCATAAAATCATGAATGGTATAAGACTTGGTACGACTACAGCCCAATTAAAATAGGTAAATGCAAAAAATTCCACTAATCGTTTCCAGATAGGTATTCTCATGTCTTATTTCCTGTTAGGATTGATTGAAGTCGTTTTAGTATTTCTAATCCTTCATGTTTTTGGAGTGTGGCATATCCACATTCAGGTTTAAATGATTTCAATGATTCTAAATCTTCTATTTCTTCTTTCAATCTATCTACTATCTGTTCTCGTTCTTCTATCTTGGATTTTAGAGATTGATATTCTTTTAATAACTCATCAGTCGGTGATAATTCATATTCTTTTATGACTAACAATAATCGGTCTAGGTCTTTAGTCATGTCTTACACCTATGCTTGATTATTTTCTCTCTGACTTCTTCATTAGTAAGGTACATACTGCCGTTCTCTACGACTTCCCCGCATTTTTTACACTTAAATCTCATACACCGTCAGTCCTCTTTAATTCTTCAAGTAATACCAATGCCTGATCCAATGATTTCATCTTTTCAGAATAAAATTTATACTTACCCCAAGTTATTTTTATCCAATATCCATTAACAAAACATTCGTCATGTTGACTGCCTTCAGTCCAAACAACTTCTTCAAGTTTGTAATCTGTCATTAACGGCATATTATTCTCCCTTTTCCAAATATTTTCTAAGTGCTTCCTTATCTGATTCAGTCAAATTGTTAATCTGTATTCCAGCACCATAATCCCATTCACAATCTGATCTTTGAAAATGTATATCAAGTGACTTTGTATTAGGATCATATCCAAATGCTATACAACCTGTATATTTTTGCAAATGTTTCATTTGAGGATAACTACTTTTTATATCTGTAATCTGAGCCTTACCTACGGTAAAATGAGGACTAATTGCACAAGCAACATGCCATTCATCATCTTTTTGACATTGACATGGTTGACTAGCACACATTACTTCAGGTTTTTTACAACAAATATCATCTTTAGTGTGTCTTATTCTACCGTCATTATGACATTCACAATCACATTTTTCAATAGGAAAATTTAACTTTTCTTCAGTCATTTCTTTTTCTTTGCTCCTTTCTTTTTCTTTGGTAATTCTGATATTTTCTTCCACATTGTTTCAAATGTCTTAGATTTATTCTTAACAGGATATAATTCCATCCAAAACATTAGTTCACAAGCTGCATGAGCTCTATGGTCTAATCCTGTTTCTTTATCGTACTGTTCCCCGCTTCTGAACTGTTCAATATGTCTGAGCATGGCACCAATTACTTCCTCTTCTGGTAGTCCTTGTTTCCAATTGCCAGGTGCATACTTGTTAGCACCATAAGTCATTACAGCTGCTACATCTTTCATCCATGACATAGGAACAAGTTCCATCATAATCTTCTGAGCATTATGCTTACTACCCTTGAATTTTGGATTAGCGTCTGTCATAGTTTATTCAATCCTAGTTACGTTATTTAATCCTTTTGGTAATTTCATATTTGTAGTTACAAGTGTTTTCGGAGTTTTCCCGAATACCAGATAGTCACCTTCAACAAGATAATTATCATAATCAGAATCAAGCATACGCTTGTTGTCCTTCTTTGTACAGATTATAAATTCCCCTCGGAATCCGCTTAACTGTTCAAGAATCTCATTGTCATAATCCTTGATATTCTTACGATTAAAACATGAATATCCTTGATCATAAAACGAACGATTCCAAGGGGCATCAATAAGTTGAAAAGCAGACTCTACACCTTTGAATCTGCTCATCATTGGTATGAAATCAACATTAAATATGTATGCATCCTTTGAAAATTCTTGCATTAGCCAGTTATAGATAAATTCTGACTTGTCATTAAGTATGGCTGTCTCATATCTGTCTTTTGATAGTTCCTGAAATACCTTCACAGTTCCCGCAAAAGGCTCTATGTAATAATTACATTTAGGAACAAGTGAAGCAAGTTGCTTAGCTGTACCCGCTAGGCCTGGATATCCCCATAATCTCTTATCCTCGGTAAATCTTGGTAATGAAATTGTCTTTTGTCTATATCTGTTAATTGTAGTAATTGCCTTATCCTCTCCGCGAGTAGTCTTATTTTTCCATTTATCTATACTAGGCATTAAAATCTACCCCTAAAATTATAATCTAATTTCTTTATTGGTGATCCACAGTGGGGACAAAAACTAAATTCATCTTTTTTATATTGATGAACTTTACCACCAGATAATTTACATCTAAATACCCATACTATTTCATCCTTCCATTCACCTGTTCTTCGTTCTAACATAGGTATTGTATATTGAGTAACACTATGTTGATCATCTATTTGTGTAATCATATCTTTCTATGCACTCCCCCACAATCATTATGACATAAATTACCATCTCCCATTCTGTCTGATTCATTACCGCATACGGTACATCTAGTTTTTTCATACATTATGTACAACCCTCAAGTGACCATAAAAATTGTTGTAATCTAGAATCATAAAACTTGTTACAATTATCACAAACTAGTCTATCATTTTCAATCCTAACATCTCTAGTTTTAGTACATACACAATACGTAGTAAAATCAATGTGTCCCATTATTTATTTTCCTCAAAAGTGTATCCGTTATTATTCATCCAGTTCTTGATTTCCTTAGCAGAAAGACCTACATGTTCATACCCCATTATTTCCTTTCCAAGCACATAATAATAAAATGCAACCCAAAACTCATTATCCTGTACAAATGGATTAACTGTATCCCAGCCCATGCCAGGTACGAATATCTTGGCTTCTACAGCAAATCTACCCTTGCCATTCCCGCCTCTTACTGGTGCATATGTAGAACTTTGAAAACTGTAAGGATAATGCTGAGTGTGTCTCATTTCACGTACAGATTTATCTTCACTCAATTCCATCGATCCTCCGCTCTCCAACATACACAAGAATAATGTTTACAATCATCACATAAACCTTCATCATTTTGACCAAATCTTACTTTTTGTGCTTCTTCAAGTGACATAAATTCCTTGATTCCATGGTGTTCTACAATTATGGGAGTACCTGGCTCATGATTTTCAGGTACAAATTCTTCTATATTTTGATAACAAATTTCATCGTATGGCATTATATCACACTCTATTCATTATTTGCGAATATCCCCGCAACATTATTTTTTTGACTTGTTTGTTGGAAATCTTGATTCCCAAGTCTCTTTTTTTCTTGATATCCTCAAGAGTATTTTTTTGCCAATCCTGAAATCGGCCAAAGTTTTCTGGAAACATTAAGTTTAATGTAATTTAAACATCTTATAAACCTTACTAATATATTTCAAATCCATGAATTTCTGAATGACATTTTTCACATAAAGTTATTCCATTATTCAAATCCAAACTTAGTTCAGGAAAATCTTTTTTCGGTTTAATATGATGAGCATTAAGATTTTCTTTTGAATCACAATTTTTACACATATTATTATCTAATTTCTTAATTGAATTAGCCCAAGAAATTAATGCATATTGATATTCAATAGAAGTCATATTAAATATCTTACCTAATTTTTCTAATCTTTTTCTTAATGCCTTTAAATTTACTTCAGGATTATTTTTAACATATTCTTTTCTTTTATCTTTATTATTTCTATACCAATTTTTATGCCTTTCATTTATCTCATTTTTATGTTCTTGATGATATTTTCTATTAAGATAATCTTTTCTGTCTTTGTTTAATAAATTATATTTCTTATTATAAATCGAACGTTCTTTTTTATTCATATAAAATCTAAAAAAATCTTATATTTAAACATAAAAAAAAGGATAGAGAATATAAACCTTTAGTTACAGGTACAAGCTACACTGTCTTTGTGTTCTTCACAGGTTTTTTCTTGACTTTCTCTAAGTAGAGGATTTTGATTTAAAAATTCCTCAACTCTAAGGGCTTCTTGTTGATCTACAATTAGAAACTCATCACCTTTAATGACTTTCCACATGTATTCGCCCTTATGTTTTCCCTTAAGCAATTTCTGATCAGTCTTAACAACTTGGATTCCCGCCTTGTTATCTTTTGACCAAATTGGCATTACATTTGACATAATCTAGAACTATTTTTGCCTAATATAAATGGTACTACCAAATTGTAATCCAATGTGGTTTTATTTTTGTATTATTTGGAACAATTACACGACCATCACGCTCAGATACTATAGTGTGTTCCTGATATCGTTTCATATGTTTTTCCTTTACATGGTAATATTCTGGATCATCTCCATGTACTACAAATCCACAGTTAGAACATTTAATATCTTGTTTCATTAATCATCAATTTCTCCGCGACCACACCATTTACAGATAAACATTGTATTTCCAGCCAAGCCAGGTACACTTTCAGTATCCTCATGAACGCCAGTAGGCGACTTTGGACAATAATTACTCATTCTTTTAATATTTCCTTAATTCTTTCTATCTTATCATAATTATCTTCATAATTAGGATCTCCATGATTTATAACATAATCAATTGCATTTAATTTCTCACTACTGCTTGTCATTATTTCGTTCCTCTAAATATTTCATATAAAATTCTGGAAATCCTTTGACAGCTCTACCTTTAATCTTTGGCCACATAATCTTCCATAATTCCTCCTTAATGGTTTCTCTTTCCTCTTCTTCTATGTCCTGTACTACAGCTGGTGCAAGTTTCGCCATATCCCGCATATGAAATTCCAATTCATCATCCTCTAGTTTGTGCTGGATTGATTTTCTCCATCTAGCCTCAGAAGTGTAAGTATTGACAAGTGTTTCAAGCTTGTCACCTTGGCCTGGATTTTCAACCTTGTTTTTCTCCTGAAATGAGGCATTTACAATTTTTATAGTCATATGCTTGCCTTCAAGATTTCTGTATCTCTCATCATACAACTTGCCATAATTCTTTATTACAATACCTTCTACCTTGTCATAACCAGCTTGGTGTCCCAAAAATGATGTTGATTTCAACAGTTTCTCACGAATTTCATCAGTAAAGTCCTTGCCTTCTCCCTTCCATAAAATAGGAACTACCTCTAGTCCAAGTCCGAAAGCAAATCTCTCTTTCTCTTCCCTATCGAGGTATTTCCCGTTGACTACAACATCAAATACTACAATATTATGATTAGGTACGCGTTGATATGCTATTGTGTTTTGTTTGGGTTTTGCCAAAAATTCCCCGAAAACTGAAATATTTTCGCCAGGATCAGCCTTTACACCTTCAAATATCTTCAAAGCATTTTCAATACCGACTGCAAATCCATTAGAACCTGTCTCATGGATATTATCAACATTATGAGAACCTATGGAAATTATTCCCTGATCATCAATCTGTATTCTAAACTGAGAACCGTCAACCTTTTCCTCAACAATAATATATCCTTCATCGAAACCCTTGGCCTCTTCCTTATGTACACCTTGAATCTTGGGATACTTTTGCATTATCATAAAAAAACATAATAGTCTATAAATAGGTTTCTAATTATTCTTTGATATTAATATTAAAATCTTGCTGGTCTACTACCAATGGAGTAGTGTTACTAATTTCTATTTCACCCTTCCAATTTCCCGCATTAGCAGCTAGAGTTTGTGAACTAGCCAAAACTGTAAAAGTTACCAATCCAGTTAATCGTTGAGATGCATCACCAAAACTTATAGTCATATTTGCTCCTACCTGAGTACCATCAGCCTTGATAATCTTGGCTATTCCCGTAGCGTAAACGGCAGTATCAGCCAATGATTTTGCTTCACCAGTATCAGGATCTACAATAATTACCTCTAATGTCTTTGTACTTCCTACCTTAACATCATATGTTACTCCATAATCCGTTCTTACTGTACTCATTCTACTCCCTCACTTGTCACATTATTTCTCTTGCTATTAAGGTTTATTCTCTTAGACTTGTCGTTAAGATTCAATCTTCTACGAACTCTAAGCAGATTGGAAGCTAGAATATTATGCTTAAGTATTGACAGTTTTTGAAGTACTGAACTTATGTTATGCTTGAAGATAATATCCTTAGTAATTATTGATGAAATACTATGTTTAAGTATATGGTTAGCAACAGATATTCCGCGAATATTATGTTTCATAATAACTTCCTTGACTACATTACCAGCCAAAGTATGCTTTAGTATTGTATTATTTATGATTGTCTCAATTATATTATGCTTCAAGATATCAGATTTTACAATAGCTGCACGAATATTATGTTTCAAGATATCACTACTTGTAACTACATCACGAATATTATGTTTCAAGATATCAGATTTTGCAATAGCTGCACGAATATTATGTTTCAAGATATTTGAAACTGTTACTGTACCAGCATTTCTATGCTTAAGTATAACATCTTTTGACACTGAATTAAATACAGTGTGTTTAAACACTCTAAAGTTAGTAGTGAATTTTCTGATATTATGTTTTAGTATCTTGTTACTTACTATTGAAGAAATTATATTATGTTTCAATATAACTTCCTTGACTACACTACCACCATTTGCATGTTTAAGTATTACATTGTCTATGATTGCTTCAATTGTATTATGTTTCATTATTACATTGTCTACTATTGCCTCAATAATATTATGTTTGAAAATAACATCTTTCGTAACACTTCCCGCAAGTTGATGTTTGAATATTGTATCCTTTTGTGCCAATGTCCTAATATTATGTTTCAAAATATTTGAGACAGTTGTAGCATTTCTAATATTATGTTTAAAGGTATCAGCAGTATCCTCTATTACCAATGGTGTAATTCCATCCTCCAATGTAAGCAAAGTTGAATCATCCTCAAGTGTAAGGAATAATAATTCCTTGGCTACTGCTTTTCTTATATTATGTTTCAATATATCAGATTTGATAATGGCTTCCTTAATGTCATGTTTAAACACTATATCTTTCGTAACATTTCCCGCAAGTGTATGCTTTAAGACATTAAAATTAGTAGTAAACTTTCTAATGTTATGCTTTAGTATTTCACTACCTACAATAGTTTCTATAGTATTATGCTTGAGTATCAAATTCTTAATTATTGCCTCAAAATTTGTATGTTTGAATATTACAGTCTGTACTACAGAATCGCGGATATTATGCTTAAAGATATCCGAATGAACAATTGAAGTATTGATATTATGTTTGGCAATTACACTATCAACAATAGATTCAATTGTATTATGCTTAAGAATGACATTATCTGTAATAGCCTCTATTGTATTATGCTTTAGTATATGACTAGCAATAGTTGTAAAATTTACAGTTAATCCAGTTGTTCCATCCTCTAGATGAAGTAAGGTACTATCATCCTCAATTGTAAGAAAATTCTCTATGGTAGTCAATCATTTCCCCTCACTGTGTTTCCTCAGTTCCAACAGTTACAAAGTCAGAGTTTGCTTTTCTTGAGTTATATCTTGTTATTGCTACTAATGAAGATCTTTGTTTGTCTGATAATCCAACATATCCAATATATCCATCAAAGGTTGAAGCTTGTGAAGGTTCATTTCCTATTACTAAACTTGTAGCTGCATCAGATTCTTTTGTTCCTACTGGTGTTTGTACTTCATCAAGACCGTTTCCAACAGTATATTTTATTCCATTAATGATTATTACAGGATCATTAGTTACAGAATCAGGGTTATAATCAATAACACATTCAGTGACTTCACCTATAGGAATAACTGCGTTAGTTGTTCTCCATCTGCCATCTGTTGAATCAAATCCTACATACATATTTAATTTCATAAATCCACCTGATTCTCCCTCGACATTAACATATCCACCAAGTCCACCAGATCTTTTGTAAATTACTGCACCTACACTTCCCTCTCCATCTGATTTAGGATTGATTGTAAATTCTAAATGTCCATCATGTAATAAATCATCTATACTAGAATCAGAACCAACATCAATCTTTGTGTTTGAACCATCAGCAACTAATCCAACATCGTTATTCTGTTCTTCCCAATCTACACTTGTTTCAGTTCCATCATTTCCATAAACTGTAGAGTCTAGAGAGTTTCCGTTTAGATCATAGATTGCCTTGTAGTTTGAATCGTATGTTGCTCTCTCTCTATGTGTTTGTGTGTCATTCCAAATCTGAACTCTTCTTAATGAAAACACACTCCCAGATCTTGCACTATCACTAAAATTCCTCAAAAACAAATATCTCATTCCAGTAGGAGAAGCATGAGTTACACTGCTTGTTTCAACTAATCCTGTTTCATAATCTGAATTTGTATATACATTAACGTGTAAGTTATTCCCATCACATTTAATCTCAAAATACCATGTAACACCAGCACCCCAATCAGTAATTGCTTTTGCAGGGGCATCTCCTTGATGAGTAAATTGTCCATCTGTACTAAATGCAGAATATTGATTAGTTCCTGTTTTGCTAACTTGACATCTAAACCCTATAGAATCTTGGGCATTAGACCATCCATCGGTAGTAGCATCAGACACTCCTAATTGTATTTCATCACCATTTGTTGTATCTGCTGGATCTGAATCTCTGTAAATTTCAGCTCGAATTACAAAGTTTTTGTCATGAAGATTGTTTCCACTTCCAAATACATCAGAATCTTGCAAATCAAGAAATGCTATATCAAAACTAGACGAAGTGGATGTAAGGTCTATCTCATCGTTTGCAACATCAAATGAAACATTAGTATCTGTAACATCCCATCCATTATCAACAGAGAAATCATCATCATATGTTGCTGTAGAAAGTGGCATTTCTTCTGGAACATAACTTGGATTAGAAGCAGGCTGATAATCATAATACATCAATAGAGTTGTATCAATTCCAGTTGTAAGACTTGGAACACGTACATCAAGTTCTAGATCTCCATTAATAGGATCATACATTTTTGTTCTAGTTGCGTATTGAATAGCAGAATCAGAAGTTATATTGTCAGTAATTACAAACTTTCTTGCTGTTGCGTTTGGTGATGAGATTCCATCCCAAAATGAAACATCATCTATTATTCCAACTAAATCAAGTGAGCCTGTATTTCCATTGTAATTTTGGAAAGTCAAGTATCTAAGATTTTGAGGATCTCCCGAAATTGTATATGTTGTAGAATAAACAACTATGCTATAATCTGAATCAGAATACCAAGTAATTTTTAGATCATTTTCATCTCTAATGATTTCAAAATAATGATTTCCTGTTGCTTTTGCTTGTCCAGTATCACTAGAAGATCCTATAGTATATGCTGCACCATCAGTATCAATTTCGTAAAATGATGTATTTGCTCCAGATTCAAAATAGAATTGCAATCCAAGTCTATCAGCACTTGTATCTGTGTCTGCGTTCTGTGTTGATGATAAGTGCATTAAGATTGTTGTATCAATACCGTATGAGGTAACGTTAATCTTGCTTCGCCATGTCCATTTTTTATTATCTGCAAATTTGCCTGAACCTAGAACATCTTGTAAATCATAACTGATTGAATCAACATCAGAGGCTAATCTTCTAAATGTAAAATCAATATCATCATCTGTAGGATTTCCCCTTGCTTTTGCTGTGTCGCTTGTTGTCCAAGCATTATCATACGCTGTTTGATCTGCATAACTTGTTCCATCATCCTCAAAGGTCGCTGTTTCTTGATCTATTGGATTTGTAATTCCACTCCAAACTACAACTCTACTGATATATCCAGATAATTCTCCTGCTGTTGTCACATTATCTATGTTCATTAATTTTATGTGCTGTAGGCTTTGAGTAGTAGAGGCACAAGTTCCATCAAATTCTTGCCAAAGGATTGTTCTAGCTTTGTCTTTGTATAATTCAATTCTATATGATGTTGTACTTAATCTCAAAATTGTTGCATAGAGTGTAATTCCATTATCATCTATTGCAAAGGTCTTAGGATCATCCCCTGCATTTGACCACATATCAATAACTGCTCCATCAGTATCTAATCCTCGAACCCTGAGATTTCCTGTGCTTACCTTATCGATTCCCATTCCAAGAAAATCTTGAGTGCTGTTGTTTCCGTTTGATGAATCATTACTGGATAAACCAAATGCAAGATTTCCATTTGTTATGAAATTTGTAAATACAAAATCAACATCTATTCTGAATTTACTGTCACTAACTGTTGAACCCAAGTCATAAGATATTGCATCATTTGTAGAATCATTATCAAGATTAATGTCCATTCTGTCTAGCGTTCCATTGACTAGATTTTTCGTATGGTCTTGTGCTAACCAACCCCCAACCGTACTTGGACTTGAAGAATGACTTGTTGCTCCTGAATCAGTAAATAGATCCTCTCTTGTTGGAGTTGTTCTTCTTTGAAGATCTGAATCTCCTAGTATTTTGATAGTATGATATTCATTGATTAGATGTGTTGGATTTACTTCTGTAATGTTATCAAAGATTTTTAGATTGTCAATGTATCCGTTTAATTCCCCTGAGTTTGATACATTACATCTGTTCCAAATACCAAACTCATCTAATGATTGAACACTTGAGGCACATGTTCCAGAAATTGAATCAACTAAAACAGTTCTTGCTGAATCAGAATGTATATCAACTCTATAAGTAGTTGCAGATAATCTAACAATAGTCACATAATGAGTTGTTGTAGTTACTGTATCATTTGTACCAGTAGTATCTGTTCCAGTTGCAGACATTGCTTGTCCATCAAGATCATACGTAGAATATCTATGTGCTCCCGAGAAATAATCAACTCTAAAGCCAATGAAATCTCTATTTGCAGTACAAGAACTAGCAGAGTTAGTATCACTCATGCCAATGTAAAAACTAGTATTTGCAGCTTCTACTAATGTTTCATAAGTAATATCGAATTGTATCGTCCATCTTTCATTACTGAGAGCTGTCATGTTGTATGAGATTGCATCATTTGTCGAATCCATAGCATTGACAAATTCAAGTCTGCCATTTCCTGTGTTTACATCAATTTTTGTATCATCTTGTGGAGTCCAACCCGAATCACTTGTAAAATCAAAATCATGAGTTGCTGTCTGTTGTCCTGAAATATTTTGAACTACTGATTCATTATTGTAAAATTCAATATCATCAAGTGTTCCTATAATGTCAAGTGATCCAGTATTGCCATTGTAGTTTTGATAAGTAAGATAACGTAATCCTGTAATGTCTGCCGATACTGTCCAAGTGTAAGAAAATAAAACTTCTGAATAATCTGAATCAGCATATAATGTTCCAGTTAGTTTTGTTCCATCTTTTTTAATTTCAAAATAATAAACATCAGTTGCTTTTGCAATTCCTGTATCTTGTCCAGTTCCCCAAGTAAATCCAGCACCATCTGATTCAACTAGATATAACGAGTAATTTGCACTAGATTCAGCATACAAAGCAACGCCTAATCTATCAGCATTTGAATCTGTATCTGCATTTTGTGTTGACGATAAGTGGCAAACTATTGCTGTATCACTATTTACTGTTGTTACATCTATCTTTGTTCTCCAACTCCAATAATCATCTGAAACGCTTGTTAAATCTCTAGAAATAGAGTCAACATCAGAAGCTAATCTTCTAAATGTAAAATCAATATCATCATCTGTAGGATTTCCCCTTACCTTTGCTGTGTCGCTTGTTGTCCATGTTGCATCATAAGCTGTTTGATCTGCATAACTTGTTCCATCATCATCTATTGTTGCTGTTTTCTTTGCTCCATTAAGTGTAACAGAGGCTCGTTTCATCCAATCCACAAGGAATGAAGGCCATTCTACTCCACTGACACTAGATGATATAATTCCAAATAATGTATGTGGAGAATGATATTCTCTAATACTTGTAATACTATCATCCAATCTCATTCAATATCACCGACTATTATCCATTCATCGGTTGCAATTTTAATGGCAGTTGCACTAGAATATTGAGATCTTAATTTTGGAGCATCAGAAGTACCACCTGTACTGTTTATAGTTACACCTGAACCTTCACTGATAGTAACCTGGCCAGCACCTTTTTGTATGATATTAATTTGTGATCCTGTTCCATAAGCCACTGAAGAGTTTGGAGGAATTGTCACAGTTATTGCAGCTGCATTATCACAAGTAATTACTTTCTTAGCATCATTAATATCAGGAGTATATGTAGTACCTGTTTGTGCATTTAATGTATATGTTATAACTGGTGCTGTTAATGTCTTATTAGTAGCAGTTTGTGTATCTGATAATGTCATAGCAGTATTCGTAACTCCCGCAGCTGGCAAACCAGTACAGTTTGTTAAAGTACCACTTGAAGGTGTTCCTAATGCTCCCCCCGATATAACTACTCCATCACTTGTATATACAAATGTATCACCTTGTAATGCAGTATCAAATTCTGCTGGTGTACCAGTAATTGTATTATTTGTAAGTGAAATAGACTTATTTGTTAAAGTCTCTGCAACTGCTTTGAATAAATCTTTAATTTGTTGTAATGTAGCCTTACGTGGTAATTTTGTACTTGAAGGATCATCAACAACATATATATTATCCTCTAAAGCGGGTGTCCCTATTGGTGTAAGTGCTGTTAGGTCGGTCATGCTTCACCAACTCCGCCAAATGGCAACATGGAAATCACTCCTTGCCAGGATACGAAACGTTCACGGTAACTTCTTTCTTGCATCCTCTACAAGTCAGTTTCTCACCGTCTTGATATATGAAAACAAAGTGTGGAGTACTACATTTAGTCTCGAATCCTTTGCTATTATGTCCAGTTATTTCAGGACAATAAAACCAAAATCCAGGCACAGCACTATCTACGCCAAGTACCCAAGTCTTACCATTCTCATCAGGTTCAGACTCGAAATGATCACCATTCCATTTATATTCTCTACCATGAGGATCTTTTTGTATAGTCTTACTAATTCTTGCTTCATCAGCTTCCGCAATTTCTCTTAAAGTTTTACCATTTTTGGTAAGTTCTTTACAATATTCAATCAAAGTGGTCATGGGTTAGTGTCCCCCTGAATTCCTAAAGTATATTGATCAAATACGGCAGCTGCGGAGCTACCTACGATATATTTAACCCAAATTCCTCTATAATCAGAAGCCTCTAAATCACCCAATGCTATACCAGCTGCGAAATTTGCTGGTGTACTAAATGCTGGGCCACTTGGAGCAGTTTCCTCGTCAGCAATTGTTTCTATTGCAGTATTCTTAGCCTCATCAGCAATTGCTACTTCTACTGAAGTATCACCTGAAGAAGTTTGTGAAGCAATATAGAATTTTGGCCCAATATAAGTTAATGATCCATGGTTATTTTCATAGTAATAACCATGATAAATTGTAATACCAGCACTTGCTTCTGAAGAAGTAATATCATCCATATCATTATTTAAAGTATCAGAAGTAATAATTCCACCAGCTACCGTAGACATAGCTCCACCTAGAGCCAAGTTAGGATCTGTAACAGAAGCCCCACCAGAAATTCTTAAATTAATATCGGAAGCTGCAATTGCCATATATTAAAGTTAGGATTTTAGTATTTAAATTTAACTAACTTTAGGCCTATATTTGAAATGAACCGAAATATAAGCGTTCCTAGCAGAACTATCCTTCTCTCCCATAAACAAGAATGGGACTCTATGATATAGTGGTTTATATGTTATCGGCTCTCCCGCATCTTTCGGATTTTCAATATTATCCCACCATCCATCACTACTCATTACATTTACTGGTAAAATTACTATAGCTGAAAATCCTAATTTTAACCATTGTTCCCGCAATTTATAGAGAAATTCCTGTTGATTTGCAGTTGGACAATTCATCCAAATACCAGGCGGAGCTTGTTCAATATAGTATGATCTAACTTTACTTGATCTATTTCTATCTTTTATCATAATAGTCCAATCCTGACTCAAAGAATCAGATTTTTTATCATAATAAAAATTAATGTATGGTGACATATTATGATTAGGTGTACCAGCTACATCTAACATAGGAATAAAACCATATCTATTACACATGTCTACAAACGTAGTTCCAATTGGCGTATACCATTCACCAGATTCACTTTTAAGAGTCACTTTTCTTTATCTCCATTTGTCTAGTCTTTGTATCATAAACTGCATAATATTTTAACCAAGTATCCAAACAAATATGACTTCCTTCTATTCTAACATCTGAAGCATGAGTATGTCCAAATATTTGTCTAACGCCAGGTATATCTACAAATTCATCATAATCACACCATACTATACCAGCAATTCCATCTTGACCTCCGCGATATGGACTACATTGATAAAGTCTTTCTTCATTATTATGAATCATCCATTCTAAAAATTTTTCAATTTCAAAATAATGAT
This sequence comes from Candidatus Nitrosopumilus sp., assembly GCF_965263415.1. Taxonomy (GTDB): domain Archaea; phylum Thermoproteota; class Nitrososphaeria; order Nitrososphaerales; family Nitrosopumilaceae; genus Nitrosopumilus. Next base: position 36,556 of record NZ_CBDHHI010000002.1, read on the forward strand.
AATTATGAGCATTATAAAATTCATTTGACAAACCAGCATGAGTACATAAATAATCATCAACCCAACAATAATGTTTCAATTTTGTAAGATCAACCTTTACAACATTTTTAATAATGAAAAGTTTACCACCATCAAATCCTCCACATCTCATTTCTCCCTTTAGATAACTCAAATCATGATTACCTAACAAATGTATTCTATTAGGTTTCTCTAGTGATTTTTTAAGCCACCATGCAGTCTGTTCAGTAACTTCCATATTATCCCCGATAGAATCAAAATAGTCACCCAAAAATACTACTTTATCGGCACCTTCTTTTTCAATCATTTCTTCAGCTTGATACCACTTGTTATGAATATCAGGAATTATCTGTATTTTCATTTTTATCTCCTTTCCATGAATGAGATCTTAAATCTAATCCATTTAATTGATATTTTTCGTCACTCATCTTTTACTATCCAATACATTTTTAATTGCTTCAACGTTATGATGTGGTATTAAGTTATTATCACATATTTCTTTTATTTTTTCTAATTTTTCTAAATCAAAATCTATATCTTTTTTAAAATCAGTAAATCCTTTAAATTCTGAAGGTGATTTTGCATCATATCTCTGTAATAATTCATCTGTTCTAGTCATGTATTTTTAGGAACATATGTCTTTAATAAACCTAACCTTTTTCGTATATAGTTAAATTCTCCACAAAATTTCCCCGCACTTTCACACATATTAAAGTAAATATACGCCCTATTGTACCAAATCATATTCATATTTAAAAGTTCAAAAAATATCTTAAAAGGATTATCGTACGATGATCGTTATTCAACAACTACCAGACATTGTTTAACTCTACGAGATTTCAATAATTTGGTAGTTTCTCTTCTTATAGTTCCTTCATTCGGATCTAAATGATATAAATCACTTAATGAACAATTAGGATTTGCTTTAATATAAGAAAAAATTTTATCCTGTATAGTTTCTGGTGTGTTACCTACAGGGATATCGGAAGTTTTTATTGTACGTCTTTTCATATCTATCAGTAATGTTTTACTATTGGTTTTATATCCATTTCTGCGATATGTTTCTCGACTACCAAATCACCATTTGGCTCTACTATAACTTCAACCATTCCTATGTCTGGTGTAGTTCCAGCTGTTCCGCCCCTGAATAAGTGTCCATCAGGGAATTTCCAAGCTGGTGTAGTAAATCCATGTGTATGTACAAACTCAATATGGACAAAGTAATGAACATGGCTTCTAACAATAACATCGGCTTTACCCATTTTGTCATTTTCAAATACCATTCCAGCCATTTCTCTAGCCAAAGCAGTTGTTCTATAAGCTGCCCATTTATTGAATCCTACATGATGAGTGAAGTTGAACTTTTTACCATGCAACTCCAATAGAGCATAATAATCAGTATATCCACTTCCTCCAAATGCCTTATATCTGTCAGCCTTCATTTTCTGAGCGATAATTTCCTCAAAATTGGTACCTTGCTGGTCTACATGATATCCACTTCCTCTAGTGAATAGAAGATTTTGATATGGAATCTCACCTAACAATTTTTCAGAATCATTTAATTGATCCTGTAAATTGGTTGACCATGATTGTTTTCCCAGGCTTTTCGGATTTCCCCCATCACAAGGTTCACCATTTACAACTAAAACGGTAGGCTTTTGATGAAGTTCGTCAATACATTCTTGCCAAACTGAATATAATTCCTGTTGAAGTTTATTTGGATTATGTGTCGTATTCAAATCTGCTATCTCTGGTTCAGGTGTACATACGGCAGTTGCACTACCTACATGCATATCTGAAACAATTAAAACAGATTTTGAAGATTTTGATCTTGTCATTGTTAATGTAGATTAAATTGCCATATATTAAGTTATTGAAATAAAAAAATTTATTTAGTCAACATAATAAGTTGTAATCTTATTGCATTGACAATTGTACCAAACTTGTCACCTTGATCATTGAGTGCTGGGTGCTGTTTCTTGGCTATTTTATATGCTACTGCTGTCCATTTGTCTAGTAATTCTTCCTCTTTTTTCCCGAAAGATCCTTTAATAGTTGGCCATATAACATCGGGTTTATCTTCATCTTTATTGATTTTTTCAGCTGAACCTGGCAATTTACCCTCAAGTAATGAAGCATATCTAGTTTGTTTGAAATCAGTTACATTAAATGTTTTATCTAATTCCTCCAAATCATTACTTAATTCAACTATATTCTCGGCAGCTGCTTTTCTATCTGCAAGTTTAGCATCTGAGTCTTTTACTACAACCCAACTTTGTTTAAGGAGTTTCTTCTTTTCGATGATAACATCTTGTTTAGTCATTGACATTTAAAATATTAACTCAAATATAAACGTATAAAAATAAAAAATGTTGTGCTTATTAAGCATCAACTAAGACGAAATATCTTTTACCTTTAGGCTGTTCACACTTTACCTTTAAGGTTTCACCATTGGCGAGATCTTCTCTCAATTGTTTATTTGACAGTGTTTCAACTACAACTTCTCTGGTAGTATGGAATTTATTAGCTTCAATATCATCTCCTTCGATATTTACACTAAAAGTTTCTTCGGTAGTTATTACTACACTTGGAACTTCTTTATCATCGTCTTTGTAAACATTATCCTGAACATCTGTAATAGTAAATGGTTGACCGTCAATCAACGATAATTTTACAGAGTCGCTAGGTGCTTTGTATTTACTGAGGTTTGTCATTGGTAATCTGGTACTAATAACGTTATTTATACGTTTGTATCCCCAATAGATTTATATAGTATACCAAGTTTTGAAATATAAATGGCTAAAAAACAAAGTCCAGACAGAAAAGATACTACTATTAGTATACCAAAAACATTAAAAGCAAACATTAGATTGTATGCAAAACCACTCAAAGACGGTAAACGATATGAAAGTGACGCTATGATTTTAGATAGAATTGTGGCAGAATATATGAAGAATAATCCACCAACTAATGCAGTACCTAAATCAACTTACAAACAAAAGAGTCCTTAATCTTCTTTTTTCTTTTCTATTAATTCAAAAACATCATTTTCATTACAGTTTATTTCATCCAATCTCTTAATCTTTTCTTTTTCATTTAAGAAACTCCAAGTTTCGGCCAATCTATCCAGTTTCTTAGAATCAGGCAACATACCCCAACTGTCTCTACATTCTGGTTCAAAGAAAATTTTTTCTCTACCTTTGTATCTTGGAGGCAGTTCCCTATTACAAGGGCATAAACATCGTTTAATCTGATTCCTTCTCTTTACCATTTTTTCCTTTAGCCTCTTTTATTCGTTGGGAAATCGTCTTATCATCATTTACAGGGTTATAAACTCCTACAGTTGTTGTACTGGTTGATCCACTGTATCCAGCTGGGTGAGCTCCCTTTTGAATCATTGTCTGAATCTTTGGAGAAATTTGACTCCAATCATTATGAATATATGTTCTACCAACACCTGAAGCCTTTGTTAATTCTAATCTGTCATTTCTAGAAAGCATGTCCCAATGATATTCGCCTACAAGTTCTGCTTTCTTGAATACCTCATAGAATTGCCTGGTAAAAGTTGTACCCTTGCTAAATATTTTTAATATGCCTACATCAATTCCGCAAACTGTACCTGATTTTTCAAAATTATCAAAAACTACTTCATCCCTCAAATTAAATTTACTTTTAAGAACATTATAACGTTTAACAAATGATTTTTTGACTGCCTCTTTGGTATTTTTTTCTTTTTCTCCGCGAGTATCTTTTGGAAGTTTTTCCCTAATTGCATCCTCGGCTGATTCATCAGGTTTTACCTCAACTTTTCTACCATTTACGGTAATCCACTTAGAACCTTCCTCTTTAACATCGTTTTTTTTCTCAGGCATAACACTTATATTAGGTTTACTTTTACTATTTAAGAATTTCTATGAGAATGAATATCCTTCGTGCCAAAAATCACTAGGTAATTCCTGTATAAAGTCCCCGCTTTGCTGTCCAAAACATGATAAAACCAGACTGTCAGAATAATCATCAGGATTATCAGATCTTGCCTTTGGTATCTGATCCTTATATTTACCATAATCCCAATACATATAGGCCACCTGACTAGTCATTTTTTCCCTGTGAAATTCCTCTAAAAGTGTAAAGTTTATCTTTCGTTCACCAAACAGTCTTTCAAGATTGACATAAAGTTCAGTCTTATCAGTTTTGAAATTAATTCCGTATACTGGTAATTCTGGATATCTGCTTCTACAAATATCTCCCAAAGTATCTCCCATTCCAGTTTCATCATAGTATATTCTTCTATAATTATAATCCTTGTTCAGTTCATTTATCTTGACTGCTAATTTTGTCTGATCAGTTGTCAACTCTACATAAACATCAACTGGACATACCGTACCGTTTTCTGTTACTCCTACAGTTGTCAATACTGTCTCATCCTTGCCTTTTCCCGAAGTATCAACACCCAATTCAAAATACTCGAATCTTGGTCTTTCTTTAAACTCCATTAATGATTCCTGAAGCAAATTATATGATACAATTGCATTTCCACCGTCAAGAAACTCACCATAAAGTTCCTGTTTTTCAGCTGCTTTTGAAGTATTCTTAATTACATTAAGGACTGCTTTATCGTTAGCTGCATATGGATTATCAAATGTAGTAACATGGAATTGAACCCATTGATACTTGTCTCTATCTTCTCTTCCTTTGATATACGTAGCTTTACCCTTCCTGTAAATTACGTATGAGTGTTCACAAGCCTCAAAGAACTTACCAGACTTGCCTTTTGGTGTACTGGTTAATAATATTCTAGGTTTTGTAGTTACAGTACTTGGTAAAAATGCATCAAATACAGGTTGAGGAATATAACCAGCCTCATCCAGAATGGCCATATGTGTAGTATATCCTCTTAATGATTCACCAGTATCCCCTATAGGTCTTACAACGAAATTGGTTACACCTGAACCGTCAAACCATTCAAGTTTCAAATCCTGTTTTGTTTCATTTAAAATCTTCTTTGAAAGTGTAGGACTCTTATGTATAAAATTAGAAATCTTGTTAAAAATAAGATATGCCTGATCCTTTGAAAGTGAAGCAATTACAACATTACAAACTCCCTCATCAAGATTAGAGGCCTTTAATGGGGCAAAATATCCAAAGTGAATAGCCTTGATAGCTGCATTTCTTGACTTGCCACACTGACGGCCTGAACGATATACAATAAATCTCTCTTCACAATTTAGATATGGAACATTATAATCAAATATTTTTAAATCCATAAACTGTTCTGCAAAATAGGCACATTCGTTTGAACTTCTAATTAAACGCTGAGCATATTCTGTCTCATCTTCTACTGTTTCAATTGGAGGTAATTTATGTAGACTCATCACTAGACTCCGTATGGATTCTAATTATTTGAGCAATCTCATTCTTTTTATCATCAGTTAATGTTTTCTTTTGTTCAAGTTCTATGGTTGATTTCTTTGATTTTAACTCATTAATTGTCTTTGCCAGGTTATTAACAGCGTTCATACGTTTAGTTACTTCAGGATCAAGTGCAGCTGACATATTTTCAAGACTTCCGAAAAATTTTAATTTCTCATAATTTGATTCAAAATCTTCCTCTAATAATGGCAATATCTTATCAGGATTTCTTGTTGAATACCTTTGTACTGCATTTCTGATATCCTTTCTAATTATACATAATTCTCCTTCCTTGTACACTGAACAAATTCCATTTCCTCCCGCCTGTTTTGAACGGTATGGACAATCATCACATTTTGTAGGAAGTTTCCTTGAGTATCTTAGATGTTTGACATTTGGAGGCTTGATAGTTTTTGGTAATGTCCTTTTATCAATTTTAATTTCAGGAGGCTTGCCATCAGTCTTTTTGTTATCGACCACTCTTAGTTCCATATATAAACGTTTGGATTCTGATATTTAAACATTTATACGTCTAACATTTCATATTTAATAGCCCAATTCCATAACTTTGACTCGTAATCTGATAATTTTACCTTAAATGGTCGTACTTTTCCATCCCAAGATACTACCAAAATAATTCCATATTCTATTTTTTCTCCCGTACAAAATTCCCACATTTTAGCATATGCACACATTTGTTCAAAATAATGATTATCTTCACATTTCTTTGGAGTCTTTGGTTTTCTCGAATTTTTAAAGTCAATAATAACCTTTGTTCCATCGTTTAATTTTGCAACTACATCTACAGTACCAGCAAGTCCTAATTCATCAGAATATAATTTAAATTCAGTTCCATTGACCTCAGACAAATTTTCATCAAGCCATTTTTTCAATACTTCAAATAATTCATAAGGTTCTTTTTCTAAACCTGAAGGCCTAACTTTTTGAGGTAATTCACCTGTTGTTAAATAATCTTCAGCATATTTATGTAATGCAGTACCTACATCTGTAGAAGATTTACTATATTTTTTACACCATTCTATAGCTTCAGTTCTTCCAATATTATTCTTATTCATAGCCCAAGTTACAAAAGCTTCATATCCATCAGTCTTTTCAAATGGATCAATTAACTTGAAAATAGTTGTAATACTAGGATATCTCTTACCCTTGTCAGTCAGATAATAATGTCCAGTTTCATCATAATCTTCCTTGGCAAACGGTCTATCTATTGCATCATGAAAATTTCTAGAAAACATTAATATACAGGTATTTTTGGATTATTTAAATGTTATTTGCCTTGACAATTGAATCATCAAGTCCAACCAACCTGTCAGTATTGGTTTCCATTATATCAAAATAATCAAATTTATGCTCACCAAATGTCAATATGGTTATTCCATCTGGATAAATCCATTCTATTGATTTTAATTCAAATGCTGAATCTATTGATTTTAATGGATATACTATATCCATCTCCAAACCTTCCCGCACAAAATTGATTAACTTGGGTGCCTGAACTACTATTCTTCTTTTGATAGTTTTTCTATCAGTAACTATACTGCTAACAAGTGAAGCAAGTTGATTCTGATCAAAGCCAGGTAAATATATTCTACCAGATATTCTACCATTATTTGTAATACTTGTTGCATCAGAATTTCTAAAATACAGTGTAGAAGTATTTTCAAATGTATATTCAACTGAAATATTATTTGAACCTGAAGCTGGAGCACTATAAAAAATTATTTGAGCTCCTGAACTTGAACCATCAGTATATTCAATATAATAATCATTACCAGCACTATCAGAACTATCTATACCTCTAATTTGTTCAGTTCCACCTACCGAAACTTTTGTAGTAATTGGCATATCAGAAAGTGAAAATGCAGTCAATGAACCATTACCACTGAACAATTCAGTTCTATTATGAACCTGAACTTCTCCTACTGCTTCCAAATCATTAATCAATAATGTAGTATCTTTTCCATCTACATTCATATTATAATCTTGACTTAATAATGAATGAGTAGTTGAAATTGGTGAATTTTCCTTTATCAAAACTTTTCTTGGTGTTATCCAAAATGATCTACTATCCAATGCAAATAAATTACTTATTATTGAAATTAATGTACCTCTAGCAACATATCTGTTCATTATAGTTCCATTTGAAGTATCGTTTACAAATATAAATTCAGAATCAATCTGCTCAAGTATCTTTTCAACTATTGTATCTGTTCTCATCCTGTTTGTAGCATCATCCAAAAATATATTATCAATACCGTTATTGTCAGAACTATCATCTCTAGAATCCATATTTGATTTTGAAATTTTTGTATTGATTGCAACCTCAGTATCACTTTGAGCATATACGGTCTTTACCCCGACATTATCCTCATAATGTGAAACCTTGCCACGGAATTTCATAGTCAATGGCTGTCTCTTTGCATTTAAAACTTTAGTAAAATCAGAATCCTTTAGATATCCTCCACTATAGATTCTTAATTGTGCAATATTTCCACGGAAATGTTTTGAACCAGCACCAAAATTCTTGCCAATTAACAAATCCACACCGCTTGCAGTATAATCATCGACAGCTGCACTTTTAGTCGCAGTACCTTCACTAGTTCCATCAACAGATACAGTTATCAAATCATTTTCATCTCTTTTTACCCTGACAAAATGATAATCACCATCACGAAGATCAACATTAGTTCCCGTAATTTGTGTAAGTATTCCAGCAGTACTGAATAACTCAACATCTACATAGCCTGGATCTGCTCCTGAAATTCCAATTTCAATTCCTCCGCCAACTCCACCATTTGACTTGCTAAAAAATGTTCTAGCAGTTGATGAACCAACCTCGGGAGTTACAACTACAATAATATCAAATTGTTTTGAAAAATCAAATCTGGAATTATCTGACACGGTTACTTTTTCATTATCTGCATTGAATCTAATTACTGGTTTGACACTTTTGGCATAATTTCTACTTGTATCATTGGCATAATCAGCTGTATAAGTACCATCATCACCATCCAAATCATATCCACCCTCATCCCTTGCTGAGTGTTGGAAATTATAAATTGCAGTCAAAAATGTTGTATCAGCAACATCTTGAATATATGTTACCTCATCACCTTCATCAATTGAATATTTTGGAGGTATTGAAAATTCCATAGAATCTACTGTTCTAGAACCGTTTCTTCTAGTCTTTGCAGACAGTAAATTAGACTCTAATCCATTTACCATAAATTTAATTAAATTGGTCATGGCCTTGTATGTTTCACCAAATTAGTAGCTTTACCAGCACCAGCACTATTAACGGCACTAACCCTATACTTGTAAATCACACCAGTAGTATCACTTGCACCTGTATCATCATAAGGTGTACTTGCAGCTGAAGTCAAAGTTTCCCATGAACCTATTTGTGAGCGTCTTTCAACCTTATAACCAGTAATTGAACTTCCACCCTCATCCGCAGATGCTACATTAGTCCAAGTCAATCTAGGATTTCCTGATACATCAGAAACAGACAGGTTTGTTGGAGGTCTTTGTGGTACATTTTCATCAATTGTAGTCTGAACATCACCAACTACAAAAACCATATTACAAATTGGATTAACTGGATCATCTTCCTCAAAACTAATATCAAGATCCTCTAATGTACATATTCTGTTTAAAATACTAGGACTTATAATTTCAAACTGATAACTATCCTCAATACCAGTAGGTCTAAATTCATTTAACAGAAATCCCATTTGACCGTCTACAGTTGTAGTATCAATTCCTGAAGCCAAACCTGAAGTAACTAGATTGGTATCTAACTTGTTTATTGGAAATGAATAATAGATTCTTTGAACGTTTCCAGTTACCTTGATTACAATAGTTTGTTCCTCACTTGTTTGTGGAATATCCTGAACAAACATTGGTGTATTAAGATTTATTCTGAGTGTCTTAAATTGATTTGATTGCATTATGAACGTTTCTGTCCCGAAATCTTCAACTGAGGTTTTTGTTATTCTTACTGTTGCCATTTTTATCTACGCCCTGGGAGTTTCTTCAATTCTTTTTGTACTTCATCCTGAATTTTTCTACCCAAATTTGGATCATCTAATTTCGGATTATTAATATTTACGGTTATTCCCATACTACCAGATCTAGGATTTCTAGCAGTACTTCTAGGTGATTCTACTCCTGTAAATCCTCTAGATTCCATAAATCTTTCTGTAAAGTCCTCGCCTCTAGTCTGAATAAATTTTTCATATATGTTTCTTGGCATTAACTTAGGTGTACTTGTACTCCTACCACTTCTACTTGATCTACCAGCACCAGCTCCTCCACCGATTACTCCCGCATTTTGACCACTTGACAGTCTCTTATGAAGTTCTACAGCTGAATTAATTATAAAATCAGCTGCCTGAGCAAATATATCACCTTGTTCCATTATCTTATTATTATAATTATCAATATCACTACCAGTATCAGCATATGCTTTTCTCATTATACTACCAGAAGAACTAATATTCGAAAAGAAATCAATTATTCCCTGACCTAAATCAGATAATGCCTGTTGATTACTTCTCCAATTATCACCAGCACCTTCACCAAATATAGTATCTAATATTCCTCCACCTACATTAGCAGAACCACCAAATACATCACCTTCCGCAATTTTTTCTCCACCTTCTAAAATTTCTGGAATTTGTTGAGAAAATTTCTGATAAAATGGTACAGCCCATTTTATCATCATTAATGCAAATGGTCTTAAAACAAGTCCAATAGTATCACCAATTGGTCTAAAAATCATTCTTATTGAAGTATCCCAAAGTTTAGCGGTAGCTGCAAAGTGTCCAGAACTTTCAGTAGATATCTTTAAGATTTGAGATAATATTGTAGTACCAGCTGTTACACCAGCTGCAATTCCGCCCAATTTTGCTAGATTCTTACCAGCTTCACCAGATTGACCAAAAATACTAGCAAGTACTCCCTGTTGTTTTTCAGCACCAAAAGTCTTGCCTAGTCGAGTCTCTAACTCTCTTATCTTAGAATCATCAATTACAAGTTTAAGGGTGTACGATATAGTTCCTTCGCCTCTGTCCAAGCTTTAGGAAGAATAGCTTTTAAATATTCTGTTCTTTGACTATTTACTTTTTCCTCATCCCATCCAAATAATAAAGCTGCACGGGTGTACATTAAGGCTTCTGATTCGTCAAACTCATTTCCTTCAGCATCACCGAATGACTCTGTAAAAATCTTCCTAAAGGGAATTGTTCCATCAGTACTAATAATATCTCCTGTACCGCATCATCTGGAAGCTCATAAATCTTGGTATAATCCTTTGGATCAAATGGTGCCTTGACAATGGCATATTCCATAATTAATCTCTGATATAATTGACCATCAAATGTAGGTGATAATGGATTCTTGGCATTATATGTCTGTTTTAAAATATCTTGAACTTCACCAAAAGTCAAATCAGACTTGTATTCAATAGTTTCTTTTACACCGTTAATATTAACTTCAAATGTCTTAGTTGAAATATTCATATTTTATTAGAAAATAAACAAGTATAAAAGGCTTTTCTATGGAGGCGTAGCCGTACTGTTTACTGCGGTCACAAGCATTGAACGAATATTCCATTTCAAATTTTCAAATATAATTTCGCCAGGTACCAAATCCTTGTCATGATCAGCTGGTGCTACACCAGTTCCCAAAAGTGTAATGCTTCTTTCATTAGAACCAGATAATCCATTTGATAAAGTGATTTCAAGTGTTGCCAATTCCTGTCTGTCAATTACATATTGTAACATGGTTTGATCAACAATTGCTTTTTTGAATCTTCCTGACATTTCAATAATTTTCTTACCAGACTTACCAGAAGGCTCAGCACTTCCAACTCCCCAAATTAATTCAACATTTGGCTCAAAGTTTAATTCAAAATCTTGAATCTGTGCAATTACAGTTCCATTTGGCAATTCCAAACTTGCATGAACAAAAGTATATGGAAATTGAATATCATCCGAAGCTGGTGTACTGTCAAGTGTAGTACTTAGAGAATCTTCCTTACCCCAAATCAAAGACATTGAAGCTTTTACAGCGTCATTAATTGTAGTTCTTAATGTTAATGAAGGAACTATGACACCTTTGGCATTTCTTACAACATTTTCAGTTTCAGCATCAATACCAATTTCCAAATGTCCCGATTTTACATTTCTAACAGAAGTATTATCAAATGCACCAGCACCAACAAAGTCAGGATCAGAACTCCATTTATGTTCATAAGGATCTGAACCAGTTGATTCAGGAGTTGTAAATATAAAATCAAAAAACCATGGATTTGAAATTATCCATTCTGCCTGAGCAAAACCTTCAGTCTTACCAAAAATCCATTTCTTTATCTCAGGTGTATATAATTCCTTTACACCTATTGTATTATTAATAAGACGTAAACCTGTTAATTTATTCTCGCAACCGAAAACCTTTGTTTGGGTAGCTCCACCCTTGAAGGTAGATTCATACCCATATTGAACATAAGCACTAGCACCTGTAACTGGCATAATTATTTAAGTCTGACTATAGTTTTTAAATATTATGCTTATGAGGACATTCCTTCTTTGTTCCTTTAGCTATATTACAAGTACCACATAATACCTGAAATCCTTCTGGATAATCATTTTTAACCAACCATTGATATAATGCTTGACCGTGGCCACAACCCGTTTCTCTATGTTTTTTACCATCTCCATTAATATGATCAATAGTTAATCCTTCAAAAAGTGATTCTTCACAACATTTACACTTCATAGTACCATCAGAATAATAAAAAATTACTCTATGTTTAAAACTACGTTCTCTTTTACTTAATGGGCTATTAGGATCATTCCTATATTTTTTCATTAATTCTAATATACGCTCTCTATTTTCTTGATAATATTTCTTATTATACACAATATTTTAAATATCTAAACATTTAAAAACATTATGGATTCAATCTCATGGCTTCAACATCTACTACATATCTGAAATAATTCTTAAAGTCCTCAAGCATTGGTTGGGCTTGGCCTGGCAAAAGTTGAACATATTGTCTATTATTTACCGTTGGAGCAGCTACATTTGTCTTTAATATTCTATAAACCTCATCTACCATCTGTTCTACCCGATCTTCACTTTTGCCAGTCCTAACGTCCAAACTGACAGAAAGATCATGAAGCCAATCAAAAATAGGATTACTATCTGCATCCTTATATTGCAAACTGAAAATATTAGGATTATCAGAATCAAGCATTACTATAATATTCTCATCAGAATTGGTACCTACATTGACTGTTTTTGTCCTCCAAGCCTTAGAAAATGTCGGTCTTTTTCCGCCTGATCCTGGCCTCCATTTATCACTTAACAACTTGATAATATCATCTGCAAATTTTAATCCAGCCAATCCACTCATGATTTCATCTTACCTTTCATTGATATAAATTTTGATACTTTCTTTCTAATTCTATTAATACGTTTAAGTATCTTCATTATTTTCTTGAATTTGCTTGTTTTCTTGCGATTTCCACTGACTCTAGCACCATCAGCCTTGACTAGTCTAAGTATTGCTTTTTTAAAGAATCTGGTTGGTTTTATTCCCTTTGACTTGATTTTATTGGCAATTTTTAATGTTACTTCATAAGACTCAGAATGTGGTACTCCAAGCTTACCTTCAACCCAATTTCTTAATGCATCAAAATTAACAGTTCTGCCAGGTGTAAGACCAAACTCAACAGGCCATCCATAAGGTGACTTTACAACTACAGATACGTTATTATCCTGAACAACTACTTCAATTGACTCAGATAATTCACCAGTAAAATTCTTGTCACCTTCCTTTAGATTTTCTCTAGCATAAACTACAACTTTTGCACATATGTCTTTTTTCAATCTGTTCATCTCTTCCCGATTTTCCGCAAGCAAGTATTGACTGTTAATTTTTTTGGGTAATGCCTTATCTATTGCTCTTTTACCAGAACGAAATATCTTGGTTACTGTTTGTTGAAATGGCAACCTACATCACTACTTGAATCTCAGAATAATTCCATATAATCTTGTCAATCTCCTTTTGCCATATTTCAATAATATCTTTCTTAGCTACATTACCCATTCCACCATAGGAAATTTCAGACATTTTAAAATCAGTTGTTAACATATCAATACAAGTCATTAACTTGCAACATTTTTTAATATCTCTAGGAATAGGCTGTCCATCAACAACCTCTTTAGTTCCGCCATATCTGTAAGTTACTCTAAATCTGTTCTTTCTTAAAATTGTATAAATAAATCCTCTAATGTATAATAATCCTTTTGATTCCTCAAAATGTACAAGATTATTACCAGTAACAGTTTGTGGAGTCCATTCTATTCCATTCCAAATTTCAAACAAGTCACCTTCTGATTCATCCCAAGGTTTCAATTGTCTATGTTTTAACGGAATATACATACCATGACCATAATCATAAATGTCTGAAACATTATGAACTTCAGCAGTATACACTTTTTTAGTCAACCATGAATGACCAGTTTCCCTGTCAATTTTATCCTCGTTATCCATGATAAATTCCTCAACCATGGTAGTATTAGGATCAGTATTTGCATTGATATCAATTCTAAACCAATCGGCAATATTACCTACAGAACAATATTCAGGACTACGAACCATATATAAACTTAAATTAGAAACTTTTAAACTTTATCAGTTCATTCCACGGTACCAATACTTAAATGCAGGGGTATCTGAATCAGCCTTGGCTTGTATAATAATAGTATCATATGGCTTTGTAATAACTGCACTAACATTAACATCTCTAGTTAACGCTGTACTAGCAGTTTCTTCTTGCCATTCATCACCAGAAACATCTGTATCAGCATTTGGTTTGTATGTACCATAAACTCTATAATCACCATCAATGGCTCCGCCATCTATTCTAATTGTAAATCCTAAATTTCTAAAATCTTTATTCTTAATTACAACTTTGTTAGCCCATGAAGTAGTTAAAGTATCTGCCTCATCATAACCTGTTCTATGAAAATCTTGAGCAATTTTTCCCGAAATAGATTTTTCTACTAAAGCCATAATGTTTAATATAAAAAATCGTGGTATTTATTTATTATTATGAGGACAAATACCTCCATTTCTAGCCTTACCCCAATTACAATTCATACAATAAACTTGAAATCCTTCTGGAAAATCATTCTCAACTAACCAAAAATATATACTATATCCTTTACCTATTTCACGCCTATGCTCAGCACCATTATTATCAATATGATCAATTGATAGAAATAAAAATTCATTCTCTCCACAACATTGACATTGGTTTTTTCCATTAGTATAATGATTAAAAACTAAAATCTTCTTTTCTTTAATTTTTTCATTTATTTGTTTATTAATCTTATTTTTATTTCTTTTTACATAATTTCTTTGATATTCTCTTATTTTTTCTTTATTTTTCTCATAATATTCTTTATGTTTTTTATCTATTTTATCTTTATTTCTAGAATAATAAGTCTCACTCAATAAAAATAATAAAAAAGTTTGGTATAAAAATATTATGTTTAGTTACCACGGATTCTTACTCTACAAGTTGCTCCATCCATAAGGGTTGAAGCCACAGGTAATTCAGAAAACAATGCTACTGCACTATTTTGAATACCGCTATTTGCACCTACATTAAGAGTTACATTTCCAGCCTCGACTTTAACTAAATTATCACTGGAATCAATACCCAAGTTACCATCAGTTACAATAGTACCTCCACCAGTTACATTTAAGTCATGGCTATGTGCGGTTAATCCGTAAACTTTCAATTTTCCTAAAGCTGCATCATCACCAGCACCAGGCACATATTGAATCATAGCACCTACTGAACAATGTAAAATTTCACAAGAAATTATTTTCTTGAATTTTCTAATTGCTGAAAAGTCTACAATTGGGCCATCAACTGCGTAATCACCATCATCGAAAGTTACATCGACAATTGCTTCACGTTCTCTACTAGCTGCGTTAGGTTTTACTGCTAAACTAACATCGTCATTGAGATTATTCCATGTCGAGTTAATTGCTACAGAAGTAGTTAAGTCTGCCATGTTTATCTACAAAAGAAATTACTATTTAAGTTTTATCAAAATTTCCCGAATAAATTTTTGTATAGTTTACACTAGATAAAATAAAAAATAAAAATAAAAGATTTTGGAAATCTAGTTTCCTTTGAGAATGTTGATAACCTTTCCTTGTGCTTTAAAGTTGCGACAAGTTGTTTCGGCTAGCATTTCATACAAAGCACGGTCAACGAATGAATCAACGATGAATGGCCATCCTTGCTGTCTCTTACTTGCTTCATAATAAAGAATTGGTTTCAATACTTGAAGTCCTAAGAGTGGCTTGTTTGGTGCCATTTTATCGGCTGAAGTGTTTAAGATGAACAAGTCACCAGCGTTGGTACTAGTTGAGCCAGGTGAATCCTTTGTTGGGATAAATGGTAATCCATAAACAGTTGAGATATGGAGTCCTACGCCTTGGCCGTCAAATGTGTTAATACCATTAACACTTACGTTAAACTCGGATCTTGCTTCTGAAGCATTTTGAATACGAACTGCGTTAAAGTATGCTTTTTGAACTTCACTATAAGTATCCTGACCTCCAACCAAAAGATTTGGTTCTTTACCACCAGCAATTCTGATATCACTAAGGGTATCAGTAAATGTACTGTTTGTAATTACGTCAGAAGTAGTTAATGAAGCACCAGCTGAATTAACGGTAGAGTCGTATGTAGTTGCAGAGTCTCTATCAATACTTGCTGTACCTCTCCATGGATCGAAAGCATCGTTCCATCCGAGTGCTACTGCATCCTCTTCAGCATCATTAGAAACAATTCTAGGAATTGATTCCAAGTCTAAGAGTGTAAGATCATCAGCTGCTTCGTTTGCGAGGACTGCTGGATCTAATGTAAGCATGTTGTTTAGATTCTCTTTAAATTGATCAGCTGCATAGATTCTTTGATGTGCTAGAGAACCGAATAGGTCGTCTCTAGAACCTTCTACTAAATGTTCATGAAGTTCGGAAACTTCGAACGGATAAACTAGAGTCTTTGGTTTGAACTGTACTTCCTCAATGGTTGGTTTAACTGAATCTGGAATTAATCCACCTTCAACGTTACCACCTTTTGCGGTGTTATTGCTAGAACCTTTATCAGTTAAAGTATCACCTTTTGCTGTAAAGATACGAGCACCAGAGTAGTCCCATACGAACTTTGGAAGAGCTGCGAAGAGGTTTGCTTCAAGGTTGAAGTTTGCCCAAGCGATAGCTCCGAAAATTGGGTTATATGCACCAGCATCACCAGTTGTATAACCAGCTTTCATAATTTCATCAGGTGTTCTACCGTAGTAGTAATTAGTTAGTTCATCAAGTGTTTGTAAACCTAAGAAAGTTGTCATTTTAGAAACCTCCTTGAGGTAGACCTGTGCCTAACTCACCTTTCAGTAATCTATTCCAACCCTCAATGAAGGATTGTTCATAATTGGTATGTTTTCCACCCCATCCTTTGTTGATGGCATCAAGAACTTGAGCTCCTGTTGGTGCTCCTTTTGGTGTTTCAGGATAAATACCTTTTGGTCTTACTGCTTTAAGTACTGTATATTCAAAACCGTCAGATTTGGCTTCACCAGTAATGGCTTTTTCCATATCTTTCTTCTCATCTTTATCGTCTTTCTTATCCTCAGATTTAGCTACATCGTCTTTCTTATCATCCTTTTCATCCTCTTTCTTATCATCTTCAGCTTTAGCAACTGCATCATCTGGTTTCTGATCCTTTACGGTATCAGATGTTCCACCTTGTGCGTCACCAGTTGGAGCGTAAGTTTTAGCCTCGTCAGGAGCAGCTTCAGTTTTTGCACCAACATCTGAACTATCAGTTACAGCTGGTTTTTCTTCTTTAGTTGCACCATGTTCTACAGGATTTGCATCCTCGGCTTTTTCGAGTTTTTCATTAATACCTTTCAAAACAGACTCAATAGAATCAAGTTTGTTTTCATGGCCTTTAACGAGAGTACTAAGTAAAGAAATTTCTGAGCTATGATCTACAGAATTAGTAGAATTTTCAGATTTTTCAATAGGTTTGTCAGAATTGTCGTTAGTCATGTTATTAATATTCGTTTCGGATTTATCTATATAAAGATTGTTATCTTTCTCCGAATCACTTATATTACCATCACTTTTTTCAATCTCTTTCTTTTCTACTTCTGCTTTTTCAAATTCACAATTAACTCCCGAACATTGGATTCTTTGTTTTCCGCCATTCTCCATAACTCCCAAATTAGAAGCCTTGGCAAATTCATTAACATAATCAATAACTGCTAACTGATTAATTGGCATTGGACATACTGATATTTCATATAGTTCCAATGCTTTTAAATTCATTACAAGTTTTCCGCCTTTTACAATTGGCTCACGAACTTTTGAAGCTCCACCCATTGAAAAACCAGCATATTCACCTTTTACAATTTTATCCCAAACATTATCATAAAGTTCAACACCTTTTTTCTTAAAAATTTCAGCTTCGATATAGACTGAAGGGTGTCCATCAATTTCAGATTTCTTGTATGATAAAGCCTTACCTACCATTCTATTAGAGTGCCAATCATTGATTGCTGGGAATACATCAAAATAACTTTTAATTACATCAGTAACTTCACTTACAGCTACAAATTCATCCTGTTTATCTACAACCTCAACAGTGATATGACCTTTAATAATTCTACGATCATCCTTTTCCTCGGTTTCTACACCTTTAGTAACAAAATTAGTAAAATTCCCAAATTCAGGCATATATAAAATTTTGCAAAAAAAGTATAAAAAGATAATGGTTTGACTATTTCTAGCCAGGTTTTGTCAGATCTGAAGTATTAACTATTCCACCTGAAGCATTATTAATTACTATTGAAGGCGGAATTACGTTATTACCATTTTGTCTGAGTCTAAGACCTATCAGTATCGCTCCCGCCATACCTAGGTATAGAATCAAATCAAATGCTCTATCAAAGTGATCCTGTCCCATAGCTGGACAAGCTATAGTCGAATCAGTGTAACATTGATAAAAACCGAAACCTGTAATTGAACCTAACAACAGGAATACACCTATTGTAGTTGCAAGTGCAATATCGGTTTTTGAAGCACCGCCAAATGTATCATTGGACATAATCTTCTACAACTAAACCCTATATTTAAGTGTATACGGAATCTTATATATACCAGTTCTTATATTAGAAAAAATATGGATTTTCATGTTTATGATAATATTTACAAATACAAGCGTATGTATCCAACAACTCATCATTACCCCGAAAATCATTATCCAATAAAACGAATAGCAATTACTGAAGAAAATTCATTCTGGTTTGAGACAGATATGAAAATGGAAGATCATAATGTCAATGTAAACAAAAGATATCTACATCTTCATCAAGGAATCAAATCAATTGCAAAAATGCAATTTGACAAAGAACCTCGTTTTATTGATACCCAATCTGACGTAATTTATGATCCTAAAGACAATTGTATTAAAATTTTCAAACCTGGCAGAATATGGCCATGGTCTAAACCAATATTTATCAAAGGAATCAAAGGAAGATCATATTTTACATCTAAACCATTAAAGAAAATGAAAGCAAAAGGTGAATGGATATTTGATCATCCAAACCAGACAGTTCATATAATGTTAGATTATTATCCTGGCAATCGTGGTAATCATTGGTCTGACTAGTGGTACTACTAGTCCCTATAGGTACCACTATTAAATTCCAGCTGGTCTAGCACCACTAGTTCTTAAAATTTTATAATCCTTACCATATTTTCTTCTATGTTTCTTTTCCAATGGATTCTGAGATTTTCCGCCAGCTTCACGATATTCTCTATGAAATCTCTCCATTTTAGGCCAACAATGTTGAGTACATAATGAAGCATTAATCTGATACGTATCAAATGGTTTTTGCCATTTGCCACAGAAATCACATATTTCCTCACTAGGTTTATGATATACAATTGTGTATAACGCCTCAGTTCCGCGTTTTTCCATACATCTAGAACAACAATAAAATAATGATGAAATAATGTAATCTTTTCTCATACAGCCATAACATACACCTTCACCATGCTTGTTAATTTTCTTTTGTTCATCGGCCTGAATTAATTGGTGTAACTTCTTGCCTACATCAGTCTTTTTCTTTTCTCTTTCAAAATAACCTTCTTTTGCTATAGCACCTTCGCCAGTAGTCCCATCTGGTACATAATCTGGTCTATGGCTCATTTTGTAAAACCCTCAATATTTCATCTTTATCTACTGGTTTTATTTCTTTATCAGTTAAAATAAATGAATATTCACTAACTCTATCATGTAAAATTTGAGATAATATTTTCATTTGTTCATGATCCATATCTATAGCTTGTAAAAATATAATTTTCTTACTCATACATTCATTATCAAGAATTTAATGATATTTAACGCTTCCCCTTTCTCAATATTATGATCTTCAGATAATCGTTTGGCCATAGTTGTTAGAGTCCATCCATTTACAGCTCCTTTTTGCATAACTTCTCTAGCTGCTAACAAATTTGCTTCAGAAATACCCTTATTACTATATGATTGACCAGCACTAGGACTTCCACCAGCCTGACCGCCAGTATCAGAAGGTCTGTTCATTAATGGTTCTCCACCGAAATTAGTTGATTTTTCGCCAGGTGCCTTTGTACTTTTTACTTTTCCAGTTTCACCCTCTCTAACATTAGAACCTAATCCACCCATCATCATCTGACGTTCTGGATTTGGGAACTGACTAAATTGGAAATTACCATTACCATCAGTCCATATATCAAATCCCATGGCATACATCATTTGAGCATTTTGTAATTCTGCACCTTTAATTTGATGATCTCTTAACTTGTCAATTTCCTCAGAATCAATTAGTTCAATATGCCAATCCTCAACACCTAACATCTTTGAAAGTGGTCTGAAGAATTTTTCATTTAAGATTCTTTGATAACCCTTGATAGTCTTATTTGTAATTGTAACTTGTAATGATTCATTACCAATTCCAGCCTTTGTCTGCTCACCATAAAATACAGGTTGAACACCGTAAATAGATGAAATAATCTGTCTCATTTCAGTTCTTAATGCTGTTAATTCCAATTCCTTAAAGTTTGGAGTCAAATCAATGTATTGTAATGCTGAACCTACATCTGGTGTATTAAGTAAAATTGGTCTTGGCATGTAAGGATCTGCTCTAGCACCTTGTTTTTGTCTATCATAAAATGACTGTACAGTTTCATAGTTTCTAGAACCTATACCCAAAATTGATTTTGGAGGTCTTTCTTTGTCAAAATATTTCCAGATATATTCGTCTTGATGGAATAATGACATTACTTTCTTCCAGATAGAAACCAATGGACTAAGACCATAAAGCAAGTCAGGGTGATATTTGCCAGGTGTCCAAATAATTTCATGTTTAGCATAATATTGTCGTCTAGGATTTGCAATAGGCAATCCAAATGGTACACTGTTTGTTTCCATTACAGCTGTAAATGCCTCACAGCCACATTTATCACAATATGGTTTTTCTAATAATTTATCTCTATGTTGATAATTTGGACAAATCCATCTAGGATTATTGTCAGCACCAATACCTAATTTTCCCTCATCATTGGCAATCATAGAAAGTTGAACAGGGTGAACACGGATAAGTTCATCAATTTCAGATTTTTTAATATTAGCTTTTTTAGTTGCACCTGGCACCATTCTTACGGATTTAGTTCCATCAGGTGTACCAATTGCATATTTTCTGGTAACAACTGTTACCGCATAATCTATAATATCCAAATCACGTTCATATTGTTTTGCTACATCAACTAATGATTGATCGTTGGTATTAACATATTCAGAAATAAAAGTTTGTAATGTTGATCTTCCATCAGGATCAGGTTTTGCAAACATTTCAGGATCATTATTATCACACTCATCACACTGTAATTCCTCTTTATCCTGAGTCTTACCAAGCTTATCCATAGGTACATAATTTTTTAATGGTTTTTCCTTGAAGGTTTTAAGACAATTAAGACACTTGTATTTGAAATCAGCCTCTATTTTGATTCCATTCTTAAACATTTCTCTTTGAATGGTTTCATATACTGCACGAAGATCTCCAATATTCTCCGCCATCTCAAACATTCTATGTGGGTGTAATCTCCATAATGGAACCTTGGAACCAGTTGGAGTATCAAGATATGGTAATGGTAATGAGGCTCTTCCACCAGAACTTATGTAATCATCACTATCAGTTCCGCGTGCGGGTTGCATAGCCTTAAGTGTAGCATCTAAAGTATGCTCAACATATTCATAGTGTTTTTTATCCGCTATAGTATAATTGTTTGGGTTAAGTTTATTAAAGGTCTTTGAAAAATTATCCAAAAATTTCATATTTTTTAATAAATATCAAATTATTTAAGATTTGCTCAAGACACTAAAAATTCGTCCTCACAGCCTCCATTTTCTTTAGGACACTCATAAAGACCTTTAGTATGAGTAGTTTCAACTAATTCAATATCACAATCAGGACACTTAATCATGATTAATATCCATTAAATACCCTATATAAAGGTTGAGTTATGATATATAAATCTATCTATCCTAATAATTCAGATAAACCACTTAATTCATGAATACAATAAGCGGGTGTTTGTTCATATTTCAACATAGTATCTTTATCTAAGTTTTCATACTTTTCTAAAGATTCATTAAGTTTGGTAATTATTTTTCTAGCTTGTTTAACTGCTAAAGATCTAAATTCGGGGCTATTATGCATAATTTATTGTTAAAAAACAAGTATAAAAGAATTATTGTTCATCTTCAATTTTAGATTCTTCCTCTTTTTCCGCAGCTTTCTTGGCCTTTGTTTCTTCACGTTTCTTCTTTGTAGCCTCTTTTTTGGCTACTTCAGCGTCCTCATCACGAACTTCTACATCTACTACTCCACGATCATTAAGAGCAAAATTAACTTCAATTTCACCATGGCCAGGTGAATCTACCATTCTAGCAATTCTATTCTTACCTACTTTCTTAAAGTAAATTCTATAGGTACTGTTATGTGCGAATATATCCCCGCCAATTGGTTTAGTAGGATCAGCATAAGGATTTCCATTAGGATCTTTCATAACCTGATTTGTAACAATTGTAGCACAATGATATCTCTCAGTAATTCTGGATACAAGATTAATGAATCTGTTTAATTGTCCTTGTCTATCTGATAGTTTACCTCTACCAATATATTCGCCTCTAAATAGGCCAGTTGCACTATCAATTACCAATAATCTAACATTTTCTTCCTCAATTAATTTACCAGATTCATTGACTATCATTTTTAATTCAGCCGTATTAATTGCATTAGCATGAATGATATTATCCAATGCTTCATCTGGATCTATTCCAATTTTTTCCGCAATTGTAGTAATTCTTTCAGGTCTAAACGTATTTTCTGTATCAATGTATAATACTCTAGCGGGCTTATCCTCATCAGATAATCCACCTTGATCTTTTGGTAATTGAACTCTTACACACATAGTATGACTGAATTGTGTCTTACCAGAACCAAATTCTCCATAAACTTCAGTAGTTGCATCAACCTCTAATCCCTTGCCAAATAACTTGTTTAATGAATCAGAACCAGTTTCAATATATTCTACATTTTCTCTATCTTTCTTAACATCTCCGCCACGCTGGAATCTTGGTTTTATTTCATTCTCTTTTCTTAATGCGGTAGTTGCCTTTATCATTAAATTCTCAGCTGAAATTAAATCCATTCCAGTTACATCAGCCAAATCGGGGACTGCGAACGTAGTTAAAAACAACACATCATGTATACCTAAATCAGTCAGTTTTTTAGCTGTAACTGCACCAACGCCAGGTAAATCAGTTAATTCCATACTTTTTAAATAAAAGTATCTTGTATAAAAGGCTATGGGAATAGGAATAGTTTACATATTAAATCAACAGAATGAAATTGTTGAAAAGTTTGAAGTTGATTGGGAAGTTGCAATTAATAATTATTGGGGAAAAAGAGATCATCGTGGAAGATTCCATATAGCACCAAAAGGTATTGAAGTTCCATATAAAATGAAGCAAAAAGATTTAAAAGATTTTAAGCGTCCGACTCGTCAAGAAGCTTGAATAATTCAGTATCATTAAATTTATCTCTATTAGCCATGATATGAGCCTTTATCTTATCCTGTTTCTGTTTATACTCTAATGTATCTTTGATTAAATTATCAAAATCTTTTTGTCGATTTATCAAACTCTTATTCAAAAATACTATTACTCTAATCAAATCTTTTTTAGATTGAATTGAATCCACAGTAATATTTAATCCTAAAATTATCATATTGGAAAACCTATCAGGAGATATGGCTTTTCTCAATTTTTTAATTGGTTCTGATAATCTAGATTTGGGCCTCATGTAATCTCCTTTCCCTTTCTTCACTAGCACCATCCCAAGCCATTTTACAACCTCTATTTCCACAAACTACACTTGCGGAGAAATCAGTAGTTGCAACTGGAACACCAGATTCCATTTTACAATCAGAACAATAGAGTCTTAAATTGTTTGGATTTGGTCTATTGAACATAGATTTTATTTTAATCATACAATATATTAGTGTTTCTAGTACTACTAAAACTTCGTGGAGGTACTACCTAGTAGTACCACTAACATAAATTATGATCAAAATTACATTTTTCTCCTGTATTTTTGGAATTATTGCAACCATAACACATAACTTGAAAATCTTTTCTCATTTCGGGATTTTTAAGTAATTTAAACATTAATGATCTAGAATCAATTCTTTTATCCTTTTTAACTGGCTTAATATGATCAATTGTAAGTATCCACCATTGAGTTAAACCACAACAAACACATTTTCCGCCCATTATTTTTAATAATTTTATTTTAGCTTTACATGTATCTAATCTATATCTCTCTTTGTATTTAGTTTCAGATTCATTTTCACATTTAATACATGTTGGTACTGGCATAAATCCAGCAAATTTAGTATTAATTATTCTAAATTCATCAATAATTTTTGATTCTTTACATTTATTACACTGTACATATTGCTGTTCCAAGGTGACATACGTACATTTTTTGACTATATAAAACTTTCTGGTAAATAGTAATTATTAATATAGAAAAAAGCTTAGCATACGCTACTATCTAAAAGAAGAAAAATCTACTATATAAATCTATACCGTATATTTTGATCATGATGTACGTATGTTCTTTAAAGACTTCATTACGCACATACGATAATCGTTTGGGAATATTTATTAGAGGTATCTCTGTCTAAAGATCATGGTTATTTTATCAGGATATGAACAATGGTTAAGAAATGGTAAAAAATACAAGAATACTGAAGGAATGACTGATGGTGTTGATTATATTAGATTTTCATTAAAATCCGAAAAAGGAGCTCCTTATGCTGATTTTGAACCTTGTGATGGTTCAATTAAGATTAATTTGGATGAAATCTATAATGAAGTAAAATATAATGAATATTCTAATCCAGAAGGAGTATTAATTGCTAAGATTATAGATGTTATTGGTCATGAATTAAGTCATAAATGGTTTCAATGGGGAATGGCGGAAGAATTGGATAGCTGGACTAGTGGTACATTTAATGAAATGGATGAAAGAATTATGAGAGTAATAGTTGATTGGATAGTATTTGATAAGAAAAAGAAAGGCGAAATGTACGATTGGAGTTAATTATCTTTTAAATGTTGATCTACCTGACCACGCATATAATCTATTTTACTTGAGACTTCAGAAACCTTATCAAATAACATTTTATGAACTTCATGAGCATGTTCAACCTCATTTTCAATAACTTCTTTGATTTCTGCCTCAAAATTTTCTACACTTTCTTTAAGATTATTCAAATCATTTTCAATAATCTTCAAATTAGGGCAAGTTTTTAGTGGTTTTTTCTGTTTTGCATGAATAATTTTAGCAATTGCACCCCCAGCTACACCAATTCCAGTTACAATAAAGTAAATTATGTTGTCAATAGTCCAATCCAAGTCCATATGAAATTCATATAGAATAATACTATATAAAAATGATTAGAAATCCATTGTATTACCCGTAATTAGGCCTTGAATACACCTGGCACGATAATTTTCAGCCTCATCATTACTGTAATAATATTTTAGGAACAAATCAGACCATTCATCTCCGTGAAGTGCCAAAAGATCCTCATGAGTAGTTGCTTCAGCCATGAAATAGTTTATATTTGGGTATTAATAAACGTTTATCATGCCATGTCCAGTTTGCGGAGAGCGAGAACAGATTAGGGAAGAAAAATTTCCCGTATCTGATGTTGATCCAAGTCTAGAAGTTTTTGGATATCTAATTTTATGTAAAAAATGTGGATATTCTTCTAATTGTGCATGTTCAATTAAGAAAAATAGTTCAAAAACACCAA
Source organism: Candidatus Nitrosopumilus sp. (assembly GCF_965263415.1). Lineage (GTDB taxonomy): Archaea > Thermoproteota > Nitrososphaeria > Nitrososphaerales > Nitrosopumilaceae > Nitrosopumilus. Next base: position 62,537 of record NZ_CBDHHI010000002.1, read on the forward strand.
TTTCTACTAAATCATAATTCTTATATACATTAAATTTACCTAAAAATTATGGATTGGTTACGAGGTAACTTAGAACAATTGGTCGAAGAGTGTCCAAACGTTGTTCTTGAAAAATCAGATATTCTTGAAATAATGTCTCATGTAGGTGCAGTTAATGACATAATTGCTCGCGAACAAGAAGATGATGTTAAAATTGCAAAATTAAGTGATGAGCCTGAAGATTCTGGTAATGTTGAAATTGATTTTGCAGATGAGGATGATCCTGGCGAAGAATCTGAAGATCAAAAATATTCTTTCAAATGGCCATTTTAGATAGGTTTATATTTTAGATATTTTCTTAAATAATTTATGCATGATGTAACTATCAAAGTTGCGGATAATTTAGAGCCTCATAGTGTAATTGAAGCAGTCTATAGATTATTAAAGAAAATGAAAATAAAATATGAAGGAATTAGTGGCGGAGATCTTGAAGATTATACAGTAACAGATTTTACGAAAGGTGATGGATTTTATACAGTTTTAAAGGTGTTTAAAAAATGAGTATGACAGCTAAACTAGGAGTTCCGCCAGGTATGGAAAATGCTACAGTTATAAAAAATCAACCTTCCATATCAAATAATAAAGTTCCAAAATGTGACAAATGTGGAAGTACTAATTTGGCTAGGAATATGACAGCTGACATACATAAACGTGGTTCTATTATTTGTTTAAAATGCGGAAAGGACGTTGAATTATAAAATGTCTGATTTAGATGATAAATATGATAAAATGGCTAAAGAAATAAGTAAATTATTATTTTCTTATTTAAGTGATAAATATAGTTTTGTTTATACTGGTACTATTGATCCAAAATTTTATGAAGGACATAAAGAATTTGGTGAAACTGCTGGATTAAAAATTACCATTTTTGAAAAGGGTAATAATGAAACTCCTACATATGAACAAGTTCATGAATATCTTAAAAAAATTGCCGAATTATATGGTAATAATATTAGTTTAATAAATCGAATCAAGAAATTTTTTAGAAAATAACATTTATATATAACAATATTATTTACTATTATTAGCGGTGTAGTGTAACAATCGCATAGCACGGGAGGCTCATACCCTTCAAGTCTGGTTGAAATCCAGCGTTCGCTACCATTTTAAAGATTTAAATATATCACCAATATCTTAATTGTATCCAGCATTTATTCGGGGAAACCTGAACGTTGAGCGGGATAGGAAGGTGAAATGAATGGTAAGTATATACATGGATATAGAAAAATTATTGGCAGACAGAGAAAAACTGCACCAAAATTATGTAAGTAATTGTGGTGAAGATGAAGGTACAGAAAATATGATTTTCATTGATTATGATGCAGAACTAAAAACTGTTGATCGTTGGGAACAAGGTGAATTATTCTTGAGTTTCCAAGCTAGAGAATATGATTTAGATATCAATTCTACCTTCAATGCTGACGATGATGATGTAGTTCATATTTTAGAACATGCATTAGATACTCTAAATGAGTATGCAGTAATCAAAGTCTTGGAATTTGTTGGCAAGAAGATCAACAAACTAAAGTCTGCACTAGAAAGTCTGAAGGGACTCTAAACACTTATATTTCCTTTCTTTTTTTATTATAATTATGCCTAGATACATGAGAGACTTGAGGCGAACTATCGCTGACATAGTTTCCAGAAAAGAGAACAAACGCTCTACTCTACAACAGTATTGGATAGTAGATACTCAGGTTGAAAATGCATTAGGAATTATGATTCCAGCAAAAGCACCAGTTAAAATTAATTGGTTAATTAGAAAACTTGAGCAAAGAGGCTGGTATACAGTTTCACAACATATAGTAAAATCTTCGGGAAGAGATAGAAGCATTAGTTTCACAAACCTAGTACTACGAAAGGAGGAATAAATTGTTAGGATATAATTCTGACGGTGTACTAGGAACTCAATTTCTTTCTGAATTAACTGCTTTAGATTTTGAAGATGATTGGGTAAGTGGAGGTTCTTATACTGTTGATTTTAATGATCCTGGCACACCATTCACATCATTTTATAAACCTAATACTAATCCTACAATAACAATAGATACGTCTGATAGTACATGGGTTGCAAAGGGTAATGTAAGATGTAATCGTGTAAATTTGAAAATAAATAATGAAAATCATATAGTTGATCTTCCAGTTGAACATTTATTATCATATGTTAATGGAAATTTGGTATTTACTTCTGATACATTTTATGTTCAAGTAAGAAAGGATTTAGGTAGTTCTCCAAGACTAGAAATTTATTCTGATTCTAGTTATGATAATTTGATAGAGAGTAGGTCAATTTGATTCTAGTTAGTACACCTGGCAATAAAAAAGGATATTTTTATGATTTAGCTAATAAATGTGCGGAATGTGCTGATAATGGAATTAAAGTTCTTGATATTATGAGTGAAGTTGTATTTGGTACCAGACCAAAACCAAAATATTTTGATGAACATGCATTTCAACATAATGCAAATGTAAAACTTCAAATTTATAGTGACTATGTTAATGAAGGCGATCTTTATTATAATAATGGAATCCTAAAAATTGCCTAAGTGCGGAAGTGTTTGTAGAGTAAAGGCTACAGGTATGTTCTATGTTTGTGAACTAGAAAAAGATCATGTCGGGGATTGTCAGGAAACCGTTACCTGGCCTAAATATTTTAAGGGCTTTAGCTCAGACTTGAACTGAGATCACTGGCTTCACAGACCAGTATGCTTGACCTATTGCACTACCAAAGCCATAAACTCATAATGTCCCGAAACCACACGGGTTAAACCCTCAAAGAGAGTAACGAAGATTCGAACTTCTCATTATGATGTTCCTTGAGATTTCCCCTTAATAGAGCTCTTATCAAGTCATGTCAAGGAACAAATTATTATTAAAATATCTAAAATATAAATGAAGCGGTCAAGGGTTGACTTGAACAACCGTCTTACAAGTTAACAGCTTGTCGCTCTGCCATACTAAGCTACCTGACCATGGTGATGATGAAGTGGTTGCCTCGTTAGTCTCAAATGCAGTAAAAACGAGTTACTGAGAAACGCTTTCATATTCTGCGGGCAACAGTGTTGCTTTTTGCGACTTCGAGTCTGTGACCACTAAGATCATCATTAAAAATAAAAAAGTTTGGGAATATAAAGTTATGTTTTCCAACCATAATCAGAAATTATCTATAATAAAATCTGTTCTATTTCGCATCTTTTATCAGGATTATTTTCTAGAAATGTTTTTATTCCTTCAAATACTTTTTTATAAAATAAAATTTTTCTAATATGACTGTCAGATATCACATAACCTAAATCGCTATCTTGAATATATTTGAGATTTTCCCAAGTTAATTCCCAATTATCATCTGATATATCAACTTTTGAGCGGTCATATTCTTCAGTCATGCTACATCTTTATCTTCGAGGACTGCCCAATATATAACTTTCTCCCAGGCCTTCATTCGCTCTGAATTGCGGGCTTCAAAGAGAATTGTCCCTTCATAGGCCGAGGATGCTTTCCTTTCGGAACCTTCTATGGAGCCAATAAGATTCCAAAGCCAGGTAAAGTCCTTAGTCATATAAATTAAATGATAGACACACTTTTTTAATCTTTGTTTTTCCACATTTGCAGACCATTTCAATTTCTGCTTCCATTTTATGTTCTATTATAATTTGTTGAAATGCGGATTCAAAAGATGATTTTTTATCTTTAAATTCAAAATCATGAAAATGTATTTTTTTCATATCATTAATAATGGGGGAATTAATGTAATATAAATCAATAGGAAAGGTTGCCTCAATGCCTAGTAACCCTCATACTAGTATGCAAAGAGGATATGGGCTTCCTATTTTCCCTCATTCGAACCTAATGGGCTGTCATAAGAGTGACCAATCTTGATCAAGGAATCGGCCAACTAGCAATTTCCTTTCGGGAATACCTAATATAAATGTGGGGTTTAGATGTGTATCTTATGAGCAGCTAGCTATACACTTGCGACTTATTTACCCTTTATTCAGCCTCATCTACTCATAATTATTTTGTGGAAATGGTAATATAAATTTTTAGATAACGGGCATTTCACCCGTTACCCAAGAGCTCGCCTTGCTCTACCTTTTGAGCTACCGAAGATTTCTCATCGGGGAGTTTGTTGAATTTACTCCATCAAGGCTCTAGTATAATAAAAAAGGATAGGTAATATAAACCTATTTTGCGGTTATGGTTATTCTATAGTCTGTATATGGCATATCCATAGATTGCCATCCAGCAAGTGTAGGTATTGTATAATTATTTTCTTCAATTGTGCCGAACAGACCTAGTTTCTGAATCTCACAGAATATGTCGCATGGAACATCTTCCTTTTTTTCAAAGTAGATTTGAGCTGAATCCCTATCCATTGACACTGATTTGATGGTATCAATATATTTTTCAACCAATAATTTTACGCCAGGTACAAGTGTTTGTGTATCCCTTGTCATATTATGGATTAAGTTGATTCTGTCCTGAAGATATTGTTGAATTTTTTCCTCGCGGGACAATTCATTTTCCTTTTCTTCTTGTTCTGCTTCGTAGTTGTCGCGTTCTTTTTTTGCGTCTTTATTTTCAAACATTAAAAATAAGGAATTGGAAGGGATATATAAATCTATTCTTCCACTTCTGATACACTACAGATTTGTTTTGTTTCTGCGGGAATAATTTTTTCCTCACATTTTTTGATACGATTGATATTTTTGACTATCTGTAGTGTAGGTAGACACTGACACCATGGACATTTTTCAACTTGGATATCTGACGCATCATCATATTCGCCTGATATTACTCTGAGCATCATTTTGACTTGATCTTTAGGTTTGTCCAAAAGATCAGGATATACATACATGGCAAAATGAAATTCTCTATTATATTCATCATGGAATTTTTTGGCGGTTTCACAACATAGTTGTGTAACTTCAAAGTCCTTTAATCCATCTGTATATTTGTCTGGTATTGGTAGGTCATTTTCATCTACTGTTCGATAACTATTGCAAGTTACCCATAGTTTACCTGTTACTTCAGTCATAATTAAGTTCCGCGAAGATACCATATATAAATGTTAGGTAGGGTGAGTAAAATACGTTACTCCCGAGTTTCGCCTCTACCATGCGTGTGAGATTATTCACAATCGTTCAGTGTATCCCCCTGTTAGGCTAGCTCAGGAGATACTACCGCTCTGTTCTGACAACAGCCCTAACAATAATATTTCCGCAGATACCATATATAAATCTTTTTTTCTAGAAATTCCCAAAATTTTTTATTCCCGCAAATGAGGAAACCAATGATAAACTAATTCATCAATTGAATCATATATAAATCTTTTTTTCGTATTTTCTGGCATTTTATATATGTGGATCTGAATAGCCCTCCATATAAACGTATTGGCGTGGAAAACTGCATAGGTTTATATTACACCTTTATATACTGAAATGTTTATTAATGGGATATATAAGGAACACCTGGCATGGGCCACAATATAAATACCTTTCTATTAAATAAGATCTATATAGATTATTTAAATATCTATATAGTTCACAATAGAAACCTATATATTAGGGCTTCCCAGGCCGATA